>JAJEGN010000016.1 GCA_022819855.1 Gammaproteobacteria bacterium | reverse complement strand
AGGTGCGCTGGCGGTCGCTTGAAACACGCCGTGAATACATCCATGTAGGCTCCGCGCGCGCAAACCTGCGCGCGAGGGTTTCAAGCGATCGCCAGCGCACCACCCCATGAGTTCGCGGCAGGCCGGAGGGGCGGTTGCGTACCAACCGTTGGAGCGTCGTCGTTTCGGCGTGAGCCAAGGATACCCTACAGCGGCTCAACGCCGATTCGAGCCGTGCCAAGACGGCGCGCCGAGATTGAGGTCGAACAAGTGCCAAGCGTCCGTACCCTCGCTTGCGGGTAGAATGCCCGATCCATGGACGAGCGGGTACTCGATCACTTTCGCGAAAGCCTTGCGGTCAAGGAGGCTTCGGCCGCGCTTGCGCCGGCGATCTCGGCCGCCGGCAGCAGGATGGCGGTCAGCCTTTCCGAAGGCGGCAAGATCCTGAGCTGCGGCAATGGCGGCTCGGCTGCCGACGCGCAACATTTTTCGTCGGAACTGCTGAACCGGTTCGAGCGCGAACGAGCGGCGCTGCCGGCCATCGCGCTGACGACGGACAGCTCGACCCTGACGTCCATAAGCAACGATTACGACTACGCGGAGATTTTCGCGAAGCAGATTCGCGCGCTCGGCCGGCCCGGCGACGTGCTGCTCGCGATCTCGACGTCGGGCAACTCCGAAAACGTCAGGCGGGCCGTCGGCGCGGCGCAGGAGCAGGGCGTCGCGGTGGTCGCTCTGACGGGACGCGACGGCGGTACGATCGCCGCCGATCTTGCCGATGCCGACATCGAACTCAGGGTGCCGGCGGAGCGCACCTGCCGAATACAGGAGGTCCACCTGCTCATCATCCATTGCCTGTGCGATGCGATCGACGAGGCGCTCTGCGGACGGGAGGAGTCCACCCCGTAGCCCACCTCGAGCTGCACGGTTTCAAGAGGCACTGTGCGGGCGGGAGGAGGCATCCTCCTGCGGCGCCGCTACTTGACGATCTTGAGCTGCGGCCGGCCCGCGCCGGGCGGCGGTTGCGGCGAATCGTCTTCGGGCGGCGTGTTCTCATCCGGGAAAATCATTCCCTGCCCGGTCTCGCGTGCGTAGATGCCGAGCACCGCGTCGACCGGGATGCTCAGACGCCAGGGTTCACCGTCGAAACGGGTTTCGAACGTGATCTCCTCGTTGCCGAGAACGAGGTCGCGAGTCGCCGCCTGACTGACGTTCAAAACGATCTTGCCATCTCTGACGTGTCCTTCGGGAACGACGAGCCCGTCCGCCGTTGCGCTCACGACGAGGTGAGCCGTGAACCCATTGTCGACCATCCAGTCGTGCATCGCGCGGATCAGGTAGGGCCGTTGCGTGGTTTTCATCGATCGCTGCAAGGGCGGATCAAAGCGGATCTGCAGCCGCGAGGTACAGCGGCACAGGCTTCGCGGCCACTACTGCCGCATCTCGAGCTCAAGCTCCGTGAGGCTCGCCTGGAACGACGCCCTGGAAAACACTTCGTCCATGTAACGCTGGATCGGCCGCGCCCGGTTGGGCAGCGCGATATCGAACAACGGCAGGCGCCAGAGGACGGGGGCGATCGTGCAGTCCACGAGGGAGAATTCGTCGCTCAGAAAGAAGCGCTTGGCCAGGAATATGTCGGCGCTCGACAGGATGCTCTCTTCGAGCGCCTTGACGTCTGCGGCCACTGATTTTCGGTCGCGGGCCGCTGCGATCCCCGCCGCGCGCCTGTACCAGTCCTTCTCGATCCGGAACAGCGCCAGTCGAAAGTGTGCGCGGGTCACGGGATCGACGGGCATGAGCGGCGGATGAGGGAAGCGCTCATCGAGGTATTCCATGATGACGCGGGAATCGTAGAGAACCAGATCCCTGTCGACGAGGGTCGGCACGCTGTTGTAGGGATTCAGATCCAGCAAATCCTCGGGCAGGTTGCCGCCCTCGACGTCCGCGATGTCGATACTGATGTTCTTCTCGGCGAGCACGAGACGGGTGCGATGGCTCCACGCGTCGGTCGGACTGGAGAACAACGTCATTACCGAGCGACGGTTGGAAATTACCGCCATACAAGTCTCCCCCTCATTTGCCGGAACGGACAGGGACTATGTTACGTCCTTCCAGATTTCTCTTTTCAGCAGCCAGGCGATTACGAGGAATACCAGCAGAAAGGCGATGACGCGAACACCCAGCGCTTCCCGGGCGAGTTGCGTCGGGTCGCCGATGTAATCGAGAAAATTCACGATATCCCGAACGACCTGGTCGTATTGTTGGGTACCGAGCTGGCCGGCGCTGACCTGCTCGAAACGGCGAAAGACCTCCTCGCCGTCGTGCGCCTCGTCGGCCTCGAAAACTGCCCGGTTGATTCCCTGCAATTCCCACAGGACGTGGGGCATGGCGGTATTCGGAAGCACGACGTTGTCGACGCCCGTCGGGCTTGCAGGCGCCTCGTAGAAGCTTCTCAGGAAAGTATAGACGTAGTCGGTGCCGCGGCTGCGGGCGATCAGCGACAGATCCGGCGGAGCGATACCGAACCAGCGGACGGAATCTTCCGGGCGCATCGAATTGGTCATCGTGTCGAAGGGTTGCTCGCCGGTGAACATGAGGTTCTGCACGACCAGGTTTTCGGTGAGCTGCAGGTCTTCGGCCAGGCGGTTGTAGCGCACGTACTGGGCCGAGTGGCAACCCAGACAGTAGTTGACGAAGTACATTGCGCCGCGTTGCAGCGAAGCCGTGTCGGCGACATCGTTGCCCGCAGGCTCGAGTGTTGCCTCGTGCTGTGCCGACGCGGTTGCGGCGAACATCGAAACAGCCATGACGGCCAGGAGTCCGGCCGTGCGCCGCGCCGGTCTCGCCGCGGCGCGGGACTCCCGCCACCGATTGCCGCCGCTCATTTCGTCACCCGGATCGGCACCGGCTTCGTCTTCTCGTAGCTGGTGTAAAACGGCATCAGGATGAAAAAGCCGAAGTAGAGCACCGAAAAGATTCTCGAGAACGTCGTATAGAGTCCGGTGGCGGGCTGCAGGCCGAGCCAGCCCAGCGCCAGAAAGCTCACGGCGAAGATGCCGAGCGCCGTCTTGTAGATCCAGCTTCGGTAGCGAACCGACTTCACGCGGCAGCGGTCGAGCCACGGCATGAACACCGGCAGGAGCACGGCGCCGCCCATGAGGACCACACCGAACAGCTTGTCGGGAACGGCGCGCAGGATCGCGTAAAACGGCGTGAAGTACCACACGGGAGCAATATGCTCGGGCGTCTGCAAGGGATTCGCCGGCTCGAAGTTCGCGTGTTCGAGAAAATAGCCGCCCATGTCCGGCGCGAAGAACACCACCGCCGAAAAGATGATGAAGAACACGATGATGATCACGAGGTCCTTGCTCGTGTGATAGGGATGAAACGCGACGCCGTCGAGCGGCTTCCCGCCAGCGTCCTTGTGCTCCTTGATCTCGATGCCGTCAGGATTGCCGGAGCCGACCTCGTGCAGGGCCATGATGTGAACGACCACGAGGACCAGGAGGATCAGCGGCATCGCGATGACGTGGAACGCGAAGAACCGGTTGAGCGTGATGTCCGAGATGTAGAAGTCGCCGCGGATCCATTCGGCGATGCCCTCGCCGACGACCGGTACAGCCCCGAAGAGCGACACGATGACCTGCGCGCCCCAGTAGGACATGTTGCCCCAGGGCAGCAGGTAGCCGAAAAAGGCCTCCGCCATGAGGCAGAGGTAGATGAACATGCCGATCAGCCAGACGAGTTCTCTCGGCCGCTTGTACGACCCGTACATGAACCCGCGGAACATGTGCAGGTAGACGACGATGAAGAAGGCCGAAGCCCCCGTCGAGTGCAGGTAGCGCAGGAGCCAGCCCCAGTCGACATCCCGCATGATGTATTCGACCGAGGCGAACGCCTCCTCTGCGGACGGCTTGTAGTTCATCGTCAGGAAAATGCCCGTGACGAACTGCATGATCAGCACGACCGTCGCAAGCACGCCGAAGCCGTACCAGAAATTGAAATTCTTCGCCGCGTAGTACTGCGTGGCGTGCTCCCTGAGGAGCCGCGTCATCGGAAAACGGGCATCGACCCACGCGACCAAAGCGTCGAATCGTCTGCCAGGCCGGCGGTTCAGCTCCGGTGCCGCGCTCGCCACCTAGACGCTCCCGGTGTCCGCACCGATGAGTATCGTGCCGTCGTCGACGTAGCGGTACGGCGGTACCGGCAGGTTCGTCGGCGCGGGTACGCCTGCGAATACGCGCCCGGCGAGGTCGAACGTCGAACCGTGGCAGGGACAATAGAATCCACCCCCCCAGTCGGCGCCGAGATCCGCGGGAGCGACCTCGAACCGCGGCAACGGCGCACACCCCAGATGCGTGCACACGCCCTCGACGACGAGAATGCGGGGCCGGACGCTCCTGTGATCGTTGCGCGCGTATCCGGGCTGAATGGAATCGGCCGAATCGGGGTCTGCGAGGAGCTCGACGTCGCGGCCAAGCACGCCGAGCATTGCCTCGGTGCGGTGCACGACATAGATCGGCCGACCGCGCCACTCGACCTTCATCAGCGCACCGGGCTCGAGCTTGCTGACGTCGACCTCGACCGGGGCGCCGAGCGCCTGTGCCCGGGCACTCGGGCGAAACGAGGCAACGAAGGGCACGGCGGCGGCAACGGCCCCCACCCCGCCAGTGACGGCCGTGGCGGCGGTCAGAAAGTGTCGCCTCGTGAGTCTCTGGCTCTCGGTCATGGACCACTCCTGCACGGAGAGGGCGGCCGGCGACCGCCTCTCGGGGTCAAGTAACTCCGTGATCTATTGTGGTGATGGCAATCCGCGCCCGGCGCGAGCGCTACGTCGTCCGACTCGTCGCGGCGGCGGATTATACACGCGGGCCGAAGACCTTGACCACAGCGCCCCCGGGAGTTTCAGGACAGGAAAACGGCCCTGGAAACACCCCGGAAGGGCCAATCTGCGATAGAGTCTGTACCCTGTGGATCGCAGGCGGCTCGACAAGTGCCGAGGGCGCTCGGGACCGCCGAACCGAATGATCATGAACCAGACTTCGACCCGCTGGAGCGCTGTGAGCTTCGTCGCACGGTCAATTACCGTGGGACTTGCCGTCGCGTTTCTGGTCGTGCTCGTCAAGCCGGATCTCGTCGCTCCGCCGGCCGAATCCCCGGGTACGCCCGTCGCGAGCTTCGCCGACGCGGTCGCGGCAAGCTCGCCCGCAGTTGCGAACATCTACACGGAACGCACGCTGACCGCACCCGGCATCGGTATCGGCCGAGCGCTCAGGGGCGGGTTTCTCGGCTCGGCCGTCGTCATCGATCAGGAAGGCTATCTGGTCACGAACTGGCATGTGATCCGGGGCGCTGACGAGATTCGCGTTCAGCTCGCCGACGGCCGCGTGGCGGCGCCGGAGATCGTCGGGACCGACCCCGAGACGGAGCTCGCGCTGCTCAGGATCGATCTCCCCGATCTGCCGAGCATCACACTCGGCCGGTCGGATGAACTTCAGGTCGGAGAAGTCGTTCTCGCGATCGGGAATTCGCTGGGCCTGAGCCAGACGGTCACGATGGGCATTGTGAGCGCGACGGGCCGCAGCCAGCTCAACGTGGCCGAGTTCGAGGATTTCATCCAGACCGATGCGGCAATCAACATCGGCAACTCCGGCGGCGCCCTGGTCAACAGCCAGGGCGAGCTCGTCGGCGTCAACACGGCGGTCACGAGCACCGCAGCGCGCGATCAGACACCGCCGGAAGGCATCGGTTTCGCGATCCCCGTCAACCTCGTCCGGGGGGTCATGGCCCAACTGATCGAACATGGCCGGGTCATTCGCGGCTATCTCGGCGTCGACGTCGACGATCTCTCGAGCCGCGATATGGCAATACTCGGGATCGATGGGTCCGCCGTGCAGATACGTTCGGCGACAGGTCCGGCGCTGCTGGCGGGACTGCGCCCCGGCGACATCCTGACCCATGTCGCCGGGCAGCGCGTCTTCAATGGACAGCAGGCGATGAACGTCGTCGCGGGCACGCAGCCCGGCGAGCGCATCGAACTGCGCGGGCGACGGCTTGACGGCCGTGTGATAGACACGGTCGCCGTGCTCGAGGAACGCCCGGCGCAGGACGGGAGTTGAGCGGGCCGATCAGTATCGGCAGGAAATACACAAGGACGTGACAGAGCCATGGACAGCGCGATACGCCTGAGAGGCGTCACCAAGACCTTCGGCGACATGCGGGCCGTCGACAGCCTGGACCTGACGGTGCCGACAGGCGGTCTCTACGGGTTCATCGGACCCAACGGCGCGGGCAAGACCACCACGATCCGCATGATCATGTCCATTCTCTTTCCGGATTCCGGAGAGGTCGCGGTGCTGGGCCGCGCCTCCGCACTCCAGGCCAAGGACCGGATCGGCTACCTGCCCGAGGAACGCGGCCTGTACAGGAAAATGAAGGTTCGCCCCTTCCTGCGCTACGTGGGTCGCCTGAAGGGCATCGACGGACCGGGACTCGACCGGCGAATCTCCGGCTGGCTCGAGCGCGTCGGGCTCCCCGGGATCGAATCGAAGCGCTGCGACGAGCTTTCGAAGGGAATGTCCCAGAAAGTTCAGTTCGTCTCGGCCGTGCTTCACGAACCCGAACTGCTGATCCTCGACGAGCCGTTCAGCGGCCTCGATCCCGTCAGCATGCGAATGCTTCGCAGCCTGATCCTCGAAGAGCACGCACGCGGCACGACGATACTGTTTTCCACTCACGTCATGCCGCAGGCCGAGGAGATCTGCGAGCATGTCGTCATGGTGCACAAGGGTCGGAAGGTTCTCGACGATTCCCTGCCGGGCATTCGCAGTCGATTCGACCCCCGCAGCGTTCAGTTCGAACCGCTCGATCCCGCGGCCGACACCAGGATGCTCGCGGCGATGCAGGAAGTCGAAGACGTAGCCCAGGGTGAGCGCGGGCTTGAAATCCTGCTCCGGACGGACACGGACCCGGCCCTGGCCATGCGCCGGATCATGGCCGCGGTGCCGGCGGCGCGCATCGAGTTGTCCCGTCCCCGGCTCGAGGACGTGTTCATAGGGCTGGTGACCGACAGCGCGTCCGCCGCGGATACGGACAGTCTGCGGGCGCAACTGCGCGATGCTGCAACGACCGGAGCAACGGCATGAAACGCATCATGCAGATCGCGCTGCGCGACTTCGTGGCCGTCGCGATGACCAAGGGCTTCATCATCGGGCTTCTGATCTTTCCGCTCATCCTGGTCCTGTCGGGCACCCTGCTGCCGCGACTCCTGGACGGCAGCGACTTCCAGATCGAAGGCGGCTACGCAATCATCGATCCGACCGGAGCCGTATTGCCCGAACTGCGCCTGGCGCTCGACCCGGAGGCCATAGCCGAGCGGCGGTTCGAGCAGCGCCGCGCCGCTCTGGAGCAGATACCCGACTCGGTTCGGGACGTTGCGCAAGTGGACATGGCGCGGTCGATGTTCGAGCAACTCGGACCGGCCCCCGACGTCCGCCTGGTCGAACTGCCGCCCGATGCGGACATCGAAGCCGAAAAGGCCTGGCTGAACGGAGAAACCGACGGCCTGCGGCACACCGCCCTGATCGTGATTCACGACGACGCGGTCGCGGCGCCGGGCGGCGAACTGGAGTTCGGAACGTACGATCTCTACGTCGCGCCCAACCTCGACGACCGCGATCTCGGCTTCATACACAGCAGCGTTCAGGAAGCGATCGTCGCCGCGCGCGTCGCCCGGCAGTCGCTCGACAGGGAGGCTGTCGAAGCCGTTCTGCGGGTGTCCCCGCCGGCGTCGATCACGGTCGGCCCGGACGGCGAGCAGCGCACCCTGCCCGGATTCAACTTCCTGTTGCCGATGGGATTCATGATGCTGCTGTTCATGGGCATCATGACCGGCAGCGGCACGATGCTGACCTCGACGATCGAGGAGAAGTCGAGCCGCGTCGTCGAAGTCCTGTTGTCCGCGGTCTCGCCGATGCAGCTCATGGCCGGGAAGCTGCTGGGCGGCGTGGCGATCAGCCTGGTCACGATGGCGCTTTACATCGGGGTGGGTCTTGTCGTGCTGACGTCGTTTTCCCTGTTCGGCCTGCTGGATCCCTGGCTGATCTTCTACCTCATGATCTTCTTCCTGATCGGCTTCTTCATGGTCGGGTCGCTGATGCTCGCGATCGGGTCGGCGGTCAACGAGATGAGCGAAGCGCAGCAACTGCAGATGCCGCTGATGTTGATCCTCATGACTCCGTGGCTGCTCTGGCCCGTGATCTCGAGGGATCCCGACTCGACGCTCTCGATCGTGGCGAGCTTCCTCCCGCTGATCAACGTGTTCGGCATGCTGCTCAGGATGGCCTCGACCCAGCCGCCGCCATTGTGGCAGGTCTGGCTCTCGATCGGCATCGGCGCCGCCTCGGTGGTCGGCGCGGTGTGGGTGGCCGCCAAGGTGTTCCGCATCGGCTTGCTCATGCACGGCAAGCCGCCGAACCTCAGGACGCTGCTGCGTTGGGTGCGGATGGCCTGAAGCCGCAGCGTGCGCGTCCGGACGGGTCAGCGCAGACCGCTAGCTCGCCAGCCGCCTGATCGCCGCGCCCAGTTGCGCGAGTTTCTCCTCGATACACTCGTAACCGCGATCGATGTGGTAGATGCGGTCGATGATGGTCGTGCCGCGGGCGGCGGCGCCGGCCAGCACCAACGAAGCCGATGCCCGAAGATCCGTCGCCATGACGGGCGCGCCGGCCAGCGCGTCGACTCCGTGGCAGATGACGGTGTTGCCTTCGATCCGGAGTTTCGCGCCCATGCGCTGCAGTTCGAGCGCGTGCTGGAAGCGGTTCTCGAAGATCGTCTCGGTAATCGCGGAGGCGCCGTCGGCGACCGCGTTGAGCGCGCAGAACTGCGCCTGCATGTCGGTCGGGAAAGCCGGGTACGGCGCCGTCTTGATGTCGACGGCGCGCGGGCGGCGGCCGCGCATGTCGAGCGTCACGGACGTCTCGCCGAGGTCGATCCCGGCCCCGGCCTCTTCGAGTTTCTGCAGTACGGCATCGAGATGTTCCGGGCGCGTCTTTTTCACCGTGACGCGTCCGCCGGTGATCGCGCCGGCAACGAGATAGGTCCCGGTCTCGATGCGGTCCGGCATGACGTGGTGCTCGGCGCCGGTCAGCCGGTCCGTGCCCTGCACGTGGATGGTGTCGGTGCCCGCACCCTCGATTCGGGCGCCCATCGCGACCAGACAATCGGCCAGGTCGACGACTTCCGGTTCGCGCGCGGCGTTCTCGATGACGCTTTCGCCCTTCGCGCAGGCGGCGGCCATCATGAGGTTTTCGGTGCCGGTGACCGTCGCGGTCTCCAGCACGAGCCGGGCGCCGCGCAGACGCTTCGTGCGGGCGCGAATGTTGCCGTTTTCGATCGAGATCTCCGCACCCATCGCCCGCAACCCTCCGACATGCAGGTTGACCGGGCGCGAGCCGATCGCGCAGCCGCCGGGCAGCGACACCTCGGCATGACCGAACCGGCCGACGAGCGGCCCGAGTACGAGAATCGACGCCCGCATCGTCTTGACGAGGTCGTACGGTGCGACGAAGCGCGATGCGTTGCGAGCGTCGATTTCGATGGTCTTGCCGTCGTGGAACGTGATCTCCACGCCCATGCGGCGCAGCAGCCTGACCGTCGTCGTCACGTCGTTGAGATGCGGTACGTTGGCGAGAGTCACCGGCCCGTCGGCCAGCAGGGTCGCCGCAAGAATGGGCAACGCGGCGTTCTTCGCCCCGGAAATCGCAACCTCGCCGTCGAGCGGGATGCCACCGGTGATTTCGAGCTTGTCCACGAGACGGTCCGAATCAGCTCGCCCTGGACTCCCATTCCTCGGGCGTGAACGTCCTTACGGCCAGCGCATGAATCTCGTTGCCGACGTAGCTGCCGAGCGCGCCGTAAACCATGCGGTGGCGTTGAACGCTTCGCTTGCCGGCGAAAAGCTCACTGACCACGAAGGCTTCGTAGTGGCCTTGTCCGTCGGTGCTGACCTCGGCGCGCGCGCCCTCGATCGCCTGCTCGATCATCTTCGCTATGTCGTTTGGATTCACCGCCTCTTCCGCCCGGATCGCGCCTGCCGGCGACCGGCGTGTAGTCTATCAGTACGCCGTGAGCGCCGCGCGGCGTGGAGCGCCGGTTCGCCTCGCCGAGGACGGCTGACCGGGCGCGAGCGCAGCGCACCGCAAATTCAGCGGCCTGGCGCTTTCCGGCACATGCGCTCAGTCGTTCCGGTCCACCGGGCGGCATGGCGTACAATCGAAGCTGACATCGCAAGCCGGTGCTGCGTAACGCCCCACGCGACATGCACTTCAATGCCCGAAACTCTGCCGTCTACGTCGTGCTGTGCACGGCAGCCCTCGTGACGTGGCTCGCGAGTCGCCCGGATGCCGCAGATCAACGACCCGCCGGGCCCCCCGCAGATGCGCCTCCGGGCTACTACCTCGAGGATGTGACGCTCCTCGGCACGGACGACGCGGGCGCCGTCATGTTTCGCATCGTTGCCGGCCGGGTCGAGGAATCCGGCAGCGAGCGCGAGCTCGAACTCAGCGATGTCCGCGTGCAATACCGGGACAGCGAAGCCGTCGCGTGGCTCGTCGAGGCCGAGCGGGCCACCGCTCCGAGTGACCGGTCCTGGCTCAATCTGCGCGGGAACATCCGCGTGACGAGCGCCGCCGAGGAACCGTCGAGGCAAGTCGTGATCGAAGCGGACCGGCTGCTACTGGAACCGGAGCGATATACGGCGACTACCGATTCACCGGTGATCCTGTCGTTCGACGGCAACCGGCTCGAAGCGAACGGACTGTCCGCCGACCTCAAGGACGACAGGCTCGAACTTTCAAGCGTACATGGCCGGTTCGATCCCCGGGAACGCTCTGAATGAGACTGCTCCGAAGAGTTGTTCGCCGCATAAGACAATCGCTCATGGAAAGGATATCGATTGCGTCTCGAGCAGTTCCGGATGTTTCCGGCGGAGCGTGGCGCGGCTTGCAGCGATTTGCCGAAGCACGTCGACGGCGCCAGCTCGTGGCGCTTTGTGTCCTTTGGCCATGCCTGGCGCTCGGGCAGGCCGACGAAACTCCGCAGACGATCTCGCTCGAAGCGACGACGACCTCGATCGACCGCGCGTCGAACGAGTTCTCGATCGAGGGCGTACGCATAACGCAGGGCGAGCTCAGCATCGAAGCCGACCTTGCCACGGCCTCCGGTCTCGACTTCGCGGCCAGCGAATGGGAGTTCAGCGGCAACGTCACGATCGCGATCGAATCGGCCGTCATCGCGGCAGAACGCGCCGTGTTTTCCTTCGACTCGCATCAGCTCGTCATGGGCGAACTGCTGGGCGACCCCGTGACGTTCGAGGACACGCAGCCGCAGCGTGAGGAACGCGTGCGCGGCACCTCCAGCCGCGTGCATTACGACAACGTCGCGGGCACCGTGCGCATGGAAGGCGACGCGGCGCTCGTCGTCGGTCCCAACGAGATTCGCGGCTGCGACCTGATCTACGACCTGACCCAGGAACAGGTGGCATCAGGCACGTCCGACTGCGGCGAACCGTTTACGATCCTGATCGTGCCGCCGGCGGAGGAGGAAACGCCGGAAGCGGATTCGCCCGAGCCGATATGAGCAAGCTCGAGGCGCGCGGAATCGCCAAACGCTATCGCCAGCGGGAAGTCGTCAAGGAACTGACGCTCACGATCGAGAGCGGCGAGGTTGTCGGCCTGCTCGGCCCGAACGGCGCCGGCAAGACGACGGCCTTCTACATGATCGTGGGACTCCTGCGCTGCGACCGCGGCAACATCCTGCTCAACGGCAAGGACATCACGCGTCAGCCCGTTCACCGGCGCGCCCAACTCGGCCTCGGCTACCTGCCGCAGGAGGCATCGGTGTTTCGCAAGCTCAGCGTTGCCGACAACATTCGCGCGATACTCGAGACCCGCTCGGGATTGAACCGCGCCGCCCGGCAGGCCGAACTCGAAGAACTGCTCGAAGAACTGCACATCGGCCACGTCAGGGACAGTCTCGGCGTGAGCCTTTCGGGCGGGGAACGCCGCAGGGTCGAGATTGCCCGGGCCCTCGCGGCCAACCCTAAGTTCGTTCTGCTTGACGAGCCCTTCGCCGGCGTCGATCCGATATCGGTGGTCGATATCCAGCGCATCATAGGACAACTGAGCCAACGCGAAATCGGCGTTCTGGTCACCGACCACAACGTGCGCGAAACGCTTGGAATTTGCCAGCATGCCTATATCCTGAACGAAGGCGCACTGATGGCCGCCGGCACACCGAATGAGATTCTGGCCAACAGGAACGTACGAGAGGTCTACCTCGGCGAGGACTTCTCACTCTGACATGCGGGCGACCGAATGCTGAAGCCGGCCCTGCAACTGCGGCTCTCGCAGCAGCTCAAGATGACGCCGCAACTGCAGCAGGCGATCCACCTGCTGCAGTTGCCGATCATCGACCTCAGGGTCCGCATCCAGCAGGCGCTCGAGCAGAACGTGATGCTCGAGATCGACGAACCGGACGCGGAGGCGCCCGGCGCCGGCGACGCGGGCGGCGGCAGCGATGCAAGCTTCGAGCGGGACGCAACGGCGGATGCCGCCGACGGCGCGGACGGCGGCCTTGACTTCGACGCGCCCTCCGGGGCTACCGACGGCGCGGACGGAGGCGCCGATCTTGACGCGCCTGCCGCCGGAGGCTGGGACGACGCACAAAGAGCAGGACCGTCGGAGACGGTCAGGCACGGCGACTCCCTGCCCACTTTCGAGCATGCTGACCGCTCCGACGAAACGCTCAGCGACCACCTGTTGTGGCAACTGGAACTCGAGAACCTCGACCCTCGCAGCACGGCGATCGGGCAGGCGATCATCGATGCCGTGAACGATGACGGCTACGTCACCGACGACCTCGAGACGATTCGCGCGACGCTGGCGCCCGACGTCGTCGCGTCGCCTGCCGAGATCGAATCGATGCTCGAACGCGTGCAGACCTTCGACCCGGCCGGGGTCGCGGCGCGCTCCGTTGCCGAATGCATGTTGCTGCAGCTCGACCAACTCGATCGGGAGGTCCCGGGTCTCGATCTCGCCCGCACGATCGCACGCGAGCATCTCGAACTGCTGGCGGAGCAGCGCTACGACGCGCTCAAGCGTCAACTCCGCGTGACAGGCAGCGAACTCAAGGATGCCCTGCTACTCGTTCGAGCCTGCCACCCGCGCCCGGGCGCCGCGGTCCAGGCAGCAGCGGCAGATTATGTCGTTCCCGATGTATTCGTCCGACGCGTCGACGGCCGTTGGGTCGTGGAGCTCAACGACTCGATCGCACCGAGGCTCAGGGTCAATCCCGTATACGCGGGCTCGCTTGGCCGCAGCAGCGACTACGACGTGCTCAGGACCCAGCTTCAGGAGGCGCGCTGGCTCATCCGCAGCCTCGAAATACGCAACGAGACCCTGGCGCGGGTCGCGCTCACGATCGTGGAACGCCAGTCGGCGTTCCTCGAGCATGGCGACGAACACATGCAGCCCATGGTCCTGCGCGACGTCGCCGAAGCGATCGGCATGCACGAGTCGACGATCTCGCGCGTCACGGCCAACAAGTACATGCTGACGCCGCGCGGCATGTTCGAACTCAGGTATTTCTTTTCGAGCCACGTCGGCGGCAGCGAGGGCGACCGCTCTTCCACGGCCGTGCGCGCCAAGATCCGCAAGCTTGTCGCCGCGGAAAACCCGGAAAAGCCGCTCAGCGACAGCCGGATCGCGCGAATGCTCGCCGAAGACGGCGTCCACGTCGCGCGCCGCACGGTGGCGAAGTACCGCGAAACACTGAAGATCCCCTCATCGAGCGACCGCAGGCAACGCAGGCTCGCCGGATGAACTACCCTGAACGAGAGGCCCAAGGAGCGCCAACATGCAGTTAACGGTAACCGGTCATCACATCGACGTTTCGCCCGCCATGCGCAGCTACGTGGTCAAGAAAATGGCCAGGGTCGAACGGCATTTCGATCACCTTACCGACATGCGTTGCATCCTCACGGTCGAGAAGCTCGCTCACAGGGCCGAAGCCACGATTCATTTGCGGGGCGTCACGATCCACGCGGACTCCGTGGCGGGCGACATGTATGCCGCGATCGACGGGCTGGTCGACAAGCTCGACCGCCAGGTCAGGCGGCACAAGGAGAAACTGACGGATCACCATGCGAGGAGCGTCGCCCGCTAGGAGCGTTCGCGTAGACACGGCCACGAGCGCAACGCCGATACGCATCGAGTCGTTCGGCTACAAGCACCGGCGCCCGCCCGATGCCGATGTCGTGTTCGACGTGCGGGAGCTGCCGAATCCCTACTGGGAACGTTCGCTGCGCGCGCTCAGCGGAAAGGACGAGCGCGTCAGGGCTTTCCTCGACGCGCAACCGCGCGCGCAGGCCATGGTGCGGACGATCGCCCGCTTCGTCGAACAGCGAATGCGGGAGAACAGGCGGCGGCAGCGTTCGCCGTTGACGCTCGCCATCGGCTGCACGGGCGGTCAGCATCGCTCGGTCTACGTCGCCGAATGCGTCGCCGAACGCCTTGCCGGGGATTACGGGCCGATTTCGACACGGCACCTCGAGCTGTCATGAACGATGTGCGCCGCAGGCCGGGAGCGTGCCGCACCCGGCAACGCCCGGAGCGCCCCTGATACGACACGCGCCGCCCTGTTAGACCTCCACTGCCGGCCCGGCTACACTCGCGCCTCCTCTCGTCGTCCCGCGAGACCGCGATGACCCCAGCGCCGGAGCAATTTGCCCAGTCGACGCGGCTGCAGACGCTGCGCGAGGCGCTCGACAAGGGGGCCATGCGCCAGATCGGGCGTCTGCTCAACGCCCTGACCCCGGCCGAGATCGCGGATCTTCTCGAATCGCTGCCGCCCACCCAGCGCGCGATCGTCTGGGAACTCGTCGACCTGGAGGACGAGGGCGGCGTGCTCGTCGAAGTCAACGACGAAGTCCGCAACAGCCTCATCAGGCAGATGGATTCCGCGGAGCTCGTTGCCGCCGCGGCGGGTCTGGATATCGACGACCTCGCGGACCTGGTCTCCGAACTCCCCGACGCCATCACCAGGGAAGTCCTGCGGTCCCTGGACGCCAGCGACCGACAGAGCCTCCAGGCAGTCCTCGAGTACGAGGAGGACAGCGCCGGCGGGCTCATGGACCCCGACACACTGACGGTGCGCAGCGACGTGAACGCGGGGGTCGTGCTCCGCTACCTGCGGATGCTTCGCGAGATTCCCGAAGGCACCGATGCCCTCTTCGTCGTGAACCGGGACGGCGGCTATCTCGGCTGCCTCTACATCACGCGCCTCATCACGGCCGAACCTGAACAGACCGTGGGCGAGATCATGGACACCGGCGTGCCCTCGATCGGGGCGACCGCAACCGCGACCGAAGTCGTGACGCTGTTCGACAACCACGATCTCGTGTCGGCGGCCGTGATCGACGACAAGGGCAAGCTGCTCGGCAGGATCACGGTGGACGACGTCGTCGATGTCATGGTCGACGAAGCCAGCCGTTCCGTGCTCAGCATGGCCGGCCTCGACGAAGACGACGACATGTTCGCGCCGGTCGCGGTCAGTGCGCGGCGCAGGTCCATCTGGCTCGGCGTCAACCTCGCCACGGCGTTCCTCGCTGCCGGCGTCGCGAATCTCTTCGAGGCCACGCTCGACCAGGTCGTGATGCTCGCCATCCTCATGCCCGTCGTGCCGAGCATGGGCGGCATCGCCGGCAGCCAGACGCTGATCCTGATCACGCGCGGCATCGCGCTCGGGCAGGTCGAACGGTCGAACGCGCGGTGGCTGTTGAGCAAGGAGTTCGGGGTGGCGCTCCTCAACGCGGCGGGCTGGGCCTGTGTGGTCGCATTGCTGACGTCGTGGTGGTTCGAAACCTGGAAGATCGGCCTCGTCATCGCACTCGCGCTCGCGGTGAACCTGCTCTGTGCCGCGGTGACGGGCGTCAGCGTACCGCTGGCGCTCAAGCGGCTCGGCATCGATCCGGCGCTCGCCGGCGGCGTCGTGCTGACGACGATTACCGACGTGGTCGGGCTCGCCGCGTTCTTCGGCTTCGGGACCTGGATACTGCTGTAGCGCGCAGCCGGACTTGCGCAGAGCCGCTCAGGGCGCGCGGTTCGACTGCGGCGCCCCCGACGAGCCCGCGTCATCGCCCGGCTCGTCGAACAGGAACGCCTCCAGTTGCGGCCTCATGTTCATCGCATCCGAATAGCCCATGGCGATGAGCTCCCGCGTGAAGCCGGACTCGAACAGCAGATAGCTCACGAACTGCATCCCTTGCCGGTTCAGGGCGCCGAGACCGCGCAACAGCAACCTGAGGCCGTACGGCAACTCGCCGACGTGGCGCGCGGCCACTTCGCGAAGGTCCTCCGTCGGCACGATGATCAGCGTCTTGAGCGGACGGAGATTTGCGAGCGGCGGCCCGAGGTGGGACAGATCGACATGCTCGAGAATGGCATTGAGCCTCGTTGCGCGCTCGAGATCCGCGTAAAGCCCGTCCATGAAGAGCGTATCCAGCATGTGCCCGGCAAGATGCGCCAGGCTCGGCGTGCTCTGAGCCGAGTCGGCCGGCGATTCCGTTTCCTCGTGCTCGTCGCGCACACCGACGACGAGCAGGCGGTCCGCGCCGAGGTGGATGGCCGGGCTCAACGGCGCCAGGTGCCGTATCGAACCGTCGCCGTAGAACTCCCCGCCGACGCGTACCGGGGGAAACACGAACGGCACCGAAGAACTGGCCATGAGGTGATCCAGGCCGATCGTCGCGGGCCGGCCGATGCGTCTGACACGCGCCCAGGGCTTGGTGGACGGCGACCCCTGAACGAAGGTCACCGAGCGTGCCGAAGTGTAGGCGGATGCCGTAACGGCGAGAGCGTCGAGCCGTCCCGTTTCTATCGCTTGAGCGATCCGCGGGAACGGGATGCTTCGCTCGAGAAGGTCGCGCAAGGGCGAGTTGTCGAGCAGGCCCCGGGGGTTGTAGCGGCCGAGGCCGCCGAGGACGAGCGCCCCGAACCAGTGCAGGCTCGACTTGAACAACGTCCAGTTATCGGCACGGAACACATGGTTCGTCCGGAAAGCCCCCCAGACCCGGTCGAGCGCCATGACGGCGCGGCGAAAGTTCACTGCCCGGCTCGCGAGCACCGCCGCATTGATCGCGCCGGCCGAGGAACCGGAAAGCACCGAAAACGGATTGGCCGCGTTGCGCGGCAGCAGTTCGGCGATCGCCCTGAGCACGCCGACCTGGTAGGCGCCGCGCGCGCCCGCGCCCGGCAGGATCAGGGCCTTGCGGCTGGCCGGAGTCACCACGGTCCCGTCAGCCCGCGACAAACGACCCGCTGCGTTCTGGCACAAGACAGCCTCGCCGGTCCCGGTGCGACGCCGGTTTCCGCCACGCGCTGCTACTCCCCCGGCACCGTGACGATCTGCATCGTGTTCGTCCCGCCGGCCACGCCCTTGGTTTCGCCGCGCGTGAGCAGCACGAGGTCGCCGGAAGCGACAGCGCCGTCCCGCAACAAGGTCTCGAAGGCGGCGGAGTGGACGTGGGCCGGATCCATATGCTCGAGGTCGAAGGACACGGGATACACGCCGCGATACAGCGTCACGCGGCGGCGCGTGACCTCATGCCGCGTAAACGCGTAGATCGGGATGTCCGAGCGCACGCGGGACATCCACAGCGCCGTCGATCCGGATTCCGTGAGCGCGACGATCGCCTTGACCTTCAGATGATTCGCCGTGTACATCGCGGCCATCGCGATCGCCTCGTCGACGTAGCGAAAGAGCTCATCGCCGAGATGACTCGGTCGGCCGCCCGCGGTCTCGTGCTTCTCGGCGCCGACACAGATTCTCGCCATCGTCTCGACCGCTTCGACGGGATGTTGTCCGACTGCTGTCTCGGCCGACAGCATCACGGCATCGGTGCCGTCCATGACGGCGTTGGCGACATCGGAAACCTCGGCTCTCGTGGGCGATGCGCTGGCCACCATGGACTCGAGCATCTGCGTCGCGGTGATCGACACCTTGTCGCGCTCGCGCGCTTCCCTGATCAGGCCCTTCTGCAGGCTCGTCATCGACGCGTAGCCGACCTCGACGGACAGGTCGCCGCGCGCGACCATGATGGCGTCGCTCGCATCGATGATGGAGCTGATGTTCTCGACCGCCTCGGCGCGTTCGATCTTGGCGATGACGTAGGCCTCGCCACCCGCGGCGCGCAGCAGCGAGCGGGTTTCGTTGATGTCGGCGGCCTCCCGCGCGAACGACACCGCCACGAAATCGAGCTCCAGCGATGCCGCGGTTTCGATGTCGGCGCGGTCCTTGTCGGACAGTGCCGGAGCCGAAAGTCCTCCGCCCTGCTTGTTCAGGCCCTTGCGGTTCGAGACGCGGCCGCCGCGTGTGACCCGGCAACGGACTTCGGTGCCGCGCACCTCGTCGACGGCAAGGACGATCCGCCCGTCATCGAGCAACACCGCATCGCCGGCACGTACTTCCTCGGGAAGGCGCCGGTAGGCGACACCGACGGAGCGTTCGTCACCGGCCGAAGGGTCCTTCGCCGTGTCGAGCACGAACGCTTCGCCGGGTTCAAGCGTCACGGCGCCGTCGCGAAATGACTCGATACGGATCTTCGGACCCTGCAGGTCGCCGACGATCCCGACGTAGCGGCCGACCCGGGCTGCGGTCTCGCGGACCGCACGCACGCGGCGCGCCCAGTCCTCGGCCGAGCCATGGGAAAAGTTGATCCGCACAACGTCGGCGCCCGCGCGAATGAGCCGCTCCAGCACATCGGGGCGATCGGTTGCAGGTCCAAGCGTTGCGACGATCTTCGAGCGCCTGCGGCGCGCGGCATCGCCGGCGGCATCGCGGGTCTCATCGGGGGCCGCGTCGCGGGCGGCAGCCGAAGGCATCGTATCGCCGAGCGTCAGGTCAGACACAGTATGAGCCTGAAATCGTTCACGTTGGTCCGGGTCGGGCCCGTGCGCAAGAGCAGTCCGCAAGCATCGAAGAAACTGTAAGTGTCGTGCGCTTCAAGCGCCGAGTCCAGACGCAGCCCCTGCCCGGCGCCAAGCTCGAGCAGCGACGGCACGACCCAGGCGCCGGCGTGATCGCCATGGCCGTCGATGCCGTCGGTATCGGCGGCAAGCGCGTAGACGCCCGGACAGCCCTCGAGTTCGAGGGCAAGTCCTGCGAGGTATTCGAGGTTGCGCCCGCCCCGGCCGCCGGTCCTGTCGAGCACGACGCGGGTCTCGCCGCCGGACAGGAGCGCGACCCGGGCGCCGGATCCGGCATGCGCCCGGGCGAGCCGGGCGTGTTCTCGGCCGAGCGTTTCGGCCTCCTGGTCGAGATCGTCGCCGAGGTTCAGCACCTCGAACCCTTGCTCGCGCAGAAACTGCGCGGCTGCGTCGAGCGCCGTTGCTGCGGATGCAATCACCGCAACATGATCCGACGCAAATGCGGGATCGTCAGGCTTCGGCGTCTCGCGATCGGGTACCCGGAGCACTACGTCGAGCGCCGCCCGGTCCGGGTAATCGTAGCGCTCGAGGATGGCGCGCGCGTCAGCCTGGCTGCTCGCATCCGCGATCGTCGGCCCGGATGCAATGTCGGCCGGGTCGTCGCCCGGCACGTCGGATATCGCCCAGGTGGTCACGGCCGCCGGGCGGGCAGCCGCGGCGAGCCTTCCGCCCTTGATGCCCGACAGGTGCTTGCGCACGCAGTTGATCTCGCGGATGTCGGCGCCGCGGCGTATCAGGTAGTTCGCGGCGGCGCGTTTCTGCTCGAACTTCAGCGGACTCAGCGGCGCACAGGCCAGCGCCGAGCCGCCGCCCGATACCAGGCAGTAGAGCGATTCCCCGCCGCGCAAGCTCGATGCGAGTTCGAGCAGCCGGACGCCTGCCGCGAGACTCGCTTCGTCCGGAGACGGGTGGCCGGCTTCGACGATCTCGATCCCCCCGGCATCCTCACCGGGCTTCAGTCCGTGGCCATAGCGCGTGACGACCATGCCGCGCACCGGGGCCGGCCAGTTCGCCACAAACGTGGCCGACATGGCCGCCGCCGCCTTGCCGGCGCCGATGACGACGGCGGGTCCGCGCCGCTCGAAACGCTCGAGTTCCGCACCGAGGCACACTTCCGGCGCCGCCGCGGCGAGCGCCCGGTCGAACGCCTGCCGCAATACATCCGGCGCCGATGTCCGTTCCTTACTCACGAACCATCGGTCCGCGCGCGCCGACGCATGGCCGTTCGGCATGAACGTCGGCCCCCGCGCGCCGCTGCCCGCTCGTTCGACATGGATCTTCAGGCACCGGGCGCCGCGCTGCTCGCGCGGTCTTCGAGCGCCGCTACGGCCGGCAGCCGCCTGCCTTCGAGGAACTCCAGGAACGCACCGCCGCCGGTCGAAATACAGGAGATGCGGTCGCCGACGTCAAACTGCTCGATCGCGGCGAGCGTATCCCCGCCCCCGGCGATGGAGTAGGCCGGGCTCGCGGCCACGGCGTCGGCGATCGTGCCGGTGCCCGCTGCGAATTCCGGATGCTCGAAGACGCCCACCGGACCGTTCCAGACGATCGTCCCGGCGTCTTGCAGACGCCCGGCGAAGTCCGCCGCGGTCGCGGGCCCGATGTCGAGGATCATTTCGTCGGCGCCAACGTCGCCGACCGCCTTCAGACGGCCCCGCGCATCGGGCGCGAGACTCTCGGCGCAGACGACGTCCGACGGCAGCGGGATCGAGGCGTTGCCGTATTCCCCGCGAAGCAGGCCCGCGGCGAAATCGATGAGCCCATGCTCGGCGAGCGAGCGGCCGATGTCGGTACCGGCGGCGGCAATGACGGTGTTGGCAATGCCGCCCCCGAGGATCAGCTCATCGACCCGCCCGGACAGCGACTTCAGCACTTCGAGCTTGGTCGACACCTTTGCGCCGCCGACGATCGCGACGAGCGGCCGGCGCGGGTCTCGCAAGGCCGCGCCGAGAGCGTCCAGTTCCGCGGCCAGCAGCGGGCCGGCACAGGCCACGGGGGCGAATCGGGCGACGCCGGCCGTACTGGCATGCGCGCGGTGCGCGGTCGCGAACGCATCCATGACGAACACGTCGCAGAGCGCCGCCATGCGTTTCGCCAGCCGTTCGTCGTTGGCCTTCTCCCCGACTTCGAAGCGGACGTTCTCGCAGAACGCGATTTCGCCGGGCGCCACGTCCATGCCGTCGAGCCAACGGCGAACGAGCGGAACATCGCGTTGCAGGAGTTCGGAGAGTCTTTTTGCGACCGGCGCCAGCGACAGCTCGGCCTCGTATTCGCCCTCGGTCGGACGGCCGAGATGCGACATGAGCATGACCCGCGCGCCCTGCTCGAGCGCGGCGTCGAGCGTCGGCAGGACGGCGGTCAGACGCTTGTCGCTGGCGACCCGCCCGTCCCTGATCGGCGCATTGAGATCCTCGCGGATCAGCACGCGGCGATCACGCAAGTCGAGAGCCGTCATGTCCATCATGTCGAACGCGTCCGGGCAACCCCGGGCGACGGTGGTTCTGCGATTTGGCGGAAGTCAGTCTCGCAAGGCCTTGTCGACCGGCGATGCACCCCGACCGCCGGTGGTGCCCCTCGCTCAATCAGGTCTTCCGAGGCGGCCTTCCGCCAAAAGGTACTCAATATCCTCGCTCCCGGTGCGCTGACGACCGTGCGCCTCACCGTCTCGGCGTCACGCGGGACTGTCGCCACGGGCCGCTAGGCGGCTACGAGCGCGAGCGTCGTATCGAGCATCCGGTTCGAGAAGCCCCACTCGTTGTCGTACCAGGCGCAGACCTTGACGACCGTGCCGCCGAGCACCTTGGTCAGGCCCGCGTCGTAGGTGGACGACGCCGGGTTGTGGTTGAAATCGATCGAGACGAGCGGCTCATCGGTGTACGCGAGCACGCCCTTGAGCTCGCCCTCGCTCGCGGCGCGCACGGCCGCGTCGATTTCTTCGGCGGAGGTCGCGCGGCTCGCGCTGAACGTGAGGTCGACGACCGAGACGTTGACCGTCGGAACCCGGATCGCGAAGCCGTCGAGGCGGCCGTCAAGCTCCGGCAACACGAGACCGACGGCAGCCGCGGCGCCGGTCTTCGTCGGGATCATCGACTGCGTCGCCGAACGCGCCCGTCTGAGGTCGGAGTGGTAGACGTCGGTCAGCACCTGGTCGTTCGTGTAGGCGTGGACGGTCGTCATGAGACCGTGCTCGATGCCGACGGTCTCATGGAGCACCTTGGCAAGCGGCGCGAGGCAGTTCGTCGTGCACGAAGCGTTCGAGATGACCCGGTCGTCGCTCGTGAGCGACCCGTGATTGACGCCGTAGACGATCGTCGGCAGATCCTTGCCCGCGGGCGCCGAAATCACGACCTTGTCCGCGCCCGCAGTCAGATGCGCCGACGCCTTTTCCTTCGACGCGAAAAAGCCGGTGCATTCGAGGACGACGTTGACGCCGAGCGCCCCCCAAGGAAGCCGGGTCGGGTCGCGCTCGGCGTGAACGGCGATCCGGTCGCCGTCGACGACGAGTTCATCGCCGTCAACGTGGATGTCGTACGGAAAGGGCCCGTGTGCGGAGTCGTACTTCGTGAGATGGGCGTTGGTCTCGGCGTTGCCGAGATCGTTGACGGCCACGATCTCCAGTTCGTCGCGCCGCCCGCCCTCGTACAGTGCGCGCAGCACGTTGCGGCCGATCCGGCCGTATCCGTTGATAGCGATCCTGACCGCCATGGCTGTCTCCTCAATAAATCCCGGGCGCGTTGACTACGACGACATCAAGCGTTTCGCGGAGTCGACGACGGCTGCCACGGTAAAACCGTAATGTGCGAACAGGTCCGCGGCCGGAGCCGATTGTCCGAACTGGTTCATGGCGATCACGTCCCCCCGACCGGCAAGGTATCGCCACCAGCTATCGGCGACGCCCGCCTCGACCGCAAGCCGCACGCCGGAAGCCGGCAGCACCTCGCGTCGGTAATCTTCCGGCTGCTCGTCGAAGACCTCCATGCAGGGCATCGACACGACTCGTACGGGCACGCCGCCGGCCTCGAGTTCTGCGGCTGCGCCGAGCGCGAGCGCGACCTCCGAGCCCGTGGCGATGAGAACGAGCGCGGCCTCGTCCTCGCAGTCGCGAAGCACGTAGGCGCCGCGCGCCATGAGCCCGATCTGCTCGTCGCTGCGCTCGACATGCGGCAGGCCCTGGCGCGTCAGCACGAGACTCGTCGGACCCGTGCGACGCTCGATCGCCGCACGCCAGGCCGCGGCGGTTTCAACCGCATCGCAGGGTCGCCAGACATGCATGTTGGGCATCGCCCGCAAGCTCGCGATGTGCTCGACCGGCTGGTGCGTCGGCCCGTCCTCGCCGAGCCCGATCGAGTCGTGCGTAAAGACGCCGATGCTCTGGACGCCCATCAGGGCCGCCATGCGCAGCGCGTTGCGGGCGTAGTCGGAAAAGACGAGAAAGGTCCCGTGGTACGGGACGAAGCCGCCATGCAGCGACATCCCGTTCATGGCGGCCGCCATGCCGAACTCGCGCACGCCGAAGTGGACGTAGTTGCCCGAGTCGTCGCCGTCGATACGGCGCGAGCCCGAGTGCCAGGTGTTGTTGGAGCCCGTGAGATCGGCCGAACCGCCAACGAGTTCGGGCAACAGCGGCGCGTAGCCTTCGAGCGCGCGATGGGAGCCCTTGCGGGTTGCCATAGCCCTGGCTTCGCCGGCTACGGTGCGCACGATTTCGTCCGCGGCCGTCTGCCAATCATCCGGCAACTGCGCACTCATGCGGCGCTCGAACTGTGCCGCGAGTTCCGGATGCGCCTCGCGATAGGCCGCCATTCGCCGCTGCCAGTCGGCCACGAGAGCCCGTCCGCGTTCGCGTGCGTCCCAAGTGGACCTGATCTCGTCGGGCACGACGAACGGCGGGTAATCCCAACCGAGTTGCTCGCGAGTCGCGGCGACTTCGTCCTCGCCGAGCGCTTCGCCGTGCGTCGATGCCGTGCCCTGCTTGTTTGGCGCGCCCCAGCCGATGATCGTTCGGCAGCAGATCAGCGACGGCCGCCCGGCGTCGGCTCGCGCCTCATCGATGGCCGCAGCGACCGCAGCGGGATCGTGGCCGTCGACATCGCCGATCACGTGCCAGCCGTAAGCGCGAAAACGCGCGGCCGTGTCGTCGGTAAACCAGCCCTCAACCTGCCCGTCGATCGAAATGCCATTGTCGTCGTAGAAAGCGATGAGCTTGCCGAGACCGAGCGTGCCGGCCAGCGAACACACCTCGTGGGAAATCCCTTCCATGAGGCAGCCGTCGCCGACGAATACATAGGTGTAATGGTCGACGATCTCGTGGCCCGGACGGTTGAACGTCGCGGCCAGGATTTTCTCTGCAAGCGCCATCCCGACGGCGTTGGCGACACCCTGGCCGAGCGGGCCGGTCGTCGTCTCGATGCCGATGTCCGTTTCGTACTCGGGATGTCCGGCCGTCCGCGAGCCCAATTGGCGAAAGGCCTTGAGTTCCTCGATATCGATCGCGTACCCGGTCAGCCAGGCGATCGAGTACAGCAGCATCGATCCGTGGCCGTTCGAGAGCACGAAGCGGTCGCGGTCCCACCACGTGGGCTCGGTCGGGCTGAACTGCAGATAGTCGTTCCAGAGCACTTCGGCGATGTCCGCCATCCCCATCGGCATGCCTGGATGGCCCGAATTGGCGCGCTGTACGGCGTCCATGGAGAGCACACGAATGGCGTCTGCCAGCCGGCGTCTGGACAGTTCCGCGCGCGCCGGCCGTGCCTCTGGATTCGATGACATCAGGACGAAGTGTTCTTGGTGTGAAACAGCGAGGCCAAGGCCGTAAACAGGATAATTCTGTTCATTATTGTACTCCCGTCAATTCAGCCTGCCGCATAGTCGGGCAAGGCGCGGATTACCGTTTTCGGCTTGACAGCGCATTCGAATCTCGCCGCGCAGAGCCTGCAGCCTGTTCGCCGCGTCTTCCCAGGCTTCGTACAATTGCTCCAACTCTTCCCTGTCGCTGTCACTGAAGCCGTCCAGGAGTTCCCGATTCAGCGGCGTCGGCACACTCTGAACGACGACGCTGCCGAGCCCGGCGGAAAACGTCGGGCTCGCCAGCTTCTCACGGTAGCGTTCCAGGGCGCGGTCCCGGTCTCTTTCCGCGAAGACCACGGCGGCGTCCAACTGGTTGTCGTTCAGCTCACTTGGGGCCTGGTCCGTTTGAGCAAGTACCGCGAAAGCCACGCAGCATCCGGTCAGGGCGACGGCGAGTCTGTGCATTATGGTTTCTCGTCAAGTGAAATGGCTGGGCCTGTACTTGTATGCCGCCCGCCTCACCGGCGACTTCCACGGAGGAAACGGAACTCCTGAAGCCCAACCGCTTACCGAAATGCCAGCACCACTGCATCGTCGCGCGGCGAGCCCAAGGAGTGACGCCGCAATTTTCGCTTACCGAGGACGGGCCGCGCAATCACTACACTACCGCTGCCGCTGCCGCGGCCCCGAAGTCGACGGCGCGGCGAGGCGCTGCGCCTTCGCAACATCAGCGGCGTCATACGAGCACACTGCCCGCCGCACGCCCGCGTTTCAGGAAGCAATTCCGGCATGACTCACTCGGAGCAAGGCTCGTCGACAGGACGCAGAACACTGACTACGATGTACATTGGTCTGTACACTCAGAATTCAGAGTCGATTCATGACCGATACGCTTTCCATAGCCGAGGCGCGCCGGAACCTGCCAACGCTGGTTCGGGAAGCGGAGAATGGCATGGCGGTGACGCTGACCCGGCGAGGCACACCGGTTGCCGTGCTCGTAGGGAGGCGACAGTACGAGCAGTTTACCGCGGGGCGGCGGAGCTTCGCGGAGGCCTATGTCCAGTTTGCGCAAGTCACCGACCTGTCGGATCTCAAGCTCGATCCCGATGCGTTGTTTGGCGACACTCGAGATCTCCTGCCGGGACGCGACGTTCAGATCTGACCGCCTGCTACCAATTGTCGATCACAGCGTAGCCAAGTACCCGACTCATCAACGAACGCCAAGGCATTTGCTGCGGACCAGTCGCAAGCCAAGCGCACTTCGTTCGATGTCACCGTGGAGATCACCATCGTACAGCGGTGTGTGGACGCAACCTCGCGCGTTTCTGCATTCAAATCGGGAAAAGTCCGGTAGCGGGTGGCGCCGAAATCACTTTCGCGCCGAGTCGTTCGCCCTCTCCAGCTTCCTGACCAAGTCGATGACGTCGCCGGGCCCGGGTGCGTGCCGAAAATCCAATGACCCGACGCCGACGGCGTTGCCGGCAGCGTCGAAATACGCTTGCAGGTCTTTCAAGAACTCCACCGTAACCTCTTCGCCGTGGGCACCAAGGGCGATGTCATCGACATGGACCTCCAAGTCGCTGTGGGCGATGATCTTGTTCCGCGCTGGCTTCAGGAGTTTTCCGTAGGCCGTGAGCCTTGCGTCGAGACGCTCGATTTCAGGTGTGAGGCAACCGCTTTTCCGCATCAATTTAGTGAAGCGCTGGGTCGAGAGGTTGACCTTGCCGAACGACTCGGCGGGTCCGGTCAAACGGCAGACCAGAAGAACGGCGTATTCCTGCATCATCGTGTTGAGGTCGGTAAAGAACAGGTCGGCCGATTCCCTCAGAATCCGTTCAGTTTCGGGACCGGAATCGAACAGATGGTTGAACGTGTTGACCGTCTGTCGCAGCCAGATCGCCTGATCGCGCAGCTTGATGAACTCCTTCTGGAGCGGATCCTGCGTCATCGGTGTTTCCGTTTGCGGTCCATAGGCGAGTCCTGTCGGCATGGTCTATAGCATCTGGAGCGAATGCACGGTTGCTCGATCGGGAAGGCGGGGTTGAAAGGAGGAAAGCTTCTCGCCCGGGTCGGGGAAGCTGTCCAGACCATCCCCGCCGACCACAAGAATAGCCGGGTGGCGCGATCACCGTCGAGCGGCGGACAAAGGCCTCGATGTCGATCAGCAGAACTCTGCATCATTACCTGGGGCCACGGCGCAACGTGGAGAGGGTTTGACATCCGCCGGAGACATATCGGGAAATGGTTAAGGCGGTCGATAACTGGCTAGCGTCCGTAGCGGGCGGTGTCATCTTGGGAGTCGATATCTGTCGCGGACGTTCGCCCGCTTTCCCGGGCTACGCGGCTAAGACATCGCGGATCAACTCGGCAATCGCCTGGGTATCGATCCCACCATGTTCGTCGTCGCGCGTGACGATCAGCGTACCCGCCTCGCCGCCACCTTCGTCATGCGGGAGGATGCCGGCTTCGCGATAGGCATGCAGTTTTCGGGCCCAACGGGCCGCGTAGTCGGGATTGTGGAGCAACCCGAGGTGCTCCCAGTAGTAGCGCTCGCCGGTGTCGTCATCGACGACTGTGAAGTCCGGGTATCGCGTCCTTCCGTCGGGCAGGGCCAGCGGGGCCTCGTACTCATAGCGGTCCAGACCCTGGGCAAGGAGTTCGTTGGCGATGATGACCTCCGACTTGGAGCGGACGAGATCGCCGCGCTTTGTGCGATGGATGAGTCCTTCCTCTAGAAACGTCTCGGTGCCATCGACGTCGAAGGCGATCGGATTGGGAGGTGTGAAGAGATTGGTCAGCCTGCGTGCAATGTCCGAGTGCTTGTCGCTCGCGTATCGGCGCAGGTTTCGCAAGTCGCCCTGATGGAGAACGATGACGCGTTCCTGCTGCCGCGTCAGGGCTGTGTACAGAAGCTCGCGGGAGAGCGGCCAGCACGGATCAGGCAGGACCACGAAGGTGATCCCGAACTCACTGCCCTGCGACTTGTGGACCGTCAGAGCGTACGCGAGCTCGAGCGGCGGAGATCCGTCTTCCCCGTCGAACTCCCGAAGCTTGAAGTCGTAGTCGTGGCCGGGTTGGGACGTGAACTCGACCTCCACGAGTGGAAACAGCTTCTTTTGATTCCTCCTCTTGTAGTTGCCCACGACGATGCCGACATCACCGTTGGCGACATAGGACGGCCGCTCGGGGTAAACGTCGCGAACGCTGCTGTTCCTGAGGTTGATGACCTTGTCGCCATAGATGATCCCCTGAGGGCCGACCGGCCGATGGATTTTGCGGTAACGCGAAGTCGCTCGCGATAGCCACGTCTTGCGGAACGACTGCTGGACGACCCGGTTCAGCACGGCGACACCATGTTCCGCCCCGCGTACGGGCGAGAGAATTTGCCACTTCTCCGCCTTGAGTGGGGCTTTGGGATCGCGGCTGCGCCAGAAGAAGGTTCCGCCGTTGTATGTCGTGGCGCCCAGACTGCATTCGAAACCGACTTCGTCATCCGGACCGTCGAGGTTGAGCTCCGTCACAATTAGGTCCAGCAGTTTTGCCTTCAGATTCTCGTCGTCGGTCCAGGACTCGAAGCGGATTTCGTCCATCTCCTCCGTGTCGAGGCGATTCCAGATCTCATCCGCAGCGGGGTCGGGGTTGCCCCCGAACCAGCTCGCGAGCACCAGATCCGCGCGGGTCGCGCCCCGCTGGCGACGAGGCACGGTGAGCTCGGCGTAGCCGCGGCCGACCCGCGGAAACCGGTGTTCGATTTCGTCGGGTTCAAGCTCACGCACGATATCGACAAACGGCCGGCCGCTCCCTATCGGAGGAAGCTGGCGTGGATCGCCCACGAGGACCAAACGATCGACACCGCTCAAAGCGTCGAACAGGGCAGCGAGCTGCTCTTCGGTAAGCATGGAACATTCGTCGACGATCACGGTCCTGTAGTCGCGACAGCGATCGGGACTGCGCGTGACGACGTATCTACCGGTCTCCGTATCGTAGCGGTCGCCATGGCGCATCAGGAACTGTGCGATCGTGAGTCCGCCGGACATCCCGGTCCTGGTTTCGAGCTGGACGCGGGCCTTGCCGGTGGGCGCCAGGAGCAATACACCGCCGGCGGCGACATCATCCAGATCGCAGAGCATCTTCAGTAGCGTCGTCTTTCCCGTACCGGCGGCGCCGATGAGCACCGAAAGCCGCGAGGCGAACACCTCTTCGAGTGCAGCGGCCTTCTCGCGACGGGCTTGAATCTCGATATCCGCATCGTCGCTGTCTTGGGGAAGGTCGCCAAGAGAACGGTTCACGATGGCGGGAAAATCATGATCGCCGCGATGGCGTTGGCTCCTCGGACCTAGGCGCTTACGTACGGTGCGGCGGACAAGGTCGGCCGTGTCGACGAAGCGCTGAAGCTGATAGGCAAGTGGCTCACCCGAAATCTCGACCGGCTCAACGACGCCTTGCAGCAGGTCGCCAATGCCGGCGAGAACCTCCGGCCCCATCGGACAATCGGTTTCGAGCGGCATGTTGCCGATGAACGTTGACAGCAACGCGCGCGGCAGCAGCGTGTGCCCCTGCTCGGCGCCCTGCTCAAGCGCAGCGACCACAAGTGCGCGTGCGCGACGTGGGTCGACCTTGTCCGTGAGACGCGTACGGTCGGGCAAAGGATGCTCCTTCAGCACCGCGCTGCCGGGCAGCATTCCGCGGTCGATGGTGGTCACCGAGATGGCGTCAACCGATGCTCGGTCGAGCTCATAGAGCAGGTACGGGTTCTCGATTAGTGAAGCATCGTCTAGGTTCTCTGGCCTGTAGTCGGGATTGAAGAACCGTTTCACCTGATCGGAGCTTAAGGAATACCGGCTGAGCAGCTTCAGTAATTCCTTTCGTTCCTCGGTCATGGCTTCCCAGGCCCGGGCGAAGCCTTCTCCAATGTGATCCTTGATGATTCCGGATGCGGTGCCGGGAGCTTGGATGATCCGTTCGAACGCCGGCCATGGATCGATGTTGCCGTCAACGCTTCCCTGCGCGTCTTGCCCGGCGATTTCGTACGCGATGAGGTTCCCACGGTCGCCGAGGAACGCTGTCAGCGCGGATCCGAAACCGGGGAAGGGCCCGCGCAGGCGCCATAAACGGTTGAGTTGCTGGTCGAGCCATGCTGAAACCTGCTCCCACGGCCCAGGAAGCACCGCCTGAATTCGCCTCAGAGCGCGCAGGCAGCTCAGGATCGATGCGATGGCTTCGTCGTGCGATACGTGTTCCGAGCCATAGGAGAAGCTCCAGAACGCGTCGTCCGGAGCGACCGCGAGGAAATGTTCGGGGTCCATTCCCTTCTCCAGAGCAAGGTCGGACAACTCGCGATAGGGGAAGAGGAACCCGTCCGCAAAGCCCGGTCGAACGGAGTGCTCGACGTTGCGTTCCCAGATAACGCTGCGGTGGGGAGGATTCTTAGTCGCGTACTGGTATTCGACGTGCTCGTCGACTTCTCTCACCAGGCCCACGCCGACGATGACGCGTCTCGCGGATGCCGATAGGGGCGTGTCCTTCGCGTAGAAGAAGCAAAGCGATTCCTCGGGCCGGATGGCACCGAAGAATGTGTCAAGCATGACGAGTTGGTTCGAGCGGTCCTGAATCCAGGCGGTAGGGAATCCGAGGTCAGGCTCGCGGTCGGGCTGGAACCCGAGATCGTAGCGTTCGATGAACTCGGCACTCTCTTCGACCAGCATCCAGCGATAGGGCACGCAGGCAGCACTGTAAGGACGCATCGTGAACGGCGTCGGACGGAAGTGGCCATGCGATTCCGAATTGCGTTCGACGTAGGGGTGTCGCTTGTTGAGCGTGACGGGGAACGGCGCCATAAAATTGGCTCGCTCGGAGATGCACGGAGGAAGCTGGGCCTGTGACAAATCCGAGAAGGATTGTCCGGCAATGCACTCCTCGGCCACGTCGTCCTTGCTCTCTGAGATTCTGGGCAACACGCGACAAGCCATATTGACGGCGGGCCTGTTACAGACGGTTCCGGCCCATCCTGCATCGTGCCACGGCACGCGGATCGAGACGTGCTGGACTGGAAGGCGACGCGCTCCTGCGATCATAAGAAATTCCTCCGGTGAAGTCGCGGCGAATGGTAACCGGGTAATCGGGAGGATGCAGGTAAAGAAGGACGTGGCGGCGGGCCGGTTACTGTGCCAATCGCAACTTGGCTATGCAGTGTGAGCGTCCGGGTCGGGCACGCCGATGGAGATGAATTCGCGGGTTTCCCGGACATCTTGCTCGCGCCCGGACGCGATTAGCCAGCGGCCGATGACCTGGACGGCGAACAGGGAGGCCCGCGCGTCACTGTGCCTATGGACTCGATGAATTCAATACGAGTTTGGTCGGCATGGAACCGGAGGGGATGATCGTCCCCCGTTTCCGTAGACACTACCGGGCTTTGAAGCCTCCGCAAACCCGATCCTGCCCGCCTTTTTTTCGCGAAACTACAGCGAATCGAGATTCGCGAACTGGGCGATTGACATGCTCTGACCATTTCGGCACAAAGACTTGTAAATCGAGTTCTTCCGTTAATCTAAGAATGAGGCAAAACTGCGATGACATCGGCAGCTAGGACCAATACCTTGGTCGTTCTCAGGCTAGTCCTTCCAATCTGGGCTCTGTTATCGGTGTCCGATTCGTACTCGCAAACAGAGTCCGATCAAGTCCAGATTGAACAAGCCTGTATCGAGGCGTACGTCGTAGACTCGATGCCCGTCGATGTGCGCGAAATCATTTCGCTGGTCTGCCGCGAGAATTCTGGCGTGATTGCTCAATTGACTGCAAGGCTCGCCCGTTGCCAACGCGACTGCACGCTGGGACAGTCGGCGCTCAAGTGGGCAAACCAACAAGGTTTCAGCGAGTGCCTGATCGGCTGGACTCAAACGACACGTTTTCAGGATGTCCTAATCGTAGTTGATCCGGGCTTGTCCGAGCGCCGAATGTGGACTCAGGATGTACCGTTCCTTCTCTCACGATTTTCCCTTCCGGAAGGCCTGCACTTGTGCAAATGGGGATTGATTGGTGGGCCATCAGCACTGATTGATCAGAACGGGTCGGAGGTTGAATTTCCCCTCCTTGCCGACTGGGTCGAGCAATAGCTATGACCAAGGCAAGCGTTGGCGGACGGATCTAGCGGTGCAGTTGGGCGACGAATTCGTCGGGTAGGCGATTGAGACGTGTCCCCTCCGCTCCCACCATGAGTCGTCCGCGATACGACTGCATTTGCCGTACTGCGCTTCCAGAATGCTTTCATTGAACGCTCAATTGCATGCCCGTTGGCATGTAATGGGCATGAGGAATGCCAGCCAGATTCAGTGCCAGAGAGGTGCCCATCGGGCCACCTTGTCTCATGAATCGGGCCGGTCCCTACACGCGTTTACGTTCGAGACTTCTCGAACCGAGCAAAGCGCCATTCCAGAAATTCGCGGTCTGGCCTCGCGAACGGTTCATCGGGTACGCGCAAACGGGTTCCGTCGAGATCTTGCAGGTTCGCCAAGAGCGGTCCGTCGTCGGCGTCGAAAACGCTGGGCGACACGTGGACTTTCAGATCGGGATCCACGCCGATCAGGTAGGAGTCGAATGCAGCATGGTGGAGCGCCGACATGCAGATTCCATTGGGGATCGATGCAGGACCACCGGCGTCGTCCGATTTGATATGCGCGCCGACGAGCAACCTCCCCAACGGCAGTCGGCTGAACGCACAGCGATAGCCGTAGACGGCCCTGACGCGGCTGCTGAACCAGTCTTGGTGATTGCGTTGCCTCGTGAGCCGTAGCGAGTAGGATCGCTCCCGGACATTCGCGTGCACCGCAACGTCGGTCGCTTCGGCCGAACTCACATCATTGCGACGATGATCCGGCGCGGCGAGCAGCACGCGCCCTTCGTTCGCACTGAAGTCCGCGACCCGAACCGGCCAAATGGCTTCATACACGGCAGACTCCACGGCCCGGAAGTAGATCAAAGGCGCCCTTCTCTCGTATGCGCGCCGCAACGAGTCGTAAGTGGGATGGCGGGGATCGCGAACCAGATCGTATGGCAAAAGGCCCGTGGCGGCATCAACCTCGATGCCCGCATTCTGATCCCGGTACCATGTGCGGCGCCCGTCGCGCGGCTTCGTGGTCTTGATGCTGAGCGCCGCGGACATCTGCCGCGGTCTGAATATCCCGGAAGCCCTGCCGGCCAAATGAACCTGTTCGCCGCGGAATTGAAACCCGCGATTGATCGCAGCCCATGGAATTCGCCCGCCGTAGGACAACACCAGACGCTCTACCGCAGCGAACGCTTCCGATCTGATTGCCCAATCGGGATCGTGGTTTCCTGAGGATGTGTCATATGGCGGCACGCGCGGAATTATACGGTGTGTTCACGAGCGGCTTGGGCCCAAGCAGCGATCGAAACTGAGTGTTCGCGCGATGTGAAACTGAGAGGGGAAGCGTCAGCGTCTGGAAGAGGGCTGCCCTCGTACGACCAGCGGCGTTTCACTACGGGGAAGCTACCGGTGTCTGGAAAAGACTGACCGCACGTCTTCCGGTCGAAGGCTGGCACGCGAGCGTCGCGTATCATCGCGACGAACACTCGAACCGCCGCAGGTCCGATGGCGAATAGTCGACAATCCCGGCCGCTGACGGTGCTGCAAATCACCGACACGCACCTCAGTGCCAATCCCGAAGCGCGGCTGCGCGGGATCGATACCGCACGCACGTTGGCCGCTGTGCTGGACCACGCACAGGGAGGTCCGCACTGGCCGCCCGACGCGATAGTCGCGACCGGGGATATCGTCCATGACGACGGTCGTGCGGCTTACGAGCAATTCAGATCGATGCTCGGGGGTTTCGATGTGCCTGTGCTTTGCGTTCCCGGCAATCACGACGATCCGGAGGTGACGGTGGAAGTGCTCGACGCCGAACCGTTCACTGTAGGTGGCGACGTCAGGATCGGCGGCTGGTCGTTCGTTTTGCTCGATACGACCATAGCGGGCAAGGAAGGAGGCCGGTTTGGTGAACGCCGTTTGCTTTCACTTGACGCCACGTTACGTAAGGAGGCCGGCCGGCACGTCATGATCTGCATGCACCATCACCCGATCCCGATGGGAAGTGCATGGCTCGACGGCGGCCGCGTCGAGGACGGCGACGAGTTCTTCGAAGTCGTTGACGCACACGCCAATGTGCGCTGCGTGGTCTGGGGTCACGTGCATCAGGCTTCCGACCGCCTGCGCGGCCAGATCCGCCTGCTGAGCACGCCGTCGACCTGCATGCAGTTTCGGCCAAACAGGGCGTTCTTTGCGCTCGACGATCGGCCGCCCGGCATGCGCTGGTTCAGGCTCGATCCGGATGGCGGGATCGACACTGCCGTCGAGTGGGTCGGAAGCTGACCCGGAGGCCGCCTCGGCGATGATTCCTGAGCCGCGCTCGCCGGGTAGCCACCTCGTTGGTCGTCCCCAAGCCTCCCTGGCCCGAACGCCAACGGCCAACCGGTCGGGCGACGACCCGGACGCTGCAGACTCAGACCTCGATCATCTCGAAGTCTTCCTTGCCTGATCCACAGTCCGGACAGCGCCACGACAACGGAATGTCGTCCCACTTGGTGCCCGGGGCAATGCCTTCGTCGGGAATACCCGCAGCTTCACTGTAGATGTAACCGCAAATCAAGCACATGTAAGTCTTCATCGTCTGTCGATCGCCTCCAGCGCCCGGCGACAGGCTACCCAGACATCGGCCGCGAAACAACAAGGGGCACGTCGCCGCACTCGGCTATCCCAGGGCGGGCGACATCGTCACCGACTCAGCACGTGTTCCGGCAGTCGACCGGCGGGAACGACCGATATGCGCTCGGTCAGACGGTAGGACTCCGAGCCGGGGTACACCACCCACAAGTGTTCGAGACCCAGAGTCTCCACGGCGATGTGCATGGCGCGCGTGGTTCGCGGTGCGTCGCTGTATTTGCATTCGAAGCCGTATCGTCTCCCGGAGCGGTGCACCAGCAGGTCGAGTTCGGCGCCCCCGTGGGTGGCCCAGAAGCTGCCGGACCGGGTATCGAGTTGTCCGAGAAGCTGTTCGATCACGAAGCCCTCGAAGGAAGCGCCCAACTTGGGGTGCCCCGCGATGGCGTGAAAGCTGTCCAGCTCCAGCAGCGCATGCAGCAGACCGCTGTCGCGCACGTAGATTTTGGGTGACTTGACCTGCCTTTTGCGGATGTTCTCTTGCCAGGGCGTGAGCGCCCGCACCATGTAGGCGCCCTGCAGGATGTCCAGATACCTGCGTGCGGTGCCCTCCGCCGCGCCGAGGGCACGGGCGAATTCCGCAGCATTCCAGACCTGTCCGTGGTAATGGGCGACCATGGTCCAGAACCGCCGCAGCGACTCCGCGGGTATGCCGATGCCCAACTGCGGAACGTCCCGCTCCAGAAAGGTTCGAATGAAATTCTCTCGCCAAAGGGCCGAGGCGGCGGGATCCTTCGCAAGGAAACTGCGCGGAAAGCTACCGCGCTCCCATAGCTTGCGCCAGTCCGCGCCATGCGCTTCGCTCAGGTCGAAGCCGGCCAGATCAACGACGCCCACCCGTCCGGCCAGCGTTTCCGAGGTGTTCTTGAGAAGGTCGGGCGAAGCGCTGCCGAGCAACAGGTACTTCGCGTCGGATACGGGTCGGTCCAGTAGTACGCGTAGCACCTCGAACAGCCGCGGGTCTCTCTGTATCTCGTCGATGACCACCAGCCCGCGCAAGGCTGACAGTGTTTGTTCCGGAGATTCGAGCCGGCGCCGGTCAACCTCCCGTTCCAGGTCGAAGAAAGTAACCTTCGCCCGATTTGCCGCGAACATGCGCGACAGGGTCGTCTTGCCGCATTGCCGGGGACCCACCAGGGCAACGGCTGGATGAACCCCGAGCGCGGCGTCGATTCGCGCGATAGCTGTTGGCCGCTCGATCACTTGCACATCATAATCCTTGAAAATCCGCTATTCAATTGCGGATTTTCCGGGATTATGATGCGTGCCCGGTGCGCGATCCGCGACCGTTTCAGTGTCGGATCGCGACCGGGGCCGGGTCTGCCGAACCTTCCGGCCGCTAATTTCGCCTCTCCTGAGTCAGGTAGCGGTCGCACTCGAACCGGTCGAAGTAGTCGCCGAGCAGCGGATGGCGTATCGGCGAGGAGTCGCTCCCGCTGGCCCTGAGGTTGCGCTCGGCAACGTAGGTGGTGTGCTCGGCGCCGTCGACGAGCAGATGATACCAGGGCCGGTCCTTCGGTGGACGGCTCAGCGCGACGTGCTCATACCACTCCTCGCTCAGCATGAACCTTGGATCGACGTCGTAGACGACACCGCGGTAACCGAAGAGCCGATGCTCGACGATCTGACCGATGTAGAAGCGGCTTTCGAGTTCGGTCGTCACGCTGCCTGGCCCGGTCAGAGATCCTCGAGGTCCATGCCCGGCGCCGGTCGGTTGCGTTCGGGTCCCGTCGCCACGCCGCCCGCCGTCAGTCCGCCGCGACGCGCACGTTGCCGCTTTTGAGCGCCTGTTGCAGCAGGCGCGGCAATCCCTGGAAGCTGCCGTTGGACATCAGCACGACCTGGTCGCCCCGGGTGAGATTTCCGGTCAGGCGCTCGAGCAGCGCCTCGACGTCCCGTTCCACGGCCAGCTTGTCGCCGAGCGTCGCGAACGCCGACTCCGGATCCCACTCCAGTTGCTCCGGCGCGAGCATGAACACGCGGTCGGCATCGTCGAAAGCGTTTCTGAGCGCGGCCTCGTGCACGCCCATGCGCATCGAGTTCGAACGCGGCTCGAAGACGGCTACGATCCGGCGGTTTGCGTTCTGGGACCGGAGCGCCGACAGGGTTGTGGCGATCGCCGTCGGGTGATGGGCGAAGTCCTCGTATACGGAAACCGCCTGGTAGACGCCGCGCTTCTCGAGCCTGCGTTTTACCCCCTGGAACTGCGACAGCGCCTCGAGCGCCAGGTCCACGCTCACGCCCGCATGCACGGCCGCACTGATCGCGGCGAGCGCATTCTCGAGGTTGTGCGGGCCGATCAGCGCCCAGCCCGTCTGCCCGACCTTCTCCCCGCGCCGATACACGCTGAACCGCGACTTCGCGCCGACGAGATCGTAGTTCGCCGACCAGGTGGCCTCGGGATCGCGGGCGCTGAAGGTCTCCACGGGCGTCCAGGCGCCCACCGAGAGCAACTCGGCGATGTTGGGGTCCTGGCCGTTGACGGCGATCAGTCCACGGCCGGGTATCGTTCTCAGCAGGAGCTGGAACTGGCTGAGAATCGCGTCGAGGTCGGGATAGATGTCCGCGTGATCGAACTCTATGTTCGTGATCGCGAGCGTACGCGGCCGGTAGTGCACGAACTTGGCGCGCTTGTCGAAGAACGCCGTATCGTATTCGTCCGCTTCGACAACGAAGTATTTCGATCGGCCGAGGTGCGCCGACATCGAAAAGTTCCTCGGCACGCCGCCGACCAGGAAGCCCGGATCGAGGCCGGCGTAGTCGAGTATCCAGGCCAGCATGCTCGTCGTCGTGGTCTTGCCGTGCGTGCCGGCCACGGCGAAGACCCACTTGTCCTTGAGGACGTTCTGGGCGAGCCACTCCGGCCCCGAGTAGTAGGGCAGGCCCGACTCGAGCAATGCCTCGACCACGGGATTGCCCCGGCTCATGACGTTGCCGACGAGCACGCAGTCCAGATCGCTCGTGAGCTGCGCCTCGTCGTAGCCCTCGTGCAGGCGGATGCCGAGCTTTCTGAGCTGCGTGCTCATCGGCGGGTAGACGTTCTCGTCGGAACCGGAGACCTGATGGCCTGCCGCCTTCGCGAGCGCCGCCACGCCGCCCATGAAGGTGCCGCAGATACCGAGTATGTGGATCCGCATCAGCCGGCCGCGGCCGTGGCCGACGAGAACGCGCTTTGGACGAAAATCGAGACCATGACGTACGGTATCACGATCAGGAGACCCGTCATGTACGGCCGATCGAGCGCGCGCGCCAGCACGAAAGCGGCCACATCGATCGACCACAGAAAGAGCGCCACGGTGAGCAGGGCCGGGAAGGTCGCGAGGCTTTCCGCGGCCTGCGCCGCGGCAGTCCACGCCGCGATCGGTATGCCGACCAGGTTGAAGAAGGTGTCAACGCCGAGAAGCGCCGTCGCGGTCTGCAGAAAGCGGCTGCGAAACTTGACGACCTCCAGTATCAGCCAGACGTAGCCGAGATAGAGCGCGCAGTTGAACACGAACAGCAGCGCCCGCGTGGTGTCGAGGGCGCCGCCGCTCGACAGCAGCGCGGCGCCCACGAGCAGGTATGCGGCGAGCACGATCCTGAACAGGAGCGGCGACGCCGGCAGCGTCTCCGGACCGCGGCGGTGCAGCGCAATCTCGACGAATGCGGACGCTAGACGCCACACGTGAACAGGGCTCCGGGGATCACCTCGGCATAATATCCGATGTTGCAGGCATCGGTAACGCGCGGAGGCAGCACTTGCTGGTAGATGACACGAGCACGCTCGGCGAACTCGTCGAGCGTGTTGAGGAGGCTCCGATCGTCGCCGTCGATACGGAATTCGTCCGCGAGAGTACCTATTTCCCCACGCTCTGCCTCGTCCAGCTCGCAACCGACAAGGTCACGGCCTGCGTCGACTGCCTGGCGGATCTCGACCTCGATCCGCTGCTTGAGGTGCTGTTCGCGCCCGGACGTAGCTGGGTGCTGCACAGCGCCCGGCAGGATCTCGAGGTGCTCTGGCGCCGGTTCGGCCGCCAGCCCTCGCGGCTGCTCGACACGCAGATCGCCGCCGCGCTCGTCGGTCATCCGCCGCAGCTCGGCCTGCGGGGTCTCGTCGCCGAAACGCTCGCCATCCAACTCGACAAGAGCCACACGCGCACGGACTGGCGACGTCGTCCACTGGCGGATACCGCATTGAACTATGCGCTTGCCGATGTCCGTTACCTGTTGCCCGCCTGGGAGCGGCTGCGCGCACGGCTCGCGGACCTCGACCGTCTCGACTGGTTCGAGGAGGACAGCCGGCGCCTGCTTGCAACGCCGCCCACCGCCGATGCCGGGACCCTGCTCGAGCGCATGCGCGGCACCGCAGCCCTGACCGCGGAGACGCGTGCCGCGGCGCTGGCGCTCGTCCGCTGGCGCGAACAGCGGGCAAGGGAAGCCGATCGTCCGCGGCGCTGGATCCTCAGCGACGAACTCGTGATCCGCATCGCCAGGGCCATGCCGCAAACGCCGGCGCAACTGCGTGCCGTGCCCGAACTGCCTGCGCGACTTGCGGCCCGATCGGGCAGCGCGATGCTCGCCGCGCTCGAGGCATCGCGATCCACGAAGCTGCGCCGCGAAGCCGACCAGGCGCTTCCCGGCGCCAGACCCGACAAGAACGACCTCAGGGCGCTGCAGGCACTCGTCAGGGAACGCGCGGAGCAACTCGGCATTCACTCCGAAGTGCTCGCCACGCGGCGCGAGCTCAGCGCTCTGGCAGCGGGCATCGAACCTGCGATTCTTGCCGACGGTTGGCGCGCCGCCGTGCTGAGACACGAGGCGGACGAGGACTGAACGGGGCCTGCGGGGTCAAGCGCCCCCATGCGAGCCCCGGCCGGAGCCGAGTCGCCAATGAACGGCGGGCGCTTCGACGCGCGGCGCCGCTGCCGCTATGCGAAACCGAGCGTCTCGCGCAACCGCGCCTGAATCTCGTCGACGGCGCCCTCGGCTGCGACGGTCCTGAGCAGACCGCGGCCGCGATAGTAGTCGATCAGCGGCGCCGTCTGGCGTTCATATACCGCGAGCCGGTTGGCGATCGCTTCCTCGTTGTCGTCGTCGCGCCGGAGCAGCTCGCCGCCTGCGTCGCGGCAGGCGGCCAGTTCCTCGGGCGGCGAGAAGTAGATGTTCAGGAGCTTGCCGGTCTTCGAGCAGGTGCGTCGGCCCGTCAGCCGTTTCATGAGCACGCCCGTGCTCACGTCCATGAGGATCACCGCATCGAGTTCGAGCCCGAGTTCGCCGAGCACGCCGTTGAGATCCTCCGCCTGCGCCAGCGTGCGCGGATAGCCGTCGAGAATGAAACCGCCAGCCGCGTCGGCTGCGCCGAAGCGCTCCTTGATCATCGCCGAGACGATCGCGTCGGAAACGAGTTCCCCGGCCTCCATGACGGCCCTGGCGATGAGCCCGAGTTCGGTGCCTTCGGCAACCGCGCTGCGCAACAGGTCGCCGGTCGATATCTGCGGCACATCGCGATCGGCCTCGAGCAACTTCGCCTGCGTGCCCTTTCCGGAACCCGGGGCGCCGAGCATGACAATGCGCATCTGATCAACCCGTTGGCGCTGTGGCCTTGCGAGGCGGTAAAGCTAGCGGCGGCGGGCTGCGGCGTCAATCGGGAAGGCAGGTGCGCAGCAAGTGTGCCAGGCGGCGCCGATATGAAGCCAAACGACGATTCGGGCCGGTCCCGATTTTGCCGCCGAACCACGCCTTCTTCGGGCTGGCCCGGGCGCAGCAATCCGGTTTCGGTCTGCTACACTCCCGCGTAGCGATCATCAGGGTCGACAATGTCCGATTCAGCGAGAAATTCCGCTTACGCCACGGCCTTTGACAAGAGAGAATGGCCGTCGTCCGCTTATGAGAACGATGATCGATGCCATCGAGGGATTTCGACACGCTGGCCGCAGCCAGGGATCTGCAGGCTGCCGGAGTGGCACCTGCTCATGCCGAGGCGATCGTGACCACCGTCGCCAGGGCCACGAGCGGGCTGCTCACCGAAAGCCGATTCGAGACCGCGATCGAGGACCTGCGCACGGGACTGCGCGCGGAGTTTCGATCGGAGTTTCGCGAACAGCGCGCATACATGGACCAGCGCCTGGCCGAGTTGAAAAGCGAGCTCTACCGTTATCTGTGGATCCAGGGCGGGTCGATTATCGTGATCCTGAGTTCCCTATACATGCTCGCGGAGACCTGGTCCCGCAGCTAGTCCTGAAAATCGGCTTTATCGCCCGGTAGCCGCGATCGATCCGGGCGATGCGCATCTGCCGCGTTCGCTTGTCATCCGTCCCCTGCTATCCTGCGCCACCACGACCGGCGGCAGGCCGGGCTGTTCGGGAGAAACGGTGAAACGGAATGCCTTCTACGCCCAGTCGGGGGGCGTAACCTCGGTCATCAACGCGACCGCCTGCGGCGTCATCGAGACCGCACGAAAACACGGCGACAGGATCGGCAAGGTCCTCGCCGGGCGCAACGGCATCATCGGCGCGCTGACGGAAGACCTTATCGACACGAGCCTGGAACCGGCGAGCGCCGTCGCGGCGCTCAGGCACACCCCCGGCGGCGCGTTCGGCTCGGCGCGCTACAAGCTGAAGAAGATCGAGGAAAGCACGGCCGAATACGAACGTCTCATCGACGTGTTCCGGGCCCACGATATCGGCTATTTCTTCTACAACGGCGGCGGCGACTCGATGGACACCGCACACAAGGTGTCGTCGATCGGCCGCCGCCTAGGTTATCCCGTGACCTGCATCGGGATCCCGAAGACCGTCGACAACGACCTGCCCGCGACCGACAACTGCCCGGGCTTCGGCTCGGTGGCCAAGTACATCGCCGTCTCGACGATGGAAGCCGCTCTCGATGTCGAATCGATGGCGAAAACATCGACCAAGGTCTTCATTCTCGAGGTCATGGGCCGGCACGCGGGCTGGATCGCGGCCGCGGCGGGGCTGGCGGGATCCGGGCCGTCACAGGCCCCGCACATCATTCTCTTTCCCGAGATTCCGTTCGACCGCGACGCCTTCCTCGCCAGGGTCGGCGACTGCGTGGCGCGCAACGAGTACTGCGTCATCGCCGTGTCCGAAGGCGCGCGCCTGGCCGACGGGACCTTCCTGGCCGACACCGGCACACGCGACGCCTTTGGCCATGCGCAGCTCGGGGGCGTGGCGTCCGTGATCGCGAATCTCGTCAGGAGCGAACTCGGCTACAAGTACCACTACGCGATCGCCGACTACCTGCAGCGCTCCGCGCGACACATCGCCGCGGGCGTCGATGTCGAGCAGGCCTATGCGGTCGGCCGCAAGGCCGTCGAGTTCGCGCTCGAAGGCGAGAACGCGGTCATGCCGACGATCGTGCGCGAGTCCGACGACCCGTACCGCTGGACCATCGGCAAGGTCGCGCTCGGCCGCGTCGCCAACCGCGAAAAGAAGCTGCCGCGACACTACATCAGCGCCGATGGATTCTCGATCACGGGCCGCTGCCGGCGCTATCTCGCACCGCTGATTCGGGGCGAAGACTACCCACCGTACGAGGACGGACTGCCGCGCTACGCGACGCTGCGCAACGCGCCCGTCGCCCGGCGGCTGAACACCGGGTTTGTGATAGACTGACGCGCTTTTCGCGGCCGGGACGGGTCGAAAACTGCAATAACAACGCGGACTCAGCCTTGCCGGCCGCAGCCTCGCCTCGGCCCCGGCGTTCGGGGCAACGGTTTCACAGATACCAGCAGTCAGCGGCAGAACTCCGCGTCGCACCGCGACAGGCTGGACTGCCAGGTGCAGCGGGGCATTTGCCCCGGGTTGTCAACGGGCCGGTTGGCCATGGAACATCGCGCGCAAGCGATGTCCGGATGATTGGGAGGTAACGGAATGGATCCGAACGTAGCGCTTTGGCTTTCCCTCGGTGCAGCCGTACTGGCCGTGATCTACGGCCTTTTCGCGGCGCAGTGGGTGCTCGGCCGCTCGGCGGGCAGCGAACGAATGCAGCAGATCGCCGCCGCCATCCAGGAAGGCGCCAAGGCCTACATGAACCGCCAGTACTTCACGATCGGCATCGTCGGCGTGGTGCTCTTCCTCGTCGTCGGGATCGGCCTGGGCAACTGGCTCACGGCGGTCGGCTTCGCGATCGGCGCGGTATTTTCCGCGCTTGCGGGCTATATCGGCATGTTCGTTTCGGTTCGCGCGAACGTGCGTACGGCGCAGGCCGCCACGGAGGGCGTAAATCCGGCGCTTCGCATCGCGTTTCGCGGCGGTGCGATCACGGGGCTCCTCGTCGTCGGGCTCGGGCTCCTGGGCGTCGCCGGCTATTACGCGATCCTCGACGCCGGCGGACTCGACGTCGACCACATTCTCGAAGCGCTGGTCGGACTCGCGTTCGGCGGCTCGCTGATCTCGATCTTCGCGAGACTCGGCGGCGGCATCTTCACGAAGGGCGCCGACGTCGGCGCGGACCTGGTCGGCAAGGTCGAAGCCGGCATCCCCGAGGACGATCCGCGCAATCCCGGCGTCATCGCCGACAACGTCGGCGACAACGTGGGCGACTGCGCCGGCATGGCGGCGGACCTCTTCGAAACCTACGCGGTCACCGTGATCGCGACGATGCTGCTGGGCGGACTGATTGCCGGCATCGATCCCAACGAGCCCGGCGCCGCGGCAACGATTCTCGACTTCATCGGCCCGCTGGCGTGGCAGACGGTGGCGGAAAACGCGGTGCTCTTCCCGATGGTGCTCGGCGGTATATCCATCGTCGCCTCGATCATCGGCACGTTTTTCGTCAGCACGAGTTCCGGCAAGATCATGGGCGCGCTCTACAAGGGCGTGATCGTGTCGGGCGTTCTCGCGGCGATCGCGTTTTATCCCGTCAGCACGGCGCTGATGGGCGACGCCGGCACCAATCTGTACTTTGCCGCGTTGATCGGCCTCGCGCTCACGGCGGCCATGGTCGTCATTACCGAGTACTACACGGGCACGCAGTACAGCCCCGTCAAGAACGTTGCCGAAGCCTCAAAGACGGGCGACGCGACCAACATCATCGCCGGGCTCGGCGTATCGATGAAGGCGACCGCCCTGCCGGTCCTCGCGGTGTGCCTGTCGATCTGGGGCGCCTACGAACTCGCGGGCCTTTACGGCATCGCGATCGCCGCGACGACGATGCTCTCGATGACCGGCATGATCGTCGCGCTCGACGCGTTCGGGCCGATTACCGACAACGCGGGCGGCATCGCCGAGATGGCGGAGCTGCCGTCGGAGGTGCGCAAGGTCACGGACGCGCTCGACGCCGTCGGCAACACCACCAAGGCAGTCACCAAGGGCTACGCGATCGGCTCGGCGGGACTCGCGGCCCTCGTGCTCTTTGCCGACTACACGCACAGCCTCGAGACGGTCGGTCTCGCGGAGCTCACGTTCGATCTCTCCAACCCCAACGTCATCGTCGGCCTTTTCATCGGCGGACTCGTGCCGTTCCTGTTCGGCGCCATGGCCATGGAGGCCGTCGGCCGCGCCGCGGCATCGGTCGTCAACGAGGTCAGGCGGCAGTTCCGTGAAATTGCCGGGATCATGGAAGGCACGGCGAAGCCCGATTATTCGACGGCCGTCGACCTCCTGACCAGGGCCGCGATCAAGGAAATGATCGTGCCGTCGATGCTGCCGTTGCTCGTGCCGATCCTGGTCGGACTGATCCTCGGGCCGCAGGCGCTCGGCGGCCTGCTCGTGGGCACGATCGTCACGGGCCTCTTCGTCGCGATATCGATGACGACGGGCGGCGGCGCCTGGGACAACGCCAAGAAGTACATCGAGGACGGCAACTTCGGCGGCAAGGGCTCCGACGCGCACAAGGCCGCCGTCACGGGCGACACCGTCGGCGATCCCTACAAGGACACGGCGGGCCCGGCGATCAATCCGCTGATCAAGATCATCAACATCGTGGCACTGCTCATTGTGCCGCTGCTGTAGGGAGCCGCGGCGCAGGCCCGGCGGGACTCGATCACAGAGCTGTAGCGCGCGGGGTACTGTCACAGGCTGTCCGGAGCGCCGCAAGCGTGTTGACGGCTTTCGCGTGCACCACCTCGCGACCCGCTTGCGGCCCGAATCCCGTCCAGGGAGGGTCGTGCCTGCCGGCCGCGCGGGTGGCCGGTTTTCGCCGCAGCACTCGCCGATCGGCGTTTGTCCGGCATTGACGACATTTCTTTAGACTGCGCCTTGTCCCGCTTCGCTATACTCTCCAACCTGAATGGCCTTGCGCCGGCAGCGTAATCCACTCCACTCAGAACGCGATGAATCTCGAGACGGCCCGTACGCAGATGCTCGCGCAACAGGTCAGAGCCTGGGATGTGCTCGACCAGCGCGTGCTCGATGCGCTGAACCTCGTCCCGCGCGAGCGGTTCGTTCCGGAGGAATTCAGGGACCTGGCGTTCGCCGACATCGAGATTCCGCTCGGGCACGGTCAGCAGATGCTGGCGCCGAAGGTCGAAGGCCGGCTGCTGCAGGCGCTCAGGATCGCACCGATCGACGAGGCGCTCGTGGTGGGTACGGGCAGCGGCTTTTTGACCGCCTGCGTTGCCCGTCTGGCCCAGCGTGTAGTCAGTATCGACATCTCCCCGGACTTCATCGAAACGGCCGGCGAGCGGGTCGCCCACCTCGGCGCTGACAACATTGAACTTGAGATCGCCGACGCACTCACGCTCACGGACACGGCCAGCTTCGATGTGGTGGCGGTGACCGCATCGCTGCCCGTACACGACGAGCGCTTTGTGCGCTTGTTGCGCCCGGACGGCAGGCTGTTCGTCGTCGTCGGACGCCCACCGATCATGGAGGCCCGGCTGATCACGATGCATCCCGGCGGGGAAACGACCGAGGAGAGCCTCTTCGAGACGGTTCTCACCCCGATGATCAACGCCGAACAGGCGGAACCCTTCGTCCTGTGAGCCGGTCCGAACAGACATGACACGATGTCCGGCATTCCCGAATTGAGCCCCGCTGAGTTTCGCGCGCGCTGGCCCGCTCCCGATGCCGGCAGCGCAACGATCCTTCTCGATGTCCGCGAACCGGAGGAGCTTGCCGTCGCCGCCGTAGCGGGCGTCGTTCACATCCCGATGGGCGAGATTCCGGCAAGGCTTGCCGAACTTGACCGGGACAGGACGATCGTATGCATGTGCCACGGCGGCGTTCGCAGCCTGCGCGTCGCGGAATTTCTGGCGGCGAACGGCTACAAGCACGTATTCAACCTGACCGGGGGCATCGACGCCTGGTCACAGCAGATCGACCCGGCCATCCCGCGTTACTGACCCGCACGGACTCAAGCGCCCAGACCCAACTACAGGACCACCATCATGCCGAACGCACTCCGGATGTTGACCCTCGCCGCTCTGGCAGCCGTCGCTCAACCGAGTCTCGCCCAGGAAGGCCTGCTCGAAGTCTACCAGCGGGCGCTGCAGAACGATCCGCAGATCCGGCGCGAGGAAGCGCTCTATCTGTCGACGCTCGAACTCAGGCCCATGGCGCGTTCCGCCGTCATTCCGAACCTGCGCCTGGGCGCCGGCACCAACGGGTCCTTCAGCGAGAATCCGTTCGGCGCATCGACCGGCGACGGTCGAGTGTTCGGTATCGGCAGCGAGTTCGAAAGCGAATCGGACTCGTGGAACATGAACCTGTCGCAGACGATCTTCGACTGGGGCCTGATCAAGCAGCTCGAACAGGTCGACCAGCAGATTGCTCGTGCGGAAGCGACCTTCGAGGCAGCCAGACAGAATCTGCTCGTGCGAACCGCCGACGCCTATTTCGGCGTCCTCGCCGCCGAGGAGACGCTCGCATCTGAGATCCTGAACCGCGAAGCGATCGGCCGGCAGCTCGAGCAGGCCCAGCGGCGCTTCGAGGTCGGCCTCATCGCGATCACCGAAGTCGAACAGGCGCAGGCCAATTTCGACCTCGCGGTCGCCAACACGATCCAGGCCGAGCGCGTGTTGTCGATCACCTACGAAGCGCTGCGCGAACTCATCGGCGAATACATCACGAACCTTGCCGGTCCCACCGCCGAGTTGCCGCTGCTGTCGCCCGACCCCGCAAGCGTCGAGGAATGGGTAGGGATGGCGCTCAGGCAGAACCTGACACTGATCTCCAGCCGTCTCGACGCGGATATCGCGGAAAACAACATCGCGGTCCAGCGCGGCTCGCGTTTGCCGACGGTAAGCCTCTCCGCGGGCTACAGCGACTCTTCGACCGACAGCACCGTTACGCTTTTCTTCGAGGACGCAACGACGGGTAACCGGTTCGCCGTACCGAACGCGAATCCCAGTGCCCGTTCCGGCTACAACTGGTCCCTGAACGTGAGCTTCCCGCTCTTCAGCGGCGGCATCAATTCGGCGCGCATCCGCCAGGCCGTCTACCAGCGCCGTGCCGCGCTCGAAGTCGTCGAGCTGACGGCGAGGCAGACCGAGCGGCAGACGCGCGACGCCTACCTGGGCGTGGAGTCCGAGATCGCGCGAGTCCAGGCGCTGCGCCAGGCGGTCGAATCGTCGCGAACGGCGCTTGAGGCGACCGAGGCGGGATTCGAAGTCGGCACGCAAACGACCGTCGACGTGCTCGTGCAGCAGGAGGTGCTGCGCCGGGCGCAGACAAACTATGCGCTGAGCCGCTACAACTACCTGATCAACGGCTTGCGGCTCAAGGAAGCCGCGGGCTCGCTTAGCATCAGGGACATCGAACAGATCGACGGCTGGCTCGAGTAGGCGGGCGCCCGGAAGCCCGACAGAACGGCGTGGAGTACATGGGAGCACGCCTGCAGCCTTGAAACTCTACGGCGCCGGCTCCCGATCCGGCAGTTCGCGTATCGCGCGGATCAACTCGCTCGTCGAGCGGCCCGGCCTGAAGCCGAGCGAACGCACTTCGCCGCCGTGAGCGAGAACGGTCTCGCTGCCGACGATGTCCTCCGGCCGCCAGTCGCCGCCCTTGACGAGGACGTCCGGCAGGAGCCGCTCGACGACGCCGGCGGGCGTGTCTTCGGCGAACGGCACGACCCAGTCGACGGCGGCAAGCCCGGCCAGGACCGCCATGCGATCGGCAAGCGGCGTGATGGGCCTGGGCGCGCCCTTGAGGCGTGTGACCGACTCATCGTCATTGACCGCGACGATCAGCCGATCGCCGAGCGTTTTCGCTTCCTCCAGGTAACTCACATGGCCCGCATGGAGGATGTCGAAACAGCCGTTGGTCATTACGATGCGCTCGCCGCGCGCCCTGGCGTCAGCCACGATCGCCGCGAGTTCGTCGAGCTCGACGAGCCCGCGCCCGCCGCTGCCGCGGCGGTGCAGGGCGAGGCTGAGCTCGGCCCGGCTGACCGTCGCGACGCCGATCTTGCCGACCACGATCCCGGCGCCGAGATTGGCGAGCGCGGCCGCATCGGCCGGCGATACGCCCGAAGCGAGCGAAGCGCCGAGCAGGGCGAGCACGGTGTCGCCGGCGCCGGTGACATCGAACACTTCGCGGGCTTGCGCAGCAAGCGTGACGGGCGGCGCACCGCCTGAAACCAGCGCCATGCCGGCCGGCCCGCGGGTCACGAGCAGCAGGTCGAGCCCAAGTTCGGCGCGCAGGCGTTCGGCCTTGCCCGGAAACTCGTCTTCCCGCTGCCACGCGCCGGCGACGGCCGCGAACTCCGCCTCGTTCGGCGTCAACACATTGGCGCGGCTGTAGCGGCTGAAATCGCGGCCCTTCGGGTCGACGAGGACACGGACGTTCGCGGCTCGACAGGCCTCGATCAGCGCTTCGACACGGCTCAGGCTGCCCTTGCCGTAGTCCGACAGCAGCACGATGTCGGTGGTCGGGAGCGCGGCCGCGACGCGTTTGACGATCTCGTCGCCGCAGGCGTCGAGCGGCTGCTCGGCATCGAGCCGCATGAGCTGCTGATTGCGCGCCAGCACGCGCAGCTTGTGTATCGTCGGCAGCCCCGGGGAATGCACGAAGTCGCACAGGACCCCGGCAGTTTCGAGTGCGCGCTCAAGGGCGTCGCCGCGCTCGTCACGGCCGACGGCCGCGACGAGCCGGACCGAAGCGCCGAGCGCCGCGGCGTTGAGCGCGACGTTCGCGGCGCCGCCCGGCCTGTGCTCGGACGAACCCGTCCGCACGACCGGCACCGGAGCCTCGGGCGATATCCGGCTCGCTTCGCCGAACCAGTACTCGTCGAGCATCGCATCGCCCGCGACCAGGACGCGCAAACCGTTGAAATTGGGGATGGCCAGTGTCACGAAACGCTCGGTTCGGCGGTCGACCTGCACATTGCTGCGCAGTTTACCGCTTGGTGCGGCGGAGGACTCAGGCTACGAAAAAAGGCCCGCCTCCCGAGCCTGCACGGGAAGCGGACCAATTGCGGATCGATATCAGGCTCCGCTGCGCTGCCCGCCCACCGCGGGCAGTCAACCGCACTTCGAATAACCGCAATTCAGACAAGTCAGACAGCCGTCCAGCATGACGGCGGCAACGACGCTGCACTTTCCGCACAACTGCGCGCCATTGGGATAGCTGCTCTCCGCGAAAGCGTCGCGCTGACTGTTGCGCGCCTCGAACTCCGCACGCTTTTCGTCGATGAACTTCTGCTGTTCCTCGCTCGGCCCGACCGGGTTGAGCAGCCCGATGCTCCTCAGGTGCCTCTCGACGATGTGGCCGAGCTCGGCGATGATCGACGGCATGTACATGCCGCCCGGCTGGAAGTAGCCGCCGCGCGGGTCGAACACGGCCTTGAGCTCGTCCACGAGAAAGGCCACGTCACCGCCCTTGCGGAAGACGGCCGACATGATGCGGGTGAGCGCCACGATCCACTGGTAATGATCGAGGTTCTTCGAGTTGATGAAGATCTCGAACGGGCGGCGTTTCTCGTGTTCGGTCCCCTCGTTCAGGACGATGTCGTTGATCGTGACGTACATGGCGTGATCGGACACCGGTGTCTTGACCTTGTACGTGGACCCGATGAGCATCTCCGGACGCTCGAGCTTCTCGTGCATCCGGATGACCTTGGGCTTGTCTTTCGAGTCGGCTTTCGACTCCTCCTTCGGCGGCGGCTCGGCGGCGGCGCTCGCCTCCGCGTCGTCCTGCGCGACCGCGTACTCAACGATCCTGCCGTCTATCCTGATGTTCCCCATTTGCCGTACCCGTATCGGCAGCCCACCCCGGCTGCCTGCTCAAAACTTGCCGTAGTAGCCTTCCTTGAGTGCATCGAAGAGATTCGCGGCCGTGTGGATCTCGCCGTCGTATTCGACTTCCTCGTCGCCTTTCGCCTCGACGACCGAACCGTCCTCCAGCGTGAACCGGTAGGTCGTGGCCTTCAGATCCTTCTCCTTGACCAGCACGCCCTGGAACGCTTCGGGGTTGAACCGGAAGGTCGTGCAACCCTTGAGCCCCTGTTCATGGGCGTACAGGTAGATATCCTTGAACTCGTCGTAGGCGTAGTCGGTCGGCACATTGGCGGTCTTGGATATCGACGAATCGATCCACTTCTGGGCCGCCGCCTGGATGTCCACGTGCTCCTTCGGCAGGACATCCTCGGAACTCACGAAATAGTCGGGCAGGCGTTCGCCCGCCTCGCTCGACCCCGGCAGTGCCTTCGGATTGACCAGATCCCGGTACGCAAGCAGCTCGAACGAGAAGACGTCGATCTTCTCCTTGGTCTTCCTGCCCTCGCGAATCACGTTGCGAAAATAGTGGTGCGCGAACGAAGGCTCGATGCCGTTGCTCGCATTGTTGCCGAGCGACAGGGATATCGTGCCGGTCGGGGCGATCGAGCTGTGATGCGTGAACCGCGCGCCCGTCTTCTCGAGCTGCGCCACGAGTTCCGGAGCACTCTCTGCCACGCGCTGCATGTAGCGGCTGTAGCGCGCGTGCAGGACGCGTCCCGGTATGCGGTCGCCGACATTCCAGCCGTCGGCGGCCATTTCCGGCCTGCGCCGCAACATGTCCTCGGTGACCTCGAAGTCTTCGAGCAGAATCGGCGCGGCGCCCTTTTCTTTCGCAAGCTCGAGGCCCGTCTCCCAGCCGGCCAGCGCCAGCTCGCGCGCCACCTTCTCCGTGAACGCCACCGAATCCGCGGAGCCGTAACGCATGCCGAGCAGCGTCACGGTCGAACCGAGGCCGAGGAAGCCCATGCCGTGGCGCCGCTTGCGCAGAATCTCCTCGCGCTGCGTTTCCAGGGGCAGGCCGTTGACCTCAACGACGTTGTCGAGCATCCGCGTGAAGATCTTCACGACCTCGCGGTACAGATCCCAGTCGAAACGCGCCCGGTCCGTAAACGGCTCGTGCACGAACTTGGTGAGATTGATCGAACCGAGCAGGCAGGCCCCGTAAGCCGGCAGCGGCTGTTCGCCGCAGGGATTGGTCGCGCGAATGTTCTCGCACCACCAGTTGTTGTTCATCTCGTTGACGCGATCGATGAGCACGAAGCCGGGTTCGGCGAAATCGTAGGTCGACGACATGATGACGTCCCACATCCGCCGCGCCGGCACCGTGCGATACACCCTGGCGGCGACGAGACCGCGGCCGTTCGTGACGTAGTCGGCATCGATCGGCCATTCGCGCCAGACGATCTGCTCCGAATCGTCGAGATCGAGCTCGTCTTCCTCGACTTCGCGGCGCGTCACGGGAAATGCGAGTTGCCAGGGTCGATCTTCCCTGACGGCCTGCATGAACTCATCGGTAATGAGCAATGACAGGTTGAACTGCCTCAGGCGGCCGTTCTCGCGCTTGGCGCGAATGAAGTCCATGGCATCGGGATGGCCGACATCGAACGTTCCCATCTGCGCGCCCCGGCGCCCGCCGGCCGACGACACGGTGAAACACATCTTGTCGTAGATGTCCATGAACGACAGGGGACCTGAGGTGTGCGCCCCGGCGCCGGAGACGTACGCCCCGCGCGGGCGCAGCGTCGAGAATTCGTAACCGATGCCGCAGCCGGCCTTGAGCGTGAGCCCGGCTTCGTGGACCTTGTCGAGAATGTCGTGCATCGAGTCGTTGATGGTGCCGGAGACCGTGCAGTTGATCGTCGACGTCGCGGGTTTGTGGAGGCCCGCGCCCGCGTTCGACATGATCCGGCCGGCCGGGATCGCGCCCTGCCGCAACGCCCATAGGAAACGCTCGTACCAGTGCGCTTTCCTGTCCTCGTCCTCGACCTCGGCGAGCGCCGTCGCCACGCGCTCCCAGGTCGAATCCATCGACTGGTCCACCGGCTCGCCGCTCCGTGTCTTGAGTCGGTATTTGGTATCCCAGATGTCGAGCGACGCGGCCTGCAGCGGTATGTCCGCTAGCCTGGCGCCGTCGAGTTCCAAAGCTATGCTCATGGCCTCAATCGAACCTCAATGCCGAATCGAAACGCTGACGATGCGATGTGTTTCCACTCCGGATTGACCAACGGTTCCGAACGGCGCGGCTGCCTGTATTTGTGAGAATCCCCCTGTCGGACTGGCGACACGGGCACACGATCTGCATCCAGGGCCGACACGCTGCCGACACAACATCTTGTGCCCTGGCACTGTAGGTTAGGACGCCCGGAGCATCCTGTCAAACGATATTCATATTTGTATATTTATCAGATGTTTATAATGCTTTCCTCCAAGCGTCTCGAAAAAATTTCCGGAGCGTAGCGAATATCTTGAGGTGTCGGCGGAAACACAACATGTAGTATCGCGTTTTCCCCAGACTATCCCGAGGAAACGCACAGGAAGTTCTCTGACCCGTGCGCTTTTTGCCCATTGCGCGAGGCGCTCGCGGGATCCGAAAACGGTTGGGCGCCGAGCATTCCTGCGGCCCCTCCGGCGGTTTCCGCCGCGCGCGAGCTGCCCGGCCGCCTTGCAATGCCGCATACCGTCTACAATAAGCCTCTACGCCCACGGACTCGTGGGCGCACCATGCAGGGTACGAAGATGATCGATCAGGCAGGAAAAGCCCGGGCGATACCCGTCGCCGCACTACGGCCGGCGCTGATACTGGTCCTCCTGACGGCCATCCCGGCCTCTCTCGCCCAGCAGCCGGCACCGACGCCGTTGCCCAGCCTCGCGCCGATGATCGAGCGCACGTCGCCTGCGGTCGTCAACATTTCCGTTCGCGGACGAGTCGAGATCGACAACCCGCTCTCCGACGATCCGCTCTTCAGGCGGTTTTTCGGCGGCCCGCGCGAAAACCGCCGAGACTTCCGCAGCGCCGGTTCAGGCGTGATCGTCGACGCCGGGCGCGGCTATATCCTCACGAACCACCACGTCATCGAGAATGCCGCGGAGATCACGGTCACGCTCCTGGACAGCCGTGGCATGCAGGCGCTGGTGATCGGCTCCGATGCCCTCTCGGACCTCGCCGTGCTCCAGGTCGAAGCCGATTCGCTCGCTGAAATGCCGTTCGCCGACTCGAGCGATCTGAGCGTCGGCGATTTCGTCGTCGCGATCGGCAACCCGTTCGGCTTCTCTCATACCGTGACGTCCGGGATCGTCAGCGGCCTCGGCCGCTCCGGCGTCAACCCCGACATCAACTCCTATGAGGACTTCATCCAGACGGATGCCTCGATCAACCCCGGCAACTCCGGCGGCGCGCTCGTGAACCTCAACGGCGAACTCGTCGGCGTCAACTCCGCAATCGTGTCGCGCACCGGAGGCAACATCGGCATCGGTTTCGCGATACCGGCCAACATGGCGCGCGGCGTCATGGAGCAACTCATCGCGTACGGGCAGGTGAACCGCGGCCTGCTCGGCGTCAACATCTCATCGCTCTCCGCCGAACTTGCCGAATTCTACGGACTGCCGGACACCTCCGGCGCGCTCGTCACGGGCGTCTCGCCGGGCTACGCTGCGGAGGAAGCGGGCATCGAGATCCACGATGTCATCGTCAGCGTGAACGGAGAGTCCGTCCGCGACTCGCGCGCGTTGCGCAACATGATCGGCCTGGTCCTGCCGGGCGAAACGGTCCGCGTCGGCTTCGTCCGCGACGGACGAGAGGAAACGATCACGGCGGTACTGACGCCGGTCGAGCCGGCCTTCACGCGCTCGCCGCCCGCACCGCTCGAACGCGAGCCCGTCCTCGACGGCATCGAACTGGTTTTGGAAGAGGCGGCCGACGGCGGGGACGGCCTGTTGCTGACGGGGGTCGACCCCCGCTCGCCGGCTTTCGCGGCGGGCCTCAGAGTCGGTGACGTGATCACGCACATCAACCGTGAACGCGTGCGCGACATCGACGAGGCACTGCAGCTCACGGGCGATGCGCGATCGCTCGTTCTGGAAATCGAGCGTGACGATCGCGACATGCTGATCCCGGTCCGCTGACGGTATCGCGACGGTATAATCCGCGCGCCCGCGCGGCGCGGCAACGACGATTCGATGGCAGCAAAGCGAACAGCGCCTGTGGTCTGCATCCTCGGCGGCACCGGCTTCGTCGGCCGGTCGCTCAGCAGCCTTCTGGTCCGGCGCGGCTATTCCGTTCGTATCCCCACCCGGAACCGGCCGCGCAGCCGCCGCCTGCTCGTGCTGCCCGGCGTCGATCTGCGCCAGGCCGACATCCACGACCCGTCGGCGCTCGACGAGCTCCTGCACGGCTGTGACGCCGCCATCAACCTCGTCGGCATACTGAACGAGCGCGGCCACGACGGCAGCGGCTTCAGGACCGCGCACGTCGACCTGGTCGAGAAGCTCATCAGGGCCTGCCAGGAGAACGGCGTGACCCGGCTGATCCACATGAGCGCGCTCAAGGCGAACCACAACCGTGGGCCGAGCCACTACCTGAGAACCAAGGGACAGGCCGAACAGCTCATCGAGACGCTCTGCGGCGACGACATCCGCTACACGATCTTCCAGCCCTCCGTGATCTTCGGCAGCGAGGACAGCTTCATCAACCGTTTCGCCGGGCTCCTCCGCCTGACGCCCGTCCTGCCGCTCGCGCGGCTCGAAGCACGGTTTGCGCCGGTCTACGTGGACGACGTGGCGCTCGCCTTCGCAACCGCGCTCGCCGACAGCGATACCTGCGGCAAGACCTACGAGCTTTGCGGTCCGGACATCTACTCCCTGCGCGAGATCATCGACTTCGTGCGCAGGGAACTGGGCATCAGGCGCCTGATCGTGCCGCTGCCGGGCGTACTCGGCCGCCTGCAGGCCGCGGTTGCCGACTATCTCATTCCCGGCAAGCCGTTTTCCCTGGACAACCTGCGCTCGATGTCAGTCGCGAATGTGTGCTCGACCGACGGGCTCAAGCAGCTCGGGATCACTCCGCAACCGATGCAGCAGATCGTGCGCGACTATCTCAAGCCGGAGCCCGTCCGGCTGTCGCTGCTAAGGCGAACGAACCGCCGCCGAGACTGACTCGAGCCAACTCTCGAGCAGCGGCTCCCGCTCGTCCGCCGGCAGTTCGGCGACCGCTTCCATTTCCCGGTAAAACGCCTCGAGCCCGACACGCTGCAGTTGCGATCGCAGCGCCGGCAACCAGCGCCGATAGGTCGTCACTGAGGCCAGAGCGGCGTTGTTCAACGGCTGTGCGAACCAGGCATCGTAGTCGTCCGCGCCATCCCAGCGCGCCCTGAGCGATTGATACTCGTTCTGCATGACTTCGAACGATTCGGCCTTGGCCGCACGCTTTGCGTCAGCCGGGAGCGGGCTTGAGTAGATTTCCCTGAGGCGCGCCCGCTGGGCGCCGACGAGCTGACCGAACGCGTCCTGCCGCTCGGCGCGCTGCCGGTAGCGCTCAAGCACGTCAGCAGCGCCGCGCTCGCCGAGCCACAGCGCCACACCGTACTCCTCCACGGCCGTCGCGAAGGCCTCGCTGAGCTCGCTGTCGTCCGCGACGTAGAGCTTCTGATGCGCAAGCTCGTGGAACAGCATGCTCGCGATGTACTCCTCGTCCCGATCGAGCATCGTGTTGAGCACGGGGTCCTCGAACCAGCCAAGCGTCGAGTAGGCGCGAACCCCTCCGGTCCAGGTATCGAATCCCTCCGCTTCAAGACCTTGCCGATAGCGATCGGCGGCTTCGCGCTCGAAGAAACCACGGTACGTCACGCAGCCCGCGACCGGGAAACACCACTGCTCGGGCTCGACGGAGAACTCGCGGGCGGCGACGACGTTCCATACGACGTAGCTCCGATCCAGATCGACGTAAGTCGTGTAGCTGTCGTTGTCGGGCAGCCCCAGCGTGTTGACGGCGAACTCGCGCATCCCGGCGATGCTGCTCAGCGTCGCCCGGACGGCGGCATCGCGATTCGGATCCGCGATGACCGCTTCGATCGGTTCGCGCTTGCGCAGCAGTTCGAGCTGGCCGCCGATGGCCTGCAGGTAGTACGGCAGACCGCACCCCGTCAATGCGCCGCTGCAGGCGACGACCGCCAGTGAACGGAATGCGGATGACATCGTCGAACCTTATCACGGTGGAAGGCCTGGCCTTCCTGCGGGCCGGGACGGTGTTCTTGCGAACTCCGCAAGGTCGAAGAGCAGCGCTGGTGCGGAGCGGCCGACTACGCGACTTGTGCGCTACGGGGATGCCCTAGTATAGGTAACGATATGGACGTTTATCTGGTCGGCGGCGCGGTCCGCGACGAACTGCTCGACATCGAGCCCGGCGAGTGCGACTGGGTCGTCGTCGGCGCCACGGCCGAAGCCTTGCTCAAGCAGGGCTTTCGGCAGGTTGGCCGCGACTTTCCGGTGTTTCTGCATCCCGACTCGAACGAGGAGCACGCGCTCGCCCGGACCGAACGCAAGGTGGCGCCGGGGCATACGGGCTTTGCGGTCGACGCGTCGCCCGACGTGACTCTCGAACAGGACCTCGCCCGGCGCGACCTGACCATCAACGCGATGGCGAAGGATGCGGACGGCCGCATCATCGACCCCTGGGGCGGCCGCAAGGACATCGCCGACCGGCAACTGCGTCACGTCTCCGACGCCTTTCGCGAAGACCCGCTGCGGGTGCTGCGCACCGCGCGCTTCGCCGCGCGCTTTCACGACCTCGGGTTCGAAGTGGCTGCCGAAACGATGCAGACGATGACCGAGATCGTCGCGGCCGACGAGCTCGAAACGCTGCCGGCCGAACGGCTCTGGCAGGAAACGCTCAAGGCGCTCAAGACACGGCGTCCGGAAGTCTATTTCGAGGTGCTGCGCGAGTGCGGCGCGCTGGCACGCGTGTTCCCGGAAATCGAGAACCTGTACGGCGTGCCGCAACCGAAACGCTGGCACCCAGAGATCGATTCCGGCGTTCACACCATGATGGCGCTGGCGCTCAGCGCATCGCTCAGCGACAGCAGCGAGGTCCGCTTCGCCGTGCTCACGCACGACCTCGGCAAGGCCACGACGCCGAAGTGGATGCTGCCGGGGCATCGCGGCCATGGCGAACGCTCGGTCGGCCTCATCCGCGACCTCGCCGCACGCCTGCGCGTCCCGCGCAGCTACCAGGCGCTCGCCGAACTCGTGGCGCGTCACCACGGCGTCGTCCACAGGGCAGCCGAACTCAGGCCCCGGACGATCGTCGGGCTCCTGACCGACGTGGACGCGTTTCGCCGTCCGGACCGCTTCGAGAAGTTCCTGCTCGCCTGCGAAGCCGACGCGCGCGGCCGGGCCGGCCTGGAGGAGCGCCCCTACCCTCAGGCCGACCTGCTGCGGCGCGCACTGGACGCTGCCCGCGAGGTCAGCGCGGACGGGCTGCGTGACAACGGCCTGGACGGAGAAGAACTGGGCGAGGCGATCCGCGTCCGGCGCATACATGCCGTGCGGGAGGCGTTGCGAGGGGAGCGGGGCGAAATGCGGACGGTATAGCGTTCGCTACAATAGGTAGACGAGCGCGCCGCCAAGCAGCACCCGGTAGATCGCGAACGGCGCCATGCCGATCCGCTCGATCAGGCTCAGGAACACCGCGATCGTGGCGAAGGCCACTGCCGCGGCGACCGCGGCCGCGAGCGCCAGCGCAGACCACGCGACGGGTTCGGGGCTCGACATGAACTGCATGAATTGCCAGAGCGCCGCCATCGCGATCGCCGGGATGGCGAGCAGGAAGGAAAACCGCCCCGCGGCCTGCCGACTCAATCCCATCGCGAGCGCGACGGTCATCGTGATGCCGGAACGCGACGTGCCGGGAATCAGCGCCAGCGCCTGGCCGAACCCGATCGCGGCGACATCGCGCCAGCCGAGCGCGGTTTCCGACCGTCGGCCCCGGCCAAGCCGGTCGCCAAGCCAGAGCAGGACGCCGAATCCCGCGGTGCTCGCGGCGATGACGCCCGGCGAGCGCAGCGCGCCCTCGACCTGATCGGAAAACAACAGTCCCGCGACGCCAAGCGGAACCGATGCAACGACGATGCAGACCGCGAGCCGGAACTCCGGCCGCCGCGGCTCGAGCAGCGCCGTCGCCATCGCCAGGAGGTCGCGGCGGAAGTAGACGATGACCGCCGCCAGCGTGCCGAGATGCACGGCGATGTCGAAACCGAGGCCCTGGTCCGGCCAGCCGACGAGTTCCGGTACCAGGATCAGATGGCCGGAGCTCGAGATCGGCAGAAACTCGGTGATCCCCTGAATCAGGGCCAGGACGACGGCTTGCGCAAGATCCACTCGAACCCTCCGGATTTAGCCTGAGTATCGCATCAAAGCCGGCTGCGCAAATCCCGGCCCGGCAGACCGGGCCGCGGGATGCCCCGGGTCAGGAGAAGCAGCCTGAACCGCTCGCCCATTTCGCCGGGCAGGACGAGCGTCTTGAGGGCGCTCGCGGCTTGCGCGTCGAGCGATGCTGCATCGGGAAAGCGTGCGACGCTCTCTGCGAGGAACAGGCCCTGCGTCGTGAAGCCGGCGACATCGAGGCCCGCGTCGCCTGCCGCGTCGGCACAGGCGCTGAAGTCGACCCAGGTGCTGACATCCTGCAGACCCGGAAGGTGGAAGGGGTCGTCGTGCGCCCGGTGCCGGTGATGACAGATCAGCGTTCCGTCGCGTCGCTCCGGGTGGTAGTACTCGCGCCGTACGCCGCCGTAGTCCACGAGCAGCACCGCCCCGCGTGCGAGCGTGGCGGCGAGGCTCTCGATCCAGCCGCCAAGCAGGAGGCAGATTTCCGAGCGATAGCCTTCGGGCAGGGGCTCGCCCAGAGCCGCTTCAAGCGCCGCGACGGCCGCACTCAGCTCCGCGTCCGGGCCCCTCTCCGCCCATTCGAAGCCTTCGCCCCCGTGGCGCACGCCGAGCGGCGCAACGTTGTCGGCGCGCTTGACGAAGCGCACGACCGGCAAGGCGTCGACGACCTCATTGGCAAGGATCAGCCCTTCGACGGGACGGTCGGGAAGCCGTTCCAACCATCTGACGCGGTCAGCGAAGCGCGCAAGCCGGGCGCGCTGGCGGGAACGCAGATCCGCGCTCGGCTCCAGGATCAGATATTGCACGGGCGCGCCGCGGCGTTCCTTGCCGCTGTGACCCATGGCGCCTGCGGCGCCTGCGTCAAGCGCAGCACTCCCGACGAACGCGGCATCCCTGTCGGCCGCGTTACCCGCATCAACGGCGTCAAGCGCATCCAGCGCGTCGAGCAACTGCGCCGCGAGCGTACCGTCTCCGGCGCCGATCTCGAGGATCACGGGGGCGTCAATCGACCCGAGCATGCCGTGGAATTGCGTTGCGATCGAGCGCGCCAGGAACGGACCGAGCGTCGGCGCCGTAACGAAGTCGCCCGCGGCGCCGAACTTGGCGCTGCCCGCGCTGTAGTAACCGAGTCCCGGTTCGTTGAGCACGTACTGCATGTAGCGGTCGAATCGTATCCAGCCGCCCGCCCGCGCGATCCGCTTGCGGATCCGCTGCGTCAGCGCCTGGCTCAGCGCCAGCGCTTCGCGACTCGGCTCGGAGGGGGCTTGGACAGTCAAGGTAGCGCGCACGCGCGGCCATGAGGAACGGATAGTGTACCCTTGGCGCCGATTCGAGCAGGCTGGAGCGTTCCTTGGCAGATGCGGACACAGCGAAGTCCCTGGCAGGACGATGGGCGCTCGTGACCGGAGCGGGTAAACGCATCGGCGCGTCGATCGCCGAGCAGTTGCACGACGCCGGGGCCAATGTCGCGATCCATTACTTCAGCTCCTCTGAACCCGCCGAAGCGCTCGCTGCAACGCTGAACGGCAAGCGCCCGAGATCCGCCATCGCCGTCGGCGCCGATCTCCTGGACCCGAGTGCGCGCGATGCGCTCGTGGAAACCGTGACCACCCACGCCGGCCGGCTCGATGTGCTCGTCAACAACGCGTCGAGCTTCTACGCGACGCCGCTCGAATCGATCAGCGAACAACAGTGGGACGACCTGATCGGCTGCAACCTCAAGGCGCCGCTGTTCCTCTGCCAGGCGGCGCTGCCGCACCTGAAGGCCGCAAACGGCGTCGTGGTGAACATCGTCGATGTGCATGCGCAACGGCCGCTCAGGGACCACCCGATCTACGGCGCGGCGAAAGCGGGCCTCGCGATGCTGACGCGGTCGCTGGCCAAGGATCTCGGCCCCGACATCCGCGTCAACGGCGTGTCGCCTGGAGCGATTCTGTGGCCGGAAGGCGGCCTCGAAGAGCGCGTTCGCGACAGCATCATTCGCCAGATCCCCATGCGCCGCCAGGGGGAACCCGAAGATATCGCGTCCGCGGTGCTCTTTCTCGTCCGCGACGCGCCCTACGTTACGGGTCAGATCATCGCCGTGGACGGCGGCCGCAGCGTCGGCTGGTAAGGGCTCTCGTAGGCCGCGGCAAGAGCCCTGTTGCTGCCGGCCGGCGACACGTCGGTCCGCCTCGGCCGGCCGGGACGGCGTCAGTCGTAGTCGTCCGCAGTCCGGGAGATGATGACGCCGACCTCGCGCGAGCCTTCAACGGCTCCCGGTTTCGCGACCGACACCTGCACCCGGGAGACGCCGAATTCCCGGATGACGAGCGCGGCGAGCGAGTCGGCAAGCGATTCGACGAGCCGAAACCTGGTGTTGCCGACGTACTCGATCACCCGTTTGGCCACGCGCTTGTAGTCGAGCGTGTCCTCGATCGAGTCGTTTTCGGCCGCCTTGCGAACGTCGGTGGAAAACTCCAGGTCGATGCTCACGGTCTGCGTGATTCGGCGCTCCCACTCCCAGATGCCGACGACTGCCTCGACCCGAATGTCCCTGAAAAAGATTCTGTCCAAGTCGATGTCCCGGCCCGAAAACGGCATCACGCTCACGGCGGCGACAGTTCGTCGAGCGGCCAGCGCGGGCGCGCAATTATACGGTGTCCGGCAGCCGTGCCGCCCGAGTAGCGGCACGCACCAGCGTACGCGACCATCGCACCGTTGTCCGTGCAAAGCGCCGGGCGCGGATAGCGGACCTGCGCGCCGCCCTGCTCGCCGAGTTCGGCCAGCGTCGCACGCAGATTGCGGTTCGCGCCCACGCCGCCGGCGATCACGAGCCGGCCGAGCCCGGTTTCATCGAGCGCCCGGCCGCATTTCGACACGAGGGAATCGACGACCGCAGCCTGAAACGATGCGGCGAGGTCGGCGCGGACCGCATCGGGAAGACTGCCGCCATGCTCGCGGCTCTCGGCCTCCACCGCCAGGCGCACCGCCGTTTTCAGTCCGCTGAAACTGAAATCGAGCCCCCGGCCCTTGAGCGGACGGGGAAACGCGTAACGCTCGGCATCGCCGTCTTCGGCGAGAGCAGCGAGCGCGGGACCGCCCGGATACGGCAGCGACAACAGCCGCGCCACCTTGTCGAAAGCCTCGCCCGCGGCGTCGTCGAGCGTCTCGCCGACGATGCGGTAGCGGCCGAGTTCGCGAACTTCGACGAGTTGCGTGTGACCGCCCGAGACCAGCAGCGCGAGAAACGGAAACTCCGGCGGATCGCGTTCCAGCAGGCAGGCGAGCAGATGCGCCTCCATGTGATGCACCGGGATCGCCGGAATGCCGAGACCGAGTGCGAGGGATTCCGCCAGCGCGCCACCGACCATGAGCGCGCCGATGAGCCCGGGACCGGCCGTGTAGGCGATCGCATCGAGTTCCTCAAGGCTCGAGTTCGCGTCGTCGAGCACCGTGCATACCATGGGTGCGAGCTTGGAGATGTGGTCGCGCGACGCGAGTTCCGGAACGACGCCGCCGAACTGCGCATGCACGGCCGCCTGGCTCGCCAGCGCCTCGGCGACGATGCCGCGGCCGTGCTCGTACAGCGCGACGCCGGTCTCGTCGCAGCTCGTCTCGATACCGAGAACTTTCATCGCAACTTCATCGTGCTTTACAGCCGCGCGGGTTTGCGACTACCATCGTGGGTTCCCCGCCGGCCCTTGCCGGCGTTTTTTGCGATTTGACCGATTCGAAGTACCCATGCCGAGCGTCCGAATAAGAGAAAGCGAGAATTTCGATGCGGCGCTGCGCCGCTTCAAGCGTTCCTGTGAGAAGGCCGGCATTCTCGCAGAGTTGCGCCGGCGAGACTACTACGAAAAGCCCACCCAGGAACGCAAGCGCAAGAAGGCGGCGGCCGTCAAGCGGCATATGAAGCGCAACGCCAGGAGCCTCGCGAGGCGAAGGCGGCTGTACTGATCCGGGTGTTCGGGGCTTCGTCCCGTCCGGCCCGCCACGACCACGTCCCACACCAGCACGGCTGCCCGCCGGATCTGCAGAGTGCCGCCGTACCGGCCGGACCGACCAGCTTTGCGAAGCCCCGGCTTGCGCCGGGGCTTCATGTCATTCAGCGGCGCCGAACTTACCTGCTGACGGTGATCCTTGTTCCACTGGCCGGACCGCCCCCGGCCGGACCGCCGGGGCCGCCGGTGGTCAGAGATGCACTGCCGGCATCCGCGACCACAAGCTTGACCCACAGTGTGTCGCCATCCTTGTAGTACGAGGTCTCACTGGCGTCGCGCAGCGCATCCAGGTTGCCCAGTTCCACGCCCTCGGCGGCGGTGTTGAATTCGGGAAGTTCGAAAATCACGAACGAACCCAGGTCCATTTCCTGCAGGGAAATCGACAGCGACTCCCTGGCTGTTTCGACCCTGAGCTCGGCGCCACTGCCGATCGTGTTGCCCCCGGTGTATTCGAACCGCCTGCCATTGCGTTGCAGGATGATCGGATTGGTGATCGGGCCGGTCTGGAAGCCGCTGAAATTGCCGGCAATGCTCATGCGGCCCATGTCCCCCTCGCAGATCGCAGCGTTCCAGGATTGCCTGATGTCGCAGGCGTCTTCGTGGGACGCGATGCCGTTGTCGATGACGACGTAGGCGCCGGGAGTGCCGCTGACCGAGCCGTCCACGTCATGGAACGCCGCACTCTTGTAGGCGGCGCTGCGCCCCCAGTCAGACGCCCAGCGCCGTTGCAGCGGCGGGAAGCTGACGGGCTTGGCATTGTCGAATGTCAGGCCCTTGACCCAGTTCGACGTGCTCATGCCGAAGCTCGTGAACAACAGGTAGGAGAGTGCGCCCGCATCGCGAAGCTCGTTGGGCTCGTAGTTGACGAACGTGACATTTTCCACTTCGTGGTGGAAATCGTAGAACTCGTAGCCGCGGATCGGGAAATCCGGCGCTGCCGACGGCAGGCTGCGGCCGTAAGCGATTTCCGCGGGCGTTGTGGGGTTGCCGATATTGTCGCTCTCCCCGACGAACAGCGAGTCGACGACCCGTGAGGTGTAGGGCGCGGCGCCCACAATACCCGCCGCATGAGTGAAGCCGACCGCGTTGTCGGCCAGTTTCAGATTGGTGTACAGGTGCATCTCACCGCGTCCCCATACGGCGCCGTTGCGGTTCTTGTAGCCGGTGAAATCGTCGAAGTGAGCCACGATGATCTCGCTGTCCGCATCGGCCGGATCGGCGCGGCTGACAAGATTGGGGCCGGCGATACCGAATCTGCCATCGGGCCGGGGGCCGCGGTCGAGCATCAGGCCATCGAAATTGGAGTGCGCGACGTTGCCGCTGAACTCCCTGAGCCTCATGCGTCCGGGCCAGGTACTGGCGCTGATCTCCGTGCCTTCGAACGCCCCTGTCGGATGCGTGGGAAAGGCCATCCAGTACCCGACCTGGTCGGAACCCGCGGCCACATTGTCGCGGTAGACGTTGTCGGGGTTCGTGATCCAGAAAGTGGAGGCCGTATTGTCCGAAGGGATCAGGACATGCGGGGAATCCTGGCCCTCAGTGGACTGATGAGGCAGAAAAAGGTTTGTCGGCACGCATTCCATGGTCGGATGACACTTGGTCTGGATGCCGAGGTTGCGGACAAACCGGTTGCCGGTCTCGATGCCGTCTTCCATGAAGAAGCAGTGTCCCACGGTGTTGTACGTGACATTGTTTTCGACCAGCAGATTGTCCGTGCCGTGCACCGTCACGCAGCGGCTGTAGGTATCGTGAATTGCGGAGTTCCTGATGTACTGCCCCGTCACGTCGCCGTTCAGATGCCAGTGGATCGGATACCGGGCCAGCGTCAGATGCTGACCCATGCGAGTCAGCTCGATGCCGGCAACGTGCATCGTGCTCCCTGCCATCGCCATGATGTGCCCGCCGAGCCAGGAGTCATCGGCATCGGCGGATGCCTGGACCTTGATATTGCGCGTCAGCAAGCCGACTTCGCCGCGTTGGTCGACGCCGAAGGTGATCTCGCCGAAATGCATGTATTTGAGCGGCTGATCCAATGTGATCGTATTGCCCCGGATACGGGAAATGCGCCGCGTCTCTGCCTGCCTCGGATTGAAGTCCGTCGACGCCAGAACAATCTCGTCACCGACCCGCCACTCGCTCGCGTCGAGAACTTCAATCCGGGTGCTGCCGGCCTCGGCAGTTTCAGCGAGCCTGGTCCACGCGTTTTCCCGATCGCCGTGCAGGCTCAAGGTCCCGCCGACGATCAGGATGCCGCGGTCGCCCATGCCGCTGATCTCCTCACCAGGCACATTGTCGGTCAGCGTAATCGTCGCGTTGCTCGTGTGGGGATCGCGCTCACTGCCAGCGAACAACTCGCCGCGCAGCAGAATCCACTCGGTGGTGAGCTCGAGATTGGCTTCGTCGGAAAAGCCGAGTCTTCCGTCGAGAGTGATACCGTTCAGTCCCGGCGGGCTGACGTCGAGCACGACATCGATACCTTCGCCGATCGTGACGATGTCGCCTGCGGCAGGAATCGCGCCGCCGGACCAGGTGGATGAATCCGACCACATCCCGCTTGCGACCGCCTCCTGTGCGAAGGCCTTGCCGGTGAAACAGGCTGGAAGAAGCAATGAAAGAAGGAACAGGCGATTGATCGTTCGCATGGAACCAGACTCCCCGGTACTCGCGATTTTGAAATCCCGTATTTGAGCGGGACAGGATAGCAAGATTGTCCTACTTTCAGCCAAACCGATTCCGGCAAAACCCCGGCAGTCTACGAAGGCCCAATTGACGCCGGAGCCCGTCGGGAACGGCGATTGGCTGTTGTTCTCGAACGATTGTTTCGGTGAGGTGGGATCAAGCCCGCGATGCGAAGGCGCTGCGCCTGAGGCGTAACTCACCCGGCATCGTCAGCCACCGGACGGCCCCTTGTTGGTATGCTTGAGCACCGAGCATCGTCCTTTCCGAATGATCCCGCAACCGTTCATCGACGAGCTGATCGATCGAACCGACATCGTCGAAGTCGTCGGTGCGCGCGTCGCGCTAAAGAAGGCCGGTGCCCGCTACAAGGGACTTTGTCCCTTCCACGACGAAAAGACCCCGTCGTTCACCGTAAGCCCGGACAAGGGCTTCTATCACTGCTTCGGCTGCCATGCGGGCGGAAATGCGATCAGCTTCCTCATGGAGCACGACAACATGTCGTTTCCCGAAGCCATAGAGACTCTGGCGGGCATGCTCGGGCTCGAGATTCCCGCACAGCGGAACGTCGCCGACCGCAGCGAGAACCAGGGCTTGCTCGACGCACTCGGCGAAGCCGACCGCATCTACCGGCAGGCACTCAGGGAAAGCCAGGAGGCGATCGACTACCTCAAGCGCCGTGGCATCGATGGCGCGGTCGCGAAGCGATTCGCGATCGGCTACGCGCCCGATGCCTGGGACACGGTGCTGCGCCGGCTTGGCGGCGGCGAGGCTCAGACCCGGCGCCTCGTGCAGGCGGGTCTCGTCATGGCCAACGAAACCGGCAGGCACTATGACCGCTTCCGGGGCCGCGTCATGTTTCCGATCAGGGACCGGCGGGGAAAGGTCATCGGCTTTGGCGGCCGCGTGATCGCCGACGGCGAGCCCAAATACATGAATTCGCCTGAAACGAACGTGTTCCACAAGGGCCGAGCGCTCTACGGGGTGTACGAAGCTCACCGGACACCCGGCCGGCACGACGAGATCATCGTCGTCGAGGGTTACCTCGATGTCGTATCGCTTGCCCAGCACGGCATAGAACCGGTGGTCGCGACGCTCGGCACGGCAACGAGCGCCGAACACGTGCGCCAGCTCACACGGCGCTACAAGCGAGTCGTCTTCTGCTTCGACGGCGACCGCGCCGGCCGAACGGCCGCCTGGCGCGCACTCGAGACGGCGCTGCCCTATGCCGGCGGCGAGGTCGAACTCGGCTTTCTGCTGCTGCCGGACGGCGAGGACCCGGACTCGCTCGTGCGCAGCCAGGGCGCCGACACGTTCCGCGATCTGCTGAGCCGCGCCACGACGCTGTCGAACTTCTTCATCGACGAACTCCGCGAGCAGGTCGACCTCGGCAGCGCCGACGGTCGCTCGAAGATCGTCGCGCTCGCCCGGCCGCTGCTCGAGCGCTTGCCGGCGGGCGTGTACCGGGACCTGCTTACGGCCGACCTCGCCGGCGTTGTCGGACTCACCGCGGAGCGCCTCGGCACGCTTCTCGAAAGCCCACCGAAGACAACAACGCGGCCGCGAACGCCACTGCATCGCAAATCGACGCTCGTTCGCAAGACCATCACGCTCGCCCTGCACTTCCCTTCGGCTGCAAGCTGCATCGGCGATATCGACGGCCTCGATGACGTCGACCAGCCGGGGGCGGACCTGCTGAGGAGCATCCTCGAAGTCTCCCGGGAGAACCCGAAGATCAAACCGGCCCAGCTCATCGAACGCTTCCGGAGCGACGAGGAAGGCCGTCACCTGCAGCGCCTGGCTGCGGAGGTCCCGCTCGACGACGAAGAAGCGGCGCCCGAGGTCCTGCGGGACAGCCTCAAGCGGCTCGTGCGCGACCAGCGGCACAAGAAAGCCGTAATGGAGTTGAAGGAGCGCGCCCTGTCAGCGCCGGGCAACTAGCGTGAATGTCGCATCAGGGACCACGATGATCGCGCCGGGTCCCGCGTGCGGGCGCGATCACCTGCATGACTCGGCCCCGGAGCGCAGCGCGATACGCGAACGGGAGCTTCGCACGCGCGGTCCCGAACTATGGTAAAAAAGAATTTCAAACGCGGGGGAGGCTTGGCCATGCGTACACTCATCATCGCTTGCGGCCTGGTGGCCGTCACGGCTGCCGCGCAGCAATCTCAGGACCCCGGCGCCCTGGCGGACGATCCGACCATCGAGCAGATCATCGTCACGGCAACGCGCCGCGAGGAGTCCGTCGTCGATGTTCCGCTGGCGGTGTCGGCCTACGATGCCGAGCGCATCGAACTTTCCCGCGTCACCGACATCATGGAGCTGATGCGAATCTCGCCGAGCTTTCACATCGTCGCCGGCCAGGCCGAATCCGTCGGCGTCACCGCGCGGATCCGCGGCGTCGGCACGAACAGCGACAATCCGGGGCTCGAGTCGTCCGTAGGCATGTACGTCGACGGCGTGTACCGCAACCGCGCGACGGTGGGCCTCACCGAACTCGGCTCGATCGAACGCATCGAGGTGCTCAGGGGGCCGCAGGGCACGCTGTTCGGCCGCAACAGTTCCGCCGGCGTCGTCAGCGTCATCACGGCGCTGCCGGATCCCGATGGAGCTGGATATGCCGACCTCAGCGTCGGCTCCTACGGCTACAACCGGCTCGAAGCGGGCCTCAGCGGCAGCGTCGGCGGCGATACCTCGGCGCGGCTCGACGCGGTGTTCTTCGAGCGCGACGGGTTCCTCGAGGATGTCAACCTTGACCGCGACTACAATAACCGGGACCGCACCTTCGTCCGTGGCCAGATCGTCTTCGAGCCCTCCGACACCGTCCGTTTGCGTCTAATCGGCGACTATACGGACCGCAACGAAAACTGCTGCGCTGCCGCGAACCTCATCGCAGGGCCCGCGGCGGCGGCGCTCGAGCAGCTCGCGAAACTGCAGACTCAGAACCCGGCCACGGTGGGCGCGGTCTACGATCCGTATGCGCGCCTCTCAGCCGTAACGGAAAACACCGGCTATGCCCAGACCGTCGAAGAGAGCGGTATTTCGCTCGAGATCGACGCGGAGTTGCCGTTCGCGAGGCTTGTCAGCGTTACGGCGATGCGTGATTGGGAAACGTTTCGCCACATGGACGTCGACTTCACCGCCGTGGACCTCGGCGCGCGCGGACGGATCGACGACTACCGGCTCGGATTCGAAACGCTGACCCAGGAGTTCCGTCTCAACGGACAGGCGGGACGCCTGGACTGGCTCGTGGGCGCCTACTATTCCGACGAGCAGTTGCCGTACCAGGACGCGCTCGATTTCGGCTCCGGTTACGCCTTTTACTCCAACGGCATCGCCCAGCAGGCCGCGGCCGGGATCGGCGGGGCCTTCGCCCAGTTGGCTGGCGGTATTCCGCTGCTCGAGGCCGGCGCTGCCGGAATCGCCCAGGGCGCAGCGGGCCTGACCGCCGGACTCATGCAGTTCCAACCCCTGCTCCCGCCGGGTTTCACCATCCCGACGCTCTCGGCGCAATTGCCCACATATCGCGACTTTCCGTTCGACCCCTGGCCGGGCTATGAAGCGTTGGCTGGCGGCGCTCAGCTTTTCGGTCACGGGGCGATCGACCGCTATGACCAGGATTCGCAGTCATGGGCGCTTTTCACGCACAACACGCTCGAGTTCGACAACGACTTCGAGCTGACGCTTGGACTTCGCTACACGTCGGAAGACAAGTCCATGACGGCAAACCTGAATTCCTCGGACCAGGTCTGCCTGCCGTTTTCACAACAGCTACTCGGTTACCTGCAAGGTACGCAAGCGTACTTGCAGGGCGTCGGCGCCTACGCTCAGGGACTTCAGGCCTACGTTGCGGAACTCGGCGCGTTGCGCGCGGCGCTCCCTCAGTTCGTGGGTCAAATCCCGCCGCATCTGTTGCCTGCGGTGCAGCAGCTTTCCCAGGCCGCAGCAGGGATCGAGGCGGGCGCCGGCCAGTTGCTGCCGTCGCTTCCGGCAGTCCTGGAGGGCGGCCAGGCGATACTCGGCAACCCGGATGTTCAACTGGGCATCGGCACCATGGCCGCGCTCGGCTGCAATCCGTTCTCCGACCCGAGCAGGGACGGCACGTACTACGGCACGCTCGACGAAAACGAAGTGTCCGGCACGCTCCGCCTGTCGCGCCCGGTCGGCGGCGGCCACCTGTTGTACGTCGGCTATTCGCGCGGCTACAAGGCCGGCGGCTTCAACATGGACCGCAGCGGCCTGCAGAGCCCGATCCTGTCGACGGTGGCAACGGGCGTACCGGTGCTGCCCAGCATCGACCAGTGGATATTCCGCCCCGAGACGGTCGATTCCTTCGAACTCGGCGGCAAGTTCAGTCTCGACAACGGGCTTGGACTCCTCGACGTCAGCCTGTTCCAGTCGGAATTCCAGGACTACCAGCTCACGGCTTTCCGGGGATTCTCGTTCGAGGCGCTCAATATCCCCGAGGTGACCTCGAAAGGCGTCGAAATCGAGGCTCGCGGCGGCGTCACCGACAACGTCGACCTCTTCGGCGGCATCACCTACGCGGACGTGCGCTTCGGGTCCGGTCCAGAATACGATTTCCGCACCGGGCGCCAGTTGACGCACGCGCCGAAGGTCACGGGCGTGGCGGGCGTGACTGTCGGCTTCCCGCTGGGCGGTCTGGCCGGCACCTTCCATATCGATGCGCGCTACACGGGAGACCACAACACCGGTGCGGACCTCGACCCGGAGAAGATGCAGGATGCATTCACGGTGGTAAACGCCCGGCTGATCCTCACGTCGCGCGACGGCATGAGTCCGTGGACCGTGGACCTGTGGGTACAGAACCTCACCGACGAGGAATACGCCGTGACCATTTTCGACGCGCCCCTGCAGGCGGATGCGTATAACGCTTTCCTCGGGGCTCCGCGCGTTTCCGGCCTGAGCGTGCGCTACGACTTCTGACGGCCGGCGGCAGAAGCTTCGCGCCGCCGCCCGATGCGGCGCCGCCTTGCCGCAGACTCCGCCGGTCCAGTCTGCTGGCAGCATCGGTTCGCCCGGCGCTGCCCGGAGGACCCGATATGTACCGGTCGATGGTGGTCTGCGCGGTTCTGCTGACCGGCGCCGCCGCGCTCGCCCAGGACCCCGGCGACGGGTTCGAGCCCGTGACTGACCGGATGCTGCGCAACCCCGATCCGGCCGACTGGCTCATGTGGCGGCGCACGTTCGACCACTGGGGCCACAGCCCTCTGACCCAGATCGACCGGAGCAGCGTCGGGCGCCTGCAGTTGGTCTGGACGCGCGCGCTCGAGCCCGGCGATCAGGAAGGCACGCCGCTCGTCTACGGCGGCGTCATGTACTTCCCGAACCCGAGCGACGTGACTCAGGCGCTTGACGCTGCGAGCGGCGACCTGATCTGGGAGTACCGGCGCAGTGTCCCCGATGACATAGACGACTACATCACATCGTCCGCGCGCAACCGCAACCTCGCGATCTACGGCAATCTGATTCTCGACAACGGCGTCGACGGCTACGCCTACGCGATCGACGCACTGAGCGGCGAACTCGCGTGGGAATCGCTGATTCTCGACTACCGGCGCGGCGCGCGGCACAGCTCGGGCCCCATCGTCGTCAATGGCAACGTGGTGTCGGGACGAAGCTGCCGGCCGGCGGGCGGACCGGAAGCCTGCGTCGTTACCGCGTTCGACGCCGTGACGGGCAGGGAAATCTGGCGGACCCGAACGATACCGCGTCCCGGCGAGCCCGGCGACGAGACCTGGGGCGGCGTGCCCTACGAACAGCGCTGGCACGTCGGCACATGGATGGTGCCGAGCTTCGATGCCGAACTCAATCAGATATACGTCGGCACGTCGGTCACGTCGCCGGCACCGAAGTTCATGCTGGCCGGCAACAGCGAGCAGTACCTCTACCACAATTCGACGCTCGCGCTCGACGGCGCGAGCGGTGAGATCGTCTGGTACTTCCAGCACCTGGTCGATCACTGGGACCTGGACCATCCATACGAACGGATGCTCATCGATACGGTCGTCGAGCCGGACCCGGACGCCGTGCGCTGGATGAGCCCGGGCTCGCGAGTCCCCGAGGCGCGCAAGGTCATTACCGGCATTCCCGGCAAGACCGGGCTCGTCTATACGCTCGACCGCGAGCACGGCGAATTTCTCTGGGCCAGAGAGACAGTCGAACAGAATGTCGTTGCCGATATCAACACGGAGTCCGGCGCGGCGACCGTCAACGGCGAAAAAGTCTACACGGCAGCCGGCCAGGAGCGATTGATCTGCCCCGGCGCGCTTGGGGGCAAGAATTACCCGTCCGCCACGTACAGCCCGCTTACGGGGCTCATGTATTTCCCTCTCCAGAACACCTGCATGTTGTCGACCTCAGCGGCGGAAGAGCCGAGTCTCGATGACCTCTATGCGATCCGCACACGTGGACAGATCGCGCCGGGAACCGACAACGTGGGGACCATCGAAGCGATCTTGGCCGCGACTGGCCAGACCGAGTGGAAGCTCGAGCAGCGCGCCGGAATGTTGTCTCTGTTGTCGACGGGTGGAGGCCTGGTCTTCGGCGGCGACGTCAATGGCCGCTTTCGTGCTTACGATGACGAGACAGGCGCGATGCTCTGGGAGGTCAGTCTCGGTGCGTCCGTGAACGGCTACCCCGTGACCTACGCGGTCGATGGCCACCAGTACGTCGCGGTCAGCACCGGCGGTTCGGGCCTGGTTTTCGGGCTCGCGCGCCTTACGCCCGAACTTCGCCCGGGCGCGGGCAACAGGCTCTACGTGTTCGCGCTGCCCGAGTAACGGCGGGCCAGGGTGTCGCCTCGCGCTGCCGCGCCGAACGCGCGTGCGGCCTCACCGTACAGAGCGTCGGACAGGCATACGAACTCCGTCGAGCTTCGGCCGTGCCGGCGGCCAGGCGCGATCCCGATGTTCTTTACCGCTCCCGGACGGCATGCCATCATGCGACGGTCGGAAAACGGCCTGCCAAGGGCGCGCAGAACGCCCCGTGCGCACTGCTCGAGCCGCCGGCCGGCCAACGGGGGACGCCGATGAACACCGTGCTTCCTGGCGCTTTGCGGGCTTTGGCGGCCCTGGCCGCACTCGTTGCGCTCGCGGGCGGACCAGCGGCGGCGCAAACGGGCGACCGCGACTTCCCACGCGCCTGGGACGGCCGTCCCGACCTCAACGGCATATGGCAGGCGATCGGCACGGCGCACTGGGATATCCAGGACCATCCTGCCAGTGCCGGTCCGCCCGCGTTCGGCGCGATCGGCGCCGTGCCGCCCGGCCAGGGCGTCGTGGTCGGCAATGAGATTCCGTACCAGCCCTGGGCGCTCGCGCAGAAGGCGCGCAACTTCGAGAACCGCTACACGGAGGATCCCGAAACCAGGTGCTACCTGCCGGGCGTGCCGCGGGCCACCTACCTGCCCTACCCGTTCCAGATCCTCCAGGGCACCGACCAGATCATGATCGTCTACGGGTTCGCCGAGGCGAACCGCACGATCCACATGGACAAGGACGACCCCGAACCCGCCCCCATCGATAGCTGGATGGGCCGGTCGCACGGCCGCTGGGAGGGCGACACGCTCGTTGTGGAAGCGGCGGGGTTCAACGGGCTGGCCTGGTTCGACCGGGCCGGCAACTTCGCGAGCGACACTTTGCGCGTGACCGAGCGCTACACGCCGATCACGCCTGACGCACTCGTGTACGAAGCGACCATCGAGGATCCCAACGTCTTCACCCGCGCCTGGACGATGCGCATGCCGCTTTACCGTCGCCTTGACGAACGCGCGCAGGTGCTCGAGTTCAAGTGCGTGGAGTTCTCCGAAGCGCTCCTGTACGACCACCTGCGAAGGGGGGCGACAGAGTGATCCGGACACCACAGGGAGGTTTGCCGGCATGAAAGCCAGAATCTTCAGTCTCGTCCTGCCGGGCGCCGCGGGGCTCCTTGCGGTGGCCTCCGGTCCCGCCGCGGCAGCTACTCTTGACCACATTCATCTCGCCGTGCCGAGCCCGATCGAGGCGGTGAACTGGTACACGGAGTACCTTGACTGCGCGCCGAGCGAGCGCCAGCCGGACGCGGTCAACTGTCATGGCATCGAGATCGTGTTTGCCGTCGCACCGACCGTGGGCGGAACCCAGGGCACGGCCGTGAACCACATCGCCTTCTCGGTGGCCGATCTCGCGGCCACGATGGGCGAACTGGAAGCGGTCGGCGTGCGCGGCGCGGGCGTTCGACTGCAGCGATTCCCGGACGGCTCGACCTTCAGCGACGCCGCGGGCCCGTTCCGGATCGGTTTCATCTTCGATCCGTGGGCCACGCGAATCGCGCTCATGGAGGATTCCGACCGCCTCGGCTTTCACCACCTGCAATTGAGCTCGGCCGACCCCGCGGCGGCGCTCGAATGGTATCGGGAAGTACTCGGCGGCGAGCCCGCGCGCTTCGAAGGACAGTTCGGCAGCGTGTCCGGCCTGCGCTTCGACGACATCTGGTTGCTCGTCTCCGGGCACGACGAGGGCGCGCCCGCACCGACCGACGGCCGCACGCTCGATCACCTGGGCTTCGTGGTCGCAGACCTCGAGGAGGCCGCGGGCGCCATGCGCGAGCAGCGCGTCGCGTTCGAGGCGCCGCCGGCCGTACCGGAGAACGGCCGCAGCAGCGCCGCGCGAGCGTTCCTCGCCGGCCCCGACAACGTCCGCCTCGCCGTGGTCGAGACCGGCTGGGCGGGGGTCGAGCCGGCGCGCGTTGTCGCGGCCGCCGCGGCGGAACCTGCCGAGCCCTACACGGTGCCGCGAACGCCCTGGGGGGTCCCGGATCTGCAGGGGATCTGGACCGGCGACGCGGCGCACGGCATTCCGCTCGAACGCCCGCTCGACGCGGCCGAGATCGCGGCATTGACCCCCGAGGAGGCCGCGGCGCGGCGCGAGCGCGGCACGCTGCAGAGCATCTGGGGCTACGAACGCGAGTGGCGCGACACGACGCTCGGCTTCGCGAGGGACGCGCCGTCCACGCAGGTCGCGATGATCGTCGATCCGCCCGACGGGCGGCTGCCGCCGCTGACGCCCGAGGGCGAGGCGCTGGTCGCGGCCGCGGCGAGCGCCGAAAGCGGTCTTCCGGCGGGGCCCGAAGACCTGAGTTCCTGGGTACGCTGCATTACGCGGGGGCTACCCGGCATGATGATGCCGGGCGTCTACAACAACGGTCTGCAGATCGTGCAGAGCCCCGGCTTCGTTGCGGTCCAGAAGGAGATGATCCACGAGACGCGGGTGATACCGACCGACGGCCGGCCGCACCTCGGTCCGGACCTCACCCAATGGCTCGGCGATTCGCGCGGCCACTGGGACGGCGACACGCTCGTGGTCGAAGTCAGGAACTTCAACGGCAGGTCCGCCTACCGAGGCTCGGGCGCGAACCTGACGCTCGTCGAACGTTACACGCGGACCGGCCCGGACACGCTCGAGTACCGGTTCACGGTGGATGACCCGACGATCTGGACGGCGCCCTGGACGGGCATGTTCACTTTCGTCAGGGACGACGAGCAGTACGAACTCGTCGAATACGCATGTCATGAAGGCAACTACGGCATGACGAATATCCTGAGCGGCGCGCGCGCCGAAGAACGCGCAGAAGCCGCGCAACAGTGAGGTGAGCGCGATGCAAGCTGTTCTGTCGACGGGCTTCGGACTCGGACTCGGTCTGCTGCTGGCCGCGGCGCCTGCCGCTGCACATCACGCTTTCTCCGCGGAATTCGACGCAACGAAACCCGTGCAACTGCGCGGGACCATCACGCGCATGGAGTGGATCAACCCGCACTCATGGATTCATCTCGAGGTGCCGCAGGAGGACGGCTCCGTCGAGAGCTGGATGATCGAGGCGGGTCCCGCCGGCGTGCTCGTGCGGCGCGGCTGGACCAAGGATTCGGTCGCACCGGGCACCGAAGTGCTCGTCCAGGGCTATCAGGCGCGCGACGGCTCCAACCGCGCAAACGGCCGCGACGTCACGCTTCCGGACGGCAGCCGCCTGTTCGCCGGGTCCCCGGGACGCGGCGCGGCGCCGGAGGACCGCGACCGCGCTGACTAGACGCGGCACCGGTGGCCCGGTGGCGAAACGAACCGGACGGCGACCGCGGGTGGCAACGTCCCGAGCGTCAACGAAGGGAGGTCGATCCATCATGTCGAAATCCTCGCGCTCCGCTCCAATGAGGCTCGCCATGCAGCGAGACGGGGTTCCAACCCGTGCGGACGAGAACGACCGGTCTGATTGGCCCCGCATGAGCCGCCGCCAGTTCGCCGGAACCGTGCTGGCCGCCTCGGTCGGGCTCGGTGTTCCGCTCGGCCGCGCTATTGGTCAGGCGCCGGACGTTTCGCCGGTCGCCCCGCTCGCACTCCAGCTCGCACGATTCCTCAACGCGACCCGATCGGGCGACCTGCCGGCCGTCGCGCTCGAGCACGCGAAAATGCTCGTTGCAAGCACGCTCGCAAGCGCCGCGCCGGGTTCGCGCATCGGCTCGGCGGAAATACTGCGCACGCTCGCGAAGGAACAGGGCGGGCGGCCCGACGCGACGGTCTGGTACGACGGAGCCAGACTGCCGCTGACGCAGGCGGCGCGAGTCAACGCCGTGCAGAGCGATGCCGCGGCTTCCGACGACAGCGACCTGCGCAACGTCGCGCATACGGGCACCACGGTCGTCGCCACGGGGCTTGCCGTCGGCGAACGGACGGGCGCGACCGGCATCGAGTTGCTCGAAGCGATCGTTACTGGATACGAGGCCGCCGGGCGCGTCGGCGAAGCTCTCGTCAGTCAGCCCGGCATGCACGCCTCGCTCATCGTCGCATTCGGCGGGACGGTCACGGCGGCGCGGCTGCTTGGCCTGAGCGACATCGAAACGGCTCACGCGATCTCGCTGACGGCGACGACCATGGGCGGCATAGGCATCGGGACGAACAGTTGGGCTCGCGAATACCACGCCGGCAACGCGGCGTTGACCGCGGTGAACACGGCGCTCGCGGCAGGACGCGGCTACACGGCCAACGAAGACCTGCTCGAAGCGCGGCGCGGCTTCTTCGCCACGTTCGGCGGCAGCGACGCCGATCCCTCCACGCTGGTGCGCGACCTGGGCCGGGAATGGGACATCGTCACGCACATGGCGATCAAGCTCGTGCCCGGCGCGCACATGTTTCACCCGGCCGTCGAGGCAGCCGTGAACGCGAGCCGCGATGCCGCGCTCGAACCCCATCAGGTCGCGAAAGTCCTCGTATCGGGTCCGCGGCACGGATCGGTCAGCGCCGGGACTCCGCCGCGCGACCTCATCGAAGCCATACACAGCCTGCCCTACTTTCTCGCCTCCGCCGTCGCCGACAGGGAGTTTTCCTGGATCCACGCAACGCCCGCGAAGATCGCAGACCCCGTGATGGCGCAGCTCATCGGCCTGGTCGAGTCCGACCCGATGCCCCCGCCTGTCGATTACGAGTGGGGCTGGGGCGCGACCGTCACGATCGTCTCGACAGCCGGAAATCGTTACACGAGTACCGTTGACGCGCCGCGCGGGTCCGGACCGCGCGGTATCCAGTGGCGGGATGTCGACGCGAAGTACCGCGCACTGATGCCGGACTCGGGCCTGTCATCGCGCCGCAGCGAAGAGATTCTCGACGCGATACATGAACTTCAGGAGCTTCAAGCGGTCTCAGAGCTGACCCGGCTGCTCGAACCCGAGCAGGGCGACTCGGCGTGAACCCCGCACCGAACGCGCGTGGTCCGACCGGCACGCGTGCGTAGCCTGCACCTGATTTTCGTGCCTTATCCGGCAAGTTCAGTCACTGTATAATTGCTTGTTTGGTTCGGCGACTCCGAGGGACATGGCATCCATGGCTTCTACTGCTCCGCACCACGAAGACGAACGACAATCCCAGCTCAAGCTCCTGATCTCCAAGGGCAAGGAGCAGGGCTACCTGACCTACGGCGAGGTCAACGACCACCTGCCGAGCGACATCGTCGATCCCGAGCAGATCGAGGATATCGTCAACATGATCAACGACATGGGCATCACGGTGCACGAGAAGGCGCCGGATGCCGAGTCGCTGCTGTTGTCCGACAACGCCGTATCGAGCGATGACGACGCTGCGGACGAGGCGGCCGCGGCGCTCGAGACCGTCGACAGCGAGTTCGGCCGAACGACCGATCCCGTGCGAATGTACATGCGCGAGATGGGCACGGTGGAGCTGCTGACCCGGGAGGGCGAAATCCGGATCGCCAAGCGCATCGAGGAAGGCCTCGACCAGGTTCGCGCGGCACTCGTGCAGTTTCCGCCGACGCTCGATCTGGTGTTCACCACGCACGACAACGTCGTGCAGGGCAACGCCAGGCTTCAGGACCTCATCGTCGGCTTCATCGACCCGAACGATCAGATCGCCGACCCGTCGGCGCGCAAGGACGACAGCGACGACTCCAATCCCAACAAGGACCCCGATCCGGCGGACGTGGCGAAGCGCCTGAAGAAGCTCAGGCGGTTTCACAAGCGGTACATCGACGCGCTGGCCAGGTACGGTGTCAAGCACGCGCGCACCGAGAAGGTGCTCGTGGCGATGACGACGGACTTCATGGAACTGAAGCTCGCACCGAAGCTGTTCGACCGAATGGTCGAGCTGCTGCGCGATGTGGTCAACGACATCCGCAACCAGGAACGCCAGACCCTCGATCTCTGCGTCCGGCAATGCTTCATGCCGCGCATGGACTTCATCTCGAGCTTTCAGGGCAACGAAACGAATCTGCACTGGATCGAAAAGCACATCCGCGCCAAGCGCAAGCACTCGTCCCGGCTCAACAAGCGCAGGGACGAAGTCCTGCGGGCGCAGAGGCGCCTGCAGAAACTGGAGTCCCTGACTGCGCTGACGATCCAGGAAATCAAGGACATCAACCGCGAAGTCTCGCTCGGCGAGGCGCAGGCACGCCGCGCCAAGAAGGAGATGGTCGAGGCCAACCTCCGGCTCGTGATCTCGATCGCCAAGAAATACACCAACCGCGGCCTGCAGTTCCTCGACCTGATCCAGGAAGGCAACATCGGCCTGATGAAGGCCGTCGACAAATTCGAATACCGTCGCGGCTACAAGTTCTCGACCTATGCGACCTGGTGGATCCGCCAGGCCATCACCCGCTCGATCGCCGACCAGGCGCGCACGATCAGGATCCCGGTCCACATGATCGAGACGATCAACAAGCTCAACCGAATCTCCAGGCAGATGCTCCAGGAGATGGGCCGCGAGCCGACGCCCGACGAGCTGGCGCGGCGCATGGAAATGCCCGAGGACAAGGTCCGCAAGGTCCTGAAGATCGCGAAGGAGCCCATTTCGATGGAGACGCCGGTCGGCGACGACGACGATTCGCATCTCGGCGACTTCCTCGAGGACGCAGGCGCCGCCTCGCCGATCGATTCGGCGACGGACTCCGGCCTCAAGGAAACCACTCATGCGGTGCTCGCCGGCCTCACGCCGCGCGAAGCGAAGGTCCTGCGCATGCGCTTCGGCATCGACATGAACACCGACCACACGCTCGAGGAAGTCGGCAAGCAGTTCGACGTCACGCGCGAACGCATCCGGCAGATCGAAGCCAAGGCGCTGCGCAAGCTGCGCCATCCGTCCCGCTCGGACCAACTGCGCAGTTTCCTGCAGGACTAAGCCGGTCGTCTTGTCGCAGGGATGCGGGGAGGCGCACTGCCGCTCGCTTGAAACACGCTGTAAATACATCCCTGTAAGCTCCACGCGCGCATCCCTGCGCGCGAGGGTTTCAAGCGAGCGGCAGTACGCCTCCCCTTGCGGTCGCGGCCGGCTGAAGGTGCGATGCCCCCGATTGTCTCGCAAGCTCCTGAAATTCATCCGCGATGCTCCATGTAAGGCGCGGCTTGATGAGATTTGCGGGCCAGGCATTCGCGGGGCGCGCCGGTGGTACCATTGCGGGCGTGGGCCTGTAGCTCAGTTGGTTAGAGCAGGGGACTCATCGAAAACGGTGCCTTCGCGGTGAAAGCCGTGGAGTGGACGGGATGAATTCAGGGGAACCGCAGCACCTTGTGCCGGCAATCCTGAGCCAAGCCGCCGGTACACCGGCGGAAGGTGCAGAGACTACCTGAGAGCTTCAGTGCTCTTGATGACAGGCGAGAGCGTCCCGCACCCCAGCAAGGCGACTTGCGGGTGAAGAGATAGTCCGCTGCCGCCGGAAACGGCGGGTTACAGTGAATCCCTTGGTCGTAGGTTCGAGTCCTACCGGGCCCACCAGTCCGCTGCGGGTGCTTTCCGGAAACATGCGTAACGGTTCATTCCGGGGACAGGGGTAAACACTCTCGGTGCGAAGGGAACCGACATGTCATTGGCCGGCAAGACGCTCCTGATCCTGGCTGCACTGTCGCTCTTCATAGCGACGGCACTGGGCGCCTGGGCGGCCCATGGCCTTGACGCGGTGCTCGAACCGCAGGCGCTCGAATCGTTTCGCACGGGCGTCGACTACCAGTTCTTTCACGGGCTCGGCATCCTCGCGGTCGCGGCGCTTGCCGAACGCTACGAACCGGTCCGGCAACTGCGGCTTGCGGGCTGGCTTTTCGCGGCCGGCACGGTGCTGTTCTCCGGGTCGATTTACCTGACGGCACTCGGCGCGCCTGGCTGGCTCGGCAGCGCGGCGCCGGTGGGCGGGCTGTGCTTCATGGCGGGCTGGCTCGTGTGCGCCCTCGGCGTCTGGCGCGCGGCGCCAATCGTGCTACGCTAACGCACTTTTCCCCACACCGTACAACAGGTTCTGGAGCAACGATGTCATTACACATTGGCGACGAAGCACCCAATTTCTCGGCAAACACGACCGAGGGAAGCATCGACTTCCACGAGTGGATCGGCGACGGCTGGGCGATCCTGTTCTCGCACCCGAAGGATTTCACCCCCGTCTGCACGACGGAACTCGGCTACATGGCCGGGCTCAAACCCGAATTCGAAAAGCGCAACTGCAAGATCATCGGGCTTAGCAACGACTCGGCCGACGACCACGTCGCGTGGTCGAAGGACATCGAGGAAACGCAGGGCCACGCCGTCAACTACCCGATCATCGACGGCAGCGACCTCACCGTTGCGAAGCTCTATGACATGCTGCATCCGAATGCGAGCGGCCCGGCGAAGGAGAGAACCGCCGCCGACAACGCCACGGTGCGCTCGGTCTTCGTCATCGGTCCCGACAAGAAGATCAAGGCGACGCTGACCTACCCGATGAGCACGGGCCGCAACTTCAACGAGGTGCTCAGGCTGCTCGACTCGATCCAGCTCACGGCAAAGCACCAGGTCGCCACACCGGTCAACTGGAACCAGGGCGAAGACGTCATCATCGTACCGGCCGTTTCCGACGAGGCCGCGAAGGAGAAGTTCCCGGAAGGCTGGGTCGCGCCCAAGCCCTATCTCAGGATCGTGCCGCAGCCCGACTGAGCGCCTGGCGCAGCTCACCGCAGGACAGCGACAGCCCTTCGAGCGGCATCGCCGGGCGCAGGCCTGACCTGCCGCGCGACCGGGCTACGCGGACGAAGGCGACGCGCTGCGACGCCTGAGCGCGGCCGCACAAAGGCGTTCGCAGAGTTCCGGGAAGGCGATGCCCGAAGCCGCGGCCGCCTGCGGCAACAGGCTGCCCGAGCTCAGGCCCGGCAGCGTGTTCACTTCCAGGCACCAGAAGTCGCCGGCCGCATCCATGCGGAAATCCACCCGGCTGTAGTCGTCGAGCTTGAGCGCCTCGTGGACGTCGAGCGCGAGCGCCTGGATGCGGCTTGCCTGTGCCGCCGTGATATCGGCAGGGAAGATCTCCTCGGCCTCGCCTGCGGTGTACTTCGCCGTATAGTCGAACACCGGCCCCGTGGCCGACCGAATTTCGCCGACGGCGAGCGCCTGCCCTTCAAGAATGCCGACCGTGAGTTCGCGGCCATCGACAAAGCGTTCGATCATGACCTCCGAATCGAAGCGGGCGGCGTGTTCGATAGCCGGCTGAAGCTCATCCACGGACTCGACGAGCGTGAGGCCGACCGTCGAGCCCTGACCGTTCGGCTTCACGATGACCGGAAAGCCGATGGCGGCCTCGACGACGTCCGCTTCGACCGGAGCCATGAGCCAGTCCGGCGTCGGGACGCCGGCGCTCCGGAAGAGCCGTTTGGCGACATCCTTGTCCCAGGCCAGCGCGCTGCCGAGGCGGCCCGAGCCCGTATAGGCGATACCGGCGAGGTCGAGCAGCGACTGGACCGTGCCGTTTTCGCCGCTGCCCCCATGCAGCGCGAGGAAGACGAGGTCCATCTCCTTGACGCTGAGCCCGGAGTTCCCCACGACGTCCGGCAGATCCCTTGCGGCGTCGCGCCCGGGCGGCAGGCGGTCAATGCGCCGGGCGAACAACTTGCGCTCGTCGGACGCGCTCAGCCGGCCGCGGCCGGCATCGACGGCGACCACGTCGTGGCCGCGCTCGCGCAACGCTTCGATGACCTGCGCCGCGCTCGCGGCGGATACGTCGCGTTCGTCGCTGGCGCCCCCGAACAATACGGCGATTCTCAAGGCGATACTCCCGGCAGTCCCTGGCGAAAGTCCCGCGTTGCGCCGAGACCGGCGAGGCGCCTCCCCGGCAAGGCGCGAGGAGGGAGAATACCGGGAATATCGGGCGTTGGGCGGCGCCATCGGAAGCGGCAGAGGAGGACGGACGGACTCGCGTCTGCGGATCCGCGGAGGAATCCGCCGCAGCTCGGTACGCGGCTAATCCACATTGCGACGAACGTCAAACCACCGCCAGGCAATCGCGAGGATGCCGGCAGTTGCAAGCAGCGCTCCTACGAGCGCGCCGTCGTACGCTCCCTGCAGCCCGCTCGCGACAACGGGCGGCGCCGACAGCGCGGCGGCGGCCGGCACCACGAGCAAGGGATACGCGCGCAGGAATCTGAAGTAGCTTGCCAGCAGGACGATTCCGGCGACGGCTCCCACGAGCCACCAGGACATGACATCGACCGGCACGGGACCGGGAGCCAGGAGCAGGCCAACGAGGAAGAGGCCTGCCGCTGCCGGAATTCGGCGGCGCGCCCCGTGCGCCGTGAATGCGTTGGCGGACCTGACGATCAGCAAGGCCGCGAGCGTGAGCACGATGAAGCGCTGAATTGGCGCGAGCGCCGTCGCAAGCCAGGGAAGGAAAGTCGAAGCGACCGTGAAGTTCGGCCACGCGGGCAGGGTTGTCGCCGGGAACGAGCCCGCAAGGGCTAGCGCGCCGAGCAATCCGCAGCCAAGCGCCAGACCGCCGGATATTGAAGCCGTTCTGTCCTGCGGCGGCGGTCCCGCCACCGGGCCCTGCACATGTCCCGCGACCAGCCCCAGCACGCTCGCGGATATGACCGCGCCAACGACGCTGGACGCGAGCAGCACGCCCAGTTGCAGCGACAGCGGCTGGGCCGTCGACAGATTGCCCAATATCACCGGCAGGTTGTTTGCCACGCCGATCGCCTGCAACGCGAGCACCAGCCCGCCGACCGCGAGTGCCGCGCGCAGGTTGGCGCGTCCGCGAGCGAAACCGACCACCCCCGCCACCGCACCTGCGAACAGCAGGGCCAGGAGCACGATGTTCGATGCCGTGGCGGCGATGGCGACGGAGTTGCGCCGCTGATTATCGTCGCGCTGCCACTGTTCGGGGATGAAGAGGAATCGGCGCGTGTCGACAACCTCGTCTCCGGCGATCTGAACCTCCACGCGGGCCTCGCCGCCCGCAAGATCGTCGAACGCCTCGTCGCGGAAAGTGAAATTCCAGTCGGTGCGGGCGGGCAGGCGCTCCGACCGCGCCGAGACCTCCGTCAGCTCGGGCATCGGATCCAGCCTCGCCAGCGCCTCCCGCGCCAACTCGCGCGCGGCCGCCTCTTCGAGCGATGCGCCCGCCGTGCTCTCGGCGAGGCGATGCTCGAACCGCTCGACGCCTGCGTCGCCGTTGACCCAAACGACGTACTCTTCCGCGCGCGCCGCCACGTCGCCTTCAAAACGTGCGTAGCGCACGCGCCAGGAGAGGGTCGACAGATACGGGCGCAGTACCGCGCGGAACGCCTCCGGTCCCGCTTCGTTCCACACGAAACGATGTTGCGGCCCGATACCGCCCGCAAAGATGGCCGATTCCTCCCAGTCGGCCGCGTTCGCGCCGCTGGCGGCCAGGGCTTCGCGGGCGACTTCGTAGGCCTGATCGCGGCCGATGCCAAGCGGCGGCGACTCGACGGGCTTCACGCTCACAAACGCCCACAGCGCGAGACCCGCCAGCGCGACGGCTGCCGAAACCGGAACCGCCGGCAATACGACCCCTGTCACGGGTGCGCCTTGTGACGGCGCCGTTGCCGCTGCGCGCTCCGCGGGTTGCCATGCGGCGTTGAACAGGCGCGCCGGCGCCTCGATCCATGCGCCGCCGCGAACGCGCGCCGCGAGCACCGCCCAGACGGGCACGAGGAACAGCAGCACGAAGATGCCCTGATCGATCCACGCCCCCGCCGCGGTCGAGAGGAACAGCGGCATCGAGAACAGCACCGCATCGAAGGCGAAGTGCATGACGATGGCCGGGAGCAGGCCGAACACCAGGTACAGCAGACCGAAGACGATCGAGGGCAGGATGAGTTCGACGACCCGCGCATAGGCAGGCTGGGCCGGGTAATTCGCGTGCCCCGCGCCGAAGATGAGTATCTGCACGACGAAGGCCGCAACGATCCACGCGCGGCGATGCCCGTAACGCTCGCCGATGAGCGCAGCGCCCGCCAGCGGAACTGCCCGGAAAAGGCACTCCTCCCAGAACCCGGCCTGCAGCGAGATCGCGAGCGGGTTGAACCAAGGCAGCACCGTCGCCACGGAATCCGGCTGGTAGAGCGTATCCGACGGCGACCACCAGCCGAGCACGGAACTGCTGAACCAGTAGAACGCCACGACAAACGCAAGCATCGCGCCCACGGCAAGGTAACCTGCCGCGGTCTGGCCGACGATCGGCCATGAGCGGGCACCGTCGCGCGACCAGCATTGCCACAACTGGACGTGCTGCGGAAAAGCCCGCCGGGACAGGCTCTCGGCGGCCATGAACGACAGTGTGAAAAGGACTGCCAGCAACGCCGTGGAACCGATGAGCGCCACGATCTGCTGAATCGCGAAGCTCGATTCCGATACGGAAGTGTCGTAGCTCATCCAGATCAGCGGCCAACTGTTGAACCCGGCCAGTGCCTGAAGCACGGCGATGCCCACCCCGAAGACGAGCGCCATGCGCCACAGCACACGGCGTTGCCTGAGCAGCACGAACAGGCCCACGACCGCACCGCCGCCATAGAGCAGCGCCATGCCAAGCGTGGCCCCGCTCGCGATACCGTTGTTGGCCGAGCGCATTTCCTCATAGCGGCGGTCGAATCCCTCCGGTATCTGCAGGTAATGCGTGAGCGCGGTCGCGCGGTCCCCGCTGACCACGAGACTCAGGCGGAAGCGACCCTCGCCGGCCTGGCGGTCGCCGTGCTCATAGACGAATGTGTGATCGACGCGGCCGCTCGGCTGTTCCTCGCGCGACGACTCGACCAGTTCGTACTGCGAAAGGTCCACGTTCCAGGGCGCCCCTGCGCCACCCTCGGCGATCGCCCGCGCCGCATCGGCGTCAAGCGCGGCGCCCGGCGCGTCTTCCGGAAGTTGCTCGCGATAGCCGTAGGGCGTCCCGTCCGGAAGGAACCGGACCTCGAGTTCGCGTGCGTCGTTTTCGCGGAAATGGCGCACGATCCAGAGATACGGGAAATACGGACCTTCGCTTATGAGCGCGGCGAAAGCCTCCCGACCCCCGCCCTCCAGTTCGACGAAGCTGCGCGAACGATCGTCGACACGGAAACTCGCCGCCTGTCGATACCCTTCCGGTCCCCAATCGGAGCTTTCCGCAAGCCGCCGAGCCTCGCTCAGCGCGGTGACGCGATCCATGCGAAGCTCGAGATCGACGAGCGAGAACGCCCGATCGAAGTTGGCGAAGGCGAATATTGCGCATCCGACGGAGACGGCGCTCAACGCGGCCCAGAAGACGGGACTTGTGAAGCGTGAGTTGCTGTGGTGTTCCGGCACTGGAATGTCCTTGAAAGACAGCGGCGTGAGGCAGTCAGCCAGCGCGAGCGCGGCGACAGTTGGCGCATGGCCGCCAGACTCGCGAGCCCGGCAGTTCCACAAATGAACGGATAATCATTGCTCGCGAATTGAAAATTGAAGCGGTCAGGCTAGTCCGTCAGGCATCGACCGCGCAATCATAACTGACCGGCCGCGGACCCGCTGCCGGCACGCGGGGCCCGGCTATAATCGCGGTTCGGACCGCAGCCGCCGGCGACCGCCACAACACGATGCCGCGCCGAAAACAGTACCGCGCAAGCAAGTTATGAGCAGAAGCTTACTCGCCGCTTTCGCGCTGGCCTCGTTGGCGTTCGTTGCCGGTTGCGAGAGCGGCACGTCGACGGGTCCCGAACCGATCGATTTTCAGCCGGCGCCAGCGCCCATCGGCGAGGGATTCGTTGCCCAATACGCTCCGCCGCTTGATATCGGCCCGTATCCAAACGACATCTACAACCTGCCCGGCCAGACACTGAGCGTGCCGGTCAAGTTCACGAGCCCGCTCGCCCGGGCCCTGAATACGCTCGACGGGTTCTCGACGACGGCGACGATCTCCGCGCCGTTCAACGCGGCAATCGATCCGGCGACGCTCGTGCCGTTCAATCCGCTTGCAACACCGGGCGGCAGGGAGTCCGTCTTCGTTCTGGATGCGACCAACGGCGTGCCGCTGGTTCCGGGCGTTCACTACGACCTCGGGATATCCGCCGCCGCCGGAACGGCCGGGGCCATCCTCGAATTCACGCCATTGCGGCCGCTGCAGCCGGCGACCACCTACGCATTCATTCTCACGAGCGGCATCAGGAGTGCGGCCGGCGTTGCGGCGTCCGCCGATACCGTGTTCGGGTTGGTCCGCGACGCACATCTTGCCGGCGTCATGACCGGCAACCCCGGGCTCGACGCCCTGCTGCCGGCGGTCGGACCGTTGATCGACGCGGCCGTCGGCCTGCTGGGCTTGCCCGGCAGCGCCATCGTCAGTGCCTGGAGCGTGTCCACGCAGACAACGACGGAGCTCTTCGAGCGTCTCGACGCGGCGACGGTCCCGCGAGCCATAGGCGCCGTAACGACCCGTACCGACACGGGCAAGCTCGGCCTGGGCTTGCCCGGACTCGCGGACATCCATGCCGGCTTCCTCGAAATTCCCTATTTCGGCAGCCGGTCAGCCCCGCTCGACGGCGTCTGGATCGTCCCGCCGCCAAGCGCGGACGAGCCTGCTCCCCTGCCCCTCGGAGAGCCGTTGAGAATCCCGCTGCTCGCGACGGTTCCGAATGCACGAAGCCAAAAGACGAAACCGGACGGCGGCTGGCCCGTTGCCGTGATCCAGCATGGCATCACGCGCGACAGGACCGTCATGCTCGCGATGGCCGACGTGTTCGCCGAGGACGGATTCGCCGTCGTGGCGATCGACCTGCCGCTGCACGGCGTCACCGACAGCAACAACCCGTTTTACAACGCGCCGGGCAACCCGTTCGGGACGACGGAGCGGCACTTCGGCCTCGACAACGTCGGCCAGCTCGGCGACTACAGGCCGGACGGCGCGATCGACGACGGCTGGCAGATCCTGAACCTCAACAACCCGTTGAACGCCAGGGACAACGGCCGGCAGGCGGTTGCCGACCTGATCCAGCTCGTGCGCTCGCTGCCCAACCTCGACCTCGACGCGGACGGCGCAGGCGACATCGACGGCAACCGCATCCACTTCGTCGCCGTCTCGCTCGGCAGCATCTTCGCCACGGCCTTCGTGGCCGTGAACGACGACATTCGCACGGCAACCCTGGTCAGCCCGGGCGGACCGTATACGCAATTCCTGTACGATCCGGCCGCCGTCGATTTCGGCCTGCCGATCCGCCGCGCGATCGAAGCGCAGGGGCTCGCCTTCGGCACGCTCGGTTTCGACAACTTCGCGCGCGACCTGCAGACCATTCTCGATCCCATCGACCCGATGAATTACGGCGCCGCGGCGGCGGTCAACCATCCGATCCATGTGATCGGGGTACTTTCGGACATGGCGGTGCCCGCCAGGTTGACCGACAATCTCGCGCGGGTCATGGGCCTGCGCGACATCAGCGAGACGGCGGTCGACGCGGCGGGCGTGCGCGGAATCGTGAGATACACGGCCGGCGGCCACTCGTCGATCTTCAATCCGTTCATCGACCGCGCCGTGACCGAGGAGATGCAGGTACAGACGGTGATTTTCGCAGCGAGCAACGGTACGTGGATCTCGATCGGCATCCCGGAGATCGTGCAATGAGCAGGCGGGCCGCGATCGCTCCCGGACGGATCCGCACGGCGCCGGGCCCGACAGCCCGCGGCGCGAACCGGGGTCGCACCGGAACCGGCGAAGCGGCCTTCCGCGCCATGCGGCGGGTCTTTTGCCACGGGCTGTCAAGGGCGAGGCAGGCGTACGCCGCTCGCCCGCCGCTCCTCACGGCACTGGCCGTCGCTCTCGCCCCGGCGGCGGGTCCGGCATTCGGCCAGCAGAGCGGCGCGGCGACGCTCGAGGAAGTCGTCGTTACCGGCACGTACATCCGCCGCCAGTCGCAGTTCGATACGCCATCGCCGCTGGTCACGATCGGGCGCGACGACCTGGCCGCACTCGGCGTCAACGAGATCAGCGACGTGATCGAGGATCTCACGATCAACACCGGGTCCCAGAACAATCCGGACGCGTTCACGCAGAACGTAAGCACGGGCACGAGCAACATCAATCTGCGCGGTCTCGGCGTCGACTCGACGCTCGTGCTCGTCAACGGCCGCCGCCAGACCCAGAGCGCCGTTCCGACGGATCGGGGCGAGAACTTCGTCGACACCTCCTCGCTCCCGCCGATGATCGCCTTCGACCGGATCGAGCTGCTCAAGGACGGCGCCGCGGCGTTATACGGCTCAGAAGCCGTTGCGGGGGTCGTCAACTTCATCACCCGGAGCGGATTCGAGGGTTTCGAGTTCAGCGTGGAACTGCAGACGGTCGACGATCATCCCCAGGAGGACATGCAGCTCAGCGGCCTGTACGGCATCGACCTCGACGACACGCGCTTTCTGCTCGCCTTCAGCGCGCTGGATCGCAAACCGCTCAGCACGGCCGACCGCAGGCTGTCCACAAGGGCCGATGACCTGAGCCAGGCCGGCAACCCGGGCTCTTTCCTGGTGCCCTCGCTGCCCGCCAACCCGGCTTACGCGCTCGTCTGGACGGCCGCGTTCGATACCAACCGCAACGGCGTTGCCGACGCACTCGAGCCGCAGCTCGGTCTGCCGCCGGTCGCGGGCGCCGCGCTGCCCGTCTTCGCCGATCCCGACTGCACGACGATCGCGACGCAGGATCCGAAGGTGATCCCCGGCATCGCGAGTTCGATACCGAGCCCGGCCGGCGACATTCCGATCGGCCTGTGCCAGTTCGACTTCGGCGACTACTTCATGCTCGTGCCCGAGGAGCGGCGCGCGTCAGCCTACGCGGAACTCGTCCACGACTTCAGCGACCGTACGACCGCGCGCGCGGAACTGCATTTCGCGAGCAACGAGGCCGAGCGCAGCAATTCGCCATCGTTCCCCTTCGCCGCGTTTCCGACCGTTGCAGCGGTACATCCGGACAACCCGTACGGCACGGACGTCAACTTCATCGGCCGGATCGTCGGCGCGGGCGGTACCGCCGTATCGAGCATCCACCAGTCCGATACCTGGCGTCTGGCCGCGGCGCTCACGAACGAGATCAACGCACGCTGGGACTTCGAGCTTGGTTTCACGATCAGCGAGAACGACTTCTTCGTCACCGCGAAGGACACGCTCATCGACCGCTTCGACCTCGCGATACGCGGCTTCGGCGGGTTCTCCTGCGACCCGCGAACGGGGGCCGCCGGCGTCGGCGATTGCGAATACTTCAATCCGTTCGGCAGCTCGCTCACGGGCGCCGGCACGCGGAATTCCGCCGCGATGTTCGACTACCTGCTCGGCGATTACAGCTTCGATGCCGCGAACGAACTGGCCACGCTCGACGGCTTCGTGACCGGCCAGCTCGGCGAGCTTGCCGGCGGGCCGATCGGTATCGCGTTGGGCGCGCAACTGCGTGACGAGGAACTCACCTACGACTACGACGGGCATGCCAACAGGAATAACTACCTGTTCCTCGCCGGCAATCCCGATTTCTCCGGCAGCCGGGACATCGCCGCCGTCTTCGTCGAACTCTCGCTGCCCGTCGGCGAGACCGTCGAGCTGCAGTTGGCCGGACGGTACGAGGACTACGGCGGCGGCGTCGACTCGACCGATCCGAAGCTCAGTTTCCTCTGGCAGCCCAATGCCGCGTTCTCCTTGCGCGGCTCCCTGGGCACGTCTTTCAGGGCGCCGTCCGTCTATCAGGCATTCGGCGTGCAGACGACGCTCCAGGAACTCATCGACCCGACCGTCGGCGCGCCGCAGTTCTTCCCCGTCCGCACGCAACCCGACCCGAGCGGCCAGGCGCTCAAGCCCGCCGAAGCCGACGTCGCCAACGTCGGCCTGAGCTGGTCGATCGGCGACCGGGTCGAACTCGGCATCGACTACTGGTTGTTCGATTACAGCCAGGTCATCGTCCAGGAGAACGCCCAGGTCATACTGAACGCGGCGGCCGGGGGAGATCCGCAGGCGCAGGCCCAGGTGCTGCGCGATCCGGCGACCGGTCTGCTGCTGCGGGTGAAATCACACTACGCGAACGCATCGTCGCTCGAAACCGACGGTTTCGACCTGTCGATCGTCTACGAGACGGAGACGGCCAACGGCAGCACCTTCGCCGTCGGCGCCGACGCGACGCTGATGTCGACTTACGACCTCATCGATCCCCAGGCCGGGCGGGTCGACGGCCTCGGCCGCCGCAATTTCGCCAACTTCGCGACCTCGACGCCCGAATTGCGCGCGAACGCCTTCGTCAACTGGCGGCGCGACAATCACGGCATCGATGTGTTCCTGCGCTACGTGGACGCCTACGAGGACGACCAGGTCGGCGCCGGCCAGGGGCCGGAGTCGTTCCGCCCGATCGACAGCTTCGTCACGGTCGACGCCCAGTACAGTTTCCGCTTCGACCGGGAATCGGGGCCGACGATCTCGGTCGGCGCGATCAACCTGTTCGCGGAGGACCCGCCGCACGTCGCCACGAACGGCGGCTACGATTCGAAGGTTCACGACCCGCGCGGCCGCCTGCTGTACGCGAAGGCGAGCTTCGGGTTTTAGGACCCCGGCCCTCAGCGCCTGCGCCGCGCGCGAAACGGCAGCCTGGCGCCGTCGCCCCTCCCGAACCGCTCGAGCAGATTGCGCGCCTGCTGTTTTTCGCCGGAGTCGAGCGAAGTCAGCCAGTCGATGCCGGCGGCCTGGCGTGCGGCGACGGGAACGCCGCGCCGATAGGCCACACGGTGCGCGGCGACGGCCGGAACGCGCTTGTCGCCGCCGATGACTCCAGCCAGGTTGAGCGGATCGGCGGCCGAGATCACGACCCACTCATCGCCCTGTTCGGTACGGCGGATGCGCCGCAGCGTTTCGATGGCTTCGCTGAGCGCGTACTGCTCGCCGCCGAGCACGTCGACGAACCTGCCGCCGCGCAGCTCGCCGCGGGCTTCCCAGCGCCGGTAGACCGTCACGAGTTCCCGCCAACTCGGCGCCAGAGCTTCGCGCGTGAGTACGGCTCGTGCGACAACGCCGTAACGGCGCAGCAGCGCCCGCGCCGCCGCCTCGACGGCCTCGGCCGCGGCGAACGGCGCCGCGGCTTCGCCGACGTCCGTTTCGATTGCGGCCCAGCGACCCGCGGCATCGAAACTGACCGAGCGGCCACGCGCCCGCGAACGGCCGCGGAAACCCTGCCGCCGGCGTTGCGGCGTGATGAGCGCTCTGAGCCCGTTGAATGCGTCGGCCGTGACGAGACCGTTGGCGACGAGCTCGCCGAGCGCGTTCTCGACTTCGACACGCAACAGGCCCGTCTGCTGCACGAGTTCGACGAAGAACAACGCACCCCGCTCGCGCAGCGCCTGCAACACGCGCTCGGCCCGTGACGAGACTGCCGGCGGATCGTGGGCGGAACCGCGCGCCTGCGCAAGCAGGCGCCAGTGAGGCAGTGCCTCGCGCGGCACGATGGCGATCGGTGACGCGGCCACGGTGCCCGAGCGCCCGGCCGCGGCGGCCGTACCCGTCCGCGGACGCCACCAGACGATCTCGCCCGAAGCCGAGAGCGAATCGATCAGATCGGTCCCGTAGGCCTCCACGCGGGCGGGCAACACTTCGCGTTCCCAAACGGAAGCCGGCAATGCCAGCCCCTGCAGCTCGCCGAGCACGGCGCGCAAGGCTTCCGGGCCTTCGCGGCGCTCGTCAGCGAGCCCCTGCCAGTGAAACAGGAATCGCTGATAATCGGCGAGCGAAACCGGCTCGATCTCGCTGCGCAGGCGCTTGAGCGTGTAGCGGTGAATCCGCGCGAGCAGCCGCCGTTCGCACCACTCCTCGGCATCGGGCGCGCTGAACGCCCCGCGCATGATGGCGCCCTGCTGCTCGAGCGCGGCGAGCGGCACGGCGATCTCGTCCGCCGTCAAGCCGAACGGGGCCGCGAGGCGTTCCGCCGTGACGGGGCCGAGCCCTTCGAGGCGGCTGCGCACGAGTTCGCGCAGCGCCGTGTCCCGATCGCCGATGTCGCTCGGCAGCGCGCGCGCATCGGGGTCCGCGCGGCCCGACGGGAATACAAGAGCGAGTTCAGCGAGCCTTTCCGCGCCGACCCGGAGTTTCAGCCCTGCCGGTGTCGTGAACTCCGTCGCCCGGCCGTCGTGCTTGAGGATTTCGAACCAGGCCTGCCAGCCGGCGGCGTCCGCGCCTTCCTCCTCCGTCGCGAAGCCGAGCACGGCCAGCGCGTCGTCGAGCTCGTCGACGTCGCGGACCTCGGGCCAGGCTTCAGTGCGAACGCGCGCGATCGCCGCGGGGTCGAGCCGGCCGAGTTCGGACGCCTCGTCGACCGTCATGTAGCGCCTGGACTGGACGGCCAGCGTCCGGCGCTCTTCGGCCGGCGCGTCATCGAGGAACGCGTAGCGCTTCGCGCCGAGAATTTCCTGCGCAAGCGGCGAAGGGGCCGCCAGATCCCGGCACTCGATCTCGACACCGCCCGCCTCGAGCCCCGCAAGCAGGCGCTCCAGTCCGTCGATGTCCATTGCCGCCGTCAGGCAGTCCGCTAGCGTCTGCGTAACGAGCGGGTGGTCCGGAATGGCAATGTCCCCGCCCGGCAGGTTTTCGGCGCAGGCGAGCTGCTCGGGAAACACCGTCGCGAGCAGATCCTCCGAATCGATGCGCTGGAACTGGGGCGGCGCCCGCTTGCCGTTGCGGAACCGCCGCACGGCGAGCGCGGTCGTCGCGTTCCAGCGCCACCGGGCCGGAAAGAGCGGCGCGCCGATGACGGCCTGGGTCAACACCTCACGCACCGAGCGGCTGCTCAGGTAGCTCGCCACCTCGGCGAGCGCGAAGCTGTGTACGGCGCCGAGCGAGAGGACGATCGAATCGTCGAGCGCCGCGGCCTGCAGCTCGAAGTTGAACCTGCGGCAGAACCGCTTGCGCAGGGCGAGGCCCCAGGCGCGATTGAGCCGCGAGCCGAGCGGCGAATGAATGACGAGATGCGTGTCGCCGGCTTCGTCGAAGAATCGCTCGAAAACGATTCTGTTCGTGGTCGGCAGGAGGCCGAGCGCCGCTCGGGCGGCCGCGAGGTAGTCGACGAGCTGCTCGGCGGCTGATGCGCTCAATCCGCACTCCGCTGCAAGCAGCGACGCGACCTCGGCGCCGCTGCGCCCGGCAAGCTCGCGGTCCACGCGCTCGCGCAGCGCCGACACGGCCTGCGAGAGCTCGTCGCTGCGGCCGGGCGCTTCGCCGAACCAGAACGGGATGTTGGGCGGCTGACCCCTGGCATCCTCGACGTAGACCTTGCCCGTCTTGATCCGGACGATCCGGTACGAGGTGCTGCCGAGCTGGAATATGTCGCCGGGCAGGCTCTCGAAGGCAAAGTCCTCGTTGAGCGTCCCGACGGGAACCTCGTTCGGCAACAGCACGACGTCGTAGTCGAACTGATCCGGTATCGTGCCGCCGTTCGTGATAGCGGTCAGCCTCGCCCCGCGACGCCCCCGAAGCGTGCCGTTCACGCGGTCGAAGAACAGGTGCGCGCTGCGCCGGCCGCGTTGCGTGCTGAACCCGTCGGCGAGCATCCTCACCACGGCGGTGAACGATTCCGGGTCGATGTCACGATAGGCCGTTGTCCTGCGAACAAGCGCGAGAAGCTCCTCGACCCGCCACTCCTGCATGCCGACTTCGGCGGCGATCTGCTGCGCGAGCACGTCGAGCGCTCCGTCGCATAGCCGGATCGCGTCGAGTTCTCCGCGCTCGACGCTCGCAAGCAGCGCCGCGCACTCGACGAGTTCGTCCCTGGACAGCGGAAACAGGCGACCCTTCGGCAAGGCCCGCGGCCCGTGACCGGAACGGCCGACCCGCTGCAGCAGGGCCGCGATGGAACGCGGCGAACCGAGCTGGCAGACCAGATCGACGTCGCCGATGTCGATACCGAGTTCGAGCGACGAAGTGGCAACGATCGCCTTGATCGTGCCCTGCTTGAGCCGCTGCTCCGCCCGCAGGCGGTGTTCCTTCGCGAGACTGCCGTGGTGCGACGTGACGGCATCCTCGCCGAGCCGCTCCGCAAGGTGGCGCGCCGCCCGCTCGGCGAGCCTGCGCGTATTGACGAACACGAGCGTCGTGCGGTGCCCGCCGATCAACTCGGCGAGCCGGTCGTACACCTCGGTCCAGACCTCGTTGGACATGATCGCCTCGAGCGGCGACTGAGGCAGTTCGAGCGCGAGGTCCCGGTCGCGCACATGGCCGGCGTCGATGATCGTGCACGGTATGTCCGGGCTGCCGGTCAGGTATTCGGCAATCCTCGCGATCGGCTTGGTCGTCGCCGAGATGCCGACCCGCGTCGGCGGCTTTGCACAGAGCGCCGCGAGGCGTTCCAGCGAAAGGGCGAGATGCGCACCACGCTTGTTGCCTGCAACAGCATGTATCTCGTCGACGATGACGGTTTCGACCGTCGAAAGCATGCGCCGCCCGGATTCGGACGTCAGCAATATGTAAAGCGATTCCGGCGTCGTGACGAGGATGTGCGGCGGCAGGCGGCGCATCTTCGCGCGCTCGCTCTGCGGAGTGTCGCCCGTGCGTACCCAGGCGCGGATCGGCGCGTCCGGCAGCGCCTGCTCGATGAGCTCGCGCCGGATGCCCTCGAGCGGTTGCTGGAGGTTTTTCTGGACGTCGTTCGACAGCGCCTTGAGCGGCGATACGTAGACGATGCGCGTCTCGTCCGCCAGGCGGCCCTCGAGCGCATCCCTGACGAGCCCGTCGATGACGGCGAGAAACCCGGCGAGCGTCTTGCCCGAACCCGTCGGCGCGCTGATCACCGTGTGCGCCCCGGATGCGATCGCGCGCCAGGCCTCGAGCTGCACGGTTGTGGGCGCGTCGAACGCGGAGTCGAACCAGCGCTCGACCGCGGGGTGAAAGCTCGTGCCGTTCATTGATCGCTTGTGCCGTTATCTGCCCAAGGTCGCATGCCCGATTGACAGTATGCCGCCATTTGCACTACGCGGTGAATGGCAAGCGGACCGAACGCCGGAATGATGTCGATGGGATGTTCGGTCGCTTGTCCTGTATTGGCGAGCTGCGGCACACCACCCCCTGTCTCGGCTCTCGAGCAGGCGTTGAAATGCGACAAACCGGCTCAGGCCTCGCCCGCCAGTTCGAGCACGGTGTCAACGACTTCACGGGACAGTCGAAAATCCGACGCCTCGAGCTTTTCCAGCAAAGCACGAACGCTGTCTACGTATCCCTGCTTCCTGGCCGCGATCAAAACGCCGGCCAGGCCGGTCAGTACAAGCCCGTTCGCGTGTGCGTGAGCACGGCCGGACAGGTCATCCATGAGCACGAGGCAAGGACCGGGTTGCTCCGTCGCGTACAGGATCGTGCTGGCTTCCCCGGCGCCCAGGACAGGAAAAGCGCTTGCATCGCGAGGGACGTTCACGACAACGATCCATCCCGTCCGAATCGCTTCGGCCAACTCGCGTGCGCCCGGCCGCCCGCCGCCCGACAACACTTCATCGCGCACGCTGCCGGTGATCGTGACTTGACCGAACAGCCGCCGCAACAGATCGAAAGCACCTGCCGCGGCGAGACCGATCAACGGGCTGGCATCGGCTATGACGAGCCGCGCCGCCATGCTTCCACGGACTCGGCGTCGTCGCGTACGGCTTCAGCCGTTCCTGCAACCACCGGAATCCCGAGCCTCGACACATGCTCGATGAACTCGGCTATCTCAAGTCCGGCGTACTTCGCCGCGAGACCCAGGGAAAGGCTGCGCTCCCGAAACAGGCCCGTGGCGATGGCTTGGCGGACGCCGGGCTCGCCAAGCAGCGAGTCGTCGCTAAGGTGGATCAGCACTGCTTCCGGCTCGTGCCGATTGAGCACCATGACGGGTTGCTCGCGCGCCGCGCGTAACGCTGCCGAGGGATTATTCTTCAGTTCACGAACGCTTACGGCTTTCATGACGCATATACCTGTTGCGGGAACATACTGTAGGAATAAGCAGAAGAACGTAACGCAGGAACTACAGTGGGTCAACCGGCGAAAGGTTGCCAGCACTGCTTTCATCCATCTACGAATTCAGGACGGTTGGTTACTGTTTCGATGTCATTTCCTCGGTCCCGTGGATGGAGCTTTCTGCTCTTGCACAATTCGCTACCCATCAGGTAGACAATCTTTTGTTGCCCCGAATTCTCTCCCGACGGGGAAAGAACCGTCTCTGCGCCGGACTTTGGCCCTGCGCGACCGGGTCCACCACTGCCGTTCCTTCCGCCTCGCCGGCCACAGCAACCGAGCGCCGGCCGAAACCGCCTTATAATCGCCGCGTCCGCAGTCCATGGTCGATGCCGTGCGAATGACGCGAAACGAGTTCCTGCGATGGCCGAACAAGGCCATTACGCTATTGGGGATGTCGGGCGTCGGCAAGACCACGCTGGCCTACAAGCTGCCCCAGTCGAAGTGGTTCCACTACTCCGGCGACTATCGCATCGGCACCAAGTACCTCGGTGAACCGATCCTCGACAACATCAAGCGGCAGGCGATGCAGGTCGACTTTCTCCGCGATCTGCTCAGAAGCGACTCGATCTACATCGCAAGCAACATCACGTTTCATAACCTCGAGCCCATCGCGACGTTTCTGGGCAAGATCGGTCGTCCCGACCTCGGCGGGCTGCCCGTCGATGAGTTCAAGAAGCGGCAGCGCCTGCACCGCGAGGCGGAAATCGGCGCGATGCGGGACGTCGTCGAGTTCATCGAGAAGGCCCACACGATCTACGGTTACGATCACTTCATCAACGATGCCGGAGGCAGCGTCGTCGAACTCGAAGACGACCGAACCTACGAACTGCTCTCGGAACACACGTTGATCGTCTACCTCAAACCCGACGAGCGCCTCGTGCAGACTCTCGTTCAGCGCGGCATCGACGCGCCGAAACCGATGTACTACCAGGAAGAGTTCATCGACGAGAAGCTCCGGCAGTTCCTCCACCAGAACCGCCTCGCCTCGACCGACGATATCGTCCCCGACGACTTCGTACGCTGGGTATTGCCTGCGCTGATCGCCCACCGCCGACCGCGTTACGAAGCGTTCGCGGCCGACTACGGCTACACGGTCGATGCAAGGCGCGCCGAGAGCGTGACCGGCGAGGACGACTTCCTGGAACTGATCGCGGGCGTTCTCGATTAGGGCCCTTGCCAACGCCAAGGGGAGTTGCACCACCGGTCGCTTGAGACTCTCGCGCGCAGGGACGCGCGCGCGGAGCGTACAGGGATGTATTCGCCGCGTGTCTCAAGCGACCGGTGGTGCGACTCCCCGCATGCCTGCGGCGAGAATGGCGGGTCAAGGCGCTTTCCGCAGTTGCTCAATACCAGGCCGCGATCCCCCAGGCCCAGGCCAGGACCAGCAAGGCGCAGGCGGCGAGGCCCGCGTTGCGTTGCGTCGAACGGCTGTGCGGCACGGGATAGCGCGCAAGCACGACGCCGACGCAGAAACCGGCCACGAACCCGAAAAGATGCGCGCCGATATCGGTGTTCTCGCCGCCCGCGCCCGTGTAGGCGAGCAGGGCGAGCCCGGCGACGAGCGGCGCGATGCGCGTCTTGAGCGGCGTGTGCTTCCAGAACCCACGCTTCCAGGTATTGGCCGTCAGCAGTGCAAGTGCCGCAAATACCGCGGTCGACGCGCCGATCGAACGGTGGTCGGCGGACTGGATGAGGGCGTTCAGGATGTTGCCGAGCGCACCGGAGACCAGAATCGCAAGTCCACCGAGCCCGTCACCGAGGTAACGGCACACCCAATAGGCAAAGAAGCTGCCGAACGCGAGGTTGCCGAGCAGGTGGTCCGCGTCGCGGTGGATCGTCAGCGCCGTGACAGCGCGCCACCACTCGCCGCCGACCATGCTGCCGGCTTCGACGCGGCCGGCGGCAAGCCAGTCGATGCCGAACGTGAACTGTCTCACGAAGACCGCCACTGCGAGCAGTACGACCAGGTAGACGGCGACTGCGCTCCAGCCGTTGCCGACGGTCTCCGGTGGCGGTCTGGCGCCGTGCGGCCGCACGTTTTCGTCCCGGTACTCGGCAAGTTCCTCCGACGCACGGGCGGCATCGTGTGCGCGCACGCTGATCGACCAGCCCGTCGGCGTGCGTATCCGCTGATGCTCCACGCCCTGCGTCTCGAGCACGAGCGATAGCTCCGCACAGGCGCGTCCGCTCGCCCCGGTAACGATCTCAATCCAGACTTCCGGGTCGTCGTACATGGTCGCCGGCGTCACTTCAGTCCGGCGTCAGGGCGCGGGAATACGCGACCGTGAAAACTCGATATCGCCGCCCTCCGGGTCATTCCCCGATGGACCGCGGCAGGGCAAGGCGACGGCACGGCGCCGGGTTCCGCCGCGGGCGGCCAGCCGGGCGCCGGCGGCATCGATCAGCGATAGCGGCGCTGCAATGCCGCCAGACGCCGCTTGCCGGGACAAAGGGAGCGGAACGGGAGTTCGTTGAGCGGCATGCCGGTGGTGCTGTTGATGCCGTGCATGTCGGGCCTGCTCTCGTCGACGAAAAGCAGTCCGGTGACGATTTCGCCCTTGCGCTGCTGCGTTCGGATGTACTCGATCGCCGCCCCGCGGCTGTGCGGATCGTAGTCGTCGCTGACCTTGCGCAGGAGCAGCCGGCTGCCGTCGTGCATCGTGATCGGAACGACCTCGCCCTTGTCGTAGGACACCGTGATGCCCGGCATGGGCGGGACGAAGTCAGTATGCATGACTTCGTGGGAATGCTCCCTCGTGTACGCGTAACTCTTGGTCGACGCCTCGTGATCGTTGAAGGTCACGCACGGCGACAGCACGTCGATGACCGCGAAACCCTCGTGACGCATGCCGGCCTTGATGAGCGGCACGAGCTGGTCCTTGTCTCCGGAAAAGCTCCGCGCGACGAAGGTGCCGCCAAGCGCCATCGTCAACTGAACCGGATCGATCGGCGGCTGCTCGTTGACCTCCCCGCGCTTGGCCGCCGTGCCGATATCGGCGGAGGCCGAGAACTGCCCCTTGGTCAGCCCGTAGACGCCGTTGTTCTCGATGATGTAGAGCATGTCGAGGTTGCGCCTGACCGCGTGCGCGAACTGCCCGAGTCCGATCGACAGCGAGTCGCCGTCGCCGGAGACGCCGAGCAGATACAGCTCCCGGTTGGCTGCGGCGGCGCCCGTCGCGATACAGGGCATGCGCCCGTGCACGGCGTTGAAGCTATGCGATGCGTTAAGAAAATACGCCGGCGTCTTCGAGGAACAGCCGATACCGCTCATCTTCGCGACGCGGTGCGGCGGAACCGCGAGTTCGAACAGCGCCTGGATGATCGCCGCCGTCACCGAATCGTGGCCGCAGCCCGCACACAGCGTCGACATTCCGCCCTCGTAGTCGCGGACCGTGAGACCCAGCCGGTTACGGCTCAGCCCGCGATGGACGATCCTGGGCTTGGCGATGGAAGTCATGCCGCAACGACCCCCTGGTACGTTTCCTCGATCGCTTCGACGATACAGCGGTAGTCCATCGGCAACCCTCCGTAGCTGAGAATCGAGTGCATGCGATCAGGCGGATACGACGTCTCGAGCGTCAGCAGGCTCTTGAGCTGGGCATCGCGGTTCTGCTCCACGACGAACACGTAATCGTGCCGGTCGAGAAAGCGTTCGACCTTCCGCGTGAAAGGAAAGGCCCTGACCCGGCAGTAGTTGAGGTGGATCCCTTTCGCCGCAAGTCGATCGATGGCTTCGTTGACCGCCGGATCGCAACTGCCGATAGACACGATGCCCCACCCCGCCGCCTTGCGACTGCGCCGGATCACAGGCTCCGGTACGAACTTCGCGGCGGTCGCCCACTTTCTGCGCAAGCGGTTGACGACCTCCAGGTATTCGTTCGAATCCTCGGTGTATTCACCAAAGCGATTGTGCCCGGAGCCGCGCACGAAATAGGATCCCTTGGGGTGGCCTCCCGGGAGCGTACGGGCGGCGATGCCGTCGCCGTCGGGGTCCACATAACGATTGAACCGTCCGGGCAGGCGTGCAACGGTCCTCGGCTTGAGGACCTTGCCCCAGTCCGGCCGGTAAGCGGGGTCCCACTCGAGTTCCGGGCACATCCAGTCGTTCATGCCGATATCGAGATCCGAAAGCACGAGCACCGGCGTCTGCAGCCGGTCGGCGAGATCGAACGCGTTGACCGACAGCTCGAAACACTCGCGCGGGTCGCCGGGGAACAGAACCACATGCCGGGTGTCGCCATGCGACGCATACGCCGCAGCCAGAATGTCCCCCTGCTGCGTGCGCGTCGGCATGCCCGTCGACGGGCCGACCCGCTGCACATCGAAGACGACCGCCGGCAATTCCGCAAAGTACGCGAAGCCCAGAAACTCGCTCATGAGCGAGATTCCGGGGCCGCTCGTCGGGGTGAACGCCCTCGCGCCGTTCCAGGTTGCGCCGAGAACGATGCCTATCGCGGCGAGCTCGTCCTCGGCCTGCACGACGCAGAAGTTTCGCTCCCCGGTGTTCGGGTCCTTGCGGTATTCCTCGCAAAACGCCCGGAACGCGTCCATCAGCGATGTGGACGGCGTAATCGGGTACCAGGCGCCCACCGTCGCGCCGGCGTAGACGCAGCCCAGCGCCGCCGCCGTATTGCCGTCGATCATGATGTGTCCGGCGGTCTTGTCCAGCCGCTTGAGGCGCGTCGGCAGCGGGCAGCGGAAGTGCTTGCTTGCGTATTCGTAGCCGAGCGCGATCGCGTCCATGTTCGACTCGATCAGCGCCTGCTTGCTCGCGAACATTTCCCTGACGAGTTTCTCGACGACCTTGAGGTCGAGATCGATCAGTGCCGCGAGCGCCCCGACGTAGGCCATGTTCTTCATGAGAATGCGCACGCGCGCGCTGGAGAAGCGCTCGTTGCACATCCGCGCGAGGGGGATGCCGATGATCGCGATGTCAGGCCTCGAGATCACGCTCTCCCTGGGCCAGGTCGAGTCGTAGATCATGGTGCCGCCGGGACTGACCTCGGCGAGATCCTGGGCGTAGGTTTCCTGGTTCATGGCGACCATGATGTCCACCGATCCCGAGCGCGCGAGATAGCCCTGCCTGCTGACGCGGATCTCGTACCAGGTCGGCAGGCCCTGAATGTTCGAGGGAAAGAAATTCTTGCCGGTGACCGGAATCCCCATGCGGAAGATGGCCTTCATGAGGAGCGTGTTGGCGCTCGCCGACCCCGTGCCGTTGACGTTCGCGAGCTTGATGACGAAGTCGTTTATCCGGCTTTTTGCGCTGTTTGGCACAGTTGCTCGTCCCGTTCGGCTTCATCAAGGGCGTAGGGAATGACGACCGTCGATTTCTGCATGTCCCAGGCGCCGGTCGGGCACCGTTCCGCGCAGAGCCCGCAATGCACGCAGAGGTTCTCGTCCTTGACCATGACCCGGCTGGTATGCGGCAGCGGTCCGGACAGGTACAGCGGCTGCTCGGCCTCCAGGCGCGCGGTCTTGAGGTTCGCTTCGATGGTTTCCTGGTCGCCGTTGGGCGTGATCGTCAGGCAGTCCACGGGACAGATGTCGATGCACGCATCGCATTCGATGCAAAGGCCCGCCGTGAATACCGTTTGCAGATCGCAATTCAGGCAGCGTTCGACTTCCGCCGCGGCATCCTCGGCGCTGAAACCGAGCTCGACCTCGATGTTCAGTTTCCTGAAACGCTTCTTGAGATCGACGTGCGGCATGATGCGCCGGCCCGCCGGATCGTAGTCGTTGCTGTAGCTCCACTCGTGGATACCCATCTTCGCGGTCGTCAGGTTGACTCCCCGCGGCAGGCGATCGGTCAGGCTCGTGCCCTGACAGTACTTGTGGATCGATATCGCGGCCTGGTGTCCATGCTCCACGGCCCAGATGATGTTCTTCGGCCCGAATGCGGCGTCGCCGCCGAAGAACACGCCCTCGCGCGTCGACTCGAACGTTGTCGGGTCGACGACCGGAACGTCCCACTTGTCGAACTCGATGCCGATGTCGCGCTCGACCCAGGGAAAGGCGTTCTCCTGGCCGATCGCGAGCACGACATCGTCGCAGGGCAGCGTGGCCTCGTCGACGATCCGGCTGTCCGTGATCCGACCGCGATCGTCGAACTCGTACTCGAGAACGTCGAACTTCATGCCGACGAGCTTGCCGTCTTCGACGAGAAACTCCCTCGGCGAATGATTGACCACGATCTTGACGCGCTCCTCTTCGGCATCCTCGAGTTCCCAGTCGGATGCCTTGAAGAAGGCTCGCGGCTTGCGGGCCATGACCTTGACGTTCTTCGCGCCGAGCCTGAGGGAACTCCTGCAGCAATCCATCGCCGTGTTGCCGACGCCGATGATCAGGACCCGCCTGCCCACGCTCGTCACGTGACCGAAAGCGATCGATTCGAGCCACTGGATACCGATGTGGATCCGGTCGGTGTCATAGCGGCCGGGAAGCTTCAGTTCTTTGCCCTTCGGCGCGCCGGTGCCGACGAAGACGGCATCGAACCCCTCCTCGAGCAGCGCGCTCATGCTCTGGACGGGATGCGAAAGCCTGAGATCGACGCCCATGTCGACGATGTAGTCGATTTCCTCGTCGAGCACCGACGCCGGCAGGCGAAATGCCGGGATGTTGGTGCGCATCAGACCGCCCGGCTTGTCGAGCGCCTCGAAGATCACGCATTCGTAGCCGAGCGGGATGAGATCGTTGGCGACGGCCAGCGACGCGCAACCGGCGCCGACCAGGGCGATCCGCTTGCCGTTCCTGTGCCGCGGCGCCTGCGGCAGGCGGTCGCCGATCTCTTCGCGGTTATCCGACGCCACGCGCTTCAGGCGGCAGATCGCGACGGGCTTGTCCTCGACGCGGGTCCTGCGGCACGCCGGCTCGCAGGGCCGGTCGCAGACCCGCCCGAGAATGCCCGGAAAGACGTTCGACTGCCGGTTGAGCAGGTACGCGTCGGTGAACCGGCCCTGCGCGATCAGCCGGATGTATTCGGGTACGTCGGTATGCGCCGGGCAAGCCCATTGGCAATCGACGACCCGATGAAAATACTCCGTGCCGTCAGTTTTCGTGGGATCCATCGAAGGGGGGCTTGCGGTCGGTCGCTGCTGGTGTGGCGAAGCCGGACCTGTCGACTCACTCTGCAAAGTGACGACGAGGCCCGATTCGACCGAGTCCGAAGTGGCGACGCTGCTCTCGTATTGCCGGGGGACTGCTTCGTAATTATAGACTCAGCCAACGCCGCGACAAGCGCAAAGCCCGATTTTTCGCGCCAGGCGTGAACCGCGCGTCAGGCGGCCGGGAACCGGACCCGCAGACGGCCGCTAAGCATGTCGCCGGACCGGCTCATCCCGCGGTCCGATTCGCTCGCGCCGATTCGAAACTGAGATAGAATGCCAGCAATGTTCTCGCCTCGCCCGACAACTTTCGAGGTTGATCGGCGCCGCGCAAGCCGCTGGTCGACGAGCGGTGTCCTCATATCGCTGATTCTGGGCGTCGCCGCCCATGGCCAGGACGTCCAGCCGCCGGTCGACGCCGATGCAACGCCTTACACCGGCGTGGGACCGCCGGAATCCGTCGCGGGCGACTCCGCCGAAATCGTCACGCGCTTCGAGGCGAGCATCGAGCTCGAGCGGCTCATGCAGTCGCAGGATTTCGACGCTGCAGCGGCCGTCGGGGAGCGGCTCCTGACGCTGACGCAGCAAGAGTTCGGCGAGATCAGCGCCGAATCCGCCGGCGCGCATGTCGCGCTCGCGCGAGCGCAGGCCGCAAACGACGATCGCGTCGCAGCGGAGGAACACTATCTCGACGCAATCCTCATCTTCCGCGAGATCGAGGGTGCGTTCTCCGAATCCCTGCTCTCTCCCTTACTCGGCCTCGGCGACAACTACCAGGACGGCGGCCAGTACCTCAACGCCGTATCCGCGTACAACGAGGCGCGCACGATCAACAGGCGCGTGTTCGGCCTGCTCGACGAGGGCCAGATCGCGATCCTCGATCGGATGACGCAATCGTTCCTCGCCATGAACGAGTACGAGCAGGCCCATACACAACAGCGCGCCGCGCTTCAGCTCATCGAACGCAGGCACGAACTGCATTCGGAGGAAACGCTCGACGCCATCTACAAGTACGCGGGCTGGTTGCGCGACCGGCGCCGCTACACCGAGGAGCGCGAGCAGTACCAGCGCGCCATGCGGATCATTCGCGACCACTACGACGACGGCAGCGTCCTGATGGCCCGACCGCTGCGCGAGACCGGCAACAGCTTCCGGAACCAGGGCGCCGCGGTAAACCAGGGCATTACCGGACTCATGACGGCGCTCGAACTGCTGGAGGCCCAGGAAGAACCCGATGAACGTGCACTGGCTCAGGTACTGGTGGACATCGGCGACTGGGAGACGGCGTTTTCCAGGGTCGGCGCCGACGGCGCGCCGTATCGTCGGGCCTGGCAGCTCCTCGGCGATGTGGACGGCGGCGACGCATTGCGCCGGGAATGGTTCGGCGGCATCGAGTACGTGTTCAGGGAACCCTTGAGCCAACGTGGCCTGAGCGCCGCTCCGGACGCGGTGCAGGGTTTCGTGCTCGTGAGATTCGACCTCAACCCACTCGGACGCACGGAAAACGTCACGATTCTCGAAGCCGAACCGCCGAACCTCAAGGACGAGGCGGTGGCGCGGCACGTTCGCCAGTCAAGATTCCGTCCGTACATGAACGACGGGGAAGTCGTGGCGCGCCGCAACCTGGCGCTGCGAGTAACGTTCCGCTACGCGCCGACGGCAATCGAGGTGGCGGACAATGGCTAGGCTTCGTGCGTTGCTGACCCTGGCGGTGCTCGCGGCGGCGGCCGCGTCGGCACAGGACGACGCCTTGCCGCAGCCGCCGCGCGTCGAATCGGAATTCCCGGCGCTGGCGGACCCCGCCGAGACGCGCACGGAACTCGACACGCTGCGCGCCGCCCGGGACACGCTCGCGGCCGCCAGCGATTTCCCCGCGGCGCTGCAATCGGCGGAGAACATCGTCGAGACGGCCACGGACGAAACCGACCCGGTCTACCGTGACGACATCATGCAACTGGCGCGGATACAGGTCGAACTCGACCTGTTCGCCGACGCGGAAGTCAACTACCTGCGGGCGATCGAGCTGGCAGAAGAAGCCGACGGGACACAGGCGCTGTCGCTCGTCGAACCGTATCACGCGCTCGGGCGGGCCTACCTCGACGAACGGCGGTTCACCGAAGCCATCACCGTGTTCGAGCATGCGCGCGACATCAACCAGAGGCACCTGGGGCTCTTCAATGTCGAACAGACGTCATTGATCGACGACGTCACGCTGGCCTGGCTCGGGCTCGGCGATACGCTGCAGGCGCGCGAACTGCAACTCGATCGGCTCGACAACGCGGTCAGGCGGTTCGGCGCCGACGACCCGCGGGTGATCCCGTATCACAATCGCCTGGCGGAGTACTACGGCAGCTCCCGCATGCGAACCAGCGCACGCGAGCAATACGAGCGCATCCTCGAAATCCAGGAAACCCAGGGAGGCTCGGACAATCCCGTCCTGCTTGCGACGCTGCGGCGTCTGGCGGGCATCGAGCTGCTCCTCGGCGATGACGACGACGCGAAACTTCGCCTCGAGGAACTGCTGCAGGCCACCGCCGATGAAGTCAGCGTCGAGCGAAGCCTGTCGCTTGCGCTGCTCGGGGACTGGGCGCTCGTCGACGAGGATTTCGAGCTGGCTGCCGATTACTACCGGCAGGCTCATGCGGCTCTCGACGCCACGGGCGAAGCCGATCCGGACGAAGTATTCGCCGCTCCCCGCATGATCGATTTCATTCCGCCGCTGACCCGCGTGGACCTCAACCGGCGATCGCGTCCCTGGGCCTGGGGCTCGATAGAACTCGCGTTCGACCTGTCCGCGGACGGACGCGCGTGGAACGTGCGGGTCGTTGCAGTCGAGCCTGCCGGAGTCGTCGAATCCGCTTATCACCGCCGCCTGCGCGAGACGCATTTCCGGCCCCGCCTGGTCGCGGGCGCCCCCGTGGCGGTCAATGACGTGCGCTTCACCCACTTCTTCCGCTTCTACGTCGAACAGGATTGAGCGCGCGCAGGGCGCACGGGCAGCCCGTCTGTATTTTTCTCAAGTCAGGGTCCATTCGCGGCCCGGAGGCTTCGGTGGCAGGGCAAGGTGTGGCAACTTAAGCTGCATGTCGAAGCGAACGGCACTGCGCCGGGGTGGCTGGGCTGCGCAAGCGCGGTGACTTGAATGAGCACGAATCAGCTTCTGATCATCGACGACGATGCGGGCCTGACCGAAATGCTCGGCGAATACCTCGCGGCCGAGGGCATCAGACTCACCGCTGCGCGCACGGGTGTCCAGGGACTTCGCGACGCCGAGCGCAACGACTACGACCTCATCATCCTCGATGTGATGCTGCCGGGCCTGTCCGGGTTCGAGGTATTGAGCCGGCTGCGCGAGTCGGGTTCGCGCACGCCGATCCTGATGCTGACGGCGCGCGGCGACGACGTCGACCGCATCGTGGGCCTGGAGATGGGCGCCGACGACTACCTGCCGAAGCCGTTCAATCCGCGCGAACTCGTCGCACGCATCAAGGCCGTCCTGCGGCGCTCTTCGGCTGAACTGGCTGAAGAGCCAGTCGATGTCGAGCTCGGCCCGTTGCGTGCGCAGTACCAGCGACGCGAGGCCTGGCTCGGCGACACGCCGCTCAATCTCACGAACGCCGAATTCATCGTGCTGTACAAGCTCATGAGTTCCGCGGGCAAGGTCGTATCGCGTGAAACGCTGACGCGCGAAGCACTCGGCCGGCAATTGCTGCCTGACGACCGCAGTCTCGACACGCACGTCAGCAATCTCCGCAAGAAGATCGCCGACGCCAGCGACACGGAACTCAGGATTCGCAGCATCCGCGGCAGCGGCTACGTGCTCGCGCCGCCGGAAACGTGATCCGATGAACCTGTTCTGGAAGATTTTCATCGCTTTCGGCATTGCCACGACGGTCACGCTGGTCGGCGCCGTGTTCCTGACTTTTACGTTCGTCGGTCAGGCATTCGATCAGTTCGATATCGAGAACCGCGGGGATATCATTCAGCAAGCCGCCGACGCGCTCGAACAGGGACAAGTTCCGGGTTTGCGCTCGTGGCTGGAGGCAAACCGGCTCCCGGTGCCCGGCGTCATGCTGCTCATCATCGACGGCAACGGAGACGACCTGCTCGGCCGGGAAGTGCCGGGCCGCTTCAGCCGCCTGCTCGACATGCGGCCGAGGACCGGACTGCGGTCCCAGGGCGGGGCACGGTCGCAGGGCGGCGTGCGTGAACGGCTGCGCCGGGGAGATGGCCCACCGCCGCGCGACCCCGTCGACATCCGGCCTCCGCAGTTGACTTCCAACCTCGTCGCCACGGACGGCCAGGAGTATCGGCTGTTGTTCGTTCGCACGCGGATCACCGTTCTCGGCGTACTGAGCTGGCCCGCCACGCAGTTCGCCGTGTTGGCGCTGGTCGTGCTGGCGGCACTCGGGATGGCGCTGCCGCTCGCCCGCTACCTGTCCCTGCCGATCATGCGGCTGCAGAACGCCAGCCGCGCGCTCGCCGCCGGTGCGCTGGAGACGCGCGTCGGCGAACCGTTCACGCGGCGCAAGGACGAAGTCGGCACGCTGGCCCGCGACTTCGACATCATGGCCGAACGCATTCAGGAACTCGTCACGGCGAAGGAGACGCTGCTGCGCGACGTCTCGCACGAGTTCCGCTCTCCGCTTGCGCGCATCCGCATGGCGCTCGCACTTGCCGAACGCAAGGCCAGCGAGTCCTCGAAATCGGATCTGCAGCGCATCGAACGCGAAACGGAGCGCCTTGACGAACTCGTCGGCGAAGTGATGGCGCTCGCGAGGCTGCGCAGTCAGCCCGTCGCAAAGTCAGAGCGGATCGCACTGGACGAGCTGGTCAGCGAGATTGTCGACAACGCGCGCTACGAGCATCCCGAAGCCGAAATCCGTTACGAAACTCGGGCTGTTCCGGAGTTGAACGGGAACCGGACTCAACTCACGCGCGCCGTCGAAAACGTGGTGCGCAACGCGCTGAACCATGCGGGTTCCGCCGATGGCGCAGCCGTCGAGGTGAATCTGCAGGCCGCTGCGGGCCGCGTCGAGATTCGCGTGGCCGACCGCGGACCCGGGGTGCCGGAAGCGGATCTCGAACGAATCTTCGAACCGTTCTACCGGGTCGACACGAGCCGCGATCACCGCAGCGGCGGGCAGGGCATCGGCCTTGCGATCGCCGCCAGCGTTCTGGAACTCCATGGCGGGCGAATCGTCGCCCGGAACCGCTCCGGCGGGGGGCTCGAGGTCACGCTCGAGCTCCCCCTTGAGGCGCCGGAACGGGCCTAGCAGCCTGCGCCGTAGGAATTCAAGGCTGCAAATTCGCTCTCATCCGCCCCTTTGGGCGATCGCTTTCGTCAAATATGGCTCGATATTTTCCTCAATCGATCGCCCAAAGGGACGGCGATATCGAATTTTCGCTGTCGCGACTTCCTACGGCGCAGGCTGCTAGCGCCGGCCCGTTGTCGGGATTACAGACTGTAGCCGCGCTCGTCGTGCAGGACGAGGTCGAGACCTTCCGTTTCCTCGTCCTCCGAGATCCTGAGCGGCACGATGAGATCGATGACCTTGAGAATCACGAAGCTCGCGACGGCGCACCACACGAACGTCGCGACGATGCCGACCACCTGCACGCCGAAGAGACTTGCCATGGTCGTGCCGTCGTCGAAGCCGACGCCGCCGCTTGCGACGGATGAGAACACCGCCGTCAGCAACAGCCCGATCATGCCGCCGACACCATGCACCGGGAACACGTCGAGCGAATCGTCGATGCCGAGCTTGCGCTTCATGAACTGGGTCGCGAGGAAGCAGCCCAGGCCGCCCGCGAAGCCGATCACCAGCGCCCCAAGCGGTCCGACGAACCCGGAAGCCGGCGTGATCGTCGCGAGACCCGCGACCATGCCGGTCACGATGCCAAGTACGCTCGGTTTGCCGTAGCGGATCCACTCCGCCACCATCCAGGTCAGTGACGCGACGGCCGCGCTGATGTGCGTCACGAGCATCGCCATGCCCGCGGCCCCGTCCGCCGCAACCGCGCTGCCGGCGTTGAACCCGAACCACCCGACCCAGAGCATGCAGGCGCCGGTGACGGTCATCGTCAGGTTGTGAGGCAGCATCGGCGTCATCGGAAAGCCTTGCCGGTTGCCGATCACGAGCGCCGCAACGAGCGCCGCAACGCCGGCAGTCACGTGGACCACGGCGCCGCCGGCGAAGTCCCTGAAGCCCATCTCGGCAAGCCAGCCCCCGCCCCAGATCCAGTGCGCCGTCGGAATGTAGACGACGAGGAGCCAGATCGACGTAAAGAGCAGCATCGCGGAGAAGCGCATGCGCTCGGCGAACGCGCCGACGATAAGAGCGGGAGTGATGATCGCGAACGTCATCTGGAACATGACGAATACGGTTTCCGGAACGGTACCGCTGACAGAGTCGAAACTCACGCCGGCGAGCAGGGCTTTGGACAGCCCGCCGAGCAGCCCGTTGATCATCGGATCGCTGAACGCGAGGCTGTAGCCGACGACGACCCAGATCACCGACATCACGCAGGCGATCGAAAAGCACTGCATCAGGACCGAGAGCACGTTTCTGACGCGCACGAGACCCGCATAGAACAAGGCGAGACCCGGTAGCGTCATGAACAGCACGAGCGCCGTGGAAGTCAGCAGCCACGCGGTGTCGCCGGTGTCCGCCGTCTGGCTGAACGCGGCCGCAGGCCACAACAATGCGGCGCCGAGGCCGGCCCGCAACAGATTGTTAGGTTTAATCAAGGCTCTCCCCCCTTTGATTCTCATATGGCCTGATCGCCCGTCTCGCCCGTGCGGATTCTGTACACTTCATCGAGACTCGTGACGAAGATCTTCCCGTCACCGACCTTCCCCGTCTTGGCCGCGTCGACTATGGCCTCGATCGCGCGCTCGACGAGGTCGTCGCTGATCGCCACGTCGATCTTGACCTTGGGAAGAAAATCGACGACGTATTCGGCGCCTCGGTACAACTCGGTATGACCGCGCTGGCGACCGAACCCCTTGACCTCGGTCACCGTCATCCCCTGGACACCGGCCTCTGCAAGTGCGTTTCGTACATCGTCGAGGCGAAACGGTTTGACTACTGCGGAAATCAGCTTCATGAGCGCCCCCCTGGCGTGTAATTCTTGAGAGTTCCACTGGCGCGGAACGATTGTGTATTCTAGCAAGTCCTATTGTAGCGGACTGTGGAAAGATGCAGGGCCCCGCATCTGGAACGCAACGGGACGGTATGGCGAAATGAGCAGGAAACGCAACGACATCAGGCCTTCCGAGATCACCCCGGAAGCAGTCTTCTTCAACCGGCGCGAGATACTGGGTTCGGCGATCGCCGCGGGCCTGTTCCCGGCGCTGGCAACCCAGGCGCAAGCTGCGGTGCTGCCGCCGGGCGGCGAGTTCGCGAACCTCGCGAACTGGCCGGATTCGGTGACCGAAACGCCCAATACCTTCGAAGAGATCACGACCTACAACAACTACTACGAGTTCGGTACGGGCAAGGAGGACCCGGCGCGCAACGCCCACACGCTCATTACCGACCCATGGTCGGTCGACGTCACGGGAGAGGCGGGCAGGACGGGGACCTATACCCTCGAGGACATCCTCGCGCCACACACTCTGGAGGAGCGCATCTACCGCTTCCGCTGCGTGGAGGCCTGGTCGATGGTCGTGCCCTGGGTCGGCTTTCCGCTCAGCGACCTGCTCGCGCGCTTCGAACCGAATTCCCAGGCCCGATACGTTCAGTTCTTCACGCTCGCCGATCGCGACCAGATGCCCGGGTTGCGCTCGCGCGTGCTCGATTGGCCCTACCGGGAAGGCTTGACGATCGAGGAGGCCATGCACCCGCTGACGCTCTTGACGGTCGGCGTGTACGGCCGGGTCCTGCCGAACCAGAACGGCGCCCCGCTACGGCTCATCGTGCCGTGGAAGTACGGGTTCAAGAGCATCAAGTCGATCGTGAGGATTCACTTTACCTCCGAGCAGCCGCGCACGAGCTGGAACATGGCGGCGGCGCACGAGTACGGCTTTTACTCGAACGTCAACCCGAACGTCGATCACCCGCGCTGGAGCCAGGCATCGGAACGCCGGCTCGGCGGGGGGCTGTTCGCGTCGCGCATACCCACGTTGATGTTCAACGGCTATGGCGAGGAAGTCGCGCATCTATATGCCGGGCTCGATCTGGTCAGGAACTACTAGCGGTCTCAATGATGCGGGGAGGCGTACTGCCCCTCGCTTGCCGAGAGTCGACGGCGTGCGGGATTGGTCGCAGTGATGCGGGGAGGCGCACTGCCGTTCGCTTGAGACACGCGGTAAATACATCCCTGTACGCTCCGCTCGCGCATCCCTGCGCGCGAGGGTCTCAAGCGAACGGCAG
>JAJEGN010000003.1 GCA_022819855.1 Gammaproteobacteria bacterium | reverse complement strand
CAACAGATCGCGCACCTCGAGCTCCACCAGCTCCAGCAACTCCTCGTCGTCCACCATGTCCGCCTTGTTCAGGTACACCACCATGTACGGCACGCCCACCTGACGCGCCAGCAGAATGTGCTCGCGCGTCTGCGGCATCGGCCCGTCCGCCGCCGACACCACCAGAATCGCACCGTCCATCTGTGCCGCGCCCGTGATCATGTTCTTCACGTAGTCCGCATGTCCCGGACAGTCCACGTGCGCGTAGTGCCGCGTCTCGCTCTCGTACTCCACGTGCGCCGTCGCGATCGTGATCCCACGCGCCTTCTCCTCCGGCGCCTTGTCGATCTCGTCGAACTCCGTGATCTCGCCGCCGTGGCGCGCCGCCATCACCATCGTCAACGCCGCCGTCAGCGTCGTCTTGCCATGATCCACGTGTCCGATCGTCCCCACGTTCACGTGAGGCTTCGTCCTCTCAAATTTCGACTTCGCCATCGAGATCGCTCCTGCTACTTCGTGACTTGCGCGTTCAGGCCGCGCCGCTTGCCGGCGGCGGCATCAGGACACGCATCCATATGAAAACGAGTACTCGCCAAAGTTGTTGAATGTGCGCAACCGTGGAGCCCACAACCGGACTTGAACCGGTGACCTCTTCCTTACCAAGGAAGTGCTCTACCGCTGAGCTATGTGGGCAGTGAAGAAACCGGCGTCAAACCTCAAATATCGCCCAACTCCGACACAGTAATCCGCCGTAATGCAAATATGGCGGTCTGACTCCAATCGCTTCCCGTCGTCTGTCCTTATGGAGCGGGTGAGCGGAATCGAACCGCCATCATCAGCTTGGAAGGCTGAGGTTCTACCTTTGAACTACACCCGCCTTTCCAGCCGTCCATCCCCTCGCAAATGGTGGAGGGGGTAGGATTCGAACCTACGAAGGCATAGCCAGCAGATTTACAGTCTGCCCCCGTTGACCGCTTGGGTACCCCTCCGCAGACACAAGCGGCCTATTGTCTGATCTTGGCCAAAACGTGTCAACAACTTGACCTGTCCGTTTCGAGCCGAAGCTGGCCGCGTTGCCCGTGGCCCAACGAGGCCGTTCAGGCGCAGGCCATCGTCCCCGTCACCCCTGGGCCGAACCCGGCCTCGCGCCGCGTGAGCGGGTGAGTTCCCAAGTGCCCCCAGCGATGCATGTCCTGATCACAGACATCGGCGCGGTGGGATGGTTCCAGGACTCGGGTACTGGCAGAATTGTGCGCAAGCTCCATCGAGCCACATTGCACAGGAACCCGACCATGAAACTCTGTCGCTTCGCTTCCCTGGTCGTTGCCGCGGCCGTTGTCGCCGTTACGCCGGCCCTTGCTCAGGACGTCGACATCGCCGGCCTCAACGAGCGTTACAAGGACCCCAACCTGCAGGTCGAAGTCTGGGCCGACCGCTTCGCGTCTGAAGGCCGGGAAGTCTTCGACTTTCGCGAGGAGATCGTCGCCTCGATCGGTATCCAGGCCGGCCAGGCCGTCGCCGATGTCGGCGCCGGAACCGGCCTCTTCGAGCCGCTGTTCGCGGCAGCGGTCGGCACTGAGGGCAGGGTCTACGCCGTGGATATCGCGCCGCGGTTCGTCGAGTACATCAGAGCCAGGGCCGCGGAACAGAACCTTGGCCAGATCACGGCGATGCTCGGCGACGACCGCTCGACCGGACTGCCGGAAGGCTCGGTCGATGTCGTCTTCGTCTGCGACACCTACCACCACTTCGAAGACTACGAGGCCATGCTCGCGTCGATCCACCAGGCGCTGCGGCCCGGCGGCAAGCTCGTCATCGTCGAGTACGAGCGCATCGAGCCAAGGATCGATCACATCCGCGCCGACAAGGCGCAGTTCACCGCTGAAATCGAAGCCGCAGGCTTTACGTTCTCCGAGGAAATCGATATCGAGGGCATGGTGGAGAATTACGTCCTCCATTTCGAGCGCTCGTAAGTGCGCTCAAGACGGCGACTGTAGTTGAGCGTGCGAATGGACGCGTCGATGTACCCGTTGTCGCTTCCGAAAGACGATGAGCCAACGGTTCGAATCTCCTCGTGCGAATGAGTCCTTGCGCGCGTTTTTTGCCGCTCCCCTTACAGCGCCCGTGACCTCCGCTGTACTGCTTCGGTAACGGACGACTCGGGCGTTCTCAGGATGCGAGCGCACCCGCTGGGTCCCTGGACGCTCGCCGCGCTCGTCGTCGCCAACATGATCGGCGCGGGCGTCTTCACGACGTCGGGCTTCGCGCTCGGCGATCTCGGCTCACCGCTGCGCGTGCTCGCCGCCTGGTTCATCGGCGGCCTGCTCGCGCTCTGTGGCGCGATGAGCTACGGGGCGCTCGCTCGCCTCGTGCCGGCGTCGGGCGGCGAGTACCTGTATCTATCCCGTAACCTGCATCCGCGAGCGGGCTTCATTGCCGGGTGGGTGTCGCTGCTGGCCGGCTTTGTCGGGGCGATCGCCTACGCGGCCATCACGTTCTCGATCTATGTGGCGCCCGTGTCCTCGGACTCGATGGCCTCGCAATGGATCGCGACGGCCGTCATCGCGGTCGCGGCCATGCTGCACGCGTTCAGGCTCAGGCAGGGCGCCTGGGTACAGAACCTCGCCGTCGCGCTCAAGCTGATCCTCATCGGCGCGTTCTGTGCGTACGCCATTGGCGCGGTCGGCGTTGACGACTGGCAAGGCCTCAACGAGCTCGGTGAGCGCACCGAACTCGTGCCGCCGTTCTCGATCGCGGCATTCGCGCTCACGCTCATGTGGATATCGTTCAGCTACTCGGGCTTCAACGCGGCGGTCTACATCGCCGGCGAAGTCCCGGTCGCGAAGAAAATCGTACCGCGCGGCCTCCTGCTGGGCACTTTCGTGACGATGCTCGTCTATCTCGCACTCAACGCCGTGTTCGTGTTGGCTGCGCCGTACGGCGCCATCGCCTTCCAGGAGGATGTCGCCGCGGCCGCCGCCCAGGCGATCGGCGGCGACTGGCTCGCGGTCGCGGTCCGGGCCGTGATCGCGATCGCGCTCTTCACGTCCGTATCGGCCATGACCATGGTCGGACCCCGCGTCTACGCCAAGATGGCCGACGACGGCCTGATGCCGCGCGCGCTCAGGTTAAAGGGGGAGACGCCGATGCTGTCCGTGCTCATGCAGTCGGCGCTCGCGATCGTCGTCGTCTGGATTGCGGGGCTCAGGGAGCTGCTGTCTTACCTCGGGTTCACGCTCGCGCTCTGCACGGCCGCGACCGTCGCGACGCTCTTCGTGGTTGCGAGACGCCAGCCCGGGATCGGGACAACCCTGCCGGGCTACCCGTGGGCGCCGCTCGTTTACGTGAGCTTCACGCTGCTGTTCGCTGCGCTTGCGGCGACGCAGAGTCCTTGGGAGATGGCGGCGGCGTTGGCGACGCTGGTGTCGGGGTTGTTGCTTTATGCGGGGGTGAGGAGGTTTTCGGGGGAAGACGCGGCCTGAGCGTGCGCGATGGTTCCGACGCGACCTTCCCAAACAAATTAATCCATCTCGAAGGTCGCGCGTTTGGAACACCGGTCAATGCGAATCGGCACCGTCCCGGTCCGCACCGAGCCACTCGAGCAACTCGGCGCCGGTGCCGCAATCGATGATGCGCTCCCCGATCGCGGCGAGACGGTCCGGGTCGGAGATGTCGGCAAGATAGTGGACCAGCGCGTCGCCGGCCTCAGCGCCGAACTTGCGGGTCGCCAGTCGGCGCAGCAGTTCGCGCTCCGCCGCAAGGCCCCGCTCTAGGCCCTGCGCTTGGCCGCGCTCGATGCCTTGCTCGATGCCTTGCTCGATGCCGCGCTTCTCGCCTCGCTCCAGGCCCTGCCTGAGCCCTTTCTCGAAGCCTTGCCGATGCCACTCCGCCTCCCACTCCCGGACGCGCTTCGCCAACGCCATCATCTTTCCGTCCTCCGTCTCGATCGCCGCAAGTTCCCGTTCCAGCGACTCGACCGCCGCCGCGTCCGCCCGCGGGAACAGCCTCGGCGCCAACAACCGCAGCCAGTCGAGCACCGCCCGCCGCGGCTCGCCGTCCAACCGTTCCAGCAGCGGCCTCATCCGGTCGCTCAACTCGGCCGGCGTCTCCGCGGCGTTCAACTCGAACACGGCGGCGACGAGGTTGTCCGCCGGCAAATCCTCCCGCGCCCGGCGGTTCGCGTCAAGCAGCAGGTAGGCGCCGGTCAGCGGCAGCAACGGCTCGCCGCCGGCCGTGACGCTCACCTCCGCGACGCCATCCAAGGCGTTCCAAGGCCGGTCGCCCGAGTACAGCACCACCGGCAACACCCGGACCTTGCCGTCCGCGTCCAATGCCTTCTGCCGGCGCAGCCGTTCCCGGGCCGCCGCGGCGTAGCCGTGCATGCGCTCGGCCATCGACGCATCGACCCTGGACTGGAACTCGACAAGCAACAGCAGAGAACGTCCGCTGCCGTCGGCGAAGTCCACGCGCCAGGCCGCGTCGCCGTGCCGTTGCCTTGAGTCGGCGTCCACCGAGTTCGCCGGCAGTTGCCGCAGCGTCGAGAAGTCGAGGCGCGCGGCTATCGGGCGGGCGAAACACCTGAGCAAATGCTCGATGAGGATCGGCAGGCCGAACAGGCGCTTCCAGGCGGCGTCGTGGTCCATGCCGGGAGTGTCGCAAGGGATGCCGACGATGGGATACGAGCATTTGTCGGCGCACTGCGCGGAAACGGCGCCTTTCGATGCCGCAGTGGGCACTGATTCCGGCGTGGAGTCGAACACCGAACATCGCCTACCAGCCGATCAACGCCTGGGGCGAGACGGCGGCGACGACGCGACCAAGCCGGCGTTCCGCGCCGCCTACCGCTCCCGGCGCTGCCTGATTCCCGCCGACGGGTTCTACGAATGGGCACGGCAGGGCGCCACCAGGCAACCGTACCTCATCGGCCGCAAGGACGGCTCGACGATGGCCTTCGTCCCGAAAGAGCAATCGTCTCAGCCTTCCAGATCATCGAAATAGTCCAACGCCGGCATATTGCGCCGCTCATGCACGATACGCAGGATCACCGGTTCATCGTCCGCCGCGGCGACCCGGGCGAAAAACACGACGTGTCGCCGGTAGGTCAGCGAACGCAGCCCCGGCGCGAACAGGCTCCGGTCGCGACCGCCTTCGGGATTGTTCGAGATCGCTTCGAAAGTCTGCACGAGACCCCGGTAGTACACAATCCATTGGTCGCGGCCCCATGTCTCGACCGTGTAACGCCGGATTCGGTCCAGGTCCCTTCGCGCGCGACGGGACAGCCTGATTTTCATGCCGCGGCGGCTAGCCCGCGCCGGCATCCGGTTCGTAGAGTTGGGGATCGAACGGCTCGAAATCTCCGGCCTCGGCTTCGCGCATGGCTTGCTCCAGATTCGCTTTCAGCGCGTAGAATTGGCGCGCGCCGTCGCGTTCCATGAGCATTCGGACCCCCGCCCTGACCACTTCGCTCACGTTGGCGTAGGCGCCAGACCGGATCTGGGCGTCAACATAGGTTCGCATCTGCTCGGTAAGGTGCACGTTTGGCATGCGGATACCTCGATATGGCGTAAAGTGTCGGATATTGTCCGATACTGACATTCGCGAGGAGTTCCGTCAATCGGAGCAAGTGGCGTGCCGGCGGGCGCTGGACTCCGTGCCTGGGGACGGCGTCGGGCCGATCCCGCTTTCAGGTCCGGCACGCAATGGTGTTCATCCGCTAGCAGCCTGTCGGATTCAGGCGTCCCCGACCGATGCATTCAACCGGCCCCGCCGGTAAGCTCCCCCGATCATGTGCGGGCGGTTCACTCAAATGTCTTCGTGGCCGGAAGTGCATCGCTTCCTTAACCTGACCGGTCCGGCGTTGGACCTGCGCCCGCGCTACAACGTGGCGCCCGGCCAGGACGTGGCGGCGGTTCGGGCGGACAACGGCGAACGGCGCCTGTCGATGCTGCGGTGGGGACTGATTCCGGCGTGGAGCCGAACACCGAACATCGCGTACCGGCTGATCAACGCGCGGGCCGAAACGGCGGCCACAAAGCCGGCGTTCCGCGCCGCCTACCGCTACCGGCGCTGTCTGATTCCCGCCGACGGGTTCTACGAATGGGCCCGGCACGGCGCCACCAGGCAACCGTACCTCATAGGCCGCAAGGACGGCTCGACGATGGCCTTCGCCGGTCTTTGGGAGCAATGGCGCGTACGGGAAGGAACCAAGCTGCCGCGCTCGCTGGCCGAGTTGGCGCCCGGCGAGACGCTTGAAACGTGCACGATACTGACGACGGCCGCAAACGAAACCGTGGCGCCGGTTCACGAGCGGATGCCGGTGATACTGCCTCCTCAGTCGTTTGATGCCTGGCTTGGAGGTGGCGCGGTCGCGCTCGGCCCATGCCCGGCGCGTGAGATCGTGGTTCGGGCGGTTGGGACCTGGGTCAACAATCCTTCCAATGACGATTCGCAGTGCATTGAGGGACTAGGCTAGAGGCCACCTCGTGAAGTTGGCCTCGCAACGCGGCACCTTGCTGCGCACGATTTCCCGCGGGAGGTCTTGAACGGCTGTCACCACCGCCACCTGCGTATTGATACGCCTCAGTTTCGGTGACGCCGTCAAGAGTGAAGTGTCGGCGTAGTCCGCCAGGTTCGTCGGCCATTGGAGTCCGCTTTCCTTGCGTTGTTCGTCGTTCTAACCTAGCTTCTCGGCAGCGCTCTTGCGCTCCTCGAGCATTGTCCGGATATCGGTCTCTCGAACCTGCGGACGTTCATGGATAAGCGCATCCTTGAGCGCTTCGTTGCACGCTCGCGTGATCTCCGCGTAGCTCAATCCCTGCGCCAATTCAGCCAGTTTTTGCCACTGGACTCCCTTGGCGACGGCATCCGAAAGTCGAACTTTCAGGAGTTTGACGACCTGCATCCCATCCGGAAGTTCATAGCGCAGTACATCGTCGAAACGCCGAAACAGCGCCGGATCGAGAATCGCCGGATGGTTCGTCGCCGCGACGACGAGACTGTGGGAACGATCCTGTTCGATCATTTGCAGAAAGCTGTTCAGCACTCGGCGTATCTCGCCTACGTCGTTGGCAATCCCGCGTTGAGACCCTATGGCGTCGAACTCGTCGAAGAAGTAGACGCCACGGGTCCGGCTCGTGGCCTCGAATACCTGCCGCAGTTTCGCTGCGGTCTCCCCCATGTACTTGGTGATGAGCCCGTCAAGCCGAACCAGGAAAAGAGAAAGACCAAGCTCGCCGGCCAGAACGGAAGCTGTCATCGTCTTTCCCGTGCCGGGCGGGCCAGTCAGTAAGAGCTTGCGCCTCGGCGACAGGCCGTGCTCCACAATCCGTCCCGCGTGGCGGTGTTCCTTGATAACCCGACGAATCTGGTCGGCAAGCTTACCGTTCAGGATCATCTCGCCCAGCCGAGCCTTCGGGCAGGACGCTTCCAGTAGATTGGCCAGTTCGCCGCGGGGACGACCGATCGGCACAGGCGGACTTACGCCGCGCCGTTCCTTAGCATCATCGATCATGGCCCTAAGCTCTTCGGCGAGCTTGCCGTGTCCGAGCTTCGCCTCGTGGGCAGCAACCTGCATCGCGACGGAAAAAAACCGGTCGTCGTCGCCATCCATATGCGACTTCAGCAGCGCCTTGATTTGCTTAGCACTGGCCATGAGTCAGCTTCCGGCAGCCTATGGGAGAGATCATAACCGGAAAACCTTCATCACCTCGTCGCCCAGTTCGTGCTGTTGCCCGGCCGCTTCAAGTGCCTTCGTCTCGTCGCCGAAAGCCAGCGTGGGCTGGCCGCTTTCGTCGAGTTCCCAGTGCCGCAACGGGTACTAGTAGGGCGAGTTGAGGATGGGGCGGTCGAAGAACCGGTCGCTCATGGGGCTGCGAGTCTATCCTACGGATTAATCGGAGGTGAACTGCTCCGCGTAGGCGTGGGTATCAGACCGAAATCAATCGTGCCTTGCGGCAGCACGTTCAGCGGAGTGAAGACGCGTAGGCGAACGAACCTCCCCGCTTCCCGCGGTCAGCAGACGCTGGTACGTCGAATTGCGCTTCCCGCCAGCGCAGGTCCCGAAAGAAGCAGATCCCGTTCCTGTCCGTACAATGTCCGTGTGACAAAATCCCGGCAGATCGAATCGGAGGAACGGCCATGGGTATCGCGGAAACCAAGTCGGAACGCATCGAGGTTCGAACGACTCCGAGCTTGAAAGCGTTGCTGCAACGGGCCGCGGCCTCAACGCACAAGAACGTCACCGAGTTTCTGCTTGAGGCGGGGATCAAAGCCGCCGAGGACGCTCTGGCCGACCGGCGGATGTTCCGGCTCGACGATCGTCGGTGGAAGGAATTTCAGAACATCCTCGACCGGCCGGTAGTGAACAAGCCTCGCCTGACTCGGCTGCTCGCCGAGAAGAGCGTGCTGGAGTGATGCCGAAAGACGGGAATGGACCAAGCGTCACCAGAGCCGTCGGATGCCGTACCCGTCGAAAAGGGATTCGATCGAAACCAGAACGAGGTTCCGTGCCAGCGCCTGGGCGATGAGCATTCGGTCGAAAGGGTCGCGGTGAAATTCCGGCAGATTGCCGGCACGCACTGCATCGTCCACGGTTATCGGCAATTCCTCAAATCCCTCGCCTGAGATGCCGGCAGCAATGTCATTTGCAAGCGCACTGGCGCTCGGGAGTTTGCCAAGCCGATGCTTGGTAGCGATCTCCCACGCTGAAGCCGCACTGATCAGTTTCTCGTTAGCGGCGTTGCCGATCGCACGGCGGGCGATGGGCGACAAGCGATCGCTTCCGGCAAGCCACCACAGGAACACATGCGTGTCCAGCAACAACCGCACGCGTCAGTTGCCTTCCCAGGCAGCCAGTTCCTCCTCCGGAAGCGGGTCGAAGAAGCTGTCGTCGATCGATATTCGGTCTTTCCACGATCCGAATCGGGGCTCTCCCTGCCGTTGAACCGGGACCAGGCGCGCTACAGGCTTGCTGTTCCGGGCGATGATCACTTCTTCGCCGTTCTCAACCTGCACGAGCAGACGGGATAGCTGGGTCTTGGCCTGATGGACGTTGACGATCGGCACTGCGCGCTCCGTGACCGAGGGCTTAGCTAAAAATATGACTAATCTCGGCGGCATGTCAAGCCGTCCAGCATGCCACCTTGACACCAATCAACCATATCGCCGTGGTGCAGCGCTCCGGTGTCGACGAGCATCCCGCACTGAATGGCCTTGTCCTCGCCGAGTCGATTGGTGACGGTTGTCTGTGCAACGATTCTGCCCACGTTGTATTTCCGCTGGTGGTCGCCGAGGTAGAGATTGGCTGCAATCCATTTTATTCCAACGTCAACGCACCGCTCTCCCCGCCGCCAACGCCCGCTCCCGCGACGCCCTGAGATCGACGATCGGCGCGGGATACGTCTCACCGAGCGTCACGCCGGCGCTACGCAATTCCCTGGCGCCAGCTTCCCAGGGCGCATGAATCCGCCGATCGGAAAGCCCGGCCAGCTCCGGCACCCAACGCCGCAGATACTCCCCCGAAGGATCGAACTTCCTCGACTGCAGGACCAGGTTGAATATCCTGAAATACGGCGCGGCGTCGGCGCCGCAACCGGCCACCCACTGCCAGCCGAAACTGTTGTTCGCGAGGTCGGCGTCCACGAGGCAGTCCCAGAACCAGCGTGCGCCGTGGAGCCAGTGAATGAGAAGGTTCTTGGTCAGGAACGACGCGGTGACCATGCGCGTGCGGTTGTGCATCGTGCCGGTTTGCCACAGTTCGCGCATGCCCGCGTCGACCAGAGGGACGCCGGTACTGTCCTGCTGCCAGCGACGCAGCAGTTCGGGTTTGTCCCGCCACGGGAAGCGCTCGAAGCCGGGCTTGAGGTTGTCGTCGCAGAGACGCGGGTAGTGATAGAGCAGGTGATGGCTGAACTCGCGCCAGTACAACTGGCGAATCCAGGACTCGCCGCCGTCGCCGGCATCGGCGTCGTGCACTTCCTGCCAGACGCGCAACGGACTGATCTCGCCGAAATGCAGGTGCGGTGAGAGCGCCGATACCGCGCCGTCCGCCGGAAAGTCTCGCCTCTCGTGATAGTGCGCGGCAGAGCTCGCAATGAACGTGTCCGATCTCTCATGTGCGCCCGCTTCCCCGGGTTGCCACGCGTCGGCGAGGCCGCCGTACCAGCGAATCGCGGGCAGCAAGCCGAGCCGGTCGATACGTTCCGCCGGCTGGTCGCACGCGGCCAGCTTCGGTCCACGCAAATCCGGCGCGGACGCCAGAGTACCGGGTGGCCGATGCCGATTCAGATTGCGATAGAACGGCGTAAACACCACATAGGGCGTTCCGTCCGCCTTGCAAGCTTCGTGGGGGTCCCACAGGAGCGACCCGTTGAATTCCTCGTGCTCGATGCCGCGCTCGCGCAACGCCTCGACGATTCCATGGTCCCGGCGCATGCGCCAAGGCTCGTAGCACCGATTCCAGACGACCCGCTCGACCTGCAGCGCGTCGCAGAGCCGCAGCAATTCGCCGAGCGCGTCGCCCTGCAACACCCACAGCCTGCCGTCGAGTGCGTGGTTCAGTCGCTTGAGCGAGTGATGCAGCCACCATCGCGACGCCGAGCCCATCTTCCAGTCACCGGCGTTCTCGTCGTCGAGGATGTAGAGCGGCAGTAGCGCACCGTTGCCCTCAGCCGCCGCGCAGAGAGCCGGATTGTCCCGCAAGCGCAGGTCCTGACGGAACCACATGACGGTCAGCGGCGCGGAAGCGGGCGCTCCCCCGGACTGTTCGATCAGATGTCGATCCGAATCCGGCAAGTGCTCTCCTGGTCGTTCGCTTGCCGCGCGAGGATTCGCGGCAGGACTCAAAAACGGAACGTGTAGTTCACCTTCGCCGTCATGTCCGACGCCGTCGAGCGGAAGCGGTTGTCGCGATCGTAGTCCTCGACGTTGTGGTTGATCACGAAATAGACCTCGCGGCCGGCTTCGGGGATCCAGTGAAGCCGCATGTTGACGCCCGCCGTCTCGGTGACGTTGTCGTACTGAATCAGGTTGACCCAGGACAGCGTCGAGGTGAACGCGAAATCGATGCCCGCGGCGACGAGACGGGTCTCGAAGCTGCCCTGCGGCAGATCGATCTTGCTGTAGGCGTAGCTCAGATTGCCGCGAAAGCGCGCCGACGGGCGCCATATGACCTCGCCAAACCAATCGGTGCGGTCGCCATCGAAGTAGGTTCCGTCCTTGACCCGCACGATACGCATGGTCCCGGCGAGCCTGCGATGCCTGGCCGTACTGAACCCCATTCCCCAGTCGTCAATCTCGTATCGCCCAACCGGAATGACGATGCCACGCGAGATCTCGAAGGGTCGCGCGATGCCCTCAGTGAAATCGCGATAGCCGAAGTAGAATTCGTCGCCGGTACGGTTGCGCAGCACCACGGGGCGAATGAATACCACGTGCGTCTGCGGGGCGCCGGTATCGAGTTGATCGACCTGCCGCACATCCATATGCAGGAGCCAGGACTGCAGGTATCCGTTCGCCGGACGAACCATGTAGCCCAGGCTGAGCTTGGCATCGGAGATGTTGCTGCGATTGACGAAACCGAGCGCGGGGTTGAAATTGGCCTCGTACTCCTTGTACTCGAATCCGCCCCTGAAACCCTCGTTGGTCGGCAGGCGCACACCTGCGCCGAAAGCCGCCTGATCGGCGTCGACGCCCTCCGTATCGCTCTGCTGGTACCAAATGTCTGCCTCGAGTGACCGGCCGCCGGCCAACCGCGTGTTTCGATAAAGAAAATCCAGACCCGCGAGTGAGTTCTCGACGTTCGCACCCGGATTGCCCCGGGTCAATATGACACCGAGATTCGACTCCCTGAGCACACCGGCCTTGGTGCGCATGACCGACAGGTTCTTTGCATCGATGTCCCCGAACGCGTCCTGACGGACCGACAGGGCGCCGAGTTCGAAACGGCCGACGCGCCCGCTGATCTTGCCGCCGACCTCGAGATCGATCGGCGCTCCTGTCGGACTCAGGCCGATACGGCGCGAAAAGAACGGGAGGCCATTCTGAGCCAGCGCGTTGAGCCCCGGGATCTGCGACTGGCGCTGCCCGCCGATCCCGCCGAATTCGAAGATATCGGACTCGCGCAGGAAAAAATCGCGCTTCTCGGGAAAAAAGAGACCGAAGCGGTCGAGGTTGACCTGACGATCGTCGACATCGGTGGCCGAAAAGTCCGTGTTGGCCGTCAGAGACGCATTGAGCTGCGGCGTCAGCTTGTAGAAAACGTCCACGGTCGGTTCGAGGCTCGATTCCGAACGGTCCTCCTTGAAGGGATCGTGCGAGAAGGTGCGGACCTCGCTGAGGCTGACCGACGGCACGATGTCGAGCCCGAGTCCCTGTTCGAGCCCCTCGAAGCCGACGCCGAGCCCCGACACGGACGGGTTGTACTCGCGATTGCGCGACACCCAGGCGATGTTCTCGTCGCGGCGCACGATGCCGCGCGAGAAGTTCAGCCCCCAGGTGTCGGTGGTCGGATCGAAGGAGATCGACTTGTACGGGATCTCGATCTCGGCGGTCCAACCGCCCTCGAACCGGCCCGCCGCTGCGGCGTAGATGCTGTCCCAGTCGCTGTAGAACTCGCTGACATTGCGGTACAGACCGTCGCCGCGCACGCCGTTCGGATTGACGCCGAAGTAATAGCCGCTGCGCCGCTCGTTGAACGGGTCGATCGTCACGTAGAAACGGTCGTCCTGCGCGATCTCGTCGTTTTGCCGCATGTTGTTGGCGGTGATCTGGTCGCGGTCCGCGTCGTACAGGCGCGCCGCCACGTATAGCGCATCGTCGTCGTAGAGAACGTAGATCTCGGTGTGTTCGGAGGGCTCCGCGTACTCGATGGGATCTGTCTGGTGCAGATCGTCGACGACGGCGGCGCGCGCCCAGACGGCGTCGCTGAGGTCCCCGTCAATGACGGGCGGGGTGTCGGTGCGCACGACGCGAACGCTTTTCTGGCCCGGATCCGTCAGCGTTGGCTGGGCGGCGAGCGGCCCGGCCAGCAGGCCGATGCAAGCGGCGAAAAGAGGAGCGCGACCGATCATGGCGCGCCATGTTACCGGCTTGAGGTGACCGCCGCAGACAGCTCGGAACCAGGTGCATGGTTTCCTTTCCGGCGCCCACCTGAGCACACAACCATGGATTCCGGCGTATATTAGGTCTGCTCGAGCACGCGACGCCAAACGACCCCAGGTATACCGGCAACAACGCGCGAGCAAGGGGTGAAAAATGCCGCGATTCCACGGGACGCGCGAGCCGTATCCGAGCCAACCGGGTTATCGGCGGCGAAGCGCCAGCCGGGCGCATGAGCCTGAACTGGTCGCAAGAGGCTTCGTCGCGACGACGAACGCGGCGGTCGTCATCGGCGCGCTACTCGGCGCAGCAGCCATGGCGCAGGACTCGAACGATACCCGGTTCGTCAGCGTCGGCCGCGGCGCGCCCGTGGTTCCCGATCTACCGTACCCGACCAGCGACGTCGCGGAGCTGGCTGAGCTTCTGACCGAATATCCCGTCGTCGGCCCGTTTCGCATCGCGGTCCCCGGCAGCGACGGCGCGGCGGACGAGATCGTCGAGATCGGATCGGCCTGGGACGGCGAGGTTCCGGAGGGCATCGAGCCGCTCGAAATCGATCTCTTCACGACGACGGACTTCTACCAGGATCGCGATCTGTGGAGCGATCCCCGCTACTTCCGCTGCAACAGCGGCCTCGGCATCGAGCAGCAGCGCGGCGGCAGCCGGTTCAGCTCAGTGACGATCATCGACGATCCCGACATGGCGGCCTGGGGCTACTGCGACCGGGACTACCCGCGCGAGGGCATCGTGAGCCCCTATGAATTCGAGACCGCCCAGGCGCACTACGAAGCCCTGCTCGAGGAGGCGCGTGAGCGCGGCGGCCCGACCCGGCACACATACGCCACGGTACCCGGCGAGTGGACCGGTCGCTATGGGCGGGTCAATATCCAGACCGCCTTCGGGAGCTGGTACGGGATGGTCATGGTCCAGCTCCCGACGGTCATGTCGTTGCTTACCGACGAATACCAGACGCGCATGGTTCAGCAGGCTTACCACCAGGCGGTCACGAACTCCTCGCAGTGGCCGGGTCAGTACTGCTGGCCCGAGGGATTCATGCGGCGCTACCACTTCGCGGGCACGCAGGAGCACCAGATCATGGTGACACCGGGCCTCGTGCAAGTCCTGAGTTCGTCGGCCGGCAACTTCATGACAAACATCCACATCGGCCGGGAGTTCGATCTCGACGGCGCCGTACCACGGCTCGGTGCGGACGTGCCGCGTTGGTATGGCGAGACGGTCGGTTTCTGGGACGGCGACGTGCTCGTTACCTGGACATCGAATATCCAGGGATGGGCGTCACATAGCGTGTTCGAATTCTCGAACAGAATGCAGTCGATCGAGATCTACAGTTCGCGACGCGACGCGAACGGCGATTTCCTCGGGCTCAACCATGAAACGGTACTCTACGATCCCGAAGCGCTCGTCGAGCCCATCCGCATAGTGCGGGACTTTGAGAAGCTGAGCGGTTTCGAGGAAGGCGAGCCCTTTGTTTACGTCGAGTGCCTGCAAACGATCTACCCGATCGAAGGCATGCCTACGGTGGCCGGACCAGGCATCGTCCTGCAACTGGAGGTCCCGGACATGTACGGGCGACCCTGGGCCCGGATCTGGGAGAAATACTGGGAGCAGGATATGCAGAGGCCGGAGGCCGAAGATATATTCAGCTTCGATTAGCCGCGCGCCCGGTCAGACCGCATCAGGCTCTCCGGGCTGTCGTCCATGTGCGGCAGCTTGTCGGCGGCGACGGGGACCGAAGCGCAGAAGGCTGCGGCCCTGACGTCCCGATGGCCCAAACCCTAGAATCGGAACGTGTAGTTCATCTTCGCCGTCATGTCCGAGTGCGTCGAACGGAAACGGTTGTCGCGGTCGGGATCGGCGACGTTGTGGTTGATGACGAAGTAGACCTCACGACCCGCTTCGGGAATCCAGTGCAGGCGCATGTTGATGCCGGCCACTTCACTGATGTTGTCGTACTGGATCAGGTTGACCCACGACAGCGTCGACGAGAACGCAATGTCGAAACCCGCGCGCACGAGGCGGGTCTCGAAGGCGCCCTGCGGCAGTTCGATGTCGCTGTAGTCGTAACTGAGGCTTGCGCGAAAGCGCGCCGACGGTCTCCAGGTCAGTTCGACCCACCGGTCCGAGCGATCGCCGGCGTAGAACCCGCCGTCGGGAAACTCGATGATGCGCATGCTCGCCGAGATCTTTCGATGCCCGCCGGTGCTGAAGTTGAGGCCGCGCGTATCGACGTCGTATTCGCCGGGCGGCACGACGATACCCCTGGAGATTTCGAACGGCTCAACGAGTCGCTCGTTGAACGCGCTGACCACCAGGCCGATCGAGTCGCCGGTCCGGTTGCTCAGTTCGACCGGCCTGAAGAAAAACGCTTCGGTCTGCAGCCCGCCGTCGAGGTACTCGACGCGTTGATAGTCGAGACCGGCAAGCCATGATTCGAGATAGCCATCGCGCATGCGCAGCATGTGACCGACGTTCACGTGGGTATCGCTGATGCCGCTGCGATTGATGTAACCGAGCGCCGGGTTGAAGTTCTCCTCGTAGATCTTGTGCTGAACCATGGCGCGGAAGCCTTCGCTCGTCGGCAGCCTGAAACTCACGCCATAGGCCGCGTCCTCGTCGTCGATGCCTTCGGTCTCGCTTTGCTGATACCAGAAGTCGGCCTCGAACGAGCGCCCGCCCGGTAAACGCGTGTTGCGGTACAGAAAGTCGACGCCCCCCACAGCGTTGTCGAGGTCGCCGACCGGATTGCCCTGCGTGGCGATGACGCCGACGTTCGACTCGCCGAGCACGCCGAGTTTGGCGCGAACGACGGAAAGCGTGTCGGCGCCGACGGCGCCGAACTCGTCCTGGCGGATGGACAGCGCGCCAAGTTCCCAGCGGCCAACCCGGCCGCTGAGCTTGGCGCCGTACTCGAGGTCGACGATCTCGCCACCCGGGCTCAGGCCGATCCGGCGCGAGAAGAACGGCCGGCCGTTTTGATTTAGCGTGGTGAGCCACGGAATCTGCGACTGCCGCTGCCCGCCCAGACCGCCGAATTCGAAGATGTCGGCCTCGCGCAGGAAAAAGTCACGCTTTTCGGGAAAAAACAAACCGAAACGCGTGAGATTGACCTGGCGGTCGTCGACTTCCGTCGCGGAGAAGTCGGTGTTGATCGTAAGCGAAGCGTTCAACTGCGGCGTAAGTTTGTAGACCAGATCGAGGGACGGGTCGAAATCGGTCCGCGAGCCGTCGACCGAAAAGTCCCTGCGGCTTGTTGCGCTCGCCGATGGCACGACATCCAGACCGATGCCCTGGTTGAGCCCCTCAAAGCCGATTCCAAGCCCCGATACGGATGGGTCATAGGCACGGTTGCGCGACACCCAGGCAATGATCTCGTTCTTGCGCGGGACGCCGCGCGAGAAATTGAAGCCCCAGGTGTCCGTGCTGGGATCGAAGGAGATCGACTTGAACGGGATCTCGATCTCGGCCGTCCAGCCGCCCTCGAAACGTCCGGCGGCCGCGTGGTAGATGCTGTCCCAATCGTTGTAGAACTCCGTCACGTTGCGATAGAGACCGTCGTGACGTATGCCGTTGGGATTGACCCCGAAGAAATAGCCGCTGCGCCGGTCGTTGAAGGGATCGATGGTCACGTAGAAGCTGTCGTCCTGACCGACCTGGTCGTTCTGGCGCATGTTCTGCGCGGTGATGAATTCGGGGTCGGTGTCGTGCAGGCGGGCTGCGACGTAGAGCGCATCGTCGTCGTAAAGAATGTAGACCTCAGTGTGCTCGAACGGCGCCGCGTACTCGACGGGCGACACCTGGTGCAGGTCATCCACTAGAGCGGCCTGAGCCCAGACGCGGTCGCTGAGGTCGCCGTCGATGACAGGCGGCGTCGCCGTGCGGACCACATGCACGGTCTTCTGACCCGGATCCACAAGGGTCGAGTCGTTGCCCTGCGCGGCAGCGGTGTTCGCTGCGCTGCAAACCAGACTGCTGACGATGAGCGCTCTAACTGCCATGGGAAAACCGGCAAGTTTCGGGAACGGACGAACGACGCCGGATCGTCAGGCCGTGGGCATCGAACATTCTCATCGTAGGCAGGCTTCCGCGGCCGTTCAAGACGATCGCTGCGCTAGACAAGACCGAAGTCTCGGGAGTCCTGATGCTGGTGTCCGCGCCTGAGAATCGTTTGTGTTGCCCGATCCATTGGACTACAGTCGGAGACCGAGACTCAATGCAATGAACGTCCTCGCCGCAATTCGCCGTCGCCAGAAGCGCTGGACGCCGAGGCTGTCCGCTCTCCTGGCAGTCGTGTGGGTTGGCATGCTGTGGCAGCCCTGCGCCTCGGCGACCGGCGTGGACGAGCATGCCGGTCACGCCGAAGCTGCGCTGCCTGCCACACACGCGGCACATGCCGGGCACGCGAGCCATGCCGCCGATGCCGGACAGGTCGAACATGCGGAACACCATTGCCCGCACTGTCCGCCGCTGGTTCACGGCGATTGCGAGACCCTCACCGAAGAGTGCGCCTCCCTCGACCGATTCGACGCGGACCGGCGTACGGTAAAGCTCAACCACGGCGCCGGCGCCGACGACACGCCGCAAGTCCCGATCCCCTACTCCTCGTCCCTGCAGCCGCTGCTTCCGGCAACGGATACCGTGCGGCTCGAGGACTGTGGCTCCCTGCCGCAAGGCCCGCCCCTCAACATCCTGTATTGCACGTACCTGATGTAGCGATCCCCCTGTAACCGTTTCTTTCCGGTTTCAGGTCAGGAGATCGTTATGTCGTTCTTGCGTGGACTGACGTCCCGTTTCATGCGCCGTGCGAACCGCGGCGCGCCGCGGCGCGGCAAGCGCGCGGGCATCGTTGCCGCCTGCGCCTTCGTTTGCCTGTCGCCCGGCGGGTTCGCACAGGAAGGCGAACCCGCCGCCAACGCGCCGGCCACGGGCCAACTCGCCCTTGCCGACGCGGTTCAGATTGCGCTGTCCGCCAACCCCAACTTCGCGGCGTCCCTGGCCAACGCGCAAGCGTTGCAGGAAGTCCCGTCGCAGGCCGGCGCCCTGCCCGATCCGATGATCGGCCTGAACGCCATGAACCTCCCGGTCGACTCCCTGAGTCTCGATCGGGAACCGATGACTCAGCTTCAGCTCACGTTCAGCCAGGCGATTCCCTATCCCGGCAACCGGCGGCTTCTCGTGGACGCCGCGCAGTTCGAGGCCGACGCGGGATTCGCGCGCGTGGAGGACATGCGCCTGACGCTCGCAGCCCGCGTTCGTACGACGTGGTGGCGGCTCTTTCAGCGCGACCGCGCGCTGCAGATCGTCGAGCAGAACCAGGCGCTCATGAGGGATTTCATCGAGATCGCCCGAACGCGGTACGAGGTCGGCGGCGGACTGCAGCAGGACGTGCTGCTTGCCCAGCTCGAACTCTCGCGCCTGCTCGAGCGGGAACTCGGCATCGCCGCGACGCGTTCGCGAACCGAGGCGATGTTGGCCGAACTCCTCGACCGCACGCCGGGCGATCGCATCGTGCTGCCGCAGGCGCCGGACAACCTGCGCTTGCCGGACGTGCCCGCGGAAGACGAGTTGCTGCAGCAGGCCGTGGCCGCTCACCCGGCGCTTGCCGCCGACAACGCGCTGGTCGACGCGGCCCGCGCGCGACTCGATCTGTCCGAGCAGTTCACGCGGCCGAACTTTTCCGTGGGCGCGGGTTACGGGTATCGCCAGGGGGAGGACCCGCTGCGCGGCGGAGACCGCTCGGATTTCGTGAGCGTCATGTTCAACGTCAGCGTCCCGCTCTACGCGAAGTCGAAGCAGCGGCGGGCGATCGAGCAACGCAACCACGAAGTCTCGCAACGCAGGCTCCTGCTGCGCCATACGCTCGGTTCGATCCGGTCCGCGATCGCCGCGCACCGCTCGGACTACGAGGCCGCGCGCGAGCAGGTCACGCTGCTCGAAACCGCGATCATTCCACAGGCGCAGCAGACCGTCACGTCGATGCTCGCGGCCTACCAGGCCAACGAAGTGGATTTTCTCAACGTCCTGAACAGCCAGATCACCCTGTACAACGCGCAGATCAACTACTGGGACGCGCTCGGCACGGCCAAGTCGGCCCTCGCGGAACTCGCGGCGGCCTCGGGGCAGGAGGTGCTTTATGAATAGATCAATTCTCATCGTGCTCGGTTTCGTCGTCATCGCACTGCTGTCGGGCGGCGGAGGCTACTGGCTCGCCGGGCGGGACATGGCGCCGCCGGCCGACGGAGTCCCGGATCAGGCTCATGCGGACCATACGCAACACGATCACGCTGAAATGACCGCCGCGGCGCCCGCCACGATGCCGGAAGACGGCGAAGCGGAACCGTTGTTCTACCGGCACCCGCACTCGCCGGACATCATCTCCGAAGTACCGGCAAAGGACGAGATGGGCATGGATTACGTGGCGGTCTACGCCGATTCGCTGACGGGCGCAGGTCCCGCCGGTACCGTCCTGATCGATCCGGTCACCGTGCAGAGCATCGGCGTGCGCACCGCGCCGGCCGAGCGGCGCACGCTGACCCGCCCGATTCACACGCTCGGGCGGGTCGACTACGACGAGCGGCGCATCACCCGGCTGCATCCGAAAGTCGCCGGCTGGATCGACGAACTCTACGTCGAGACGACCGGGGAACCGATCGACTCCGACGAGATCCTGCTCAACATCTATTCCCCGCAACTCCTGCTCACACAGCAGGAGTACCTGGTTGCGCTCAGGAACCGGGAGACGTTGAGCACGAGCCCGTTTCCGGATGTCCGGCAGGGCGCCCTCGATCTCGTCGATTCGACGCTCGAAAGGCTCAGGCTCCTCGATGTTCCCGAACACCAGATCACCGAGCTGACCCAGACCGGAACCGTGCAGGAGCAACTGCACATTCACTCTCCGGCAGCCGGCATCGTCATCAATATCGGCGCTCGCGAGGGACAGTACGTCACGCCGCAGACGGAGCTCTACACCATCGCGGATCTCACGTCCGTATGGGTGCTCGTGGACATCTTCGAGGACGAGCTGCCCTGGGTCCGCCTGGACGACGAGGCCCGCATGACGGTCGCCGGCGCGCCCGGACAGGTATTCGAGGGCCGCCTGACCTACATCTATCCCTATGCCGAGAGCCAGACGCGGACAGTCAAGGCGCGACTCGAGGTCGACAATCGCGAACTTCTGCTCAAGCCGGAAATGTTCGCCGACGTGACGATCGACGCGAGCCCAGAGGAGGATGTGGTTGCCGTGCCTACCGAAGCCATCGTGCGTTCGGGTCTGCGCGAGCAGGTGTTCATCGTGCGCGAACCGGGACGGTTCGAGCCGCGTGAAGTGCAGCCGGGCGTCTCGAGCGACGGCTGGACGCAGATTCTCGACGGCGTGCAAGCGGGCGAGGAAGTCGTCGTCTCGGCGCAGTTCCTGATCGACTCCGAGTCGAAGCTGCGCGAAGCCGCGGCCAAGATGCTGGAGGCAATCGATGATTGAACGGATCATCGACGCGTCGATCGAGAACCGCTTTCTCGTCGCGATCCTCGTCGTCATCGCGGTGGCGGCCGGGATCGGCGTGGTCAGGACGACTCCGCTCGACGCGATCCCGGATCTCTCCGACGTGCAGGTCATCGTCCTGACCGAATATCCGGGCCAGGCGCCGCAGGTCGTCGAGGATCAGGTGACCTATCCGCTGACCACGGCCATGCTCGCCGTGCCGTTCGCGAACGTCGTTCGGGGCTATTCCTTCTTCGGCCTGTCCTTCGTCTACGTGATATTCGAGGACGGGACCGACATGTACTGGGCGCGCTCGAGAGTGCTCGAATACCTGAACTACGTGAGCGGACGGCTGCCGGACGGCGTCACGCCGACGCTCGGCCCGGATGCGACGGGCGTCGGCTGGATCTACGAATACGCGGTCGTGGACCGAAGCGGACAGCACGACCTTGCCGAGCTCAGGTCCATCCAGGACTGGTACCTGCGCTACCCGTTGCAGACGGTCCCGGGCGTCGCCGAGGTCGCGTCCATCGGCGGTTACGTCAAGCAGTACCAGGTCGAGGTGGACCCGAACACCCTGCTCGCCTACAACATCCCGATCTCGGGCGTCCGCCAGGCCATCATGCGGTCCAACCGCGATGTCGGGGGCCGGCTCATCGAGATGTCCGAAACCGAGTACATGGTCCGCGGGCTCGGCTATATCCAGTCGATAGAGGACATCGAGGAGATTCCACTCGGCGTCGACCAGCGCGGCACGCCGATCCGCGTCCGGGACATCGCGGACGTCCGGACAGGGCCCGAATTGCGCCGCGGCATCGCCGAACTCAACGGCGAAGGCGAGGTGGCCGGAGGCGTCGTCGTCATGCGCTACGGAGAGAACGCGCTGAGCACCATCGAAGCCGTCCGCACGAAGCTCGACGAACTCAGGGCCGGGCTGCCCGAGGGCGTCGAGATCGTACCGACCTACGACCGCGGCGACCTCATCGAGCGAGCCGTCGACAACCTGTCGAACACGCTCCTGCTCGAGTTCGCGCTCGTCACGCTCATCTGCGCGGTATTCCTGTTCCATCTGCGCTCCGCGCTCGTCGTCATGATCGCGCTGCCGATCGGCATCCTGCTCGCGTTCATCGCCATGCGCCTGCAGGGCATCAACGCGAACATCATGTCGCTCGGCGGGATCGCCATCGCGATCGGGGCCATGGTCGACGGCCCGATCGTGCTGATCGAGAATTCGCACCGGCACCTCGCGCTCGCTGCCGAGCGCGCCGGCGGCCGGCTCAAGGCGCGCGAGCGCTGGGCCGCGGTCGCAACGGCAGCGCGTGAAGTGGGGCCTGCGCTGTTCTTCTCGCTGCTCGTGGTGGTCGTGTCGTATTTCGCGATCTTCACGCTCGAAGCCCAGGAAGGCCGGCTGTTCAAGCCGCTCGCGTTCACGAGCAGCTATTCCATGGCCGGCGCGGCGCTGCTCGCGATCACAGTCGTGCCGATCCTGATCGGCTACTTCGTACGCGGTCGGATCCGCAGCGATGCGCGAAACCCCATCAGCCGTCTGCTCACGGCGCTGCATGCCCCCATCCTGAGGGGGCTGTTGCGCTGGCGCGCCGTCACGCTGGTCGTCGTCGCCGGTTTACTGGCGTTGACCTGGTATCCGCTGTCCCGGCTCGGCACCGAGTTCATGCCGCCGCTCGATGAAGGCGATGTGCTCTACATGCCGACGACCTTTCCGGGCGTGTCGATCACCAAGGCCGAGGAACTGCTGCAACAGACGGACAAGATCCTGAGCACCTTCCCGGAGGTGGAAACGGTGTTCGGCAAGGTCGGGCGCGCGGAAACGGCGACGGATCCGGCGCCCCTCTCGATGATCGAGACCGTCGCGCGCCTCAGGCCGCGCGACCAATGGCCGGACCCCGCCAAGTCCACCGCCGACCTCATGCGCGAGATGGATGCCGCGATCCGCTTCCCGGGACTCGCCAACGCCTGGACCATGCCCATCAGGACACGCATCGACATGCTGTCGACGGGCATCAGGACGCCGGTGGGCATCAAGATCGGCGGACCGGATCCGGCGGTGCTGGAGCGGATCGCCATCGACGCCGAACGGGCGATGAACGCGCTGCCCGAGACGCTCTCGGCGTACGGCGACCGGGCGGCCGGCGGCTATTTTCTGGACTTCGACATCCGGCGCGACGAAGCGGCTCGCCACGGCCTGACGCCGGGCGACATCCAGGACGTCATCATGTCCGCGGTCGGCGGCATGCAGGTCACCGAAACGGTGGAAGGCCTCGAGCGCTATCCCGTCAACGTCCGCTACCCGCGCGAGCTGCGCGACGATCCCGAACGGCTGCGCCGGGTCCTGATTCCCACGCCCTACGGCGCCCAGATCCCGCTCGGACAGCTTGCCGACATCGAGCTGCGCCGCGGGCCGCCCGTGATCAAGAGCGAAGGCGCCCGACCGAACGCCTGGGTCTACATCGATATCGCGACGTCGGACGTCGGCGGATTCGTCTCGAGGGCCCGCGAGGCGCTTGCCGAGCAGGTCGCGATTCCGGAGGGCTATACCGTCACCTGGTCCGGCCAGTACGAGTACATGCAGCGCGCCGCCGAGCGATTGCGGATCGTGATTCCGGCGACGCTGCTGCTCATGTTCCTGCTGCTCTACCTGAACTTCAGAAAGGTATCGGCGCCGCTCATCGTCATGCTGTCCGTGCCCTTCGCGCTCGTCGGCGGCTTCTGGATGGTCTACTGGTACGGCTTCAATCTGTCCGTCGCCGTCGCCGTGGGCTTCATCGCCCTTGCGGGCGTGGCCGTCGAGACGGGCGTGCTCGTGCTGACGTTCATCGACGAAGCCGTCGCCAAACGCAGGCGCGACAAGCGCGAAACCGTTGCGGCGGGCGATGCCGACAGCGAAACGCTGACGGTCGCTGAGATCAGCGAAGCCGTCCAGCGCGGGACCTCGCGCCGGGTTCGGCCCGTTGCCATGACCGCGATGTCGACGATCATGGGCCTGCTCCCGATCATGCTGATATTCGGCACGGGATCGGACGTGATGCAGCGCATCGCCGCCCCGATGATCGGCGGGATGGTGACGACCGCGGTGCTTTGCCTGCTGGTCCTGCCGGTGATCTACGCGCTCGTGCTGCAGGCCCGGGAACGGCTGCGGCCGGCGGACGAGGCGCCTTGATCGACAGTCCGGAAACCCGAGCGGTACAGCGCTCTTCGCCCGGTCTGCGTGCCTGGTGAAGTGGAGGCGCTTACCATGGTCGAATCGGCGGGAAGCGATCTGGGGAAATGACGATGCGGCGAACCTTGCATTACCTGTTCGCGGGAAGCCTGTTCTGCGCGGCGGCGGGCGCGCTCGCGCAAACGGGTACCGGCAACGGCGAGTGGCCAACGTACGGCGGCGACCTCGGCCATACGCGTTACGCGCCGCTCGACCAGATCGACGCGGACAATTTCGGCGATCTCGAGATCGCCTGGCGATTCAGCACCGCCAACCTCGGCCCTCGTCCCGAATACCGGTTTCAAAGCACTCCGCTCATGGTCGGCGGCGTGCTCTACACGACCGGTGGCACGCGGCGGGCCGTCACCGCACTCGACGCCGCGACCGGCGAGCAACTGTGGCTGTACAGCCTCAACGAGGGAGAACGCGGCGCCACGGCTCCGCGGCAACTGTCCGGCCGCGGGCTCGCTTACTGGAGCGACGGCGCCGAGGAGCGAATTCTCTACGTGACGCCGGGCTACCGGCTCGTCGCCCTGGACGCCCGGACGGGCAGGCCCGTCGCAAGCTTCGCCGACAACGGCATCCTCGACCTGCGCGAGACGCTGGACCAGGAAGTCGACTTCGCGATCGACCGGATCGGACTGCACTCTCCGCCGACGGTTGCCGGTAACGTCGTCATCGTCGGCGCCGCTCACAGCCCGCTCGTTCCGCCGGACATCAGGACCAACGTCACGGGGTATATCCGCGGGTTCGACGTCGTGACGGGGGATTTGCTGTGGACCTTCCATACGATCCCGCGCGAAGGCGAAGCCGGCTACGAGAGCTGGCTCGACGGGTCTGCCGAGGACGCCGGCGGGAACGCGGGCGTCTGGGCCGCGATCTCGGCCGACGAGGAACTCGGGCTCGTCTTTCTGCCCGTCGAATCCCCGTACAGCGACATGTACGGCGGGCTGCGGCCCGGCGACAACCTTTACGGCGAGAGCGTCGTCGCAGTCGATCTTCTGACGGGCGAGCGCAGATGGCACTACCAGCTCGTTCACCATCCGCTCTGGGACCATGACATCCCGGCAGCACCGATGCTCGTCGACGCGGTCAGGGGCGGTCAGACGATCAAGGCGCTCGCGCAGCCTACGAAGCAGGGCCTGCTGTTCGTCCTGAACCGGGAAACCGGGGAGCCGATCTGGCCGATCGACGAGGTACCCGTCCCGGAGGGTGACGTGCCCGGAGAACGCTACTCTCCGACGCAACCGATGCCGACGATCCGCTATGGCCACCAGGGCATCGGGATCGACGACCTGATCGACTTCACGCCGAGCCTGCGGGCCGAAGCGGAACGGCTCGTCGCAAGGCATCGAATCGGGCCGCTCTATACGCCTGCGGTACTGAACGATCCCGAGGGGCCGATCAGCACGCTCATGATCATGGGCGGCAGCAACTGGCCCGGCGGCGCGTACGACCCCGACACCAATGTCGTTTATCTCACGGCCAGCGTCGGCGTGAACAGCATGACGATCTGCGAATACCCCGAGGGTTCGGCCGTGCCTTTCGGCATCTGCCTCGGCCCGGAACGCGGCATCTTCGGCGGTTTGCCGGACATCGACGTGCAGGGCCTGCCGCTGCTCAAGCCGCCCTACGGCACGATCGCCGCAATTGACCTGGCCCTGGGCGAAGTCGTTTGGGAAGTGCCGAACGGGGAGACTCCCGCGGAGATTCGCAATCACCCCGCCCTTCGCGGAATCGAACTCGGCCGCACGGGCCGTGCAGGACAGCCGACGGGAGCCCTGGCGACGAAGTCGCTGCTGATCGTCGCGGAGCCCGGCTACGGTCCGACGCCCGACGGGCGCCGCGGCTCGATGCTGCGCGCGTATGACAAGGCCACCGGCACGGAGTTCGCGGCACTGCAACTGCCGGCGCCGCAAAGCGGCTCGCCGATGACCTACATGCTGGACGGCGTGCAATACCTCGTCATCGCCGTGAGCGCCCGAGGCTATCCGGGCGAACTCATCGCTTTCAGGGCGCCGACGACTGGCGGCGTCTCCGGCGGGCGCTGAACGCGGCCACGAATAGCCGCGCCACCGGTACCGACACAGGCGCGCGTCAGCGGCGCCGTCGCATCGGTCCATTGATCGGGCCGGGCGGAAATCACGCCATGATCGTCGTGTTCGATCAGCCGCTCGGCAGGAAAACGCCTTTGTCGCCGCACCTGTTCGCTGCAGCGCAAACGCTTGCCCGACGCGGCGGCGCTTTCGAGTATAGTCAAGCGATGGGATCGCCCGGGCCGTCCGCAGCCCTACTCGGCAACGCGGGCTCGATCGCACTTCGAATTACGAGGAAGGTTGCTTGAACATCGGCTTTATCGGACTCGGCGCCATGGGACAGGTCATCGTGCCGCGACTGCTCGCGGCGGGCTACCAGGTCACGGGCTGGAACAGAACTGCCGAAAAGGCCGCGCCGCTGCTCGAACAGGGCATGCTCTGGGCCGATACACCCGCGGCGGTGGCCGCGGCATCGGATGTCGTTTTCTCGATCGTGACGGACGGTACGGCCGTACGGTCCGTCGCGCTCGGCGAGGACGGCGTCATCTCGGGTCTCGCCCCGGGCGGCATCTACATCGACATGGGCACGATCGCGCCCGATATCACGCGTTCGCTCTCGGCCGAGTTCGCCGCGCGGGGTCTCGCGATGCTCGACGCGCCCTTGTCGGGCAGCCCGGTCACCGTCGAGCAGGGCAACGCCTCGTTCATGATCGGCGGCGACCGCGAAGCCTTCGAGCAGGTCGAGCCGGTGCTGCGCGCGATCGGACCGAAGGTGACCTACATCGGCGCGAGCGGCCAAGCCCACGTCATGAAACTTGCCGTCAACGCGCTCCTCATGGTCGAGGTCATCGCCTTCGGCGAAGCCGTGGCGCTCGCCGAGAAGGGCGGCGTCGATCGGGACATCGCGCTCGATGCGTTCCTCAAGAGCGTGACCGCGGCGCCCGTACTCGGGTATCGCGGTCCGTTCATCCTCGAAGGCCAGATGCCCGATGTGCCGCTCGCCGACGTGACGCTGCAGCAGAAGGACATGCTGCTCGTGCTCGAAATGGCGCGCAAATCCGGCAGTCCCGTGCCGCTCGCGGCCGCCGCCAACGAACTCATGAACGCCTGCCGGGGCCTCGGCATCGACCGCAACGATTTCGTCGTCGCCCACCAGGTGTACCGCCGGCTCGGCGGACAGACGACCGACGAGACACTCAGAAGGGACGGAAACGCGACATGAGCACAGACAAGCCTCCAGTGGCCGGTCCGAAACTGCCGCCCTACGGGCCTTCGATCACCCTGGCGCAGGCGAAGCGGGTCGCCGAGGCGGCATTGGCGCCGGCGCACGCGAATGGCTGGACGATGGTCATCGCAATCGTCGACCCGGGCGGCTATCTTGTGTATCTGGAGAAGATGGACCAGACCCAGGTCGGCAGCATCGCCATCGCCGAGTCGAAGGCCCGCTCGGCGGCGATCTTCAAGCGCCCGACGCAGACCTTCCAGGAGCGTCTGGCGAGCGGCGGCGACGGGCTGCTCGTGCTGCGCCTCAAGGATGCCATTCCCGTCGAGGGCGGCCTGCCGATCATTGTTGACGGTACACTGATCGGTGCGCTCGGCGTTTCCGGAGGATCGAGCGCCGAAGATGAAGTCTGCGCGGATGCGGGCGCTGCCGCGTTATCCTAGCGGCGGAACGCGAGGATCGCTGCGCCATGCATTGAACGAGGCCGACCGACCAGGACAGGGGCCGCCAACAACGACATTAGTGAACGAAGCACGCATCAACCGAGGGGACGAACGATGAGAAAAGCAATTCTGACGGTAGTCTGGCTCGCTCTCGCAACCATGCCGGGCATGGCGCTTTCCCAGTCCATCATCATCAAGTTCCCCCACGATCTCGCGCCGACCACCCCGAAGGGTCAGGGCGCGGACTATTTCAAGCAACTCGTCGAGGAACGCCTGCCGGGCCGGGTCACGGTCGAGGTCTATCCATCGAGCAGCCTGATCAACGACCAGGCATCGCTCGAAGCGCTGGCCTTCGGCGAGATCCAGATGATCGCGATTTCGCTGTCGAAGCTCGACAGGCTGACCAAGCGCTTCCAGGTCTTCGACCTGCCGTTCCTGTTCGCGGACATGGCGCAGGTCGAGGCGTTCCAGAACGGCCCTGTCGGTCAGGAACTGCTGAAGGAGCTTGAAGGCCGGGGCCTCCTCGGACTCACCTACTGGCACAACGGCACCAAGCACCTCACGGCCGGAACGCCGCTGCGCGTGCCGGCGGACGCCGACGGGCTCGAGTTCCGCATCATGGATTCCGACGTGCTGCTCGAACAGATTCGGGCGATCGGCGGCAACCCGCAGAAGATGCCGTTTTCGGAGGTCTACCAGGCGCTGCAGATGGGCGCCGTCGACGCCCAGGAGAACACCTGGTCGAACATCTACGCGAGCAAGTTCTACGAAGTGCAGGAGTTCATCACGGAGACCAATCACGGCTACATCGGCTACTTCGTTGCGGTGAATCCCGACCACTGGCGCGGCCTGCCCGACGATGTCCGCGACGTCCTCGAACAGTCGCTGGCCGAAGCCACGGAGTTCGTGAACACGACCGCCGTAGCGATCAACGATGAGGCGCGTGCCGACATCGTCGCCTCTGGACGCAATACGCTGATCGCACTCACGCCCGACGAACGCGAACAATGGCGCGCTGCCATGCGGCCGGTCTGGGACATGTTCTCAGACGACATCGGCACGGAGGTGCTCGAAGCTGCCGGCGCGGCCGGGCACTGAGCGACGCCAGGAGATGATCCCGCGCCCGCAGGAGCGCCGGCTGATGCGGATCGCCCCGCATGCAGTCGACCTTCGCAGGGCAGTGCGGATTCCGCGCGCGCAGGAATGTCGACTGACTCGGTAGCTCCCAAAGCCTCAAGATCGCTTCCAGTGACTGGATCGAGGTTGGAGGCCATGCGGTCGGAACGTTCCGGATGACCATCACGCGTTCTCTCAATCGCGCTCTGGACCGCCTCGAGGAGTTCCTCACCGCGGCGTTCCTTGCCATCATGACCCTGCTGACCTTCAGCCAGGTCGTGTTGCGCTACGTCTTCGACACGGGCCTCGTCTGGCTGCTCGAGGCGACGATTTATCTCTTCAGTTGGCTCGTACTCGTCGGCATCTCGATGGGCATTCGCACCGACGCCCACATCGCCGTCGAGTTCGTCACGGAGCGCCTGACGCCTCGGGTCCAGAGGCTCGTGGCGCTGGCGGCCGTCGGTCTCAGCCTGCTCTACGCCGTACTGATGTTTTCCGGCAGCTTCACGCTGGTACGGCGGCTCTACGACTTCGGCAGCCTCGCCCACGACATCCCGCTGCCGCGCTGGGTGCTGCTGTCGTCGTTGCCGATCGGCTTCGCGCTGCTCGGACTCAGGCTCGGCCAGGCGGCGTTAGGGATATGGAAAGGCACACGCGGCCCGCTCGGGCACCGGGCCGAGGAACCGGCGGTGCGAGCCGAGGATGAGCCGCGCGAAGCCGCGGGCGAGGCGATCGCTGACGCAGGCGAGGCGATCCCTGACGCTGACGCAGGCGCGAGCCGCGACGACGAGGCGAAGCGGCGATGACCGTCACCTTCCTGATCGGCTCGCTGCTGCTCTTGCTCGCCATGCGCGTACCCGTGGCGATGTCGCTGGGACTTGCGAGCGTGCTCACGCTTGCGCTCTTCGGCGATCAGACGCTGCTGTCGCTCGCGCAGCGTTTCAATCACGCGACGGAGGTCTATCCGCTGCTCGCCGTGCCGTTCTTCATCCTGGCCGGCACCTTTCTGACGACCGGCGGCGTCGCGCGCCGGCTCATCGACTTCGCGACGGCGATCACGGGATGGATACGCGGCGGTCTCGCGATGGGATCGGTGCTCGCCTGCATGCTGTTTGCGGCCGTCTCGGGTTCGTCGCCCGCAACGGTCGTCGCGGTCGGCTCGATCACGATCGCGGGCATGGTCAGCGCCGGCTACCGCCGCGAATACGCCACGGGCGTCGTGACCAACGCCGGCACGCTCGGAATACTCATTCCTCCGTCGATCGTCATGGTCGTTTACGGCGCGATCACGGAGACTTCGGTCGGCGCGCTCTTCATCGCCGGCGTGATTCCGGGACTGCTGCTGACGCTCGCGATGATGACGACGATCTACTTCCGGGGCGGCCGCGAGCACGTGCCCAAACCCGGCGCCACGAGCTGGCGCGAAGTGCTGCGCACGGGCCGTGAAGCCTTCTGGGGACTGCTGCTGATCTTCATCGTGCTCGGCGGGATCTACGGCGGCGTCTTCACGCCGACCGAGGCCGCCGCGGTTTCGGCCGTCTATGCGCTGATCGTCGCGGTCGTCGTCTACCGCGACATCGGTTTCAGGCAGATCCCCGCCGTGCTCGTCCAGGGCGCTCGCACGACCACGATGCTCATGTTCATCGTGGCCAACGCCTACGTTTTCGCTTTCGTGCTGACCACCGAGCAGATCCCGCAGGGGATTTCGGCCGCCGTGCTCGCCGCCGAACTGCCGCCCTGGGCGTTTCTGATTCTCGTCAACCTCATACTGCTCGTCGCGGGCAACCTCATGGATCCGACCTCCGTGGTCCTGATTCTCGCGCCGATCATCTTTCCGCTCGCGATCGGTCTCGGTATCGACCCGGTTCACCTCGGCATTATCATGGTCGTGAACATGGAGATCGGCATGGTGACGCCGCCCGTGGGCCTGAATCTCTTCGTCGCGAGCGGCGTATCCAACCTTTCGCTGACGCAGGTGATCCGGGCGAGCCTGCCGTGGCTCGTGCTGTTGCTGGCGTTTCTCGTGCTCGTCACCTACGTTCCGCAGATATCGCTCTTCCTGCCGGAGCTCATGCTGGGCCGCTGAATCGCAACTGACGCGCGAGAAACGGAGACAGAACATGCATCACTTCATCAGGGCTGCCGACATCCGGCCGACGGGGGCGTTTCCCGCAGACGCCGCGGGATATCGACGCCATGCGCTCTCCGACCGGGGTTGCGGCGCGGTCCACTCGGGCTGGGGCCTTTGTGAACTCGACGCGGACGGTCATGTGAACCAGCACCTGCAGTCCTTCGAGAAGAGCTTCTATGTCCTCGAAGGCGAACCCGTGCTCATCCTCGGCGAGCGCGCGTGGCGGCTCGGCCCGGGCGCTTGCGGACTGCTCCCGGTCGGCGTGGCGCAGGCGTGGCTGGGTCCTGAGAGCGGCACGGCGAAGTGGATCGACATGAACACTCCGGTGCCGCGAGGCGAGAACTTTGCCGACGACACCTACTTTCTTGGTCCGCCGCCCGACATCCCCATAGAGCCGCTCGACATCCGCGACCCGACCTCAAGGCACCTGTTCCGGATGGCCGACGACGACATCAGGGTCGATGCCTTGCGCGCAAGGCAGACCACGGACGCGCCCAGGGTCTCGGCGAGCGTCGCAACGGGGGCGATCGTCTTCAGCGGCGTGGCCATGAAGATGCTCGTCGACGAGCGGCTCGAAGCGGCGCTGCACACGATGTTCATGGTCGAATACGAGCCGAACGGCTGCGTTCACCCCCACAACCATCCGCTCGAAGAGGCCTACTACATCGTCGACGGTGAGGTGGAGGCCTGGGCGGATGACGAGAAATACCTGATGCAGCCCGGCGATTTCCTCTGGGCCGGCGTCGGCTGCACCCACGCCTTCTACAACCGCAGCGACACGAGCGTACGCTGGCTCGAAACCCAGTCTCCTCAACCCCCGGCGCGGCACGCGTACCGCTTCGCCCGCGACTGGGAGTATTTCGCCGAGCAAGTGCAGGAGCGGCGCGGCGCCGACGCACCTGCAGCGAACAAGACCGCGTAAGCGGCCTCAAGCCCCCCGCACGGCCGTAAAGCGGTGGAAGGGCTGCAGGTTGTCCAGGTTCTCGACCGGTTCATCCATCTTCCAGCTGAACATCTGCCCTTCGACGCGGTCCTCAGTGAAGTCGATGATCGAGAAGCCGTTCTTCTCGAGAGGGTCGAGCCCCGCATCGACTTCGATGCCGGTCGGCGTGCGCGGCGGCGTGCCCCGCCAGGCCGATGGCCACGCTCTCGGGCCGGAGCTGATCGGACCGGTCAGCACCGACACCACGGGATTGCCGCTCAGATCGAGATCGTTGTAGCGCATGATCCGCCCTTCGCCGAGGGCGTGCAGATCGCCGCTAAGAAACAGCGGTATGCCCGCCATGGCCGAAGCCGCCTGCAGCAGGCGATTGTGCTGCAGGTTCCAGCCCGGCTGCCAGAAATACTTGGACTCGGCAACACCCAACTCGCCGTTGGGCTGGAGCAGGTCCGGATACCACTCACCCCACTTGCCGGCGCTCCATCCCACGGGGGTCGACGGCAGGTTGACCACGTGGCGCGTCTCCTCGGCCGCCATGCGTTGCATGAGCCAGGCTTCGACCGTTTCAGGCAGGAATCCTCCCACCGGGCCGGTCAGGGTCATGTAGCGTCGGCAGTCGTACATCATGATCTCGAGCAATCTGCCGTAACGCAGCGTGCCGAACGATTCGGATACGCCGGTGGCACGGTCGGCTGCGCCGCTCGACGGCAGCCCGGCCGGGCGGCGCGCGTCGGGCAGAAACTCCGGGTAATACAAGCGCTGGGTGGCGCGCGCGAGCCGGAGCATGAAATCGTCGGGCGGGAACGTAACCATCTCCTCGGTCGCTTCGTCGTTCTCGAAGTAGTCGTGATCGTCCTGCACGAAGAACACCGGGGTGGAACGAAAGTCCGTGCCGTAGAGATCGCTGAGCTGCGGCGTGACGACGAGCTTGAGCTTGCGTTCGTTGTCGGTGCCGAGAACCGGCATGTTGCGGGTGAACGAACCCACCAGCCGGCGGGCTTCGGGGGCGTTTCCAAGCATGAGCGAGCCCACCGGCGAGCGCAGATCCCAGTAGACATGGTCGCCGATCGCGATCATGGCGTCAGGGTTGTACGAGAGCCCCGTCAACAGCATTTTTCTTCGGTTTTCGATCGGCACGAAATACGGGCCGTTCGTGTCGGAATCGACCGTGGCGGGATGCCCTCCGGCGCAGGTGTACACGAGTAGCCGGAACCTACTCGGCGCCGCGTCCGGACCGGGAAAGGTGGCAATCGGCCACGGGTCGCAGAGCGGCGTGCCGTTGGCGTCTTCCAGCGACAACTCGTAAGTGCGCTCGGGCTCGAGTCCGACCAGGTCGAAGGAAAAGAATTCGCCCGAGGAATCAAGCTGCAACCCGGCAGCCGCCCGTGGACCTGCCCGTAACGTTGGCGGCGCAGCCAGCGCGCGATCGAAGCTCGCCTTCAGCAGCAGGCGATCGTGGGTCGCCGCCGGCAGCAGGTGCCGAACGGAACCCGGCTGCCACGGCGATTGCTGAGCGTGCCCCCTTAAGGCGACAGCGGCTGCCCCGTAGAGCGAGCCCTCGATCAGTTGGCGGCGGGAAATGTGCATGAATACTCTCGACTCAGCGTGTCGTTCACAGACACGCGGGAGATTACCACCCTGGCCGCTATCGAGCGCGGGCCAAGAAAACAGGGGCTCAGCGTTGTGTTCACTTTCGGCTCGGCGTTCGCCCGCGCAGGCCGCGCCCTTCACAGTCTCCGGCACCGCGCGCTGATACGGCGCGGGATCGGCAGGCAACGGTGCTATGGTTGATTCCCGATCGACGCGAACCGGGGGACAAGCAATGACCGATACAGGGCAAGCGCGCGGCGCAGTGCGTTCCAACGAGGCCGAATCCACAAGAGAAAACGTCGGCTCCGCCAGCGAGACGCAGCAGAGCTCGCGCTCCGGACTGTCCCGTCGAACAATGCTCCAGGCCGGCGCGCTGGCCGCGGCGACGCTGACAGCCACAAGGGCACAGGCACAGGCGGACGCGCCTGCCGCCGCAACCGGCAGCGTCGCGGGCCGGCCGTTCCGGGCGCTCGTGCGAAGCGGCACGACGGCGTCGGTCGAGGACCTGCGACTGCGCGAGATCGAACCCCGACAGGTGCTCGTGCGAACGACGGCATCGTGCGGCTGTTACACCATCACGCGCAGCGTGCTTGGAGACCGCGACTACGAAACGCCGACGATCCCGAATCACTCGGGCTTCGGCATCGTCGAAGCCGTCGGCGCCGAAGTCCGCCGGGTGCGCGAGGGCGATCGCGTGCTCGTCTGCGGCACACCCGAGTGCGGCGTCTGTTACCAGTGCCTGCACGGCAACCCGGAGGCGTGCAACTACCTCAACAGTCAGCTCTTCAATGGGCCCATCGCCGACATGGCCGACGGAACCGGAGTCATCCAGCAGGGCGCCATCGGCGGCTTGAGCGAGCTCATGGTGGCCATGGAGGAGTACTGTATCCCGCTCTTCACGGACCTGCCCGACGACGAGCTCTCGCTACTCGGCGACACGCTTGCCGCGGGGCTGTCCTCGGCATTGACCTACGGGCGGGTCGAGCCGGGCTCCGATGTCGTGATCTTCGGCGCAGGACCCATCGGGCTCGCCGCCGCCCAGGGCGCGCGCAGCCAGTCCGCCGGTCAGATCATCGTGATCGAGCCAGTCGCCTACCGCCGTGAGAAGGCGCTCGAACTCGGCGCGACGACGGTGCTCGATCCGAACGTCGACACGGACACGCTCGTCGAGCGCGTGAGGGAGATGTGTTACGGCCCGACCGACCGGCTCGATGCCGGCGGGCGCTACGGTCCCGGTTACCGCTACGGCGGCGCGGACTTCGTCATCGAAGCTTCAGGCGGCGATCTGTTTCCGCCCGCGGTCGAGACGGGCCCCGACACGACCGGACTGCTCGCACTCCGCCAGGCCTGGGACATCACGCGCGGGGGTGGACACCTGACGTTGCTCGCAGCCGGACAGCAGGGCGAGATCTCGTTCCCGACCGCCCGCTTCTGTCTGTCCACGCGCTCGATCCACGGCGGCCAGATGGGCGGCATGCATCCGATGCGCGACGCCCCGCGTTACGTGAAAATGATCGAACGCGGTTCCATCGATGCCTCGTCCATGATCACGGCCACCTGGCCGCTCGACGGCGTCGTCGATGGGTTCCGGCAAGTAGCCGACCGCACCGAACTTGGCGTGGTGTTCACTTTCGGCTAAGCGACGTGCCGGAGGATTTTCTCAGGCTCTCGCCCACTCAGGCCGCGGCCTGCGTCTCGCCCTGCACCGCCTGCTGATACGGCGCAGTATCCGGCGGCACCGACGGCGCATTGAAAAACCGCCGATGCGCTTCAGTGTCCACGCTCTCACCGTACAGATCGCGGGCGATGGCCATCACGAGTCTGGGATGATCCGCAACGCTCGGGATGTCGCCGACCGGCTTGCCGAAACTCAGCATCGCGGAGAGATTGAAGCAGTGGATGTTGCGCAGGTAGTCCGCATTCGTGCCTTCGCGGGCCACAAACTCGAATCCTGGACCGAGGTAGGGATGGATGGCGGCGGCAGCATTGTCCTCGCCGGGCTCCGGCTCATAGCGGTCGCCCCATAGCGCGATCGACTCGTGGATGCCCGCAAGTTCGGGCTGCGCGGAAAGATCGATGCGATAGCCCGTTCCGGCGATCATGTGATCGAATTGCCACGACTCGCCACGTGCGTTTGTCGCGACCCTGCCGTCGGCGATCCTGACGTCGGCCAACGAACTCTCGAGATGGATTCGGAAATTGTCGAACGCCATAACGCGTTCGATCGAGTCCATCGGCACCGTCGCCACGCCCCGCTCGCGCGACACGAAATTGCGCCAGCGTACGGCGTCGGGCAACTCGTAGCTCAGTGCGAGCACGTTGGGGTGGCCGCGGTCGGGCGCCGGCGAACCGGGCGGCCGCGGCGCCGGGTAGCCGACGTAGGCCCGCCGGTTGAAGACGTGGACTTCGGCCGCGCCGCTCTCGAGCGCGACGGCCGCCGCGTCGAACGCGGAGGAGCCCGCGCCGACGATGGCGATGCTCTTGCCGGCGAATGTGTCCTCGCGAAATGGACTTGCGGTATGCGTCCAGAACTCCGCCGGCAGTGCGCGCAGGAAGCCGGGCACGTTGGGTCCGCCGGCGCCGGCGTAGCCGTTGGCGAGCACGAGCTTGCGTGTCGTCTCGGCGCGGCGCTCGCCATCGGAGTCGAGGTGCAGGCGCAGGAGATCGCCTTGCGGCTCGATCTCGAGCAGATTCGTACGGTAGCGGACCTCGATGCCGTTGACCTGCTGGTACCAGTCCAGGTAATCGGCCCAGGCGAGCGTCGGAATTCGGTCAAGGGCATCGTAAGCGTCCGGGCCGTTGAGCAATTCGTACCAGGCCTGGAAGCTCAGGATCGGGTTTTCCTGCTCGGGACCCCGGAGGGTCTTTGGAGTGCGCAACTGGTGCATCCGCGCGGTCGTCCGCCAGATGCCGGCGAGTCCCGGCTCGGCCCGGTCGATGATCTCGACGCCGCCGACGCCCAGGCGCTTGAGCCCGTAGGCGATCGCGAGGCCGCTCTGGCCGCCGCCGAGAATGACGACGTTGTGATCGACGCCCGAGCGCGGCCGCACCCAGTTGGCGGGATCGCGGCCGCCCCAGCGCTGGGCGCGTTGCACCTGCATTGCGAGCCGTTCCGCCGCGGCCTCCGACGGCGCAGCGGTCGGCGAACCGCCCGACGGGGTCTGTTGCGCGAACCCGGCCCGGGTCCCGAGGCCGCCGACCGTCAGCATGGCCGCGCCGCGGACGAAGCCGCGCCGGTCCAGCCGGCCGGGCGCTTCGTGAGTCTCCGCTGGCGGTGTTCGGCTGTCGGTCGCGGGAGTCTGCTTGCGTTTTTCGGTCATGGCGTCGTTTCCTCGGCTTCGGTTCGGCCTGCGTGCCCTGTGCGCGGGCGGTTGCCTTTGCGTCCAGTATGTTGAATGGACCATCTGGCGTGTCAAGCCGGAGCCGCCACGGCGTTCGCGCTGCGCTAAACTGGTCCGCGCTGCCCGCTGTCCGGATCCCCCCATGGCCTGGCCGATCGATCTCGATTCTGAAGTCGCCCTCGTGACGGGCGGCAGCCGCAACATCGGCCGTGCCGTCGCCGGCACCCTGCAGAAGGCCGGCGCTCGCGTATGCATCTGGGGCGGATCGGACCGGGAAGCGCTCGACGCCGCGCTCGACGCTCTGGGCGGCGATGACAGCACGGCGATGGGCGCACTCGTCAGGGTCGAGGACGAGAACGCGGTCGTCGCGGGCTATGACAATATCGAAGCGCGTTTCGGGCCGGTATCGATCCTCGTCAACGGCGCCGCCGTTCGCCCCTACGATGCCCTCGCGACCATGAGCCGCGAGACCTGGACCCGCACCGTCGACGTCATCCTGACCGGCGCGTTCCTGACCTCGCGCGAACTCTTTCGGCGCCTGCCCGGCGAACGCAACGGCGCGATCGTGAATCTCGGCGGCATCAGCGCCCATCGACCCGCCCGGGACCGGGCGCACGTCATCGCGGCCAAGGCCGGCCTCATCGGCCTGACCCGCGCGCTGGCCGAAGAAGGTCTCGGGCGCATCCGCGCCAACTGCGTCGTGCCGGGCGCGATCGACACCGAGCGCCGAGCCGGGCAGAAGGCGCCGAGATTCATCGATGAAGCCGGCTACGCGCGCGGAACACCCGGGGACGTGGCCGACGCCGTACTGGCGCTCGCCGATCCGGCCAAGCCCTACGTGACGGGCCAGACGGTCCACGTCAGCGGCGGCCGCTTCATGCCGTGAGCGCGGGTCGCGGAATCAGGACGGAGCCGATGGCCGCTTGCCCATGCCCCGAGACGGGTTCCCTGCGCACGTCACCGAAGCAAGCCGGTATAGTGGCCGACGACACGCAGCGGATTCGATACGGTGCTTGAACGCCTGAAGTTCCCTTTCTCCGTCGCGGCAGATATCGGTGGACGATGCGCTGCAGCGGGGTCGCTGGCCTTCCTCGCCGCCGCCGCGCTGGCTCAGGATGCACCCGAACCCGCACCCTATCCGCACGATGTCGTCACGCTCATCACCCATTCGAGCCCCGGCGGCGGCAGCGACGTATTCCTGCGCGAACTGGCGCGGCAGCTCGAACCGCTGATGGGCGTGAACTTCGTCATCGAGCATGTGCGCGGCGGCGGCGGAGCGCGCGCGATGGCACGGGTCGCGAACGCGCCGGCGGACGGCAGCGTGTTCTACGCGGCCACGCCCAGTTTCGTTTTGACGTCTTTGCTGAGCAGCCCGGCAACGACGTTCCGTGACCTCGATCCCGTGGTAAACGTGTTCTTCGACCAGGAAGTCGTCTATACGCGCAGCGACGGCCCCTTCGAGACGTTCGAGCAGGCCATCGAGGCGGCGCGCTCCGGCAGGGGACGCTGGGGCGCGGCGTCGCCGGGGTCGCTCGAGCGTCAGGCCCTGGAGCGCCTGAAGACGGCCACCGGCGCGCAGGCCGCGATCGTCAGCCACGAAGGCGGTGGCGACCTGATCCTCAACGTGCTCAACGGCACGCTCGACATCGGCGTCGGCGAAGCGCAGGAGCTGCGCAGCCAACTCGACGCCGGCCGGCTGCGCCTGTTGGCCGTGTTCAGCGAGTCCCGATTGCCCGGGCTGCCGTCGGTGCCGACGGTCAGGGAATCCGGCTACGATGTCGTGGTCACCAAGTTCCGCGGCCTGAGCGGGCCGCCGGGCTTGCCGCGTGAAGTCACGGCGGCCTGGGAACGGGCGATTCGCGCGGTTCTCGAGGATCCGGACTACCGCAGCATCTACAGCCGCGAGATGCTCTCGCCCGCATTCATGCCGCGGGCCGAGTTCGAGCCGTTCATCGCCGCGTTCGCGAGTGAAACCGCGGCGTTTCTGCGCGCAACCGGCGTCATCGACTAGCTGAGTCGCCGGTTCGGACGGCTGTCGGGCATGCGCAGGAGGGAGCTGGTCGGAGCGGCGGTTCTGCTGCTCGTCGCAGTCGGATACTTCATCGCCGCCGGCGACATCAACCGCAGCGCGCTCGGCGACGAGGTCGGCGCGGCCGGAGTCCCCGTCGTCTACGCCGCCACGCTTGCCGGGCTCGCCGTGGCGCTCGCCGTCAAGGCGCTCGTCGCCTGGCGCCTGAACGGCGCAGCGACCCGCGCGGACAGCTCCGCCGGCAGCCGCGACTCCGGCCGCAAGCGGGCGCGCGCCGGCCGGGCAGCCGGCATGCTCGGGATCGGCATCGCCTATCTCGCGGTCATCGTTTTCGCCGGCTACCTGCTCTCGATCCTGGCCGTCATTGCCCTGGTGGCCGTCTATCAGGGCGAACGCATCGGTTGGCGGCTCGCGGGCATCTCGGTGGGCGGCGCCGTGCTGTTCTTCGTGCTCTTCGATGTCCTGCTCGGCATCGACATGCCGCCCGGCGTCTGGCCGATGTTTTTGCCGAGTTCCTGATGGACGCGGTGCTGCAAGGGTTTGACCTGCTGCTCGGCACGCCGCTCGCGTTCGCGGCGATCGCGGGCGTCGCCTGGGGCATATTCGGCGGCGCGTTGCCCGGCATCTCGCCGTCGATCAGCATGGCGCTGCTCTTGCCGTTCACCTACGGCATGGAGCCGACATCGGCGATCGTGTTGCTCGGTTCGACCTACATCGGCGCGGAGTACGGCGGCTCGATACCGGCCATCCTGATCAACACACCCGGCACCAATGCCGCCGCGGCCACGGTTCTCGACGGCTACGCCATGCAACGGCAGGGCATGGGCGGACAGGCCCTCGGGATCTCGCTCTACTCCGGAGTCATCGGCGGCATGATCGGGCTGCTGATGCTCGTGATGCTGACGCGCCCGCTGGCAAATCTCGCGCTGGCGTTCACGCCGATGTCCTACTTCGCGCTGGGCGTCCTCGGACTGAGCGTGATCGCGTCGCTCGCCGGCGCATCGATCCTCAAGGGCCTCGCGGCCGGTGTGCTCGGGCTCATGGTCGCGACCGTCGGCACGGACCCGATGTCGGGCGTGCCGCGTTTCACTTTCGGGCAAGTGGAACTGCTCGAAGGCATCGCGCCGATCCTGATCATGGTCGGACTCTTCGCCGTCAGTGAACTCCTGCGCCAGGCGGGCGCGCCGGTGCGAACCGAAACGTCCCGCGACACGGCGCGGATTCGCTTCCCTGGACGCAGACTGAGACGCCGCCTCGTCAAGCCGCAACTGATCGGCGCCTCCATCGGCACGGTCGAAGGCGTGATACCGGGCGCCGGCGGCACGATCGCCTCGTTCCTGTCCTACAACGAGGCGCGGCGCTGGTCGCGTTCCAAGGCGGAATTCGGCCGCGGTTCGCCGGAAGGCATCGCCGCGCCTGAAACCGCCAACAACACGGTCGCCTCGACAGCGCTCGTGCCGTTGTTGAGCTTCGGGATACCAGGCTCGAATTCGGCCGCGATACTGCTCGGGGGCTTGTTGATACATGGCCTGCTGCCCGGCCCGCGACTGTTCGAGGAGAACGCCGACACGGTCATCGGGCTGTATACGGGGCTCTTCGTCGCGAATCTGTCCCTGCTCGCGATCGGCACGCTCGTCCTGCCGGTCTGCCTGTGGCTCGTGAACCGTTCCCGAGCGCTGCTCACGGCATTCATCTATGCATTGATCCTCTCCGGCATCTATACGATCAACGCCAGCCTCTTCGATGTCGGCATCGTGCTCACGGCGGGTGCAGCGGGCTACCTCATGCGCCTGTACGACATGCCGTTGCTGCCGGCCGTGCTCGGGGTCGTGCTCGGCTTCCTCGTCGAATCCAACTATCGGCGTTCGCTGGTCCTGTCGGCGGGCGATCACGCGATCTTCCTCGAAGACCCGATCGCCGTTGGCCTGCTGATCGTCGCCGTGCTGTTCATCGCGGGCTCGCTCGGAACGCGCCTTTGGCTCGCGTTTGGAAGGAACCGCCCGGCGGCTGCAGGCGGCGGGTCGTCGGCATGAGCGGGACTCGCTCGGCACAGGCCGGCCGTTTGTCGTGAACAGCGATCGTCCCGAACCGCCCGTCGCCACGACTCTCGCGAACTGGCTGGCGAGCCTCGAGCGCGACGGTATCCCGCCGGTCGTCCGGACCGCCTGCGCCGACACGACCCTCGATACGCTCGGGCTCGCGTTCGCCGCCCGCCACACGGGCTATGTCGCGGCGCTGCGCCAATCGTGGCCGGCCACCGGGCCATGCACCGTCGTCGGTTCGCCGGAGCCGCGCGAGGCCGGAGCCGCGGCCATGATCAACGGCACTGCCGCACACGGCGAGGACTTCGACAACACCTTCGAAGGCTGCCCGGTGCATCCGGGCGCTGTCGTCGTGCCGGCCGTGCTGGCCGCCGCCGAAACACACGGCCTCAGCGGCAACGACGCCCTGCGCGGCATCGCCGCCGGACAGGAACTGATGTGCCGGATGGGCCTGACCGTTCAGAAGGGCGTTCACGCCGCGGGTTTCCACCCGACGGCCGTGATCGGGGCGATGGGATCAACGGCGGCCGTCGCTGCCGCGATGCGCTCGCCCGCCCACGCGACCGCCAATGCGCTCGGCATCGCCGGCAGCATGGCTTCGGGCATCATCGAATACCTGACTGACGGCTCCTGGACCAAGCGCATGCACGCCGGCTGGGCCGCGCAGTCCGGTCTCAGGGCCGTGGCGATGGCGCAGGCCGGCTTCAAGGGGCCGGCGACGGTCTTCGAAGGGCCGCACGGGTTCTTCCGCGCGTTCGCACCGTCCGTCGCCGCCGATCCCGAACTGGTCACGGAGGGTCTGGGGGTGCGCTGGGAATCCGCCCGCATCGCCTTCAAACCCCATGCCTGCGGCACGATGACCCAGCCCTTCGTCGACTGCGCCGTGCGGCTCGCGAACCGCGGCATCCGGGCCTCCGACATCGTTGAACTCAAATGCTACGTCGGCGAAGGCACAGTGCACCGCTTGTGGGAACCGCTTGAGCTCAAACGCAAACCGCCAGGCGGCTATGCCGCGAAATTCAGCACACCGTATTGCGTCGCGGTCGGCTTCCTGCGAGGTGACGCGGGCCTTGCGCAGTTCACGACCGCGGCGGTGCAGGATCCCGACGTGCTCTCGCTCGCGGGCCGAATCGGCTACGAGATCGATCCCGACGACGAGTATCCGAAGAACTACAGCGGGAGAATTCAGGCAACGCTCACGGACGGCAGCGTGGTCGAGGCAATCCAGCCGCACCTGCGCGGCGGTTCGCGAGAGCCCCTCGAACGGGCGGAACTTGAACGGAAGTGTGCGGCGAACGTTGCGTTTGCGGGGGGCGATCCCGACTATGCGCGCAGCGTCGCCGAGTTTGCCGACAGGATTGGCTCAGGCGACGGAAAACGGGTATCGATACCCCGGTCGGAGCGATAGGCGAGCCCCGCCGAAGCGGGGCATCGGAGGCACAGGCACGTCGACAGGCTCCGGCCATTAACGAGTATCCCATACGGTGGCCAAGCGGATGAGATGAGCCTGACGCCCAAGGCGCTAATGACGAATCCGTGTCCCGGGGCTCCCCTGGAGACAGCCCCCGACAATGTCGTAACCAGACAACCAGATTAGCGTATTGCGATCTGCAACAAACTATCATACCTTCGTGCCATGAACGCTCTGTCCGTAAAGTTACCGAACGAGTTGTTTTCGAGGCTGGCGAATGAGGCGCGTCGGCGCAATATCGACCGGTCCACGCTAGTACGCGAGATTCTCGAACAAACGCTTCTCGAGAGCCCGGAAGCGAGCCCGCCGAGCTGTGCGGACCTGGCGGGCGACCTCGTGGGGAGCGTAGCAAGCGGGCGCAGCAACCTCGCGACGGACCCCGAACTTCTTGAACAGGCCGCGCTGGCCGACCATGTTCGTGGCACGTCCGACGGTAGTTCTTGACACCGGGCCCCTGATCGCCCTGCTGGACCGTGACGAAACGCATCACGATTGGGCGGTCGCCCGCTTCGATACGCTCAATCCACCGTTGCTGACCTGCGAGGCCGTTCTCTCGGAAGCATCGTTCCTGCTGCATCGGGCAGACCTGGATCCGGGCCTTCCGATCGAATTGGTGGTGCGCGGAATGCTGGAAGTTGCTTCGCCCGTGGCTTCCCGCGACGATGCGGTGGCCGTGAGAAGCCTCATGCGACGCTATCGCAATGTTCCCATGTCATTCGCCGATGCTTGTCTGGTACACCTTGTCGAGCGCACGAAAAACGGTTCGATTCTGACGCTCGACTCCGACTTCCGCGTCTATCGCCAGACAAACCGGCGGATCGTTCCTCTGCTGATGCCGTAAGGCCTTGATGTTCTTCCAGAGAACCCGCAATCCGTAGCAAGCATCGCAGGACAACAGCGGTGGCTGACCCGTTTCCGCGTGTGAGCGACCGCGGCGCCGAATCTGCGTCCATGCGTCGTCGCCAGCGCGCGCCTCCGCCTCTCACATCCCTTCAATCACCCTCCTCAGGTTCGTCGCATCGGCATTGCCTCCGCTCAGGATCACCGCGGCGGTCTTGCCGGCCATGCGGCGGCGTTCCTCGAGCAGCGCCGCGAGCGCACAGGCGCCGGCCGGTTCGGCCAGGTTGTGCGTCAGGCGCAGCAGCAGCCGCTGGGCCTCGAGGATCGCTTCGTCGCTGACGGTCACGACGCGTGCGGCGTGGCGGTTGATCATCGCGACGGCCGCGTCGACCGGAACCCGCGTGGCGACGCCGTCGGCCATGGTATCGGCAGTTGCGGTCGTCACCGTCCGGCCCGCTTCGAATGACAGCGCGTAGCACGGCGCGCCCTCCGCCTGCACGCCCACCACCTCACTGGCAAGACCCAGCGCGTTGCGTACGGCGATGACGGCACAAATGCCCGAGCCGAGCCCGATGGGCACGTAAACGGTATCGAGAGGATCCGCGCCCGCGAAGAGTTCGAGCGCGTACGAAGCCACGCCCTGCACCAGCGCCGGATCGAACGACTCCACCAGATGCAGACCCTCGCGCCCCGCCTTCTCGCAGGCAAACTCGTGGGCTTCCTGGAAGTCCCGGCCGTGCTCCACGAGTTCGGCGCCCTGGCCGATCATGGCCGCGTTCTTCTCGGGGTTGTTGCCGTGCGGCACGACGATCACGGCACGGAGCCCATGATGCGCCGCGGCGACGGCGACCGACTGGCCGTGATTGCCGCGCGTGGCCGCGATCACTCCGGGGCATTCCGGCTGCCGCTGCGTTAGCCTGTGCATGTACAGGACCCCGCCGCGAATCTTGAAGGCCCCGATCGACGTGTGGTTTTCGTGCTTGACCCAGACGGTCAGGCCCGCGTGCCGGCTCAGCAACGGCCAGGCGAACTGCGGCGTCGGTGGCACGTGCCGATAAACGATCTGCGCTGCTTCTCTCAGGCGTTCGGGCGTGAATTCCATGGCGGATGCGTCAGATCTCAGTTGAAACGGCAGTCGTGGCTCGGTGCAGTTCGGCGTTGCGCGGCACGGTGCGTCAGGCGTGTTGCTTCAGTCGTCGGAACGACGGCGGTTCCTGCAACCATCAGGGCCCGAAGTCGAAGATGTCCGCTTCGGGCGGTCGACTCATGCCCTGCTCGAAGTACATCTCCCAGATCCTGTCCCACGGCCGTCCATAGATATCCGGTACGACGAACTCGATCGACTGGCCGGGATGGACCGGCATCGCTGCGCCCCCGATCGGGAACGCGACGGGTATGCATTCGTCCGTCGGGATCGGATCGCCCTCGTTGAGGTCCCTGACCCTGTCGAGCCGTTGCACGATGCGGACCGGCTCGACGAAGGCTTCGTCGTCGTAGAGCAGGAGTTCGTGCCTGAGCCCGATGAACTCACCGTCTTGGTCATGGCGCGGCGTGTAGATTTCGATCGATTGCAGACGGCTGCTGTATTCGTGGATGCCGTGCGAAACCCAGCCCTGGATGTTGGACGTCCACGATATCAGCGCCTCGCCGTCCCAGAAACCGATCGTCTCGCCATACCATCGCGGCACTTCGGCGCTGAGGAAGGGCACGGCGCCGTCTTCGTTGAACTGGCGGCCGACGTGAATCTGCGTCGTCATGCGCTGCGAGGAGAAGCGTATGTCCAGAATCAGTTCCGGACTCATGATGATGCTCGTGTCGCCGCCGCCGTACTGGGATATGCGGCGCATGAAGCCCTCGGGCCAGCAGTAGGTCCCGGGCCATTGATGCTGGTTGCGCGTCGAATGGTAGGCCTGCTGGACGAAGTAGCGCTGGTAGTCCCCGGTCAGCAACGACAGGTAGGTCGGAAACTGCAGGGTGTTCCCGTAGAGCCATGACTGGACCTTTTCTCGCTGGCGCTCGTAGCGGCCGTTCCAGTCGGGCAGCGTGGCCCGCGTGTATTCCGTCGGCCCCCCGCGGCCCCGAGCCTCCTCCAGCAGCGCCTCGTAGTGAGCCTTCGCGGTATCGAAGGGATAGGGGCTTACGATTTCCCCGCGCGGATAGTCGCGGTCGCAGTAGCCCCAGGGCGCCGTTCGCGGCGGGTCGTCGCCAAGGATGTTCATCCGGGTCGCCCCACCGAGCGACTCGAGCGCCGTCGGCGAGTTGCAGCGATAGTAGCGCGGGTCATGCCAAAGGTCCGCGTCCGCGTAGAAATCCGTGGTGGTGAAGATGTCGACGGGCAGAGGCTCGATACCGTCGGGGACGGCGCCGTTCTCCGCGGCGATCACCGGCACCAGCACGGAGGCGATTTCCACGCCGCGGTCATGCCCCCTCGGGTCGGCGCCGATAATCCAGTCGACCTCGAGCGGATCTGGCGCGTCCCGGTAGCGTGCTGTCTGAGCGTTTGCCGCAGCCGCGCTCAGAAGCAGAATGACGAGTATGGAAACTGGAACAGGCATGCTTCAGTCCTCCGCCGACTCGATACAACCGGAACGGAACGATCCGTACAGCATCGACCAACGCGTCGCGGCAATGCAAGAGCAGTTGACGCGACGCATCCGGACCGGTCCACGCCTGCAGATGCACGGCTATGGGTGACGTCCATGCGCGTCAAGTGAACACACAGCAGCTCGCGGACAGGTCTGTCCGGACGGATCTGGTCCGCGGTCGCGATGTGCCCCGCCGGACATGGACTCCCCCGAACCACCGCGTACAATGCGCAAGCTGTCGTAACGGCTCGCAAGCCTGACCTGAAGCATGCCCGAAATCACCCTGCCGGACGGCTCGACCAGAGCGTTCTCCGAAACCGTGGACGGCCTCGCCGTCGCGCGCAGCATCGGTTCGCGCCTCGCGCGCGACGCCGTTGCCGTGCGCGTCGACGGTGAGCTCAGGGACCTCACGGCGACGCTCGAGAACGATGCCTCGCTCCAAATTGTGACCCGCGACTCGGAAGACGGGCTCGAGATCCTGCGCCACGACGCCGCCCATGTCATGGCTGAAGCCGTCACGGAACTGTATCCCGGCACTCAGGTCACGATCGGCCCGGCGATCGACGACGGCTTCTACTACGATTTTTCACGTGAGGAGCCCTTCACTCCGGACGATCTCGAACGCATAGAGCAGCGCATGCGGGAGATCGTCGAGCGCGACGAGCCGGTCACGCGCGAGGTCTGGGACCGCGACGAGGCCATCGGGTTCTTCACCGAACTTGGCGAGCACTACAAGGCCGAGATCATCGCGGGCATTCCCGAGGATGAACCGATCACCGTCTACCGCCAGGGCGGCTTCGTCGATCTCTGCCGAGGTCCGCACCTGCCGTCCACGGGCAGGCTCGGCCAGGCCTTCAAGCTCACGAAGCTCGCGGGCGCTTACTGGCGCGGCGATTCCCGCAACGAGATGCTGCAGCGCATCTACGGCACCGCCTGGTCCAGCCAGAAGCAGCTCGACCAGTACGTGCGGCGGCTCGAGGAAGCCGAGCGCCGCGATCATCGGCGCCTCGGCCGGCAGATGGACCTGTTCCACTTCCAGGAGGAAGCGGTGGGTTCGGCGTTCTGGCACGCGAAGGGCTGGACGCTCTTTCAGACGCTCGTCGAATTCCTGCGCGCGCGCCAGGAGGCCGCGGGCTACCGGGAAGTCAACACCCCCGAACTCATGGACGTTTCCCTCTGGGAGGCTTCGGGGCATCTCGAAACCTTCGGCGAGCACATGTTCAAGAGCCGGACCGCCGACGAGCGCGTGCTTGCGGTCAAACCGATGAACTGCCCCGGGCACGTACAGATTTTCAGGAACGAGCTACGCAGCTACCGCGATCTGCCGTTCAGGCTCGCGGAGTTCGGCAAGGTGCACCGCTACGAACCTTCAGGCGCCCTGCACGGACTCATGCGCGTGCGCGCGTTCACGCAGGACGATGCCCACATCTTCTGCACCGAGGACCAGATCACGGCCGAGACCGGGGCCGTCTGCAACCTGCTGCTCGGCATCTACCGCGACACGGGCTTCGACGATGTCGTCATCAAGTTCGCCGACCGGCCCGAACGGCGCGTCGGCGAAGATGCCGTCTGGGACAGGGCCGAGAGTGCGCTGATCGAAGCGATGGATAGCCTGGGGCTCGACTACACGCACAACCCGGGCGAAGGCGCCTTCTACGGACCGAAGATCGAGTTCGTGTTACGCGACGCCATCGGCCGCGAATGGCAGTGCGGCACGTTGCAGGTCGACCTGAACCTGCCGGCCCGGCTCGGCGCGAGCTACATCGGTGAGGACGGCGACCGGCATACCCCCGTGCTGCTGCACCGGGCGATCTTCGGTTCGCTCGAGCGCTTCATCGGCATCCTGCTCGAGCACTACGCCGGCAACCTGCCGTTCTGGCTTGCGCCGGCACAGATCGCGGTTGCGACGATTACGTCTGACGCCGACGACTATGCCGCCGAGGTTTTGCAAGAGTTGCAGGGCGCCGGGCTGCGCGCGTTCACGGATGTCCGCAACGAGAAGATCAATCTCAAGGTCCGCGAACACAGTCTCGCCAAGGTACCGGCCATCATCGCGCTCGGCCGGCGCGAAGTCGCCGACGGCACCGTGTCGATCCGGCGCCTCGGCCGCAAGGGGCAGCAGGTCTTGAGCCTGGACGAAGCGGTTGCCGTCCTCGGCGCGGAAGCGAAACTGCCATAGTTCCCGTCGCCACCCGGTATTTCTACGCGCAACTATATTCTTGCGCGTAGCGCTGTTTGTTGCGCGTACTTGCGCTTTCTTGCGCACCCGCAGGTGACATCCGGCGCATGCGACGCATGGCAGCGGCGTTGGACCGCCCGTACAATGCCCGGCGCGGCCGCCCCGGCTTGAAACGACGAGGAATTTGAGGACATGCGACTCATCAGCTTTGTTCGCAACGGAGAAGCAAGCTACGGCATCGCCAGAGACGACGGTGTTGTCGATGCCGGGGCGGAACTCAGGTCGGAATACCCTGGCCTTCGCGACCTGCTGCTCGCGGGAGCCGGCGACCGCTTGCGGGAACTCGAGGGCCGGCCAGCCGACTGCCCGCTCGACGACATCGAGTTTCTCCCACCCATCCCGGACCCCGCCGCCAAGCTCATCTGCGTCGGCATCAACTACATGCCCCACATCCGCGAGATGGGCCGCGAGCGACCCGACTACCCGGTGCTGTTCGTGCGCTTCGCCGACAGCATCGTCGGTCACGGTCAGCCGATGATTCGGCCGAACGCATCGGAGCGCTTCGATTTCGAAGGGGAACTCGCGGTGATCATCGGCAAGCGCGCGCGTCACGTGTCACGCGACTTGGCGCTCGACCATGTGGCGGGCTATAGCTGCTTCAACGACGGCAGCATCCGGGACTACCAGCGGCACGGCCCTCAGTGGACGGCCGGCAAGAACTTCCATCACAGCGGCGCGTTCGGACCCTGGATGGTGACGGCCGACGAAGCGCCGGACCCGACGGCGTTTCACCTGCGCACGGTCCTCAACGGCGACGTTGTACAGGACGAAAGCGTCGCTGAACTCTGCTTCGACATTCCCGACCTGATCGCGTACTGCACGACGTGGGCGCAACTCGAACCGGGCGACGTGATCGTGAGCGGAACGCCCGGCGGCGTCGGCGCCGGACGTAATCCGCCGCTCTGGATGAAGGCCGGGGATGTCGTCGAAATCGATATCACGGGCGTCGGGAAGCTACGCAACCCGATCGTTGACGAGAACGCACAATAGCGAGAACCCGACCGCAGCCGGCGCGAGGCGCCGGTAGGTCCGGCGCCGCTTCGGCGAGGATGCTGCGCGCCGAATTGCCCGTACTGAGGAACAGTAGGTCGCAGGTCCTGTCCGCCAGTTTCGGACTTGCGTTGCCGTCATCGCCGCAGCGTTCGCGAAGTCGCGCGTGACGTTTCGACTATCGCCCAAGCTGATCCAGCGGCAGCGCCGTGCGGCCGAGCACCTGCTCGAGACCGAATCCGGTTTCGACGTGGCTTACCGACGGCAAGCTCAACAGCTTGTTGCGCATGAACCGGTTGTAGGCCTGCAGATCCGCCGTGACCACGCGCAGCAGGTAGTCGTAGCCGCCCGACATGGCCCAGCATTCCATGACCTCCGGATACCCGCGCACGCTCGATTCGAACGCCCTGACCTCCTCCTGCCGCTCACGCGTCAGCCGCACTTCGACGAACGCGTTGACAGGTAAACCGATCGCGCGCTGATCGAGCAGCGTGACGTAGCCGCCGATGTAGCCCGCCTGCTCGAGCAGGCGGACGCGCCGCGCGCAGGGCGTGGCGGTCAGGGCCACGCGGTTGGCGAGTTCCGTGATGCTGAGCCGGGCATTGCGCTGCAGTTCCGCAAGAATCCTGATGTCGATCGCGTCGAGCGCATAACTTGGGTGATCCATTCACTCAATTCCCATGTCAGTAACAAAACCATCCAATATTCGGTGATTTGACTTTATCTATTGAACAAAAACACTACTCGAATTGGACTAATATTTCATCAAGAGTCAAACGATTTGGAGAAACAGAAATGGACAAGGCATCTTTCACGCTATTCAAGCGCCGGCTGCGGCGGGAGGTTCTGCATCATCCCGTCATCGTGGCCAATCCGTACACACGATGGTTCCGCAACGGCGACATCTCCCGCGAACAGGCGCGTGCCTTCCTCGTGCAGTTCTCGGTCTTTTCCAACGAGTTCCTGTTCGCCCAGCTACACAAGATGGTCAATGCCGACACCATCGAGGAAATGCGCGCTTCCAAGGAAATCCTCGCCAACGAAATCGGCGTGGGTTACCGCGGCCGCAGCCGGGACGATTCCGAACTCGGCAGCCTCGTGGGCACGATCGAGGGCGGCACGTTCCACTTCCGCGCCGCTCACTTCGAGCTTCTTCTGCGCATGGCCAAGCCGTTGAAGCTGACCCTGCCCGAACTCGGCAAGCGCCGCTTCGGCACACCCGCAACCCTGCACTTCTGCGACGAACTCGTGCGTCTTTACGGCAGCGCGGACTACGCCGTTGCAGAGGCGGCGTCGTGGGCCGTGGAAAACTGGGCTGCGGCCGGATTCTGGGACGAGCTCGTGCAGGGCTGGCAGACGTTCAAGGTGCGGGAGAAGCTGCCGGGGCTGAACCTGGCCTTCTTCAGTTGGCACGCCCGGCTCGAAGAGACCCACGCCCAACATACCTGGGACGAGCTGGCATCGTTCTGCCGTGAACGTGAAGTGGACGAAGATGCGTTCGTGCGCGATGCAAACGAGATGCTCGACGGCGTCCTCGTATTCTGGACGGGCCTTGACGAGCAGCGCCGGCGTCTCGAGGAAGCGACGCCGGAACTGTCCGTCGCGTCGTAATCCGATCCTTGCTCTGCGAGTGTCGAGGCGTGGGCACGGGCCGCGCCTGCCAGACACGGCGCCAAACGCGAAACGGGGCACGAGCGCCGTTGGTCGCTACAGGTTCCCGAAGTCGTGGAGGTCGGCGTCGGCGAGGTGCGACGGGCTCACGTTCTGCAGGCTGCGGAAGAGCCTCTCGGTCCGGCCCGGGTCGCTGCGCTCCCATCCGGCGAGCATCGCCTTGATCTCGGCGCGCTTGAGGTTTTCCTGCGAGCCGCACAGGTCGCATGGAATGATCGGAAACTCGCGCAGCTCGGCATAGCGCGCCAAGTCCGGTTCCGCACAGTAGGCCAGCGGGCGGATGACGACATGCCGCCTGTCGTCGCTCCTGAGTTTCGGCGGCATCGCCTTGAGGCTCGCGCCGTAGAACATGTTGAGGAACAGCGTCTCGACGATGTCGTCGCGGTGATGGCCGAGCGCGATCCTGTTCGCGCCGAGTTCCGTGGCAACCCGGTACAGGATGCCGCGGCGCAGTCTCGAGCACAGGCCGCAATAGGTCTTGCCGATGTCGATGACGCGCGTGACGACCGAATAGGTGTCTTCCTCGACGATCCGGTAAGGAACGCCGAGCGCCTCGAGATACTCCGGCAAGGTCTCGCGCGGAAACCCGGGCTGCTTCTGGTCGAGGTTCACGGCGACCAGCTCGAAGCGCACCGGCGCGCGCCGCTGCAGGGCGAGCAGCATGTCGAGCAGCGTGTAGGAGTCCTTGCCGCCCGAGAGGCACACCATGACGAGATCGCCATCGTCGATCATGCGGTAGTCGGCGATCGCCCGGCCGACCTTGCCGCGCAGCGCAGCCTCGATCGTCCTGCACTCGCCGGACAGTCGCGGTGCGGCAGCCATTGTCGAGATGCCAGGCTCAGGGCTCGCTGCACTTCCCGGCGCTGCCGCGCGTGCTCGCGGTGCGGCGCTCATCGCGCGGTCTCGCCGCGAGCGCTGCCGATGCCGGTTCCGTCACCGGGCTCCCCGGTCGTGCTCTCGGGATCGTCGCCGGCTTCGTCGGCGGCCGGGCGGCCATCCACGGATACACCGTTTCCGCCGGCACGCTCCAGGCGTGCGTCCGCTCCGGCGCCTTGCACGGCAGGGAGTCCCGCCTCGACCGCGCCATCATTCGCGGCGGATTCCCGGCGCGGCCCGTCAACGAGCAGGCCCGTGTAGATGATCGTCGCAATGCTCGCCGCGAACGCGACCACAAAACCGGCCGCGATGAGGCGCGGCGGCCGCCCTCGAGGCGGCCGGTCATCGCGTTCTCGTGTGCTCGTCATCTGTCGCTTCGTCTGCCTGCCGGCGCGCGCCGCGCGGTCGCTGTTCAGCGCGGCGGCGTTGCGCGTATAGTAGCGCGAACTCACGCGACCCAGCGCCAATGGTGGGACAGGGCAGCAGATGACGATACTCCAGGGCGTCTTCGGCCTGCTCGTGCTGACCGCGGTCGCCTGGCTCATCAGCGAGAATCGCCGTGCCCTGAGGTGGCGCGTACCGGTCGCCGGACTCGGGCTCCAGCTCGTCATCGCGCTGCTCGTGCTCCGGCTGCCGCAGGCACAAAACGCCTTCGCGAGCCTCAACGATGCCGTCGTCGCCCTGCAGAGCGCGACCGAAGCCGGCACGAGCTTCGTGTTCGGCTACCTCGGCGGCGGGCCGCTGCCGTTCGAGGAGACGGCGGTCGGCAGCAGCCTCGTGTTCGCGTTCCGCGCACTGCCGCTGATCATCGTCGTCAGCGCGCTGACGTCGCTGCTGACCTACTGGCGAATACTGCCGCTCGTCGTCAAGGCGTTCTCCCTGCTGTTCGAGAAGACGCTCGGCGTCGGCGGCGCCGTGTCGCTGTCCGCCGCCGCGAACATCTTCGTCGGCATGGTCGAGGCCCCGCTCTTCATCCGCGACTATCTCCGGGAACTCGGCCGCGGGGAGCTGTTCATGGTGATGTGCGTCGGTATGGCAACGATCGCAGGGACTGTCCTGCTGCTCTACACGGCGATACTCGGTCCCGTGCTCGACGGCGCCGTCGGACACCTCGTCACCGCATCGATCATCAGCGCGCCGGCCGCGATCATGGTCGCCTGGATCATGGTGCCGCCGACGCACCGCACGTCCGCCGAACTCGCTGACCCACGCTCGCAGGCGGCAAGCTCCATGGACGCCGTGACTCAGGGCGCGGAGCGCGGTCTCGCGCTCTATCTCAACATCCTCGCCATGCTGATCGCCCTGCTCGCGCTCGTGCACCTGGCCAACGCCGTACTCGGCCTGCTGCCCGAGGTCGCAGGTCAGGAACTGAGTCTCGAGCGGATGCTCGGCTGGCTCATGGCGCCCGTCGTCTGGCTCATGGGCATCCCATGGAGCGAAGCCACGGTGGCGGGCAGCCTCATGGGCATCAAGACCGTGCTCAACGAGCTGCTCGCGTACCTGAGCCTCGCGGAACTCGCGGACGGTCAGCTCAGCGAGCGCAGCGTGCTCATCATGAGTTACGCGCTGTGCGGCATGGCCAACTTCGGCAGCGTCGGCATCATGATCGGCGGGTTCACTGCACTGATGCCCGAACGCCGCAGGGAGGTCGCGAGCCTCGGCCTCAAGTCGATCGTCGGCGGGACAATCGCGACTTGCTGTACGGGCGCGGTTGTCGGTATCGTCGGGTGATACAGCCGCGGCCAGGAGCCCGAAGCGCGGCGGTCGCGATCGGCCGTCTTCGGCCAGGCGTTTCGCCCAAAACGCGCAGCCGTGATTTCAGCGGTGCAGCTTCCGGGGCCACCGCCAGGAAGCGAACGGCGCAGTTTGAGCAAGCGGCCGATACGGAGGTCTGAAGTTGCCACACTCGATTGGCGTTCCTGCGATTCCGGCGCAAAAACCACGCTTTGCGCCACTGCCGCTGCTCGCACTGCTGCTGTTCACGTTCGCGTTGCCGGCGCCGGCCGAGGCGCGGCCTCTCCAGCAGGTGCTCAATGAAGGCACGCTCCGCGTCGGCGTGGTGCTCTCGACGCCATGGACGCTGCGCGACGCCGACGGCGAGCTTGCAGGCTTCGAAATCGATGTCGCGAGAAAACTCGCCGAAGACATGGAACTGGAGGCCGACATCCGCGTCTACGAGTGGGACAGGCTCATCCTTGCGCTCGAGGCCGGTGAGATCGACGTGATCGCGGCGGGTCTCGCCGTGACCCTCGAACGGGCCCTGCATGTCAACTTCAGCGAACCCTACGCGCTTGGCGGCGTCGCGCTTGCGACAAACCTCGTGAACACATCGAACGTACGGGAACTGCAGGATCTGAACACCGGCACGCGAAAGATCGGCGCGGTCGAGGGTTCCGTGGCCACGGCGCTTGCGGCGCGTATCCTGCCGCGGGCCGAACTCGTCGTGTTCGAAAACGTGGAGTCGGCCGGAAACGCGCTCGTTGCCGGCGAAATCGACGGCTTTCTCGAGGAAGAGCCCGTGCCGACGTTTCTCGCGCTCGAAAATCCGGCCATGGTCGACGTACCGGTCGCGCGACCCCTGCTCGAGACGCCGACCGCGTTCGCGGTCGCCAAGGGAGATCCCGACTTCGTGTTTCTGCTCAACGCGTGGATAGAAGCGCGCAACGCCGATACCTGGTTGCCGACGACGACCAACTACTGGTTCAGGTCGCTGGCCTGGAGGAACCGGGTTGACTCACCCTAGCGTGTCCGAATCGCTCGTCCGGACCACGGTCAGGTTCATCCTACTGGCGTGCCTCGCGGCGCCGGGCGCGTCAATCGCTCAGGAGGACGGCGAGGATCCCGCAGCGCCGGCCGCAGACATCGCCCGACAGGGCGACGACGATCTCGCCCTGCCCCCCCGCATCGACAACGTACCGTCCCAGGCCCGGCTCGCGGCGCCGCCCGAGGACCGCATCGACACGATCGAGGAAGTCATCGTGACTGACGACAACCCATGGGGGTTGCCCGACCTCGGCAGCACCTGGCGGGCGCGCGAGGCACAGACCGTGGAAACGGGACGGATTCGAGCGAATTTCCTGCCGCTGTACGACCCCGACGATCCGGCTTCCTTACTGGCGCCGCTGTTCCCGGCGAACCGGGAGATGCAGCGCGTGGGCTTCATTCAGTTGTTCCGGATTCGCTTCGGCGGGCGAGACAGGGACGACTGAACAGACATCACCGGCAACAGTCCTCCGAAGCTGCAAACACCCCACGCCGTACCTGCGCGCGGTGGGCGCCTGCCACCATTTCGGAGTTTACTGGCGGGCAAGCAGGACTCGAACCGGGGAGATACCGATCCTGCCTGCCCGCTTGCCCTCACCGTCCCCGTCCCCTGCGATTGCGGAAGTCGCCGCGACGCTCGGAGCGCTCGGCCTCGCTGATCACGCCGTCGCCATCGTCGTCGAGCCTGTTGAACCGCTCGGCCGTGAAATTCTCGCGCACCGCCTGAACTTCCTCGAGCGACCAGGCGCCGTCGCCGTCGGTGTCGATTTCGACACGGCCAACGCCGTCTCGGTCCCGGCCGCCGAATCGCTGCGCGCTCAACTCATCCGCGGAGAGCTGGCCGTCACTGTTCGTGTCGAGCCCGGCGAACCATTCGCTCGTTGCTTCCTCGCGCCCGGCCTGGACCTCGGCGAGCGTGAGCAGGCCGTCGTCATCGGTGTCCAGACGGGTCACGGCGCGATCTGCGGCACGAGACCTTATTTCGGTCGCGCGTTCGCCGCGGTCGCGGTCGCGTCGGGCGCGGGCCTCTTCGCTGGTCAGCCGGCCATCGCCGTCACTGTCCAGAGACTGGAACCGTCGTTCGGCGGCCTCAAGGAAACCGGCCTGAAATTCCGTCAGGCTGACGCCGCCATCACCGTCCGTATCAGCCTCGAGCTGCGCACATGCTGCTCCACTGCCGAGCAGCGCCGCCGCTGCGAATGTCACTTCGATTCTCATTTGCTTCTCCTTCGCCGCAAGTCTCGCTTCCTGAGGAAGCATCAATTCACGGTGAGGAATTTAGTCGCGCGCGGCCTTGGAGTCCGTCAAGAAACCTCCAGATTTCCCAAGCAGGCTGGAATCAGTCGGGAGCGGGCATGTAGCCGTCGTCGCCCGGCACCGCCGGGAAACGGTGCGCTTTCCAGTCGCGCCTTGCCGCTTCGATGCGCTCGGCAGAGCTCGAAACGAAGTTCCACCAGATGTGGCGCTCGCCGTCGAGCGGCGCACCGCCGAACAGCATGAGCTTCGCGCCGGACGGCGTGCAGATCTCGATCTCGCAGCCGTCGCGAAAGACAAGAAGCTTGCCTGACTCGTAGCGGACGCCCTCGACCACGGCGCTGCCGTTGACGACGTAGGCGGCGCGCTCGCCAAGCTCGGGCCCGAGCGTCAGCGCCGCGCCGGCGTCGAGGTCCGCTTCGACGTAGAAGAGCTCCGAGAGCGTCTCGATACCGGCGCTTGCGCCGAATGCCGAGCCCGCAACGAGTTTGAGACGCGCACGCGCCTGTTCGATAAGCGGAAGCTCGTCGGCCGGATAGTGGACGAAGCTCGGCGCGGAGAGTTCGTGTTCGCGCGGCAGCGCGACCCAGGACTGTGTACCGTGAACGCGGGACGCACGGGCGCGCTCGCCGTCCGTGCTTCGCTCGGAGTGGACGATCCCCGAACCTGCCGACATCCAGTTGAGCTCGCCGGGCCTGATGGTCTGCTCGCAACCGATGCTGTCGCGGTGCAGCATTTCGCCTTCGAAGAGATACGTGACCGTGGCGAGGCCGATGTGCGGGTGCGGCGGCACGTCGACGCCCTGACCGGGTTCCAGTTCGGCTCGAAGAAGATGATCGAAGAAGATGAACGGTCCGACCAGGCGACGCCGCGCCGTCGGCCAGACGCGATTGACAGTAAGGCCGCCCAGCGGCCGATGGCGCGGCCCGACCACGAGTTCCACGGCTCCGGGAACGCTCGCTGATTCCCGGGCTCCGCCAATTGCCGTCACACTTTCCTGCATGATGACGGGAAATTAACCGATTTCGGCAGACGCGCGCCACGCTTAGAATGCGCCCCATGACTACCGCAAGCCACGCGGCCGACGGCGCGTTCCGACCCGACACGTTGCGTTTCCTCGAGGAGATCGCGACAAACAACGAGCGGAGCTGGTTTCAGGCCAACAAGCACCGCTACGAGGCCGATGTCCTCGCCCCCGCGCTCGACTACATCGAGACCATGGGTCCGCGCATCGAGAGCATCTCCGCGCATTTCGTCGCAATCCCCAGGCGCGTCGGCGGCTCGCTCATGAGGATCTACCGCGACACGCGCTTCTCGCACGACAAGACGCCGTACAAGACCAACATCGGCATCCAGTTCCGGCACGAACGCGGCAAGGACGTTCATGCACCGGGATTTTACGTGCATGTCGAGCCCGGCCGCTGCTTTCTCGGCGCCGGCATCTGGCGCCCCGAGTCGGGCGCTCTCGCGAAGATCCGTACACGTATCGTGGAGAAGCCGGGCGCCTGGAAGAGTGCGAGCCGCGACGGGCGGTTCCAGGAACATTTCGAGTTCGGCGGGCAGCGACTGAAACGGCCGCCACGGGGGTTCCCGGCCGAGCTGCCCTTCATCGAAGACATCAAGCGCAAGGACTTCATCGCCAGTTGCCCGATCGATGACGAAGACGTCATCGCCGGCGACTTCGCCGAGCGAACGGCCGCGCGATTCGCAGCCGCCGCGCCGCTCATGGCGTTTCTCTGCACGGCGCTCGAACTTCAGTTCTGAGGATCGTCGGGCGGTCTCGGCGACTTGTCCCCGGTCGATGAGTCAACGAGCCAGAGCAGCCCGCAGCAGGCGCCGATCAGGACGATGAAGCCGCCGCCGAAGGTCAGCAGCCAGTAGAACTCGAACGCAAGGAGCCAATCGAGAAAGAAGCCCGCCGCGTAGATCGCGACGCCGGTGATCACGAGCGGCCGCGTCCGGTCGCGCCAGCGGCGAACTCCCTTGCGTTCGATCAAGTTTATGTGCGCCTCACTCTGCCTCGTGCACGAAGCAGAAGGCGACGAACTTGTTGCCGTCGAGATCGCGGAAATACGCTCCGTAGTAGTTCCCCATGCGCAGTCCGGGCCCACCTTCGTCCGTACCGCCGAGTTCGAGCGCCTTCGCGTGGACGGCTTGCACCTTTTCCGGAGAGCCGGCATGCAGGGCGACCATCATGCCATTGCCGACCGACGCCGGGTTGCCGTCATGGGGCGTTGTCGAGGCGATGCCGGGTTCCTTTTCGCTGGTCCTCCAGGCCACGAACTGCTCGGTTTCCATGAATCGCTCGGCGCCGAGCACTCCGAAAACCTCGTCGAAGAACTGTCCGGCACGCTCACGATCGTTGGTGCCGACGGTTACATATCCAATCATCAGGTGGTCTCCTTTCCGAATTATCACTGGCGAATTGCCGCGGCAAGTGTATGCGCGAAACGGCGGGCGCGAAAGGGCGAACCGTGTCCCGGGCGGGGACGGCTTGACGGGCCGCTGAAACGCGGAACCCCGGTCCGCTGAGGGACGAAGCGGAATTGCGAAAACGTCGAATCATCAACGGATCGGCGCGACGCTGCAGATGCCGGGCGTGCGGCTGTTGGGTCCGGCACACGATGAATCTCGCCGGTCGTGCATCGCCGGGAAAATTCAAGGTACACTGCGCCCGCCCCGGACCGTAGACCATGATCTATCAAGTAACACCATGAAACTCAGGATTCTCGGCAATTCGGTCAGGTTTCGCGTCTCGCAGGCGGAGTTGACGCAACTCACCGCGGAAGGTCATGTGGAGGACAGCGTCGAGTTCGGTCCGGGCGCGACCCTCGTCTATCGCCTTGAAGTTGCGGAACCGGACACGGGTTCGGCCGCCGACTCGATCTCGGCGGGTTACGGCGGCAACGGCGTCCGTGTCGTGCTGCCGCGCGAACGGGTCGACGCCTGGCAGCAGCCGGACGAGGTCTCGATTCGCGCCGAGCAGGCGCTGCCCGGAGGCGGAAGCCTCAGCATCCTCATCGAAAAGGACTTCACCTGCCTGATTCCGCGCGAAGGGGAGGATCAGTCGGATCTCTTTCCGAATCCCGCGTCCGCGGATACCACGCCCTGAAGTTCACCGGACGTCCGCGGATACCGATCCCGGAAGTCCGCCGAAACTCGCTGCTGCACACGGCCCCGTCCTGGGACCGCCGGGGCTATGGGAACGGACGCCGCGACCCATGCCGTCGCGGTCATCGCGAGACCACCGGACAGCCAGCCCGGCCCACTCGTCAGGCAGTTTTACTCAGAACCACGACGCCGCGAACTGCAGGTAGACCGACCTGCCCTGCCAGGGCAGCAGCGAGTCACTGCGGTAGATCCGCCCGCAGCAGACTTCGAACTCGCCGCGGTCGGGGTATTCGTCGAACAGGTTGTGCGAACCGAGCTTGAGGCGATAGCGATCGCCGAGCGACCACGTGGCCTCCAGGTCCACGAAGAACGTGCTGCTGAAATGCTGGATCTCCGTCAGGCTCGCCGTCGAGGCGTTCGCGTAGTCGCTGAAATAACTGCCGCGAACGAGCAGATCCAGTCGATCCCAGGCCTGGCGCATCGACAGGACAGCGCGCGTGTCCGGCGCGCCGTAACGCGAATCGTGCTCAGCCTCGCTGTCGACGAACCGCCCCCGTTCGGTCAGCTTCGTCGTGTTGCGGTTGACGGCCGCCTGCAGCGTCGTGCTGCCCGCGAACCAGTCGCCGTTCCAGGTCGCAACGAGGTCGATGCCGTGGGTTTCGGAGTCCACGTCGTTGGTGAAGAACCGCACCTGGGCGATGGTGTTGGCGCCGGGTACGCCCAGCGCCTGGAGTTGCCGCACCTCGTCGGGCCCGACCGCAAACTGCGAGGACAGGATGATGCGGTCGTGAAGTTCGATCCGATAGTAGTCGAGCGCCAGAGACAGGCCGTCGGTCGGTTCCGCCGCGAGACCGAGCGTGAAGGAGTTCGAGTGCTCGGCATCGAGGGGCCGCGCGCCGAAGAGACCCGAAGCCGGGTGCTCGGGCGGAAAGACACCTTCGGCGACAGGAAAGCCCTGCTCGTTGATGCGCGTGGAAACGTTGGTCGTGGAGATCTGGCCGGGCGTCGGAGCGCGAAATCCGGTGCCAAACGAGCCGCGCAGATTGAGGCGGTCGGTCGCGCGATAGCGCATCGCAATCTTTCCGATGGCGACGTCTCCAAAATCCGAGAAGTTCTCGAAGCGGGCGGCGGCGTTCACGAGCCAGTCATCGGTCACGTCGAGTTCGAGATCGATGTAGCCTGCATAGCTGTCGCGCTTCACATCGGACGTGAACTGGGGAGAGTAGCCGGGAAAGCCATTCGAACCGACCGGAACCACGTTGTGTATCGGGTCGCCTGCCGGGCAGAGCGAGCCGACGGCGGCGAACCCCGGGATCCGGCACTCGATGACGGTCAGGTTGTCGTTGGAATCGGCATCAACCTCGGCCTGCGTGATCTCGAAGTTGAAGGGATCGGGCACCGCGAACGGCCCGACGGCCGAAGCCGCCTCGTCGCCCGCCTCGATCGCATAGCCCTCCTCCCGGTATTCGAAACCGAACGCGACATTTAGCGGGCTCGCGAGGCCCACATCGACAGGCCACGTCAAGTCTGCGTTGGCGGCAAGCTCGTCGCTGACGAGATTGCCCGGGTGAAAGGCCGTCGGCGTCGCCGGTCCGAGCGAGGGATTCAGCGTGTTCTCGAGCCGATAGCGCAACTCGTGGTTGCCGTAGCTCAACGACACGTCGTAGGTCAGCCCGCGGACCGATTCGCCGCGCAGGCCGAGCGCGCCGCTGTAGTCCGTTGCGACCGCCGAGAAGAACGGCGTGAAACCGGACGGATAAAGGCTCGTGCGCGGATCGTAGATCGAGCCGTCCTCGAGCCTGAGCGGCAGCAACTGGCTCACGCCCGGACGGCGATAGAAAAAGCCGCCGCCCTGGTCGCGGTCGGCATAGTTGCCGTAACCGTACAGTTCCACGCCCGCCGACAGCGGCAGCGCGGCGTTGACGACGGCGAGGGCCTGTTCGCGCCTCGGTTGACCCCAGATCTGCGCGGGGCTTTCGAATTCGCGCGGACCGCCCACGCGGTGAAAGTTGTCCGCGTAACGCGTATCGAGGTCGTCGGGGATGCCGTCGCTACCGGGGAGGACCTGCAGGATGGTCCCGTCCGCCGCGTAGGTGTAGCTGAAAGCGTCCGGACCGTAGTAGGTCACGCCGTCTACGCTGAGCTGGTTGCGCGTCGCTTCGAGCGGTGTCTGTCCGGATCTGCCGATCGGGAGGTCGTACGGTTCCGAACGGTTCGTCTGCTCGGTGTCCGAATACTGACCGCTGATGTTGATGAAGCCGTCGTCGCCGAGAGGAAAGCCCGCGTTGGCTTCGATGGTGACCTCGTCCCCGTCGCCTTCCGAATAGCCGCCGAAGCGCGTGACGAGATCGAAACCGGAATCGGCGGACTTCAGATTGAAGTTGACGACGCCCGCGATGGCGTCGGAACCGTACTGTGCGGCCGCGCCGTCGCGCAGCACCTCGACCGACTGCAGCGCGATGCTCGGGAAATTGCCGACATCCGGACCGTGTGAGCCGAAGCCGCCGAGCTGCACGAGAGCGGCCCGGTGGCGCCGCCTGCCGTTGACGAGCACGAGCGTGTGGTGCGAATCGAGACCGCGCAGGCTCGCGGGCCGCACGAACGTGGCGCCGTCGGAAATCGGCTGGCGCGAGACGTTGAACGACGGCACGAGCGTGTTGATGACGTCCACGAGGTCGGAGGAGTTGATGCTCTCGATTTCCTCAAGGCTGAAGACGTCGACCGGCACGGGCGTATCGGTAGCGGCTCGCTGTGCGCGCCGCGTGCCGATCGTGACCACTTCCTCGAGCACCAGGCCGGCGACGCTCTCGTCGCCGGCAGCGCCGCCCTGCGCATCCGCCGCGCCGGGTTGCGCAAGGACCGCCGGGCTGCCGGCGAAGCCCGCGGCGAGCGTGGCCAGCACGGCTGCGGCGACGCAGGGTACCGGCTGCGGCGCAGGACACGGCGACGGGTGCAGCACAAACCGCGGCGAGCGTGCCGGCGACGGCCTGGGCAAGCTGGACAAGTCGCGCCGGGGACGCCCGGCAGGCGTTCGAAATGTGTATGGGTTCATCGGAATCCGGAACTGTCGGTGGGAATGGCTCAGGGTTCGTGCCTGACGAAATGGGTCAACGTGCCGAGCCCTTCAAGTTCGATGTCGATGCGGCATTGGCGTTCCTGCAGCAGCACGGAACGATGAGCGTGCGGAAACTTCTCCGTACCCTTCGCCGCCGTGCCGCAGGAAATGATATCGCCGGGCTCGAGCGTAAAAAACCGCGACGCCTCGGCGATGAGCTCCGCTACTGAAAACGTGTAGCGCGCCGTCGTGTCGTCGGAGAAGAGCTCGCCGTCGCACCAGGCGCGCAGGCGCAGCTTGCCGGGGTCGGCGATTTCATCGCGCGTCGTGATCCATGGCCCCATGGGACCAAAGGTGTCGCTGTTCTTGGACCGTGTGTGATACACGAAGAAGAGGTCGGTATCGTCCTCGTCGCGCCTGCGCCGCCACGCCAGGTACTCAGGGCGCATGAGATCCGCCGCGCGCGTCGTCGCGACGGAGTCCATGGAGAACTTCATGCCGTGCGAGGTGATGTCGTCAATGATGGAATAGCCGAACACGTGCTCGAGCGCCGACTCGACCGGCACGTCCTTCGCTGCGCGGCCGATGATCGCGCACAGCTCCGGTTCCGGGATGGTGTTGCCGTAGTAGGGCCGAATGACGACCGACCGGCCGTGCCCGATCAGGCAGCTTGCGGACTTCAGGAAGAAATTCGGCACGCCTGGATCGACGTGCACATCGTTGCGGATCCGCCGGTTGTTGAACGCGACGCCGAGAATCTTGCGCGGATCGGGCTGCGGCGGCAGCCAGTCGGCGTCGTTGAGGTCGATCGTCCGGTAGGTCGATCCGACCTCAGCGAGGGCGCGGCTCAGCGCCGGCAGGTAGCGGTTGGATCCGCGGATGAGCTCGGTCATGCCAGCGGGCGCGGTCTCGCCGCTGGCGGCGAGCAGGTCGCCCACGACCAGCGCCGTGCCGGCCTGCGCCGCCGCGCCGTCGCGCGCGAGGATCAGCGTCGGCGCACCGTCGACCGAGATCAGGCCGAGCTTCATGGATCAGGTCGACTCACGGCTCGGCCCGTTCGAGCAGTGCCGCCAGCAGCGCCTCCCACTCCGGAGTCTGCGCACAGTCCTTGTAGGACTCGAGCCGCCGGTAGATCTCGGCGGCGGCGAGGTGCATGCCGTCGGGCAGGCCGGTGGAGGCCAGCGTCGCTGCAATCTCGTGCATTTCCGGTTCCCAGCGCCACGCTCGGTCGGCGATCCGGCGAGCCGTGTCGATTCGCGCATCCGTCGTATCGCCACCCCACTCCGAGCGCAGAAAATCCCTGACACCGAAGTGCGCGGCGGCGGCCAGCACCTCGGCAGCAAGCGCGATCCGGCCCTTGTTCCAGGCGGCGAAACACATCTTCATCGCCGACGCCGAGCCGATCCGGTCGTCGATAACGCGCGGTTCGAGCGGTCCGCCGGCGAAGGCCGCCGCCACGGTCCCGGCCATGGCCCCCGAGAGATACAGGCGCGTCGTGCCCGGTTCCCAGGCCGCCGGACCCACGATCCCGCCATCGACGAATTCGATATCCGAATCCGCGAACCTGGCGCCGATCACGCCGGTGCGTTCCGGCGAGATGGCGTTGGCCTCGACGAAGAGCCCCTGGAAACCGCTTCCGAGCACGGTCGACGCGAGCTCACCGGCGACCTGGGGCGGGCAGACACTCACGATCAGTTCACAGCATGACGCGAACTCGTCGAGACGTTTGCATTCGATCAGTCCGGCCCGCGCCGCGCGTTCGCGTGTTTTCGCCGAACGCCCCGCGGACAGCCAATGGACTTCGTTACCGGCCCTCCGGGCGGAGCAGCCCACCGATGCCCCCATGTCTCCCGGATGCAGAATGCCGATCTTCACTGCCGTCCTTTCCTGATTCGAATGTCTCGCAGGCCGTGGGGGGCGCACCAGGCGGCGCTCTCACGCGCAAGAACCTATACTAGGCAGCGCAACCACAACGGAGAACAACGATGCGGAAATTCTATCGTCAACTCGCTTTCGGTATCGGGACTGTGCTCGCTGCGGGCCTTGCGCTCGCGCAGGCTCCGGCCGACAACGCGAGTTTTTTCGTCACGAGCGAGAACCCGGGCTCGGGCGGAAACCTTGGCGGACTCGACGGCGCCGATACGCACTGTCAGTCGCTGGCCGAAGCGGCCGGCATCGGCGGCAAGACGTGGCGAGCGTACCTGAGCACGAGCGCCGTCGATGCGCGCGACCGTATCGGCGACGGCCCCTGGTACAACACCGCGGGCGTCATGATCGCCGCGAATCTCGATGAACTGCACGGCGACAACAACATCACCGACGAAACGGCGACCGATGAGAACGGCGACGTTCCGGCCTACCTGTTCCTCGCCGATGGCGAGGTCCAGCGCCCCGAAGGCGCACTCGTTCACGACGTGTTGACGGGTACGAACGAAGACGGCACGGCGCACGAACTGACCTGCAACGACTGGACCGACGGCAGCGCGGACGCCCAGGCGATGCTCGGTCACGCCGACCGCCTCGGCCGCAACCCCGGAGTCAATTCCTGGAACGCCGTGCATCCCTCGCAGGGCTGCGCCATGGAAAACCTGATCCCGACCGGCGGCGCCGGGATGTACTACTGTTTCGCTATCGATTGATGAGCCGCTGCATTCGGTGACGCTCCGGTCGAAGCCGTTTCGACGACTTCGGTTGCCTGATCGCTATCCGCGCGGCGCGCTTCGACGCGTCCGCGCAGATGGCGACTGCCGGCCTCCGGGGCGCAACGGTCGGTAAAGCATGAGCCATTCTCGCGGACCCGTTCGATACGCGCGTCGGCTCGCGCCAGCCACGGGCTTCCTGGCCGGGATTGGCGCAATCGCCTGCCCCCTCGCGGGATTCTCCCAGGAAGGCGCGACGACGAAGATACTGGCGGCTGCCCGCGCGGATGAACCGATCATCCTCGACGGGCGGCTCGACGAGGCGGCCTGGTCGCGCGCCGCAACGATCGAGCCCGAGGACATTCACCAGATCCTGCCCGTCGAGTATTCGGAGCCGACCCAGTGGACGCGCTTCCTCGTGCTCTACGACGAGGAGGCGCTGTATCTGGCCGCGGACATGAAAGACGATCAGCCGGAACTCATGACCGCCAAGGTGCTGCGCCAGCGCGGCAACAACTCGTGGCTCGACGACCAGTTCAACATCTTTCTCGACCCCTTCAACGACAAGCGAAACGGCTATCGTTTCCAGGTCAACCCGCACGGCGTCAGACAGGAAGGGCTGTTCAAGGGCTCCGACCAGGTCCAGTGGCAATGGAGCGGTATCTGGCAGGCCGAGGCCACGCAGGGGGACGATGGCTGGGTTGTCGAGACGCGGATTCCGTTCAAGACGATCTCGTTCAACCCGGACACCGACGTGTGGGGCCTCAACCTGAATCGCAGGGTCGCCCGCAACAATGAAACCATGGGCTGGGTCTCGAGAAACCGGACGCAAAGCCCGGCGATTTCCGGCGAACTCACAGGTATCACGGATATCGAGCAGGGTCTCGGCCTCGACATCGTGCCATCCCTGACCGCCAACGAGCGGCGCAGTTTCTCGCCACGGGGCGACGTTTCGGAAATGGAGCCGTCGCTCGACGTTTTCTACAAACTCACACCGTCGCTCAACGCATCGCTGACGCTGAACACGGATTTTTCCGCGACGGAAGTCGACGATCGGCAGATCAACCTGACGCGTTTCGGGTTGTTCTTTCCGGAGCAGCGCGATTTCTTTCTGCAGGATGCGGACATCTTCGAGTTCGGGCGTATCGGGCGGCGCAGCATGGACTCGCCGTTCGCGGCGCCGCTGGCCTCCAATGCGATGCCGTTCTTCTCCCGTCGCATCGGTTTGAGCCCCACCGGCCAACCCGTGGATCTCACCGCAGGGGGCAAGCTCAGCGGACGCATCGGCCGCTGGAATATCGGCACGCTCGCGATACAGCAGGAAGAGTTCGTGGACATCGACTCCTCGAATCTGTTCGTCGCGCGTGCGGCCGCCAACGTACTCGCCGAGTCTGCGGTGGGCGTCATCGTCACCGACGGCGATCCGCAGTCGAATCTCGACAACAGCGTTGCCGGCATCGATTTTCGTTATCTGAACACCCGCCGGCCGCGTGCTCGAGTCCGAGCTCTGGTATCAGCAGAGCTCGACCGACGGACTCGCCGGCGAGGACGCCGCCTGGGGCGTGACGCTGTGGATGCCGAACACGTCCGGTTTGAAGGGCGGCATCGGGATCAAGGAAGTGCAAGCCAATTTCAACCCGGCGCTCGGTTACATCAATCGCCGGGACATCCGGGACTACACGGGCGAATTCGGCTATACGCATCGACCCACCGGAAGAAGCCTGCGGTCGCTTTACGCGGGCGCCACCGTCCAACGCGTCGAGAATCGCGGCGGCGGGCTGCAGAGCGAAGTCTCGCAGCTTCGCGTGAACCTCGAGAATCAGACCAGCGACACGCTTGCGTTCCATTACCAGAACGAGACGGAAGGCGTCCGGCGGCCCTTCGAAATCTCCGACGGCATCGTCATCTCGCCGGGCGATTACTCTTTCGATCAGCTCAGGGTCGGCGTGAGTACGGGCCAGCATCGGCGAATCGTCACGAGCGTCAGCTATGCGAAGGGGGACTTCTACCTGGGCAAACTCCACAACGTCAACGCGTCGGTCGAATGGATACCGGTGCCGCGTTTCAGGGCCTCGATCGCGTACGACCACAACGACGTCTCACTGCCGCAGGGCGATTTCGACGTGCGTCTCGTGAGGGCCGGCATGGACGTCATCCTGTCATCGAGGCTCTCCTGGGTGAATCTCGTGCAATACGACAACGCTTCGGAGACGGCGGGCGTCAACAGCCGCCTGCACTGGACCCCGGAGGCAGGACGCGACCTCTACATCGTTCTCAATCACAACCTCGAGGATTTCGACCGCGACAACAGCTTCCGCTCGAACGTTGCGGATTTCACGATCCAGTACCGGCATACTTTCCGGTACTAGCAACCCAGGATCACTACGGAGACCTGCGATGCTGAAATCTCATCGTCATATCGGGCTCGGAGTCGCGGCCGCCCTCCTGTGCGGCCTATCCTTCGCACAGGGACATGCCACCGTGCCTTCCTGACGTGAGTCTGTCCGCAACAACCATGCCAGTCTGAAGCCGTCATGCCGACCCGTTCCTTCAACCGCAGCAAGCGTGCACAGGACGCTTCGTACTCGCCAGGAGTCCTGCGCAACGCTCCCGGGTACCTGCCGATCAAGGTCTTCTTCGCTTGCGCGACGCTGGGCTTGCTCGCAGCGGTTCAGGGCTGCGCCACACTATCAGAGGAGGACTGCCTCACCATCAACTGGTCCGTGCTGGGCGAGAGCGACGGCCGCCAGGGCCAACCTCTTTCGGAGCTGAACCGGTACCGGCGGCAATGTGCCGAATACGACGTAGTTCCTGACTCCGAGGCGTACATCGAGGCGCGCGAGCGCGGACTCGCAGTCTTTTGCGCACCGGGCAACGCGTACCGCGAGGGACGATCCGGGGCCCGGGACCAACTGGTCTGTCCGGCGGCACTCGCACCGGACTTTCAGCGCAACCATCAGTTGGGGCGCGAAGTGTTTGTATCGCTGTCCCGGCTCAGGAGCGACGCCACTTCCATCCGTTCCGCCCGCAGCGAAATCGACGAACTCAGAACGGGTATCGAGGACCGGGAAGAATCGCTGCGCGAGGATGGCCTCACAGAGGCGCGGGAGAACCAGATACGCGACGAGATCGATTCCATGGACCGCCGCATCGACGACCTCCAGGACATTGTCGTCCTTACGGCAGGCACGCTGGCGGTCGCGATCGCCGATTATCGAAGAGCCGTCGAGGCGGCTCGCAGTGCCGGCTACAACGAACCCATGGAATCGGAACTGATTCGGGAGTTGAGCCAACTCGTACGGTGACTTCGGCGCGAACCGGATCCCAGGTGGCAGGTATAGCTGCGATACTGCACCGGCGCCCTTGAGTCTCCCTTGGCACCATCGCAACCGAGACGCAATTTCCGGAGAAACATGACCCGCACCTGGAAATTCACGCCGCGTGTGCGTCCGCTTGCCTGGGCACTCGGACCGATGCCGGGGCTTGCAACGGTCGTCTGCCCCGTTGTCGGGCTGGCCCAGCAGGATGCATCGATGAAGACGCTCGCGGCCGCACGTGCGAACGAGCCCATCGTCATCGACGGGCGGCTCGACGAGGCGGTCTGGTCGCGGGCCGCGACCATTGAGCCGGAGGACCTGCACCAGATTCTGCCTGTCGAGTTTGCGCAGCCCAGCCAGTTGACGCGCATTTTCGTCCTGTACGACGAGGAGGCGCTGTATCTGGCGGCCGACATGAAGGACGATCAGCCGGAACTCATGACGGCCAAGATTCTGCGACAACGCGGCGCCAACTCCTGGCTCGACGATCAGTTCGAATTCATTCTGGATCCCTTCAACGACAAGCGAAACGGCTATCGTTTCATGGTCAATCCGAACGGCGTGCGCCAGGAAGGGCTTTTCAAGGGTTCGGACCAGGTGCAGTGGCAATGGAACGGCATCTGGCAGGCCGAGGCAACGCAGGGGGACGACGGCTGGGTCGCCGAGACGCGGGTCCCGTTCAAGACGATCTCGTTCAATCCGGACACCGACGTCTGGGGCCTAAATTTCAATCGCCGGATCGCGCGCAACAACGAAACCATGGGCTGGGTCTCCAGGAACCGGATGCAAACCCCTGCGGTATCGGGCGAACTCACGGGAATCACGGAAATCGAGCAGGGGCTCGGGCTCGACATCGTGCCGTCCGTGACCGCCAACGAGCGGCGCAGTTTCTCGCCGCGAAACGACGTGTCGGACTTCGAACCCTCGCTGGATGTCTTCTACAAGATCACCTCGTCGCTCAACGCATCGCTGACGCTGAATACCGACTTCTCCGCGACGGAAGTCGACGCTCGCCAGGTCAACCTGACGCGTTTCGGCCTGTTCTTCCCCGAGCAACGCGATTTCTTTCTCCAGGATGCGGACATCTTCGAGTTCGGGCGTATCGGGCAACGAGCCGAGGACACGCCGTTCGCGGCGCCCCTGTCCACGAACGCGTTGCCTTTCTTCTCGCGCCGCATCGGCTTGAGTTCCACCGGGCAACCCGTGGACCTGACCGGAGGCGGCAAGCTCAGCGGGCGCGTGGGCCGCTGGAACATCGGTACGCTCGCGATCCGGCAGGAGGAGTTCGGGGACGTGAAGTCGTCGGACCTCTTCGTCGCGCGCGCGGCGGCCAACATACTTGCCGAGTCCGCCATCGGCGTGATCGTCACCGACGGCGATCCACAGTCGAATCGCGACAACAGCCTCGCGGGCGTCGACTTTCGCTACCAGAACACCCGTCTGCCGAGCGGTCGGGTGATCGAGTCCGAACTGTGGTACCTCAATAGTTCGACCGACGGGCTCGTCGGCGACGACAGCGCCTGGGGGGCGCGGTTCTGGATGCCAAACACGACCGGTCTCAGAGGCGGAATCGGCATCAAGGAAGTGCAGGCCAATTTCAATCCCGCCCTGGGCTACATCAATCGGCGCGACATCATCGATTACACCGGCGAACTCGCCTACACGCATCGCCCGTCGGGACGGAGCCTGCGCTCGCTGTACTCCGGCGCCATCATCGAGCGCATCGAGAATCTCGACGGTGGGCTGCAGAGCGAGATCATGCAGCTTCGCCTCGACCTCGAGAACCAGACCGCCGACGCGCTGTCGTTCATTTATCAGAACGACAGGGAAGGCGTCAGGCAGCCCTTCGAGATATCCGACGGCGTGGTGATCTCGCCGGGCAACTACTCGTTCGATCAACTGCGCGTGGGTATCGGCACGGGCCCGCACCGACGGGTGGTGACAAACTTGAGCTTCGCCAGCGGAGACTTCTACAACGGCGATCTTGACAACATCAATGCGTCGGTCGAATGGATACCCATGCCGCGCTTCAGGGCTTCGATCGCCTATGACTTCAATGACGTCTCGCTGCCGCAGGGCGATTTCGACGTGCGTCTCGTACAAGCCGGCATGGACGTGATTCTGTCATCGCGACTTTCATGGGTGAACCTGGTTCAGTACGACAACGCTTCGGAAACGGCGGGCATCAACAGCCGCCTGCACTGGATTCCGGAAGACGGACGCGAGCTCTTCGTCGTGCTCAACCACGGCCTCCAGGACTTCGACCGCAACAACAACTTCCATTCGAACGTGGCGGATTTCACGATCCAGTACCGGCACACCTTCCGGTATTAACGGCCCGAGCCAGAAACTCCGCGTCGCGCCGAGACTGGCGAGGCGGTCTTCCCTTGAGTCCGATACCGGGCTATCGGCGCGGCTCCGAATCGTGCAGAATCGCAGTCCATGAGATCGGTAGCGGGCCTGTTGCTGGTTTGTGCCTTCGCCGCGGAGTCGGCGGCCCAACTGCCCCCCGGTATCAACGTCATCCTCGACGGCCACGACATCCCTCCCGGCGACGTCAGCATCGTCGTTCATGCACTCGATTCGCCCGAGCCCGTCCTGAGCCACCTGCCCGACGTGCCGCGCAATCCGGCGTCCGTCATGAAGATGGTGACCACCTGGTCCGCGCTCGAGATTCTCGGGCCCGCCTGGACCTGGCAAACCGAAATCTACTTCGACGGCGATTTCGATGGCGCGACGCTCAACGGCGACCTTGCGATCAAGGGCTTCGGGGATCCGTTCCTCGTCGTCGAAGAAGTCTGGAAGATGCTTCGCGTCCTCAGAAACCTCGGCCTCGAACGGGTACTCGGAGACCTCGTGCTCGACGACAGCTACTTCTACGTCACGGAAGCGGAAGCCGGCCGGTTCGACGAGTCGCCCTACCGGGCCTACAACGTGACCCCGAATGCGCTCCTGACGAACTTCAAGGCCACGCGCTTCCGCTTCCTTGCCGACCCGAACAACCGCCGCGTCAGAGTCTCCACCGATCCGCCCCTGACCAATCTCGACATCCGCAACCGGATCGACCTCGTGGGTGGACGGTGCCGGGGCTTTCAGGCCGGGATCAGTTTCAACGTCGCCGACCCGGGATCCGCGAGCCGGATCGTCTTCGAAGGCGAGTTTCCGCAACGCTGCAATTCCTACGAGCTCTACCGCGCCGTGCTGCGACATGACACGTTTGCCTTCGGCATGATCGACTCGCTCTGGAGCGAACTCGGCGGACGCCTGGAGGGCGGGCTGCGCAACGAGGAAGTCGCGGAGGATGCGAGCCTCGCGCTGACCTGGCGCTCACGTTCGCTCGGCGACGTGATCCGTCTCGTCAACAAGAACAGCAACAACGTCATGACGCGCCAGTTGCTCTATACGATGGGCGCGGAGACCTTCGAGCCACCGGGCACGCGTGCGAAGGGCGTCCGGGCCATCGAGGAACTCTTGCGCGAGCGCGGGTTCGCGATCGATTCGCTGGTTGTCGACAACGGTGCGGGACTCTCGCGCGACGCACGCATATCGGCCGCGCTGCTCGTGCAACTGCTGCAGGAAGCCGCGCGCGGCGTCTACGCTCCCGAGTTCATTTCCTCACTCGCGCTTGGCGGGCTCGACGGCACGACGCGCACGCGATTCGAAGGAGGAAACGGCGAAGGGCGAATGCATCTGAAGACGGGCAGCCTCGACGAAGTCTCGGCTCTGGCCGGCTACGTCCACGTGCCGAACGGATCGACCTACGTCATGGCAGTATTCGTCAACACACCGGACGCGCACCGGGGTCCCGGCAACGAACTCGAGGACGCGGTCGTCGAGTGGATATACACGCTACAGTAGGAACGGGTTGAGCGCGACACGCCGCGCACGCCCGCCGTCATGTCCAGCCTGATCCGACCCGGCATCGGCCCGGCCGCCGCTCTCGCCGCGCTGACGGCGATCTGGGGCTACAACTGGGTCGTCATCAAGTTCGCGCTCGCCGATGCCCCGCCGCTGACCTTCTCGGCACTGCGCGCGGTGCTGAGCGCCCTGGCACTGTTTGCCGTTGTCCTGGTGCTGCGCCGGCCGCTGAGGCCGATGCGCGCCAGGGCAATCCTTGCGCTCGGCGCACTGCAGACGACGGGTTTCGTGGGTTGCGCGGCCCTCGCGGTCGAATTCGGCACGGCGGGCAAGAGCGCAGTGCTCGCCTACACGATGCCGTTCTGGACCCTGATGCTCGCGGGGCTCTTCCTCGGCGAACGCATGCGCGGCGCGCAGTGGTTCGCGGTCGTGCTTGCGGCCTGCGGGCTCGTTGGCGTACTCAACCCGTTCGACGCCGGCTTCGGCATCGCCGACAGCCTCTTCGCGCTCGGCGCGGCTTGGTGCTGGGCGATAAGCAACATCGTCGTCAAGCGGCTGCAACTGAAGGGCGACGAACTGTTCAGCGTCTCTGCGTGGCAGATGCTGTTCGGCGGACTCGGTCTCAGTGTGCTCGCGTTGGCGATCGACACGGAACCCGTGCGCTGGAGTGTCCCCTTCATGTTTGCGCTCGCCTACAACGTCGTTTTCGCAACGGCGCTCGCGTGGCTGCTCTGGCTGTTCGCGCTCAATCGGCTCTCGGCTGGCGCGACGGGACTCGCCACCCTCGGCGCACCCCCGGTCGCGCTGGCGGCGGCCTGGCTGCAGCTCGGGGAAATTCCGACACGCGCGGAGGCGATCGGCATGGTTCTCATCATCGGCGCTCTGGCCTGCCTGACCTTGGCGGGCTGGCAGACCCTTTCGAGAAGCACCGCCGCAAGCTAAGACTCGCGGTCGGAACGGTGCAGTTGCGCATCCCCCAACCCGTGACCAACCAAGGGGAGTCGTACTACGGGCCGCTTGAAACCCTCGCGCGCAGGGATGCGCGCGCGGAGCCTACATGGATGTATTTACGGCGTGTTTCAAGCGGCCCGTAGTACGACTCCCCGCAACACCGCGAGAACGCCCACTCCGAGCCCGCACGGACGCATTCACGGCGTGTTTCAAGCGGCCCGTAGTGCGACTCCCCGCAACAAAGCGCCGACGGTAGCGCGTATCCAAGCGCCGTGAACGATGCGCTTAGCTGTGATCGCGGATGTAGTTGCGCTCGTATTCCGCCTGGGCGTGCTGCTGTTCGCGGCGGACCTTGTCGGTCGCCTTGCGCGCTATGCTGGAAGTGCGAGCGCGGGAACCTTCCGTGCTGATGGCCGGGAGCGAGACGAGTTTTTCGAGATCGGAACCGCCGCAGGACGGGCAATCGGGCGTCTCACCGATTTTCACGAGCTCTTCGAACTCGTTGCTGCAGCCCCGGCATTTGTATTCGTAGATCGGCATGGGTTCTTCCGCGCTTGAGCCCGCGCGCGGCTCCGCGGCCAGTCACGCGGTCGGGGCCAACGGCAATCTGCGCCGTTCAGTCCGTCGGCGTCGCGAGCGAATCCTCGCCGATCGCGATATTTCCCTCGACCGTATTGCAATGCATGCCGGGTTCGGGCGGCGTTCGGTCCGGACACCGGAACAGGCCCCCATCGCGTGTGCCGCCGGGCTCGCCGTTGCGCAGCGGGTGCAGGCCGACGCTGAATACCGTGCCCGGTGGGAAGGAATTGACGGACACGCCCTGTCTTGCCATCTGCGCCGAACCTGCCATTTCGACGGACCAGACGATCGGCTCGCCGGCCTCGTCGCGCACGACGTTCGTACGTTCGTCGTTCATCGGCGCGAAGAAGATCGCCAGGTGATTGGGCGCCGGGTCGATGCGGGTGACGACGCCGGTAAAGACCTGGGTCGCCTGCACGTCGTACATCGCGAACGAGTGATGCGCCTGAACGGGCACGGCCATGACCGCGACAATCGCGGCCGCGGCGGTGAACAGACCGCCGATTCTGATGGGAGTTTTCATTGTTCGAATCTCTCCTGAACGGGTCTGCGGGACGACCTTGATTGTAGCGTATCGCCAGCCGTCGCCGCGTGAAGCCTACTCAAAGCTGAAGATGTCCTCTTCTTCGGACCGCTCCATGTGCTGCTCGAAATACTCGTCCCAAAGCTGTGCCCAGGGACGCCCGTACATGTCGGGCACCTTGTACTCGATCACCTGGCCCGGCGACACCGGCGTCGCCCTGCCATCGACCGGGAAGATCGTCTGTATGCACTCGATGAAGACGTACGGGTCGCCCTCCTCGAAGCCGCTCGTCTTGAGGTAGTTCCTGACGATCCGCACGGGTTCGGCGAGCGCCTCGGGGTCGTAGAAGATCGCTTCGTGGTTGAGACCGAGGAAGTTGCCGTCCTCGTCCCGGTTCGGCGTATAGATCTCGATCGTCTGCATGAAATTGGAATGATCGAACGCCGCGTGCGTCTTCCAGCCCTGGATGTTCGAAGTCCAGGTGATCAGCGTGTCCCCGTCCCAGAAGCCGATCGTCTCGCCGTACCAGCGCGGCACGTCGGCGCCGAGCCGCGGTACGCGGCCTTCCATGTTGAACTCGCGGCCGATGTGGATGTTCGTGATGAAGTTGCGTGCGACGCCGGCCAGTATCTGCACCATGTTCGGCGTCACCATGATGTGATGCTCCCAGACCGCCGCGGAGTGCCAGCGCCGCATGAAGCCTTCGGGCCAGCAATAGGCCGAAGGCCACTGCGCGGCATTGGTGTTGCCCTGGTGGTAGACCTCCTGTACGAACCGGGTCTGATATTCCTCGGTCAGGACCGACAGCAGGGTCGGCACCTGCAGGTGCCGCGTGCGGAACCAGTACTGGTTGCCCGGCGTGCGGCCGGGATGCATGTAGCGGCCGGTCCATTCGCCCGGTACCGTCGCGTACGTATGCTCCGTCGGCCCGCCGCGCTGACGCGTCTCCTCGAGCAACGCTTCGTAGTGTTCCTGCGCGGTTTCAAACGGGTAGGGACTCACGATCGACTCGCGCGGATAATCGCGTTCGCAATGACCCCACGGCGCCGATGCCGGTGGATCGTCGCCGATCAGAGCGTTGGCGTTACCGCCCCACATGTCCTCGATCGCACCGGGACTGTTGCAGCGGAAGTAACGCGGATCGCTCCAGAGTTCGCGGTCCTTGTAGAAGTCGTCGGAAGTGAAGAGGTCCCGCTCGAGCGGCTCGATGCCGGGCGGCGTCTCGCCGGAGCGTGCCGAGCCCGTAAATGCGTTCGGGTCACGCCGAAACGTGCCGGGGACCCGCATCGTGGCGCCGACGAGCTCGTACTCGTTGAGGTCGTGCTCGAGCGGCCAGGCCCGGCCCACGCTCTCGAAATCGATTTCCGCAACCTGCTGGGCCGGCGCCTGCGAACCCAACAGGACCGCCGCCAGTACGGGCAGGCTCCATGCACGGTTTCTGGTCATAGTTATTCCCTCGTCCGGTCGGCGCGCCGCGATGCCCCCGAATGTTGGCGAGCCTGGCAACGCAGGCCGGATATGGTAGACCGAAATTGTCAGACAAGCGATAGCTGGAAGCAATCGCGCTGCGCTGGCGCGACGTATCCGGAACCGTCACCGAACGCCGATTCCAGACCGCAGCGCCGCGCGCGTCCAGCGCGGATTTCCCGGCCCGTCGCGGTCACGCTTGCGTGCTGATACAGTAACGATCGATGCGCCTCCCAGCCGTCCTCATAATCCTGAGCCTCATTGCTCCTCACATCGCCTCGGCGCAGAAAGCCTGGCGCGAGTTTCCGAGCATCGAACGCGGCTGGTACCGGGATCCCGATATCGATTTCGGCTATCAGGATCCCGGTGAGTTCGTGGTCGGCCGCCTGATGTTCCCACAGGCGCGGCGCGGCTACGCGCTCGGCGTCGGCGGCGGGGACTGGCGGCGCGGCGGAACCGCCTGGACCGTCGATTATCCGGAAGGCGACCGCACGTTCGCGCGTCTGCTCGACCGACTTACGATGATCGACGTGCGCGTCGTCGAACAGCCCGTGAACCTCGACGACGACATCGACGCGTTCTACTGGCCGTTCCTGATCTCGGGGCTCGTCGGCGCCTGGGACCTCACGGACGCTCAGGTCGCGAAACTTCGCGAGTACCTGCTGCGCGGCGGCTTCCTGCTCTGCGACAGCTTCTATGGCACCGTCGAGTGGGAAGGCTTCGCTGCCGGGATGCACCGAATATTTCCGGACCGGCCGATCGTCGACCTGCCCGACACGCACCCGATCTTTCAGCTCGTTTACGATTTGAGCGACCGACCGCAGATCCCGACCTGGCAACACCTGCCGCGCGGTTACCGCAACAACGGCGCCGAGCCGCACTGGCGCGCGATCCTCGATGACGACGACCGGGTCATGGTCATGATCGCGTTCAACAACGACATCGCCGACGGCTGGCAGCGTGCGGACGAATACCGTTACCCGCAGGAAGCGGCCAACGCCTCGATTCGACTCGGCGTCAACTTCGCCGTCTATGCGCTGACGCACTGAGGCTCGGGCCGCCCTACCCTCCGAAATCGAAATCCGCGCTCAAGCGAAGATAGACGAACCGCCCGAACAGCCCGAACGGCGTCTCCGTCGGGTAGCGAATGCCCCAGAGAATGTTCGCGAGGTGCGTCTTCGTCAGTTCGGTCGGCAACTCGTCCGCAATGTTGTTGATCCCGAGGGCGCCGCGCAGCCGGCCGGCGCTGAATCGGGCTTCAACGTCGACCGTGGCGGCCGCGGCGATCCGGATCATACCCGTATCGAGCGGGTGCTGGGTCGTCTCGCCGTAGTGGTTCAGGCGGACCAGCACGCCGTAGGCGGCCCGCTCCCAGTCCGCGGTCAGATTGGCCTGGCGGCGCGGCTGGCCGCGTTCTAGGAGTTCCGCCGTCCAGCCGCCGAAGTAGTCGCCGAAGCCGAGACCCGGAGGCGCGCCGGAAGGCGCCTTGCGATCGACGATGCGGGTCCGGTTGACGTTGGCATTGGCCGACAGCAGGAACCGGCCGCCGGCGGTCTGCGTTCCCCAGCTCACGCTCAGGTCCGCCCCTTGCGTTTCGGTGTCCACGCCGTTGAAGAAGAACGCCGCCGTGCCGACCCGTGCGGCGTCGCAGGCGGCGATACCCGCACAGCCGATCCCCCGGGACCGCACGACACGGTCGGAGACTCGGGTTCGATAGGCGTCGAGGCTGAATTCGAGCTCGTCGAGCGTCACGACCACGCCGGCGCTCACATTGTCCGAAGTTTCGTGGTCCAGAGACTCCACGCCGAACGCCCGGGCCACCTCGTGACCCTCATTGACCGCGAAGACCGTCGTGAGGCCCATCTCGCTGCCGACGAAGAGTATGGAATTGAAACGTCGCTGCGACAGGCTCGGGGCGCGGAACCCGGTGGACAGTGCTCCGCGCAGGGCAACGCGCTCACCGAGCCGCAAACGGGCCGCGAGCTTGCCGGTGGTCTGGGAGCCCGCATCGCTGTAGCTCTCGGTTCGCAGCGCCGCGCCGATCGACAAGCCGTCGCTCGGCTGGAACTCGAGTTCCACGTAGGCGCCGCTGTTGTCGCGATCGTCGTCGCTGAGCCGCGCATTGAGCGGACTGTAGCCCGGGTAGCCCTGGAATCCGCAGGCGGCTACGGTACCGGCGAGCGGCGCGCCGTCGGGCCCGACCGCGAAGCCGCCATAGTCCGCCGCGTGAGGCAGGCCGCAGGACCACGCGGCTTCGTCTCCGGCGATCTGCCGGTAGTTCTCGAGACGATGTTCGAATCCGGCCGCCACGGCGTTCAATGCCGAATCGCCGAATGTCCGGCGGACATCCACGTTGAGCGTCAATTGATCGAACTCGATGCCGCCGCTGTGGCCGCTGCGCGGCCCGGCATTGGCAATGATCCGGTCGATGCTCGCTCCGGGATTGCGATCGAGATAGTGAGCGCCGATCGACGCGTTTATCGTGTCGCTCACGCCGAAGTCGTACTCGTTGCGCCCGTAAGCGGCGCTCAGATCGAGATCCCAGCCCGACACGTCGCCGCGCCAGCCGAATACGGCGGAAACGTCATCGATGCGGGATTCCTCATACGGCAGGAAGCCATTCGGGTAGACCGGATGCGTGTTGCGTTCGTGGAAGTTGATGAAGTTCGGGACCACGAAATCCCAGGTGTCGTTGCCAGACTGCAGGCCATCCCAGTAGTTGTAGCGGAACCGGTACGCACCGCTCGCCAGACCCTCGCGGCGGGAGAGGCCGCCGAACGCGTAGAACTCCGCCGCGTCGCCCGCCGGTACGGCGGCGTTCAGGAACAGGAAGGCGTTGTCGACGTCCGGTGAACTGTGGACGATGAGCTTGTCCTGGTAATCGGGATCGAGGCCGCCGTTGCCGCCGTTGCGCTGCAAGGGGTCTTCCTTGAACCACTCCGCGGTGATGTTGAGAAAGCCGTCGTCGCCGAGCGTCACGCCACCGTTGAACGACGCGCCGAGCCGCGAACCGCTGCCATCGCCCGATCCTCCATGAATCGTGATTTCGCCGCCGTCGGCGCGGTCGCGAAGCTCGAGGTTGATGACGCCCGCGATCGCGTCGGACCCGTATTGCGCGGCGGCGCCATCGCGCAGGACCTCTACCCGGGCCACGGCGCTTGCCGGAATGGCGCCGAGGTCCGTGCCGCCGGCGCCGTAGCCGATCACGCCGTCGAGCACCCGCAGCCAGGCCATGTTGTGCCGGCGCTTGCCGTTGATGAGCACGAGCGTCTGGTCCGGGCTCAGGCCACGGAGCGTGGCCGCGCGCAGCAAGGCGCCGTCGCCGACCGCCTGGCGGGAATAGTTGAACGACGGCGCGAGCTTGGTCAGCACGGCGCCGAGATCGGCTTCGCCGGCCCGCTCGACATCGACGCGCTGAAATGCGTCGACGCCCACCGGCAACTCGTTGGCCAGCGCCTCCGCGCGGGCCCGGCTGCCGATAACGACGATCTCCTCGATGCCTGGAGTACTGATTTGGGGGGTCGAGGCATCGTCCTGGGCCAGTGCGGATGCGCTGGTCGCAAGCGCCGCGGCGATGCCGAGCGGAAGGTGGCTCCTGCGTATCGGGCGTAGAGGGTTCAAGCAGTGCATCGCTGCGCTCTATCTTACCGTGCGTTGGTCCGAGTTTGACGATGTCAGCGACGACGACTTTGGACCACGATCCGCGGCCACCGGCCCGTGCAGGCCGAAGGCGTGACCCCGTTCGAGGGCAGACAGCGGTTCGAGGACGTCGGCAGGTTCTCGGCTTCCCTCGGCATCCGCTACGAGTTCTGACCGTAAAACGACGCCGGGCCGCGACGCCTGGAACAGACGCGCGGCCCGGTCGTGCGATTCAGCCTACGCCGTTATAGCTGCCAGTTCGCGCGCAGGTAGTAGTAGCCGCCGTTGAAGCTGAACGGAGACTGCTCCGGATAGATCAGGCCGGCAACCTCACCATGCGGGTTCGTCGAGGGATACTCGTCGAACGCGTTCTGCAGTCCCACCAGTATCGACATCGAGTCGTTGACATCGAAGGCCGCTTCGAAATCGAACACGGTGCTCGAGGAGGGATAGAACGCCACCGAGCCGTCGTTGGTCGGCGCGTCGTAGTACTCGCCGTAGTTGCGCAGGCGCCCCATGACACGCCACGAGCCCTGTGAGTGAGTCCAGGTTGCCGTGATTCGCGAGTCCGGACGACCCTGTTCGATCTGCAGGCGCCGGTTGTCGCTCGTGAAGTTGGGATCGAAACGCGTCAGATCCACATCCGACCAGTTGGCCACAACCGTGAACTGCGAATCGCCCGAACCCAGCCCGAACGGTACCGACAGCACCACATCGACGCCCGAGGCTTCGACGGTTTGCTGGTTGGAGAAGAACCGCACCGAGGAGAAGCTCTGAGCGTCGGTGACTCCGGCGGCGAGCAACGAGCGGATGTCTTCCGGAGTCAGGGTGAAGCGGCTGGTGAACGAGATGCGGTCTTCGATCTCGATGTTGTAGTAATCGATGGTCACGTCCGCGATCCCGGCGTCGAAAACCAGGCCCAGCGTCGTGTTGACCGACTCCTCGGGCGTCAGCGCCGTGGCTCCCTTCTGCTGCGCGACCGGGTTGGTCGGCGGCAAGGTGGCGATGTCGGCGAGCATGCCCGCCTGAAACTCGGTGGTGACATTCCTGAGGTTCGCCTGGCCCGCGGTGGGGACCCGGAAGCCCGTGCTGATCGCGCCGCGCAGCGCGACGTTGCGTCCGAGCTGAACACGCGCGGCAATCTTGCCGTCGAGGGTGGAACCGAATTCGTTGTAATCCTCCCATCGCAGCGCGCCGCCGATCAGCCATCGCTCGCTCACGTCGGCCTCGACGTCGATGTACGCGCCATAGGCGCTGACCGTGTTCGCGCCCGAATCGCCGGGCTGAAACCCCGGAAATCCGTTGGAACCGACGCCGAAACCCTGTGCGGCGAGATTCGGATCGATGAAGAACGAATTCGGTTCGCCGTTGCGGATTTCGAACGTTTCGTCGCGGTATTCGAGCCCCCAGGCGACGTTGACCGGCGCGTAACCGCCCGTGTCAACCTGCCGCGACATGTCGAAGTTGAAGACGCGATCTGTCTCGACGTACGTGCCGGCGTGGTAGTACGTATCGATGGCGTCCATTTGCGTGAAGAGCTGCGGGTTGATGGTGTTGTAGATGTAGAACGCGGCCTCGCTGGTGCCGGCGACCGCGCTGACGTCGTAGAACCAGCCGGAATCGAGTTCGCCGCGTACGCCGCCGGCGAGGCTCAGGTCGTCGATGAAACCGCCGAACTGTGGCGTGAAACCGCCCGGGAACCGGCTTATCAGCGAATAGCAATCGTCGCGCCCGGATATCTCGGACAGCGCGCCGGCGTCAGGCACGTTGTCGTTGATGAACACGATGGGACAACCCCCATCCGCGGCCACGGCCTTGACCGCGTCGGCCAGATCCATACCCGAATCGATCAATGCAGTCGTCGCACCGGAGAAGTCGGCCACCTTCACGGTCGGTGTCCCATCGATCACGGGGCCGCGGAACACGCCACCGCGAGTGTGCGGATTACGATAGTAGAAGCCGCCCTCCACCTGCCGCTTGGCATAGTTGCCGAAGGCGTAGGCTTCGCTGCCGTTGCCGAGGTCGATGCCGAAGTTTCCGAACATCTTGACGTCGCCGGAAATCTCCGGAGCCCCCCAGATCTGCGCCGCAGGCTGACGCACATGAGTGTTGCCGGCGTCGATCAGCCCCTGTGCATCGCCGCGCTGCGCGCTGCGGCTCGTCGGGTCCGCCTCCATCCATTCGAAACTCAGGTTCGCGAACCCGGCATCGGTCAACGCAAATCCGGCGTTGGCCGCGAACGTCATGGAGTCGCCGTCGCCCTCGAAGTGGCTGCCCCACTTGGCATCGATGGTCGCGCCGTCGGCGTTTTCCTTGAGCACGAAGTTCATGATGCCGGCGATGGCGTCGGACCCGTACTGCGCCGAGGCGCCGTCGCGCAGCACCTCGAGCCGATCGAGCGCGATTGCCGGAATGACGGACAGGTCGGGGCCCTGGGAACCACCGGAAATACCCGCGCCAAGCAGCGCGATGACGGCCGCGCGGTGGCGCCGCTTGCCGTTGACGAGAACGAGCGTGGCGTCGGGCGGCAGGGAGCGCAACGTCGCCGGTCGTATGAACGTTGCCGCGTCGCTGATCGGTTCCTGAGCGACGTTGTAGGACGGCACCATGGCCGCGATCAGCGAATCCATGTCGCTGTCGCCGTGAGCGAGGAACTCGTCGCCGGTTACGACATCGACCGGCACCGGCGACTCCGAAGCCGACCGGTCGCGCCGCCGGGATCCGACGACGGTGACTTCCTCGATGGGCCCGGCCGGTGCGGCGCCATCCTCCTGGGCCAGCGCATTGCCCGAACCGACGGCGAACGCCGTCAGCAGAATCGCGGAAATGGAAAAGATCGCCGCCCGATGCAATGTTCGCATGGGTATCTCCTCTTGGGAATTGCCGCAGCGAAGGGCTGCACAGAAAATAAAAATAGGATCGCGCATGTCAAAAGTCCGCTGCTACGAACGCTGTCCCGCAGGTGAGCGAAAATTCGAGTCAGAATAATACATATCTGAGTGCGATTCGCAACGGTGAAAACTTAACAAAATCCGCCGGAAATTTATACCCCCGCGGATGGGCCGCGAATCGCTCCCTGGAATCGGCAGTACGCAGGCGACGCTAACCTGTTTGTTACTGCGGGTTTCGCTACTGCACCGCTCCCTCGGCGTCGAAAATCGGGTCGAGCGACTGCCCGGGCAACTCGGGAAAGTCCGTGAACCCGCGCGGGTCCTTGTACTCCGGATCGCCCGGCAGATAGAACTGCGTGTTGCCGTCCTCGTCCAGGTACGAGTTGCTGCTGTTCGCACACTCCCAGTTGCGGATCCGCACCCCCACCTCTTCAAGGTCCGGACGCGAATCGTGCGTGTACACCGCCGACTGCGACCGCAACAGCACCAGCGGATCGTAGAACGTCACCTGCGTCACAAGCTGCCGTGCCCCGTCCTCGTGCACCACCTGCTGCCAGGTCTCCACCATCTCGAACTGGTTGCTCGTCAGTGGCATCCCGCGCAGGTAGTCCGCCGGCTGCACCCACTTGGTCCACATCACCAGCTTGTCGTCGTCCCAGAACCCGATGATGTCGCCCGTCGGCGAGTGTGCCGCTTCGATGTTGACGTGTTCCTTGCCGATGTAGACGCGCCGGGTCTCG
>JAJEGN010000009.1 GCA_022819855.1 Gammaproteobacteria bacterium | reverse complement strand
CACACCCATGGGGGACCGTGCCGCCGGTCGCTTGAGCCCCTCGCGCGCAGGGTGGCGCGCGCGGAGCCTACTGGGATTTATTTACGGCGTGTCTCAAGCGCCCGGCTGCGCGTACCCCCGGCCAACGGAGACAAATGCGTCAAAACCCAGCGTCAAGCCTGGGTGCCCCCGACGGTCAGCGAGTCGATCCTGAGCGTGGGCTGGCCGACGCCGACGGGCACCGACTGGCCGTCCTTGCCGCAGATGCCGATGCCCGGGTCGAGTTCGAGGTCGTTGCCGACCATCGAGACCCGCGTCAATACTTCCGGACCGCTGCCGATGAGCATCGCGCCCTTGACGGGCGCGGTCGTCCTGCCGTTTTCGATCAGGTAGGCCTCGCTCGTCGAAAACACGAACTTGCCCGAGGTGATGTCGACCTGTCCGCCGCCGAAATTCGGCGCGTAGATTCCATGCTCCACAGACTCGATGATCTCACCGGGATCGTGCTCGCCGGGCAGCATGTAGGTGTTCGTCATGCGCGGCATCGGTACATGTGCGAACGATTCGCGCCGGGCGTTGCCGGTCGTGCGGGTCTTCATCAACCGGGCGTTGAGCTTGTCGTGCATGTAGCCGCGCAGTACCCCGTTCTCGATCAGCGTGTTGCAGTGGGACGGCGTCCCTTCGTCGTCGACGGTCAACGAACCGCGCCGGCCCGCAAGGGTCCCGTCGTCGAGGACCGTGCATTGACTCGTGGCGACGCGTTCGCCGATCCGGCCCGAGAAGGCCGAGGTGCCCTTCCTGTTGAAGTCGCCTTCGAGGCCGTGACCGATCGCTTCATGCAGCAGGATGCCGGGCCAGCCCGGCCCGAGCACCACGGTCATGTTGCCGGCCGGAGCCGGCACGGCTTCAAGATTGATGGCGGCCTGGCGCAACGCCTCCTTCGCAACGTTCATCGGCACATCGTCCGCAGTGAGGAGCCGATAGTCGCCGCGCCCGCCCGTCCCGGCGTAGCCCTGCTCCCGGCGCCCGTCATGCTCGAGGATCAAGGCAACATTGAGTCTTACGAGCGGGCGAACATCGGCAGCGAGCGTGCCGTCGGACCCTTGCACGAGAATGATCTCGTAGACGCCGGCGAGGCTAGCGATGACTTGTTCGATGCGGTTGTCGAGGTCGCGCAGCGCGCTGTCGAGGTCGGCCAGCAGCCCAACCTTGTCCCGATCCGTCAGGGTCATCATGGGATCGACGGCCGGGTAAAGCGGCTCGCCGAGACCCGGACGCCCGACCGCAGCCTTGCCGCTGCCGCCCGCCCGGGCAATGCCCCGCGCCGCCTGCACGGCATCCTGCAACGAGGCTTCGTCGAGCTGGTCGGCGTAGGCGAAACCGGTTTTTTCTCCAGAGACCGCGCGAACGCCGACGCCCTGTTCGAAGCTGTGGCCGCCGTCCTTGACGATGCCGTCCTCGACGCGCCACGTTTCGCAAACCGTGCGCTGAAAGTAGAGGTCCGCGTAGTCGAGCCGGCGCGACATCAGGGCGCCCATCGACCGCTCCAGAACACGCAAATCCAGCCCCGCCGGCGCGAGCAATTCCTGCTCGGCGATCGCCAGTGCGTCCGTTCTCGGGACCAGTTGCGCTTGCGTCATGTCAAAGCTCGCGGCGGTGATCGAGTACCGGGAAACTCTCGCGTACGTCGCTGAGCCCGATCATATCGAGATCGGCCTCGACAACTCCAGCGCCGGCTGCCCTCTCGGCGAGGACCTGTCCCCAGTGGCTCACGACCATGGAGTGCCCATAGGTCATGCGTCCGCCCGCATGCTCGCCCCACTGGCCTGCAGCCACGACGAAGCACAGCGACTCGATCGCGCGCGCCTGCAGCAGCGGCTGCCAGTGCACCCTGCCTGTCGGCACGGTGAACGCCGCGGGCACCGCGATCACGTCCACACCTAGAACGCTCAGGCGGTGAAACAGGGCCGGAAACCTCAGGTCGTAGCAAATGGCGATCCCCAAGCGGCCGAGCGACGTCGGAACGGCAACGACATCGGTCCCGTCCACGGTCGTGGCGGACTCCCGGTAGCTCTCCGCTTCCTTGCCGGGCACGCTGACGTCGAAGAGGTGGATCTTGTCGTATTGCGCAACGAGGTCGCCGTCCGGGCCGATCAGCAGCGACCTCGAGCAGGCCCTTTCGGCCTCGACGCGAACCGGTACGGTGCCGCCGACGAGCCACAGACCATGCTGGCGCGCCTGCGCGACAAGGAAGTCCTGCGCCGGACCCTGACCCGGCGATTCCGCGACCGCCAGGCGTTCGGCGTCCTCGGCGCCGAGAAACGAGAAATTCTCGGGCAGGACGACAAGCTCCGCGCCGCGCCCGGCGGAGGCGGCGATCAGCCGGCCGGCCTCCTTGAGGTTGCGCGTGACGTCGCGCCCGCTCGTCATTTGAATCGCAGCGGCCTTCATGAGTCGACTAAGGCGCGTCAGCGAAGAACGCCGCCGCGCCCTCGGGCGGCAGCGCGGCACAGAGCGAACCTTCCCTGATCTGTTCGGGGCTCAGCCGCTCGACGCTCGGCTCTTCCCAACTGCCCGTGATGCAATACGACGCCTGACCGATGCCCCTGAGCGGCTCCTTGAAGATCTGGGTAAAGATCAGCAGGGCCGCGGCCGCGCCCGGACCGGAGAGCAGCGCACCGACGGTCGGCAGAATCTTGCCGGGCTCCGCCGTGACGACCGCCTGCTGCTCGTAGTCGCGGTCGCGCAGGCCCGTTCTCCCGACGACGCCGATCTCGGCGCCCGGACCGGTCAGCTTCAGGTCGTTGGTGTAGGCCTGTCCGTCGGCGATCAGGAAGTTGCCGGTAATCTCGTCGAAAGCGAAGCCGCGAGTGAAAACGTCGCGAAAATCAAGGGCGAGACGGCGCGGGAGCGCGACGAAACTCATGAGACCGGCGACGCGGCCCGCACCGCCAGGCTCGATGTCGAGCATGCTGCCGTCATCGACCCGCACGGACACGTCGCCGTTGACGTGATTCATCCAGTTCGAGGTGGGTGGACCCGACCAGTTGACGCTCGCAACAACCTCGGCAAAGTCCCCTTCGATCATCGGCGTGAAATCGAGCGCTTCGAGCGCGCCCGCCACGTCGTTGGAGTTCATGCTGACAACCGCTTCGGTACGCGCTTCGCCCGCCCCCACGAGCCAGCTCGCCGTTCCGCCGGCCATGAGGCTGTCGCTCGAACTCTCGAAGGACACGAGCCTGAGGCCCAGCACGTCCGGCACGATCTCGGCGGAGACCCGGCCCAGCCGGCGCGTGCCGAAAGCGAATTCCTCCGCCGCCAGGGACAGGCCCGGGAGCTGCCGCGGATCGACGGCTTCAAGTTGCCCCGGGTTACCGCTGGACAGGTATAGACGCTGCATTTCGGCCACGATCTGCGGCCGTGATGAGAGATCCCGGGGAATGAAGAGCGATCCCGCGATCGCTTCGCTGTCGATGCCGACCTGCCAGGATTCACCATCGCGGCTTGCGGACAGCGTGCTGCTGCCGAGCTCCTGGCCGAACGCAAAGAGTTCGGCCAACTCGAGCTCACCCGAGGTGAAGAGCGCCTCGGCAGGTTCGGTATCGAAGGTTTCGGTCAACGCGAGCCAGGCGCTGACGTCGAGCTCGGGCAGGCTGCCGTGGACGGTGAGGCCGTCCCCGGACGGAAGCACGGGCAGCTCGCCGCCGAACCGCACGGCGCCGCGCGTCAGCCGGTAGCCGTCCGGACCGTCGAGGTAGCTGAACGCGAAGCGCCGGCTTGCGCCCAGGTTCCCGTTGACCCGCAGGCGATCGCCTCCGGGAAACTCGAACACGAGACCGAGGTCTTCCGGTTCAGCCGCTTGTTTGGCGAAGGGCTCCGGAAACCTGAGCGACGCGCCGACCAGATTGGAATCGACCGCGAGGCGCACCGGCCGCCCCGCGTCCTGTTGCAGCTCGGGGATCAGCAGCCGGGCTTGCCAGAGGGCCTGTCCGGCCAGGTGTTCCTGCAACGGCATGTCGAACGCTGCCGCCACCGCGGCGGTCGTGGACTCGCCCTCCACCTCGATCGCGACGCGATAGCCGGGTTCGTCAGGTTCCACGACACGGACCGTGGCTGGGCCATTCAGGAAGATCGCTTCGATGCCGTCGCCGGTCACGGTCGTACGGTTGACGTCGATCACGCCCCTGACCTCGGTCGCACGAGCCCTGAGACCCTCGAACGCCAGTTCGCCGTCCAGAATGTCCAGTCGGCCGATCAGTTCGAACGACGCCCTGTCCCTGAGCGGCAGGCTCAGGTCCAGACTGATGTCGCCGGTGCCGCCCGGCGCCTGCAGGCGCGCGAAATCGGGACCCAGGTTCCGCGAAATCTGCGGCGAAGTATTGAGTACCGTCAGCACGTCCGCCAGCGGTCCCGTCGTGTCCGCCTTAAGTGTGAACACGGGCGTGCGCAGATCCGCGATTCCGATTTCGACGTTGTCGCTGACGTTGTCGAGCAGGCGCCCGCTGCCTGACCCTCGCAGGGACGCGTTCAGAAATTCGAGTTCGCCTTCGAGCTCGCTCGCGACAGGCCAGCCGCGCACGTAGGCAAGCTCGCCGCCGCGCACGTCGGCGGTCACGCGCAACTGGCCGCCGCCCTCGGTAAACGGAAATGCGTCCAGGGCGCCAAAGAAGTCGGCCTGGATATCGCGAAGCTGGCCGCTCAGCATCGCGCGGTTGAGCCAGTCATAAAGCGACTGGGGCATGATGCCGACCGGCAGATAGCGCTTGACTTCGGTGACATCCATCGCGCTCATGCGCGAGGCGAAGTCAAGTCGCGGCGAGCTGCCGTCGAGCGGCAGAGTCAGTTCGAGGTTGGAGCGCGCGGCGGTGTCGCCGGCTCGCAGGAGCAGATCGTCGCTGACAATGCGGACCACGTTCTGGCCCTCGCGCCAGACGACGAGCCCGCGCAGTTCGTCCATGTCGAGCGCTTCGCTCAGGTGGCGCGGCCAGTCGAGCCGTACCTCGCCGCTCAGGAACTCGACCCGACCGCTGCGCTCATCCGCCCGAACTTCCCCGGACAGCCCGCTCAGCCCGGGCCACTGTCCGACCGGCTCGAAACCGAAACCGGCATACCCGGAGGCCACGGAATACTCCCAGGCATCCGCCCTCTTGCGCAGTACGAGTTCGACATCCCGAAGGTCGCCTCTCGGCGCGAAAGCAAGCCATTGCGCCACGGGTTCCGAACGGGGCAGGGACGAGACGATCGGCGTGATGTCGTCGAGGCGCAGGAAATCTCCGCGCAGGGCCAGTTGGGCGATCCCGTCAATGCCATTGTTGAGCTGCAGCGTAACCCGGCCTCCGCCCGGCCAGCCGCGCTGGTTTCGATTCAGTTCAATGTCGCTTGCGATGAACTGCCAGCTTCGATCCGCGACCTGGTTCCAGTCCAACTGCAAGGCCAGCCGCTCGTAGGACGCCTCCACCGACGCGCCCGGCAAGGCGACATTGTCGAGTGCGGCAGTCGCTGTTCCGCTCACGATGCGGCCTTCGGACCAGTCGATCCGGGCCTCGACATTGCCGTTGCCCGACGCGCGGAAGTTCGCAATGCCGGGAACCAGGCGCATCAGTGCCGCGAGTTCCACCTCGAGCAGATTGCCGTAGAGTTGCCAGCGGCCCGGTTGCGCATCAGGCTCGACCATATCCCCGTCGAGCGCGAGATCGATCCGCTGGGCGAGACCTTCCGGCGGCCGGGCGCCGATCTCGACCGCGATTCGGTCCCGCTCCCTCGTCAGGCTCACGGCGACTTCGTCGAACTGCCAGGATTCCTCGCTGACTTCGTCGAAGTACTGCACCTGGCTGTCGCGCACGCGCAGTTCCACTTCGAGCGGTATCGCGCTCGTCAGGTCGGTACCGTCGCTCGATCCCTCGGGCCCGCCTTCGAAGCGAAACTCGCCGGCCGCCGTACGCGTAACGGCCACGCGCGTACCGTCGATGACCAGCGCACTCACGGTAGGCTCGCGCTCGAGCAGCAATTTCCAGGGATCCAGCGAGACGGCAGCCTCGCGAGCGTAGAGAAAGGGAACGGCCTGGTCGGCAGCCGCCACGCTCGCCTCGTAGAACGTGATCTCCGGGCCGTTCGCCCCGAAGCGGGAGTCGAGCCGATCGAAACTGAAACTCAGCCCGAGTTCGGCCGCAACCCAGTCCTGCAGCTCCGCCTGCTGGCTCGGCAGGCGGGACATCATCACGTACAGCGTGCCGAGACCCAGAAGGATCGCTGCAACGACCGCCGCGGCGCCCGCAAGGACGCCCTTGATCAGTCTACTGTTGCGATTCGCCATGGTTCTCCGGACTCACATCGCCACGACATCGAACTGGTCGGGCGCGTACGCCCCTTCGCTCTGCAATCGGATGGGCGTTGAAGTCGCGTCCTCGAGTTCCGCAACACTCGCGGACTCTTCGTCGAGGAGGTGCTCGACGATCTCCGGCCGCGCGAGCACCAGCAGCTCCCGAGCCTCGTGCTGGCGGTGCTGGCGCATGATCTCCCGAAAAATCTCGTAGCACACGGTTTCTGCCGTCTTGACGTACCCTCGCCCGCTGCAGCTCGGGCAAGCCCGGCACAGCACGTGCGCGAGGCTCTCCCGATTCCGCTCACGGGTCATTTCGACAAGACCCAGAGGAGATACGTTCATTATATGGGTTTTGGCGGGATCGCCCCCGAGCCTCGCCGACAGCGTCGCGAGCACCTCGTCGCGGTGCTCCTCGACCGCCATGTCGATGAAATCGATGATGATGATTCCGCCGAGGTTGCGCAGTCTGAGCTGGCGCGCGATGACGACCGCGGCTTCGAGGTTCGTTCGGAAGACCGTCTCCTCGAGGTTCCTGTGGCCGACGTACGCGCCCGTGTTGACGTCGATCGTCGTCATCGCCTCGGTCTGGTCGAAAACCACGTGACCGCCGGACTTCAGCGGGACCTTGCGCCGCAGCGCGCGCCCGATCTCGTCCTCGACGCTGTACAGATCGAAGATCGGGCTCGCCCGCGTGTAGGGTTCGATCCTCGGCGCGGGCGGCGCAACGAAGCGTTCCGCGTATTCGCACATCCGCGCGAATGCCGCTTCGGAATCGACGCGTATGACCTCGGTTGCCGGACCCGCGAGATCGCGCAGCACGCGCAACGGCAGCGGCAGGTCTTCGTAGACCGCATCGCCGGCTGTGGCGCGGCTCGCCGCTGCCTCTACGGAACCCCACTGTTCATGGAGAAAGGCCATGTCGGCGCGCAGCGCCTCATCGCTTGCGCCGACCGCGGCCGTGCGCACGATGTAGCCGCCCGTCGCATCGGCCGGTGCGGCGCACTCCACCGCCGCCCGCAACCGTTCCCGTTCGTCGTCGTCGGCGATCCGCACCGAAACGCCTACGCCCCTGCCCGTGGGCATCATGACGAGGAACCGCGAGGGGATGCTCGTGTGCGTGGTCAGCCGCGCACCCTTGCTGCCGAGCGGCTCCTTGAGCACTTGCACGATCAACTCGCTGCCCACGGACACGCAATCGGTGATCTCCGGCACCGCCTCGCCGTCCGGCGAGTCCTGCTGAGCCTCGCGGGCGATGTTCGATGCGTGCAGGAATGCCGTTCGGTCGAGGCCCGCGTCGACGAACGCCGCCTGCATGCCCGGCAACACGCGCGTGACGCGCCCCTTGTAGATGTTGCCGATCAGTCCGCGCCTGCTCGCGCGCTCGATCAGGACGTCCTGCAGCACGCCGTTCTCGACGACGGCCGCACGCACCTCGCGGGGCGCCACGTTGATGAGGATCTCCTGCTTCATGCCCCGCGTCTCGCAGGGTTGAGCCAGCGCGGTATCCCGAAGCGCCGCAACAGCATCGCGGTTTCGTAAACCGGCAATCCCATCACGGCCGAATAGCTGCCGCGCAGGTCTTCGATGAACACGGCGCCGAAACCCTGTATCGCGTAGCCGCCAGCCTTGTCCAGCGGTTCATCCGTTGCAAGGTAGGCGTCGCGCTCTCGCGCCGTGGTGGCTCGAAAGGTCACTTCGCTCACCGACACCGCAGTCTCGATGTCCTCACCGCAACGTACTGCAAGGCCGGTCGCGACGGAATGCCTGCGCCCGGAGAGCGCTTCGAGCATGTCGAGCGCCTGCGACCGATCCGCCGGCTTGCCGAACACTTCGCCGCCGAGCACAACCGCGGTGTCGGCGGCCAGTACCGGATGCTCCACGCCGCCACGGCCAAGTCCGTTCCAGCATTCCCCCGCCTTGGCGACGGCCACGCGCCGCACGTAGTCCGTCGCAGTCTCCTTCGCAAGCCTGCCTTCGTCGATCTCGACCGGCCGAAGCTCATACGCGACACCGATCTGTTGCAGCAGTTCGCGTCGCCGCGGCGACGCCGATGCCAGGTAGACGAAATCCCCACTCATTCAACCGAATATAAGGCCTGCCACGGACTGCTGTCATTCCCTGTGGTAAGGGTGGCGTTCGAGCACGCTCCAGGCGCGGTACAGGGCCTCGGCGACGGCGATTCGCGCGAGCCCGTGCGGGAGCGTGAGCCGCGACAGCGACCAGCTTTCATCGGCCCGTGCGAGGCACGATTCCGAAAGACCGTCAGGGCCGCCGATCAGCAGGCACACCGTCCGGCCCGCGGCGATCCAGTCGCGCAGTCTCGCCGCGAGTTCGCGTGTGCTCCACATCGTGCCGGCCTCGGTCAGCGCGACAACATGCGCAGCGTCCGGAATCGATGCAAGCATCCGCGCCCCTTCGGTTTCGACGGCGCGGCGTGCGGCCGCCGTCGACGGGCGCCGGGCAAGCGGGATCTCTTCGATTTCGAGGCGCAAGCTGCCGCGCAGCCGCTTCGCGTACGAGTTGAACCCCTCGCTGACCCAGGCGGGCTGACGGTTCGAAGCGGCGAGCAGCATCAGGCGCATGACGGAGGAGAGTATCGAGCCATATCTGACGGAATCTATCGCTCCAGGGGCGGATGAGACCGAATTCTGCAGCCGTGAACTGCTGGCGTGCAGGCTCCCGTCGTCAGCGTCCGCCCGCTTCATCGCCGGGACTGGCGAAGTCCCAGAGCTTCTCGATGTCGTAGAAATCGCGCGTGGCCGGCAACATGACGTGTACGACGACATCCGCAAGATCGACGAGGACCCACTCGCCGCCCTTGAGCCCCTCGACGCCGAGACGCGCGTAGCCGGATGCCTTGCACTTCTCGAGCAGCGCTTCGGAAATCGCGCGGACATGCCGGTCGGACCGGCCGCTCGCAATGATCATGACATCGGTGATCGAGGTCAGATGGGCGACGTCGAGCTGCACGATCCGCTCGGCTTTCAGGTCCTCGAGCACGCCCACGACGAGCGCTGAAATGTCGGCGGCGGCCGCGCTCGTGGTTCCGGTCCCGGGTCGGGACCCGGTCTTCGTCCCTGTCCTGGTCGCAGTCCTGGTCTTGTCAGTGCGTGGCATAGCACCCCGTCTCGGTTATGACTTTCAGTGCGGCGTCGGGCACGAGGTAGCGCGGCTCAAGTCCCGCGCGGATCGCGCTTCGAAGCCCGGTGGAGGAGATCTCGAGCTGTGTGACATCGGCGAGAAATATGCGGCCGTGCCGTTCCCGCCGCAGATCGCCGAGGTCGGCAGTCGCATGCCGCTCAACGAGGCCGCTGAGCACGCCCGCCTCGGGGGCGCACCAACCCGGCCTTTCGACTGCGACGATGTGCGCAAGGTCGAGCAGCCTGCGCCACTCGTGCCATTGCGGCAGTCCGAGGAAGACGTCCATGCCGAGGATCAGGCACAGGGACGCATCCGGAAAGTCGGTTTGCAGTTCCTCGAGCGTATCGACGGTGTAGGAGGGACCGCTGCGTTTCGACTCGCGGTCGTCGACGACGAAGCCCGACTGGCCCTGGATCGCCGCAGCAACCATTCTTGTGCGCAAAGCGGCATCGACGCTTGCGGCGCTGCGGTGCGGCGGATTGGCGCACGGCAGGAAGCGTACTTCGTCGAGCGAAAGCTTTCTCTGCAATTCGTAGGCGGTGCGCAGATGTCCGTAGTGGATCGGATCGAACATCCCGCCGAAGACCCCGACCGACCTCATCTGTTCGCGGTCAACGCGTAACCCGCGGCGCCTGCGACCCGGGATCGACGGCCGCGAGCACGAGCGCGGTCACCGCGACCCAGGGATCGCCGGCAGCGCGTCCCTTGACCGTGTTGTCGGTGCGGGCCGCGCGGGCCAGCAAATCCTTGAGACGGTGGCCGTCGAAACGGCCGAGCGCACGTTTGACCGCCGGCATCCGGCGGCGCCAGACGCCGTGACGCTGCAAGGCGCGATCGATGTTTTCACCCTGTTGAACGGCGCTCTTCAGTCTGGTCAACCGCCCGATCTCACGGCTCAGCACCCAGCATACACGAACCGGATCCACGCCTTCCGCACGCAAGCCGTCGAGCACGGTCACGGCGCGGGCCGCGTCGCCGTCCGTAACGGCGTCGCCCAGACGAAACACGTCGAATCGGGCGCTGTTCGCAACCGCTTCGAATATCGTGTCCTCGTCCACACGGCCGTCGCTGATCGTCAGCGCGAGTTTCTTGAGTTCCTGGTCGGCCGCGAGCAGGTTGCCCTCGACGCGGTCGGCCAGGAGCGCCGCCGCGCCCGCCGTGAGCCGCAGTCCGAGCGCGGCAGAGCGCTCGCCGATCCAGCGCGGCAATTCCTGACGGTCGACCGGCCAGACCTCCACGATCACGCCGCTCGCGTCCACCGCCTTGACCCAGGCGGTTCGGGCATCGGGCCTGCCGGTGACCGCGACAACGACGAGGCAGTCCGGGGTCTGTCGCTCGGCCAGCGCGCGCAGCACGCGCGCGCCCTGATTTCCCGGACTCGGCGACGGCAACCTGATTTCGAGGATGCGCCGAGTCCCGAACAGCGAAAGATTGTTGGAACCGGCTTCGAGTTCCGCCCAGGGAAACTGTGCGCCGACCGTGTGCAGTTCCCGCTCCTCGAAGCCCGAGGCTCGTGCAGCGTCGCGAATCTTCTCGAGGGCTTCACCGACGAGCAGCGGCTCAGTTCCGCCGACGAGGTAGAACCCGGCCAGTTGGCCCTGCAGATGCGACGGGAGTCGGCGGAGCGGCAGCTTCAACTGCGACCCTCGGCGTTTTCGATCTGGACGAGCGCGATACCCTGCTCGGCGAGCAGTACGGGAATGCCGTCGCGGACCGGATAGGCCAGGCGGCCGTCGCGCGTCACGAGCGCCTGGTCGAGCATTGTTTCCACGACTTCCCCGTCGCCGTTCCTGATCTGCTGCTGCTCAATGAGCCGATTCAGCCGCGTCAATTCGCTCGCCGCAAGCGTTGCAAGCGGTTGGTGGGTCACAGGACAACAGATGATGTCGAGCAGCGCCGGGTCAATGGCCACCCGCGGGCCTCCGTGGATCGATTCAATGCCGAGTCTAGCAGTCCTTCGCGACAGCCGCAGGGTCAATTTCTGCGGACTGTGCCCCGAATCTCCGGTACCGGGTCGTAACCGGATGTCCCCCAGGGCTGACACCGCGCGAGACGCGCGGCGGTGAGCCAGGCGCCGCGCAACGGGCCGAAGCGTTCGATCGCCTCCACGGCGTAGGCGGAGCAGGTCGGAACGTGGCGGCAATGCCATCCGAACCAGGGCGAGAGCAGGAAGCGGTAAATGCGGATCAGCCCGATCATCCCGCGGCCGACGCCGTTCGAGATGCGCTTCAACGGTTCGGTCATACGGCTGTCACCGCGCGCGGCGCCAGCGTGTGCCGCCCGCGACATCCTCAAGCACGATTCCGAGGTCTGCCAGCCTGTCGCGTATCGCATCGGCTTCGGTGAACTTTCGTTCCCGGCGCAGCGCCTCGCGCTGTTCGATCAGCGCATCAATGTCGGCGTCGGACAGTTCACCGTCCTTCGCCCCGTCGCCGGCGAACCACTCGGAAGGATCGCGCTGCAGCAGACCCAGCAGGCTCGCTCCGGCGCGCAACGCCCGTGCGGCGGCGAACCGTTCGCCGGCATCGCTGCTGCGGTTCGCCGTGCGGACGAACTCGAAGAGTTCCGCGAGCGCTTGCGGCGTGTTGAGGTCCGCCTCCAGCGCCGCGAGCACGGCGGACGGCGGATCTTCGTCCACACCGCTCGCGGGACCCCCGACACCCGCGTCGCGCAGCGCACCGTACATCCGGTCGAGCTTCTGCCGCGCCTCGACGGCGAGTTGCTGCGACCAGTCCAGCGGTTGGCGGTAGTGCGCAGTCAGCAGCGCCAGGCGCACGACCTCGCCCGGCCACTCCTCGAGCAACTCGCGAACCAGCCGTATGTTGCCGACCGACTTCGACATCTTCTCGCTGTCGGCGCGCACGAGCCCGTTGTGCAGCCAGTAGCGGCAGAACGCTTCGCCGCCGTGCGCGCAGCGGCTCTGCGCGGACTCGTTTTCGTGATGCGGAAAAACCAGATCCTGCCCGCCGCCGTGAATGTCGATCGTCGTGCCGAGATGCGCCGCGACCATCGCCGAGCACTCGATGTGCCAGCCGGGCCGGCCACGCCCCCACGGGCTGTCCCAACCGACGACGTCGGCGTCCGAAGGCTTCCACAGCACGAAGTCGGCCGCATCGCGCTTGTGCGGCGCGATTTCCACTCGTGCACCGGCGATCATGTCGTCACGGCTGCGGCGCGACAGCTCACCGTAGTGCGCGTACGACGCCACGCTGAAGAGCACGTGGGACTCGGCCTCATAGGCGTGCCCGGACTCGATGAGTCGCTCGATGAAAGCGATGATCTCGGGAATGTGCGCCGTGACGCGCGGCTCGACGTCGGGTTCGAGCACGCCGAGCGCTTGCATGTCCTCGTGAAACGCACCGATATAGCGCCCGGTCAGCTCCCCGATCCCGATCCCCTCCGCACGCGCAGCCGCGTTGATCTTGTCGTCGACGTCGGTGAAGTTTCGCGCGTAGACGAGCCGATACGAACGCCGCAGCAGGCGCGCGAGCACGTCGAACACCACGTACGGGCGCGCATTGCCGATGTGCGAGAAGTTGTAGACCGTCGGTCCGCAGACGTACATCGTGACGCGCGACGGATCCGCGGGCACAAACCGCTCGCGCGCACGGCTCAACGTGTTGTAGAGGTGAAGCGCCATGACATGAAACCGGCCGCGGGATTTGCGGCGCCGCCAATGATATCAAGTGTCGTAACCGACCCTGAGCGCTTGCGGGGTCGGGCAGCCTGTGGCAGAAGCTCCGGTCCCAGTGCAACGCGGGGTTCTGCCACGGGCTGCTGGCCTATAATCGCAGGCTGCAGGCAGCTACGGACTGAACGCCAATGTCGAGCAGATACCGCGCGCGCGTCAGCGTCGAGCAAGTCGAGGAAGGCACCGAACTCGCACCAAGGTTCGACGCGGACGGCCTGATACCGGCCGTAACGACCGATTTCGACTCGGGCGAAGTGCTCATGCTCGGCTACATGAACGACGAAGCGCTCGAACGGACGATCCAGACGGGCGAAGCCCACTACTTCAGCCGCAGCCGGCAGGTGCTCTGGCACAAGGGCGCCACGAGCGGCCTGGTCCAGAAGGTCCGGGAACTGTTGATCGACGACGACCAGGACTGTGTCTGGCTCAGGGTCGACGTCGCCGGCGGCGCGAGCTGCCACGTCGGATATCGCTCATGCTTCTATCGCCGCGTTCCGCTACCCGGGTCCGATGGCCGGGCGGTGACCCTCGAGTTCACGGATACCGAGAAAGTCTTCGATCCCGAAGAGGTCTACGGCGACGCGCCGAATCCGACGCAGGTCTGAGGCCTGCACTTCAGCCGGGGCCGCTCAAAAGACTCCCGGTACAAGCGCCCTGCGCTGGCGAGGGTAGTCGGTGAAGCGCTCGCGGTACCACGCATGGTTGCTGCGCGCCCTGGGCGCGAGGTTGGCGGCGGTATAGAGGAAGAAGGCGAACCCGGCCGGCGACCAGGTGGCTACCGCCCAGCCGGCCCACTCGATGATTTCACCGAGGTAGTTCGGACAGGACACGTACCGGAACGCGCCCCCTTCCGGTAAGGAATACCCGCTGTCGTTCGCCCTTCTGAGCCTCAACAGAATGTTGTCGGAGTGGACATTCAGCGCCATTCCCGAAAGGAAGATCGCGGCGCCGATCAGAAAACGGGGATCGGCCAGCCATTCGACGCCGTATTCGCCGATGCTCGAGATGAACCGGGCATTCACGTAGGCATTGAGCGAATTGAAGACGACCCCCGTGCCCACGACCATGAGTGGAATCCTGCGGCCGGCGGTCCGCGTTCGAAACGGATAGACGAACGTCCGGTGCAGGTAGTGGCCTTGCCACATGAAAAGGAACACGAGCGGCACCGCATTCCAGGCCGCGTCGCCGGCGAAATAGATCGCCGCGAACACCGCCGTTGTCGGCAACTCCATGACGACCCAGCCGAGCCTGTTGTCGATGTGCGGCCCCCACCCGCTGCCGGTGTAGTGGCGGCCGTAAGGCGCGGTGATGCGCATCAGGTAGACGAAGGTGACGATGGCGAGCGCGATCACTGTCCAGACCGCGGCGCCGTGAACCTGGACCTCGGTCAACGGCATCTATGTGCGCACTCCGGCATCTGTCGTCAGAACTTCCGGACCGGGAGTCGAAACTTCGTGGCCGCGCTGCCCCGGACCAGGGCGGGGCACTACAGCGACGCCTGCGCGCTGAGCGCCTGGATGCGGCGTAGGACCTGTAGCGCGAGGTCGTCGGCCAGGGCTTCGCGCAGCGTGTCCTCCTCCCGGCTCTTGCCGAGCACCTGGGTCTCGTCGTAGGTGTAGCCGCGCGTCATCACGAGCGATTCGGATTCAAGGAGCGCTTCGGAGCCGACCCGCAGCGTGAACGTGACCGCATAGAAGATCTCGTACTCGCGCGGTATGTTCCTGGCCGACACCGACAGCACCCGCTGACCGCTGCTGTCCTCGGTGATTTCGAGTGTCGCCGTCGCCTGTGCCGGATCGCGCACGACCTCGAGCCCGCGCCGGCGCAGCACTTCCCGCAGACTGCCGAGGAACTCCGATCCCGGCCGCACGGCATCGACATAGGTCTGCGCCATGGCCGACGGCAACGCTCCGGAACCTTCGAGCTGGAAGCCGCAGCCGGCGGCTGCGGCCGCGGCGAAGCCAAGCGCGAGCAACATTGCGAGGCGCTTTCCGGCCGCGAAACGGCATCCGTCAACCGATCGATCCATCGCCGTCCTCCAACCCGGAACCGTTGACAACACCCTCGCCAAGCATTGAGCATTCGCCCGAGTTTGACAAGCCGGCGCTCGCGCGGGCCGACAAGGGTGACGTATGGCAGGCTACCCATTCAGGGAGCTCGAAGCCAAGTGGCAGGACTACTGGGAACGGAACGGGACGTTCCGCACGCCCGTCCGGCCCGATACCTCGCGCCCGAAGTACTACATCCTCGACATGTTTCCCTATCCGAGCGGAAAGGGCCTGCACGTCGGTCACCCCGAGGGCTACACGGCCTCGGACATCGTCGCACGCTACAAGCGCATGCGCGGCTTCAATGTGCTGCACCCGATCGGCTGGGACGCCTTCGGCCTGCCGACCGAGCAGTATGCGATCAGGACCGGGATCCACCCGCGGGTTGCCACCGAAAGAAACGTCGCGCGCTTCCGCGACCAGCTCAAGGCGCTCGGCTTTTCCTACGACTGGGCTCGCGAGGTCGATACCACGGACCCCGCCTATTACCGCTGGACGCAGTGGATCTTCAAGCAACTGTTCGAAAGGGGACTCGCCTACCGCGACGAACAGCCCGTCTGGTGGTGCCCGGAACTCGGCACGACGCTTGCCAACGAGGAGGTCATCGACGGCAAGTCCGACATTGGCGGATTCGAGTGCGTGCGCCGGCCGCTGCGGCAGTGGGTGCTCAGGATCACGGAGTACGCAGACGCGCTGCTCGCCGGTCTCGACGATCTCGACTGGCCCGACAGCACGAAGGAGATGCAGCGCAACTGGATCGGCCGCAGCGACGGAGCCGAGATCGTCTTTGCGGTCGCCGACGCCCCCGGCACGGAAATCCGGGTGTTCACGACGAGGCAGGATACGCTGTTCGGGGCGACCTACATGGTGCTCGCGCCCGAGCACGAGCTCGTCGACGAACTGACGACCGACGACCATCGAGACGCGGTCAGTCGCTACCGGGACCAGGCCGCGAGCCGCAGCGAACTGGAACGCACGCAGCTACAGAAGGAGAAAACCGGAGTTTTCACGGGCGCGTACGCGATCAACCCGGGAAGCGGCGAACGGATACCGATCTGGGTCGCGGACTACGTGCTCGCAAGCTACGGCACCGGAGCGATCATGGCCGTGCCGGCTCAGGACAACCGCGACTGGGAGTTCGCAAGCCAGTTCGGGCTGCCGATCGTCCGCACCGTCGAGCCGCCGCCCGACTTCGACGGGGATGCCTGGCTCGGTGACGGCGTCACGATCAACAGTGGATTCCTCAACGGCCTCAATGTCGAAGCCGCGAAGGAGCGCATGATCGACTGGCTCGAGGCCGAAGGGAATGGCCGGCGCCACACGAATTACAAGCTGCGCGACTGGCTCTTCTCGAGGCAGCGCTACTGGGGCGAACCGTTTCCGATCGTCTTTGTCGACGACGAGCCGGAAGTTCTGCCCGACGACGCACTGCCCCTGACTTTGCCGGAACTGGAGAGCTTCAAGCCAAGCGGTTCGATCGAGGGACCGCTGGCCGCGGCCGCGGACTGGCTCGATACCGAGAGCCCCGTCGACGGCAGGCCCGCACGGCGCGAGACGAACGTCATGCCGCAGTGGGCAGGGTCGTGCTGGTACTACCTTCGCTACATCGATCCCGACAACCCCGAGCACCTCGTGGATCCGGAACTCGAAAGCTACTGGATGCCGGTGGATCTTTACGTCGGCGGCCAGGAACACGCCGTGCTGCACCTGCTCTACGCGCGCTTCTGGCACAAGGTCCTGTACGACGCGGGCTTCGTGTCGACGCCGGAACCGTTCACGAAGCTCGTGCACCAGGGTACGATCCTCGGCGAGCTCGAATACACGAAGTACGTCAACGACGCGGGCGAAGCGGTCTCGGCCGACCGGGTGCGCGGCGGCCGGGACACCGGCACCGGCGCCAATCTGACGAGCGAACGCCTGACCGAAGACGATGTCGTCAAGGCGGGCGATCACTTCGTGCTCGCCGAAGACCCGTCGATCGCCGTCGATGCGCGCGCCTACAAGATGAGCAAGAGCCGCGGCAACGTCGTCAATCCCGATGGGATCATCGAACGCTTCGGCGCTGACGCGTTCCGGCTCTTCGAGATGTTCCTCGGACCGCTCGAGCAGGCCAAGCCGTGGCGTACGAGCGGTGTCGAGGGTCCCTACCGCTTTCTGAACCGGGTCTGGCGGCTGCTCGTCGATACGAGCGGCGATGGCCTCAAGGCCACGGTCACCGGCGCCGAACCGTCGACCGAACAGGCGCGGCTCATGCACCGGACGATCGCCAAGGTCACCGACGACATCGAAGCGCTGCGCCTGAACACCGCGATCGCCGCACTCATGGAATTCACCAACGCCGCGAACAAGTGGCAGACGGTGCCGCATGAGATTGCCGAACAACTGGTGCTGCTGCTCGCGCCGCTCGCCCCGCACATCGCCGAGGAACTCTGGCAGCGGCTCGGCCACGAGGAGACGCTGGCGTATCAGCCCTGGCCGCAAGCCGACCCGGAACTGCTCGTTGAAGACACGCTCACGATCGCCATACAGGTCAATGGCAAGGCGCGCGGCAACGTCGAGATTCCCGCCGATGCCGGCAAGGACCGCGTACTGGAACTGGCCCGCGACGCGCAGAACGTCCGTCGCCATCTCCAGGGCAAGGCGATCAGGCGCGAAATCTACGTGCCCGGGCGGATCGTCAATTTCGTCGTCGCCAACTGAACCGGCTGCCGGTTCCGCACGACGTCACAGCGCGATGTCGCGCCTGTCTTCCGGAACCACGCGTGCTCAGGACTTACCCCGACATTCCCGGATCCGGCTCGATGTCCGCCTCAATCGCCAGGTCGCGAGGACGACGGTTTTGAACTTGCACTGACGCGGATGCCCCAGGCCAGGGTACCGAGCAATACCAGTACCGCACCGAGCACCACTGGCCAGTTGCCCCAGCGCGCGTACGGCGTCGCGCCCGTGAAGGGCTGCACGGCATCGGCGAGCACGCCGGGTTCGAACTGGGGCAGCCGGTCTGCGACCCGGCCGCGCGGATCGATGATCGCCGTGATGCCCGTGTTCGTCGACCGCAGCAGATAGCGTCCCGCCTCGGCGGCCCTGAGCCGCGCGATCTGCAGATGCTGATGCGGCGCGATCGAGTCGCCGAACCAGGCGTCGTTGCTGACGTTGACGAGCAACGTAGCCTCGGGCAGGTAGTGCAGCTGCTCCGCTCCGAACACGTCTTCGTAGCAGATCGTGACGCCGATCTTCTCGCCAACCAGCTCGAGCGGCGGCTGCATCGCGTCGCCCGGCTCGGCATCGACGTAGGGCAGGCTCATCAGGCGCATCCAGTTGCGCACGAAGCCCGGCACGGGAAAGTACTCGCCGAACGGCACGAGATGCCGCTTGACGTAGACCGACGGCGGATCCGTCAGCGTCATGAGCGTGTTCTGGAACGTATCCGTCGCCGGGTCGCGCCTCAGGATGCCGAACATGACGGCCGCGCCGAGTTGCTCGACCTCGCCCCTGATCTGGTCGAGTTCGACCGACACCTGCTCGTGAAGTGCGGGAATCGCGGCCTCGGGCCAGACGACAAGTTCGCGGCGGCCGCTCTCGAGCGTGAGCCGGCGGTAGAGCTCGAGCGTCGGGCGCAATTGTTGCGGAAGCCACTTCAGATCCTGCGGGACCGCGCCCTGGACGAGCGCGACGCTGATGACGCGGCCGGTCGGCGCCGTCCAGCGCAGGTCGGCAATCGCCCACGCGCCGCCCCAGAGCACGATCAACGCCACGAGCGCTCGCGCGCGTGTTCGCGAGCTTCCCGCAACCAGGGCGACAAGAGCGCCGGCGCTGAGCATGACGGCCCAGCTCATGCCGTTCACGCCGACGACCGGGGCCAGGCCCATGAGCCAGGAGTCAGTCTGGCTGTAACCGGCCGAGAGCCAGCCGAAGCCCGTGAATGTCCACCCGCGCAACCATTCCGTGAGGACGAAGAGCGCCGGCAATACGCCGAACCAGGCGACCGGACCGGTCGTCCGAAACCAGCGCGCCGCCGCCCAGCCCGCAGCGGCGACGAAGAGCGCGAGCACCACCACGAGGCCGCCCGTCAGAGCAATGGCGAGAGCCATCGGGGCCTGCCCGAATTCGTGGACGCTGATGTAGGTCCAGTAGGTCCCTGCGAGGAAGCTTGCCGCACCGTAAGCGAAGCCGAGCGCGAACGCCCCGCGCGGCGAGGCGCCGCCCCACAGGAACAGCAGTCCGGCGTAGGACAGCGGCGCGACCCAGAACTGGCCGAACGGCGCGAAGGCGAGCGGCAGCGCCGCGCCCGCCGCGATGCTTGCGAGGAAGCGGATGCCGGGAGCGGTCAGCACCACGAACTCCCGCGGACGATATGTCAAGACGTCCCGAGCCCGCTCGGCGAATCGAGCCGCATGACCTCGATGCTGTCGATTCGGCGCCGGTCGCCGCGCAATATCCGGAAGCGGAAACCGCCGTACTCGAGATGCTCGCCGCGCCGCGGCAGCCGTCCAAGCTGGTGCATGACCAGGCCGCCAACCGTCTCGTACTCCTCGTCGCGGAGTTCGACTCGGAAGTATTCGTTGAAATCCTCTATGCGCGTCACGGCGCGCACGACATGGCCGCCGCCGTCCTGGGGCTGGATTTGCTCGGCTTCCTCGGGGTCATGCTCATCGTCGATATCGCCGACGATCTGTTCGAGGACATCTTCGATCGTCGCGAGCCCCGCCACGCCGCCGTATTCGTCCACGACGATCGCGATATGGTTGTGGCTCGCCTTGAACTCGGCAAGGAGCGTATTCAGGCGCTTGCTCTCCGGGATGTAGATGGCGGGCCGCAGGAGTTCCTGAATCTCGAAATCCCGGTTGGAGTCGCCGACATGCCTGAGCAGGTCCTTCGCGAGCAGGATGCCGACGACCTCGTCGCGGTCCTCGCCGATCACCGGAAAACGCGAGTGACCGGAATCGATGATGATCCGAAGCAGCGTATCGAGGCTCTCGTCCTGCGGCAGGACGACCATGTGCGAGCGCGGCACCATGATCTCGCGCACATGCGTCTTGGAGACGTCGAGCACGCCCTGCAGCATCGCGAACTCGTCCCCGGCGAGCCGGTTGCGGGTTCGGCACTCCGTCAGAAAATCGATGATTTCGCGTCTGTCCGCGGCTTCGCTGCCGCGCCCACGGAACAGGCGCGCCCACCACCCTTGGCGGCTCGTCTGCTGGGGACTGGAGGGAGGTTCGTCGGGCATGAGGATGATCGTATCTTGCAGCGGGGAATCGGCCGTTGCAACTAGTCGAGCGTCGCGGCAGCTCCGCCGACGACACCGGGCTCAGCGGCGCCGGGACGGCGCCCGCTGCTGAACGCAAAGCGGCTCACGGGCGCTGACGATAGGGATCGGGCACTCCAAAACCGCCGAGCAGCACGCGCTCCCGGTCTTCCATGCGCTCGGCCTGCGGTTCGGAGTCATGGTCGTAGCCGACCAGGTGCAGGACACCGTGGATGACGATGTGCGCCCAGTGAGCTTCGGGCGGCTTGCCCTGGCTCGCCGCTTCGCGCGCAACGACCGGCGCGCAGATGACGAGGTCGCCGAGCGGCGGCAGCTCATCCCCTGCGGTGGGCAAATCGGGCTGAGCCGGGAAGGCGAGCACGTTGGTCGGCCCCGTCGCGCCCCTGTAACGCGAATTGAGTTCCGCGGACTCGGCTTCGGACACGATCCGCAACGTCAGTTCGCCGACGACGTCGGGGTCAAGCGCTGAACCGACCCAGGTGCGCAGGTCGTCCGCCGACGGCCTGGATTGCGACGGGCAGGCGTCCTGGATCACGATGGACAGGCACTCGCCCATCATTGCGGCTCCCCGTCGCGCCGCTTCGCATCGTCATCGGCGTAGGCCGCAACGATGCGCTGCACGAGCGGGTGGCGCACGACGTCCTTCGGACCGAAGTGCACGAAAGCCACGCCCGCGATGCTGCCGAGCACGCGGCTCGCGTGATTGAGTCCCGACAACCTGCCCGGCGGGAGGTCCGTCTGCGTAACGTCTCCGGTCACGACGGCGCGCGAACCGAAGCCGATTCGCGTCAGGAACATCTTCATCTGCTCCGGCGTCGTGTTCTGCGCTTCGTCGAGAATGACGAACGCCTCGTTGAGCGTGCGCCCGCGCATGAACGCCAGCGGTGCGACTTCGATCACATGGCGATCGATGAGCTTGCCGACCCGGTCGAAGCCCATCATTTCGTAGAGCGCATCGTACATCGGCCGAAGATAGGGATCGACTTTCTGCGCCATGTCGCCGGGCAGGAAGCCGAGCCGCTCGCCCGCCTCGACAGCCGGTCGCACGAGCACGATCCGTCGGACGGCGTCCGCGCCAAGCGCCTCCACTGCGGCAGCCACGGCGAGGTAGGTCTTGCCGGTTCCGGCCGGACCGATCCCGAACGTCAGATCGCGCTCGCGCAGCGCCCTGACGTAGGCGATCTGGTTGGGTCCCCGGGCGCGGACATCGCGGCGCCGGGCGTGCAATACGTAATCGTCGGAGCGCGGCACCGCGGTCTCCGGATGGGCGTGCTCGACGAGCGTCATGTGTACCCGCTCCGGATCGAGTTGCTCCGTGCCCGTGGCGGCGAACAGCGCCTTGAGCACCATTGCGCCCTGGTTCGTCGCCGCCTCGCTGCCCGCAAGCTCGAAGCGATTGCCGCGGTTGCGGATTCTCAGGCCGAGCCTGTCCTCGATCTGCCGGATGTGCTCGTCGAACTGTCCGCACAGGTTGGCCATGCGCTCGTGATCGTCGGGCGCGAGCACGACATCGAGCAGATGTTCGGCTGCGCTGGCTTCAGGCAACGGACTTGTGCGCCGCCACGCTCGCAATGCGGCCTCGCAGACTGTTGGGCAGGGCTTCGGTGATCACCACGTCGACGAATTGTCCCACGAGACGAGGATCGGCAGGGAAATTGACCCAGCGGTTGTTTTCGGTTCGTCCCGCAAGCTCGCGACTGGATTTCTTCGATGTTTTCTCGACGAGAACGCGCTCGACCGAACCAACCATGGCGCGGCTGATCGCGGCGGCCTGTGTGTTGACGAGCGCCTGCAGGCGCTCGAGGCGCCGTTGCTTGGCGGCATGCGGCACGGGATCGTCGAGTGCGGCGGCGGGCGTGCCCGGCCGGGCGCTGAAGATGAAGCTGAACGACTGGTCGAAACCGACGGCGCGGATCAGGTCGAGCGTCTCCTCGAAGTCCGCCTCGGTCTCGCCGGGAAAACCGACGATGAAGTCCGAAGAGATCGACAGGCCCGGCCGCGCCCGCTTCAGCGCTTCGATCTTCGCGAGATACTCCGCTGCGGTATAGCCGCGCCTCATCGCCGTGAGTATCCGGTCCGAACCGCTCTGCACGGGCAGGTGCAGGTAGCCGGCGAGCTTGTCGACATCGCGGTAGGCCTCGACCAGCGAGTCGGTGAATTCCGCCGGATGCGAGGTCGTGAAGCGGATGCGTTCGACGCCATCGATCGCTGCGACGTAGTGGATCAGAGTCGCGAGATCCGCTGTCCCCCCGCCATGCACATCCCCTCGGTACGCGTTGACGTTCTGGCCGAGCAGGTTGATCTCGCTGACGCCGAGCTCCGCGAGCCGCCAGGCCTCGGCGATCACGTCGTCGAGCGGGCGGCTGATCTCCTCGCCGCGCGTATACGGCACGACGCAGAAAGTGCAGTACTTGCTGCACCCTTCCATGACCGACAGGAACGCGGTGCACGAGGTGCTGCTCGGCTCGGGAATGACGTCGAACTTCTCGATCTCCGGGAAGCTCACGTCGACGACGCTGCGCTTGCCCGAGCGGACGCTGCCGATCATCTCGGGCAGCCGGTGCAGCGTCTGCGGCCCGAAAACGACATCGACGAACGGCGCGCGCGCGACGATCGCCTCGCCCTCCTGGCTCGCGACGCAGCCGCCGACGCCGATGATCGTGTTCGGGCGGCGCTCCTTGAGCGCGCGCCACCTGCCGAGCAGCGAGAACACCTTCTCCTGCGCCTTCTCGCGCACCGAGCAGGTATTCAGCAGCAGGATCCGGGCATCGTCGGGCGACTCGGCCGCGCTTGCGCCGAGCGACTCCGCGAGCACGTCGGCCATCTTCGCCGAGTCGTACTCGTTCATCTGACAGCCGAAGGTCTTGATGTAGAAGCGTTCGCTCAATTCGATCGAACCCTGCCGCTGACCCGTTGACGGTCGGGACGGCAACGTTACGCGTTCACGCAGGGCCGCGCAACGGTAATTCAGAACGGGATATCGTCGTCGAAGTCGCCCGACTCAGTCGTAGTGGCTGCTGCGGCTGCGGCCGGCGCGGCGGCCTGTGCGGGTCTTGACGGCGCTCCGCCGGTGTCGCCGCGTCCGCCGAGCATCTGCATCTCGTTGGCTATGATCTCGGTCGTATAGCGGTCGTTGCCGTCACGATCCTGCCACTTGCGCGTTCTGAGCCGGCCCTCGATATAGACCTGCCTGCCCTTCCTGAGGTATTCCCCGGCGATCTCCCCGAGGCGGCCGAACAAGGCGACACTGTGCCATTCGGTGCGTTCCTGCTGTTCGCCGCTCTCCTTGTCGCGCCAGGAATCCGTGGTCGCGACCCGTATGTTCGTCACTGCGCCGCCGCTTGGCATGTAGCGCGTTTCCGGGTCGGCGCCAAGATTGCCGACCAGGATGACCTTGTTGATACCCCTTGCCATTCGAACTCCCGTCGTGTGAATGGGACCCGGTTTGTCGCCCGGATTTGTAGCCGCTCATTGTACGTGCTGCCTTGGCCGATGACAGCAGAAAAACTCGGCACGGAGGCGAGGAATTCGCTGTCGCGCCGGCTTTGCGCCGGGGTTCGCGAGCATCGTATAGTGCTCGTTTGGCCTCGCGGCCCCGTTCATCCCGCCCATGTCGACGCAGCAAATCCAGATCCGCGGCGCACGCACGCACAACCTGCAGGGCATCGACCTCGATCTGCCGCGGGACAAGCTCATCGTGTTCACGGGACTGTCCGGCTCGGGCAAGTCGTCGCTCGCGTTCGACACGCTCTATGCCGAAGGGCAGCGCCGCTACGTCGAGTCGCTGTCGGCCTACGCGCGGCAGTTCCTGTCGATGATGGAAAAGCCCGACGTCGATCATATCGAAGGGCTCTCGCCGGCAATCTCCATCGAACAGAAGTCGACCTCGCACAATCCGCGCTCGACCGTCGGCACAGTCACCGAGATCCACGACTACCTGCGGCTGCTTTACGCGCGAGCCGGTATCCCGCGCTGCCCCGAGCATGGTTCGACGCTGGCGGCGCAAAGCGTCTCGCAGATGGTCGACCAGGTGTTGGCGCTGGCCGAGGGCACGCGCACGGCACTCCTCGCGCCGGTCGTCAAGTCGCGAAAAGGCGAGCACGCTGAAAAGCTCGGAGAGCTTCGCGCCGCGGGTTTCGTCCGCGTACGCATCGACGGCACGACCTTCGACCTCGATGCGACGCCGACGCTCGACCCGAAGGTCAAGCACGACATCGAGGCGGTGATCGATCGGCTCAGGATCCGGCCCGACATCGCGCTGCGGCTCGCCGAGTCCTTCGAGACGGCGCTCGATGTCGGCGACGGCGTCGCGCAGATCACGTTCATGGACGAGCCCGGCAGAGAGCCGATCGTGTTCTCGAACCGGTTCGCCTGCCCGGAATGCGGCTACAGCATCGCCGAACTCGAGCCGCGCCTGTTTTCCTTCAACAACCCGATCGGCGCGTGCCCCGACTGCGACGGACTCGGCGCGCGGCGGTTCTTCGACGTCGAGAGAATCGTCAGGCACCCGCATCTGTCGCTCGCGGGCGGCGCGATCCGCGGCTGGGACCGCAACAACCCATGGTTCTTCCGGGTCATCAGCTCGCTCGGCGCGCACTACGGCTTCGACATCGAGACGCCGTTCGAGAAGCTGCCGTCACGGATTCGCAAGATCGTGCTCTACGGCAGCGGCAGCGAGCGAATCCGATTTCGCTATGTGAATGCAAAGGGCGGCGAGAACCAGTGGCGGCACACCTTCGAGGGCATCGTGCCGAACATGCAGCGCCGCTTCCGGGAAACCGAGTCGAGCGCCGTGCGCGAGCAGCTCGGCAGGTATCAGAGCGTGCAGCCCTGCGGAAGCTGCACCGGCACGCGCCTCAACGAAGCGGCGCGCAACGTGTTCGTCGACGATCGCGCCCTGCCGCAGATCAATGCCCTGAGCGTGAACCGGGCGCACGAGTTCCTGAGCGATCTGAAGCTCGCCGGCTGGCGCGGCGAGGTCGCCGGTAAGATCGTCAAGGAGATTCGCGACCGGCTCAGGTTCCTTGCCGACGTGGGACTCGGCTACCTCACGCTCGACCGCAGCGCCGAGACGCTGTCGGGCGGCGAGGCGCAGCGCATCCGGCTCGCAAGCCAGATCGGTTCGGGCCTCGTCGGCGTCATGTACATCCTCGACGAGCCGTCGATCGGCCTGCATCAACGCGACCACAAGCGGCTGCTCGATACGCTGCTGAACCTGCGCGATCTCGGCAACACGGTGCTCGTGGTCGAGCACGACACCGACGCCATCCTCGCCGCCGATCACGTCGTCGATCTCGGCCCGGGAGCGGGCGTGCACGGCGGCAAGATCGTCGCCCAGGGCACGCCGCAGGAGATCAGCGCGGAACCTGCGTCGCTGACTGGACAGTACCTGACGGGCCGGCGCCGGATTCCCCTGCCCGCGACACGCCGGGAGTTCGACGAGCAGACCGTGCTGACCGTGCGCGGTGCGCGCGGCAACAACCTCAAGTCCATCGACGTCGAAATCCCGGCCGGCCTCCTGATCTGCGTCACGGGCGTCTCGGGCTCGGGCAAGAGCACGCTGATCAACGACACCATCTATCGCCTCGCCGCGCGCGCAATCAACAGAAGCGGCGAAGATCCGGCGGCATTTGACGAAGTCGAAGGCCTCGAGCACTTCGACCGCGTGATCGAAATCAGCCAGAGCCCGATCGGCCGGACGCCGCGCTCGAATCCGGCCACGTACACGGGTCTCTTCACGCCGATCCGGGATCTCTTCGCGGCGACCCAGGAGTCGCGCTCGCGCGGCTATCAACCCGGACGGTTCAGCTTCAACGTCAAGGGCGGACGCTGCGAGTCCTGCCAGGGCGACGGCGTCATCAAGGTCGAGATGCACTTCCTGCCGGACATCTACGTGCGGTGCGACGTCTGCCAGGGGAAGCGCTACAACCGCGAGACTCTGGATATCAGGTACAAGGGCAAGAACATCTCCGACGTCCTGAGGATGACCGTCGAGGAAGGGCTCGAGTTCTTCCGCAACGTCCCGGCGATCGCAAGGAAGCTCGGTACGCTCGACGCGGTCGGGCTGTCCTACATCGAGCTCGGCCAGAACGCGACGACGCTCTCCGGCGGCGAAGCCCAGCGCGTGAAGCTCGCGAGGGAACTGTCCAAACGCAGCACCGGCTCGACGCTCTACATCCTCGACGAACCGACGACGGGCCTGCACTTCCACGACATCGCGCAACTGCTCGAAGTGCTGTACCGCCTGCGCGACAAGGGCAATACGGTCGTCGTCATCGAACACAACCTCGAGGTGATCAAGACGGCGGACTGGATCATCGACCTCGGTCCGGAGGGCGGCTCAGGCGGCGGCGAGATCGTCGCGGTCGGACCGCCGGAAGCCATCGCCGGCGACCCGCGTTCGCATACGGGCGCGGCGCTGCGGGACGTCCTGCCCGGAACGGATCAACGTGTGGCGGTGCAGGAGACGTAGCCGGCCGTCGCGGGGACCATCCGATGCTCAGTAAGCTGATCGACCAACCGAACGACTCGATCGAAGCGATGTTCGTGCGGCTTGCGAACGACACGCATGCCGACAAGATCGATCTCGGCATCGGTGTGTTCAAGGACGATTCCGGCAACGTGCCCGTCATGCAGGCCGTGCGCCGGGCTGAAGGCCGGTTGTTCGAGCGCAATCTCTCGAAGACCTACCGGTCGCCGCTCGGCAACCTCGACTACTGCCGCCGGGTCGAAGCCCTCGTGCTCGGCGAAGATCATGCGGCGCTCTCGGATGGAAGGATCGTTTCCGCACAAACGCCTGGCGCCGGTGCGGCACTCAGGGCGGCCGCGGAACTCGTTCATGGCCTTTCCCCCGACAGCGCGGTCTGGGTTTCGACGCCAGTGTGGGGTCATCAGATCGAGTTCTTCGAGCAGGCCGGCATGGAGATCCGGAGCTACCGTTACTATGACAGCCAGCGCGCGAGCCTCGACGCCGCGGGCATGCTCGAGGACCTGCGTTCGATGCGCGCCGGCGATCTCCTGCTGCTGCACGGCTGCTGCCACAATCCGACCGGCGAGGACCTGACGCTCGACCTGTGGCGGGCCGTTGGCGAGATCGTCGTCGAGACCGGCGCGATCCCGTTTGTCGATGTGGCCTACCAGGGTTTCGGGCGCGGTATCGAAGCGGACGTTACCGGGGTTCGGCTGCTGGCGTCGAGCGTGCCCGAAATGCTTCTGACCGTGTCGTCGTCGAAGTCGTTCGGCGTGTACCGCGACCGGGCCGGGCTCCTGTCGATCCTGCTGCCGCCCGAAGCGCGCAACGCCGAAGCCGTACGCCGCAAGCTGCGCGACACGGTGCGGCAACTGTACTTCATGGCGCCCGAGCAAGGCGCGGCGATCGTGCACGAGATTCTCTCGACTCCGGAGCTCAAGGCGCTGTGGCGGGCCGAACTCGATGCCGTGCGCGCCCGCATCGTCGAGTTGCGCGCGGCGCTGCGCAGCACCATCGAGCGCGCGAATCCGGGCCTCGACGCAGGCTTCATCGAACGCCAGCAGGGGATGTTCTCCTGCCTGCCGATCAGCGCCGACGAGCAGCTGCTCATGGAAAACGAGTTCCACATCTACATGCTGCCGCCGGCGCGCGTGAACGTCGCGGCGATGAACCGGGAGCAGTCGCGGACGCTGGCGGAGGCGTTCGCGTGGATCCGCGCGCAACGTGGTGCGTCGCGGTCAGAGGCGGTCGCCTGAGGTATCCCGTCGTCCCGGGGTGAGGCAGTCCGCGCCGGTTCGCGCCTGCTGCGCGCGCGCCTGACGATGCGCCACCCAGCTCAGCCGAGCGGTCTGAGCCCGACGCGGCGGCGAATCTCCTCGAGGAACGGCCGGCTCGCAGCGCGCGCCTTCTCGGCGCCCTGTTGCAACACTCGTTCGACGTGGTCGGGCGCGGCAAGGAGCCGGGCGTGCTCTTCGCGTGCCGCACTCAGATGGTCGTTGATGTACTCGAAGAGCACCTGCTTCATCTCGCCCCAGCCGATCCCCTCGCGGTAGCGCGCGCGTACAGCTTCGGTCTCCTCGGGCGTCGCGAAAGCCCGGTAGATCGCGAACAGCGTGCTGTCGTCGGGATCCTTCGGTTCCTCGGGCAACTGCGAGTTCGTCCTGATCTTCATGATCGCCTTGCGCAGTTGTTTCTCGGCCAGGAACAGCGGAATCGTGTTGCCATAGCTCTTCGACATCTTGCGGCCGTCCAGGCCCGGCAGCACGGCCGTTTGCTCGCGGATGTCCGCCTCGGGCAGCACGAACGTCTCGCCGAAGTGGTGATTGAAGCGCGCCGCGATGTCGCGCGCCATCTCGACGTGCTGTTTCTGGTCCCGCCCGACGGGCACCTTGTGGGCGTTGAACATGAGGATGTCCGCCGTCATCAGGATCGGGTAGCTGAAGAGCCCCATCGTGATGCCGCGGTCGGGGTCCTTGCCGCCGCCCGCTTCGTTTTCGGCAACGGCTGCCTTGTAGGCGTGCGCCCTGTTCATGAGGCCCTTGGCCGTGACGCAGGTGAGTATCCACGCGAGTTCGGGAATCTCCGGGATGTCCGACTGCCGGTAGAGCAGGACCTTCTCGGGATCGAGGCCGGCCGCGAGCCAGGCGGCCGCGATTTCGAGCGTCGAGCGCGCGACGAGATCGGGGTCCGTGCTTTTCACGAGCGAGTGATAGTCGGCGAGAAAGAAGAACGAGCGCGCGTCGTCGCGAACGCTCGCTTCGACCGCGGGACGGATCGCGCCGACATAGTTGCCGATGTGCGGCGTGCCCGTCGTCGTGATCCCGGTCAATACCGTTTCCATCGTCGATCCTGTCCTCAATAACCCAACGCGCAGCCGTCCTTGCGCGATTCCGATGCGCCGAGATACAGCCTGCGTTCGCTGTCGCGCATTATCGCCTGATAGCCGCCGAAACCGCCTTCGCCGGCATCCGCGCGGCCGATGACGTGGCCAAGTCGGGCCAGGCCCGCGACCGTCGCATCGGGAAAGCCCGATTCCAGGCACACCGTTCCGCCGCCGCTGATGCGAACGCCCGTGGGCTCGCTCGAGCCGTCGTGACGGGCACGCGGCGCGTCGCCGGCTTCCTGAGCGTTCATGCCGAAGTCGACGATGTTGCTGAGCACCTGGACCTGGCCCTGCGGCTGCATCGCGGCGCCCATGACGCCGAACGCCATGACCGGGTCGCCGTCGCGCGTGACGAAGCCCGGAATGATGGTATGGAAAGGCCGCTTGCCGGGCGCGTAGGCGTTGGGATGGTCGGGTTCGAGGCTGAACGCCTCGCCGCGATTCTGCAGCCCGAAGCCGAAGCGGCGCGCGACGACGCCGGAACCCATGCCGCGATAGTTGCTTTGAATCAGCGACACCATGTTGCCCGCTGCGTCGGCTGCCGCGAGATAAACCGTGTCGCCGGCTTCGAGCGCAGGCGGATCGCCCCAGGAAGGCTCGGTCAGGACGGCGTCCTGTCGGATCAGCCGGCGGCGCTCCGCCGCATAGTCCTCGCCGATCAGCGCGGCCACGGGGACGTCGGCGAACGCGGGGTCGGCATAGTGGCGCGCACGGTCCTCGAAGGCGAGCTTCTTCGCCTCGATCAGGAGGTGCAGGTGCTCCGCGCTGCCCCATTCGAGCGCAGCAAGATCGTAGCCCTCGAGCAGGTTCAGCATCTGCAGCACGGCGATGCCCTGCCCGTTCGGCGGCAGTTCCCAGACGTCGTAGCCGCGATAGTTCGTCGCGACGGGATCGACCCACTCGGAGGAGTGGGCACGAAGGTCATCATGGCTGAGATATCCGCCCTGGGCTTGCACACTCGCGGCGATCTCCGCCGCGATCGGGCCGTCGTAGAAAGCCTTGCGGCCGTCGCCCGCGATGAGCTCATAAGCCGCAGCAAGCCGCGGGTTCCTGAACGTGTCGCCCGCAGCGGGCGCGCGGCCCGTCGGCGCATAGACCTCGGTGAGGCCGGGAAAGGCGCCGAGCCGCTCGACATCGGCAGCCCAATACCCCGCGATGATCTCGCTGACCGGAAAGCCCTCGCGCGCGTAGCCGATCGCGGGTTCCAGGATCTCGGGCATGGACAGTCCGCCGAACCGTTCGTGCAGTTCGAACCAGCCGTCCACGGCGCCGGGCACACTGACCGACAGCGGTCCCGAGGAGGGAATCTCCGCGAGCTTCAGTTCGTCCAGCCGCGCGCGCGCCATGCCGAGCGGCGAGCGGCCGCTGGCGTTGAGCCCGAAGAGCCTGCGCTCGGACTCATGCCAGACGATCGCGAAAAGGTCTCCGCCGATGCCGCAACCGGTCGGCTCCATGAGCCCGAGCGCCGCATTCGCACCGATCGCGGCATCCACCGCCGTCCCGCCGCGGCGCAGGATTTCAAGCCCGATCCCGCTCGCGAGCGGCTGGCTCGTCGCGACCATGCCGCGCCCGGCCATGACGAGAGATCGCGTCGCAAAATGGTTTCCGAACGGACGGTTCAAGTGAATCTGGCTTGGCAAGCCGCGGCCGCAGCGGCCGGGGTGCCTGGTAGATGTGAACAGGGACGCCTATTATTCCCGAGATTGCACGGTTAACCAACGCGAACGGTCGTTCGAAAACCCCAATGACTCCCGCGGAGCCGGACTTCCCGGCACTCTACGCGCACCACGTCGCCACCATGGCGGCACGGTTCGAAACGGCGCTGGCCGAGACGGATCTCGACGGCGTCGTGATCTTCTCGGGCGAGCCCAGGTACTACCCTCGGGACGACACGACGGCGCCGTTTCGCGTGGATCCCTGGTTTACCGCGTGGCTGCCCCTCACCGACGTGCCCGGATCGGCCCTGGTCGTGAACCCCGGCCGGCGGCCGCTCGTGATCTATCGGCAGGACGATGACTTCTGGCACGCACCGCCGGACGATCCGGAAGGCTTCTGGACGGGGCACTTCGACATCGAAATCGCGAAATCGGGCACTGCAGCGAGGTCGCTGCTCGCGGGCCTCAGCGGACGCTACGCGGCGATCGGCGCGCCAGACGGCGGCCCCGCAAGCGACGGTTTCGTGGACCACGCGGCACTGCTCGCCCGCCTGGATTTCTCGCGCGCGGCAAAGACGGATTACGAGATCGCCTGCATCGCGCGCGCGAACTCGATCGCGGCCGCGGGACATCTCGCCGTCGGCGCGGCGTTTTCCGTGGATGCGTCGGAGTATTCGCTGAATCGGGCCGGTCCCGGTGCGGCGTTCCGTGCAGGCGCCTCGGAGTATTCCCTCCATCAGACTTACCTCGGCGCGACCGGCCAGTGCGAATCCGAGCTCCCCTACGCCAGCATCGTCGCGATGAACGCCCACGCGGCGATACTGCACTACCAGCGGCTCGACCGCGCGGCGCCGGCCGAAACGCGCTCCCTGCTCATCGATGCAGGTGCGCGCTTCAAAGGCTACGCGGCGGACGTGTCGCGCACCTGGGGCGCGCCCGACGCGGGCTTCGCCGAACTCCTGGAATCGATGGAAGCGCTGCAGCAGACCTTGTGCGCCGAGGTTAGGGCGGGCGTCGACTTCACGGACCTCAACGAGCGTACGCACGAACTCGTCGCGGGCGTCCTGAGCGAGCACGGCCTCGTCAACCGCAGTGCGGACGAAGCCCACGCCAGCGGCATCACGCGCACCTTCCTGCCGCACGGCCTCGGCCACCTGCTCGGACTGCAGGTGCACGATGTCGGCGGGCGCCAGAGCACGCCGACGGGCGAACTTCGACCGGCGCCGGAGCCGCACCCCTTTTTGCGCCTGACCCGCGTGCTCGAACCGGGTTTCTCGCTCACGATCGAGCCGGGACTCTACTTCATCGAATCGTTGCTGCGGCGCCTCGATCCGGAGCTGCGCCGCATGCTGAACTTCAACCTCGTTGAGCGCCTGCTGCCTTTCGGCGGCATCAGAATCGAGGATAATCTGGTCGTTGAACCGTCAGGCGCGAGGAACCTGACGCGCGAGGCGTTCGCGGCGCTCGGCCAGGAGTGACCGTCCCGCGAAGCGCGCAAATCGGCACCGGGAGCAACACGAGCATCGGAACCGTGCGCAGCAGGCAGATCGGAGCGCCGCGATGCACGCCTGCCGGAAGCCGGCGAACCACCCGTATCGGAAACCATCGAACGACACGCACATGTCACACAGAACGCGAGACCTGCCGCCGCTCAGCGGGCTGAGTCATTCGATCCGCGAGCTCCGATACCATGAGATATCGCGCCAACTCGGCGCGGTCGCGTTGATCCTGCTGTACGCGCTGACCGCGGCGCCGAGTACCTTGCCGATCATGATCGGAATCCCTCTCGCACTCGTCGGCACGGCGACCCGGCTCTATGCGAGCGGCTTCATCGTCAAGAACGAGCAACTTGCGATCAACGGCCCGTACGCCCTCGTACGCCACCCCCTGTACACGGGCAACATCCTGATCGTTGGCGGTCTGGCACTCGCGAACGCCACCTGGTGGGCACTGCCCCTCGCCGGGCTCTTCTTCTGGTTCTACTACCCGCCCGCGATCGAGTACGAGGACCGCAAGCTCCGGCGGTACTTCGGCGAGCGCTGGGAACGCTGGGCCCGCGACGTGCCCGCGCTCGTGCCGGCGCTGCAAAACGTCAGAGCCATGGGCGGCGGCCGCTGGTCCTTCGCCCGGAGCATGTGGCGCAACGGCGAGATCGTGATCGCCGTCTACATCCTCGCCTGCATGGGTATGATCGTTTGGTAGCCAGCCTTGTCACGCCATCTCGCCGCGGGCAGGCGGCGACGCGATGAACGCCGACGACGACCGCCGCGACGCGCTCGCCCACTGGCTTCGCAAGGAGATCGCTTCAAACCCCGGCACGCTGCTCGGACGCGGCTACCAGGCCACCGTACACCGCTACGCGAGCCCCCTCGGAGAGGTGGTCGTCAAGCGGCCTCACGACACTTTCCCGCTACGCCAGCTCGGTCTCGCCGCGCTCCGGCGCGAACAGCAAGTCTACGAGCGGCTTGAGAACGTTCCCGGAATTCCCCGATCGTACGGACTCGTCGACGACCACTACCTCGTACTCGAAGCGATCGACGGCCCCTCACTGCGCGACCACGAACCCCATCTCGAAGACCGAGAACGATTCTTCGCCCACCTCTTCGACACAATCGCCGCGATGCACGCGGCCGGCGTCGCCCACGGCGATCTCAAGCGCAAGGACAACGTACTCGTCGGCTCCGGTGAGCGCCCCCACATCATCGACTTCGGCGTCGCCACCCTCAAACAACACCCGGCACGCACCTGGAACAGCATGCGGTTCGCCTGGTTCGCGCAACTCGACGTGAACGCCTGGCTCAAGCTCAAGTATCGAAGGAATATGAGCAAGCTGTCGCCCGAGGACGCCGAACTCTACCGCCCCCTATGGCTCGAACGCATCGCCCGCTGGATCCGCATACCCTGGCAGAAACTCACCCTCCGCCGCCCCCGCCAGCGCTGGCGGCAACGCCGAAGGGACAACACCCCCCCGTAACCAATCCAATGTGCGAGCGGCCGCCCACGACCGCACTACGAATCGCTCAGTCTTCGGCTTCCGGCTGGTCGAGCAACTGAACCATGGCCATCGGCGCAGCGTCACCGGCCCGATGCCCCATCTTGAGAATCCGCAGGTAGCCGCCCGGCCGATCCTTGAACCGCGGCCCGAGTTCGGTGAAGAGCTTACCGACGGCCGCGTCGTCCCTGAGTCGCGAGAACGCGAGCCGGCGCAGGCGCACGGCATCTCCCGAGTTCTCGCTGGCGCGCCTTGCGAGCGTGATCAGCGGTTCGACGACCCGCCTGAGCTCCTTGGCTTTCGGCACGGTCGTGCGAATCGTCTCGTGCTGCAGCAGCGAGACGGCAAGATTGCGGTACATCGCCTTGCGATGCGCCGATGTCCTGCCGAGCTTGCGGCCGGATTTTCTGTGACGCATTGTCCCTGAGCCCGTCCAGTCTGCCTAGAACGCCAGCGGCGCCGGCTCGTCCTCGGTGCGCAGCGCGGGCGGCGGCCAGTTGTCGAGCCGCGTACCGAGTGCGAGGCCGTGCTTCTCCAGCACTTCCTTGATCTCCGTCAGCGACTTCTTGCCCAGATTCGGCGTACGCAGCAATTCGACTTCCGAACGCTGCACGAGGTCGCCGATGTAGTTGATGCTTTCGGCCTTCAGGCAGTTCGCCGAACGAACGGTCAGCTCGAGCTCATCGACCGGCCTCAGCAGGATCGGCGCTACATGGGTCTCGGCGCTACCGTAGGCCGGGTCGCCGTCGCCCTGCAGCTCGACGAATACATCAAGCTGGTTCTTGAGAATGCTTCCGGCGCGCCGGATCGCATCCTCGGCATCGATCGTGCCGTTCGTCTCGATGTCGATGATGAGCTTGTCGAGATTGGTCCTTTGCTCGACGCGCGCCGCCTCGACGCCGTAGGTCACGCGGCGTATCGGCGTGAACGAGGCATCGAGCTGCAATCGGCCGATCGGCCGGGTCTGTTCCTCGAACACCGCCGTCTGCATGGCAGGATGATAGCCGCGGCCCCGGGCCACCTTGAGAATCGCGCGCAGTTCGCCGGCCTTGGTCAGGTTGGCGATGACGAGCTCCGGATTCACGATCTCGATGTCGTGGTCGCACTGGATGTCACCGGCCACCACCGGACCGGGGCCCTTCTTTGCCAGATTCAACTCCGCTTCCTCGCGCGAGTGCATCCTGATCGCGACGGCCTTGAGGTTCAGCAGGATGTCGACGACATCTTCCTGCACGCCCTCGATGCTCGTGTACTCGTGGAGCACGCCTTCGATCTCCGCCTCGACGATGGCCGCTCCGGGCATCGACGACAGGAGAATCCGCCTGAGCGCGTTGCCGAGCGTATGACCGAAACCGCGCTCGAAGGGTTCGACCGTGACCTTGGCCCGGTTCAGTCCGACCGACTGGACCCTGACGGCGCGCGGTTTCAAGAAATCAGTCGCTGATCCCTGCATCTGAGATTCTCCTCGGTTTACTTCGAGTAAAGCTCGACGACCAGATTTTCGTTGATCTCCGGAAGGATCTCGTCGCGCTCGGGGAGGGCCTTGAGGGTGCCCTCCATTTTCTTGTCGTCCACTTCGACCCATTCCGGAAAACCGACCTGCCCGGCGATATCGAGCGCGGCCTGGATTCGGAGCTGCCCCCTGGCCCGCTCCCGCACGGCCACCTTGTCGCCGGCCTTCAACTGGTAGGAGGGAATGTTGACGATCCTGTCGTTGACGACGATGCCGCGGTGGCTCACGAGCTGCCGCGCCTCCGCCCGCGTCGAGGCGAAACCCATGCGGTAGACGACGTTGTCGAGGCGCGCCTCGAGCATCCTGAGCAGATTCTCGCCCGTCGATCCCTTGACCTTCGACGCCTTCTTGTAATAGTTGCGGAACTGTCGCTCGAGCACGCCGTACATCCGGCGCAGTTTCTGCTTCTCACGCAGTTGCACGCCATAATCCGACAGGCGGGGACGCCGTTGCCCGGGGCCGCCGGGCGGCACCTCGAGCTTGCACTTCGCCTCAAGCGGCTTGATGCCGCTCTTGAGAAAAAGGTCGGTGCCCTCGCGCCGGGAAAGCTTGCAAGTTGGACCTCTGTATCTCGCCATTTCTCTTCCGCTCAGACTCTTCGTCGTTTCGGTGGCCGGCAGCCGTTGTGTGGAATCGGGGTCACGTCCTCGATCTGCGAAATCCGAAAACCGAGCGCATTGAGCGCCCTCACGGCCGATTCGCGGCCGGGTCCCGGCCCCTTTACGCGGACCTCGAGGTTCTTGACCCCGTAGTCCTTCGCCACGTTGCCCACCTTCTCCGCCGCCACCTGGGCGGCGAACGGCGTGCTCTTCCTCGATCCTCTGAATCCGCAGCCGCCGGAGGTCGCCCAGGAGAGGGCGTTACCCTGGCGGTCCGTGATCGTGATGATCGTGTTGTTGAACGATGCATGAATGTGCGCGACAGCATCGACGATCTGTCGCTTGATCTTCTTTTTCGCAGGACCGCGCTGTTTTGCCATGGTGACTCCTGACCCTACTTGCGGATCGGCCGGCGCGGTCCCTTGCGGGTCCGTGCGTTGGTGCGCGTACGCTGACCCCGGCTCGGCAGACCGCGGCGATGACGGATCCCGCGATAGCAGCCGAGATCCATGAGCCGCTTGATGTTCATTCCGACCTCACGGCGCAGGTCGCCCTCGATCGTGAGACCGCTGACGATATCCCTGAGCCTGGCGACCTGCGGTTCGCTGAGGTCCCGAACCGGCGTCGCGGGATCGATATCGGCCGCCAGACAGGCCGCGAGGGCCCGGCTGCGTCCGACGCCGAAGATCTGCGTCAGCGCGATCGAGACGTGCTTGTGTACGGGTATGTTGATACCTGCGATACGTGCCATCGTCGCGCCCCCTAGCCCTGCCGCTGCTTGTGACGTTTATCGGCGGTGCAGATCACCCGGATCACGCCGTTGCGGCGGACGATCTTGCAGTTTCTGCACATTTTTCGGACCGATGCCCTGACTTTCATTTCGCTGCTCCTGGCCCGGCTAGGTCGGACGCCTGCCGTAGCCCTTGAGGTTGGCCTTCTTCATGAGGCCCTCGTACTGATGAGTCATCATGTGCGCCTGCAGTTGCGCCATGAAATCCATGGACACGACCACGATGATCAGCAGCGACGTGCCGCCGAAGTAGAAGGGCACGTTGAACTGCAGGATCATGAACTCCGGCATCAGGCACACGCCCGTGATGTAGATCGCCCCCCAGAACGTCAGCCTTGTGAGCACCTTGTCGATGTATTCGGCAGTCTGCTGCCCCGGCCTGATCCCGGGGATGAAGGCGCCCGAACGCTTGAGGTTGTCGGCGGTCTCGCGGGAATTGAAGACGAGCGCGGTGTAGAAGAAGCAGAAGAAGATGATGAGCGCGGCGTAGAGCAGGATGTAGATCGGCTGCCCCGGCGCCAGGCTCGCAGCCAGTCGCTGCAGCCACGACACGGCCTCGGCCGTCCCGAACCAGGTCGCGATCGTCGCCGGAAAGAGAATCAGGCTCGAAGCGAAAATCGGCGGGATCACGCCCGACATGTTGATCTTGAACGGCAGATGGCTCGTCTGGCCCGCGTACATGCGCCTGCCCTGCTGGCGCTTGGCGTAGTTCACGGTGATGCGCCGCTGCGCCCGCTCCATGAACACCACAAAACCGGTCACGCCGAGGACCAGGAGGCCGAGAATCAGCGGCATCGCGGGATTCATGCCGCCCGTGTTGACGAGTTCCAGCGTGCCGCCGATCGCCGCGGGCAGCCCGGACAGGATGCTCGCAAGGATGATCATCGATATGCCGTTGCCGACGCCGCGCTCCGTGATCTGCTCGCCGAGCCACATCAGGAACATCGTGCCGGTCACGAGCGTCACCGCAGCCGTCAGCACGAAACCGGTGCCCGGGTTCAGCACGATCCCCTGATTCTGCAGCGCGGTCGCGGCGGCCAGGGACTGGAAGGTCGACAGCAGGACCGTGCCGTAACGCGTGTACTGGGTGATCTTGCGCCGTCCCGACTCGCCCTCCTTGCGCAACTGGCCGAGCGTTGGCACGACGTGCGTCGCCATCTGCATGATGATCGAAGCGGAGATGTACGGCATGATGCCGAGCGCGAAGATCGACAGGCGCTCGAGCGCGCCGCCGGAGAACATGTTGAACATGCTCAGGATCGTGCCCGACTGGGCCTGGAAGAACTGCTCGAGCGCGATCGGATCGATTCCGGGTACGGGGATGAACGTGCCGATCCGATACACGACGAGCGCGCCGACGAGGAACGCGAGCCGCTGGCGCAGTTCGCCGAAGCGCGCCGCGTCGCCCAACATCAGTGCCGGATTGGTTCCTGCCCTGGCCATGACTACTCCACGCTGCCCCCCGCGGCCTCGATGATCTTTCTGGCGCCGGGCGTTACTTTCAACCCGACGACCTTGACGGGCTTGTCGAGCGTGCCGGACGCGAATATTTTCGCCCGGTCGGCGTGCTTCGGAATCAGGTGCGCGGCCTTGAGCGCAGCGAGATCCACGCTCTGGTCGGCGAATCTCGCAAGCTCGTGAACCCGCACCTCAGCCCCGGTTCGCGACCGCCGGGCCGTGAAACCCACCTTGGGCAAACGCCGCTGCAAGGGCATTTGTCCGCCCTCGAAGCCCGTCTTGTGATAGCCGCCGGAGCGCGAGTGCTGACCCTTCGTGCCGCGGCCGGCCGTGCCGCCCTGTCCTGCCGAAGCCCCGCGTCCCCGACGCTTGGCCGCGCGACGGCTGCCACGGGCGGGCTTGAGTGTGTTCAGCCGCACGTCACACCTCCTCGACCTGCAACAGGTAGCCGACCTTCCGGACCATGCCCCTGTTCTCGGGCGTATCCGCCACCGTCACGGTCTGGTGCCGCCGGCGCAGTCCCAGGCCGCTCAGACACTCCGCGTGCCCGGGCTTGCGGTGAAATCTGCTCCTGAGCAGCGTGAGCCGGAGCTGTTTCGCCTTCCTGGCCACCTACTCCTCCGTACCCAGTATTTCCTCGACCGTCTTGCCGCGCTTGGCCGCGATTTCCTCCGGCGAGCGCATGTTCTCGAGCGCGTTGAGCGTCGCCCGGACGAGGTTGATCGGATTGCGGGAGCCGTAGCTCTTCGCAAGCACGTTGCGCACGCCGGCGCATTCGAAGACCGCGCGCATCGCACCGCCCGCGATGATGCCGGTGCCTTCCGACGCCGGTTGCATGAATACGCGAGTCGCACCGTGCCGGCCGCGCATTTCATACTGCAGCGTCTCCCGCTTCAGATGAATCGAACGCACGTTCTTGCGCGCCGCCTGCATGGCCTTCTGGATCGCGAGCGGCAGCTCGCGCGCCTTCCCGTAGCCGTAACCGACGCGGCCGTTGCCGTCGCCCACCACGGTCAGCGCCGTGAAGCCGAACTGCCGGCCGCCCTTGACGACCTTCGCCACGCGGTTGACCGCGACTAGTTTTTCCTGAAATTCTTCGGTTGCCATCGATTCCGACTCTGACTGCCGCGCCGCGACTAGATTTGCAGACCCGCTTCACGCGCCGCGTCGGCAAGCGCCTTGACCCGGCCGTGATACCTGAAACCCGAGCGATCGAATGCGGCCCGCTCGATCCCCTGCGCCTTCGCCCGCTCGGCGATCAACTTTCCGACTGCCGCGGCCGCTTCCTTGTTCCCGGTCGTCTTGAGCGTCCCGCGCAGATCCTTCGCGATCGTGGAGGCGCTCACGACGGTGCGCGCGCCGCCCGGATCGATGATCTGCGCATAAATGTGCCGCGGCGTGCGGTGCACGCACAGCCGGTGCACGCCCTGCAGGGCGATCCTGGCCCGTGTACGGCGGGCGCGTCGTTGGCGTTTGCTCTTCTTCTGCATCGGTGCGGCTACTTCTTCTTGGCTTCGCGCAGGACGATGCGCTCGTCCGAATAACGGACACCCTTGCCCTTGTAAGGTTCCGGCGGCCGGAAGGCCCTGAGTTCGGCAGCCACCTGCCCGACCCGCTGGCGGTCGATGCCCTTGACGAGGATCTCGGTCGGGCTCGGGGTTTCGATCGTCACCCCGTCGGGCGCGGCGTACTCGACCGGATGCGAAAAACCCAGGGAGAGCGTGATCGTTCCGCCTTTCTCCTGGCAGCGATAGCCGACGCCGACGAGTTCGAGCTTGCGCTCGAAACCGGCGCTGACGCCCGTGACCATGTTGGCGATCAGCGCACGCGTCGTGCCCGCGATCGCGTTCGCGAACCGGCTGCCCGAGCGCGCCGCCACGGCGAGCTCGCCGTCCTGCTGCCTGACCTCGACTTCCGGGTTGACGTCGAGCGCGAGGCTGCCCTTCGGTCCATCGATCGTCAACGCCTGGCCCTTGATGCTGGCCTTGACGTCCTTGACGAGTTCGACGGGAAGTTTGGCTACTCGGGACATGGATTCAAACCTTGCGCATCAGGAAACGATGCACAGCACCTCGCCGCCGTGGCGTCCGGCGCGAGCTTCGTGGTCGGTCATGACGCCGCTTGATGTCGAAACGATCGCGACGCCGAGCCCACCCTGAACCTTCGGCAAGCTGTCGGAGCCGACATAGACCCGCAGCCCCGGCCGGCTCACGCGTTCTATATGCTCTATGACCGGTTCGTCCCCGTGGTACTTGAGCTCGACCGTCATCGTCTTCCTGGCGCCGTCTTCGTCGGTCGACACCCCGTTGACGTAGCCTTCGCGGTGCAGGACTTCGGCGATCGCGAGCTTCACGCTCGAGGCGGGCAACGACACCGAGACCTTGCGGGCCTTCTGGCCGTTCCTGATCCGCGTCAGCATATCGGAGATCGGGTCACTCATACTCACCGCACGATCCTCCCGCCTACCAGCTCGCCTTCGAGAGACCCGGAATCTCGCCTCGCATCGCCGCTTCACGCAGCTTGTTGCGCCCGAGACCGAACTTCCGGTAATAACCGTTTGGCCGCCCCGATATCGCGCAGCGGTTCCTGAGGCGCACCGGACTCGCGTTGCGCGGCAGCGCCTGCAGACCGAGCTGCGCGGCGAGCTTCTGCTCGTCCGACGACAGCGGATCGCGAATGATCTTCCTGAGCTTCTCGCGCTTTGCGGCGTAGCGCTGCACGGTGCGCTGGCGCTTCTTCTGCCTCGCGATCATCGATTTCTTTGCCATCAAGCGCTCCTGGGAATCAGCGTCTCAGCGGAAAATTGAATGCCTCGAGCAACGCCCTGCCGCCGGCGTCGTCCTGTGCCGTCGTCGTGATCGCGATATCCAGCCCGCGAATGGCGTCGACCTTGTCGTAGTCGATCTCGGGAAAGATGATCTGTTCCCTGACACCGAGACTGTAGTTGCCCCGACCGTCGAAGGATCGGGCGGAAAATCCGCGAAAGTCGCGGATACGCGGAATCGCCACGTTGATCAGGCGATCGAGAAACTCGTACATGCGCTGCCCGCGCAGCGTGACCTTGCAGCCGATCGGAAAGCCCTCCCGGATCTTGAAGCTCGCCACGGAGCGTCGCGCGAGGCAGGGCACGGGCTTCTGTCCGGCGATGCGCGTCAGGTCGCCAATCGCATTGTCGAGAATCTTGCGGTCCGCAAGCGCTTCGCCGACGCCCATGTTCAGGGTGATCTTCGAGATGCGGGGCACCGCCATGATGTTCGAAACGCCGAGCCGCTCGCGCAGCTTCGGCACGACCTCGGTGGCATAGAATTCCTGCAGCCTGCTCATCTCACGCATCCAGGACTTCGTTGTTGGACTTGAAGTAACGCACCTTGCGGCCATCCTCGAGAACGCGAACGCCGACCCGGTCGCCCTTGTCGGTGGCCGGGTTGTAAAGCATCACGTTCGACGCGTGCAGCGGAGTCTCCTTCTCGATGATGCCGCCCGGCACGCCTGCGTTCGGGTTGGGCTTCTGGTGCTTGTGGGCAACGTTGACGTTCTCGACGAGCACGCGGCCGTCGCGGTAGACCCGCAGCACCGAGCCTCGCCGGCCCTTGTCCTTGCCGGCGATGACGATGACTTCGTCGCCTTGCCTGATGCGTTGCATGACGTTTCCTACAGCACTTCCGGCGCGAGCGAGATGATCTTCATGAAACGGTTGGTGCGCAGCTCGCGCGTGACGGGGCCGAAAATCCGCGTTCCGATCGGTTCGAAGCGGTTGTTGAGCAGCACCGCGGCGTTGCCGTCGAAGCGTATCGCGGAGCCGTCGGGACGCCTGATCCCCTTGCGCGTTCGCACGACCACGGCGTGGTAGATCTCGCCCTTCTTGACCCTGCCGCGCGGTATGGCGTCCTTGATCGTCACCCTGATGATGTCGCCGATGCGCGCATAACGGCGCTTCGAGCCGCCCAGGACCTTGATGCACTGGAGCCTGCGGGCGCCGCTGTTGTCGGCGGATTGCAGTACGGTTTCAGCCTGAATCATCCCGGGACCCTCAAGTCTGCGCCTCGTCGGACGCGGCCCGCGCAACGACCTCGACGACCCGCCACGACTTGCGCTTCGACAATGGCCTGCATTCGCTGATGGCGACCGTGTCGCCCTGCCGGCAACCGTTGTCCTCGTCGTGCGCGAGGACCTTCGTCGTCCGGCGGATGTACTTGCCGTACACGGGATGGCGCACGAGCCGCTCGATCGCGACCGTCACGCTCTTGTCCATCCCGTCGCTGACCACGCGGCCGACGACCTTCCGCGTCCCGCTGCCTGCGGTTGCTTCCTTGCCGCTCATTCGCTGTCACTCTCTGCTTCGCTGCCTGCCCGTTCGCGCAGGACCGTCTTGATCCGTGCGATGTCCTTGCGGATCTTGCCGTGCTGGTCGGGCTTGACGCCCTGGCCCGTCACGGCCTGGATGCGCATACCGAATTGCGCACGCCTGAGCTTCAGCAATTCCTCGCCGAGCTCCTCGCCGGACATGTTCCTGAGTTCCCTGGCCTTCATCAGATTGCCTGCCGCTGGATCACCGCGGTTCGAATGGGCAGCTTGGCCGCGGCCCTTCGGAACGCTTCGCGGGCGATCGGCTCATTGACACCGGCCATCTCGTAGAGGACCCGGCCGGGCTGAATCTGCGCCACCCAGTACTCGACGTTGCCCTTGCCCTTGCCCTGGCGCACCTCGAGCGGTTTCTTCGTGATCGGCTTGTCCGGAAAGACGCGGATCCAGATCTTGCCGCCACGCTTGACGTGCCGCGTCATGGCGCGCCGCGCAGCCTCGATCTGACGCGATGTCAACTGGCCGCGGCTCAGGGCCTTCAGCCCATACTCGCCGAAACTGACGGAGTTGCCACGCTGCGCGAAACCGCGGTTGCGGCCCTTCTGCTGTTTCCGGAACTTGGTTCGTTTGGGTTGAAGCATGGCGTTCTTCCGCTATTGCTGGCGCGCACCGTCGCCGTCCCGCGATGCGCCCGACGAATCGAAGACCTCACCGCGAAACACCCAGACCTTCACGCCGATCACCCCATAGGTGGTGCGGGCTTCGGCGAGACCGTAGTCGATGTCCGCGCGCAGCGTGTGCAACGGCACCCGCCCTTCCCGGTACCATTCCGAGCGGGCGATCTCGGCGCCGTTCAGCCGCCCGGAAACCTTGACCTTGATACCCTCGGCCCCGATACGCATCGTGTTCGTGACGGCCCGGCGCATGGCGCGGCGAAACTGCACGCGCCGCTCGAGCTGCTGGGCGACGCCTTCCGCAACGAGCTGGGCGTCGAGTTCGGGCTTGCGGATTTCCTGGATGTTGATCCTCACGTCATGCAGCGGCATGTTCAGCAGGCGGGCAACGTCAGTGCGCAGCTTCTCGATATCCTCGCCCTTCTTGCCGATAACGATGCCCGGACGCGCCGTATGTATCGTGATATTGGCCCGTTGCGCCGGTCTTTCAATGTGGATCCTGCTGACGGATGCGTCCTTGAGCCTTTTCCTGAGGAACTCGCGAACGCGGTGATCCTGTTCCACGTAATCCGGATAACCCTGCGAATCGGCATACCACTTCGAACACCACTCCTTCGTGATGCCCAGGCGAATTCCGATCGGATGAACTTTCTGTCCCATTGATCTACTCGTCGGCGACTCGCACCGTAATGTGGCTGTTGCGCTTGAGGATCCTGTTGCCCCGGCCCTTGGCCCGGGCCCGGTAGCGCTTGAACGTCGGCGCCTTGTTGACTTCCACGACCGACACCCTGAGCTCGTCGATGTCGGCGCCGTGGTTGTGCTCGGCGTTGGCGATCGCGGACTCGAGCACCTTGTGCACGACGCCCGCCGCCTTCTTCGTGTTGAAGCGCAGGATGTTCAGCGCCTGCGCCACGGACTTGCCGCGGATCTGATCCGCCACGAGCCGGCACTTCTGCGGCGAAATGCGCGCATACCTGAGCGTGGCTGCCACTTCCATCGACCCGGGCCTCCCGCAATCAACCCTTGGACTTGCGATCGCCGGAGTGACCGCGGAACGTCCTTGTTACCGCGAATTCACCCAACTTGTGACCGACCATGTTCTCCGAGATGAGCACGGGAACATGTTGCCGGCCGTTATGGACCGCGATGGTCAGCCCCACCATGTCGGGCACGACCATTGAGCGGCGCGACCACGTCCTGATCGGCCGCCGGTCGTTACTCGCGGCAGCCTTCTCCACCTTCCTGAGCAGGTGGATATCGACGAACGGTCCCTTTTTTATCGAACGTGGCATCTCAACTGACTTCCGATCGGCTCGCGCCGCTGCACCTACTTCCTGTTCCTTCTGCGAACGATCATCGAACCCGTTCGCTTGTTGCTTCGCGTCTTGTATCCCTTGGCGGGCACGCCCCAGGGCGATACCGGGTGCCGGCCGCCCGAAGTCCTGCCCTCGCCGCCGCCGTGGGGGTGATCGACCGGGTTCATCGCGACCCCGCGGACGGTCGGTCTGACACCGCGCCACCGCTGCGCACCGGCCTTGCCGAGCTTGCGAAGGTTGTGCTCGTGGTTGCCGACCTCGCCGACCGTCGCCCGGCAGTTCACGTGAATCCTGCGCATCTCGCCGGAGCGCATGCGCAGCGTCGCGTAGTTGCCTTCGCGCGCGACGATCTGCACGGATGCGCCGGCGCTGCGCGCCATCTGGCCGCCCTTGCCGGGCTTCATCTCCACGCAGTGGACCTGCGTGCCGACGGGGATGTTCTTCAGCGGCAGCGCGTTGCCCGGCCTGATCGGCGCATCGCTGCCCGACTGGATGGGGTCACCGGTCCGGGCGCGCTTCGGGGCCAGGATATAGCGCCGCTCGCCGTCGGCGTAGAGCACGAGCGCGAGGTTGGCGCTGCGGTTCGGGTCGTATTCCAGTCGCTCGATACGGCCCGGGACGCCGTCCTTGTTACGCCTGAAGTCAACGAGCCGGTAGTGCCGCTTGTGGCCTCCGCCCCGGTGACGCACGGTGATGCGCCCGGCGTTGTTGCGGCCGCCCTGTTTCGACAACGGCGCGAGCAGGGGCTCGTGCGGCTTGCCCTTGTGCAATCCGTCCCTGACGACGCGCACGGTAAAGCGCTGGCCTGCCGAGGTGGGTTTGAGCTTGCGTACGGGCATGGTCCGATCCTCGACCTCAGTCGGCGCCGATGAAATCGATTTCGTGGCCCGGAGCGAGCCGCACGTAGGCCTTCTTCCAGTCCGGCCGCCGGCCCATGTTCCTGCCGAAACGCTTGGCCTTGCCGGGCATGTGCGCGACAGTCACCGACGCCACCTTGACGTCGAGCAGCATTTCGACGGCCCTGCGAATCTCGCTCTTGGTCGCGTCGCGGCGCACCTTGAACACGATATGCCCGCTCTGGTCCGCGGCAAGCGTCGACTTCTCCGACATGTGCGGACCCAGCAGCACCTGCATGAGCCTTTCCTGCGCGACGACGGTCATCGCAGTCGCTCCTCGAGCAGCCTGGCTGCCGCTGCCGTGATGACGACCTTGTCGGACGAAATCAGGCTGACCGGGTCGACGGCCGCTGCCGTCTCGACGTAGACCTGCGGCAAGTTGCGCGCAGCGAGCCAGAGATTGCGGTCGAAAGCTTCAACGACGAGCAGCCCGCGCTCGATACCGAGTTCGTCGAGCCGCGCCTTCAGCAATCTGGTCTTCGGTTCCGCGACCGCAAGCTCGTTCGTGATCAGCAGGCGTTCCTGGCGCAACAACTCCGAGACCAGCGAGCGCAGGGCGCCGCGGTACATCTTCCGGTTGACCTTCTGGCGGTGGTCGCGCGGCCGGGCCGCGAACGCCCTGCCGCCGCCGACCCACAAGGGGCTGCGGATCGTTCCGGCACGCGCGCGTCCCGTACCCTTTTGCCGCCACGGCTTCGCGCCGCCGCCGCGGGCGTCGGAACGGCTCTTCTGGGCCTTGGTGCCGGCGCGCTGGTGGCTCAGGTAGGCCGTCACGACCTGATGGATCAGGGGTTCGTTGAATCGGGCAGCGAACAGCGAGTCTGCGACTTCGAGCGTTCCGGCATTGTCATGCAGCTTGACTTTCATGTCGCGACCCGATGTGCCTATGCGCTCTTGACTGCCGGAAGGACGATGACGCGGCCGCTCGGAGCGCCTGGTACCGCACCCTTGACGAGGAGCAGGTTGCGGTCGACGTCGACGCGGATGATGTCGAGGTTGGGCGACGTCTTGCGTACGTTGCCGAGCTGACCCGACATCTTCTTGCCCCTGAAGACCCGGCCGGGCGTCTGGTTCTGGCCGATCGAGCCCGGTGCGCGGTGCGCGAGCGAGTTGCCGTGCGTGTTGTCCTGGGTGCGGAAGTTGTGCCGCTTGACGGTGCCCGCGAAACCCTTGCCCCTGGAGGTCCCGACGATATCGACACGCTGACCGGCTTCGAAGCGGTCGACCCTGAGCTCGGCTCCCGGCTCCAGATCGTCGCCTTCTCCGGAATCAAGGCGGAATTCCCAGAGCCCTTCGCCGGGCTCGACGCCGTTGCTTGCGAAGTGGCCGGCTTCGGCCTTCGTGAGGCGATCGGATGGGGTCTGGCCGAGCGTGACCTGAACGGCGCGGTAGCCGTCGCGTTCGGGTGTCTTGAACATCGTGACCCGGTTCGGCAGGACTTCGATCACGGTCACCGGTATGGATTCACCGGCATCCGTGAAAACGCGAGTCATGCCGCACTTACGGCCCACCAGACCGATAGGCATCAGTCAATCCTCTGTATCCGCGCCGGTTCAGTGGCCCGGCGCTTCAGCCAGCGCAGCGTCAAGCACGCTGGCGCCCAATACGGCAATGCCGGTATCGGCCGGCGATGTCGCTCCCGATGAGATGGCCGCAGCCTCCCTGCCGCAGCCCCTAGCACGAAAGCGGCCCGGCGGCTCAAGCCTGCCGGACCACAAGTAGCAGAGCATTATAACACTGGCTATTGCCGGTTCAACGCCAACAGCCGACAAAAACTTCATTTGAGCACCGGGTGCGCCTCTTGCAGACCTTCGCCCTTCCAGGAACGCCTGAAAGTACGCTCTTGCAGCCGATGAGCCGTCTGCGCGGAGGCGCTGTCCGCCCGCGCAGCGAAACTCCTGGCCGGCGCCGCTAGTTCAGCTTGATCTGAACGTCGACGCCTGCCGGCAGCTCGAGCTTCATCAGGGCATCGACGGTCTTGTCGGTCGGATCGACGATGTCCATGAGCCTCTTGTGCGTGAGGAGTTCGTACTGGTCGCGGGCGTCCTTGTTCACATGCGGCGAGATCAGCACCGTATAGCGCTCGACCTTGGTCGGCAGCGGGACCGGTCCGTTGACGGTCGCTCCGGTGCGCTTCGCCGTTTCGACGATTTCGCGCGCCGACTTGTCGATGAGCCTGTGATCGAAAGCCTTGAGCCTGATCCTGATATTCTGGTTAGTCGCCATCTCGATACCTTCCCGCCGCGGCAAGCGCGCTTACTCGATCACCTTTGCAACGACGCCGGCGCCGACCGTCCGGCCGCCCTCGCGAATCGCAAACCGCAACCCTTCCTCCATCGCGATCGGCGCGTGCAGATCCACCTTCATCTGCACGTTGTCGCCCGGCATCACCATCTCC
>JAJEGN010000010.1 GCA_022819855.1 Gammaproteobacteria bacterium | reverse complement strand
CAACAGATCGCGCACCTCGAGCTCCACCAGCTCCAGCAACTCCTCGTCGTCCACCATGTCCGCCTTGTTCAGGTACACCACCATGTACGGCACGCCCACCTGACGCGCCAGCAGAATGTGCTCGCGCGTCTGCGGCATCGGGCCGTCCGCCGCCGACACCACCAGAATCGCGCCGTCCATCTGCGCGGCGCCCGTGATCATGTTCTTCACGTAGTCCGCATGGCCCGGACAGTCCACGTGCGCGTAGTGCCGCGTCTCGCTCTCGTACTCCACGTGCGCCGTCGCGATCGTGATCCCACGCGCCTTCTCCTCCGGCGCCTTGTCGATCTCGTCGAACTCCGTGATCTCGCCGCCGTGACGCGCCGCCATCACCATCGTCAACGCCGCCGTCAGCGTCGTCTTGCCATGATCCACGTGACCGATCGTCCCCACGTTCACGTGAGGCTTCGTCCTCTCAAATTTCGACTTCGCCATCGAGATCGCTCCCTCTCTCCGTCTGATCTTGCCTGAAATGCCGCCGGCTAGCCGGTTCTTGCCCTGATGATGCCGTCGGCGACCGTGGATGGTACTTCGGCGTACCGCGCAAATTCCATGGTGTACGTGGCCCGGCCCTGGCTCATCGAGCGCAGCGTCGTCGCGTAGCCGAACATTTCCGCCAGCGGGACCTCCGCCCTGACGATCTTGCCTGCGGGCGCATCCTCGAGACCCTGCAGGATGCCGCGCCGCCGATTCAGATCGCCGTTGACGTCGCCCATGTACTCCTCGGGCGTGACGACCTCGACGCTCATGACAGGCTCGAGCAGCGCCGGTTTCGACCGTTGCGCGCCGTCCCTGAACGCCATCGATCCCGCGATCCTGAACGCGACCTCGCTCGAATCCACCTCGTGATACGAACCGTCGTAGAGCGTGACCTTGCAGTCCACCATCGGGTAGCCCGCGAGCACGCCGTTGGCCATCTGTTCCTGCACGCCCTTGTCGACGGCCGGGATGTACTCCTTCGGAACCGCACCGCCGACGATCTCGCTGGCGAACTCGTATCCGGTCCCGGATTCCAGCGGTTCGATCCTGAGGCGAACGTGACCGTACTGGCCGCGTCCGCCGGTCTGGCGGACGAACTTGCCCTCCTGCTCGACGGTCTCGCGAATCGTTTCCCGATAGGCGACCTGCGGCTTGCCGACGTTGGCCTCGACCTTGAACTCGCGCTTCATGCGGTCGACGATGATGTCAAGGTGCAGCTCGCCCATGCCGGAGATGATCGTCTGCGCTGATTCCTCGTCGGTGTGGACCCGGAACGACGGATCCTCCTTGGTGAGCTTGCCGAGCGCGGTGCCGAGGCGTTCCTGATCGGCCTTGGTGCGGGGTTCGACGGCCACCGAAATCACGGGGTCGGGAAACTCCATGCGTTCCAGCACGATCGCGTGCTTCGGGTCCGTGAGGCTGTCGCCGGTCGTGACTTCCCTGAGTCCCACGGCCGCCGCGATTTCCCCGGCCCGGACCTCCTTGAGCTCCGCACGGTCATTGGCGTGCATCTGCAGGATGCGGCCGATCCGCTCGCGCTTGCCCTTGACGGCGTTGTAGACGGTGTCGCCGGTGTTCAGGACGCCCGAATAGACTCGGAAGAACGCCAGGTTGCCGACGAAGGGGTCGGTCGCGATCTTGAAGGCCAGGGCCGCAAACGGCGCGTCGTCGGACGACTCGCGCGTCCCTTCGGTGTGATTCTCGAGCATGCCCCGGATCGGCGGACGGTCGATCGGCGAGGGCAGGTAGTCGATCACGGCATCGAGGACGGCCTGCACGCCCTTGTTCTTGAACGCACTGCCGCACAGGACCGGTACGATCTCGCCCTTGATGCAGCGCGCTCTCACGCCCCGCTTGATCTCTTCGACGGTGAGCGCGCCGTCGCTCAGGTACTTGTCGAGCAGCGCCTCGTCGCCCTCCGCGGCTGCTTCGACGAGCCGTTCGTGCCATTGCTCGGCGTCGGCCCGCATGTCGTCGGGGATTTCGCGTTCCTCGAAACGCACGCCCAATGCGCTCTCGTCCCAGGCGATGACCTTCATCTTGGCGAGGTCGATGACGCCACGGTACGCGTCCTCGGCGCCGAGCGGGGTCTGCAGGACCACGGGCTTGCCGTTCAGGCGCCGCTCGATCTGGCCGACCACGCGAAAGAAATCGGCGCCCGCGCGATCCATCTTGTTGACGAAGGCAAGCCGCGGCACGCCGTACTTGTCGGCCTGGCGCCAGACCGTCTCCGATTGCGGTTCCACTCCGCCGACCGCACAGAACACCGCCACGGCGCCGTCGAGCACGCGCAGGCTGCGCTCGACCTCGATCGTGAAATCGACGTGGCCGGGCGTATCGATGATGTTGATGCGGTGCTCGGGAAGCGCCTGGTCCATGCCCTTCCAGAAGCAGGTCGTGGCGGCGGACGTGATCGTGATCCCGCGCTCCTGTTCCTGCTCCATCCAGTCCATCACGGCGGCGCCGTCATGGACCTCGCCCATCTTGTGGGATACGCCGGTGTAGAAGAGGATTCGTTCAGTCGTGGTCGTCTTGCCGGCATCGATGTGCGCCATGATGCCGATATTGCGATACCGCTCTATGGGGGTCTTCCGTGCCACGCATTTGCCTCGAATCCATGGGCGGCTACCACCGGTAATGGGCGAAAGCCTTGTTGGCCTCGGCCATCCGGTGCGTGTCCTCGCGCTTCTTCACGGCCGCGCCGCGGTTCTCGGCGGCGTCGAGCAGTTCGTGGGCCAAGCGCAGAGCCATCGTCTTTTCCGCTCGTTTCCGGGCCGCGTCGATCGCCCAGCGCATCGCGAGCGTCTCGCGTCGCGTCGCGCGAACCTCGATCGGCACCTGGTAGGTGGCGCCGCCGACGCGCCTGGACTTGACCTCGACGGCGGGCTTGATGTTGTCGAGCGCCTGGCCGAGCAGTTCGAGTGCGTACTGGTCGTCGCGGCCGGTGCGGTCGGCGATTCTGTCGAGTGCGCCATAGACGATGCGTTCGGCGACCGACTTCTTGCCGCTCAACATGACCATGTTGACGAATCTCGCCAGCATTTCGTTGCCGTACTTCGGATCGGGCAGTATCGCGCGGCGCGGCGCCTTGCTTCTTCTTGACATCGGAGGATCTCGATCTGAATCAGCTCTTCGGCCGCTTGGTGCCGTACTTCGAGCGGCCCCTGCGGCGGTCGCTGACGCCGGCGCAGTCAAGCGTGCCGCGCACGATGTGATAGCGGACGCCCGGCAGGTCCTTGACGCGGCCGCCGCGTATCAGCACGACCGAGTGCTCCTGCAGGTTATGTCCCTCGCCGCCGATGTAGCTCGTCACCTCGAAACCGTTCGTGAGACGCACGCGGGCGACCTTGCGCATCGCCGAGTTCGGTTTCTTGGGTGTCGTCGTGTAGACGCGCGTGCACACGCCGCGCTTCTGCGGCGAAGCGCCGAGCGCCGGAACGCTGCTCTTCGCCCGCTTCGTCGACCGCGGTTTGCGGACGAGTTGGTTGGTGGTCGCCATGGGACTTGCCTAAACCCTCTGTCTACGTCGGCGGCGCGCTCAGGCTGCACCGCGCGAATGAAAAAAGAAAAAGCGGCCCGCTGCCGCTTCCGGCATCCGAGCCATTGTATTTCCCCCGGTCCGGGCCGCGTCCGGGCCCTCGGGTGCGGCGGCGGCAGACGCTTTCCTTGTCGCGGTCTCCCGCGGCGCAGGCTCCTGCCGCCGAATCCCCGCTGCACTTTAGGGACGGCGACGACCGGCGTCAACCGATCGGCGCCCCTTTTTGCTCGCTGTCAGCTTGCGGGCACCTCCTCGGCCACCTCTTCGGCGGGCGCAGGCGCCGCCGGCGCCGCCTGCTCCGGATCCTGCGCCTCGGTCCCGTCCTCACCGGCCGCATCGAGTTCCGCGAGTTCGTCGGCGAGGATGTCTTCCTGCGTCCTGCGGCGTTCCTCGTGATAGGCGTTGCCCGTACCGGCCGGGATCAGACGACCGACGATGACGTTCTCCTTGAGCCCTCGCAGGTCGTCCTGCAGTCCGCGGACGGCCGCTTCGGTCAGGACGCGCGTGGTTTCCTGGAAGGACGCTGCGGAAATGAACGACTCGGTCGCAAGCGACGCCTTCGTGATGCCGAGCAGCACCGGCTCGAACCGTGCGGGGTCGCCGTCGTCGGCCTCGATGGTCTGGTTGATCTCGAGCACGCGGGCGCGGTCGAGCTGTTCGCCGCGCAACAGGCGCGTGTCTCCGGAGTCCGTGATCTCCGCCTTGCGCAGCATCTGCCGGATGATGACCTCGATGTGCTTGTCGTTGATCTTCACGCCCTGCAGCCGGTAGACGTCCTGGATCTCGCGAACGAGATAGTCCGCGAGACTCTCGATGCCCTGCAGCCTCAGGATGTCGTGGGGATTGGGCTCGCCGTCGGCGATGATCTCGCCGCGCACGACCTTCTCGCCCTCGAACACGTTCAGATGGCGCCATTTCGGGATCAGGTCCTCGTGCTGCTCGCCGTCCTCGTCGGTGATGACGAGGCGCCGCTTGCCCTTGGTCTCCTTGCCGAAACTCACGGTGCCCGTGTGCTCGGCGAGAATCGCGGGATCCTTCGGCCGGCGCGCTTCGAAGAGGTCGGCAACGCGGGGCAGACCGCCCGTGATGTCGCGCGTCTTGGTCGTTTCCTGCGGCAGCCGCGCGAGGACATCGCCGACCGCGACCCGGGCGCCGTCAGCCATGCTGATCACGGCGCCCGCCGGCAAGGTGTACGCCGCCGGGATGTCGGTGTTCGGGAAGCAGATCGGCTCGCCCTCGTCATCGATCAGCTTCGCGGTCGGCCGGTAATCGGAACTGCCGCGCTGGGCGGCGTCGAGCACGACGATGTTTGTCAGACCCGTGACCTCGTCGACCTGCGTCGCCACCGTCACTCCGTCGATGAAATCCTCGAACTGCAGGTGGCCGGCCACCTCCGTGACGACCGGGTGGGTGTGCGGGTCCCAGCTCGCGACGAGCTGGCCGGCCTCGACATTGTCTGCGTCCCTGACGGCCAACTGCGCGCCGTAGGGAATCTTGTAGCGCTCCCGTTCGCGGCCGAATTCGTCGATGACGGCAACCTCGCCCGATCGTGAGGTCGTGATCAGGTGACCGCGCTCCTCGTGCTCGATGGTCTTGATGTTGACCATCCGAATCGTGCCCTTGCTCTTGATCTCGACGCTGTCCGATGCCGCCGAACGCGACGCCGCACCGCCGATGTGGAAGGTGCGCATCGTGAGCTGCGTACCGGGCTCGCCGATCGACTGCGCCGCGATGACGCCGACGGCCTCGCCCCGGTTGACGCGGTGTCCGCGCGCGAGGTCGCGGCCGTAGCATTGGGCGCAGACGCCGTACTGCGTCTCGCATGTGATCGGCGAACGCACCAGCAACTGATCGACCGAATGCGCCTCGAGCGTCCGGACGGCCCGTTCGTCGAGCAGGGCGCCGGCCTCGAGCACGCACTCCTCGGTTCCCGGTGCGAGCACATCGGCCGCGGTCACGCGTCCGAGCACGCGCTCGCGCAGCGGTTCGACGATGTCACCGCCTTCGACGAGCGGGGTCATGAGGAGTCCCGTCTCCGTCCCGCAATCGTCTTCCGTGACCGCGAGATCCTGGGCCACATCGACGAGCCTGCGCGTCAGGTAGCCGGAGTTGGCGGTCTTGAGCGCCGTGTCGGCCAGGCCCTTGCGCGCCCCGTGCGTGGAGATGAAATACTGCAGGACGTCGAGCCCCTCGCGGAAGTTCGCCGTGATCGGCGTTTCGATGATCGAGCCGTCGGGCTTGGCCATGAGGCCGCGCATCCCGGCGAGCTGCCTGATCTGCGCGGCCGAGCCCCGCGCGCCGGAGTCGGCCATCATGTAGATCGAGTTGAACGACTCCTGCTCGGCGGGCTTCCCTGCGGCGTCCTTGACCGACTCGACACCGAGCTGCTGCATCATCGCCTTGGCGACCTGGTCGTTCGTTCGCGACCAGATGTCGACAACCTTGTTGTAGCGCTCGCCGTCGGTCACGAGACCGGCCGCGTACTGGTCCTGGATGTCCTTGACCTCGCCTTCGGCGAGCCCGAGAATCTTCGACTTCTCGCCGGGCACGACCATGTCGTCGACGCCGAACGAGACCCCCGACTTCGTCGCGTAGCCGAAGCCCATGTACATGAGCTGGTCGGCGAAAACGACGGTCTCCTTGAGGCCGAGCTGGCGGTAGCAGGCGTTGATGACTTCGGAGATCGCCCGCTTGTTCATGGGCTGGTTGATCACGTTGAACGACAGGCCGTCGGGCAGGATCTCCGACAGCACGCTCCTGCCGGCGGTCGTCTCGACGATCTGCGAGTGCATGTCGCCGTTCGCATCGGTTTCCTGAATCCGGACCTTGACCGAAGCGTGCAAATCCAACGTACCTGACTCGTAGGCGCGGTGAACTTCCTCGAGGTCGGCGAACACCATCCCTTCGCCGCGCGCGTTGACGCGGGTCCGCGTCAGGTAATACAGCCCGAGCACGACGTCCTGCGACGGCACGATGATCGGCTCGCCGTTGGCGGGCGACAGGATGTTGTTGCTCGACATCATCAGGACACGCGCCTCGAGCTGGGCTTCAAGCGACAGCGGCACGTGCACCGCCATCTGGTCGCCGTCGAAGTCGGCATTGAAGGCCGTGCAGACGAGCGGGTGAAGCTGGATCGCCTTGCCTTCGATCAACACCGGTTCGAAAGCCTGGATGCCGAGCCGGTGCAGCGTCGGGGCACGGTTCAGCATGACGGGATGCTCGCGGATAACCTGCTCGAGGATGTCCCAGACCTCCGGGCCCTCCCGCTCGACGAGCCGCTTGGCGGCCTTGATCGTCGTCGCCTCGCCGCGAAGCTGAAGCTTGGCGAAGATGAACGGCTTGAAGAGTTCGAGCGCGAGCTTCTTCGGCAGCCCGCACTGGTGCAGTTTCAGCGTCGGCCCGACGACGATGACCGAGCGTCCGGAATAGTCGACGCGCTTGCCGAGCAGGTTCTGCCGGAACCGGCCCTGCTTGCCCTTGATCATGTCGGCGAGCGACTTGAGCGGCCGCTTGTTCGTGCCGGTGATCGCGCGGCCGCGCCGGCCGTTGTCGAGCAGTGCGTCGACGGCTTCCTGCAACATGCGTTTCTCGTTGCGCACGATGATGTCGGGCGCGTTGAGCTCGAGAAGCCGGCGCAGGCGGTTGTTGCGATTGATGACGCGGCGGTAGAGATCGTTGAGGTCCGACGTCGCGAAGCGTCCGCCGTCGAGCGGAACCAGCGGCCTGAGGTCGGGCGGCAGGACGGGGAGCACCGTCATGACCATCCATTCCGGCCGATGGGTCGAGTCCATGAACGATTCGAGCAGCCTCAGGCGCTTCGACAGACGCTTGATCTTGGTTTCGGAGTTCGTCGCATCGATGTCGTCGCGAACCCGGGCGACTTCCGCTTCGAGATCCATCGAGATGAGCAGGTCGCGCACAGCTTCCGCGCCCATGCGGGCATCGAACTCGTCGCCGTACTGTTCCATCGCTTCCAGATAGGTTTCGTCCGTCAGCAACTGGCCCCGCTCGAGCGGTGTCATGCCGGGCTCGACGACGACGTAGGCCTCGAAATAGAGGATCCGCTCGATCTCGCGCAGCGTCATGTCGAGCATGAGGCCGATCCGCGACGGCAGGGATTTCAGGAACCAGATGTGGGCGACCGGGCTCGCGAGTTCGATGTGCCCCATCCGCTCGCGGCGGACCTTGGTCTGCGTGACCTCGACGCCGCACTTCTCGCAGACGACGCCGCGATGCTTGAGCCGCTTGTACTTCCCGCACAGGCACTCGTAGTCCTTGATCGGGCCGAAGATCTTCGCGCAGAAGAGCCCGTCGCGCTCCGGCTTGAAGGTTCGGTAGTTGATCGTCTCGGGCTTGCGGACCTCGCCGTACGACCAGGAGCGGATCATGTCCGGGGACGCAAGGCCGATCCTGATGAGATCGAAGTCCTCGATCAGGTTCTGTTGCTTGAACAGCTTGAGTAGATCCCTCATTGAGCGTCACCTGCGGCTATAGCCGTGTCGTTGACCATGTGCTTCCAATCGGGCATCGGACCAGTCCCGATCACGTCGCCTGCTCGAGATCGATGTTGATTCCGAGCGAGCGAATCTCCTTGACCAGGACGTTGAACGATTCGGGCATTCCCGCCTGCATCGCGTGCGTGCCGTCGACGATGTTCTTGTACATCTTCGTGCGGCCCTGCACGTCGTCGGACTTGACCGTCAACATCTCCTGCAGGGTGTAGGCCGCACCGTAGGCTTCGAGCGCCCAGACCTCCATCTCGCCGAAGCGCTGCCCGCCGAACTGCGCCTTGCCGCCGAGCGGCTGCTGGGTCACGAGGCTGTACGGGCCCGTGGAACGCGCGTGCATCTTGTCGTCGACGAGATGGTTGAGCTTGAGCATGTACATGTAGCCCGTCGTGATCGGCCGGTCGAACGCCTCGCCGGTACGGCCGTCGTAAAGCGTCGCCTGTCCGGAGCGGGGCAGGCCCGCCATCTCGAGGAGATGCTTGATCTCATCCTCCTGAGCGCCGTCGAAAACCGGCGTTGCGATCGGCACGCCGCGGCCGAGGTTGCCCGCGAGCTCCTGGATCTCCTCGTCGTCGAGGCCGTCGAGCTCGACCTTCTGGCCGCCCGTTTCGTTGTAGATCTGTCCCAGGAAGTCGCGCAGCGCCGCCGTTTTCTCGCCGGTCGCGACCATCTCGCCGATCTTGAGCCCGAGTCCCTTCGCGGCCCAGCCGAGATGGGTCTCGAGCACCTGGCCGACGTTCATTCGCGACGGCACGCCGAGCGGGTTCAGCACGATGTCCACGGGGGTGCCGTCTTCCATGTACGGCAGGTCCTCGACCGGCACGATCATCGAAATGACGCCCTTGTTGCCGTGCCGTCCGGCCATCTTGTCGCCGGGCTGCACGCGGCGCTTCACGGCCAGGTAGACCTTGACCATCTTGAGCACGCCGGGCGCGAGATCGTCGCCCGCGGTGATCTTCTGCCGCTTTTCCTCGAAGCGCTGCTCGAAGTCCTCGCGCTGCCGGCGCAGCCGCTCGGCCGCGTTCTCCAGCCGGCTGTTGGCTTCGTCGTTCTTGAGGCGAACCGCGAACCAGTCGTCGCGCGACACCTTCGCGAGATAGCCCTTCGTGACCTTGCCGCCGGCCTTCAGGCCCTCCGGGCCGCCGAGCGCCACCTTGTTCAGCAACAGCCTTTCGACGCGCTGATAGATGTCGTCCTCGAGAATGCGCTGCTGGTCGTCGAGATCCTTGCGGACCGCTTCGATCTCATGCTGCTCGATGGCGAGCGCCCGTTCGTCCTTTTCGATGCCGTCGCGCGTGAAGACGCGTACGTCGATGACCGTGCCGTCCATGCCGGGCGGGACGCGCAGCGAGGTGTCCTTCACGTCAGACGCCTTCTCGCCGAAGATCGCGCGCAGCAGCTTCTCCTCCGGGGTAAGCTGCGTTTCCCCTTTCGGGGTCACCTTGCCGACGAGGATGTCGCCCGCGCGGACCTCCGCGCCGATGAACGCGATGCCGGACTGGTCGAGCTTCGTCAGTGCGGCGTCGCCGACGTTCGGAATGTCGGCCGTCACTTCCTCCGGCCCGAGCCTCGTGTCGCGCGCGACGCAGGTCAGCTCCTCGATGTGGATCGTCGTGAACCGGTCCTCCTCGACGACGCGTTCGGAGATCAGGATCGAGTCCTCGAAGTTGTAGCCGTTCCACGGCATGAACGCGACGAGCAGGTTCTGGCCGAGTGCAAGCTCGCCCATGCTCGTCGATGGACCGTCGGCGAGCACGTCGCTGCGGGCGATCACGTCGCCGGCCTTGACGAGCGGGCGCTGATTGATGCACGTGTTCTGGTTCGAGCGCGTGTACTTGGTCAGGTTGTAGATGTCGACGCCCGACTCGCCGGCCGTCGTTTCGTCGTCATTGACGCGCACGACGATGCGCGACGCGTCCACCGAGTCGACGACGCCGCCGCGCCTGGCGATGACAGCGACGCCGGAATCGACGGCGACCGCACGCTCCATGCCCGTGCCGACGAGCGGCGTCTCGGTCCGCAGGGTCGGGACCGCCTGGCGCTGCATGTTCGAACCCATCAGGGCCCGGTTCGCGTCGTCGTGCTCGAGAAACGGAATCAGCGACGCCGCCACCGAGACGATCTGCTTCGGCGACACGTCCATGTACTGGATGCGGTCGACGGGATACAGGGCAAACTCGTTCTGGTGGCGGCAGGAGACGAGTTCGTCCATGAACTCGCCGTCCGGACTCAGGTTCGCATTGACCTGCGAGATGACGAACTGGCCTTCCTCGATCGCCGAGAGGTAATCGATCTGACCGGTCACCTTGCCGTCGATGACCTTCCGATAGGGCGTTTCGAGAAAACCGTATTCGTTGGTCCGCGCATAGACGGCGAGCGAGTTGATCAGGCCGATGTTCGGCCCTTCCGGAGTCTCGATGGGACACACCCGGCCGTAGTGCGTCGGATGCACGTCGCGCACCTCGAAACCGGCCCGCTCGCGAGTCAGCCCGCCGGGGCCGAGCGCCGACACGCGCCGTTTGTGGGTGACCTCCGACAGCGGGTTGTTCTGGTCCATGAACTGCGAGAGCTGGCTCGAACCGAAGAACTCCTTGACCGCCGCCGCAACGGGCTTGGCGTTGATCATTTCCTGCGGCATGAGCCCTTCGGACTCGGCCAGCGTCAGGCGCTCCTTGACGGCCCGTTCGACCCTGACGAGCCCGATGCGGAACGCGTTCTCGGACATCTCGCCGACGCTTCGGATCCGGCGATTGCCGAGATGGTCGATGTCATCGACCGAACCGTAGCCGTTGCGGATGTCGATCAGGGTCTTCAGCACTTCGATGATGTCTTCCTTGCTGAGCGTGCCCTCCCCGTCGGATTCCTGCCGCCCGACCCTGCGGTTGAACTTCATGCGGCCGACGGCCGACAGGTCGTAGCGTTCGTGATTGAAGAACAGGTTCTGGAACAGGTTCTCGGCCGCGTCCTTGGTGGGCGGCTCGCCCGGGCGCATCATCCGGTAGATCTCGACCAGCGCGTCGAGCCGCGTCTGGGTCGAGTCGATCCTGAGCGTGTTGGAGATGTATGGGCCACGGTCGAGATCGTTGACGAACAGCGTTTCGATCCGGTCGATGCCGCTCGCCGTCAGTTTTTCAATGAGCTCCTCCGTCAGCTCGTCGTTCGCGCGGGCGAGCGGTTCGCTCAGCAGCTCGCCCGTCTCCTTGTCAACATTGTCGATATCGTGAGCGAGAATCTTGCCGACGAGGTATTCGACGGGCACGTCGAGTTCCGTGACGTCGGCCTTCTCGAGTTCGCGCACATGGCGCAGGGTGATCCGCCGGTCCTTCTCGACGATCATCCTGCGCCCGACCTTGATGTCGAAGCCCGCGGTCTCGCCCTTGAGACGCTCCGGAATCAGGTGCAGCCGGATGCCTTTCGTCGAGACGGAGAACGTGTTCTTCTCGAAGAACAGGTCGAGGATGTCCTGGTTGGAGTAATCGAGCGCCCGCAGCATGATGCTGACGGGGAGCTTCCGCCGCCGGTCGATCCGGACAAACATGCAGTCCTTGGGATCGAACTCGAAATCGAGCCAGGAGCCGCGATACGGGATGACCCGCGCGGAAAACAGCAGCTTGCCGGACGAATGCGTCTTGCCCTTGTCATGATCGAAGAAGACGCCGGGCGAGCGATGCAACTGGGAGACGATGACCCGCTCGGTGCCGTTGATCACGAACGTGCCGTGGTCGGTCATGAGCGGCATCTCGCCGAGATAGACTTCCTGCTCGCGAATGTCCTTGACCTTCTTCTTCGGACCTGAAGCTTCCCTGTCGTAGATCACGAGCCTGACGAGCACGCGCAGCGGCGCGGCGTAGGTCATCCCGCGAAGCTGACACTCCTTGACGTCGAATACGGGCTCGCCGAGCCGGTAGCTGACGTATTCGAGCGCCGCGTTGCCGGAGTAGCTCACGATCGGGAACACGCTCCTGAAGGCCGCATGCAGCCCCGTCTCCTCGCGTTCCCCGGCAGGCACGTCGATCTGCAGAAAGCGCTGATAGGAGTCGATCTGGATCGAAAGGAGGTAGGGAACGTCGAGTATCCCCGGCAGCTTGCCGTAGTCCTTTCGAATGCGTTTCTTCTCGGTAAACGAATAAGCCATTGCGTGTTACTCCGAATTACGACGGGGCACGGCATGGACGGCCGGGCACGGCGGCACGAGCGCTGCCGCGGACATGCGCCGGCCTGAAACGGGAACGGGAACGCACGCCCCGACGGCGTACCGTGGAGCGTTGAGCGTGCAACACCGGCGACGCCGCGTCACTTGATCTCGACGCTTGCGCCTGCTTCCTCGAGTTGCTTCCTGAGCTCCTCGGCTTCGTCTTTCGTTACGCCCTGCCTGACCGCACCGGGCACGCTCTCGACGAGGTCCTTCGACTCCTTGAGGCCAAGACCCGTAGCGGCCCTGACGACCTTGATGACGGCGACCTTCGTTGAACCGAACGAGGTCATCACCACGTCGAACTCGGTCTGCTCCTCGACCTCGGCCGCTTCGGCGCCGGCGCCGGGAGCCGCGGCGACCGCAACCGGCGCTGCGGCCGATACGCCCCACTTCTCCTCGAGCGATTTGACGAGCTCGACGATCTCCATGACCGGCTTGTTGCTCAGCGCTTCGATCAGCTCTTCGTTGGACAAAGCCATGATTCACACTCCTCGACAGAAACGATTACCTGAAACCAAAACTCCAACCCACCAGGTCCGCTCGCCGCGCGGACGCAGCGTGCGCCGCGATGCGATCGTTCGATTACGCATCCCCTGACTGTTCGCTGCGCGCCTGCAGCGTGCGCGCCAGCATCGCGGCGGGCTCGGCGAGCGTGCGCACGAGCTGCGATGCGGGCGCCATGAATGTTGCAAGCAGGGTCGCGCGCGCCTCGTCAAGCGTCGGCAGCGACGCGACTCGATCCAGTGCGTCGTGCTCGTAGAGCTCGCCGCCGACCGAGACCGCCACGGTCACGAGCTTCTCGTGATCCTTGGCGAAGCTCTTGATGACCCGGGCCGCCGCACCGGGATCTTCGCGCGAAAAGGCCAGCAGCAACGGACCCTTGAGACTCTCCTGCATGCAATGAAAGTCCGTGCCCTCGACCGCGCGCCTGGCCAGCGTGTTCTTCACGACCTTCAGATAGACGTCGGCGTTGCGTGCCTCGGCGCGCAGATCCGTCATTTCCGCCACGGTCAGCCCGCGATACTCGGCCGCGACCGCGGACAGCGCCGATGCGGCCACGGAGTTGACCTCGGCAACCAGCGCCTTCTTGGCTTCGATGTTCAGCGGCATACTCTTCGCTCCTGGCAGAGGCGGAAGATGTCCTGTAATTCCTTCGCTCCCGACCTCATGCTGCCTGCCTCGCGCACGACGGCCGCGGCTCCTTCAAGCGGTCAGTTTCCCGGCGCAACCGTGGACTGGTCGACCACGAGCCCCGGCCCCATCGTCGAAGAAACCGCCACCTGCTTCATGTAGACGCCCTTGGACGATGCCGGCTTCGCCTTGTGCAGGTCGGCCAGCAGCACCGCGAGATTTTCCTTCAGGTCACCGACCTCGAAATTGACGTTGCCGATCGGGCAATGCACGGTGCCCGCGCGATCCGTCCGGTAGCGGACCTGACCGGCCTTGGCGTTCGTCACTGCCGCGGCCACGTCGGGCGTGACCGTGCCGACCTTCGGGTTCGGCATGAGCCCTCTCGGCCCGAGGATCCTGCCGAGCTTGCCTACAACGCGCATCGCATCGGGACTCGCGATGACCACGTCGAAATTCAGCTCACCGCCCTGGATGCTTTCGGCAAGGTCCTCCATGCCGACGATGTCCGCGCCCGCCTCCGTCGCGGCGTCGGCATTGGCGCCCTGCGCGAACACGGCGACCCTGACCTCCTTGCCCGTGCCGTGCGGCAGCACGGTCGAACCCCGCACCACCTGGTCGGATTTGCGCGGATCGACGCCCAGATTGACTGCGACATCGACGGATTCGGTGAACTTCGCGCCCGCCAGTTCCTTGATCAGGCCGAAGGCTTCGTCGGCCTCGTAGGCCTTGCCCTTCTCGAAGCGTTCCGCCCGAGCCTTGCGGGCCTTGCTCAACTTCGCCATCTACAGCCCCTCCACTTCGAGACCCATGCTGCGGGCACTGCCGGCGATGATGCGCACGGCCGCATCGATGTTCGCGGCGTTGAGGTCGGGCTCCTTGAGGCGTGCGATCTCTTCGAGCTGTTCACGCGTCACCGTGCCGACCTTCAGCGAGTTCGGCGTGCCGCTGCCCTTGTCGACTCCGGCCGCCTTCTTGAGCAGCACCGCCGCGGGCGGCGTCTTGGTGATGAAGGTGAAGCTTCGGTCGCTGTATACGGAAATCACGACCGGCACGGGCATGCCCTGCTCGACGCTCTGCGTCGCGGCGTTGAACGCCTTGCAGAACTCCATGATGTTGACGCCGTGCTGACCGAGCGCCGGACCGACCGGCGGGCTCGGGTTGGCCTGCCCCGCCGGGACCTGCAGCTTGATGTAGGTATCTATTTTCTTAGCCATGTCTGTGACCTATTGGCGGCCCGCGGCTGCTAAGCCTTCTCCACCTGGCCGAAGTCCAGGTCGACGGGGGTGGATCTGCCGAGAATCTGCACGGCGACCCTGACCTTGCTCTTGTCGTAATTCACCTGCTCGACCACGCCGTTGAAATCGTTGAACGGACCGTCCGTCACTCGGACCACCTCGCCCGGTTCGAACAGCACCTTCGGCCGAGGCTTGTCGACGCCCTCCTGCACCCTGTTCAGGATCGCGTCGGCCTCGCTCTCGCTGATCGGAGCGGGCTTGTCGCTGCTGCCGCCGATGAAGCCGAGCACCTTCGGCACTTCCTTCACGAGATGCCAGGTCGAGTCGCTCATTTCCATCTGCACGAGCACGTAGCCGGGGAAGAACTTGCGCTCGCTCCTGCGCTTTTGTCCTTCCCGCATCTCGACGACCTCTTCGGTCGGCACGAGAATCTGTCCGAACTGTTCCTCGAGTCCGTATCTCTTTATGCGCTCCTCCAAAGACGACTTGACCTTGTGCTCGTAGTTGGAATACGCATGCACCACGTACCATTGCAGTGCCATGCGCTCAGCCTCCCTGACCGGTAAGCAGCGTCGTGAACCAGAGCAGGAAAAGGTCGAGCAGCCAGAAGAACACTCCCATGATCGCCGCGAAGAGCAGCACGATTCCGGTCGTCTGGATCGCTTCCTCGCGCGTCGGCCAGACCACCTTTCTGAGTTCCACGCGCGAGCCCTGGATGAACTTCCAGAGCGTCTGTCCCTGGACCGACTGGAAGGCGACCCAGAGGGACAGGCCAAACGCGACGAGCACGCCGACGGCCCGCAGCAACGCCGACTCGTTCGCGTAGTAGTAGTAACCGACGATGCTCCCGATCAGGATGGCCAGTGCCAGGAATATCTTGATCGTGTCGACAAAAGTCGGTTCGTTTTCAAATTTCGCGTCCATGATTTCGCGTCTTGTGATCGCGGGACTCAAATTCGTTCAGTGCGCGTCGTGCCGGTGCGAGAGCCCTTGTCGCCAACCTGGGTTGGCAGGCCAGGAGGGACTCGAACCCCCAACCTGCGGTTTTGGAGACCGCTGCTCTGCCAATTGAGCTACTGGCCTTGAGTTGTCCTTCGGCCGGGCCGCACGACCGCGCCTACTCGATCACCTTTGCAACGACGCCGGCGCCGACCGTCCGGCCGCCCTCGCGAATCGCAAACCGCAACCCTTCCTCCATCGCGATCGGCGCGTGCAGATCCACCTTCATCTGCACGTTGTCGCCCGGCATCACCATCTCC
>JAJEGN010000017.1 GCA_022819855.1 Gammaproteobacteria bacterium | reverse complement strand
GATGCGCGCGCGGAGCCTACATGGATGTATTCACGGCGTGTTTCAAGCGGCCCGTAGCGCAACTCCCCGCACCGGAGCGCAAACGGTAAGCATCGCCGAGCGGCCGTGATCCTTACGGAAAAACCTCAGTACCGGAACGTGTAGTTGAACTTGATCGTCGTGTCGGCGAGCGCCGAATTGAAGCGGTTGTCCTTGTCGATGTCCTGCAGGTCGTGATGGATCACGATGAATCCTTCGCGGCCGGCCGTCGGTATCCAGTGCAGGCGGCTGTTGATCCCGAGGATCTCCGAATCGTTGTCGTACTGCAGCAGCGTGACCCAGGACAAGGTCGGCGAGAACGTCAGCTCCGTCGTCAGGCGAACCAGACGGCTTGTGAAGCTGCCGCCGGGAAGCTCGATATCGTTCCAGTCGTAGCCGAGCCGGAGCCTGAAGAGCCTGGATGCGTTCCAGCGGAAGTCCCCGCCGATGTTGGTGCGTGTGCCGTCGAAGAATTCGCCCCACTGATAATTGAGCTCGCCGGAGAACGTGCGCTGGCGACCCGTCGAAACGCCCACCATGGCTTCGTTGAACGAGTAGTGTCCCGGTGCGATCACGACCTCGCGCGTTCGGTCCTCGTAGATCGTGAACGGTTCCGCAACCGCTTCCCTGGTCGCGATGTACCGGACCTCGAGATCGTCGCGGGAATTGCTCTCCAGTTCGATGAGCCGGGCGAGAAAGACCTCCGTCTGCAGGCCGCCGCCGAGCAACTCGATCCGTTGTGCGTCGATGCCCGAATAGAACGACTGCAACAGCTCGCCGCCGGGGTAGCGCGTGTAACCCAGCGTTGCCGTGGTGTCGCGGACGTCCCGCCGATTCACGAAACCGAGCGCAGGCTTGAAGTTGGCCTCGACCTGCTTGATGCCGAAACTGCCTCGCAGGCCCTCGTTGTTCGGCATCTGCACGCCGACACCGAACGCTCTGTCGTCGCCGTCGATGCCTTCGGTATCGCTTTGCTGCAACCAGGCGTCCGCCTCGAGTACGCGCCCCCCGGGCAGGCGGCTGTTGAGATAGCGAAAGTCGACGCCGGTCAGCCCGTTGTCGAGATCGGAGTTCGGGTCGCCGTCCGTGACGATCATGCCGACCGCGGATTCGGCCAGCACGTTGGCCGTGACGCGGCCGACAAACACGTTGCTTGCCGCGATGTCCGCGAATTCGTCCTGGCGCATGGCGAGCGTGCCGATGTTCCAGCGCCCGATACGGCCGCTGAGCTTGCCGCCGTAGTTGAGATCCACGGGCGCGCCGGTCCTGCTGAGACCGAGCCGCCTGGAAAAGAACGGCCGCGCGTTTTCGAGGCTCGGCCCGGAACTCGCCGCATTCTCCTCGTTGAATCCTTCCCTCGAAATCCGTCCGAACTCGAACAAGTCCGAGTCGTTCAGAAAGAAGTCGCGCTTCTCCGGGAAAAACAACCCGAAACGAGTGTGGTTCACCTGCCGATCGTCGACTTCCGTCGCTGAAAAGTCCGTATTGACGGTCAGAGAGGCGTTCAGCGACGGCGTAAGACGGTAAAAGACGTCGAGTGACGGATCGACGTTCGACCCCGTCGTTGCGAGGGTGAAGTCCTTGCGGCTGCTGGCGGAGATCGAGGGCACGATGTCGAGGCCGACGCCCTGGTCCATGCCTTCGAGCCCCGAGGCGAGCCCCAGGATGCTCGGGTTGTAGCTCCGGTTGCGCGAGACCCAGGCCATCTCCTCCCCGCGCCGCCGGATGCCCCGGCCGAAATTGAATCCCCAGGTATCGCTGTTCGGGTCGAAGGGCAGGCTCTTGAACGGAATCGCGAGTTCGGCGAGCCAGCCCTGCTCGTCGATCGAGGCGGCGGCTTCCCAGATCACGCTCCAGGCGTTCTCGAAATTGGCGATGTTCTGGTAGAGCGCGTCGTGCCTGACGCCGTTGGCGTTCGTCTCGAAGCGGTATCCGCTGCGGCCCGTGTTGAACGGGTCGAAAATCACGACCAGGCGGTCGTCGCTGCCGAGTCCCTGACCGTGGCGCATGGTCGGCGCGGCAATGCGTTCCGGTTCGCTGTCGAACATGCGCGCGCCGATGTAGAACGCGTCGTCGTCGTAGAGCACGTACACTTCCGTCGGTTCCGACGGCTCGGAGCCTTCCGCCGGTCGCACCTGGTGAATGTCGGTAATGACTTCGGCGTCCTGCCACACGGCGTCATCGAGCCGGCCGTCGATCGTCGGTGGCGTGTTTGTTCGAACGACACGCACCGACTTGCGTCCGGTATCCGTGGCGCTGGAGTCCTGCGCCTGAGCCGTCGCGGACAAGCCCGCGACAAGCGCAGCGAAGACGAGCGGTCTCACGCAGTCAGCCCTGGTTTCCAATCCGCGCTATGACGAGATCGCGCAATGTCACCATGCCGATGACTGCACGGTTCTCATCCACCACCAGAGCCCGGGTGAGTCCCAGTGTGACCAGGTGACGGGCCGCGTACCGTATCAGCATCGTGGCCGGCACGGAAACGACGGGCTTGGTCATGATCTCGTAGACGTGGACCCTGTCCGGGACGCGATTCTTCGCGATGACCTCGCGGGCAATGCTCGTGACGTCGATGAGGCCGGCCTCGTCGTCGGCGCTGCGACGGTCGACGACCAGCGAACTGATGGCATGCCGCTTCATCGTGTCCACGGCTTCCTGGACAGTCGCAAGCCCATCGATGGTCTGCAGATCGCCGACCATCACTTCGCTGACGGGAATTGAACGCTTGTATATGTTCACAGTGCCTTCTCCACCTCTTTCATGAGCGTCGGCAATTGCGTGGTCAGGCCGACGACGTCCTCGATCGCGATCTGGAACGCGATTCCGGCGCCCGGTTGCGCCTCGAAATTTCCCGCGTCCCTGATCCGCTCCAGAATTCCCGGCGCGCGCGCATCGGCCACGAGGAACAGGATCACGTTCCGCATTGCAGTGACCTCGAGCCCGAGAAAGGACCGATCGGGATTCAGGCCCTCGCCGCGTCCGCTCGTGATCACCGTGGCGCCGGTGGCGCCGACCTGGCGCGCGGCTTCGATGATCCTGTCGGTCCTGTCGTCCGGTACGAGTGCAACAATGAGTTTCATACGCATCGTTCGAGTCTCCTTTATCGCCCGGTTTTCGCACTGCGAACGCGAGCGATGGCTGAAACGGCCGTTGAGTAGCCGAGCACGGTAATGATGGGAAATACGCTGGCGAAAGCGATCAGCCCGAACCCGTCGATCAACGGGCTGCGTCCGGGCACCGATGCGGCGAGGCCCAGCCCCAGGGCGGCCAGCACCGGCACCGTTACGCTGGACGTGGTGACGCCGCCGCTGTCGTATGCGAGCGGAATGATGGTTCGACTGGCGCGAAAGGTCTGCATGATGACCACCGCGTAGGCGGCGACGATGTACCACGGCAGGGGCGTGCCGGTCACGATTCGCAGGCAACCCAGGGCCACGCCCGTTGCGACGCCCACGGCCACGGCGACCCGTAGGCCCTGTGCGCCGATGGTCCCTCCGGAAACGTCTTCCGCCTTGAGCGCCACGGCGATCAGCGAAGGTTCCGCCACGGTCGCCGCGAAGCCGATGGCGGCCGCGAAAGCGTAGATCATGAGGTAGTCATCCCAACGAACGCCGGCGGAGTCGGGCGCGGCGAGCGCACCGGCCGTGAGTTGGCGCACCATGGTTTCGCCGATCGGGAACAGCGCTTCCTCAAGACCCACCAGGAACAGCGTCAGACCCAGCAACACGTACACGAAGCCCCGCAGGATCCTGCGCAGATTGGGCACGTGGCGGCGCAGAACGGCAATCTGGAACACGAAGAGCACTCCGACGATGGGCGCCACGTCGAACGTCGTCGCGAATGCGGTGCGGGCGAGCATCGTCACGAATTCCATCAGCTCACCATCCCGTAGGCCAGCACGAAAATCATCGGCGTGAGGCTCGCGAAGGCGATGAGACCGAACCCGTCGAGCATGGGATTGCGGCCCTTGAGGGAGGATGCGAGTCCCACGCCTAGCGCCGTAACGAGCGGCACCGTGATCGTGCTCGTGGTTACACCGCCGGAATCGTAGGCCACACCGATGATTTCATCCGGCGCAAACAGCGTCATGACCGTGACGAGCACATAACCGCTGATGATGAGCCGGTGCAGCGGCCAGCCCCTGAGTATCCTCAGCACGCCGAGCACGATCGCCAGGCCGACCGACAACGCTACGACGAGCCGCAAGCGGAATGCGTAGCCGGCGCGGGCCTCATCGCTGTCGGCGATCGCTCCGGCCTCGGCGGCCACTTCCGCGGCCTCGTTGCCGACCGCGATGAGTGCGGGTTCGGCGACCGTGGCCCCGAATCCCAGGCAGAACGCGAATGCCAGTAGCGCCACGGCACTGCCCTTGTTCACGAATGCCTGGGCGAGTGCCTCTCCCAGGGGAAAAAGGCCCAGTTTCAGGCCCTGAACGAATATCGCGAGCCCGGCGACTACGCAGACGAGTCCCAGCGCCACAGCGGCAAGGTTCGGGAACGGTTGCCGGATGACGACGATCTGAAAGAAGGCGATGACGATGATGATGGGCGCAATGTCCCTGAGCGCGTCGGCGATGCGCCGCCCGAGCATCGTCAGGTTCCTGCCCCACATGGCTGAGCCCCTAGTAAACCTCGAGCATGCAGCGAGGGGTGGCCTTCAGACCGCGGCGCATCTGTGCGCTCGTCCATTCCGCCGGGGCGGTCTCGTCGATGCCTCTTCTCGGCAACGCGTAACCGTCGAGCAGACCGAGCAGGGCCAGCCGGCGCCAGATTCCGAACTGCATGCCGGCGACGCCGCACAGGTAGAGCAGCGTACTCGGCCGGGCGAGAACCGGTTGGAGCCGCTCGAGTTCCGAGACGATCAGCCCGTCGACGTATGTGCCGCGCGTCTGGCCGGGGGCCTGGGGCTCGCGGCTGATGGCCTGCAGATAGTGGAAGTTGTCGAACTCGCGTTCGAATTCGAGAAGGAACTCGTGGTAAAGCAGGTCCGACGTGTATGGCGCCCCCGCGATCAGCCAGACGTCGCGCCGCGTCGGTCCGTTCGGTCCCTTGAGAAGCTGCATGACCATGCCGCGATACGGTGCGATGCCGGTACCGGTCGCGAAAAACACGTAGTCGTGGCGCTCTGTATCGGCCGGCAGAAGAAACCGCTTGCCGGCCGGGCCGGTGATCCGAACTTCGTCGCCGACCTCAAGACCGCAGAGGTAGTTGCTGCACACGCCCATGAACATGCCGCGGTGCGCCCGCCGCTTGCCCGCGAGCAGCGGATCGAATTCGCCGATGGTGCGCTTGACGGGCGTGCAGACGACGTTGCCCTGGCCGTCTTCGCCGGTGTCCGGGCTCGCGATCGAATACAGCCTGACCTTGTGCGGCTTGCCGTCTTCGTCCGTTCCCGGCGGGATGACGCCGAACGACTGTCCGACCCTGAAGTTGCCGGCCAGTTTCGTGCCCGAGACATCGACCGCGATATCGCGCACCCAGGCGTTCGACTTGCCGTAGGTGCATGTTTCGTTGCCGACGACACGAGCGACGGCCGGAGCCCTGGGCGTGATCAGTTTGCCGGCAACCTCGGGCAGGGCGACGAGGTTGCTGTCGTGCTCGCGCGGCATGGCGGCACTATAACGGACTGTGCGCCGGACTGCGCGACAAAATTCGCAGTGCACCGGGCAATGAGCGGGGCCGCGATCGCAGCCCATGCAAAGGGGCAGTTTCAGCGCGTATTGTCTGGATATCCAGTTTCGTCTAGTGTCAACTGCAATTCGGGCGCCAGGGGCGCCCGGAGCACGGATTCGAGGGAGTAGAGCCAGTGCAGAGCCTTGTGAAAGCGATGATCGTCGGACTCATCCTGACCTGGTCGAATATTCTTGCCCAGGACAATCAGTTCGACGCGCGATTGTCGACGGTGCCGATCGATGCACGCAACAGGGTCCAGATCACCGGTCAGGGCAGCGCTACCGCGGTCCTGGACGGCAGCGAACTCACGATTGCCGGCAGTTTCGGGGGCTTGCAGGGTGCGGCCAGCGCCGCCTATCTGCACGAGAGCCCGGTCACTGGCGTACGCGGGCCGGCGATTCTCGATATAGACGTCTCAGGCGGTGTCGAGGGTTCGATTTCGGCAACCCTGGAATTGACGCCCGAGCAGGTCGCGGCGCTCCGCGACGGGCGACTCTATATTCAGGTCCACAGCGAGGCCGCGCCGGACGGTAATCTGTGGGGCTGGTTATTGCAGTAGGGGACAACAGCATGCACCTGACGAGAAGACTCGCCCTGGTAACCGTTGCTGCAGCAGGCGGCGTCTGCAGCGCCTGGGCGCAGGATGGCGTTTTTACCGCCGAACAGTCGGCGGCGGGCCGTACGTCGTATATGGTCAACTGCGCCGGATGCCACATGCCGGATCTGCGCGGCGACAACGAGTCGCGGCCCCTGACGGGCGCGGATTTCATGAATACCTGGAGCGAACGTTCCGTCGCGCAACTGATCGCCTACACGCAGTTGACGATGCCGTCGACGCCTGCGACACCGGGCAGTCTGGGCGCCCAGGCGTATACGAACATCGCGGCATTCATGCTTGAGGCCAACGGCGCCGAGGCAGGCAGTTCGGAATTGACGAACGACAGTTCGGTGGTGATCGGCGCGGTCGCCACAGGCACCTTGCCCGACGCCCTTCGGGAGCTGCTTGCGTCCACGCCTGCGGCTGGTCCGGGAGGCGGTGCCCAGGCCGCCATTCTGCCGACCGGCGTGACCGTGGCCGGCACGGTGGATGAGTTCGAACCGGTCACCGACTCGATGCTGCTCGATCCCGATCCGTCCGACTGGCTCATGATCCGCGGCAATTATCAGGCCTGGAACCACAGCGAACTCGACCAGATCAACCGCGAGAACGTCGGGGACCTCCGCCTGCAATGGATCTGGAGCATGCGCGAGGGCGGCAACAATCAACCTTCGCCGGTCGTGCGCAATGGCGTTCTTTACCTCAACCATGTCGATAACACCGTTCAGGCGCTCGATGCGCGTACAGGGGAGCTGATCTGGGAAAACCACGTCGGGCCGACACGCTCGGGCGGTGCGATGCGCGGCATGGCGATCTACGAGGACAAGCTGTTGGTTACCGCCAAGGACGCCCGGCTCGTCGCACTCGATGCACGCAACGGCGAGACGATCTGGGAGACCATCATCGGCGACCGTACCGAGGGAGCGTTCTCGACATCGAGCGGCGCCATCGTCATCGACGGCAAGATTGTGCAGGGGCTTGGAGGGTGCACGCGATTTCGCGAGGAGAAGTGCTTCGTAAGCGCCTATGACCCCGCGGACGGCCGCCAGCTCTGGAGGTTCTACACCGTCGCCCGCGACCTTGAGCCGGGCGGCGATACCTGGGGCGAAGTCGCGAACACTTTTCGCGCCGGCGGGGATACCTGGATCACGGGCAGCTACGATCCCGAACTGGGCCTGACCTATTGGGGCACCGCGCAGGCCAAGCCCTGGATGCCGGCCAGCCGCCGGCAGAGCGTGTACGACGCGGGTCTCTACACGAATTCGACGGTCGCCCTGCGTCCCGACACGGGCGAACTTGTCTGGTACCACCAGCATGCGCCCGGCGAGGCGCTCGATCTCGATGAGGTCTACGAGCGCGTGCTCATCGACGCCGACGGCCGCAAGCTCGTCTTCACGATCGGCAAACACGGCATCCTGTGGAAGCTCGACCGCGAGACGGGCGAATTCATCGACTATCAGGAAACTGTCTTCCAGAACGTCTTCGACACCATTGACCCCGAGACCGGCCGGCCGCAATACCGCGCCGACATCGTCGAACACCAGATCGGGGAGTGGATCCAGGCCTGTCCCAGCACGGAAGGTGGCCACAACTGGCAGGCGATCAGCTATCACCCGGGCGAGAACAGCCTGATCATTCCACTGAGCCAGAGTTGTCTTGACATTCGCGCCCGCGAGGTGGCTTTCGAATCCGGCGGCGGCAGCGCGGGCGCCGACCGGCGCTGGTACGAGATGCCGGGCACGGACGGCAACATCGGCAAGCTCGCCGCCTACGATGTCTCGACGATGGAGGAACTGTGGACGCTCGAGCAGCGTGCGCCTTTCCTGACGGCCGTTCTGTCGACGGCCGGCGGGCTCGCTTTCGCGGGCGATCTCGACCGCGAATTCAAGGCAGTCGATGTCGAGACGGGCGACGTGCTCTGGAGCACGCGGCTCAGCACCTCGGTACAGGGGTTTCCGGTCACCTTCAGCGTTGACGGCAAGCAGTATCTCGCCGTGACGACGGGGCTTGGCGGCGGCAGCCCGCGCCTCGTGCCGAGCCTGATCGCGCCCGAGATTCGTCACCCGGCGACCGGCAACGCGCTGTACGTCTACGCCCTGCCGGATTGAGCGACGCGGCCGAACAGGAGCCATGCACTGGCCGAAGCTGCGGCCATGACACTGACCAAACGGCAGAAATGGTGGATCATCGGCGTTGAGACGGCGTTCTTCGTCCTGTTGGCCGTTTGGATATTGGTTCGCCTCGACCGTCTTTTCGAACCGGGCGCGCTGCTTGTTGCGGCCGCCATCATCGTGGTCGGCGATATCTGGACCGCGATGCTCATGGAGCGCTTCGCGCCGACCCGGATAACGATCGAGCCCGGAGAGACCGCCGGACAGATCGGCCGGGCGGTCACCGACTTCTCAAGCGGCGGTGAGGGCCGGGTGGTGCTTCGAGGCGAGCGGTGGCAGGCCCGCTCGACGGGTTCGGAGCCTATCGCAGCCGGTTCCAGGGTCAGGGTCGTGTCACGGAGCGGACTGCTGTTGCACGTCGAAGCGGTCGACTGACGGCCGCAGACTCACTGGCCCGCGCTGGCGCCAGTATTCCGCCCATCGCTGCCGGAAGTCGGTCCCCCTATAGCTCGAAACGGACCGACAGGTACAGTCGGCGGCCCCGTGGGTCCGCGGAGCGCGGATCGTAGCTGCCGGCTATATCGACGTACGGCGGGTCTTCGTCGAGCACATTGGCCGCGCCGAGCGTGAGCGTGGTTGCGACGGTTCTGCCGGGTCGTGCGCCCAGCGGCCAGGCGACCGCAAGATCGAGCGTCGTGAATCCGCCGATGCTTCCTCCGGCGTCGTCATCGTAACCGCCGATATGCCGCAGCAGCGCGTCGATACCGACGCCGCCGCGTGTCCAGTGCAGGCCACCCGCGGCCCTGAACCGCTGGTTGGGCGCACCGACGTTGGCGCGATTGAGCTTGCCGAGCGCGTCGATCTCTCGCCCCGCATCGGTCACGTCATAGGCGAGCAGACGCGTGAGTTCCGCCCACGCGCTGATCGTGCCGGCCCACGCCCGGAAACTGGTGCGCACGGCCAGATCGATGCCCATGGTCTCGATCCGGTCGGCGTTGATAAAAGCGACGTTGATGATCGAGATCGTACCCGCGGAGGTCCGTTCGACGCGGGGGTCGAAAGGGTCCGCGTTGACGATGGCCTGGGCGTTCTCCTTGCGAAGCACGTCCTCGAAGGTATAGCGCCAGAGGTCCGCGTCAACGGACAACGATGCGCCGTCGCGCCACGAAATGCCGACGTTGAGCGCCTCGGAGGTTTCCGGCTGGAGGTTCCGATCGCCCACGGTCCGGCGCCCTGCGAATGTCCGGGAACCGTCGTGATCGAGAATGTTCGTGAAGTTGGTCTGGACCCCGTTGGTCTGAAATGGCGACGGCGCCCGGAAGGAGGTGCTGAAGGAACCGCGCAGGGACAGCGCATCGGACGGGCGGATCAGGAGAGTAAGTTTCGGATCGGCGGTATCGCCCGTTCCGGCGCCGTAATCCTCGACGCGCAGGGCGCCGGTAAGTTCGGTTCTCGCCGACAGGGGAACCCATATCTCGCCGTAGGCGGCGTACACATCGTCGTGCGCGGCGAAGTTGGCATTGCCGATGAGGAAGGCGAACCCGTCATGCCGCGTGATCGAGTCGTAGGCGTAGTCGAGCGTCTGGCGGCGAATCTGCGCACCGGCGGCGTAAGCGCCGCGCAATGCGGGCAGATCTCCGGTGAAATTCAGCTCGACGGCCGTGAGATGCGCCTCGCCGTCGCCGAAGTAATCGCCGATGATGAAGTCGCGCAGTTCCGCGGAGTTGTGCAGTACGTCGCCGGGACCCGCCTCGAAATTCGAGCTGAACGGATTGAAGAAAAGGCAGCCGCCCTGGCCCGCAACGGCTGGCGCGGGTGCGGTCGGACTGGTATCGCAGCCGTCGCCCCCGAAACCCAGCAGGGCGGCCTGGAAGTTGGCGGCGATCACGTCGCGCGGGTTCAGGAGCGCGTCGTTGACCGCATGAACGACGGACACGTCCCAGCCCGTGGAGCCGCTGAGGCGGCCCTCGGCGCCGACGGCGAACCGTGCCGTGTCGTGCCGGTAATAGTTGATTTCCGGCGGATGGCCGAAGCCGTACGGCCGGCCCTGGAAGTAGACATCTTCGCCCCAGGGGTTGCCGGGGTGTGCTGCCGGAACCAGAGGCGTATTGAGAACCGGGAAACTTGGCGACACCTCACGGCTGATATCGTTTCGCGCATAGCCGAACTCGGCCCACATCCGGATGGTTTCGTTCATGCGGCGGTCGATGCGGCCCCAGGCCTGGGTGCGTTGCTCCGTGGGAACGGCCGTGATCTGCGGTCCGTAATCGAACCGGCACAACGAGCCGCCGCCGGCGAGGTCCTGCGGCAGGCCCTCGTAGCGTGCGCATCCCGAATCCGCAACCGTGCGCCCCAGCGAGGGGACGTTGAAACTGGCGGGGTTGCCGAAGCCGCTCGTGGACGGGTGCAGCCAGTCGACCTCGCCGAGCAGCAGGCTCGTGCGGTCGAGATAGCTTGCGGCAAGCAGGTAGCTGGTGTCGCCGAGGTCGCCGCCCACGACGCCGTCGAGGCTGACGTCGCGCTGCGAGCCGTTGCCCGAGCGACTGCGGTATTCCGCTTGAAATTCCGCACCATCGAATCCCTGCCGGGTGATGAAGTTCGCGACCCCCGCGACGGCTTCCGAGCCATAGATGGCGGAGGCGCCATCCTTGAGGATTTCCACTCGGTCAACGGCCAGCATGGGAACCAGCGCCGCGAGGTCCACGAAGCTCGACCCGCCGTCGGTCTGCACGGCGGAGAGCACCTGCCGTCGGCCGTTGAGCAGCACGAGCGTCGAGGCGACACCGAGTCCCCGGAGGTTGAGATTGGCGGTGCCGACGGTGTAATTCTGCGTGAGGTTGTCCGAGTTGTTTTCGGACCCGGCGTTGATGGCGAGCACGCCGACCAGATCCCGGATATCCCTGAGCCCTGCATCCCGGAGCATCTCGTCGTCGTAAACGGACAAGGGCGACGGTGAATCCGCCTGGCGCGCGATCCTGCTTCCGGTGGCCGCTCGAACGACAACTTCCTCGAGAGGTTGTGCTGCGGCGTCCGCGGCGATGGCTGCCGAGGCCGCGATGAACGCAACGCGCAAGCTGCTTGGTGTTGGGAAACTCAATGCAACGGGACAGTCGGCCGGCTGGCGATATGGCAATAGTCGTGGTGAATTCTGACCTGCCGGGTCAGCGTAGCGCAAGAATCTGATAACCTTCCGGGGCGAGGATCAATGGCGTGTTGCCGGGTGTCGGAACAGGCTACGCGATTCACGCCCGGGCATTTTCCGAGCGTCACGCCGGTAGCGCCGCGATGGACGGATGCGCCAGGGACGCAGGTACAGAACACAAGGAAAACAAGAACATGAATGTGCATTCATCCGCAGTTGCGCCGCCCCGGCGCAAGCTTCGATCCGGCTGGACCGGCATGTTGCTCGCAGCGTTCGCAATCTGGCTATTGCCGTCGGTGGGGAGTGCGGCCGTCGAGAGCGAAACGCAATTTGTGCTCAATACGTTCTCGTTCCTTGTCTGGGGCGCGCTGGTCATGTGGATGTGCGCGGGCTTCACGATGCTCGAGTCCGGCTCCGTGCGCACCAAGAATGCCTCGGTCATCTGCCTGAAGAACATCGGTCTTTACTCCATCGCGGGAATCGCCTTCTTTCTGGTCGGCTACAACCTCATGTACGTCGATGTCGCCGAGGGTGGCTGGATCGGGTCGCTGCAATTCCTTTACGGCGCCACCGAGCAGGAAGTTGCGCTGCTGCAGGGCGACGAAGCGGCCCTTGATGCCGTCGTCGCCAACGGTTATTCGACGATGTCCGACTGGTTCTTCCAGATGGTCTTCGTGGCCACCACGGCATCGATCGTCTCCGGCACGCTCGCCGAGCGGGTGAAACTCTGGTCGTTCTTTGCCTTCATCGCGGTGCTGACGGCCATCGTCTATCCATTGGTCGGCGCGTGGACCTGGGGAGGCGGCTGGCTGAATGCTCTCGGATTCCAGGATTTTGCGGGCTCGACGATCGTGCATTCGACCGGCGGATGGGCCGCTCTTGCCGGAGCGCTCGTAATCGGGCCGCGGAGCGGAAAATTCCGCAAGGACGGAACCGTCAGGTCCACTCCGCCTTCGAACGTGCCTGCGGTAACGCTGGGCGTGTTCATACTCTGGCTCGGCTGGTTCGGCTTCAACGGCGGTTCGCAGCTTGCACTCGGGGGCGCCGCCGACGCGGTAGCCATCAGCAACATCCTTGCAAACACCAATCTCGCCGCCGCCGCGGGCGTCTTGATGGCGATCAGCGTTTCGCGACCCATACTCGGCCGTGTCGACCTGTTCGCGGGACTCAACGGCGCCATCGCGGGGCTCGTCGCCATTACCGCCGGTCCGGATATCGTCGATCACCACTGGGCCATCGTTATCGGCGCAGTCGGCGGCGCCATCTGTGTCGCCGGCCTCAAGGCCATGGAACTGATCAGGGTGGACGATGTCGTGGGCGCCGTTCCCGCACATCTTTTCGCGGGCGTCTGGGGCACATTGGCCGTCTGTATAGCGGCGGGCGGCAACCTGCTCGCGCAGCTTGCCGGTATCGTCTCTGTCGGAGTATTCGTCTTTGGCGTTTCGTTCGTGGTCTGGCTGATCATCGACAAGACGATCGGAGCCCGAATCTCACCGACCGTGGAGGAACTCGGCCAGGATGCCGGGGAGCTCGGTATCGAAGCCTATCCGGAATTCGTGCTGATGCCCGAGGAACGCGACGCCTAGCAGCCCGTGGCAGAAGTCCCGCGTCGCATCGAGTTCGGCCGCGGGCTACTCTGGCGCCAGCCGATATACAGCCAATCAGGGAAACAGAGGGGAAGAGCCCATGGAACTGGTATACATCGTCATTCTGCTCGCACTGATCCTCTACACGGTACTGGGCATGCTCGTCGGTCGAGCTCGCGCGGCGCACGGGATCAAGGCGCCGGCCACTACGGGGCCCGAGGAATTCGAGCGCACGTTCAGGACCCATCAGAACATGCTCGAGAGCCTCATCGTCTTCGTACCGGCCGTATGGATTTTCGGGATGGTTGTCGATCCGCTCTGGGCCGCGATCATCGGTCTCCTCTACATTGGCGGACGCATAAGGTACGCGGTCGGCTACATCGGCGCGGCGGAGAAACGCGGCCTCGGGATGATGATCGGGTTCCTCGCGACCGCCGTCCTCGTGCTCGGCAGTCTCGTCGGGCTGATCCTCACGATGATCTAGGAGGCTGCGCCGTCTTGGGGAAGTAGACTCACGAGGACGGGCAGGACATCATACGCGCGAACCGGTTATGTAGAATTGTCCGTCGCGTCGGGGTAAAGCGACTGTTCACACTACTGAGCGATCCGATGATGAAAACTGCCAATGCGATTCCGGTCGGTGCAGCCTGCCTGCTGGCAGCCGTGCCGACCCTGTCCCACCATTCATTTACCGCCGAGTTCGACGTGAATCGGCCGATCGAAGTCACGGGCACGGTGACGAACGTCGAATGGACGAATCCGCACGCCTGGTTCTATGTCGACGTCGAGAGCGACGACGGCACGGTCCACAACTGGGCCGTCGAGTTGCTCGGGATCAACACGCTCTACCGGCGCGGTTGGACGCGCGACCGGGTCAAGCCCGGTGATGTGGTCACCGTAACGGGGTTCGGTGCGAGGGACGGCAGCACCACCGCGAACGCATCGACGGTCATCCTCACGAGCACCGGGGAGACCCTCTGGGAGGCTCTGGCGGGCGATCGCCGATGAACCGCCCGGCTGCGGCGGGTCCTGTCAATCCGTTTCGGCGGTGCGGGCTCGCGCAGCCTGGTACCACGGCAACCTGGGCATGGCACCTGAGGCGAGCAATCATGAAATGGCGATTTGCCATGCTGGTCCTGCTGCTTGCGGCCGCACCCTCGCAGGCCCAGTGGCTCGACCTGCGCACTCCGCTCATTCCACGCACGGCCGACGGTGAAGCCGATCTGTCGGCACCGGCGCCGCGCACGGCCGACGGCCGGCCTGACCTGTCGGGTCTGTGGTCCCTAAGGAACCTCACCGGGAGTCTGCTCGATGAAGCCCTGGTACATGACTGGGCGCGAACGGCCATGGCCGAACACGAGGCGGGTTTTTTCCTCGACGATCCACAGTTTCAATGCCTGCCGAGCGGACCGGGCGCCCTGAGCCAGACCAACGTCGTTCGCCGGATCATCCAGAGCCCCACGGTAATCGCGGTGCTCTATTCGAACATGAGCTACCGGCAGATATTCACGGATGGGCGCGAGCTCGAGGACGATCCTCTGCCGACCTGGACGGGGTACTCGGTCGGCCGGTGGGACGGGGACACGCTTATCGTGGAGAGCAACGGCTACAACGACAGGACCTGGCTGCACGCCAGGGGATTGCCCCACACGGAGCGCTTGCGCGTCACGGAACGCTACCGCCGGGTCGACTTCGGGCGCATTCAGGTCGACGTGACATACGAGGACCCCGATACGTTCGATGCGCCGCTGGCGGCATCGTTCGAGCTGCGTTTCCGGGCCGACGACGAGATGCTCGAGTCCGTTTGCGACGAATCCTCCGAGGGACGCAGCCACTGGAGCGGCGACATCTCGCAGGCCGAAGCCCAGGTCGTCGAGGTCGCGCCCGAGATTCTGGCCAGGTATGTCGGGACCTACGAAGGCATCTGGCTCGGCAGCCTGATCAGAGCCGAGGTCACCCTTGAGGACGGCGAACTGTACCTGCTCAGAACGCCGCCCTACCGGCTGAACGCAAACGTCGACGCCGAAAAACTGCCGCTTATTGCGCTGTCCGACACCGCCTTCGAGTGCATTTGCGGTCTCGGGTTCATCTTCTCCGGCGACTCGGGCGGTATGGCAGCCGAGGTGGCCGAGGTGCACGTTTCCGGGGCGTGGCCCTTCGTGCGCGTGGAGTAGGTTCAGGCGAGGCCAATCGTGTTGCCGATGAGAAGTTTCCGTCGATCGCTGCTCGCCGCCGTACTGGCTGCCGCTGGCCCGACAGCGCTTGGCCAGACCGATGCGACATCCTCCATGGCTGAATGGCCCGTATATGGAGGCAGCCCGCTGTCGCAGTTCTACTCGCCGCTCGACCAGATCAACGCTGAAAACGTCGGCGAGCTGCGCGTTGCGTGGCGCTGGTACGCCGGCAACTTCGGCCCGCGGCCCGAGATCAAGAACGAGACGACACCGCTCATGATCGACGGCGTGCTGTATGCCACGGCCGGCATCACGCGCAACGTCGTCGCGATCAATGCCGTGAACGGTGAAACGCTATGGATCTGGCGGCCGGACGAGGGCGAGCGTTTCGACGACTCGCCGCGCAAGATGTCCGGGCGCGGCGTCGCGTACTGGACGGACGGGCAGGGCGACGAGCGCATCTTCACCGCAACCCCCGGCTTCTTCCTCGTTGCGCTCGACGCGAACACGGGACTCCCGAAGCGGGAGTTCGGCGAGGCCGGCGTCGTCGACATGATGCAGTGGCTGCGCGGACCCGCCGACAACATCGAGATCACTTCGACCTCGCCGCCGCTCGTGCTCAACGATGTCGTGGTCGTGGGGCCCGCGCACGGCGTCGGTGCGCGGCCCGACTCGAAGGAGCAGACGAAGGGCGATATCCGCGGTTTCGACGCGCGTACGGGCGAACTGCTGTGGACGTTTCACACGATCCCGGAACCCGGCGAGTTCGGCTACGAGACCTGGCTCGACGATTCGGCGCTGTACACCGGCAACGCCGGCGTCTGGGGTCCGATCTCGGGCGATCCGGAACTCGGTATCGTCTACCTGCCCGTCGAGATGCCCACGAGCGACATGTACGGCGGCGAGCGTCCCGGCGAGAACCTGTTCGGCAACAGCCTCGTTGCACTCGATGTCCGCACCGGCGAGCGGATCTGGCACCAGCAGCTCATTCATCACGACATCTGGGATTACGACAACCCGACGGCGCCGATCCTGCTCGACGTCACCGTGGAAGGCCGCCCCGTCAAGGCCGTCGTCCAGCTCACGAAGCAGGCGTTCGCATACGCGTTCGACCGCGAGACGGGCGAACCGCTCTGGCCGCTCCAGGAGCGCCCGGTCACGATATCGGACGTGCCGGGTGAATGGACCTCGCCGACCCAGCCCTTCCCGACAAGGCCCGCCGCATTCGACCGGCAGGGCTTCAGCGAGGACGATCTCATCGACTTCACGCCGGAAATCCGTGCCGCGGCGCTCGAGTCCTTAAGCGATCTGAGGATCGGCCCGCTCTACACGCCTCCGTCGCTGCTCGAGGCCGATGACGGCACCCGCGGCACGCTGATCCTGCCGCACTACGGCGGCGGAGCGAACTGGGAGGGAGGCGCCGCGGATCCCGAGACGGGCATCCTCTATGTCGGTTCGCAGACGAACCCGGCCGTGTTCGCCCTGAGGCCCGATCCCGATTTCACGGACATCAGGTACGTTTTCGCAAGCGGTCCCGTGCCCGACCCGATGGGCCTGCCGATCGTCAAGCCGCCCTGGGGCAGGATCACGGCGATCGACATGAACACGGGGGAGCACGCCTGGATGGTCGCCAACGGCGATACGCCGGAGGACGTCGCGAACAACCCGGCGCTGGCAGGCATCGAGATCCCGCGCACCGGCAAGTTCTCGCGCGCCATGCTGCTCGTTACCAGGACCTTGCTGTTCGCGGGCGAGGGCTACGGAGGCGATCCGGTCTTCCGGGCCCACGATAAGGCGACCGGGGAAATCCTTGCGGAGATCGAACTGCCGGGCGCGGTCAGCGGCAGGCCGATGACCTACATGGTCGATGGACGTCAGTACATCGTGTTGTCCGTCGGCAGGCAGGGTCCGGCCGAACTGGTCGCCCTTGCGCTGCAGGACTGACGCGCGAGCGGTTCGCCGCAGGACACCTCAGGAACGGAGTAGAATCGTGCGATCGCCGGTCGGACATGCCCGGTGAGCGCATGGCGCCGCAATCAGCGGCGACGCAGGAGTCAAACGGGGGTAGGCATCATGAAGACGACGCAGATTGCAGTGATACTTGCAGCCACGCTCGTCGCATTCGCGGCGTATGCACAGCGAGGCGGGCCGCCGGAACTGCCCGAAGGGGTTACGGTTACGGCCGACATCCCGTTCGCAACCGTCGACGGCAACGAACTCGCGCTCGATCTCTACATGCCGTCTGCCGTCGACAATCCGCCGTTGCTCGTGTGGGTCCATGGCGGCGCATGGCGGGCCGGCAGCCGCAAGTCGGTATCGTCACTCGCCTACGTTGAAGCGGGCTATGCGCTCGCGAGCGTGAGCTACCGCCTGTCCGGAGTCGCGCCGTTTCCTGCGCAGAGCCACGATATCAAGGGCGCGATCCGCTTCCTGCGGGCGAATGCCGCTGACCATGGCTACGACGCCTCGCGTATCGGCATTCTGGGTTCATCGGCCGGCGCGCATCTCGCCGCGCTCGTGGGCGTGACGAACGGCCACGGGGAACTCGAAGGCGATGTCGGCGGCAACCTCGATCAGTCATCGGACATCGCAGCGATTGTCTCGTATTTCCCGGCAACGAATTTGACGAGCATCCTCGATCAATCGACGCCATTCGGTCTCAACCTGCGCGTACCGTCGCTCGCAGCGCTATTTGGCGGCCCGGTCGAGGAAAAGACGGAACTCGCACGCCTGGCAAGCCCGGTTTTTCACGTTGACGCCGACGATCCGCCCTTGTTCCTGCTGCACGGCGACCAGGATCCGCAGATGCCGATCAACCAGTCGCACGAGCTGCACGGCGTGTACAAGGACCAGGGCCTGGCCGTCGAGTTCGAGGTCGTGCACGGTTCGCCGCACGGTGGGCCGGCGTTCTTCGATGCGGGCCGCATCGCGATGGTCGAGGCTTTCCTGGATGCCCATGTGGGCGGTGGTCACTAGAGTTTCGACCATAGTCGGGATGCTGCGCCCGGGTATTCAGTCGGGCAGGTCGGCCGTCAACCCGACTTCGCCGACGCCGTAGGCGCAGATCGCCTCGTCCTGATCGCCCGTGCCGCCACTTGCGCCGGCGGCGCCAATGACGCGGCTATTCCCGTCACGGATCAGGACACCGCCGGGCTGCGGTAGGAACTTGCCTTCGGCCGTCGCCGCAAGCGTGATCATGAAGTTCGGATTGCGCTTCGCGCGGGCCGCGATCGCGCGGCTTGATACTCCCATCGCGACTGATGTCCAGGCCTTGCCCGTCGCAACGTCAGACCGGAACATGCTCGTGCCGTCCTCGCGTTGCATGGCCTTGAGGTGGCCGCCGTCGTCGAGCACGACGACCGCGACCGGCGGCATGTTCATCTCGCGCGCCTTCTCGAGCGCCTTCGCGATGATCGTGTTGGCCTGCTGCAGCGTCAGTGTAGCCATCGCATTGTCCGTGTTGCGGTCGGGGACGTAGCAGCATAGCGGCGGATTTCCGCAACGCAAGCACGGCCGCCGGTGGCGCTCGTTGCCGTTGCGACCCGGCAGCCGCTATGCTCCGCCACCGGGTTTCAGGCGATTCGAGGTCATGTCGGTTCGGAACGTTGACGGTGCGGCGATCGGGGCAGTGTGGCCGAGTCGGGCCACGAGCGAGCGGTTCGGTTAGCGTAGTGGCCGGCATCGGAACACGCGACGCCGCGCGCCCGGCGCCCGATCCGGTATTCGGCGAAATCGCCGACTACGTGCTCGAGTTTCCGGCGGCGGGCGAGGAGGCGCGCCGCATCGCCCGCTACTGCCTCATGGACTCGCTCGGCTGCGGCATGCTGGCGCTCGGGTATCCCGCGTGCACGAAGCTGCTGGGACCTGCCGTGACTGGCATGACGCTTGCGGGGGGCGCGCGGGTTCCGGGTACGCAATACGAACTCGATCCGGTCACGGCGGCTTTCAACATCGGCACGATCGTCCGCTGGCTCGACTTCAACGACACCTGGCTTGCGGCGGAGTGGGGCCATCCTTCGGACAACCTCGGCGCGATTCTTGCGGTCGCGGACTGGCTGAGCCGCGGCGGCAGAGCTGAAGGAAAGCCGCCGCTCCGCGTCGCGGACGTGCTCACGGCCATGATCAAGGCCCACGAGATCCAGGGCGTACTCGCGCTTCGCAACAGCTTCAACCGCGTCGGGCTCGATCACGTGCTGCTCGTCAGAGTCGCGAGCACCGCAGTGGCGGCGCAAATGCTCGGCGGCTCGCGCCAGCAGATCATCGATGCGCTTTCGAACGCCTGGATCGACGGGGGCGCGTTGCGAACCTACCGGCACGCGCCGAATACCGGCTCGCGCAAGAGCTGGGCGGCAGGCGACGCGACGAGCCGCGGCGTTTGGCACGCCCTGCTGGGGCGGCGCGGCGAGATGGGCTATCCGTCGGCGTTGAGCGCGGAGGAGTGGGGTTTCGAGGACGTCCTGTTCCGCGGTGAACCGATCGTGCTCGAACGCCCGCTCGGTGACTACGTGATGGAAAACGTGCTGTTCAAGATCTCGTTCCCGGCGGAGTTTCATGCCCAGACGGCTGTCGAGGCCGCGTTCGGGCTGCATGCGGAGGTGGGCCATCGGGTCGGTGAAATCTCGAAGGTCGTCATCGAAACGCAGGAAGCGGCCTGCCGGATCATCGACAAGACCGGGCCGCTCGCCAATCCCGCGGACCGCGACCATTGCCTGCAGTACATGGTCGCCGTGGCGTTGATCTTCGGCCACCTGAAGGCGGAGGATTACGAGGACGCTGCGGCGTGCGATCCGCGGATCGATGCGCTGCGTGCGAAGATGGTCGTGCGGGAGGAACCCCGGTTCAGCGCGGACTACCTCGATCCCGACAAGCGCTCGATCGCGAACGCCGTGCAGCTTACTTTCGGCGACGGATCGAGTACGCAGCGGATCGTTGTCGAGTATCCCGTGGGTCACCGGTTCCGGCGCGACGAGGGCATTCCGCTGTTGATCGAAAAATTCCGGCGCAATCTTGCAACGCGGTTCGAGGAGCCGCAGCGTGATCGAATCGACGCGGCGTTTCGGGATGGGGACGAACTGGAGCGGATGCCTGTCGACGAGTTCGCGGAGCTTTGGGTCAGACCGGCTTGAGCCGGGGCGACCGGCACGGAACGCGGCTCAGGGTTGATGAAACTGTCTGGAGCGACTGGTTGAAGTGCATCGCGAGAGCAACGTACGGAGCACGCTTGCCGATGCAATGGACCCGCAAGGCGCGGCAGGTACGACTCGCATGAATCACGGCAGGTCAAAATGAGCGATAGTCCCGGACTCCGGTTCCGACGCGCCGTTGCGGAGCACGCTCCGGTGCAGATTCCGGGGACGGTCAACGCCTATTGCGCTCTGCTTGCCGAGCGTGCCGGCTGCCGGGCGATCTACCTGTCCGGCGCCGGAGTCGCAAATGCCTCGTTCGGACTGCCGGACCTCGGCATGACCTCGCTCAACGACGTACTCGAAGATGTCAGGCGCATCACGGCCGCGAGCTCACTGCCGCTGCTCGTCGACGCCGACACGGGCTGGGGCGGTGCGTTCAACATCGCCCGAACCACGCGGGAAATGATCCGCGCCGGCGCCGCGGCCATGCACATCGAGGACCAGGAACAGGGCAAGCGCTGCGGTCACCGCCCCAACAAGTCGATCGTGTCGACGGCGGAGATGTGCGATCGCATCAGGGCCGCGGTCGATGCGCGGACCGATGAGCAGTTCACCGTCATGGCGCGGACGGATGCGTTCGCAAGAGAAGGTCTGGCGGCATCGCTCGAGCGCGCGGCGGCCTACGTCGATGCCGGCGCGGACATGATTTTCGCCGAGGCGCTCGGTACGCTCGATGATTATCGTGAGTTCAGCTCGGCGGTGCGCGTACCGGTGCTAGCGAACCTCACCGAATTCGGCCTGACGCCGAACTTCACGCGGGACGAACTCGGCGACGCCGGAGTGGCCCTCATCCTGTATCCGCTGTCGGCCTTTCGCGCGATGAGTCGTTCGGCACTGCATGTCTATGCCGAGATCGTGGAATCCGGCACCCAGGCAGGTCAGATCGGCTCCATGCAATCGCGCGATGAACTTTACGACGTGCTCGGCTATCACGCGTTCGAGCGAAAGCTCGATGAGCTGTTCGACGAGGAGCCCGAGGACGGCTGAACGGTTCTGGAACGGCGCGGCGGGGTTTCGACGCCGGGCGAGTTTCGCGCGTTTCGTGGAGCAGTGGAGAGCGGGCGGCAGGTGCAAGCGGCCACGCACCCTTGGCTAACGGCGGCCGGCATCCACCGGACCGGGCTCGGGAATCTCGCCGGGACCGAAAGCCGTGTTGCCGTCGACCGAGTCGCAATGCAGGCCCGCCATGGGCGTGCTGCCCTCGGGGCATCTGAAGAGACCGGAGTCGCCGCGGTCGCCGGCCGGCCGGCCATCGCGCCGCGGGTGGACGCCGAGACTGAATACCGTACCCTGGGGAAAGCTGTCTCGCGTGATACCGTGCCGAAAAGCTTCCGCGGCGCTTTCCATCTGCACGACCCAGACGAGCGGTTCACCGTCATCGTCGCGAACGAGTGCCGTACGTTCGTCGTTGAGCGGAACGAAGTGCATCTCGAAATGCGCGGCATTGGGGATCACGCGGACCATGACGCCGGTGAAGACGCGGTAGATGGTCCCGTCGTACATCGCGTATGAGTGATGCGCGCCGGCCGGAGCCGCCGCGAATCCGGCCAGGAGAACTGCGGCCGCAATCGCCAGTGGCCGGGTGCGTGTCATCAAGGTACGGGTAGCTGCCATGGCCGATCCTCCTCTTTCCCGTGGCCGACCGCTGCGATTCGCTCAGTCGAAACCGAGGTCGAGCGAATCGTCGGGTCGCGCCATGTCCTGTTCAAAATATTCTGCCCAGATTTCCGCCCACGGCCGATCGAACATGTCCGGAACGCGGTACTCGATGATCTGGCCGGGAGCCACCTGGGTAGCGAAACCGTCGATGGGGTAGAGCCGGCGCGTGCATTCCCTGAAACCGAGGCGGCCGGCCGTATCCCAGCCCTCGACGTAAATCCTGTGCCAAAGAATGCGAACGGGCTCGACCAGCGCCTCGGAGTCGTAGATGACCGCTTCCCAATCGAGACCGAGCAAGGCGCCGTCGTCATCGCTTACCGGAGTGAAGATTTCGATCGTCTCGAGTTCGTAGCTGAACTCCCAGCTCGAATGCTGGGTCCAGCCCTGGACGTTCGATGTCCACGTGATCAACGCGTCGTCGTCCCAGAATCCGATCGTATCGCCGAACCACTGCGGGACCTCCTGTCCGAGGGGGAACTCCCGTCCGATGTGCACCGTGCGCCAGACGTTGGAGTTGCTGACGCCGACGAGCACGACGATGCCGGGTGTCACGAGCACGCGGTTTGGGGTCGGCCCCGTCGCCCACTGGCGCATGAACCCCTCGGGCCAGCAGTGCGACGCCGACCATTGATGGGCAGCGTCGACGCCCTCGTGGTACAGCTGCTGAACCATGCGCTGCCGGTACTGCGGTGTGAGCAGCGACAACAGCGTCGGGGTCTGGTTCGAACGCATGTAGTTCCAGATGCGACGCCCGTCGGGCAGGTATTCGCGGTACACGCCGTCCCATTTGGGCATCGTCTCGTAGGTATGTTGCGTCGGTCCGCCGCGGGTTCGCGCGTCGTCCAGCAGCGCCTGGTAATGCGCTGCGGCCGAATCGAAGGGGTAGGGGCTTACGATGTTTTCGCGCGGCCAGTCCATTTCGCAGTCACCCCAGCGCGCCGATACCGGTGGTTCGGCGCCTATGCGCGGATCAAGTGTTCCGGTGCCCGGACCGCCGCTGCGCATGTCCGCCACCTGGCGGGGGCTGTTGCAGCGCCAGTAACGCTGGTCGAGCCAGAGATCGCGGTCCCGATAGAAGTCCGTGCTTGTGAAAAGGTCCACCGCGAGCGGCTCGATGCCGGGTGGCGGCCGGGCATCCCACTCCGGCCCTTCACCGAAGCTGCGCACGTCCGGCCCCGGATGCACCGCGGCGAACGGGGCGCCTCTGAGGCCCGGAACTTCCGGCGGCTCGAGCTGCGCGGACGCAGGCGGTACTCCGGCGAGAATGAATGCGAGCGAAACAGCCGCCGTCATGCGTGTCGTGCCGCGTACAGTCATTGATCACTCCTCCCCGGGACCCTGCGGGACCTGTTGCGGCATCCGGGCCGACATCCCGGGCAGTCAAGCGGCCCGCGCGCTGGCTGCGTTTCGCAGTTAAACCTCTACGGCGCCGGCGGTCAAGAATTCACGAGCGGTTTTCCGCAAGCTGCCGATCGGAACGCAGAACATCCGCCCTGCGCGGCACATCGTCCACGTGAATCAGTGCGCGCCCAGTACCGCGTCAACACTGGTGGCGCCGGGTCGGGCACTTCAATCCGCGCGTGGGCAGGCCCATACTTGTCACGGAACACGAGGATTCATACGCCATGGCGAAAATTGTATTGGGGCTTTGGACGACCCACGGCCCGCAACTGAGCACGACGCCCGAGGAGTGGATGCTGCGGGTGCCGGGCGATCGGGCCCGGAGCCACTGGTACAAGGGCAGGTGCTATTCGTTCGATGAACTCGTCGATCTCAGGCAGGGCGACGGACTCGCGGAGCGTTCGACGCTCGAAGCACGGACGCGCAACCACGCGGCCTGCCAGGCGGCGATCGCCGAAGTCGCCCGGATCTGGTCGGAAGTCAACCCCGACGTTGCGGTGATCTTCGGCAACGATCAGCGCGAACTCGTGCTGCCCCAGCTCCAGCCTGCATACACGGTTTACTACGGCGACACGTTCTGGAACGGACCGATGCCCGAGTGGCGGTCGGCGAAACTTCCAGTGGGCATACGGGAGGCCGAGTGGGCCAATCGCCCGGAAACGCGTACGGTGTATCAGGGGATGCCCGAACTGGCCCGGAGGCTGCTCGATCGCGGCCTCGACGAACGCTGGGACTTCGCAGCATCAAGTGAATTGCCCGAATACCCGGACCATCATCATATCGGCACTCCGCACGCATTCGCCTACATCCTCAGACGCGTAATGGAAGACCGGGCCATTCCGATCCTGCCGATCATCACGAACACTTTCTTTCCGCCGAATCAGCCGCGTCCGTGGCGGTGTTTCGAGCTCGGCAAACTCGTGCGCAGCGTTCTGGACGACTGGGACAGCGACCTGCGCGTCGCGGTTGTGGGCTCCGGCGGCATGAGCCACTTCGTGATCAACGAGGCATTCGACCGCGGGCTCATCGATGCGATCCAGCGGCGCGATGCGGACGACCTCATGGCGATCGATCCGGACCTCATGAAGGACGGCACGTCCGAGCTTCTCAACTGGGTCTCGGCCGCGGGCTGCCTGTTCGAAACGGATCTCGCGGGGGAACTCATCGACTACGTACCGTGCTATCGCTCCGAAGCGGGCAGCGGTACGGCGCAAGGCTTCCTCGCCTGGCGCTAGCGGTCCAGGGCTACTACGGCGCGGGCTAATCCAGCGCGTCGAGCATTTCTTCGTAGTCGCGGCCAACGACCTCGGTGATCGGATCGCCTCGTTGCAGTGCCGCAGCCATGAGCCGCTCACGTTCGGCTATGCGTTCGGCGCGATCCAGGACACTTGCGAAGTGCGCGCGTGGAATGAACACGACGCCGCTCGCATCGGCGAGCGCGATGTCGCCCGGTTCGACGACGGCATCCGAGATCGTGATCCGGCATCCGAAGTCCTGCTCAAATGCACGCCCGCGTGCCGTGCGAGCGGTCGCCGAGCGTCCGTAGACCGGGAACTCAAGTTCGCGGGCTTGATCGATGTCACGTGCCGGACCATCGATGATGACGCCCTCGATGCCGCGGATCCGGGCGCCGACCGACAACACGCCGCCCCAGCCCGCGCAATCGATTCCCGCCGAGTGCTCGATTACGATGATGTCGCCGCTGTCCGCCGCCTCGATTGCGGCCGTGCCGAGGTGGCGCATGCTGCCATGGACGGGTTTGCCCGGGCAGAGCTTGACGGTAAGCACCGGGCCTGCGATCGGTTTCGATACGGAAAGCGGGGCAAGGCCTGTAACCGCCGGCGGGAGTCCGAGCGAGTCGAGGGCGTCCGAAACAGAACAGCTGTCAAGTGCACGGAGCTTCGCGACCCGCTCCCGGTGCTTTTGCGCGTTCATTTCTAATATGCTTTAGAAAGATATCGTAAATTGCTGATATATATGAGTAGATATCGTTTGCACGTCCGGCGGGGCTGGTTAGTCGATCCGGACTAGAGCTTGAACAGTCTTCGTGCGTTGTGCTCGAGAATCCTGCCCTTCTCCTCGTCGGACAACCAGTCGAAACTCTTGATGTAGGGCACGATATTGTCGAAGGTCAGGCCGGTGTCGGGGTTCACTGCCGAACCAACCCCGGGGCACTCTGCGCCGTAGAGCACGTGGTCGACGCCTACCACCTTGATCAGCAATTCGAGCGCCTCGGGCGTGTAGAGCACGGTGTCGTAGTAGAGCCTGCGCATCCGGTCGCGAAAGCGCTCACCCTCGCGCCGTGCGGATGCCGAGTCGAACCTGCCAAGCTGGAAAGGGATCGCGCCGCCGCCGTGCGAGACGAGAATCCTGATATCGGGAAAGTCGTCAAGCACGGTCGAGTTTACAAGCCCATAGACCGCTGTCGTTTCTTCGTTGATGAAGTGAAGCGTGTACGGCTCACGCTCGGGCTCCCGCGATCCGGTGGCGTGAATGTGCGCAACCACATCGAGTTCGCAGAGCTTCTCGTAGAGCGGGTACCAGTAGCGGTCGCCGAGCGGCGGCGCTTTCGCGCTGCCGTTCTCGTACGGGTCCGGGTTCAGGATGCAGCCCTTGAATCCCAGTTCGCCGACGCAGCGCTCGAGTTCCGGCAGCGTGTCCTCGATCGGATCGCCGGCCGCCTGCGGCAAGCCGGCGACGGGAACAAACCTGTCCGGCATGAGTTGGCAACTGCGGTGAATGATCTCGTTGGTCACCTCGGTCCAGTAGTGGACGATCCTGGCCGGCTTTTCCGAATGCATCATCTGAAACGGCCGTGGCGAAATACACTGCATGTCGATTCCGCAGGCCGCCATGTGGTCGAGATGGCCGGTAGGCGCCATTTCCCTCGCGTTCCAGGCCGCGACGATGTCGGCGTCGCTGATCCTGAGCATGCCGCGGCCGTGCGATCCGCGGTGCGATACGAGTCCGGCCTTGTACGCCCAATAGGCCTTGGGCGCAGAGACGTGGGCATGACAGTCGATGATCAAGCGGTTTCTCCCGGTGCGGCGCCGGAGCGGGATCGGGCCGTGCCGTTGCTTCGCGGGCTCGGGCTACGGCGCATGCGCAGCCGGCGCCCGGACTGGCAGCGGCGGGGCCATTATAGGGCGGCCCCCCGACATGGATAAACACGTTGACGTACCGTTCGGCGCGTCAGCGGGTTACTATCCTCGATTCGATCATGTGCAGTCAGGGACAGGTCGATTTACACGGGGGTAGGTGAATCATGAACTACGACGCAGCGAAGCCTCTGGCGCTCTGCACAGGCATGGTGCTCGTTTTTGCCGCGATGCCCGCGGGCGCGCACCATGCGTTCTCGGCTCAGTACGACAGCGAACAACCGGTCACCCTGGAAGGCGTTGTCGTCAAGATCGACTGGCTCAACCCGCACGCCTACTTCTATATCGATGTGGAGGACGAAGAGACGGGCGAAGTCTCGAGCTGGGCCTGCGAACTGACGTCGCCGGTCGGTCTCATGCGGCGCGGATGGACCCGCAATTCCATGAAGATCGGCGATATGGTGGTCGTCGACGGGATTCTGGCGCGCGACGGCAGCGCGCTGATGAACGCACAGTCGGTCGTGCTTGTCAGCACGGGCCAGAAGCTCTTCACGCGCACGCCCGCAGAGGAACGGCTCAGCAGCACGGGCGGCGATCAGCAATGACCGCTGGGATAAGTCCGCGTCGGTCGCGGAGAGTCGACCGGCGCCGCGCATCGTACCTTGGACGTTCGATGCGGCGCGTGGCCCGGATGAGCGTTCTCGGGTCGTGCCTGCTGTTATTTGCGACCCAGACACCGGCGCAGGAAAACTCGGCACCAGCGACGCCGCGCCTGCCTGACGGCACGCCGAACCTGGGCCCGCTTGCCGATGGCAAGGGCTACTGGGAAGGCGGATCGGGTCCCCTGGTCGGCGGCGCAGACTACCCTCCGCCCGAGGAAATACCCTTCCGGCCCTGGGCGCGGGCAGTCTACGAGTATCGCAAGAGCACGCTCGCAAAGGACGATCCGCACGCACGCTGTGCACCGCCCGGAGGACCGCGGCAGATGGCCGTGCCGTTCGGCCTGCAGATCGTCCAGGCGCCGTCAATTCAACGCATCTACATCCTTTCCGGCGGCTCGACGAGGCCGTGGCGTGAGGTCTACATGGACGGTCGGCGCCACCCGGAAGGCGATTTCCTGAACCCGAGCTACTTCGGTCACTCGGTCGGACATTGGGACGGCGATACGCTCGTGATCGACACCGTCGGTTTCAACGAGCGTTTCTGGATTCACCGCGAAGGTTACCCGCATACCGAGGCGCTGCACCTCGTGGAACGGATCTCGAGGCCCGATCTCATGACGCTGCGCTACGAGATCACGATCGACGACCCGCTCGCATATCACGAGCCCTGGAGCACGAGCTGGACCAAGCGATGGAATCCCAATGAGGAATTCATCGAGTACTTCTGCCAGGACAACAACCTCGATCCGGCCCACCTGGTCGGACAGTAGCCCAAAGTCGGCCGCGCCTGCGGTCACGCAAGCATCGCCCTGCATGTATTGGCGATGCATGTCGATGAGTTATCGTCGACTTTGGCGGGTCTCGAAATCCGTCGGCAGTGTCGGGCGCAGCGTAGGCACGTTACGCGGGCTCGCGCAGACGTCAAGGGGAGTCGTACCGCCGCTCGCTTGAGACCCTCGCGCGCATGGATGCGCGCGCGGAGCCTACATGGATGTATTCACGGCGCGTCTCAAGCGAGCGGCGGTACGACTCCCCGCATCCCTGCGATGAACTCCCCGCGCTAACCCGCGGCAGGCTGCATCGCGGCCGGGAGTTTGCCTTCGCGGCGCTCCGCGGGGGACACCCAGTACCGTGGCTTGATCGGCAGCAGCGTCAACGTCGCCACGGCAGCGACACACCCGTACAGGATCATACCGACGGTGAAGTTGCCGGTGGTGTCAGCGAGCCAGCCGAAGATGGGCGGCCCTGCGGCGAAACCGAGGTTAACGCACACGGCCATGATCCCCATCGTCATGCCGATGCGTTCCATGCCGAAGAAGTGTTTGGTCAGAATCGGCACGTCCACGATCATGCCGCCGTGGGCGATGCCGCGCACAATGATGAACGCGAGCAGCGTGCCGACTCCGGCCACGGGCAGGCCAAGGAAGATCGATACCGCGAGCAGGAAGTAGAAGAATGCGATGCCGCGGATCGAGAAGCGATCGAAGAACCAGCCCGATCCGACCTTGGCGAGAACGCCGATTATGGCAAGCAGGCTGCCGGCCCACGCGATGGTTTCGCGCAGGTCCATGCCCTTGTCGACGCGCAGGAAATTCACGTAGTTCTGCATCAAGGCCTGATCGACAGCCGAGACGAGAAAGACGCCGGTCGCGATGAGCCAGAAAGCGCGCTCGCGGCTGATCGATCGAAAGTGCTGCCAGATCGTCGTACCGCTCTTCACCGCCGACGGCGCGCTGACGACCTCCCTCATGCGCCTGCTTGTCGCCATGAATATCAGCCACGCGGGTACGGCAACCAGGAACGGCCCGAGGCTCAGAAGCGCGATGATCTGGCGCCAGTTCATGGCCTCGAGCATGATCGGCCAGACCCATGGCATCACGACGCCGCCGAAACTCGTGGCGGTCAGCACAATGCCCATCGCCAGTCCCTGGTTGACGGCAAAAAGTCGCGCGACGATGACCTTCATCGCCGCGACGATCGACGACGCGGAGAAACCGAGCATCGCGCCGGCGAGATAGTAGACGGGGAGATTGGTCGCAAACAGGAACAGCGCCATCGCGACGCCGCCGGTCGCCGCACCCACGAGCACCGTCCAGCGCCCGCCCATCCTGTCCACGAGGATGCCCATGCCGAGCGCGGCAACGGCGCCGATCAGGAACTTGGCGGTCGACAGCAGGTTGACCTGGGCGTTCGACCAGCCGAACTCTTCCATCGCGGGGCCGTACATGAAGGGCAGCGAGTAGGTCGGCACGCCGAAGGCGAAGAATACGAGCAGGAACGCGACGACCATCAGCGGCCAATTGTGCGCCAGTTCCTGTTTTGCAGTGCTCATGGAAGCCTCCTCCCGGAGTCGTTCAAGCTTGGGGCTCGAAAGTCGGGATCACTCGCCCGCGTCCTCGTCGAGATCGGGACCGACCATGCGTGCGGCGTCCAGATTGTTCTCCTGGCACAGGTAGTCGAACGGTTCGTTGCCGGCGATCCACGGGATGTACCATCCGCCAGACCAGGTGTCGGTGTAGGCGCCCGGATCGTCGATCGTGATCTCGTAGCGCAGGCGGCTGAAATCAGGTCGCGAGATCCGTTCTATCGTGTGCAGTTGGGTCGTGTGCGGGAATCCGCCGCGCGATATCCAGAACTTGTCATTGAAGCTGACCGTGTCGATGACGAGCGTGTCGCCGTCCCAGCGGCCGATCGAGTGCCCGTACCAGGACGGTTCGAGATCGGCCGGATGTTCGGTTCGGTCCATGTGAACGACACGCCAGGAATGCGGCGCGCCGACGGTGACGAAGATGATCTCGTCGCCGAGGTCGAGAATCTCAAACCCGTAGGGTGTATGGAACAGCCGCGCACCGCCTGAAGGCTTGCAGCGCGTGTGGGGGTCGTCCTTGGTGAAGGTCGCCTGGCGGTACTCATAGAGTTCCCGAGCCCAAGGCTGAAAGGGCACATCTTCGGCATCGAGATTCGTCTCGAGGTTGATCCCGGAGTCGCCGAGCGCGCCTTCGCGGTAGTGGTTGGCCAGAGTGCTCGTTGGGGGGCCGCCCCAGTTGCCGAGCTCGCCGGGCGGCCCGGTGAAGCTGATGCGGCCGTCCGGCCATCGCGGGGCGGGGCGGACAGTCTCCGGCTCGGCCTGCTGGGCGTGACCGTTCGTTGCCGCGATCACGGCCAGAGTCGTCGCTGCGATCAGCGCGGTCGTTCCCGGTCTCCGGTGGCCCTGCTGAGTCACGCTCGTGTTCTCCGAACTAGTTGGTCGCCTGCTCGCCGGTCGTGATCGTCTGCGCTTCGCTCGATGCCGCGCCGAGCACCTGGCCGGTCGACGTCAACGTTACCCGGCGTGCGTTCGCCGTCGTGCTGCCGTCTCTGGCCCGCGTGCCGTGCACCTCGACCTCGTCGCCGATCTGCATCGAATTCCGCTTCCAGCCGCGCTGCTGCAGCATGTGAGGCGGTCCCATTTCGAAGCCCCAGTTCTCCAGCGCGCCGGTGTCCTCGTTGTCGACATCGATATAGAAGTAGACGTGCGGGTTCATCCACTCGACCTTCGTGACGATTCCGGTGAAGGTTACGGGCTGGTCGGCGTCGTACTGCGACCGGAACGAATGATGTGCCTGGGCCTGCAGAGTCAGGCCAAGCAGGCCTGCGAGGGCCAGAACAGTCGGAACGCTTTTGCTCGACATCGGCGGCTTACCTCCTCGGTCGCTCCATTGTGACAATTTCCTCAGCGATTGTCCTCACAAAACTGCTCGGGGATCACGCTGCCTTCCACCCATTCGACGGTCCACTCGGCGTTCCAGGGCCTTGTGTAGGTGTACGGATCGTCAACGGTGACTTCGTATCTGAGCGTATGGTAGTCCGGGCGTGAGAAACGCTCGGTCAGATGCAGCGCTTCGGTGTGGGGCAGGCCTCCGTTGGAGAACCAGAAGCGCGCGTTGAAACCGCTTGACTCGACGACGAGCGTATCGTCCTCCCAGCGGCCGGACGAGTATCCGTAGTAGGTTCCGACGACCTCCGCGGGGTCGGGAGGTGCGCGGCCATCGAGAAATATCACACGCCAGTTGCGGTTGCCGCCCCCGAACATCACGTAGACGCGGTCGAAATTGCGATCCTGGATGATCCGGAATCCACCAGGCGCATGCATGTGACGGGGCCCCGCCGGCGGCAGGCAGAATCGCGTGGGATCGTCGGCCAGTCCGTTCCGTTGGCGGTGCTCATAGAGCGCGAGCGCCCATGGCCTGAACGGTGCGACTCGCGGAGCGTCCGCAAGGTTGTCGAGCAGGCCGATGCCGTTCATCGGCGCCTCGACACCGGTCTCGACCAGGGAACTCACGCCGGCCTGGCCCCAGTAGCCCTTCTCGCCCGGAACGCGATCGAAGCGGACGAGGCCATCGTCGTATCGGGGCGTTGCCCGGGCAGGCGCCTCCGGCGGCGCCGAAGTCGCTTCGGGCGGCGTTCCGGGAGGGGAGGAAGGCGGGGAAGGCTCGCAGGCCGCGAGTGCGAGAACGGCCAACAGTCCCCGGCATAGCCGGAGCATCGCGCACGGAAACGCCGCGCAACTCTTGCTGTGGATGGCCGGAATCATCGTTCGATCACCATGGAGTCTCGCCGGGCCAGGGTCCTTCGTCGCCAGCGGTGCTGTCCGGATGCGGCCTTCCGCGACGCGGTTTGGAAACGTGGTTGTCGTCGGTCATTGCAGTCACTGTGCGCCGTATGGTTGGCGATCCCGAGGGTCTATTCGCGAGCGATCCTGAAACCCGTCTCGACGCCGCCCTGACTCCAGGTGCCTTCAATGAAGCGATTGTAGGAACCTATGTCCTGCAGGGTACCCTCGATCATGATGGTTTCCGCTTCCGGCGTCTGCGCTTCGATGCGCACGGTCCAGGTGCTCGGCTCGAGTCCCGCGCTGGTGAATTCGATCGAACGCGGTCCCGGGTTGATCATGCCGTTGATGCGTTCGCCGTCCCACTTCATGACGATGACCACGGGAGTGCGGTCGCCGGAGCTCGGACCGAACTCTCCACGCCATGTGCCGTCGAGCGGGAATCCTTCCTGAGCGAGTGCCGCTGCCATCAGTGCATTGCCTGCCATGAGCGCGGACCACACTGTCGCCTTACCTGTTTTCACTGTCGATACGCCTCCCCACTGACGAAAAAGTACCGGAAAATCGCGTATTTCCATGCGCCGTCGCTCAGTATACGGCGATCCCTGGGGCAGAAATACGACTGGACCGGCACCGCTGTCAAGAATACGTGCACCTCTCCCGCGTTATCGCGTAAACTAGGCCCCCGCTATCGGACGTGGCGCTGAGGGCGTCGTCTGTGCAAGCGGCCGGTAGCCGGCTGGTCTGCATGAGCAAGGCTGATCCCGGCGAGGAGACATTCATGATCGAAACGGAACGAGACGGAGGCGTACTTTCGGTGAAAGTGCAAGGCCGTATCGATGGCTCCAATGCGAACGACTTTCACAGTGACGTGCAGGCAGCGATCGCCGACGACGATACTGCGGTCATCATGGACATGGAGCAGCTTGCGTATATCAGCAGTGCGGGTTTGCGCGTCCTGTTGATGCTGGCCAAGGTGCTGGAGCAGCGCAAGGCCGGGTTCGCGATTTGCTCGCTGTCGGACCCGATCCGGGAAGTCTTCGAGATCAGCGGCTTCGACAAGGTCATCAAGGTTCATGAATCGCCCGAACTCGCGCGGACAGCCATGAGCGGTTGATGCCGCCTCAGGCGGCTCCCCCGACATCAGTTCGACAGCGCCGCTGAATCTTCCGCCTTCGCGGCCGTCGACTCCTCCGCCTCCGAATCCTCCGCCAGCGACGACAGCCGGGATTCGAGCGGCAGCTCGATTCGCATCTCCGTGTATTCGCCGTCCTCACTCGTGACGTTTATCGTGCCGCCGTGCTCACGCACGATGTCGTTGCAAATCGAAAGACCGAGCCCGGTGCCCTTGTCAGGCGGCTTGGTGGTGAAGAACGGATGAAAGATCTTTTCGATGACATCCGGCGGCATTCCCGAGCCGTTGTCGCGGATGGTCACGACCATGCTGTCGGTGTCGCGGCGCGTACTCAGTTTGACTTCGGGCTCGTAGCCGCCTTCTCCGGGTATGACCTTTGCGCCCGTTTCCTTCTCGATTTGCCTGCGCTTGGCGTCCGTGGCGTGGCAGGCATTCGTGACCATGTTCAGGAACACGCGTCCGAGGTCGTGAGGTATGGCTTCGATCTCGCCCGCGTTCGGGTCCAGGTCTTCCTTGATGTCGAGGACGAAGTTCGGGTCGCTGGCCCGAACGGCGTGATAGGCGAGATTGGCATGCTCGGTCAGCAGCAGATTCATGTCCGCGTGCCCCCATTCGCCTGACCCGCGGCCCATGCTGAGCATGTCCTGCACGATCCGGTTGGCGCGTTCGCTGTTGCGGAGAATCGTCGCCAGGTTCTCCTCGATGTCGCCGCCGATTTCGAGCAGCAGGTCGCGTTGCTCGTCGGTCAGTTCGCCCTCCGTCGTGGCGAGAACTTCCTTCAATTCGTCGAGAATCTCCACGGAACCTTCCGCGAAGTTCTTGACGAAATTCAGCGGATTCTTGATTTCGTGGGCGACGCCTGCCGTGAGTTCGCCGAGCGCCGCGAGTTTCTCGCGCATGACGATCTGATCCTGCGCCTGCCTGAGCTCGCCGAGTACATTCTCGAGTTCCTCGTTCTTGCCGCGCAGCTCTTCGGCCAGTTTTTCGACGAGATTCAAGCGCTGCGCCTCGAGCGAATTGTGGCGGAACACCTCGAGCGCCGCTGCCATTTCGGCGACCTCGTCACGCCCGCGCATCTTGACCTTGCGCTTGAGGTCGCCTGCAGCCATGGCCCGCATGCGGCCCGACAGCCAGTTGATACGCGCCACCAGAGTGCCTACGTACAGCGACGCGATCGCGAGACCCCCGGCAATCGCGAGTATGTTGATCCACAGGAGCAAGGTACGGGCTCCGTCCGTCGCTTCCGTGGCCTCGAGCGTGGCGCCGAGAGAACGGGCCCGCGCCGCGCTGACGTTGCTCTCGATCAGCACGTCAAGTTCGGCGGCCAGCGTGCGATTGGTTGTCAGCAAGTCCTCTTGCCGTTCCGCGAGTACCAGTTCCTGCGACCGCAGATCGAAGCTCCCGCCGGAGCCGCCGCCCAACTCGACGAGGCGGTCAAAGTCCGCCACGAGTTCCGAAGTGATCGCATCGCCATCGCCGATGTTCCTGACGTTGCGGTCGATCGTCGCCGCGGCCGCTTCGAATCGTTCCCGCAACGGTTCGAGCTGGCTGGGATCGGAAATGTTCGAGACCGCGGCAAGAATCTGCGCGCCAAGCGTGCTGGCGAAATCCAGTTCCATCAGGTAGCGGAAATGGTGCAGTTCGGGTTCGGAAAAATGAACTTCCGGATCTGCTTCGGGACCGTCGAGTTCCCGCAAACCGGTAACGGTATAGAAGAACTGGTCGTCCGTGGCCTCGGCAAGTTGCCGCTCCAGCAACTGTTGCAGCGCCGTGAGCTCCGCATACAGGTTCTCGCTGCGTTCACTGAGCGTGAACCGCTCCGCGACGGAACTCTCGATGGCGCGAATGTTGTCGATCAGGGCCTCGGCCTCCGTACGAATGTCGTTGGCGCCGTCGTCGGCTTCGGCGTCAGCGTCAGCGTCGTTCTGCAAAGTCAGCTCGTTCAGACGCTGTTCGAAGAGCGTACGTTCCTCGGCGATCTCGTTTGCGACGCGCAGGAAATCCTCGCGCGAAACAGCGGCGGTCAGCCGCGCTGCGGCGGCCGCAAGCGTGTTGTTCTGCTGGGCAAGCAGAAAAGCGGTGACCATGTCCGGGACGTATACGTTGATCTGGTCCTGCGTCTCACCGACGCGGGTGAACGACAGCCAGGCGATGAGGCTGGTGGTCATCGTCAGCGCGATGGCGCCGCCGATCCCGATGTACAGCCGCACCGAGATGCGGCTCATCGCCGATACGATACGCTTGAGCCAGTTGTTCATGGCTGTCCGGTCAAGGCGCGGCCGTTTCGTCCAGGCTCGTGAGCGGGCGATACTGGCCTGAATCGTCGATCACCGTCAGGAATACCGCATCCGAGCCCTGGTTGTCGTCGTCGAACGAGACGAGAAAGCCGCCGAAGTCCATCCGGTCCGTGGTTTTCAATGCGTCGAGGAAGCCCGTGCGGGTGAGTTCGGAGCCTGTGCTCTGCAATGCCGCCAGCGCAAGCCTGCCGGCGAGATAGCCTTCCAGGGACACGAAGCCGGGCACGGCATCGGGCGCATGCGCGTAAAGGGCCGCGTGATACTCCCGGATCACGGGAAGCTCTTCATCCAGGGGGAACGGCACGACCTGGGTCACGATGGCCCCGGCGCCTGCCGGTCCGAGCACCTGGGCAAGCGCGTTGCTGCCGACGAAGGAAACTGTCAGGAAGACGGGGTCGAAGCCTATGCGCCGGGACCACGCGATCGTCTCCGCGACCGGCTGGTAGGACCCGACGATGATCAGTGCTTCCGGAGCGGCGTTGCGCAGTTCGAGAACACCGGTCTTGACGGCCCTCGTGTTGCGAGGAAAAACGGTCAGCGCCACAGCCTCCATGCCCCGTCTCGCCAGTGCCCGCGTGACGCCTTCGTAGCCGGCCTGACCGAAGGAATCGTCCTGGTAAAACACGGCGATACGTTCGGTCCCCAGATCTTCGGTCAGGTGACTGACCATCGATTCCGCTTCCTGATAGTAGGAAGCACGCAGGTTCACGATGTTGGTCCATTGCGGATCGCGGAGAAACTCCGCACCGGTAAACGGGGCGATATAGGGCACTCCAGCCTCGGCAGCCACGGGCGTGGCGGAGCGGGACGTCGGCGTACCGACGGCGCCGATCAGCGCGAACACCTGGTCCTCTTCGATCAGGCGGCGAGTGTTGACGATGGCGGCTTCCGGTTCGTAGCCGTCATCCAGAGAAACGAGTTCGGGCATCCGGCCATGCACACCGCCGGCGGCGCGAGCCTCCTCGAACGCCGCCTCGATACCCAGGCGCAGGTTGATCCCGAGTTCCTGCGCCTCTCCGCTGAAGGCCGCGGACTGGCCGAATACGACGCGATCGTCGAAGACACCAGGCTCCTGGGCCCAGCCGGTGAGAACGGGGGCGCAGGCCACCGTGATGGCGCAGCATGTCGAGAGCAGATGACCGCGCAGTCCGCGGACGAACCGCGCGTGGCGTTGAGACCGGCGAGACGGACTGTCGCCTGGGGCGGCGGATTTCGCTTTGCGGGCCGCCGGTGTCAATGGCATCAATCTCTCCGCTTCACGAGTGTCAGGTGGTTCCTGCCGTCCTCCCGGCGATAGCTGACTTCGTCCATCAGCGTTCGCACGAAGTGGATGCCCAGGCCGCCGATCCTGCGGTCTTCGAGCGCGGCATCGAGATCGGGTTCCCTGGCATCTTCGAGCGGATTGAAGGCCTTGCCGCCGTCGGAGATTTCGATCGTCAGGCGATCGGGTTCGGAACGCAGCGTGATCCGGCTTTGTACGCTTTCGTCGTCGCCATAGGCGTAGTTCATGATGTTGACTTCAAGTTCTTCCAGAACGAGGGTGGTCTGGAAGACCAGTTCCGCGGGCCAGCCTTCGGTTTCGGCCAGGTCCTCGACCGCTGCGTTGATTCGCGCAAGCTCAGTCGCCGACCCGCCGATTTGCAGCGTGATTTCTCTGCTCATGATGCCCGCGAAGGATCTTTTCGATGCAGGACGAGGCAGGTGATGTCGTCGAATTGCGGCGTATCGCCGGTGAATTCCTGGAGGGATTCGAAAATCGCGCTGTTGCCTTCTCGGGCATCCAGCCCGGGCCTTTCGGCGAAGAGGTCGTGCAGGCGCTCCATACCGAATTCCTCGTCAGTCGCGTTGATCGCCTCCGTCACGCCGTCAGTATAAAGCACCGCACTGTCGCCCGGCGCGAGGTCGATGACGCCTTCAGCGAAGGTGAATTCGGGCGCGACACCCAGGGCGATGCCGCCGGTTATGGGCAATATTTCGGAACTGCCGTCGGCGCGCACGTGCAGCGGCGGATTGTGCCCGCCGTTGGCGTACGTGAACCCGCCGGTGTGCGGATCGAAAATCCCGCAGAACAGGGTCACGAACATCGCCGTATCGTTGTCCTCATGCAGGAGATCGTTGACTTCCTCGAGAACCCGGCCGGGCGGGGCGCCGTCGCGCAGCGCGCCCTTGAGCAGGGTACGAGTCAACATCATGAAGAGCGCGGCGGGCACGCCCTTGTCGGATACGTCCGCGACAGCGAGCGCGACCCGGCCGTCCAGAAATCGCTCGACGAAGAAGAAGTCGCCGCCCACGGCGCGGGCCGGTTCCATGCTGCCGAAAATCTGCATCCCGTCCGTTTCCGGGAACACCGTGGGCAGGATCGATTGCTGGATGGTCGCTGCGACATCGAGTTCGTTCTGCAGGGTGACGAGCTTGTCGCGGGACGTGAGCGCTTCGCGCCACTTGGCCAGGTGGACCAACGCGCGGTTGACCGTGACCCTGAAATCGTCGAAGTCGATGGGCTTGATGATGAAGTCGAACGCGCCGCGGTTCATGGCCGTGCGGATATTCTTCATGTCGCCGTAGGCGGAGATGATGACCGCGCGTAAATCCGCTTCGGCTCCGGCGATCTGCTCCAGAAGCGTCAGGCCGTCCATGCGCGGCATGTTGATGTCCGACAGCACGAGGTCCACGTCGCCCTCGCGCTCGAGCGTCTCAAGCGCTTCGACTCCGTTGCTTGCGAACACGAACGTATACATTTTCGACCGGATTTCCCGGCGCATGCGCATCTTTACGAGCGGTTCCAGATCGGGTTCGTCGTCCACGACCAGGATCTTGTAGAGCGGGTCGGCCATCCAGGACCTCGCGTTGAGCTTGAATGTCGGTTTTCGGGACCGGGGCGAAGGTATCATCCCCGCTGCGATCTGAACAGCTACGCCGCGCCGCGCCGCGCCGGAGCGGAAGCCGGGGAGCGGGCCGCCGGACGGCGAGGCTTCGTCGCGGGAACGGGCGCCGACGACTCTGCTAACATTCGTCGGCGATGGCTTTCCTTGTTGCGATAGAGCAATCCGCGCTCGGCGTATGGATTCGCGAGACGCCGTCGGTATTCGCGTTTCCGTTCATACTTTTTCTGCATACCCTCGGGCTCGGCATCGTCGTTGGCGTCAATGTCGCGATTAACGTCTGGGCGCTGGGTTTCGCCAAACGCTACCCGATCGGGCCCCTGCAGCAGCTCATGCCGGTCATGTGGATCGGGTTCGCGATCAACGCGGTATCCGGAGTCCTGCTGCTCGTGGCCTATCCGGCCAAGGCGCTGACCAATCCGATCTTCTACATCAAGCTCGGGCTCATCGCTGCGGCGGTGGTACTGCTCACCTGGCTCGGCCGGCAAGTCTTCGCCGGAGTCGACCCGGGACGCGTGTTCGTGCCGGACGTCCGCGTCAAGGCGGCAGCGGCGGTCACTCTCGCACTCTGGGCCGGAACCATTGGGACGGGCCGGTTCCTGGCTTATACCCATAGCGTCCTCATGGCCACCGACGTATTGAACTGAGGTATCCGCATGCAGGCCTTGATGAACTGGATCGTCAATACGCCAGCGTCCTATTTCGTGACGACCTGGCAGTGGGCCTGGCCGATCTGCGAGTCCCTGCATTTCATTGGCCTGACGCTCATGGCAGGGACCGTTGGAGTGTTCGACCTGCGGCTGCTCGGGCTTGCGAAAGGCATTCGGCCCGTTGCGATGCACGGGCTGCTGCGCCTGGGCGTGGCAGGGTTCGGTATTTCGGTACTGACGGGGTTGCTCTTCATCTCCGGAGCGCCCGATCAGTACTTCTACAACTCGGCATTTCACGTCAAGGCAGTGTGCCTGGCGCTCATGGGAATCAATGTCGTGCTGTTTTACAGGCTGCAATTCAGTGCGGTTGCAGCGATGGGACCACACGACGATGCGCCGCTGCCGGCCAGGGTCATGGGCGCAGTTTCGCTGGTGCTCCTCATCGCCGTCATGTGCGCCGGGCGCTTGATTACGTTCTACCGGCCGCCCGGAATCATCTATTGACCGGAAGTAGGGCAAAACGGAAAAAGTGGGCGTAGAATCAATCGTTAACCGGGTTTCGAGTCGGGACTGGCCATGAAGGATCTCTCAAACTACGCGTTACTGGCGCTCGCCGCGTTGCTGCTCTTCGGCAAGGCTACCGCCCAGGAGGAACAGACTGACGAGTCGGGCGCGACTCAGGAGACCGAGGAAGCCGAAGAGCAAGCTCAAGAGCAAGCCCAAAACGAAGCTGCCGATGTTGCCGATGCCATTCCGGCTGCCGCACAACCGGTGGCCGAGATGGTCATCGTGACCGGATCGCGTATCCGGCGGGATGCGTTCACGAGCGCGTCGCCCATTTCGGTCATTACCAGCGAAACGTCGGCGTTGGCCGGGCTGCTTGATGCCGGCGAGATTCTGCAGGGCTCCACTGTCGCGTCGGGTCAACAAATCGACGATACGTTTTCAGGTTTCGTCACCGACGGCGGTCCTGGTGCACGGTCTGTAGCGTTACGCGGCTTGGGCGAGCAGCGCACGCTGGTGCTGGTCAATGGCAAGCGATGGGGGCCATCGGGCATCGGCGGCGGCACGAATTCGGTCGACCTCAGCGCGATTCCGGAGTCTTCGATCGTCCGCTACGAAATTCTCAAGGACGGGGCGTCGTCGATCTACGGCGCGGACGCGGTAGCGGGCGTCATCAACGCCATCACCGTGCAGCGTTTCGACGGTCTGCGGCTCAACGTCGAGGGCTTCGTACCGGAGGCCGGGGGAGGCGAGCTGTACTCCGCCGATGCGACCTGGGGGCGCGTCGGTTCCGATTGGGCCATCAGCGTTTCAGGCGGCTACTACCAACGCCAGAGCATGACCAGAAACCAGCGGGACTGGGCCCATTGCGACCGGAGACCTCGATTTACCGACCAGGACGGTAATGGTGTGATCGACAACACAAGTCCAGAGACGGGAGAGCCCCTGTGCTTCGGGTTCATTTATGGTCTGGTCGCGTTCACACCGTTCGGATTTCTTCGTTACGAACCAAGCCTCGGCCAACTCGATCCGACGAATCCCTACTTCTCCCGACCGCAACAGTTCGGTATCCCGTACTTCACGACAGTACCCGTGAACGGTTGGGATCCCGCGAGCGAAGACCCTGCGGATCCGGATCCGCTCTGGGACAACGAAGGTCCCTTTTATCGGGACACGACCGAACCGTACATCGAGAACATCCTCTCCGACCAGGAGCTTTATTCGCTGACGTCGTTCGGAGACAAGGATTTCGACATCGGCGGACGCAGCGCGAACGTCTACTACGAGTTCTACTTCAATCGGCGTGAGACCAACTACACCGGCACGCCCGGACAGTTCTTCCCTAACGTTTCACGCACGAACCCGACCAACCCGTTCGGTCTTTACGGCCCCTTGGGCCGATTCGGCGGGTTTGGCGTAGCGCCCGTGATCCCACGCAACAATCTTTATCCGCAGGATGCACAAGTCGAAGTTGACCGCTACAACGCTTTCGTCGGACTTGAAGGCGACTTGTCGGCAACCTGGAGCTACGATGCGTATATCGGCTTCAATCGTTCCGAAGGTACGAGCGCGCAGTGGCAGTTGCTCGATGATCGCGTGTCGGCCTCACTCAACTCGACGCTCGATGCGAACGGCAACCTCGTGTGCGCCGAACCCACTATCCCCGGTTGCGTACCGGCGAACCTGTTCACGGAAGATGCCCTATTGCATGGTCGCCTGCCTTCGGATGTTCTGGGGTTCATTACCAAGGATACGTTGGGGAAGACCACCTACACGGGTTACCAGCTTTCCGGCTATGCGACCGGCCGACTGTTCTCGATGCCGAACGGAGCAGACGTCAACGCCGTGATCGGGATCGAGACCCGTAACGAGGAAATCAACGACGTGCCGGATCCCGATGCGCAGGCGAACAACTTCTGGGGATTCGCCACGGCAGGCATTACCAAAGGCGACGATACGGTCACCGAGCTGTTCACGGAAGTCGAGATACCGTTGTTGCAGGGCAGGGCCTTCGCCGAGGATCTGCGCTTCAACGGTTCCGGTCGGTGGACGGACTATGAATCGTTCGGTAGCGACTACACGTATCGCATGGCGCTCGACTATCAGATGATTCCGCAGGTTCGGTTCCGTGGCACGGCAGGAACATCGTTTCGCGCCCCGGATCTGTTCGAGCAGTTCCAGGGAGACCAGCAGGGATTCGTGTCCGCGTTTCTCGATCCCTGTATCAGCTACGGCGAGACCTACGAACCGGACGACATCGTGTACCGGAACTGTCAGGCGATCGGATTGCCGGAGACCCACGGAGAGGGGGGTGCACCGAGTATCCTGACCGTCGTCGGCGGCAACAGGGATCTGTTGGCGGAGAATTCGGATGCATGGACCGCGGGCGTCGTACTGCAACCCGAACCGCAGGATCTGCTCGGGCTCTCGGTTGCCTTTACGTGGTATGAGATCGAACTGATGAACACCGTTTCAGACGTTTCGCCGGGCTATGTGCTCGGCGTTTGCTATGGCTCTGAGGGATTGTCGCATCCGTTCTGCTCGCGGGTCAGCGGACGTGACGAGAACGGGTTTCTCTCCAGCGTCGATGCGTCACGTCTCAATGTCGGCCGTCAGTTCACGAGTGGGTTCGACACGGACTTCATCGTGGAGAAATCGTTTCCACGGTTCGATCTGACTATCGAAAGCACGATCACGATTCTCAAGGAGCAGACTACCGAGTTGTTCGACAACGAGTGGAACAGCGAAAAAGGTTGGGGGTTTCCGAAGTGGACTGGCATCCTCGACGTTATCGTCGACTACCGCGACTGGCGTTTCTTCTGGCGCATGGATGTCATCGGCGACAGCACCGAGGATCCCGTCTATGACCCGGGCACCACGAACGTCGATCGGATGTACTGGACCGAGAATCATTGGGAGCATACGTTGTCAGTCCGCTGGAACAACGCCGACTGGACGGTGCTCGGAACTCTCCGCAATATCTTCGACAAGCAGCCGCCTCTGGTCGCCGATGGCGTCCCACGCAACGAAACCTCGCGTTTTCTCAATACTCTGCCGGGCGTTGGCTATGACATCTTCGGCCGCACATTCGTGCTGCAGGTCGCCAGGGAGTTCTGAACCATGAATTCACGCGCACGAGAACTTTCACTGGTCCTCGCGTTCACGGTCATGGCGGCCGCGGGCGCCGCGAGAGCGGAACTCATCCCGATCAGCGCCTGGATTCACGATCCTGTGATTTCCAGCGTCGATGTCAGCCCGAACGGCAATCAACTGGTGGCATTGACACTGTCGGATGTCAATGGACCGCCGGATATTACGGTTTGGCAGACCGAGGACTTGTCGCTCCCGCCTGTGCGCTTCGCACCGCCCGACGTCAAGGCGCTTGGAGTCGGCTGGCTGAATGACGAATACCTGTATGTCATCGGAAGACAGAGGTTCGACTATCGTTTCGGAGGCAGGCCGACCCGATGGTTCAGGGACAAGCTTTACGTCATCGATGACCGGGGCGAGGAACGGTGGCGGGAGCTTCTTGAGAATCAGGACGGTGGCAAGGGCATCTTCAATGTCCTGCCGCGCGAACCCGACAAATTCCTGGTGCAACGCGTCAATCTGGAATTTGCGTCCGAAATCTACGAGGTGGATCTCAACACCTTCAACGCGCGGCGCATCTACCGCATGGCGTCCGGGGAGGACATTTTCGCGAATTCGTTCGGAGAAATCCGCGGCAAGGCGGAAATCACGGGAAACGGGGAGGACACGCGGCTGCAGTTTTCGTACATCCATCCGGACACCGGCGAGTGGGACGTACATCACGAGTTTGTCGCCGTCGAGCGAGAGGGCATGTGGCCGCAAACCTTCGACCTCGACGGTCGCCGTGTCTATGTAGTTGACAATACAGGGCGCGACAAGTCTGTACTTCGGACCTACGATCTGGTCACCCGGGAACTCAGCGAGCCGCTATACGGCGGGGATGACATCGAGGCGATCGGAGTTCGCGTTGCGACCGACCCCGACAATCTGGGGGAGGTCATCGGTTATACGGGGGTCAACGACAGGATCTGGACTGAGTACATCTCGCCCATGTACAAGGATATCGCTGATCGGATCGAGGAAGCGCTGGGGGAAGACGACGCGCACACCATAGTTTCCATGTCGGATGACTTGACGATCATGGTCGTGCGCACGACCGGGGACAGGGAGCCGGGCGCCTACCATCTGCTCGTCAACGGTCGGCAACTCGTGCCGCTCGGACGGAGCCATCCCTTTCTGGAGCCGGAAAAGCTTGCCGACATGGAGTTCGTCACGTACGAAGCGCGGGACGGGCTCGAAATCCCGGCGTACCTGACGCTTCCATCGGAGGGTTCCCCTCCCTATCCGGCCGTTGTCGTTCCTCACGGCGGCCCCTGGGCGCGCGATTACCTCGGCTGGGACCTCTGGGCACAGTTCCTCGCCAACCGCGGATATGCGGTGCTGCAACCGCAGTACCGGGGTTCGGAAGGCTGGGGTCAGGAACTCTGGCGTGCCGGTGACAGGGAGTGGGGCCAGAAGATGCAGGACGACAAGGATGACGGCGCCGGATGGCTGGTAGACGAGGGGATCGCCGAAGCCGATCGAATCGCGATGTTCGGTTACTCCTACGGCGGGTTCGCCGCCATGGCAGCCAGTGTACGTCCGGATTCGCCTTACCAGTGCGCCATCTCGGGAGCAGGGCTTTCGGAATTGCGCAGTTTCGACCGGATCACCTTCGAAGGTCGATTCACCCGTCTGTTCCAGAATCCCACGATCGGCGGCATGTCGCCGCTGGACAACGTCGAGGACGCGGAGATCCCTATCTTCGTTTTCCACGGTGACCGCGACCAGCGTGTACCAATCGACCAGTCCGAAAAATTTGTAGACGCGCTGGAACGGGCGGGCAAGCAGGTCAAATTCATGGAAGTGGTCGACCTGTGGCACAGTTACCCGTGGTGGCCGCAGCACCACCTGGCGATACTGTCGTCCGTCGAGAGCTACCTGGCGCAGGAGTGTGGCCCGGGAGGGCTGTAAGCTGGTATCTGGCCAGGCCAACGAGACGACTCCGATCCATTCCGGATTGCGGGCTTGCGCACTTCAAAAGCAATATAGGGTCGCGGTAACCTTGGCGCTTTTCGCGAGACGGGTACAATGCGACATCGACCCACGGGGGTGCCGGGTCGGTTGCTCATTTGGAGTCGGGAGCAAAAGAACAAGATGAATCTTTCAGGCTTGCTCGACCTGTCGGGCTGGGGCTATTTCTGGGCAGCGATGCTGCTCACGCACATCACGATCGCGAGCGTCACGATCTTCCTGCACCGTGCCCAGGCGCATCGCGGTCTGAAGCTGCACCCGGTAGCCAGTCACTTCTTCAGATTCTGGCTTTGGTTGACGACCGGCATGGTGACGCGCCAGTGGGTGGCCGTGCATCGGAAACACCACGCGAAGTGCGAACTGGAAGAAGATCCGCACAGCCCGCAGCAAACGAGCATCGCGTCGGTGCTCTTCGGCGGCGCGTTCCTGTACCGTCGCGAGGCGGCCAGGCCGGAAACGCTCGAAGCCTACGGCCACGGCACGCCCGACGACTGGATCGAGCGCAATCTCTACAGCCGGCATGTCTTTCTCGGCATCGGCCTGATGCTCTTGACGGACCTGGTCCTTTTCGGCGTTGTCGGTCTGGCGATCTGGATCGTGCAGATGATCTGGATCCCGTTCTGGGCGGCCGGCGTCATCAACGGCGTAGGGCATTACTGGGGCTACCGTAATTTCGAGACCGAGGACGCTTCGCGGAACATCGTTCCCTTCGGCCTGATCATCGGCGGCGAGGAGATGCACAACAATCATCACGCCTATGGCGTGTCAGCGAAGTTTTCGAACAAGTGGTGGGAGTTCGACGTCGGTTGGCTCTACATACGATTGCTCGAGACAGTCGGGCTCGCGGAGGTGCGCCGGGTCGCACCGAAGACGGCGTTTGCCGAGCGCCGACCCGCCGTGGATACGGAGTTGCTGAGCGCGATCGTCGCGAACCGCTTTCACGTACTCAAGCTCTATGGCAACCGGGTGGTACGCCCCGTTTTTCGCGCCGCGTGCAAGCGTGAGAAGGGCGAAGAGAAGAAGCGGTTGCTTGGTTTGCGCCGGCAAATCTCGACCGAAGACACGGCGATAGCGCGGATCGGTGACCAACAGTTGTCTGCGGCGCTCGAAGGCAATCAGACGCTATGCACGATCCTGGAGTTCAAGCAGAGGCTCAAAGCGCTCTGGACCCATAGTGGCAAGGACCAGACGGAACTCCTGGCGCGATTGCAGGCGTGGTGCGCCGATGCCGAGGCGAGCGGAATCGCGGCGCTGCAGGAGTTCGCCGGTCTGCTCCAAGGCTACCGTTCGCGACTCGCCTGAACTGCCGTCTGATCCCGCGGGTTGGATCGAAACACGTCGGCCGGGCAGGACGGTGTGCGGCAGGCCAGGGCCAACAGACTCCATGGGAGGAACCTGAATGGCGACCGAAAAAATGAATCAGCCTGTCGAACGTACGGTGGATCGCCGCACCCTGTTGACCGGGGCAGGCAAAGCCGCTGTGATCGGCGCAGCCGTCGGCGCCACGCTCACCAATGGCGCAAACGCGGCAGACAGCGTCGTCGGCCAGTACTGCATGACGATCGTCTACGAGAACGGCCCGGATGTGACGTTCGATTTCGACTACTACGAGAATACCCACATGCCGCTGATCATGCGGCTTTACGGCGAGTCGATCAGCCGCTTCGAACTGCGCCGCGGCCAACCGGGTGCGGATGGCTCACCGCCGCCGTATGTGGCGACGCTCAACATCTACATCGCCGATGTCGAGGCGTTCGAAGCGGCCGCCGCGGAGCATCAGGCGGGAATCGCTGCGGACGTTCCGAAGTTCACGAACGCGACACTGATTGCCCAACGCGATCAGGTCGTGGCGATCGACGAGTCGTAGCCCACCAACGCGGCCGGATCGGCAAGTCCGGTGTCGCGTCGCCAAAGCTGCCGTGTTGAGCCGCACGATTTGCGGCACGAGCGCCTACAGTGCGTCGAAGAACGCTCTGAGCCGTCGCGCATTCGTGCCCGCATCGCCGCGGCCGACGCGTGATACGGAACGCGCATCGACTGTCGTTCCGTTCGCCGCCGGCTGGATGCGAATCACGACATCGTCCTTGAATCGGTACCAGAAGGTCGTGTCGGTCGCTTCGATCCGGCCCTCTGCCGGCGCCTGTGCGACGAGTTCCCAGCCGAGCCCCTCAACAGCGACAAGCGCGCGTTCGAAGACGGCATCGGGCGGGTCGCTGAACGTGCGCGTGGTGAGATCCGGGTAGGCTCCGGTGGTCAGCTCCGCGAGCCTTTCGGGCGTCATGTCGGCGGAGCCGCCGTATACCGTCGTGTTGGGCGCATCGGCCCTGAGGGTTAATACCGCTACGAATTCCGGCGGGTTCGCCGTGTCGGTCGAGATATCGTGGATCGGCGGAATGTTCTCGCCTTCGCCGGGGACGTAAGACGCGGGGACGTAGTAGCCCAGTCCCGCGGCGATTGCGCCGATCAATGCCAGGGCTGCGTGCCGCGTTGCACCATCGGCAGCCTGGCGTCGGCCAAGCCAGTAAACGGCGACACTCGCTACAAGCGCCGCGGCGGCGACAGGTCGGCCGAATTCGCCGACGAACTGCAGCATGGCGAAACCGGTTCTGAAGTCCCAGAGTCCGAGCCAGATGCCGAGGGCGGATGCGAGCGACACGCCTCCCATGGCAAGTCCGGCGACGAGTGCAAGTTCGGCCAGCCAGCCGAGCCACGGCGAGCTGGAGCCGCGATCAATCGAATTGCTCATCAAAAATTCCTTCGCTGGTTGATTTTCATTGACAGGCCAGTGAGGGTCAGGTCGTCCGGCTGACCCTGTGCGAAGACGGCACGACGTCCTCGGGCGTATCGGGTACATCCCATTTGATGACGTCTTCAAGTGCCAGATAGAGGCACGGCACGAGGAACAGCGTAATGGCCGTTGCAAACACGACGCCCCAGGCCAGCGAGATGGCCATCGGCACGATGAACGCGGTTTCGGGCGTGTTGCTGAGCATGAGCGGCAGCAAGCCGACAAACGTTGTCACTGAGGTCAGCAGGATCGGGCGGAACCTCACGATGCCCGCACGCGCCACGGCTTCCTGTACATCGACGCCGAGCCGCCGCTGCCGATTGACGTAGTGAACCATGACGAGGCTCGAGTTCACGACCACGCCCGAGAGCGCAATCATGCCGAGCACCGAGGGCAGACCGGGCGTCCAGCCCATGATCATGTGGCCGAGGAGGGCGCCGACCGTGCCGAACGGGATCACGCTCATGATCACGATCGGCTGGAAGTATGACTTCAGCGGAATCGCCAGGATCGCGTAGATCACGAGCAGCGCCATCGGAACGAGGCTGAAAAGGCCGCCGATCGCTTCATTGCGCTCTTCCTGTTCGCCACTCAGGGTGTAGCTGATACCGCGGTAGTTGGACAGGACCTCCGGCAAGGCGCCGGTTTGCAGCGACGCGAGCACGCGTTCCGGCGACGTAACCGAGCGCACGACATCGGCAGTTACGGTCACGACGCGCTGCCGATCGACGCGCTGAATGCTCGAGTAGCCGTTGCCGAATTCGACATTGGCAACGGCAGCAAAGGGAACTTCGACACCCGTACCGGTGCGGATGCGCATGTCCTCAAGGTCGCCCAGCGAGCGCCGCTCAACTTCGGGATAGCGGACCATGACGCGTACATCCTCGGTGCCGCGTTGAATCCGCTGTGCTTCCTCGCCGTAAAACGCCTGACGCGACTGGCGCGCGAGGTCGTTGAGCGTCAGCCCAAGCACGCGCGCCTCCGGCCGCAGCGAGAGTTTCGCTTCCTGCTTGCCGGACCTGAACGAGTCGGTGATGTCGGTTACGCCGTTGAAGCGGGCGAGTTCGCCGCGAAGCAGCGTTGCGGCTTCGCGCAGGTCGTCCACGTTGCGCCCGCGCAGTTGGATCGAGATCGGGGCGCCCGCCGTAAATGCGTTCGCGGAAAAGCTCAGTTCAACGGCATCGGGTACTGACCCGGTCAACTCACGCCAGCGTTGTGCGATTTCGGTCGACGTTACGCCGTCGCGCTCGGATGTCGGCAGGAGTGCGAGCGCAACCTCGGCGCGGTGACTGACCGCAGGAGCAACTACATTCGCCCGCGGTCCGCCTCCGCCGCCCGCGCTGCGGCCGACCGACGTCAGCAGATACTGCACGATCCCCGGCGTCTCCAGGTGCTCGGCGTCGAGTTCCGCCATGAGTTCCTGGGCCGCGCGCTCGATCTGCTCCGCGGCGCGGGTCGTGTCCGCGACATTGATGCCCTCGGGCATCGTCAGCGACGCGGTGACCTGGTTGCCTTCGATCGCCGGGAAGAACGAAAACCCGACTCGGCCGCTGAATGCGAGCGCCGTCATGACGACGAGTATGCCGGCGCCCCCCGCAAGGACCGAATAGCGCCACGGAAGCGCTTTGCGCAGCCGGTCCCCGTAGCTGTGCTCGGCGAAATTCTCCAGTCCCGAGGCCAACCCGTTCTGGAATCCAAGCCACTTCTGCATGAGCGGCCCCGGGATGGTGTCGCGGGCACGTTTACGGTGCGACAGATGCGACGGCAGGATCATCATGCATTCAACGATGCTGAACGCGAGGCAGATCACGACCACGATGCCGACGACGGCAAAGAACTGTCCGAGGCGCCCCGGCACGAAGATGATCGGCATGAATGCCGCGACGGTGGTCATCACACCTAAGATGACGGGCACCGCCACTTCATGGGCGCCGTTCACGGCCGCCGTGCGTTGATCCTCGGCGTCTCGCTCGTGTGCATAGATGCGTTCGCCGACGACGATCGCATCGTCTACAACGATGCCGAGCACGAGAATGAATCCCATGACCGTCAGCGTACTCAGCGTCACGTCGAAGACACTGAACGTCATGATGCTGCCGAGGAGCGCAATCGGGATGCCCGCGGCGACCCACATCGCGAGTCTGAAGCGCAACGGCAGGGCAAGCACCAAAAGAACGAGCGCGAGGCCGCCGAGCGCCGTGGTCAGGAGCACATCGAGCCGGGCTCCGAGTTCGTCGGCAGAATCCCGCCAGAGCGTAAGCTCGATGCCTTCCGGCAACAGGGCCTGCGTTTGCTCCAGGTAGGCCCTGACCTTCTCCGACGATTCGATGGTGTCCTCGTTGCCGATTCGATAGACGCGCACCATCGCCGCGGGCTGGCCGTTGAAACGCACGCGCAGGTCGCCTTCCTCGAAGCCGTCGATCACTCGCGCGATCTCGCCAAGCGTCAGCGCGGTGCCGTCCGCACGCGTCACTACGACGATGTCCTCGAATTCCTGGCCGACGTAGTACTGCCCCTTGGTGCGCACGAGGATCTCGCCGCCGCCGGTCCTGATGGCGCCGCCCGGCAGATCGAGCGACGAGCGGCGGATCGCGTCGGCGACCGTGTCGAGCGTGAGTCCATAACGCCTGAGCGCGTTCTCCGACACTTCGATGGAGAGTTCGTCGGGCCTGACGTACTCCATCGTGACCTGCGAGATCCCTTCGATCGCGGCGATTTCCTCGCGCATCTCCTGGGCCAGGGTCTTGAGCGTGCGTTCGTCCGTCTGTCCGGAGATGACGATGTCGGCGACCTGGCTCGTGACGGCGACCTGCGAAACGATCGGGCGTTCCGTCTGGGCGGGGAAGGTATTGATGCTGTCGATCTTGCTCTTGATGTCGTTGAGCGCCTTGATCGTGTCGGAGCCCGATTCGAGTTCGACGGTCACGGAGCAACTGCCTTCGCTCGATGTGGACGTCATTCTGAAGACGTTCTCGGTGCCTTCCAGCGCTTCCTCGATGCGTATGCAGACGCCTTCCTCGACCTCCTCGGGGGTCGCGCCGAGGAACGGCACCGTGACCGTGACGATTTCGAGATCGACGGCTGGAAATTCCTCCTGGCGCGTGTTGCTCAGCGAGATCAGGCCGCCGATCACGAGCACGGTCATCAGCAGGTTCGCGGCAACCGGGTTGTCGACGAACCACTGGATGATGCTTCTCATAAAACGTTCCTCACCGTCAGCTTTGCGGCGCCAGCGGTTCTACGCGCATGCCGTCCACCACGGTCTGCAGGGCCGAGACGCTGACCAGTTCGCCGCGTTCGAGTCCGCCCGTAACGAAAACGTCGTCCCGGTAAACTCTGAGTATCTCGACTGATCGGAAATGGAGCCGGTTTTCGGTGTCGACGACGAGCACCTGGTTCTCGTTGCGCAGCGCCGAGCGCGGCAACACGACGACATCGTTCTCCGCGATGCCTTCGATCTCGGCCTGGACGAACAGTCCCACGGGCGGCGGGACGGCATTGTCCGCGTCGTCCGCACGCACTCTGGCAATTGCGTAGACCATGCGGCTGCCCGGATCGATCTGTGCTTCGGTGCGCGCGATCTTGCCGGTCCAGGTCTGTTTCTGTCCGGCAAATTCCGCGGTCAGTGACACATCGGGCGCCAGCGATTCCTCGATCTCGCCGCGCTGGCTCAGCGGCACGTTGAGGTAGGCGAGCTGCTGGTCGGCGATCGGCAACCGCACTTCGACGTAATCGACGGCGTACACGCTTGCGATCGACGCTCCGCGGCTGATGAACTGGCCGACGTCGACCTGTTCGCTGCGCACGAGACCGTCGAAGGGCGCCGCCAACGTTGTGCGGTTGAGGTCTCGGCGGGCAGTCTCGAGGACGAGTTCGGCGTCCTGCAGCGTTGCCTGGGCTACGCGCGCTCTGCTCAGGCGGGTATCGAGATCGGCGCGGCTGATCAGTTGGCGCTCCTGCAGGTCTTCGGCGCGCGCGAGTTCAGCCTGTGCGAGCTCGAACTCGGCCTGCGCCCGCGTCAGGGTCGCCTGCGCTCTCTGCGCGGCCGCGCGGTAGTCTCGATCGTCGATTCGAAGCAGAGGTTCACCGGTCTCGAAGTAGCCGCCCGAGACGAGATTCGGGGAGATCCAGACGACGTTGCCCGACACCTCGGGCACGAGTTCCGTTTCCGTGCGCGGCTCCACCGTGCCCTGAGCGTGGACCTGCAGTTGCACGGGGCCGGGGCGCACCTCGACGACCCGTACGGCGATCGGCGCCGCCGCAGGCTGTGACGGCCTGAGCTGGCTGCCGGTCGTCACGAGAACGACTGCCACGCCGAGCGCTGCGAGGACCACGACGAACGGGAGAATGTATCTGGCTTTCATGCGGTAATCCTTTGCTTGGCGGTCAGTTCCGACAGCAGGGCGTCCCTCGCGCTGTCACGAAATCTCCGGTTCAGTTGCCTCAACTCACGACCCACGCCCGCGGCATCGCGCGCGGCGAGAGCCGTGCGTAGTTTCACAATGATTTGTCGATGGTCTTCATTGCCGAGCCCCGGCCTTATGCCACGCTCGCGCAGGCGCGCCAGGAACGTCGTGCGCAGTCCGTTGATGATGAGCCGCAACACGAAGTGATCGGAGACATCGACAAAAAACAGGCCGAGCCGTCGTATGGCGTGGTAACTGCGCTCGTCGGATCGGTCATGGGAGAGCATCTCGGCGATGATCGCGTCGGCGTATGCGAGATCGTCGTCCGTCGCCTTGTCGACGGCCGCGCGGGCCGCCGTGTCCATGAGGATGCCAAGCACATGCAGCACCTCATCGACGAGCTTGGCGTCGGGAATGTCATCGAGATCGAGCAGCGGCCCGAGCACATCGAGCGTGCATTGCTCGACCGGCACGACCCGGGCGCCGCCGGGCTGGATCGCCGCGATGCCGAGTTGCTCAAGTTTCTTCAGCGCTTCACGTACGGCGCCGCGGCTCGTGGCGAAGCGGATGGTGAGGTCCCGCTCGGACGGCAGGCGTTCGCCGGCACGATACTGGCCGCGCAGGATTTCGTCGCGAAGAACCTCGGCGATACCTTCACTGCGCGAGACGGTCGTACGTCCCGAGGGTTGGGGATTGGGTAATTCCATCGTGGAATTGGTCCTACCAAGGTGGTCCGACCAAAAGTCTAGGGCAAGGTTCCCCTCCGGACAATGTGCGAAGGCCAGGAATTAAGAATTCTCGACATTTCGAGGCGGACTGGCAGTCGATCCACCGATTTGCGGCCGCGAGCCCACGCCGCTTGCCGGTATCCGATCGCGCTGGCGCGGCGCCCTCGAGTTGCGCATGACACCGGCCACGCAAGGCTTTCGCACTGTGCTAGCATTTCGCGCTCGCCGTTCGCCGTCCGGAATCGGCCAGCTTTGCGGGGCGGCGGCGCACTTCAGGGAGCGTATGTCATGAAGAGCATTCCGCTGCTCGGGGCGGGGCGTGCAGTCGCTGTGCTCGCCGCGGCATTTGCGTTGATTCCCGCAGCGGCTCAAGTGAATCTCGCCGGCCAGTGGACCGGGATGTATCACGAAGACTTCCCGGACCGCTTGCCGGGTCCCGAACTCGGTGACTACGGCGGGCTGCCGCTTAACGATGCGAACCGTATGCGCGCCGAGGCCTGGAGTGCGTCGATACTGTCCCTGCCGCTGTATCAGTGCCGCGTTCATCCGGTCGACTATGCCGCGAGCTTCGCCCAGATCAGGATCTGGGAGACGGTGAATCCCGACACGCAGCAACTCGCGGCGATCCATATCCAGCACTTCGCCTGGGGAACGATACGAACCATCTGGATGGACGGCCGCGACCATCCGCCGGACTATGCACAGCACTCTGCCATGGGATTCTCGACCGGCGAGTTCATCGGCCAGACGCTCAGGGTCCGCACGACGCATCTCAAGGAAGGATGGCTGCGTCGCAATGGCGTCGCACGAAGCTGGAACGCCACCGTTACCGAGCACTTCACGCGCCGCGAGGACATCCTGACCTGGCATGTCTACATCGAAGACCCGGCGTACCTCGAGGAGCCGTTCTTTCGCAACCGGGACTATGTCCTGAACCCGACCGGCCGCATGGGCCCATACCCCTGCGAGAGCGTCATCGAGACGGATATGCCCGAGAATTATTTCCCGCATTACCTGCCCGGCCAAAACCCGTATCTCCGGGAGTTCGGGATCAATCACGGCATTCCGTACGAGGCGACCCGCGGAGGGGCGGCGACGATGTACCCGGAGTACGTGGAAACCATCAGGCAGATGCCGCCTCCCGAGGCGCCGGCACAATGAACCGGGCAGCAAGGACGGGCAGGCCGCGGACGAGGCATCTGGCATGCGCCTGTCTCGCGGGACTGGCCGCGGCCACGGCGATGCCGGCCGGCAAGCTTCAGGCGCAGCAGCAGGATTTCAGCAGCGTCGAGATCAGCACGCTGCAAGTGACCGAGAACGTCTACATGCTCGTCGGAGCGGGCGGTAACGTCACGGTACAGGTCGGCGATGACGGTGTGTTCATCGTCGATACGCAGTTCGCGCCGCTGTCAGACAAGATCGCTGCGGCGATCGCCGAGATTTCCGATCTCCCGATACGCTACATCGTAAACACGCACCATCATGGGGATCACATCGGCGGCAACGCGAACCTGCGAGCAGTCGGCAGCACGGTGACAGGCGGCAACATGCCGGGCCCGGTGCCTTATGCCGGTGGCGGCGCACAGGTCATTGCGCACGAGAACGTGATACTCCGATTGAGCGCACCTGGCGGCGACCAGGCCGTCTCGTCGACGCTGTGGCCCACCAATACGTTCTTCGACGACGAAAAAAGGCTGTATTTCAACGCCGAAGGGATCCGCATCATCCACCAGCCGCGCGCGCACACCGATGGCGACGTGATCGTGTTCTTCCGCAAGTCGGATGTCATCGCTGTCGGCGACGTCTTTTCGACCACGAACTACCCCGTCCTGGATCTGAACGGCGGCGGGAGTTACCGGGGCGTGATCGACGCGCTGAACACGATCGTCGATCTCATCATCCCGGTTTACGGACAGGACGGCGGCACGCTCGTGGTTCCGGGGCATGGCAGGCTGTCGGGGCTCGGTGACGTGCTCGACTATCGCGAAATGGTGCTCGTCATCCACGACCGGCTGCGGTACATGATCGAGTCGGGCATGACGCTCGAACAGGTCAAGGCGGCCGGCCCCACGCGCGATTACGATCCCGTTTACGGCGCGACAGAGGGTTTCTGGACGACCGAAAGGTTCGTCGAAGCAGCTTACGCGAGCCTGAGCGAACAGATCCGGGGTGAACAATGAGACCTGACCGGAGAGCGGTGCTTGGCGGCAAGTTCCTTGCCGCGCTCCATCGATTTGCACGGGCGGTCTTCGGCAGACTTGCATCGATGCGCCGGACGGCGGCAATAGCCGCAGCGACCGCTGCGGGGCTTGCCGGTCACGGCCTGGCGCTGGCGCAGTTTCCCGGCGGCCCGGCGGCGCCGGAGCCGGCCAGGGATGTCGCGCCCATCGATCTGACGGGCCAGTGGGTCTCGATCGTCACCGAGGACTGGCGGTTCAGGATGGTGACGCCGCCGAGGAACGACTTCCCGGGTTTGCCCCTGAACGCGGCCGCCCGGGCTGCCGCCGATGCCTGGGACCCGCAGCGCGACGAGGCCGAGGGCAACGAGTGCAGATCCTATGGCGCCGCGGCAATCATGCGTGTACCGGGCCGGCTCAGGATTTCATGGGCGGACGATTCGACGCTCGAGATCGAAGCCGATGCCGGGCGTCAGACCCGCCTGCTGCATTTCGACGATGCGCCGGCAGCTCCCAGCGAGCCGACCTGGCAGGGCGTCTCCGAAGCCGAATGGCTCATGCACGGCGGCGGGCGCGGCCAGCCGGTGGTGAACGGCACGCTGAAGGTCGAGACGACGGACATGCGGGCGGGCTATCTCCGAAAGAACGGCGTGCCTTACAGCGAGAACGCCCGGCTTACCGAGTACTTCGAACTGCTGACCCACCCCGACGGCACCGAGTGGCTCGTGGTGCTCAGCGTTGTCGACGACCCCGAGTACTTCACGACCAGGGTCATCACGAGCAGCAATTTCCGTCGCCAGGCCGACCGCAGTGGCTGGGACCCCCAGCCTTGCCGGGCACGATAGCAGTTCTGCGGCGCCGGACTCCCGTCGTCTTTCGAGGCTTCAGTTGCTGCCGTGAGTTCGCTCACGGGTGGTCGCCGCACGCCGTCATCCGTAGCCGAATCGGTTCCCGTACGGCGCAGCGGTGACGTTCCCGAAGCGACAGTGCAGCCTGCTACGGCGTTGCGGGTGATTGCCGCAATGGCCTGAAAATCCGGCAGATTTTCCGCAATTTCCAGCCTCTGTGGGAGCCGTTCCCTCGACGTGATCCGGTGTGCCGTCCGGTCGGTTCTTCCCCTGTTAGACTGAGCGGCGTTCGTCGATGGCCAAACGGAGCAAGGGCAAATGAACGACCTGTTTTCAGCGGAGCGACTCCTGGAATTCGGCAATCTTGCCTACCAGTGGGTTTCAGCCAACGTACTCGTGCTTGACAGCGGCGTGCAGCTTGCAGGCGTCGTTGCCGCATGGGCTATTGCGCTTTGGACATCGCGGCGCCTGAGGCCGTGGCTCGCCGGACTGAGATCCGGCCCCGGCGCCTCTCGAGTCATCGACATCTCCAGGCCCTTGCTGCTGCCGCTCGTCTGGCTCGTCCTCCTTTGGCTCGCGATTGCGACAGCCAGCACCATGGGCTGGCCCGATCGCCTGCTCATCACCGTAGCGAGCCTGCTGACGGCCTGGGTCGCGATACGGCTCGTGTCCCATCTCGCCAAACACGAGGTGTGGTCAAGGGCGTTTACGCTGATCGCGTGGTCGATAGCGGCTCTGAACATCCTCGATCTGCTTGATCCGACAATTGCGGTGCTCGACTCGATCGCGATCACGCTCGGTGATCTGAGGATATCGGTGTTCACCGTGGTCCAGTCGACGCTCGCGCTGGCGGTCCTGCTGTGGATCGCCATCTACCTGACGCGCGTTCTGGAAGCCCGGATCCGCAACGTGCAGGCGCTGTCGCCTTCCGTTCAGGTGCTTTTCGTGAAGTCGCTGAAGATCGTGTTGATCGGGCTTGCGATCCTGATCGCGATCGACAGTGTCGGGATCGACCTGACAGCGCTTGCGGTCGTCGGCGGCGCGATCGGCCTCGGTATCGGTTTCGGTCTGCAGAAGGTGATCGGCAACCTCATTAGCGGCGTCATTCTGCTGCTCGACAAGTCGATCAAGCCGGGCGACGTCATCGCCGTGTCAGGCACCTACGGCTGGGTCACGGCGCTTGGCGGCCGCTATGTCTCGGTGGTGACACGCGATGGCGTCGAGCACCTGATCCCGAACGAGACGCTCATCGCCGAACACGTCGAGAACTGGACCCATACGAACAACAGAACTCGCCTGAAGCTTGATGTCGGCGTGCATTACGACAGCGACGTCAAGCGGGCGATCGAACTGTGCACCGAAGCAGCCGCGGGGGTCGATCGTGTGCTCGACGATCCGGCCGCGAAGTGCCTGCTCGTCGGCTTCGGAGACAGCTCGGTCGATCTGCAGGTCCGGTTCTGGATTGCCGATGCGCACAACGGCGTCACAAATGTGAAAAGCGTCGTCCTGCTTCGAATCTGGGAAGCGTTCAAGCAGGAAGGTATCGAGATTCCCTATCCGCAGCGCGACCTGCACCTGCGCTCGGGTGCGCCCGGCATCGCACCGGTGTTCGCACGGGAACACTCACCGGCCTGAACAAACGACGGCGGCTCCGGTAGCGCGTACCGGAGCCGCCGTGTCATGAGCCGTGACAGGCGCGATCTAGCGGATCGCGAATCCCGAGCGCGGATCGAACTCCGTGCCGTCACCCCGGGTCGCGTGCAGCCATGCGGCGCCGGGGCGCCCGTCCTTCATCGGATGCCCGGTGATCGTGAGTTCCGTGCCCGGCGAGAAATCGCTGCGGCGAATGCCTGCGCGCATGAGCGTGCTCGGGCCCTCGGCTTCGAACCCCCAGGTCGTGACCGAACCGTCTTCGTTTGTGACATCGACGAGCAGCCACGAATGCGGATTCGTGTACTGAAATTCCTTGACCACTCCGGTCACGGTGACTTCCCGTTCCTCGTCGAACATCACCGTCGAGTGGTGGGCGAGGGCCGTAGTTGCAACGAGTGCTGCGCCCGCGAGCGCCACTGCCAAGTTGATCTTCATGGTTGATTTCTCCTGACTGTCAGTTGTCGTCTTCGTCCGTGAACGTGAAGTTCGCGAAGTCCGAACTGCCGTCTTCGGTCTCGAACACGGCGTTGTTCTGGTTTTCGTTGAAGTGCCAATAGCGAATCCTGAGCGCGTTATCGTCGTTGGTCAGCTTCTTGAAAACCTGCCTAGTGTACCAAGGTTCAACGAGGACCGGCGGGTCGTAGACCCAGATGTCGACCTCGATGGTGTCCTCGGCAGTCTTCTGCCAGATCTCCACCGTTTCGACCTGGTCGGTGTATTCCGGCTGAATGCGCTGGTACTGGCCCTCGCGCATCTGGTTGGTATGGATGACGAGCCGGTCTTCATCCCAGAAGCCGATGGAATCGCCGAGCCAGAGCGGATAGGCGTCTTCGGGCGGCGGATGGTCGCGGCCGTCGGTATAGACCCGGCGGATCTCGTTCATCATCTCGTTGATGAGCCAGGTCTGCTGCGGCGTGACCGCGAAGTCCTTGAGGAACGGCTCCGAAATCCAGCGCGGCATCCCGGCCGGTTCGCCTGCGCTCAACGGATCGTATTCGATGCCCTGGGCGATGCGGTCGAGTTTCTCGATGAGCCTGCGCTCGTATTCGGGCGTCAGCCTCGCCGTCGGCAGTGTATCCATCGTGCCCTGATCGCCGTCCCAGAAGAACACGAACGTCTCGCGCGTCCACACGCCGCTCCAGTCGGGCACATCCTCCCAGGCCAGGGTCCCGTCGCCGTCGGCTTCACTTCGGAAATGGTCATAGAGACCCCGAGCGGTCCCGTGCTCGATGCCCAGGTCGATCATCGCCTGTTTTTCCGGCGACGGGGGCGGGGGCGCCTGACGCTGCGCCGCTGCCTGCTCGAGCGGAATCGCACCGCCCGCCAGGATCAGCACGGCGCCAAGTGAAAGACAAGGCTTGCAAAGCTTCGTCATGGAAATTGCTCCTGAACGGTCCGAAAGTCCGGAAGTTTATGGAAAAGTGAGCACGCTCATCAAGGAGCGGCCGCCGCGGCCGCTCGCTTGGCGGCGACGTGCTCGTCATAGATGTTCTGGCTGCACACGTATTCCATGACCGGTGTATCCGGTGAGTAGTACCAGACGCCGCGGATGTCGATGGGTTCGGAGTAGACCATCGGGTCGATGAAACTGATGTTGTCGACCAGCAGTCGCCGACCCTCGTCATCGATCTCCATGTGGATGCGCTCGACGACGCGCGCATCCGCCGACATCACGATGCGTCCCTTGTCCCGTGCGGCGAGCCAGGACGTTTCGACGACGAGCGTGTCGTCCTCCCAATGAGCGGTCGAATAGCCCATTCGGGACGACAGAATCGGCTCGGGAGGCTCGCGGTCCTCGACTTCGATGTAGATCTTGCGGTATTGGTAATACGCCTCGAGGAATATCGTGAGATCGTGGCCTCGCTGGAAGATCTCGATCGGAAATGTCGGCGTGCCGAGCATCGAGCGCGGCATGCCCGGATGAACGCAGAACCTTGCCGGATCGTCGGTTACCGGGTCGAACTCGGCCGCGTACGCGTCCCAAAGCGCCTGCCCGTATTCCGTATACGGTAGTTCAGACGGCCAGGAGATCCGCTCGACCGATGATTCGCTCTCGATCAGCGGCATCCAGATTCCGGAGAAATCCGGGTCGGTCACGACCTGCCCGTGCGCGCCGCCTCCCGCCGCGGCCAGAACGACGCCAGCAAGGACCGGCCTGATGATTGTGCAGTTCATAATGCGTTCCCCTGTCACGTTTCGGCGAGCGGTTGCGCGCCCCGGTCGGGGCAGCGCTTCCGAAGTGTTCCATCGCTGGTAGTCTTTTAGCGCACGAGGCCATGGCTGCGCAAACTGCTTCGTGCACGGCGGCAGTTCGGTCGATGATGGTCTTTCGAGACCCACCTTGCTATCGTTTGGCCGCCCGTGTTGTGGAGCAACGAGGATGAGAAAAGCATCGCGCGTCCCGCGTTTCGCCTTCGCAGTCATCGCAATTCTGGCGGTAACGGCGCCGCCAGTCCTTGGGCATCATTCGTTTGCGATCTACGACTTCAGTCAGGAGATTCCCTTCGAAGGCGTCGTCGAGACCCTGAATTTCAAGAATCCGCATATCGCGATGACATTGACGCGGACGCTTGAAGGCGGCGCTGAGGAGACCATTACCTTCATCGAGGGCGCGCCCGCCAACATGCTCGTTCGCCGGGGTTTGCGGCCTGCGATGATCGAGCCTGGAACGAGGATCACCGCGATCGGCTCTCCGCTTCGCGAAGATCCGGGCGTCTATTTTCTGCGCCGGATCAGGCTCGAGGACGGCCGCGAATTCCAGTAGCCGCCGGCAGGCGACCGGACATGGCCACAGGAGCGCGGTCGGGATAAACTCGCTGGCCCCTGTTTCGCGCGCGTTCGGCACTATCGACCGGGGAAAACGAAAACACGATTGCCAGATCATGGAGCACTATCAATGAACGGGAAAATCACGAATTTGCTTGCGGGCACGGCCCTGGGCGCCATTGCGGCTACAGGATCCGCGCTCGCGGGCGGCGAAGCCGGCGAACTCGTGCTCCGCGACCTGGGCTGGAAGTTCGTCGGTCATACGACCGAAGAGGGCGACAACGGCTCGCTCGATGTGCTCAACGCGATGTTCGTCGAGTATCTCCTGCCGGCGGACAGCCGGCACCGCTATCCGCTTGTCCTGATCCATGGCGGTGGCGGTCAGGGGACGGACTGGCTCGAAACTCCGGACGGGCGGGACGGATGGGTCGACTATTTCGTCGCTGACGGCTGGGACGTCTATGTGGTCGACCGGCCGGGTCACGGCCGCTCGCAGAGCAACGCGAGTTGCGGGGACGGCACCGTCGGCGGCGCGAATACCGCGTTCATCTCGAGGCTTGCGACATCCGCAGCGAGCGTCTGGCCGGGCGGCGAACCGACTCCGACGAATGATGCCGTTGTCGGTTGGTCCGCGAGTTCCGCAACAGCGCCGTACTGCGGCAACGGAATTGCCGCGCAAACGATCTCTACCCTGCTCGACGAGATCGGTCCGGCCATACTCATCGCGCATTCAGCCGGCGGCGGCAGCACGTTCCGCGTACCGGACCTCAACTCCGAGAATGTCGTCGGCATCATTGCGTTCGAAGCTGCGGGCGGCAACCCGGTCGCGCCAGGCTTTGGAGGCCGGCCGCCGATCGCCGACTGGCAGGTCGAGCCTGCGCTGCCGGAGGACTTTGCGGCCGTGGACCGCGACGGCTGCCCGATGCAGGGCGACTCGCCCAGCAAGCTCGTCAATTTCGATGACGTGCCCGTCGTACTCGTCGCGAGCGAATACGGGCTTGGCGCAATATCCGGACCTGTCGATGGAGCGAAGCTCATCGCGTGTCAGGCTGCCGCCTGGCAGCAAGCCGGCGTCGAGGCGAGTTCCGTGTATTTTCCGGATCGCGGTCTCGAGGGCGGCGGTCACTTCGCGATGGCCCAGCTCGATAATGCGGCGTATGCGGAGATCTTCATCGAGCTTGCCGCTGAAATTGAGGCAGCGGCGACGAAGTAGGGGCATATCGCCAAGACGCCGACCCGATCCGCGCCGCTGTCGCAGTTCGTACGCGGCGGCGCAGCGGTTCGCATCCCTCGACCTATTGGTGAACGATCAACAACCCTTGACCGAGTTCCACGAACTCGCTGGTTTCGAACGCGCTGACAACGTTTTCAAGATTTTCCTCGAGTAGCTTGAGCAAGTCCGCATTATCGATGTTTCCGGCTGAGATCAGCAGAAGCCGATACGGAGCTTGCCGCAGCAGGAACGTGTCGACGAAATCTCCATCCTTGGTGACAACTATGCGTCGCTCACGCAACGAGAGTTCGCTTATGTCTTCGTCGGTCGTTCTGTTTCCCGCTGGAAGATCCACGGTATGCAAGACATCGTGACCCTTCGACCTCAGCCAACGCGCGAGCCGTTGCGGCAGTTGCGCGTCGACAAGGAACTTCATGCACCCAGCGCCTGCACTCTCTTGATCTGGCTCAGACGTGCTGCAAAGGCGAGTACCGCCAATATGTCCTCGCGTTCGAGATCGCTGTAATCGGCGAGGATTTCCTCGATGGTCATTCCTGAACTCAGTAGCTCAAGGATCGTATCGACGGGGTAGCGCAAACCCCTGATACAGGGTTTCCCGTGACAAATCGACGGGTCGGTCGTGATGCGGTCGAGAAGATCGTGTCCGGGCGATTGGGACAGGTGCGCCTCCCGAATACCGGACGGTTTGGATGCACGCTCCTTCAACTGGGATGGATCGACGATCCAGCCTTCCAGACGGTCGCATGCATCCGGGACACCGTACCCGGGTTGCGAGTTGGCCCAGGCCGCCTGAACGGAGCAAAGAACCGCGTCGAGCACGTCCGCGCTGGAGTCGTCAATCAGACGATCACGTTTAATGCCATCCAGATCGACGGTCAAGCCATAGCTATGTCTGCATTTTTCCGTCGATAGCGCTGTTACGATCACGGCTCGTGACCGGCGGCGCTCAACACGTTGCTCGGCACTGCGGCCGTTCTTGTAGCTTCTGGTTCCAGCCAATGCTTCAGCCACCAACGCGGGGTAGGCTTCCACGATGATTCGATTATCTTCATTGGGAGCGCAGGGGACGATACTCGCTCCGGAACGGAGGATTCGAGGAGCCCCTCGGTAGAACATCTTGCCTACGGGTTGAAAGTCCAGTCTCATCGGGCTGATGGAATTCGCCCGCTTGTCCGTTTCGCGCTTGTGTTCCCTGTCGCCATACGGTCGGGGATCGCGATATGCCCTGATTTTTGACTCGTACTGTTCCTTGCCCATCGAGTCGACACGGGTGACGTAAGCCTTCCACGAATCCGGCCATGAGAGTGCGTCGACTAACTTGCGAGGTTGTCCGAACGGGAAGTCGATGCCCGCGATCCACGGACCGTGCGTTCCGATCTCCTTCTCGAACTGGCTGAAACTGCGAAGGGAGCGCACCGACTCGATCAGCAACAGGCTATTGGTGAGTTCGCCGATCGCGGCTGTTATTGGCTTGCTATCGGTTGGCGCGCTCGTAAAGTCTATGCCCAGTACTTTCATGGGATGCCTGTTGGCCTATGTGGCTACGGGCGGTGCAAGCCAAGTTCCGGTCCGCCCCCGAGCTGCAACATACGGGGTCGCCGACGGGCGGTATCGGACGCCCGGCTGGCGGCGCGCACTAGGCTTGGTGATTGCAGTGCTTCGCCCATGACCTGCTCCGTTTACCCCAAACGCTGAGTCTAGCAGAACGTGCCTGCGACTCGGATTTGAAAGTTCGATAGATACAGCAATCGGTTACGGAAAACTGGTCGACGGAGCCTAATGGCCATTTTAAGGTACCGGCTCTGGCGAGGCATACGGCCATTCAATAAGATATGCCGAGTAACGGCGAATTGACCTGAAAATTGAGCTATATCGAGCCGAGAAAGCGGCTGGTTGACTGGCTGCGCAGGCAGCTTGTCGGCCCGGCTGGCGAGGGGCGCCTGTCGATGTCTCCGCTGGAGCGGTATCCGACCGGAGTGCTTCATCCGGTGGAGCCCGGCGTGGCAGGTACCGACCCGGCTTCCGCGGAGGATGTGGCCGAACCCGGCGCGAACCTGCTCGACGATACCGGTGACGAGGAGCCGGAAGACGACAACGGTCAGGAAAACGCAACCCAGGCTCAGCCGCTACGCCGCCGCCGTTACGTTCCGCCGTCCTCGGCCGGCTTTTCGTTCTGCATCCGGGGCGATGCGCGTCTGTTGATCACCGCATCCGCTGCCGGCTACAAGCAGGGCGGACAGCGGGACCCGCAAGGCAGGTTTCTGCGTCGAGAGTTCGACCGAAGCGTACTCGCCACCTGTTCGGTGACGTGGAAGCAAGGCGGGCAATCCGCGTGGGAAATCTGGGACGGCCGTGCCGGTATCGACGTTCGCGCTCGCTCCCATGTCGCTGGGACGATTTTCACCGTCACGCTGTTCAATCGGGAGAGGCTTGACCTTGAAGTTTACGGAAGCCGCAGAACTGTTGATCGGGTCGAGAAGTCCCTGTTCGAAGCCCGTCTCGAGTGCGCCATCGAGGATGGCCGACTCGTCGAATACCCGCGCGTGGACCCGAGCCTGCTGACGGAGGAGGAGCGCGAACTGGAGCTTCAGTACCGGGAGCAGCACATTTACGCGGTCGGACACGGCGCGGCGGTTGACTGGACGATCGAACCGAAAGACACAGCGCGCATCCGGACCGAGTTCATGCCGGCGACGGAGGTGCCGATGGTGGGCGTTGCGAGCCACCCGGAACATGAACGGGCGCTCTCCATGCATCGGCTGGCGGAGTCGATTCCGTTCGAAGCGCTCGACGGTTTCGTTCACGGTTACGGTGACTGGATCGAGGAGCAGAGTGAGGAGGCCGATGGGCTTGCTGACACGCTGGAGCGCAAGACGGCTAGGGGCATGTGCGAGCGTATGGAAACTGCGTACCGGCGCATGCGAAGCGGTATCGATCTGCTCAGAACGGAGCCGCTTGCCCGGGAATCGTTCCAACTGGCCAATCGGGCGATGCTCGAGCAGATGCGCCAGGCGCGCCGACGAAATGGAAAGGACCCCGATTCGGATCGCGATCGACCGGCCTGGAGGCCGTTTCAACTCGCATTCCTGCTCACTGCGCTCGAGTCGACTGTGCACGAGGACGACGACTTTCGCGATGTGCTCGATCTCATCTGGTTCCCCACCGGCGGCGGCAAGACTGAGGCATATCTGGGGCTGATCGCTTTCCTGATCGTCTGGCGTCGGCTCGAGTACGGCCACGAAGGCGGCGGCACGGTGGCGTTCATGCGGTACACACTGCGCCTGCTGACGCGCCAGCAGTTCGAGCGCGCGGCCGGCGTCATGTTCGCCCTTGAGCTCATTCGCCGCAAGCAGCCCGATCGGCTGGGTAAGGAGCCCATCGCCATCGGAATCTGGGTCGGAAGCGCCATCAGTCCAAACCGGTTTGATGAGGCGCTCGACGCTGTAAGGGACATCGCGGCCGGCAAGCCCGATGCGCGGCAGAAGCTGGTTGTGGATCGGTGCCTGTGGTGTGGCGCCGCGTTCGAGATCATGCACGGCGCTTATCGTGCGACTGTCCGCGGATTTCAGTTCCACTGCGGCAATCCCGATTGTGAATACGGTCGCGACCCGCAACAGCCGCTGCCGTGCAATGTTGTGGACGAGGCGTTGTACGAACGCCCGCCGACGCTGCTGATCGGCACGATCGACAAGTTCGCGCGGCTCGCCTGGGAATCCAGGGCCAGCGCTTTTTTCGGCGCCCGGGCCGCGAGTAGCGGGAAGGCGCCGCCAGCCGTGCGGCCGCCCGAACTCATCATCCAGGATGAACTGCATCTGGTCACCGGGCCGCTCGGCTCGGTCGCCGGGCTTTACGAGGCGGGACTCGACACCTTGCTGCAACAGCGGGGCGTCAGGCCCAAGTACGTGGCTTCCACGGCCACGATCCGCATGGCAAGGGAGCAGGTGCAGCGTCTCTACGCACGGGGGCTGGCCGTTTTTCCGCCGCCTGGCTTGTCCTGCGACGATTCGTGGTTTGCCCGTACGGACCGCGAACGGCCCGGCCGCCTGTATGTCGGTTACCTCGCTCCCATGCTGGATCAGCAGCACTGCATGGCTCCGCTTGCCGCCGCGCTGCTCGCCGCGCCGCAAACGCTGTTCGAAGAGGATACAGAACGCGAAGCGCTGCTCGATGCTTGGTGGACCCAGGTGGTCTACCACGGCAGCCTCAAGGGCGTGGGCAACAGCCATAACGCCTTCATGACCGATGTGCGCGAGTTCGGCCGCAGACTCTACGGCGAATCGTTGGAATGGGACCGTTCAGCCGCTGAGGACGACGGTGATGGCGAAGGATCTCATGGAGCGGGGCAACCGTCGGGGCGTCCCAAAGGTAGAGCGCGTTTCTCCAACTGCGAGATCGCTCAGCTCACCAGTCAACGTACCGCCGAGGAAAACGCCCGCACCTTCGGTCGGCTTGAGATCGGCCGCGGAAGCGACGCCTGTCTCGATGCGGTGCTCGCGACCAACATGGTTTCCGTGGGACTGGACGTGGCGCGACTGGCCTTGATGGTGGTCAACGGCCAGCCACTGACCACGGCGGAATACATCCAGGCATCGAGCCGCGTCGGCCGGGCGGAAGTTCCGGGCCTTGTGGTAGCGAACTACTACCGGCACCAGGCGAGGAGCCTGTCGCATTACGAGAGTTTCCGTCCCTATCACGAGTCCTTCTACCGCTTCGTCGAATCGGCCAGCGTCACGCCGTATACCTTTCAGGCGCGCTCGCGCGCCTTGCACGCGGCGCTGGCGATTGCCCTGCGGCACGCCTGCGAGCGCCTGCGCGATAATCGCTCGGCCGCGCGCTTCGACCCGGCGGATGACACGATTGCGGCGATTGTCGAAGCGCTGCGCCGCCGATGCGCGAACGCCGCAGGCGGTGAGACGGCCGGCGAAACGGTCGCGCATATCGACTTGCTCGTCGCCCAATGGCACGACGAGGCGCGGCGCTGCGAGGCTGAGCGACGGCAGCTCAACTATCACGCCCCGGAACGCGAGCAAAACGCCGAACGGTTGCTTCGTACCCACGATTCGACAAGCCGCGGTCTGTGGCGCACGCTGAACTCCATGCGCAACGTGGAAAGCACCGGGGAGTTCCGGCTCCGTGGCTGAGCAATCCATACCGGTCAGACTGTCCCACCTGCTGCGCCACTGCTCGGTGGGCGCTATCGTGCGCGGCCCCGACAGCCTGTTCGTCGTGCCCGATATTCGCGAATGGGGCGGTCCGGGCGACGACCCGCTCGAGCGCGAGATCCGCTACGTGGACCAGGTGCGCAGTTCGCTCGAAATCGACGAGCGACTGTGCCGGCCGCCAGTGGCTGTCGAGAAGGACAGATGGAGGAGCGGATGGATCAAGGCGCCACGCTTCCCGGGCTGGATGCGTTGCCTGAAATGCGGCCTGCTGCACTACAAGCCCTGGAACGATCGGGAACGCGGGGGCGAGAGCTGCTGGGACAGCGCTGCCGGAAGCGGAAACGGGGCTCGGATCGACGGTGAACGCGGCGCCGGAACCGGCAGTGGGAACGAGCTTGGGAGCGGCAGCGAGCGCGGCGCTGCGCGTCTGAGCGCGAGGCCGACCTCCGATGGATGCGGCGGGCGTCTCGAACAGGTTCCGTGGGTGCTCGTCCACAAGGATGGCTATCTGGCCGATGTTCCGTGGCACGATCTCGCGCATGCGGGCTCCGCCCACCGTGGCGCCGACGGTACCGGGGCTTGCCGGCGTGACTGGCGGGAGCCCTACCTGGTGCTGTTGGACGGGGAGGACGACCGCTCGTCCAGACGCCCCGCAATTCTTTGTAGCCGTTGCCGTTCCCGAGGCGAGCTTGCTTCGCGGTTGCCGTTTGCGTCCGGCGTCTGGCAACAGCCCTGGCTGCGGGAGGGTCCTGCCGAATCGCCGGTGGAACTGGCCTGGATCATGGAGATCAACGATGTGCGCGTTCACTCGCCCGTCACGGTCACGGCGCTGGTGATACCGCCCGAATCGCGTATCCGCAGGGGCACGCCGGTCGATCGCCTGTACAGCAGCAGCCGGCATCGGCAGCGAATTCGCAACGCAAGAAACTTGCGGGCCCGAACTGCCGCGATCCGCAGGCTGTCCGGAGAGTACGGCTGTACGCCGACGGACATCGAGGCCGCCATCCTTGAAATCGACAGGGGTTACCCCCTGTACGGCCAGTCCATCAGCGGCGAGGATCTGCGCAAGAGCGAATTCGGAGCGCTTACGGACCGGATTCCCGATCTGCGCGATGATGAGGATTTCGTTACCCGCCATTGCACTCCGGCCTGGAAGGCGCTGCGCGGCCGGGTCGCCAACGGAATCGCCCGGCGCGCCATCGACGCCGTGGATCGACTGGTCGCCGTGGTCCGGTTGAAGGAGATCATGGTGTTCCGGGGATTCAGCCGCGCCGGCGGCGACCGGCTCCCGCCGGACATCGTCCGGGAGAGCGACTGGCTACCCGCAGTGGAACTCCACGGTGAGGGAATTTTCTTTACGCTTGATGAGATGGTGCTTGCTCGCTGGGAGGCCAGCACAGCCCTGCACGACCGTACGGATGCCTTCACGCGCCGCTACTACCAATCCGAGCTGCAGGATCGTCCTCCAGACGTTTTCGTGACTCCTCGCTTACTGCTGTGCCATACCCTGGCGCATCTGCTGATCCGCAAGCTCGAAGCCGAAGCCGGGTATCCGGCCGCCTCGCTCAAGGAGCGTCTGTACTGTGCGGACGGTAGTGCGGCGAACGCCGAAACACGCCTCAATGAGCCGGCGGCTGATGTGCCGATGGCCGGCATACTCATCTACGTGGCGGTGGCGGACGAGGAAGGCTCGCTCGGCGGACTTGCCGAGCTGGCGGAACCGGAGCGGTTCCTGCGCCTGCTGACCGGTGCACTCGAGGAAGCGGACTGGTGTTCGCTCGATCCGGTCTGCGGTGAGCGGGAAGGGCATGGGCCGGGGCTGCTGAACGGCGCCGCCTGCCACGCTTGCGCGCTTCTGCCGGAGACCAGTTGCGAACACGGCAATATCCTGTTGGACCGTACCTTCGTCAAGGGCGATGGCGGAGAGATCCCGGCTCTACTCGACTGCGTTCCCGAGACGCCCTGATGTCGAAGCGCCGCTTTGCATTGCCGGGTATCCACGATCTGAGCAAAGAGCAGGATACCGTGCTCGCCTTACCCGACGAGGGCTGCCACCTCATCGTTGGCGGACCCGGAACCGGCAAATCCGTGGTCGCGCTGCTCAGGGCTCGACGATACTCGCGAAACGGCGTTCCATATCGGTTTCTGGTCTTCAATCATATTCTTCATCAAGCGAGCAGGCAGTTGTTCGACGGCGATCTCGCGAGCGAAACCTGGATGGGTTGGTTCTACGCACTGTTTCGGGAGATCACCGGCGAATCCCTACCCAGACATGCTTCCGGCGACGGCAACGGCTTCCAGCCCATTGACTGGAATGGCGCCGAGAACATCGTCGCCGCGATGTCGTGCGTGCCTGAATTCGAGCGGCCGTTTCTCGTGATCGACGAAGGCCAGGACATGCCGCCGCAGTTCTATGGCTGCCTGGTCAATCTGGGCTTCGAGAATTTCTTCGTGGTTGCCGATCAAAATCAGCAGATCACCGACCAGAATAGCAGTCGGGCGGAGATCGCCAATGAACTTGGCCTCGGCGCCAACGATGTCATCGAATTGACGGTCAACTATCGCAACGCCTGGCCGATCGCCAGACTGGCGCGGGCTTTCGACACCGGCGATCCGGCCACGCCGCCGCCGGCCCTGCCAGAGAGACCGGCCGCGGGCGGCGCTCCCACGCCGCAACTGTACCTTTGCGCAGACGGCAGCCTCGAGCGAATCGCCAAGGGTATCCTCCGTCTGGCGGACCGCGACCCGCGGCAACTCATTGCCGTGCTCGCGCCGAGCAACGCGGTACGGGAACGCTACGTCAACGCGCTTGGCACCGTGGATATACGGCTGGACAATCCGCGGCCCGAAGCGCGGACTTTCCATGGCGAGCACCGCCCGGAACTTGCCTTCGACCGGGGCGGAATCCTGGTTATCAACGCACAGGCCTGCAAGGGACTCGAATTCGACACGGTCGTGCTCGCCGATATTCATGAACATTACGTTCGGGCTTCCGATCCCGATCCGACGAAGCGTCTGTTCCACGTCATGGTCGCCCGGGCGCGGGAGCGCGTCTTGCTGTTGATGAGGTGCGACGCTGGCCGCGCCCGCCTGGTGGATGGCATTCTGCCCACCGACCGTTCGGTGCTCGAACGCGACGCCTTGTAGGCGTGGGCGGGAAGCATGTCGTTGGCTCCGCATCGGATAGTCGGTCGCGCGATCGTCCCAAGATGCCCTCGCATTGCGGCCGCGCAGAGCCGCCCCGGTGCGTGATCGGGCATCTGAACGAGTCATCCCGTCAGGAGGTCCGCAATATGCCGGTCGAAATCGATCTCTTCGGTGCTGTCCCCGATCGCAAGCCGGATGTGGCGGTCGGGCAGGCCCGGGGCAGGGCGACCGCCTTGCGCTCGGCGTTGCTGGTCACGAATCATCCGAACATGATGTACATGCTGGCCTCCGGCATGATCCTGCCGCGGGCGGGGTTTGGCGGCAAACATTATCGCGATCCGTTCGAGACGTTCCCTGGTTGGATCCCGCTTTTCGTCCGCAAGGCGCCGGACGCCGCCCTGCGGCTCGCCACCTCGGAGGCGAGTCACCTCAGACCGGTCATTGCGGTCATCAGGCTCGAAAATATTTCCGGGTCGGCACAGGCAATCGATCGTACCGGGCTGCGGGCGATTCGCTTCCCCGACGAGGTCGACGGCGGCAACAGCACGTTGCTGATTCCCGCGCCACTGCCGCTCTCATGCATCGAAAAGTTGGTCTTCCCGTCTGCGCAAGACCGAAAAGCCTTTGCGGATGCGATCGCCGATTACGGCAACGTGCCGCTGCGAGGTTTCCGCAACGGAATCAACAAGACGCTGTTTGCCAAGGCGTCGCGCGATCCCTGGCCACCGCCGGGAGCGGCGGCACAGCGGGAGGTTCCTCTTGCGGCGCCCAGTGCCGCCGCCGGCGTGATGGCAATGTTGCTGCACGTCGCCCACCGCGGCGAACTCGCGGTCCACGCCTGTCGCCAGGCATTCGACCCGGATGACTTGAACGATACGACCGGCCCCGATCGCCTGGCCAGCGGTCCCGCTGGTGCGGATGTTCCCGCCAGTGCGGGCGATCCGCCAAGCCCGGAAGATTCCGCCACTGCGATCAGTCCCGCCAACGCCGCCAGTCCGGCGGCCAATTCGGGTGAAACGGGAACTGCGAGTGACTTTGGGCGTACGGAGCGCCACGCGCCGACCATGCCCGGCGGTCGCGTCCGCGCGGGCGATGCAGTCCGATCCGACAGCAAGGCCGCGTTCGGCGGCTCGGGCGGCGCTGGCCGTCGGTTACTCGCTGACGAGCCGACACTTGCCGGGCTTGCCGACTGGATGCGTACAGGCGTTGCCGCGCTGCCGCCGTCGGGGCCGGGCTGGAACAATGAGCGTTTGCGGCGCGATAACCTGCAGCGCCTCTACTGGCAGTTTGTCGAGCGCCTCGTCGAGCGGCCCGGCGATGGGTCGGCCGGCGCCCTCGACGTGCTGGTCGAATGGCTGGGCGATGCAGCGCGCGCTCAAGGCAAGCAGTCTTGGGCTGGCTTGAACGCATTGCGCGAGTCCTTGCATGCGCTGAACGGTCTCAAGGCTCCCACGGCCGGGGAACTTTTCGCGCGGCATGAGACTCCGTTCGCTCGCGCCATGATTCTGTTCGGGCTGCGTCGAACCTGCGCCGAACTGCTCGACCTCGAGCATGCCGCGCTTCGGGAAGCGGACTGGCTGGCAGCGGCGATTCTGTTCGGAGCTCGCGATGGGTGGCTCGGGCTACCGGTGGATCTGCGGACACTCCCTGGCCTCGCGCCTGACGAGCTGCAAACCGCGGTTTCGCACCGCATGGCCCGTCTCGCGCACCGGATGGCCGGCGCCGATCTGGACCTCGGCCCCTGCCCTGCGAGAATCCGCCCGTTGCGAGAACTGCTTGGCGAGGGCAGGGATTGGGGCGCACGCGAGCGTGCTGCGGCGCTCGAGTTGTCCCGCGCCCACAAGTGGGATTGCATTCGCACGAGAGTGACGTTAGCGAAAGGTGAACACAGTCTGGTGGTGCATGGTGGTCGCGTGCACATCGATGTGGTCGGCGAGCCCAGTGTGGTCGTAACGATCGATCGCGACCGATTCTACGACCATCTCGCCAGCGGTCGCGTCGCCGCGCGCGCCGAGGCCCGGGCGCGCAAGCTGTTGCAATGAGTCACATGATCTTTTTGCCGCTGAACGGCCACACCACTTTGCCACTGAACGGGCCTCCCACGACCTGGTTCGACTGAACTTCCAGAGTCGATCCGCCTGACCGGAAAACCAATGGGGAGTCGAGGAGAACTGCCGCATGAGTTGCTGCAGGTCGCGGTCGCTACCGGTTATCGACACCGCAACTTACGATTCCGGTCAGCCCGGCTACGGCAGGGCAAACACGTAAAGCGCGTGCCCCCGAGCGGGCACGCTGATTTCCGGTGTGATCGTCGCCGGCACGCCTCTCGGGCTGCCCCCGCCGAGCCCGGTCGATACGGCGACGAACTGCTTGCCGTCCACGGCGTAGCTGATCGGAAACCCCTGCACGGACGTTCCGAGCCGCGTCTCCCAGAGAATACGGCCGTCGCGAACGTCTACGGCCTTGAAACTGCGGTCGAGGTCGCCGGCAAACGCGAGTCCTCCCGCCGTCGACAGCACTGAAGTCAGGAACGACGCGCGTTGCTCGAGCGCCCAGGTTTCGCGCATGGTATCGACGTTGAACGCGGCGAGCTTGCCGACGTTGCCGTTGCTGCCCGGCATCTCGTAGAACCGGCGGTCGGCGCCGCCGCCGCTGCCGCCGCCCGGGACCTGCTCGATGGGCTGCGCGCGCAGCGACACGCAGCTCTGACTCAGCGGAACGATCAGTTGCCGCGAAGGCCGGTGGAAGCTCATCGCGTGCCAGTTCTTGCCGCCGGCGGTGCTCGGGCAAGCGTCGACCCACTCGCCGATCCGGTGATCGATGATGTCGTCGCGATAGCTGGGTCGTCCGGTCTCCGGATCGAAGCGCGCCCAGACGTTCTGAAAGACGGTCTCGGCGTGGTCGAGGTACTCGCCGGTGATCCGGTCGTGTTTCCAGAGCACGCCGTCCTTGCCCACCGAGAACACCCACTTCGCATTGCCGGCGTCGATGAGCACGCGCTCGAAGACGACGTCGAGGTCGAAAGCTTCGCCCGGCGCGTGCGAGTAGTACCAGGCAAGTTCGCCGGTAGTCGCATCGAGAGCGACCGTTGAACTCGAATAAAGCGCCACGTCTTCGGTTTGCATGCCGCGGCTGACGGGCATCCAGGGCTTGGCCTGCGTCGTGCCCCAGTACGTCAGGTTCAGTACTGGATCGTAGGTTCCCGTGATCCAGGTCTCGGCGCCGGCCCGGTAGATGTCGGGCAGCCCGCCCCAGGTATCCCCGCCGGGTTCCCCGGTCAGCGCGACGGTCCTGAAGCGCCAGCGCTGCTCGCCCGTGGCCGGGTCGTACGCGCTGATGAAGCACTTCTTCTCCTCGTACACCGCGCAGGTGCCCATGCCCTGGATGATCAGGCCGTTGGCGACGATCGGCCCGCTGTTGGTCGCGTAGACATCGGGCATCCGGACGTCCCAGATCGTCTCGCCGGTCCGTGCGTCAAGCGCGACGAGACGCGCGTCCTGCGCACGAATCGCCCAGGCGGCCGCCGTCTGGAAGATCAACATGTCTTCATAGAGCGCGAGTCCGCGCGGAGCGATTTCCGCGCCGACACTGTGCTCCCAGATCAGATCGCCCGTGCGGCCGTCCAGCGCCTGCACGACGCCGCCGGTGTTGGCGAGCCATATCGTGCCGTCGTAGGCGAGGGGCGCCGGCTGGTTCGTACCCGCGTCGCGCATCGGCCAGATCCAGGCGAGCCGGAGCAGATGTGCGTTATCCACGTTGATTTCGCTGAGCGGACTGTAGCTCGTCGCAGCGTAGTCGCGCCGCAGCATCGGCCAGTCGCTTGCCGCCGGACTGCGCAATGTCTCATCGGTCACGGCAACGTACCCTTCGATTCGACCGGCGACAGTCACGCCCGTCGGTCCCGGCGCCGCGCCCGCCGCTACGATTGGCAGCGCCGCGAGGGAATCGCCAAGGCCCGCACCGATGAGGTCCGTGGCAGCCGCGCGCAAGAGCTGGTCGCCGGGTACGCCGCCGTTGGCGAGCAGCATGTAGGCGACGATCGCGACGTAGGTGTCTTCGCTCAGCCCGTCCGGGTCTTCGGGAGGCATCGTCCTTCGGGTCTGCGAGACAAGTTCGCTGGCGGCACGGTTCTGCCATTTCGCGACAAACTCGCGTCCGAGCAACAGTGCGTCCGGGAGTTGGCGCAGGTTTGCGCCGTGGCAGCTGGCGCAATATCGGGCGTAGGCCGCGCTTCCCGCGGCCGCCTGTTCCTCGGTGAACGCGAAGGATTTGTCCCCATGAAGCGCCAGCAACGAGATGGTGGCCGCGATCAGTGAACGAAGCGACAAGTCCATCGCGCGTAACCCCGTTTTTTCGGCTGCGACATCCTGCGGATCGATCATATATCAGAATCGTTGAGCCATGGTCCGTGCCGGTTTGGCCGATCGTGGCATGGTTCACGGCTTGCTGTAGCTGGACGGGTTGGCAGGGGCTGGCTAGACTGGATTTTCGTCGTTTCGCGCACCGGAGGGGAGGCCATGAGCATTCGATTTTCCCTTGTCCTGCTTGCAGCGCTGGCGGTCGCCGCGCACGCACAATCGCCGCTTGAAGAAACCGGTCGCGAGCCGCCCGATGCCGGGCCCGCCAATCACATACGCCTGGCACAGGCGGCGCTGCCGCCGGACATCCATCCCCAGACGCTCTCTCGCCTGCCGCCGGTAACGCCGGCAGATCTCGACGAGGAAGGGCAGCGATACCTCGCCGAACGGCCGGATTTCGTGGCCCGGCCGGGACCGCCTCACGTCACGATCTACGCTCCGCGTGACCGCTATCTCGGTATCCCGTCAGGCGAGGGAAGCCCGGTCGGCGCACGTTACTTCCAGCTCGCCGTGCTCGTGGCCGCGCGCGAGATCGACCAGCAGTACGAATGGTCCGCGCACGAGCCCGCGGGCTTGCGGCAGGGACTCGAGCAATCGGTCATCGACGTCGTCAAGTACGACCGGGACGTCTCGGGCCTGTCCGACAGGGACGCCACGTTCATCACTTTCGGCCGTACTCTGCTGCGCGAGAACGCAATCAGCAGCGAACTGTGGCAACGCATGGTCGACCTTTACGGCTATCAACACACGATCCAGCTCATGGCGATCATGGGCGAGTACATCCGGGTCGGCATCATGATGAACGCGGTCGACCAGCACCTGCCGCCAGACAGGGAGGCGCTGCTGCCGCCGCTCGATTGATCGGCGCGGCAGCCGGACGCCGCCCGTCGCCTGAAGCCGCGCAATCCTGCTTGACAAACCGCCGCGCGCGCGGCCGATTCGCCTCGCGCGGCGCGTTCCGATCAGGGCATAATGCGAACCACGACTTGAATTCCGGAGCAAACAGTGAAGGCATGGTTGTTCGGAGCGCTCGCAACCGCGCTCGTCGTGTTCTGGGCCGGGTCCGCTGCCGCACAGTGGGCGCCGCACCCGACTCCCGGAGTGCCCCTGACCCCCGACGGGGAACCTGACCTCGAAGGACCGACACCGACGACGACAGACGGTCGGCCGGATTTGTCGGGAATCTGGGAAGCTCGGGGCGGGCGCCGCGGACCCGTCGACGGGCAACTCGGGCGCGGCCCGAACGTGGATCCGCCGGAGGGTTCGCCTCCGGTCGCGCACTTCTTCGACATAGGCGCTCAATTCGACCCTCCATACACGGAATGGGGCGACGCGACTACCCAGGAGCGCATCGACGACATGGCGCGCGGCAATCCGGACGGCTATTGCCTGCCCATGGGTCACATGCACTACCACCTGCACCCGCAGCCGCGAAAAATCGTGCAGACGCCCGAACTCGTGCTGATCATCAACGAGGCGAACTCGGGTCTGCGGCAGATATTTCTCGACGGCCGGGAGTTGCCCGGCAGCGATGCCCTGCCTTGGTGGTTCGGCTATTCCGTAGGCCGCTGGGACGGCGACACGCTGGTCGTCGAGACCACGGGCTTTCGCGATGACGTCTGGCTCGACTACAACGGCAGCCCGTTGACCTCGTCGGGCAAGATCACCGAGCGTTTCCGCCGTCCGAACTTCGGCACGCTCGAGATCGACGTCACGATCGAGGATCCGATGGCCTATACGGAACCGTTCACGGTCCGCGTCAACCAGCGGATCCTGCTCGATACCAGCCTCATCGAGTTCGTTTGCATCGAGAACGAAGTGTCGTCCCAGTACTATTACGATGCTGCACAGTGAGATTGGCGCGCCAGTGCGGCGCGCGGACACGCCGAGGACCTAAAGACATGAAATCGTCAGCCTTTCGAAACGTGCCGTGGGCATGTGCCCTGATCGCCGCGGGGTTGATTCCCGCATTGGCGTCAGCACACCATTCTTTCGCGTCCGAGTTCGACATCAACCAACCGTTCCGGATCGAAGGCGTCGTGAACTCGATCCAGTGGACGAACCCGCATGGCTGGCTCCACGTCGACGTGGAAGAGAACGGCGAAACCGTCACCTACGACTTCGAACTGTCGAGCCCGAATTCGCTGATCCGCAGCGGCTGGTCGCGCAATGACCTGCAGGTCGGGGAGAGAATCATCGTGTCCGGTCACCGGGCGCGGAACAGGCCCACGGTCGCGCGAGCCAGCGGCATCAGCCGCGAAAACGGCGAGGCCGTGTTCGGCCGAGGCGTCCGGGACGAGGCTGACGACGAATAGCCGTCGGTAGCGTCGGCGCGGCGGCCGACGGATCCGTGCGAACGGCGCCAAGCCCGCGCTCAGAGCGTCTCCGACGCGAGGTTCTCGCGGCGGTAGCGCGCGATCACCGATGCCGCTTCGAGAATGACGAGCACGCTCGTGACGAGCACGACGAGGTCGATCGCGACCAGCAGCCAGTTGCCGGCCTGATACCACTCGATGAGTTTAAGCAGCGCCGCCCAGGCCGAAGTGATCAGGACGAAGGTCATCGGGATCAGCGTGTAGCGGGCGGGCCGGCCGAGCTTGATCAGCATGACCGAGATGACCAGGAGCGTGAGCCCGGCGAGGATCTGATTCGTCGAACCGAACAGCGGCCAGATGATCAGGCCGCCCTGGCCTGACGCGCCGCCCGCGCCGAACGCGAGGAACAGGCAGCAGCCGACGGCGACGAGCGTGGCCGCTACGCTGTTCCTGAGCACGCCGATGCCGTAGATCTCACCCCACTCCTGGATGATGTAGCGCTGCAGCCGAACGCCCGTGTCCATCGTTGTCGCGGCAAACAGCACCACCATGGTTGCGAGCAGGGTGGTCGAAACCGAAAGCGGGATGCCCCAGCCGTTCTCGATCAGTTGTGCGCCGCCCTGGACGAAGGTCGCTGCTCCGGCTTCACCGTACCGCTCGTACATCGCATGCCAGAGCTCCGGAGTGGCGGCAAGTGCAGCGCCACTGACCGCAACGATCGTGATCAGCGCCAGCGAACCTTCGCCGATCGAGCCGAGATATCCGACAAACCGTGCGTCGGTTTCCTTGTCGAGTTGTTTCGATGTCGTGCCCGACGACACGATGCCGTGGAAACCGGACACTGCGCCGCAGGCGATGGTCACGAACAGCAATGGCACGAGCGACGGCGCATCGGCGGTGACCTGGTTGTTGAATGCCGGGGCCGAGATGTCGGGCAGGGAGATCAGCACGGCGCTGTACAGCAGTATCAGGCCGACGAAAAGCTGCATGCCGTTGATGAAATCGCGCGGCTGCAGCAGCACCCAGACTGGCAGCATCGAAGCGATTGCGGCGTAGACGAACAGGATGATGAGCCAATTGGCATTGGGTTCGAGGCCGAACATGCCCTGGGGTATTTCGATGGGCATGAAGCTGCCGAGGTAGATCGAGGTGTACAGGGCAGCGACACCGACCACCGAGAGCAGCGTGAGGTTGAAGTTCCTGTGCAGGAGCTGACCGATGATGAGCGCGACCGCAATTGCTGCCCAGGCGGGAAATACGGCGGTTGACGTGTCGACGAAAAGGCCGGCGATGACGACGCCGAACACGGCGTTGACCATGAGCAGAACGAGGAATATGACGATCATGAAGAGCGCACGGGTGCGCTTGCCGACCACATCCTCGGACAGTGCGCCGATCGACTTGCCCCTGTTCCGGGCGCTGGCCCAGATCGCGCCGAAGTCGTGAACGCCGGAGAAGAAAATTGTCCCGAGCGTGACCCAAAGGACTGCCGGTACCCAGCCCCAATAGACCGCGATAGCCGGCCCGACGATCGGCGCCGCGCCCGCGATCGACGTGAAGTGATGACCCCACAGCACGTACTTGTTGGTCGGCACGAAATCGACGTCGTCGCGCAGTTCATGCGCCGGCGTCACGAAATCCGGGTCGAGCCGATAGATCCGGGTCGCGATGAACCGCGAATAGACCAGCCAACCGAACGCCATTCCGGCAAGCCCCAGCACCACGATCATTACCGACTGCATCGGCGGTCTCCCTCTCGTTGTCGAACGAGAGCGTAGCGCGCGCAACGCGATGGCGCCAACGGAACCCCCACTCGGCAGTCAAGCCCGACCGTCGTGAGCGCTGCACGGATTGCGGGTGCGCGCTGCTGCCCGGCAGCGTAAGATTGAGCGTCCCAAGTCGCTTCAGACCAGTGGAGCATTACGATGCAGAGACACAGGAAAACATCGGAGAATCGCGTTGCGGCCGCCGTGCCGTATGCATTTCTGATTGGGGTTGCAGTCGGGCTTGCGGGCTGCGGGCCGGCCGCCGAGCAACCGGCTCCTGAGCAGCCGGCTGCGCCCGCTTCATCCGTCGTCGCCTACGAGGGGGCGCGGCTCATTGTCGGAGACGGCTCTGCGCCGATCGAGAACGGCACGTTCACCGTTGACGACGGGAGCTTCGTCGAGGTTGGAGCCAGCGGCGCCGTTGCGGTCCCGGAGGGTGCTTCTCGCGTGGATCTTTCGGGCATGACGGTAATACCCACGATAGTTGACGGACACGTGCATATGAGCACGACGCGGGACGAACTCATTGCCGACCTGCAGCGGCGGGCCTATTTCGGCGTCGGAGCGGCCATCAGCATGGGGTCGGACGATCTTGAGACGCCGCTTGAAATCCGTGACGAAGCGATTCCGGATGCCGCGCGTTTCCTGTCCGCCGGGCTCGGCATCACGTCGCCCGAACCCGGTCGCCGGGTGGTTCACTGGGTCACGACGGCAGACGAAGCGCGCCAGGCCGTCAGGGACGAGGCGGCCCGCGACGTCGACATGATCAAGATCTGGGTCGATGACCGCGACGGCCAGTACGACAAGCTCAGCCCCGAGATCTACGGGGCCGTCATCGAGGAAGCGCACGCGAACGGCATTCAGGTTGCGGCGCACATCTTCAGTCTCGAGGATGGCAAGGGCTTGTTGCGGGCCGGTGTCGATGTCTTCGCGCACGGAGTTCGCGACCGGGACATCGATCAGGAGTTTCTGGACCTCGTCGCCGAGCGGCCGGAAGTCGTGCTCGTTCCGAACCTGCCTGGCCGGGGCGTGCCGACGGACCTGGGCTGGCTCGCCGGCACGATGCCCGACGAGCAGTTGCAGGCGCTGCAGGCTACGGAAGCCGACCCCGCGGCCCAGGAAGCGCACGGCATTCAGGCACGCAATCTCGCAAGACTCAGTGAAGCCGGCATGATCGTGGCGTTCGGCACCGACGGCAATACGCCGTGGGCGCCGCATGTCGAAATGGAAGACATGGTGGAAGCCGGCATGTCACCCGCGGACGTCATCGTTGCGGCGACCCGCAACTCCGCCGCCGCGCTTGGGCTTGCGGACATGGGCACGATCGAGGCGGGCAAGAGCGCCGATTTCGTCGTGCTCGAAGCCAATCCGCTCGACGACATTACAAACACGCGGCGGATCGCATCGGTGTATCTGCGCGGCGTCGAAGTCGATCGCGAAGGCATCCGCTCGCGGTTGATGAACTAGCGCCAGAGCTTCAACCGGGCGGCGCGAAAATCGCGCCGAGTCTTGCCTGTGCGTGGGTGGTCGCGGCTGACCGCAGGCCGGTTCCCGGCGTTCGGCGCTGGGATGCCGTTGTGATATATTTCGATGGTTTCCATCAGGACGTGTGTCATACCTGACCGTGACGGCACGCTCCGCGTTCAGGCGCGTGCCTCGGCCGGCTTAGGTTGAGGGGAGAGATCACATGCGCGCACCAGTAATACTGCGTTCGACGACCCGGGCTGCGCTCGGCATTCCGGTGCTCGTGGCGTCGGCCGTTCTGATCTGGCCCACGGGTCCGGGCAACGCGGCCGGAAGCCCGATTGCCGATGCCGCGCGCGATGGCGCACTTGCCGCGGTGAGCGAACTCATCGCGCAAGGGGCCGACGTCAATCTCGTCGCTTCAGATGGCTCCACGGCGCTGTTGTGGGCCGCGTATCACCACCATGCCGAAATGGCGCAAGCCCTGCTCGAAGCCGGCGCCGATCCGAACGCCGCGAACGACTTCGGCGTGACTCCGTTGCTGCAGGCGAGCCGCACGGGTGATGCGGCCGTCATAAGGGCGCTGCTCGATGGCGGCGCCGATGTCGCGCTGGCGCATCCGGAAGGTCTGACGCCGCTCACGGCTGCCGCGGGCACCGGGCGTGTCGATGCCGTGCAACTGTTGCTCGAGCGCGGCGCCGACCCGAATGCCGTGGACTCCTTCCAGCACCAGACGGCGCTGATGTGGGCAACGGCGGAAGGACATCCGGACGTCGTCGACGCCCTGCTGCTGGCCGGCGCCGACCCTAACGCGCAAGCGCGCTTTTCGGAACTGACCAAACGCGGCGACTACGGCGACTACCCGAGCGGCGGTTTCACGGCCGTGATGTGGGCGGTGCGCAATGGCTACGAGGATATCGTCAGGCGGTTGGTGCAAGCGGGCGCCGACCTGAACATCAGGAACGGCGACGACGCGACCGCCATGATGATCGCGATCGTAAACGACCGTTTTGATCTCGCCGCGACCCTGCTCGAACTCGGTGCCGATCCCGACGACGGCTCCCTTTATCACGCCGTCCAGATGCGCGACGCGACGACCGACTGGTATGCGCGGGACGGTTCCCAGCTACGCGCGAATCACGACAACGAATTGACGGCGCTCGATCTCGTGGCGCTCTTGCTCGAAGCGGGCGCCGATCCCGACAAGCCGCTAGTCCAGCAGATGCACTCGGCCGAGATGTGCTGCGACACCTACAACAACGGCACCGCCTTCTATCGCGCGGCCGTGGCCGCGGACGTCGAGGCGCTCAAATTGCTCATCGCGCAGGGTATCGACGTGAACTGGATGCCGGAGGAAATCGAAGGTCTCGGGATGAGCGTGGCCGGGATGGGCGCCAACACGCATGCCGGCACGCCCGTGCTGATCGCGGCGATCAACGGCGGCAAGGGCGTGCGGCTCTCGGCCGGCCCCGGCTATGAGCGCGAAGGCCCGCCGCCGTATCGCGAGCCGTCGAATCGCGAGCCGGCCGACGCGGTTCAGTTGCTGCTCGATGCCGGCGCGGACCCTGACTCGGCCATGCCCGAAGACAAGGCCTTTGCGCTGCATGAAGCCGTGCGGACGCGCAATCTCGATACCATCGGAGCGTTGATCGACGCGGGCGCCACGCTCGATTCGAAAGACGAGGACGGACTGACCGCACTTCACGTTGCCGAGGCTCTGCCGACGGAGGCGCACGAAAACGTTTTCGAGCCGGGGCGCGTGAACCTTGATGGCGCCACCCCGGATGAGATCGCAAATGTGCTGCGTACGGCGATGGAGGAGGCCGGCGTGCCGATCGAGCCCGCGCCCGAACCCGTCGAGGATGACGCGGAAGAACCGGACGACGCCTGATGAACAACAGGCTTTACCTCGGTGCGGGTACCGTGGCAGTCGCGGCCGTGGCCGCGTATGTGTGGCTCGGCCGCTCGCCTGAAGCTCAACTCACCGAGCACTGGGCGATGCTCGACAGCTATTGTGTCGAGTGCCATAACGACTACGAGGTCACTGGCGGGGTTTCGTTCGAGGGCCTGAGCCCGTCCGATGTCGTCGCCGAAAAGGCGCTGTTCGAGGCCGCGATCGGCAAGCTCCGAGTGGCCATGATGCCGCCGCGCAGCGAGCCGCAACCCGAAGGAGCGGCGCGAGCCGATTTTGTGGCGGCGCTGGAGTCGACGCTCGACGCCGCAGCGGACACGGAACCTTACGCCGGCTCGCATCTCGTGCACCGTCTCAACCGCGCCGAGTACGCCAACGCCATTCGCGACCTGCTCGCGCTCGAAGTCGACGTGATGGAACTCTTGCCGAGCGACGGCGGCGACTTCGGCTTCGACAACATTGCCTCCGCGCTGACGACCTCTCCGTTGCTGCTCGAACGCTACCTCACCGCAGCGCTCAGGGTCAGCGCGCTCGCGGTCGGGGACGCCGGCGCGGTGCCGTTGGCCGCGCCATATACGATCGCGATGGAGGTCACGCAGGATTATCACCTCGAGGGTCTGCCGCTCGGCACCCGCGGCGGCATGCTCGTGCGTCACAACTTCCCGGCCGACGGCGACTATGTGTTTTCGGGCCGGCTGATACGCGGCCTCATCGAGGGTTACTTCGGTGTCGAGGGCCACGACACTCCGCACGAGTTTGTGATCATGGTCGATGGCGAGCAGGTTTTCTCCTCGCTGATCGGCGGTCCCGACATTCACAATCTGCAGGCCGAGGACCAGGTACTCTCGAAGATCGAGGTCGACGAGTTGATGACATCGCCGCCGATACCGGTAAGCGCCGGGCCGCACGATGTCGCGTTCACCTGGGTCGAGCGGCCGGAGAAGGAACAGAATGCCTGGCAGCCACCGCTGCGCGCTTCCCAGGAGGTGCACAATATCGCGGGGTTGCCGAGGCTCGAAACCGTAACGATCGAGGGCCCGTACAGTGTGACGGGAATCAGCGATACGCCCAGCCGGGAACGGATTTTCGTTTGCGAGCCCGAATCGGCGGCCGAGGAAGCACCGTGTGCGGCCGAGATTTTTTCCACGCTGGCCAGGCGCGCCTTCCGTCGCCCCGTCCAATCGCCCGATATCGAGGCGCCGCTCGCGTTCTATAACGATGCGCGTGACCGCGGCGGCGATTTCGACAGCGGTATCCGAGCGGGTCTTGCGCGGATCCTCGTAAGCCCGTCGTTCCTGTTCCGCGCGGAGCACGACCCGGCGGATCTGCCGGTCGGCGGTAGCCACGCAATCAGCGATATCGAGCTCGCGTCGCGGCTGTCGTTCTTCCTGTGGTCGAGCATCCCCGACGACGAACTGCTCGATCTTGCGATCGACGGGAATTTGCGTGAGCCGAGCGTGCTCGAAGCCCAGGTCAGGCGGATGATTGCGGACAAGCGCGCCGATTCGCTTGTCGCCAATTTCACCGGACAGTGGTTGCAGCTTCGCAATCTCGAACAGCGCGTCATTCCCGATCTTCTGCTGTTTCCGGATTTCGACGACAACCTGCGCAAGGCGTTCCGCCGCGAGACGGAGATGTTGTTCGGCCACGTCCTCCGGGAGAACCGCAGCGTGCTCGAGATGCTCGAGGCGAACTACACCTTCGTCAACGAACGTCTGGCTCGGCACTACGGTATTCCCGGCGTGTACGGTGCGCGCTTTCGCCAGGTGGAATTGACCGACCCGAACCGCTGGGGTCTGCTCGGACACGGCAGTCTGCTGTCGTTGACCTCGGCGGCGTCGCGCACATCGCCGATCATTCGCGGCAAGTACGTTCTTTCGAACCTCATGAACAGTCCGCCGCCGCCGCCTCTGCCGGCCGTGCCCGATCTGTCGGAAAGTGTGCCAGTGGGCAGACCGTCGACGGTTCGCGAGCAGCTTGAGCTGCATCGGGCGAGTCCCGAGTGCGCGTCATGTCATGACAACATCGATCCCGTTGGATTTGCGCTTGAGAACTTCGATGCCGTTGGTCAATGGCGCGAAGCGAACAGGGAAGGGCTGCCGATCGATTCCGCCGGCGTTCTGGCTGACGGTACACCGGTCGACGGGCCCGCGGCGCTGCGTGCGGCGATTCTCTCGCAACCCGAGGTATTCGCGGGGACTGTTGTCGAAAAACTACTGATCTACGCCATCGGTCGCGGGCTGGAGCCGGCCGACATGCCGCAGGTCCGAAGAATCTTGCGAAACGCCGCTCAGGAGGACTACACTATGATGTCGATTGTACTGGGCATCGTGGACAGTCTGCCGTTCCAGATGCGGACCAAATTAGCTGAACCTGACGCGGTGCAGGGCATCGCGCAAACCAGGGAGTAGCACTAATGTTCATCACCAGGAAGCATTTGCCCCGACGTACTTTCCTCCGAGGCATGGGCACCGCAATGGCCTTGCCGATGCTCGACGCAATGGTGCCCGCTTTCGCCCAATCCAGTGCGCGCACACCGTTCCGGTTTGGCGCGATTTACATGCCTCACGGCGCGTACCCGTCGGAGTGGCATCCGGAACAGACCGGCAGCGACTTCGAACTCAAGCCGAACATGGTGCCGCTTGAGCCCTATCGCGAGCATCTGGTTACGATCAGCCGCATGAAGGCGCCGGAGGGTTCGGTGCACCTGGGCGCGAGCGCGCAGTGGCTGAACGGCGTCGGTCCGGTCGGCGAAGCCGGTGACTACAGCCGTATCGAGTCGAAGAAGACGGTCGATCAGTACATCGCCGATGTCGTTGCCGGAGACACGCCCCTGAGGTCGCTGGAGGTCGGTACCGAGGATATGGGTACGTCGGCAGGCGCCTGCGACGGTTTCCCCTGCGTGTTCTTCAACACGATTTCCTGGCTCGACGACACGAGCCCGCTGCCGGTCGCGATCAATCCCCAGGTGACGTTCGAGCGAATGTTCGGCGCTCCGGGAACGCCCGAGCAGCGTCTTGAACGCCTGCGCCAGAAGCAGAGCATGGTCGACTCGGTGGTCCACGAAACGAAGCGCCTGCAGCGCACTCTCGGTGCGGCCGACAACGTGCTGCTCGACGAATACCTGACGAACGTTCGGCGTGTCGAACAGCAGTTGGAGCGCATGGACGCCCGCGCCGACACGCTCGCCGAAGCGCCCGACGCGCCGATCGGTGTGCCGGATCAGTTCGACGAGCACCTCACGGTGACCTATGACCTCATGCACCTGGCGTTCCAGGGCGACATCTCGCGCGTGTTCAGCTACATGATCGGTCATGAGGCCAGCGGCCGAAGCTATGCGCACATCGGTATCCCCGAGCCGCACCATCCGATCTCGCACCACGGCGACAAGCCCGAAGGCATCGAGAAGTACTCGAAGATCGTCACGTACCAGATCGCGAAGCTCGCGGAGTTCATCGACAAGCTGCAGTCGACGCCGGATGGCGACGGCACGCTGCTCGATTCGTCGGTCATCTACTGGGGCAGCGGCATGAGCAACGCCAATGTGCACGATCGGCACAATGCGCCGGCGATCCTGCTCGGCAGCGGCAACGGTCGTCTCAAGGGCAACCGGCACATCGCCGCGAGGGACAAGGAACCGACCGGCAATCTGCTGCTCGCACTGGCCGACATGGTGGGCGCGGAAGTCCAGTCGTTCGGCGAGAGCACGGGGCGCCTCGAGATCTGACGCCGCAAGACCGCGTTTCAGAAGCCAACCCAACGGGGGCCGCCGCAAGGCGAGCCCCCGTTTTTCGTAGCTCGCGCATTCCGGCCGGCGATCTGCGCTGCCAGCCAACTGCCGAATGCCGCGGGCGTCGCCGTAAAGCGATGGTGCGGGACAGTCGTCCAGTCACCGTCGTGCTCGAGCACGAAAGTTGGAAACCCTGCGGCGCCGACGCGCTGCATGAGTGCGCGTGTCTCGGCAATATGCTCGTCGACGGCGATATTTCGGAACGCTTCTTCAAACGCTTGCGGTTCGAGTCCGCACTCCGCTGCGATGTCGCGCAGGACCGCACCGTCGACGACGTGGAGGCCGTGTTCATAGTGCGCATGTTGAATACCGGACAGCATCGGCAGCGCTTTCGATGCGTCGAGGCCTTCGGCCGCGAGCACTGCGGCGATCGTCGGCCGGGATTCGAGCACGAGTTCGGGGTCGAACAGAAGTCCGGACAGGTATGCCTCGCCGTAGGGTTGACCGGTCATCTGGGCAATGCGCGCGTCGGCTTGTCCGATGTAGCGGCGCATGTCATCGGGCAGTTTCGTTGGCTGCGGCCAAAGCCCGCCGCCGTGCAATTCAAGCTCAAGCCTGCCGACGCCCAGGGCCGATCTGACCAGCGGTTCCGCGCCGTAGCACCAGCCGCAAAGCGGGTCATGGATGTAGTGCAGGATCGCGGTCATCGTGCGTTGCGCCCTCGCCGGCAAGCCTGCCGAGGCGGTGGAGGAATCGGAGACCGCCGCGACAGGAGACCTACCAGAGTTGGTCCGTGCGCAGCCGGAATCCCTGCAAGAGAGGCTCGCCCGAAACCACATCCGGCGCATCGAGCGTTTCGACTTCGGAACCGGGACGGTACACGAAGACCTGCCGTCGGATCGGGTCGATGAGCCAACCGAGTTTTGCGCCGTTGGCCGTGTACTCGGCCATTTTTGCCTGCAGGTGGCCGAGCCTGTCCGTGGGCGAGCGCAGCTCGATCGCGAAATCGGGGCAAAGCGGCAGGAACTTCAGGCGTTCTTCGGGAGTGGTGGATGCGAGGAGTTCGTTGCTGACCCAGGAGGCATCCGGTTCGCGCACCGCGCCATTGGGAAGCCGGTAACCGGCCGAGGAGCCGACTGCCTGGCCCGTGCCGTCGGCCGTGGCCCAGATCACGAGCTGAGCAGTGATTTTCGCGTTCTTGCCGCCGGTTTCCCATCCTGCGGGTTCCATGATGGTGATTCCGCCATCGGCATTGCGTTCGATGCGCAAATCCGCGTTGATGCGGCAGAACTCGTAGAAGTCGTCTTCGGTCGGACACAGAGCGGGCTGGAGCCGGACAAGCATGCCCGGGGCGATGGAGTCGTCGTAGTGGATGTCCTTGTGGCAGACCTGCGGTTCGGGTTTTGCGTTGGCCATGGGATTTCGCGACCGGTTTGCTTGTCGAACGCTGCCAGCATACCCGGGCTTTCCGGATTAGTCAGCCAACATTTCAACCCGGCATGGTGGATTTTGGTCAGGGCGATGAAGCGTGGAGCAGGGAACTGAAGTATCTTGATGGACTGGCGACGGCTGGCAGTCTAGCATCGCGGAAAACGTCCGGGGATATCGGCGGGAACGCGCGGCTGGGAAGAATTTCGCCGCAGTCGCGCCTGACCGGTAGGGGGAAGCGATGAAACTCAACAAGGTGCTCAAGCTGGTCCTGTGTGTGGCGGGAGCGCTCGCGCTTGTCGACAGGGCTGGCGCGCAACGCCTGCCTGGCGAACGCGAAGCCGTCGTTACGGCGATCCCAGGGGTCGTCGCAGCCGATTCGAAGTGGGAGATCGTATGGGCCGATTTCAACACGGCCGACGGGATCGTCGGTACGCGGGACGGAGGCGTGTTGTTCGCGCAGGAACAGACGGACACGATCGTCAAGCTCGACGTGAATCACAACGAATACGTCTCCCTCGAGAACACCAACGGCGGCGGTTCCGTATCCCTCGATTCTTCGGGCAGACTCTATGCCGTGCAGAGAACCTGTACCGAACCGCTCAACCCGGAACTTCCCGGCTGCAACGAGCTGACAAAGGTCAGCATGCTCGCGCCGCAGTACAGGATTCTCGCGGACAGCTTTCCGGACGGGTCGCCGCTCGGCCGCCTGAACGATCTGATCGCCGACGGACGCGGCGGAGCCTATTTCACGGTTGGCGGCCTCTATTACGTCGATCCCCACGGCGTTGTAAATACCGTTGCCGATGAGAACATCCGCAGCAACGGCGTGATGCTGAGCCCCGACGGCGGGACACTGTACGTCACCAATCGAACCGAGGTGCTGGCGTTCGACGTGGCGGACGACGGTTCAACGGGCAATCGGCGCGTGTTTGGCACGCTGGATGGCGACGACGGCGGCGACGGCATGGCCGTCGACTCGGAGGGCAGGCTCTATGTGACGGCTAACGCCGGCGTGCACGTGTTTTCGCCGGGCGGCGACCATCTCGGCCTTATTCCAACGCACAGGCGGCCGATCACGGTGGCTTTCTCCGGGCCGGACAAGCGCACGCTCTACGTCCCGCAGATGGGCGCGATCGGACCGGACGGCCAGCCCTGGACGACGCCGGAGGGCATCAGGAACATCGCCATGACAATGTATACGCTGCCGATGTTGTCGCAGGGTTACCTGGGACGCCCGAAATAAGCCGATATCGATTGGCACGGACGGCATTTCACGTGTCCGCGCTCGCTTGCGCTCAACGCGTCGATCCGCGGTTGCCGGAATCCGACTTGCTTTATGATGGCCCTCAAGTTTCAGGAGGATTCGCAAGATGAGACGAGTGACGGCCTTTTTCCTTGTCGCGGCTTTCCCGAGCATGGCGCTGGCTCAGGATCTCGTGATCGAGAACGCGAGAATCGTTGACGGCAACGGCGGAATCATCGACAACGGCAGCGTCGTCGTCAGCGACGGACGAATCGTTTCGGTCTCTGCAGAGAGCGCCGCTGGCGAAGGCGGCACGCGAATCGACGCCGGCGGCCGGACGGTCCTGCCGGCGTTTACGGATGCGCACCGTCACGTGATTCTGGGAGATCCGGATCAATGGCTGGCCGAGGAAGCCGAGGAGAACATGCGTGCCTGGCTTGAAGCCGGTTTCACGACGATTCTGTCGGCCGGCGACGCCCCGGAGCAGATTCTCGAACTCAGAAGACGCCTGGCAGACGGCGAAATCCAGGGGCCGCGCCTCATCGCATCAGGTCGTGTGCCGTTGGCGGCGGGTCCCGGTGGTTTCGTTGCCGGCGTCGATCCCGCGCGCATCGACCAGTCACGCGGACCCAACCGGGTCGCCGAGACGGCCGAAGCCATACCGCACGAGCAGACCCGCGCCGCGGTACAGGCTTTGGCGGACGCCGGCTTCGACGCCGTAAAGACCGTCATTGTCACGACACCCGACGGACCCGAGACTGAAACTCTGGCCGTTGTCGCAGAGGAGTCGCGACGGCATGGTATGGCGTCGATCACGCATGCGGTGACCGTGATCGACACGCTGGCGGCCGTCGAAGCTCGCACGGACGTTCTCGTGCATACCCCGCACATCGGTCATCTGACGGAGGAGCAGGTCCGCACGATCGTCGACTCCGGTATCCCGATGGTATCGACGCTTGGCGTGTTCGTACCGACCTTCGACGTTGACAACGCGATGGTTCGCGAACGAACGGGACACGACAACGTCGCGCGTTTCCGCGACCTCGATCCGTTTCCCTACAACACGCTGTCAAGCGCGGGGCAGGGGCCGGTCAACGCGCGCCTGCTTTGGGAGGGCGGCCTTCTCTACGGCTACGGTACGGACGTGCGTTTCCTGCCGGACGATTCGCTTGCGCATGAACTTCGGCCGCTGAGACTCGTGTTTTCTCACGCGGACATCGTGCAGATGCTGACAAGGAACGCGGCTATTACAGCCGGGCTCGGCGACGAGACCGGTACGCTCGAAGCCGGCAAGCGTGCCGACATCGTGATCCTGGACGGCGATCCGCTGACCGATATCAATGACGTGCACGATGTCGTGCTCGTCGTCAAGGACGGGGAAGTCGTCGTCGACAAGCTGAACTGAACTCAAGCCATGGCCAGCGAAGGTTCGCCCTTGCCTGGCCCCAGGTACGGTCGGCCTCGGCAATAAGCCGGGTGGTGCGTTTGACGGCGGTTAGCGCCTGTCCTCCCTGGCTTCCTGCCGTTCGCGGCGTTCGCGCCGCTCGGCCTGCTCGCGCCGGGCCCGTTCGAGCGCCCTGTTGACGCGCTCCGCCTGCTTGTCCTCATCGGCTTCGCTGGGCTGCATCCTGGCGCAATCGAGCTTGCCCCAATCCAGGTCGAAGCTTCGCTCCATCGAGTACATCGTGTTGGCGCTGTAGTAGATGAAGTCCATGGCGGTGCGCAGGTTGTTCTCGAGCTGCCGAATGTCCATCGGAGTCATCTGATTGCTCGGTCGCAACGCTGCGGTAAGCGTGCAGTCGAAACCGCGGTCGGTCGACCGCACATTGATGTCGCGGCCCCGGCCGCGCTCGGCATCGTCCTGGTCTCCCCAGACCCAGGTGAAGTCATTGCGCGGCAGGTTCACGAACCCGCCGAACTGCGCTTGTGCCGCACCGGGCATGACGATTACCGCGAGAACGGCCGCTGCAAGTACCGTCGGATAACTGAGGCTTCTCATGACGCGCCAATCCCCCGCAGATGCTGGACGGATGAGAACTGAACCATTGCAACTCAACGCGGCGTGACCGTCAACCTCAGCTTATGTCAGTGTTGCCCTTGGCGAAGGATGCAACGGCGAGCGACGGGGGCATCGATCCTGCCGCTCCGGTCGTGGAGACAACCGGCGATCGCTGACCCGATCTCTGGATTGTTGGGCATCCGGACCGCATCATGTCTTGTAACGCCGGTAACGCCGGTAACGCCGGTAACGCCGGAAATGCCGGTTGACTGGCCGGCTGCCCGGTCAGGCCATGTTCAAATCACATTTGGGAAGGCCATGCAGGAAAACAGGAGAACAATATGCGCACCATCAGCTTGTTCCTGAGCGGTATCGTTGTCGGTTCGCTCGTCCAGATCGCGACCGCCCAGAACGGCAACGGCGGCATCCTTGGACTCAACCACGTCGGTATCGCCGTGCCCGACCTCGATGCGGCAATCGAGTACTACACCGGGACCATGGGTTTTCCGGAAGCGTTTCGCGTCGTGAACGATGCCGGCCAGATCGTGCTCGTCTACGTGCAGATCAGCCGCAATACATTCATCGAGCTGCAGAGCACAAACGAAAACCGGCCGCCGGGACTCACGCATCTCGGCATTGAGGTCGCGAACATGGATGCGGCGACCGGGATGTACGGCGAGCGCGGTGCGAATGTGTCCGAACCGCGTTCGGGCAGTACGAATGCGATCCTCGCAAACGTCACCGATCTCAACGGTATCCGCATTGAACTCAGCGAGTATCCGGCGGGGTCGCTGCAGCGCGAGGCCATCGACAACTGGGAATAAGGTCTGCCTCGCGCCGCCTGCAGGGACCGGCCAACCGAACATGCCGCGACGGTGCTCCAGCCGCACCGCGAGTGCGCACCGACCTTCGACACGGAACTGAAGGAGTATTCGCTTACCCGCAATCCACTCGTACCACGATCGGCCGAAGGAAACCGGGTTCAGGCGAATACCGCAGCGAGCTGTTCCACGAGCCAATCGAGTTCGGGCTTGCCGATGGTCAGCGGTGGAGTGAGCCGCATGACCTGCGCGTGTGTGTCCTTGGTCAACACGCCGCGCTCGGCGAGCCGCGAGCAGTAGCCGAGTGCGGTTCCAGCTTCGTCGGCAATCTCGATGCCGAGCAGCAGCCCGCGGCCGCGGATCTCGCGGATCGCAGGTGAGCGAATGGCATCCAGCGCATCGTGCAGATGCGCGCCAAGTTCGGCCGCGCGTTCTGCAAGCGCTTCTTCCTCGATGACCGCCAGCGCGGCTTCTCCCACCGCGGCTGCAAGGGGGTTGCCGCCGAAAGTGCTGCCATGATCGCCGGGCCGGAAGAGGCCCAGCAGGTCCGCCGAGGCAACGACGGCCGATACCGGGTAGACGCCGCCCCCGAGTGCCTTGCCGAGGATCAGGATGTCGGGCCTGGCGCCGGCTTCGTGCTCGTACGCGAAGAGCTTGCCCGTGCGGCCGAGCCCGGTCTGAATTTCATCCAGAACGAGCAGGACATCGTTCGCGCTGCAGATTCGCCGTGCTTCGGCAAGAAAGCCCTCGGGCGGCATGAGTACGCCGGCCTCGGCCTGGATCGGTTCCACCAGGAAGGCGGCGGTATTCGGAGTTATCGCGGCAGCGAGTGCTTCCGGGTCGCCGAAGTCGACGAGGGTGAAACCGGGTGTATGGGGCCCGAAGCCGTCGCGATACTGCGGTTCCGACGAGAATCCGACCAGCGTTGTCGTCCGGCCATGGAAGTTGTTCCTGCAGGCGACGATATCGGCCTTGTTGTCTGGTATGCCCTTGCTCCGGTAGCCCCAGAGCCGCGCGAGCTTGATCGAAGTTTCGACGGCTTCCGTGCCGGTATTCATGGGCAACGCCATGTCCATCCCGCAAAGCCTGCAAAGGCGATTCAGAAACGGCCCCATCCGGTCGTTGTGAAACGCTCTGGAGGTCAGTGTCAGTCGTTCGGCCTGCTCCATCAGCGCCGCAACGATTCTCGGATGGCGGTGACCCTGATTCAGTGAGGAGTAGCCGCTGACGCAGTCGAGGTAGCGCTGCCCGTCCACATCCCAGACCCACACACCCTCGGCGCGGGCGATGACGACCGGCAGCGGGGCGTAGTTGCGGGCCGTAACCGCTTCGGTCTCGCGAATGATGTCGGCTGTGCGCGTCATGAGTTCAGGTAGGGAAGATTCCGAGGGAGTCGATCGTGTGCGGCGGCTCGCGCCCGGGCGCGGCCGCGGTGGGCTGCGGTTTGCATCTGGACGCATTGTAGCGGCTTGCATGCCCTGCAGGCCGCTCTGCATCGCCCGTGGCCCGCGCGCGCGGCGCTCGCGGTTGCCGGGCCGGGCGGGTGTCCGGGCAGGCGACCTTGACAGGTCCGCCGGGCACGCGTAGAAGTTTGCCGAAAGATCAGGACGTTTCCGGCGTCGAATCGCCGCTTCATCTGGATGGCATCGAAAGGCCATCAGGGGGAAAAAACCATGCGTATCACCTTGGCCGTTGCCTCGCTCATCGTGCTCGCAAGCCCGATGTCCCTTCAGGCGCAGTCGCCGACGAGTGCCGAGCCCTTCAAGGTCGGAACCTTCGATGTCCAGGGGGCACCGACCGTCGGCATCGTGCTGCGCGACAGTCTCGTTGTCGAACTCGACGCGGCGAACACGGCACTCGAGATGGACTCGTCCTACCCGGCAATTCCGATGCCTGCCGACATGCTCGAACTCATCGGTCGCTACGAATACGGGCTCAAGCCCCGCATGTATGAGATCGTCAATGAACTCGTCGCGAGCGGCCGGCTCGACGCGGACAACCGCCCTGATTTCGTTCATGACGTTGGGGATGTGGACACGCTCCCGCCGATCATGTACCCGGGCAAGATCCTCAACGCCGCGGTCAATTTCTATACGCACGTCAATGAAACCGGCACGCCGGAGGAACGTGCCGCAGCGCAACGGCAGCGCGTGGAGAACCGCGGCGTGCCGTACCTGTTCCTGAAGCCGAGCCGGGGCGCGGTCATCGGCGATGGTGATCCGGTCGTGATCCCGTATGGCCGCGACCGCACGGACTGGGAAGTCGAGCTTGGTACGGTCATCGGCCGCGCGGCCAAGTATGTCTCTGCCGCCGATGCCCAGGACTACATCTTCGGCTACATGGTTTCGCTCGACATTTCCGATCGCGGCGGCCGCCCGCCGGGTGGTGCGCCCTTCACGTCGGACTGGTTCGTGGGCAAGGGTCACGACTCTTTCGCGCCGCAGGGTCCATGGATCGTGCCGAAGGAATTCTATGGCGACCCGATGGAACGACTGCACCAGACGCTGAGCGTGGACGGCGAACAGATGCAGGAAGGACAAGCCGGCGACATGATCCATTCGCTTTACGAACTCATCGAATATGCCTCGTCCATCATCACGCTTTATCCCGGTGACGTGATCAACAACGGCACGTCGGGGGGCGTTGGAATGGGCACCGCGGTACGCGGTGAGCAGCGTTTTCTGCAGCCAGGCGAGGAGATCGTCGCGACGATAGAGGGCATCGGTACCTTGACGCTGCCCGTCGTTGCGGGCGAGGAGCCGGGCCCTGGCAGCGGCGCGCGCTTGCCGCCGCTCAGCACAATTTTGGAGTGATCGGTCGGCTGGGCCTGCGCGTTGTCGTGGGACAGCCACCCAAATCGCGGTTCGCCACGGCATGGAGCTGACTTCCGGTCCAGCGCCGGCCTGTGTCCGAGAGGATTGTCCATGAAACACATCTACGTATCCGCTGCAACGATCGGCGCGTTTATTGCAAGCTTTCCGGGGAACGCCCAGGCGCCTCGAGAATTCACCCCGGTGACCGACGCAATGCTGCACTCGCCCGATCCTGGCGACTGGCTGTCCTGGCGACGGACGACGGACGGCTGGGGCTACAGTCCGCTCGATCAGATCGACGCGGCCAACGTCGCGGGGCTCGAGTTGGTCTGGCAACACCCGGTCGGCACGGGTATCCACGAGGGCGCGCCGCTCGTTTACGACGGCGTGATGTACATGCCGAATGCCAACGATTACATCCAGGCGTTCGATGCCGAGACGGGCGAGCTGCTCTGGGAGTACGAGCGCGAGTACCCGGAAGGCGCGCGCGGCGGAACCAACCGGAATATCGCCATCTGGGGCGAGACGATCATCAACGGCAGCGGCGACAACCAGATGTACGCGCTCGATGCGCGAACCGGCGAACTCGTCTGGGAAACGCCGGTCATCGAGGCGACGCTGCCCGCGCGTGCGAGTTCGGGCCCGATCATCGGTAACGGCAGGGTTATAACCGGGCGGCAATGTCAGCCTGGCGCTACCCACGAATCGTGCATCGTCACTGCGCACGATGCGCGTACCGGCGCGGAACTCTGGCGTGCGCGCACCATTCCGCGTCCGGGAGAGCCCGGCGGCGAGACCTGGGGGGATGTGCCGCTCGAGGAGCGTTGGCACGTCGGTACCTGGATGGTGCCGAGTTTCGATCCGGTGCTCGACATGGTCTACGTCGGTACTTCGGTAACCATCCCCGCGCCGAAGTTCATTCTTGGCGGCAACGACAACAAGCATCTCTATCACAATTCCACGCTTGCGCTCGACGGCGACACAGGCGAGATCGTCTGGTACTACCAGCACGTCGTCGACCATTGGGACCTCGATCATCCGTTCGAACGAGTGCTCGTCGACACGGCCGTCGCACCCGACCCGGACGAAGTTCAGTGGATCAACCCGGCGATCGAGCCCGGCGAGCGCCGCCAGGTCGTCACCGGCATCCCGGGCAAGACCGGCATCGTCTACACGCTCGACCGGACGACCGGAGAGTTTCTGTGGGCGCGAGAGACGCTCATGCAGAACGTCGTGAGCGATATCGACGGCGAGACGGGCGAGGTCACGGTCAACCCCGACACGCTCTTCACGCAGGCCGGTCAGGAAATCATGATCTGTCCGGCTGCCGCGGGTGGCAGGAACTGGCCCGCAGGCGCCTATAGCCCGCTGACGAACGCCATGTACGTCCCGATGCAGAACACCTGCATGAACGCAGTGGTCCAATCCGGTGAGCGCGATCCTTCGCAGGTCTACGGTCTGGACATGCCACCCCAGTTGGCGCCCGGTACGGACAACCTCGGCTCGATCTGGGCGGTCTCCGCGGAAACGGGCGAGGCCCTGTGGCGATTCGACCAGCGTCCCGCGTCACTGTCGCTGGTCGCGACGGCTGGCGGTCTCGTGTTCGGCGGAGATTCGCACGGCGGGTTCAGGGCGTTCGACGATGCAAGCGGCGACGTCCTTTGGGAGACGGATCTCGACGCTGCGGTCAGCGGCTATCCGATCAGCTTCGCCGTTGACGGCCGCCAATTCGTCGCGGTAAGCACCGGGCCGTCCCTGGTCGCCGCAACCGCCGGTCGGCTGTTGCCGGATCTCGAGCCCGGGACCGGCGGATCGAACGTGTTCGTATTCGCGTTACCGATGGAGACGAGTCGCTGAATCGCCTATCCTGTCGGCGAACCGTTTCGGCCGCTCGGCTGAAGTCGTAAACAGTCCGAACCAGGCCGCGCAACGACGTGGACAGACACAGAGGAATGAGCTGATGCGAACTGCCTTGACCACATATTCGGGTTTGGCGTGTGCTGTCACTTTATTGATTTCGGGCAGCGCTCAGGCGCAGGGGCCGGGTGGACCCCCAACGGCGGAACCTTCCGCGATCCGCTCGGTACCGGCGGAAACAACGACCGCGGCCCTTACGGACCCGAACTGGGAGGCGCCGAGAACTTCCTGGGGCGATCCAAGCTTCGAGGGCGTGTGGAGCACGGACGACATGCGTGGAATCGGGACGAGCCGCAACCCGCGTCACGGCACGCGCGAGTCTCTGACGTCCGAGGAGTTCGCCGAGCGGGCGGGCCGTGACGAGGCGGGCCGTGACCGCGCCATCTACACCGAAACGTTCCTGCGCAACGAGTGGGGGATCCGGACGTTCGGCTACACCTCGCTCGTCGTGGATCCGCCGGATGGGAGAATTCCCGAGATGACCGAGGCCGGCAGGGCGCGGGCCGGCAACCGCGACCGCGGTACCTTCGGTCCCGGGCCGTTCGACGCGTTCGAGGACTTCACGCTCTACGACCGCTGTATCACGCGAGGAGTCATGGGCTCGATTCTGCCCGTGATCTACGGCAACGGGCTCAGAATCGTCCAGAATCCTGACACGATCGCCATAAGCTACGAGATGATTCACGACACGCGGATCATTCCGCTGGACGGCCGGCCTCATCTCAGCGCGCCGGTCAGGCAATACATGGGCAATGCTCGCGGTCATTGGGAAGGCGATACGCTCGTGATCGAAACGCAGAACTTCACCGACGAAACGAGCATCGGCGCCAACGGCAACGGCACGCGTCACAGCAACGAGATGACCATCACGGAGCGCCTGACCCGCGTCGACCCCGACATGATCGAGTACATTGCAACGATCGACGATCCCGTCGCGTACACCGCGCCGTTCACGGTCCGCCTGATGATCACGACGCAACCGGACTATCAGGTGTACGAGTATTCCTGCCACGAGGGCAACGGGGCAGTCGGGCACTCGCTGAGCGGGGAGCGCGCCTACGAACGGCAGGTCGAGGAAGCGATCGCGGCCGGTCTGCCCATCCCGCCGCGCGGCGGCATGAACGTCTACGGCCCCCCGGAAGAGGGCGCCGAGATCTTCAACATCAACGAGTTGGAGTGAGCTGCGACAGTTCGCCGCCGGCCTTGCCGCGCTGCTGCGCCGGCGAGGCCGGTGTGCGGTCGCGCAAGCCTATTCGGCTCTTGGGGCGCCGATGCCGACGGAGCCCATGAACAGGCTCGAACCGTCGGGCAGCGTGACTTCCCGCCCGCTCGCGCGGAAGGACCGATCCCTGGCCTGAAAACCTTCGACGTGGACGCGAATGCCCGCGGGGATCGAGTTCCGATTCCAGCCGCGGCGAATCAGCGCATTCGGAGCGCCGCCCTCGACCTGCCACTGTTGCTTCTCGCCGGTGACGGTCGTGACCTCGATGTGCAGCCAGGAATGCGGGTTGCTGAATTCCATGCGCGTCACGACGCCTTCCAGTTCGATCGGGCGGTTGATGTCGAACTCGGCCGCAAACGAATGGTGAGCGATCGCGGGTGCGCCAACTGCCGCCAACAGGGCGCCGGCTAATGTCGCAGTCGTGTTCAGTCTCATTGGGTTGGCCTCCTGTTAAATCCGAGCGGAACGATTCCGGTGCCGATGTTGTAAAACTCTGGGTTCCTCGTGGCGTTCACTCGAGCGGAGCCGGCGGTTCCTTGAGGTACTCGCCATAAAGGAGATTCTCCGAGAATTCGACGCACTTGAAGTCGAGCAGTTCGGCATTGGGATCGACATCCCGGTAGAGCGGCATCGAAATCGTCCAGGGTCTCGAGAAGGTGTTCGGATCGTCGATCGTCGCTTCATACTGCATGTGATTCCCGTCGATCAGCGTGTAGCGTTCGGTAACCGTCATCGCGTTGCTGTGATGGTTGCCGGCCCGGTCGAACCAGGTGCGGTCGTCATTGGCGATCACCTCGACGACCAGCGTGTCGCCGTCCCAACTGCCGTTCGACCACCCCATCCACATGTCCACCGGCACCTCGTTGAGCGTGCGAATGTCGGTCATGTGAACGGGCCGGTTGGCGCTTGCGAAGGCATAGACGAAGAGGATGTCGCCGTCGCCCTGGACGATCTGAAACGGATACGGCATGTATGTGGCACGCGGGATGCCGGGCATGTAGCACTTGGCTTCGGGATCGGATGCGGGCCACCCGGCGCGGTTCTCGTCGCGTTCGGCGAGGGCTTCGGGCAGGTAGGGGATTGTCCCGCCGATGACGACGCTCTGCCCGGCCGGGATCGCCGCGATTGCCCCGAGCTGCCAGAAGTCATCGAGTGCTTCTGCGGAATGCCCCTCGAGGTTCCAGTGCGCGGTATTGAGCGCCTGCCAGATGCCGTTCAGATTGGGACGCCCATTGATCCGTTCCGGGCGTTCCTGCGCGGCTCCTGGCGCCGCCAGCAAAGCCGAGGCAAGCGCAAGCGTCGTCGTGAGCCCACCGAAGTCGAACCTGCTGTGCATCATTGCGTACCTCTTCGCGGACCGTGTGGCCGGTTGGCGCAATGATAATGAATTGCTGGCTGTCCGTCACAGTGACGGTACCCCGTTTGTCCGCGTTCGCGTAGAATCGATCGGGTACTCAGCCCTTGCAGTTGCCGCTTTACGGTTGCGAGAGTTCGATCCCCGCAAACGATGCTGCAACAGTATGAGAAGCAGGTGCGCAGACAGGTGACGGCATGACTGCAGTCCCTGCGCCGCTGCCCTCATCGCTTCGCGGATCGAACCGGGTTGCCAGCCGCTAACGGAGGTTCGGACACGCCATGAACACGAAGCTGACGACGGTACTCGCTGGCCTTTCCCTCGCGATCGCGACCGCAAGCCATGCGCATCATGCTACCGGGCCTGTGTATGACCGCAGCCGCACCGTCGAGATGGAAGGCGAGGTCACCCAGGTGCATTGGGTCAACCCCCACATCGGTTTTACCGTGCAGGGAGTCGATTCGGACGGACGGCCGCGCACGTTGGTGATCGAGACGAACTCGGTCAGCATCGTCAGCCGTTTCGGGCTGACGCCCGGCCTGGTGTCGCCGGGCACGCGCGTCACGGTCGCGGGCAACCCGGGCCGGATGTCCGACGACGCAATGTGGCTCACCAACATGCTCTTGCCGAGCGGCGACGAGATACTGTTCGGCTCGCGCTACGCGCCGCGCTGGTCGGATCGGACCATCGGCGAGGACATTCGGGGCGAAGTCACGGCGGATGTCGAAGGCCAAGGCATCTTTCGCGTCTGGACGAGCGCCGGGTCGCTCTGGAACAGGAGTTACCCGCTTACGCCGGCCGCGCAGGCCGCACAAGACAGCTATGACCCGATCATCGACGATCCGACCCTCAATTGTGCGCCGAAAGGCATGCCGTACATCATGGAACAGCCGTATCCGATGCAGTTCGTCGACGAAGGCGACGTGATCGTGATGCGGATTGAGGAATACGACCTCGTTCGCAGGATCTACCTGTCACCCGAGGACGTTGATGCGTCTGCGCCGCCGAGTCTCCTGGGCCGGTCGGTCGGACGCTGGGACGGCGATACGCTCGTGGTCGAGACCACGGCGATCAGCTACGGTTTTTTCAACAATGCGGGCATCAGGCAGAGCCCGGCAGTCGAGACCGAGGAGCGTTTCACGCTCAACGAGGACGGCAGCACCCTCGATTACCAGTTGACCGTGACGGACCCTGCAACCTTCACCGAGCCCGCCGTGCAGGGCAAGTCCTGGGTCTGGAGGCCCGGCGAGGAGGTCAGGCCCTACGACTGCGCAGCGGCGGACTAGCCCCCGTCGTACAGCTCCAGGCTGCTGCTTCCAGATCGTTCAGATGGGGCGGCTGCGTATAGCGATCATGGTCGTCGCGCTCTTCGCGCTTGTCTATCTCGCCGGACAGTTGATGTTTCTGCCGACCGAAGCGCCGCCCGTGCGGCTCGATGTCTTCGAGGACCGTTTCGAGTACCGTTACCGGACCTATCCTTCGCTGAGCGCCCTTGCGATCGCACTGGATGTGTCGGGCGAACCGCTTGGCATGATCCGGATTCGCGACTGTGGCGCGCTGGCGCACGCGCAGACCGTGATAGAGCTTGTCAGGGCGCACGGCGAATACGATTTCGAGGTCGTCGTTCCCGAGGCATGCTGAAACCCGGCGCGCTCGGCCGCATCCCGGCAAGCCGCGAATCGTACCGACTGCGCCGGCGCCCTCGTTCGGTCGCGGCCTGCACGCGTGCGTCGGAAGCGATCGTTGTCCGAGCGCCCGATGCGTCCCGATTGGGCTATGATCCGTCCTGACCTGACCTTGCGTTCGGAACCGGGGTAAGTATGGCGACACGCGCTCCGCGCACTGGAAAATGGCTGATTGCCGCAGCGCTCGTCGCCGGAGCCGGCGGTTTCGCGGCATGGGCCCAGTTTCGTGGCGGCAGCAGCGACCCCTGGCAGGTCGAGGTCGTTGCGGAATTTCCCCACGATCCGGCCGCCTTCACCCAGGGCCTGGTGATCTCCGGCGGCCGACTGTACGAGAGCACCGGTCGCTACGGGGCTTCGTCGATTCGTGAGGTCGATATCGAAACGGGCCAGGTCGAGCGTATGGGAGCGCTCAACGGGCGGCTGTTCGGGGAAGGACTCACGATTCGTGGTGACCGCGCCTACCAACTGACCTGGCAGAGCGGCCTCGGTATCGTCTATGACGTCGCCACCTTCGAGATCCTCGAGACGTTTCGCTACGACGGCGAAGGCTGGGGGCTGACCCATGACGGCACGCACCTGATCCTGAGCGACGGCACGGCGGTGCTGCGATTCCTCGATGCGGAGAGCTACGAGCAGGTGAGGCGGCTTACGGTACGCGACGGAGACGTCGAACTCACGAGGCTCAACGAACTCGAATACATACGCGGGGAAATCTGGGCAAACGTCTGGTACGAAGACAGGATCGCCCGCATCTCGCCGACTGACGGCAGCGTGCTCGGCTGGATCGATCTTGCCGATCTCTATCCGAGCTGGCAGCGCGGCAGCAGGGACGAGGTCCTGAACGGCATCGCCTTCGACACGGCGACGCAGCGGCTCTTCGTGACCGGCAAGAACTGGCCGAAACTGTACGAGATCAGAATCATCGAATGACCGTCCCGGGTTCGCCACGCGAATCTTCAGTTTCGGGAACTTCGCTGTGGGCCGTCAGGGGGGCGATCGACCGTCCAGGCCGCCACTCGCATCGACGGCCGTGGTCTGCCGTGCGTGCGCCAACGGGTGCGCGGATTCGGTTAAGATAACGGCAGGCGCGGTCGACGCAGTGGCGCAGAAGTACGCGAAGGATCGCCGGACCGTCCACGAGCGTCGGCACTCGAAACCGGCTTCGCTTGGCAGGTTGGCGATTCGGCGTCGCCGCACGGGTTTGGGTCGTGCGGCGCTGCGAACAGCACATGGGGGACAGCAGATGAACCTTCGATTAGCAACTCTCGTCACCGGCCTGTTGTTGACCGTGACCGCGGCAGCACAAGATGCGGCAACCCGTACCATCCGCGAATCCATGGTCGCGACCGCAAGTGCCCTGGCCGAGAGCGCCGAGCGACGCGGGCCGCCGGGGATGATCGCACGATCGGGCAACATGCTGCACGAACTCGATGACGCGGCCCGCGAGCAATGGCAGTTCTGGCCCGCACCGCGCGTCGGGCTGCCGATCGAATCGATGAACGCCGACCAGCGGATGCTCGTTCACGAACTGCTGACGTCCGTGCTCAGTTCCAACGGCTACCTCAAGGTCGTGCACATCATGCAGCTTGAGAACATTCTCGACATGCTCGACCGGGGAGGCGTGCCGAGAAGCGTTGACCATTACGTGCTGGCGCTCTTCGGTACGCCCAGCATGGATTCGGCGTGGGCCTGGCGGTTCGAGGGGCATCATGTGTCCCTGAGCGTCTCGGTTTCGCCTGACGGCATAGCCCTGACGCCGTCATTTTTCGGTTCGAACCCTGCGGAGGTCCGTACCGGGCCACTGGCCGGTTTCCGGGTGCTCGGCATGCAGGAAGATCTCGCCCGCGATCTGCTCATGTCGCTGAGCGACGAGCAAAAGGCAAGGGCGATAATCTCTGACGAGCCTCCGGGCGAGATTTTTACGGGCAATATCGGCAAACCGCGCGAAGAGTGGGATGAATGGCGCCAGTCGCTTGAGCCGCAGGGCGTTTCCGTCGGCGAATTCAATGAGATGCAGCAGTTCTGGGTGCGTCGCATCCTTGACGAGGTCGTGGCGAACTACCAGCCGGAACTGTCTGCGGCGAGGCTTGCGGCCATCGACCCGGCCGAGCTCAGTTTCGCGTGGATGGGATCCACGGTGCGGCGCGAACCTCATTACTTCCGCCTGCAGGGACCCGATTTCATTTTCGAGTACGACAACGAACAGAACATGGGCAATCATGTGCATTCGGTGTGGCGCAGCAGGGCCGAGGATTTCGGCATGAACATACTCGAGCGGCACTACCAGTCGGCACATCGCTAGGAGCCTGCGCCGCTTGAACATGGCGCAACCCGAGGGTCATCGAAATGGCGTCCATAGGCCGTAACCAGCCGTGCCCCTGTGGCAGCGGCAAGAAGTACAAGCATTGCTGTGCGTTGGCTCCGCAAAAGGGGTCGATGGCGAACCGCGTCGTCCTGTCGCTGATCGGACTCATGCTGCTTACCGGCGCGATCGTCATGCTCATGTCGCTCGACGATCTGGGCGATGACGGGGGTGGTCCGAGGCGAGTCTGGTCGGAGGAGCATCAGCACTGGCATACCCTGTAGCGCGTGTTTCACACAGCGCGTCCTGCAAGCCATGCGGATCGCGTGTCCCGTCCCGATGCACGCATGACCGGGTTCTATCGCCGGGAACCGACTTTTGGTAGGATATGTCCCGATTTTACGGTGCTTCGGCTCCGGGTATGCCAAATGATTTCTTGCAGAATCATGGGTTTAGGGCTAAATGGTAACCAGAATGGTTAAGTAGGAAGCCCCCCCGGCGGGGCAGTTTGTCGTACGTAACCTGCGGCTGACCGCGGGTCGAGGAGGAGGAGACTAACAAGAATGGGCCTTGAGCCCATTTTTTGTTGTTGGAGAGGCGTCAATCGTGAGTCAGCCGGTAGAAAAGCAGGCGTTGATCGATCTGTTGGAACCGCCACTGCAGGCGCTTGGCTTCGAGCTCGTCGATCTCGATGCAAGGATCGGTGGACGCGGATTGCTGCGCATCTATATCGACCGGGAGCCGGCGGTGACCCTGGCCGACTGCGAACTGGTGGGCGAGCAGATCGGCGCGTTCCTCGACGTTGAGGATCCGCTGCCCGGCCACTACGTACTGGAGATTTCATCGCCCGGTATCGAGCGGCGGCTCCGGACGGCAGCACACTTCGAACGATTCCTGAACGACGAGATCAGGGTCGAACTGAAGCAGGCCCGCGACGGCCGGCGCCGTTTCAAGGGGCGGCTCTGCGACGCCGGGGCGCGAGCGATTGCCGTTGACGTGGACGGGACGATCTGGCGCTTGAGTCTCGCCGACATTGCTGATGCGCGTCTCGTGAGCGGGAAGTGAGCGAGACCTGAGGTGACCGAACGATGAGCAAGGAAATTCTGCTGGTAGTGGAAGCCGTCTCGAACGAAAAGGGAGTCGAAGAAGACGTGATCTTCGAGGCGATCGAGGCAGCGCTCGCCAGTGCAACCCGAAAACGCTACGGCGAGGACATCGATGTACGCGTCGCCATCGACCGGACGACCGGAGAGTACGATACGTTCCGGCGCTGGATGGTATTCGCCGACGATTCGACCGAACTTGAGGAACCTGCACGCGAACTGAGGGTTCTGGACGCTGTCGAGTACAATCCGGACGCGCAGCCGGGCGACTATGTGGAACAGCCCATGGCATCGGTCGAGTTCGGCCGTATTGCTGCGCAGACGGCCAAGCAGGTCATCGTCCAGAAGGTTCGCGAGGCCGAACGTGAGCAGGTCGTCGAGGAGTACGAGGGTCGGGTCGGAGAGCTTGTCAGCGGTATCGTCAAGCGGGTCGACCGCAACGGCGCCTATGTAGACCTTGGCGGAAACGCCGAGGGGTTCATACCCTCCGAACATCTGATTCCGCGTGAACCGATCAAGCCGCAGGATCGGATCAAGAGCCTGCTTGCGGAAGTGCGCGCCGAGGTGCGCGGGCCGCAGCTCTTTCTGACGCGGGCTTCGCCGCGGTTCCTCGTCGAGCTGTTCAACATCGAAGTACCCGAGGTCGGACAAGGATTGATCGAGATACTCGGCGCTGCGCGCGACCCGGGACTGCGCGCGAAGATCGCCGTCAAGAGCAACGACAACCGCATCGATCCGGTCGGCGCCTGCGTCGGCATGCGAGGCTCCAGGGTCCAGGCCGTCGTGAACGAACTGCAGGGGGAGAGGATCGACATCATCCCCTGGACCGACAATCTTGTCGATTTCATCGTCACGGCCCTGCAGCCGTCAACGGTCTCCAAGGTCATTCTTGACGAAGAGGGGATTCCGAGCATCGTCGTGGTGCCGGACGACCAGTTTTCGCTGGCGGTGGGCCGGCGCGGCCAGAATGTCCGTCTCGCCTGCCGCCTCACCGGATTCGACGTATCGATCCAGACCGAGACCCAGGAAAAGGAGCTGAGGCAGGCCGAATTCGCCACCAGGACCAAGCTGATCATGGACGCAATTGATATCGACGAGGTGTTCGCCCATCTGCTGGTGTCGGAAGGGTTCGATTCAACCGAATACCTTGCAGCGTGCGATCTGGAGGAGCTGTGTTCGCTTGACGGCATCGATCTTCCGATCGCCGAGGAGCTTCAGGCGCGGGCGATCAGGGTCGTCGAAGCCGAAAGAGAGATCGCGCTGGCAGAAGCGCGCGACCTGGGGATCGAAGAGGACCTGATCGAGTTTCCTGGACTGTCGCCGAAGATGCTGGTTGCACTGGCGAAATCCGGCGTTTTGACCCTCGAAGACCTTGCCTATAGCGAGGATTGGGAGCTTGCCGGCGGATCGACCTTCAAAAACGGAAAGCGGCACTACGATCGGGGCTGCCTGCAGGACTTCGAAGT
>JAJEGN010000008.1 GCA_022819855.1 Gammaproteobacteria bacterium | reverse complement strand
CGATCGGGCGCTTTGCTGCAGTTTTAGTTGCCGGGTGGGTCGCTGCGGTTGACGGTTGCAGCGAGTCGGCCGCGGGCGAGGGAGACGTCGATGGTGGTGCCGGGGCCGGTCGTTGCGCTGTCGGTGACGACGGAGCCGTCGTCCTGGCGCGAGACGATGGCGTAGCCGCGGTCGAGGGTTGCGAGCGGGCTTAGTGAGGTCAGGGCGCGTTCGGCGAGTGTCAGGCGGTGGCCGAAGCGCTCGATTCGCGTCTTGACGGCGCGGCCGAGTCGAGCCTCGAGTTCGTCGAGACGCTGGTGGCTTGCGCGTACCGCGACGCCCGGGTGGGCGCGGTTGAGACGGTGCGCGAGGGCGTCGAGCTTGCGTGTTTCGTCGGCGACGCCACGCGTCGCGGCCCGGCGCAGGTGATCGAGGTAACGGTTCAGGCGCGCGACGAACTCCGTCTGCTCGGGAACCGCGAGTTCGGCGGCTTGCGACGGCGTCGGCGCACGGACGTCGGCGACGAAGTCGGCGATCGTGAAGTCGGTCTCGTGGCCGACGCCGGAGATGACGGGGATCGTCATAGCGGCGATCGCGCGCGCCACGATCTCCTCGTTGAAGGCCCACAGGTCCTCGATTGAGCCGCCGCCCCGGGTGACGATCACGACATCGCAGTCGGCGCGTTCGTCGGCGAGCCGGAGCGCGCGGACGATCTCCTCGGGGGCGCCGTCTCCCTGCACGCTCGTCGGGTAGATCAGCACCGACGTGGCCGGAAAACGGCGCCGGAGCGCGATGAGCACGTCGCGGATGGCGGCGCCCGTCGGGGACGTCACGACGCCGATCCGCGCCGGCAGCGGCGGCAGCGGCTGCTTGCGCTCGGCATCGAACAGGCCTTCGGCGGCGAGTTTGCGCTTGAGTTCCTCGAACCGCCGGCGCAGCATGCCAACGCCCGCTTCCTCGAGATAGTCGACGATGAGCTGAAACTCGCCGCGCGCCTCGTAGACGCTGGCCCGCGCCTTGACGAGCACCTGTTGGCCGTCGTCGATCGGGAAACCGACGCGCCGCGCGGCTTGCCGGAACATCGCGCAACGCACCTGCGCGCGAGCGTCCTTGAGCGTCCAGTACATGTGGCCCGACGCCGGCCGCGCCAGGTTAGATATCTCGCCTTCGACCCAGACGGTGCCCAGTCCTCCTTCCACGAGCAGGCGGGCTTCCTGGTTCAGGTCCGAAACCGAAAGGATCCTGCGTTCGGCTTCGAACTGCAGATCGAGCGTAGCGCCGGAAGTCATGAATTCAGTATAAGGTAGCGGGTTGACGGCAACGACAGTGACAGGGGAACGATATGAACGCGATTCGCGAGAAGTCCACGATTCCGGCGGTCGCCAGTATCCTGGTGACGCTCGCCCTGCTACCCGTGACGGTGCTGCCGCAGGCGCCGCCGGCCGATCGGCCGGATATCGATCGCGATCTGGACCCCGCGATCCTCGAGCGCTGGAAGACGGAATTGTCCAACTGGGGGCGCTGGGGCGCCGACGACGAGATCGGGACGCTGAACCTGATCACGCCCGAGAAGCGGCGCGAGGCGGCAAGGCTCGTGACCGCGGGGATATCGGTGTCGCTTGCCGCCGATGCCGATACGGTCATGGCCGTCGACAACCCGAATCCATGGCAGCACGAGATGACGAGCATCGCCGCGGACCGGTTCGCCGTCAGCTATCACGGCATCGCGCACAGCCACCTCGATGCGCTCGGCCACATCAACGACAACGGGGTGTTCTACAACGGCTACGAGCCGGACCCCGAGGAAGTCCTCGCAAACGGCCATCCGAAGCAGTCGATCCACAATATCAAGAACGGCGTCTTCACGCGCGGCGTGCTCATCGACATTCCGAGGCTCAAGGGATTGCCGTGGCTCGAACCCGGTACGCCGATCTATATCGAGGATCTCGAGGCCTGGGAGGAACGCGCGGGCGTTCGTGTCGGTCCCGGCGATGCGCTGTTCGTGCGCACGGGCGTCTGGGCGCGTCGGGCGGCCGAGGGGCCGTGGTTGCGCGGCCGCCGCCCGGGCGGACGCTCGGCGGGGTTGCATCCGTCGGTCATTCCCTGGCTCAAGGAACGCGACATCGCGATCATGGGCAGCGATCATCCGCACTACGTGTCGCCGTCGAACCTGCCCGGCGCAATCCACGACTTCGCGCTGCTTCATCTCGGGATGAGCCTGTTCGACAACCTCGACCTCGAGGCGCTTGGGGAGACGGCCGACGAACTCGGCCGCTGGGAGTTCCTGCTGACTGCTGCGCCCCTGCCGATCGTCGGCGGGACCGGTTCGCCGATCAATCCGCTCGCGACGTTCTGACCGGAGGGGGGCGCGACGTATGAAACTGGCGTTGATTCCGGCGCTGGCCGCTCTGGCGGCGGCGTTCGCGGGGATAGCAGCGGCCCAGGGCGATCCGGAGCGCGGCAGGGCCTGGTATGCTGTCTGCGCGACCTGTCACGGGGAGAACGGCGAGGGGATGCAGGAAATGAACGGGCCGGCGCTGGCCGGGCGCGAAGAGTGGTACCTGGTCCGACAGATACAGAATTTCAAGGACGGCGTGCGCGGCACCAATCCTGGCGACATCTACGGTTTGCAGATGGCGCCGATGGCCCAGGTTCTGCCCGACCGGCAGGCCATTGAGGACGTCGCTGCGTATCTCGCGAGCCTCGAATACTAACCGGCAGTCTTGCCGGGTAGCCGCGTCCCTTTACAATGCCTGCCCGCTCCGACGCCAAGGGGAGGTGCACCACGGGCCGCTTGAAACCCTCGCGCGCAGGGATGCGCGCGCGGAGCCTACAGGGATGTATTCACGGCGTGTTTCAAGCGGCCCGTGGTGCGCCTCCCCGCAACATCGCGACAACAACGCCCAGGCCGAGCCTGCATCGATGCACTTACGGCGTGTTTCAAGCGGCCCATGGTGCGCTTCCCGCATGCCTTCGGTGACATATGCGCGAGTTCCACCGGGTGTGCGTGGCTGTCGGCCGCGATTGACTGACCATGACCGCTCTTGAATAATCGACCGAGGCAATAATGAGGCGGGGAAAGAATCAATGTCCGAAGCAACACCGACGACGGTGTCAGCCGCAACCACCGAAGAACACGAACAATCGAGACGTACGGTCCTCAAGAGCGGCGTGGCCCTCGGCGGATTCGCGGCCACGGCCGGCATGCCGTTCTGGTCGAAGCTGGCGTTGGCCCAGGGCGAGGAACTCGTGCCGTTCACCGACGTGCCGGAGGGCTTCATGGCGCCTCCGGTCGTACCCGGCGGCATCCATTTCCAGGATACGCGCAACATCGATTCGTTCTATACGCCGAACGACGATTTCTACATCGTCCAGCACTACAACCAGCCCGATCTTTCCGCGGACGACTACCGCCTGCGGATCACCGGCATGGTCGACAGCCCCATGGAACTCGGTCTCGCCGACATCATGGCGCGCCCGAAGGTCGAGCTCGACGCCGGTTTCGAGTGCGGCGGCAACCGGGCCGGCATATACCACGGCCTGATCGGCAACGCCCGCTGGGGCGGAATCAGCCTCAGCGACCTGCTGACGGATGCGGGTCTGCAGGGCGGCGGCATCGAGATCGTCTTCTACGGCGCCGATACGGGCATGGAAACGATCCGCGAGATGGAGGTCGAACAGGCCTTCGGCCGAAGCCTCCACTTCACCGACGCGATGAGCCCCGAAGTCATGCTGGCCTACGAGATGAACGGCGAGCCGCTGCCGCTCTACCATGGCGCGCCGCTCAGGCTCATCGTGCCGGGCTGGTACGGCGTCTCCAACGTCAAGTGGCTCGATCACATTCATGTGCAGGACCGCCGCTACATGGGGCGGTTCATGGCGCGCGACTATGTCACTTTGGCCCGGCGCGACGTCGGCGGCGTCGAGCGCTGGGAAGAGCGCTCCGTCACGAGGATCAGGCTCAAGTCCTCGATCATTCGCGTCACGCGCGATGAGGGCGGGCACACGATCATGGGCTTCGTGCTGAACGACGGCACGCCGCTCAGGTCCATCGAGGTCATGATCGACGACGGTGCCTGGCAGGAAGCCGAGGTCGACCCCGAGTCCAGCCAGTACTCGTGGAAGCTCTTCAGGCTTCGCTGGAACGACGCCTCGCCCGGTGAACACACGATCGTCTCGCGCGTGACCGACGTCAACGGTCAGGTCCAGCCGACTGCCGATCAGATCCCTGAGAAGCCGACACGCTGGGAGAACAACGCGCAGTTCCCGCGTACCGTTATGATCGGCTGAGCCGCTGCAGGGCGGCGAGCCTGAGCCGGATCGGCAATTCTCCTTCCGCGGAGGAAACGCAATGCACCACAACACGACATCGCGGCGCGAATTCGTCGCCATGCTTTCCGCCCTTGGCGTCTCGGGCTTCGGCGCCGCGCGCTCGCTTGCCCAGGAAAACATGCCCACTCGGGTCATCCCCTCGACCGGCGAACGTCTGCCCGTCGTCGGGCTCGGGTCGAGCAAGGTCGTCCAGGAAGTCGCGACCGAGGGCTCCGAGCCGCTCGCAGGCGTGCTCCGTACGCTCGTCGAACACGGCGGACGCGTCGTGGACACCTGGCCCCGGAATCCCGATAACGACGCGGCATTCGGAAACGTGATCAGCGAACCTGATCTGCGCGAGAACCTGTTCGTGACGACCAAGATCGACCAGGTCGGCCGGGAAGTCGGCATCGCGCAGTTCCGCCAGACGCAGCAACTGTATCAGCGCGAAACGCTCGATCTCACGCAGATCTTCAGCCTGACCGACCTCGACACGCACTGGCCGTCGCTCAGGGCCTGGAAGGAGGAGGGCGCCACGAGATACATCGGCGTCACGGTGTCGCAGTTCGGCCTCTATGAGCAGCTCGAGGAGTTCCTCGGCCGCGAGACGCCGGACTTCATCCAGGTCAACTACTCGATCACCGAGCGGCTCGCGGAGGAGCGCCTGCTGCCGATGGCCCGGGATCGCGGAATCGCCGTGATCATCAACCGGCCGTTCATGAACGGCGCGTACTTCAGGCGGCTCGAAGGCGAGGCTCTGCCCGAGTGGACCGCCGCATTCGACTGCCATAGCTGGGCGCAGTTCTCGCTCAAGTACATCCTGGCCAATCCGATGATCACCTGCGTGCTGACCGAGACGAGCAATCCGGTCCACATGGCCGAGAACGCGTCGACCGCCTTCGGCCCGGTGCCGGACGCCCAGGCGCGCGAGCGCATGAGGCAGTTCATCGACAGCATCTGAACGCAGGCCGGCGCCTTCGCGAACAGCCGCCTGACGCGGCTGTCTCCTGCCCCTCTGTGGATTGACGCTCCCAACCTGCCGCAAACGCAACTCCCCGACACGCCGCGACGAGCCCAGGGGAGGCGTACTACGGGCCGCTTGAAACCCTCGCGCGCAGGGACGCGCGCGCGGAGCCTCCAGGGATGGATTCACGGCGTGTTTCAAGCGGCCCGTAGTGCGACTCCCCGCAACACCGCGACCAAGCCGGCCATTTACCGGACTCGTCAGGCCGATTAAACTTGCGCGCTTCACGTACCTCGGGCCGGAGAACTCAATGCGGGTCATTCATGAGGCACTCACTTTCGACGATGTCCTCCTGCAACCCGCCCTGTCCGAGATCCTGCCGCGCGAAGTCGAACTGCGAACACGCCTGAGCCGCTCGCTCGAACTCAACATACCCATCGTCGCCGCGGCGATGGACACCGTCACCGAAGCCAAGCTCGCGATCGCGCTCGCCCAGGAGGGCGGCATCGGCATCATTCACAAGAACATGCCGCCGCGCGAGCAGGCCCGCCAGGTGCGCGCCGTCAAGAAATTCGAGAGCGGCATCATCAACGACCCGATCACGATCCATCCCGCAGCGACGATCCGCGAAGTCATCGAGCTCACGCAGGCAAACAATATCTCCGGCGTGCCCGTCGTCGAGGGCGAGGAGCTCGTCGGGATTGTGACCCATCGCGATATTCGATTCGAAACACAGTTCGAGGCGCCGGTGTCGACCGTCATGACGCCCAAGGAGCGCCTCGTGACGGTGCGCGAGGGCGCCGGCAAGGACGAGGTCCTGACGCTGCTGCACCGTCACCGCATCGAGAAGGTCCTCGTGGTCGACGACAACTTCGAGTTGCGCGGCATGATCACGGCGAAGGACTTCCAGAAGGCGACCGACTACCCGAATGCCTGCAAGGACGCGCTCGGCGCGCTCCGGGTCGGCGCGGCCGTCGGCACCGGCATCGATACGTCGGAGCGCGTCGCGCTGCTCGTCGAGGCGGGCGCCGATGTCGTCATCGTGGACACGGCCCATGGCCACTCGCGCGGTGTGCTCGAACGTGTCGCCGACATCAAGCGCACGCATCCGGATCTCGAACTCATCGCCGGCAACATCGTGACTGCGGAGGCCGCCGAGGCGCTCGTCGAGGCGGGCGTCGATGCGGTCAAGGTCGGCGTCGGTCCGGGCTCGATCTGCACGACGCGGATCGTCGCCGGCGTCGGCGTGCCGCAGATCACGGCAGTCGCCGAAGTCTCCGGCGCGCTCGCCGGGACCGACGTTCCGGTGATCTCCGACGGCGGCATCCGCCACTCCGGCGACATCGCCAAGGCGATCGCGGCAGGCGCGCACTCGACGATGATCGGGAGCCTCTTCGCCGGAACGGAGGAATCGCCGGGCGAGGTCGAGCTCTACCAGGGCCGCTCATACAAGTCGTACCGCGGCATGGGTTCGCTCGGCGCGATGGGCGCCCCCGAAGGCTCGGCGGAACGGTATTTTCAGGATGCGAGCGAGGAGCTCGAGAAGCTCGTGCCGGAGGGCATCGAGGGCCGCGTGCCGTACAAGGGCAGTCTCGTCGCGATCGTCCATCAGCTCGTCGGCGGAGTGCGCGCCGCGATGGGTTATACGGGCTGCAGCAACATCACCGAGATGCGCGAACGGCCGAACTTCGTCCGGATCACGGGCGCGGGCCGGCGCGAGAGTCATGTGCACGATGTCTCGATCACGAAGGAACCGCCGAACTACCGGACGGAGTGAGCTGTGACCTCCGAAGCCTCCGTGGTGCGCGCGCCGGACAGCTCGCGCATCCTCATCGTCGATTTCGGCGGCCAATACACGCAACTGATCGCGCGCCGCGTGCGCGAGGCGGGCGTTTACAGCGAGATCCTGCCGTTCGACGCCACGAGCGCATCGATTGAAGCGTTCGACCCGTCCGGCGTGATCCTGTCCGGCGGTCCGGAATCCGTCGGCGCCGAGGGCTCCCCCGAGGTCGATGACGCCGTTTTCGCCGCCGACGTTCCGATCCTCGGGATCTGCTACGGCATGCAGGCGCTCGCGGCGAGATTCGGCGGCGAGGTCCGGGGCGCCGACCATCGCGAGTTCGGCTACGCCGAGGTCGAACTGACGGGGGACGACGCCCTGCTTTCCGGTCTCGTTCCGGCCGATCGGGAGCTCAAGGTGTGGATGAGCCACGGCGATCGGGTCGAGCGCCTGCCGCCGGATTTCACGGTCATAGCCGCCTCGAGGAACGCGCCGCTCGCGGGCATCGCGAACGAGGAGCGCGGCGTCTACGGTCTGCAGTTTCACCCCGAAGTCACCCACACCGAGCACGGGTTTGCGATCATCGAGCGGTTCGTTCGCAAGGTCTGCGCATGTCCCGGCGACTGGGAGCCCGCGAACATCGTTGCGGAGCATGTGGAGCGGATCCGCGAGGCCGTAGGCAGCGACAACGTGCTGCTCGGACTCTCGGGCGGCGTGGATTCATCGGTCGTCGCGGCCCTGCTTCACGCGGCGATCGGCGATCAGCTCACGTGCGTGCTCGTCGACAACGGGCTGCTGCGCCTCAACGAGGCCGACCAGGTCATGGAGGTCTTCGCCGAGCACCTCGGCGTGCGCGTGATCCGGGCCGACGCCGAGGAGAGGTTCCTGCAGGCTCTCGATGGCGTCGCCGATCCCGAGGAGAAGCGCAAGATCATCGGGCGCGTATTCATCGAAGTCTTCGAGGAGGAGGCCGGTCGCCTGCCGAACGTGCGCTGGCTCGCGCAGGGCACGATCTATCCCGACGTCATCGAGTCGGCGGGCGCCGCCACCGGCAAGGCCCATCTGATCAAGTCCCATCACAACGTCGGCGGGCTGCCGGAGCGCATGAAGCTCAAGCTCATCGAGCCGTTGCGGGATCTATTCAAGGACGAAGTGCGCAGGATCGGGATCGAGCTCGGTCTGCCGAGGTCTCTGGTACAGCGTCATCCCTTCCCTGGACCCGGACTCGGCGTGCGCATTCTCGGTCCCGTGCGCAAGGAGTTCGCCGACCTGTTGCGGCGCGCGGATGACATCTACGTCGGAGAACTGCGCTCGCAGGGGCTCTACGACAAGGTGAGCCAGGCCTTCGCGGTGTTCATGCCGGTCAAGTCGGTCGGGGTCATGGGCGACGGCCGGCGTTACGACTATGTCATCGCCCTGCGAGCCGTCGAGACTGTCGATTTCATGACGGCGGCCTGGGCGCGCCTGCCGTACGATTTTCTCGATCACGTGTCGCGGCGAATCATCAACGAGATTCCCGGCATCTCGCGCGTGACCTACGACATATCCGGAAAACCGCCGGCCACGATCGAGTGGGAATGAGCGGGTCCGGCTCCGCCGACGTCGAATTCATGCGCCGTGCCCTGCGCCGCGCGAAGGCCGCGGGCAGCCGCGGGGAAGTGCCTGTCGGCGCTGTGCTGGTCGCGGTTGACGGGACCGTGCTGGCCGCGGCCGGCAACGCCGCGATCCGCCGGCACGACCCGACAGCCCATGCGGAAGTCCGTGTACTGCGCGCCGCGGGCAAGGCGCTCGGCAACTACAGGCTCACGGGGACGACGCTCTACGTGACGCTCGAACCGTGTCCGATGTGCGCGAGTGCGCTCGTGCACGCGCGGGTCGCGCGGATCGTCTTCGCTGCCGCGGATCCCCGAACGGGCGCCTGCGGGTCCGTGTTCGATCTGGTTCGCGACGAGCGCCTCAATCACTCGGTCGAGGTCGAGGGGGGACTGCTCGAAGATCAAGCGGCGAAACTGCTCAGGGACTTCTTTGTTGCGCGGCGGTGATTGGCTGATTGCCGGGCAGGATGTCGTCCGCGGTCATCCATTCGAGTTTCTCGTGATAGTGCTGGATGTTGTCGACATAGGTCACGGCCTGTGAACCCGGCGCATAGCCGTGTTTCACGCGCTTGTACCAGCGTTCATCCTCGAGCAGCGGCAAGCGCGCGCGGACGTCCTGCCAGTTGTCCGGGTCGCCGCCCTGGATTTCGGTGATCACGCGGGCGTCTTCGAGGTGTCCGAAGCCCAGGTTGTACGCCGCGACCGAGAGCCAGAGCCTGTCAGGTTCGGCGATCCGGGCCGGAATCTTGTTCTGCACCCGTGTCAGGTAGCGGGCGCCGCCGAGAATGCTCTCGCGCGGGTCGTTGCGATTGTCGACACCCACGAGTTCCGCCGTGTGTTTCGTGAGCATCATGAGTCCGCGCACGCCGGTCGGCGAGACGGCCCTGGGATTCCAGTGCGACTCCTGGTAGGCCATCGCCGCGAGCAGCCGCCAGCTCAGGTCGGTCTCAAGTTCCGCTTCCTCGAAGAACGGGCGATAACGCGTGAGGCGCGAGCGCAAGTGGCGGGCGAAGGCGCGCGACTCGACATAGTGGAACTCGCGAGAACTCACGTAATACCTGTCGAGTACCTCCTGAAGCTCGCCCGTGGCCTCGATATCCGCGAAATACCCGGTGACGCGCTCCGCCAGCCCCCCGGCGGCCTTCGGCAATGCCCACGCCATTTCACCCGTCTGGCCGATACTGAAGGCGGCGCGGACTTCAGGATAGCCATCGCGTAGCAATCGAAATCCATGTGAGTCGATGACCGTGTAATCGATCGTGCCGTCCGCGACCATTCGGACCAGGTCCTGGTCGTTGACTGAAGGATCCTCGACCCATTCGAGCTGCGGGTGCTCCCGGCGCGAACGTTCGAGCAGGCCGACGTGGCTCGAGCCTGCAACCACCATGATCCTTCCGCCGATCAGGTCCGCGATGCCGCGCGGCCTCGGCCTTGCACGGTGGTAAACGAGATCCTGCTCGACCTTCTGGTATCCGGGGCCAAAGCGGACACGCTCGCTGCGGGACGCGGTGACTGTCAGATTCGCGGCCCCTATGTGGGCGCCCCCATCCGCGACGCTGGAGATGACCTCCCGGAGCTCGTCGGCCACCTGGATCCGAAGCTCGACGCCGAGCCGGTCGGCGAAACCGCGCACGAGTTCGTAGTCGACGCCGCGTCCCTCTTCGTCATGGGTGTAGAACGAGGTCGGCGAGTACCTTGTGACGACGCGCAGTTCACCATCCTGCAGAATCTGTTCGAGAGCCGCGGGTGGAGGCGGTGCAGGCGAGCACGACGCGAGCAGCACGGCGAACGCGATGGCAAGCAACGGTCTCAACAAGTGAAATCTCCGGAATGCAGGGGCAGGCGATGGTACACATTCGTGACAAACTTGCAAGACGGATCATCCTGATCTTGCAATGTTCATGCAGGCGCCCGCGGCGAAATGCTTGAACACAGTAGGTTCTCGGCCCGAAAAATACCCGAATATGATTTTAAAATCAAGAAGTAATAGCTCTCTTCTCATCTAAAATATCAATGTTTTGGGGTTCGTTGTCAGACTGTTGCTGCCTGCTGGGATTTGTGACGAAACTGTTTCGATCGGGAACGGCGACAGCAGCGCAGCCGGCAGCGGGCCGTCCGACTATAATCGCGGCTGGCGCGGATCCCGGTTAGAGCGAACGAGGCATGTTCGAGCAGTTGCAGACCCTTGACCCGACCCTGCTGGCCGCTGCAGGTCTGGTGGTGCTGATCGTTGTGGCGATCGCAGCCAACGTCGTCGTGACGCGCGTGCTGCTGCGGCTGGTGCGGAGAATCGCGACCAGCGGCGCGATCCCCTGGGGCGAGACGCTCGTCAGGTACAGGGTGTTCGCGCGGCTCGCACACGTCGTCCCGGCGCTGATCGTTGCCGCGGGCATTGCGTTCCTGCCGGAGTTTTCGGAGCAGCTTGCGGGGATCATCCGGAACGTCGCCCTGGGCTACGTCGCGCTGACGCTCACGATCGCGCTCGCCGCGACGCTCCGGGCAGGCAACGAAATCTACGAGTCCTTCCCGTTGTCGCGCCAGCGGCCGCTCAAGGGCGTCGTGCAACTGGTGCAGATCATCGTCTACATCGTCGGCGGCATTCTGGTCGTCGCGATCATCTTCGAGCAATCGCCGCTGCTGTTCCTGACCGGCTTCGGCGCGATGACGGCGGTGTTGCTGCTCGTTTTCAAGGACACGATCCTCGGGCTCGTTGCGAGCATCCAGCTCACGGCGCTCGACATGATTCGCGTCGGCGACTGGATCGAGATGCCCCAGTGTGGCGCCGACGGCGATGTCGTCGATGTTTCGCTGCACACCGTCAAGGTCCAGAACTGGGACAAGACGGTCACGACGATCCCGACCTACCGGCTCATTGCCGAATCGTTCAGGAACTGGCGCGCGATGTCCGAATCCGGCGGACGGCGCATCAAGCGCGCGGTCAACATCGACAAGTCGTCGATCCGCTTTCTCGAGGCCGACGAGGTCGAGGATCTCAAGCGCTTCGTGCTGATCGAGGGCTATCTCGAGACCAAGCAACGCGAGCTGGCGGAGGCTCAGGCCGGTCTCGGCGAGGCTGGCAAGGTCAGCGTCAACCGGCGCCGTCTGACGAACGTCGGAACGTTTCGCGCCTACACTCTGGCCTACCTCAGGGGCCATTCGAAGATCAATCCCGACATGACGCTGCTCGTCCGCCAGAACCCGCCGGGACCGCAGGGACTGCCGATCGAGATCTACTGCTTCACGAAGAGCACCGACTGGGTCGCCTACGAAGACGCGCAGTCCGATATTTTCGACCACCTCCTGTCGATACTGCCGGAGTTCGGTCTGCGGCTGTTCCAGAATCCGGCCGGTTCCGATGTCGCGAAGCTCCTTGCACGGACACGGGTAGGCTAATGAAAATCACGCTGGCCAAGTGGCTGCTGGTCATTCTTCCGGTTGCGCTCTTCGCACTCGCCCACGCGGATCGTGAAGAGCGCATGGCTCCGGGGAACTGGCGCAACGCAAGCCGCGACGCGGTCGGTCTCGCACCCGATCCGGCCACCGTGTCCGAGGCCGTCGTGCAGGTCTACGCGGCGCGTGCCGTGCGTTGGCGCGGCTACTTCGGAGTGCATACCTGGATCGCCGCGAAGCCGACCGACGCGGCCGAGTTCACGGTCTACGAGGTCCTGAGCTGGGGGCTCAGGCGGCGGGGCACGACGGTCAGGGTCAGCAATCGCGCGCCGGACACGCGCTGGTACGGCAACGCGCCGGAACTGCTCGCGGATCTTCGCGGCGCAGGCGTCGACGAGGTCATCGCCCGCATCGAGGGGGCGGTCGACGAGTATCCGTACACTGGCGATTACCGCGTCTGGCCCGGTCCGAACTCCAATACCTTCACGGCGTTCGTGCTGCGTGCGGCCCCCGAGGTACGGGCCGACCTGCCCGGAAACGCCATCGGCAAGGATTATCTCGGGCCGACCGTGTTTGCGAGGTCGCCGAGCGGCACGGGCCTGCAGTTCAACGTGCTCGGGGTTCTGGGCGTTCTCGTCGGCGCCGAGGAGGGGCTCGAGCTCAATGTGCTGGGGCTCACCTTCGGACTCGATCCCAATCAGCTATCGCTGAAGCTGCCGCTTGCGGGACGCCTGGGGTTCGGGGCAGGCGGCGTGGCGCGTGCACTCGAGCCCCCGGCCGAGGAGACACGATGAATTACCGCGGCGGGCTTGCATGCTCGCGGTTGCGTTTCCGAATTCGCGTTGCTGGATGACCGGTGTGTGGCTGCCTGCCGTGTCGCAGCGCCAGTCAGCGGGTTGATAGCCGTGGACCGTGCAAGTCGTTGAGCCGCAAAGACTGCGGCGCGATCAGCGAGCCGTTCGATTCTCACGCGAGCGCATAGGGTTCGCTCAGGCGGTGCTCAGGGTTCCTGTCGAGCCACGCGGCCAGGCGATCCTCGCGTTCCAGTGCCACCGGGATGAACTCGAGTGCCTGGCGCAGCCGCTCGTTGGGCTCAGCGCAACTGAAGCGCAGGAACCCCGCGCCGGCCTCGCCGAAGCACTCGCCGCCAAGGCAGGCGATCCCGAAGTCCTCATCAGCGCCTTCGAGCAGGAAGAGCGCAAGGCCGTGGCTCGTCACGCCGAGGCGGTTGCAGACAGGCGCGACGTTCGGAAACACGTAGAACGTTGCCGTCGGCGGCAGCGTATTGAAGCCCTCGATCGCGTTCAGCCCGTCCGTCAGCAGTACGACCTTGTCGCGGAACTCGAGCATCGTCGAATCGCGTTCCGTATGGTCCCGCTCGAGCGCCGCTGTTCCCGCAAGTTGGACGAGAGGCGGAGTGCACGAAAGCGTCGTGTTGATCATCTTGCCGATCGCATCGGCGATCTGTCCTGACGACACGGCGAAGCCGAGCCGCCAGCCGCTCATGCTGTAGGACTTGCTGAACGTGAAGGCCGCGACGCACTGCTCCATCATCCCGGGCTGGCTCAGGATGGAGCGATGAGAGCCTTCCCAGACCATGTGGCAATAGGGCTCGTCGCTGAAGAGGGCAACATCCCTGCCGCGGATCAGGTCAGCGATTTCGGAGAGGTCGTCTTCGGTCGCGACGCCGCCCGTCGGGTTGTGCGGCGAATTCAGCAATATCGCGCGCGGCGACGGGTCCTCGGCCAGGAACCGCTCGATGTCGGCGACGTCCGGCCGGAACCCGTTCGACTGCCGTAACGCCACCATGACCGCTCGCGCACCGCGGCGTTCGATGTTGGGCACGTAGGTCGGGAAGTAGGGGCTGAAGACGAGCACGCCGTCGCCCGGATTGAGCACCGCTTCGCAGAAGAACTGCTCGAAAACCTTGGCTCCCGGACCCGCGACGATGTTCTCGGCTTCGGCCGGGATGCCGAACTCGCTGCGCACGAATTTCGCCGCCGCCTGCCGGAACTCCGGAATACCCGGAGAAGGGCAGTAGTGCGTCTGGTGGTTCTCGATCGCCTCGATGCCGCCATCGCGGGCGCCGGCGGTACTGTCGAACGGGCTGTCGCCGATCTCAAGTTCCACCACGTCCTTGCCGTTTGCCTTGAGCGACTTGGCGATGGCGAGCACGGTGAACGCCGTCTCCACGGTCAGGGAGCGCGCGAATTCGCTGAGTTGGACGGTCACGGGAGTTCCTTTGCTGAAAAAAGTGACTGGATTCGAGCGACAGCGCTACGGCGTCCGCGGCCTCGGCCCGTAATGCGGGCGGGGCGTGCCGAGTTCGTACGCGCCGAGGTCGGGAGCGTTGCCGGTGAAGCCGTCGGTAATCGTCGGCAGATGCACGCCCGTGTCGATGGCCGCCGAGCGAGCGCGCAGGCGGAAGTCGAAGTCTTCGGGATCCACGAGTCGCGTGGGATCGGAGAAGTCCGGCGGCGGAACGTCGCGGAACACGGAGTAATCGACTTCCCGGCTGTGGCGGTCCTGGCCGGTGGCGGCGGCGTATTCGGCGAGCGTTGCGAACTGCCGCGTCACGCGCTCGGAAGTGTAGTCCGGCGCTTGACCGTGGGGCGGCGAGTTCCACTGGTAGGCGATGCGCGAGTCCGGATTCGGCAGGAAGCCGTTGTAGTCCGATGAGCTGTAGTTCGTGTGCGTGTCGATGGCGAACACCGCATCGCGCGTGCCCTGGCCGAGAATGAGATTGTTGCGGAAGTGCATGTTCGAGGCGGGCGTCAACTGCGAGACCTCGCCGACGTAAGTGTTCTGGTAGACGAGGACCCCGGCCGGATCGCCGTGAACCTTGAGCGGGCCGAAGATCCCGTTGTAGACCACGTTGCGGACGAAGTAGGCCGGTCCGCCGAAGATCGGCTGCGGGCTCATCGCGCCGGTCGCGGCGTTGAAGCAACGGTTGTCGAAGATGCGGATGTTGTGCATGGCCCCGTCGGCTTCGAAGCAGTTGTCGTGCACGTTGCTGACATCGTTGTTGTGGATGTCGATCGACACCGGCATGCGGTCGCGGGGCGTATCGGGATAACCGTCCGGCATGCCGTAGGTCGCATGGTCGATGCCGTCGTGGAAGCCGCTGATCCGGTTGTGCGCGATCACGTGGCCGGAGCCGTAGACGGCGACGGCGTAATAGGATCTGAGCCGCCGCCGTGTCTCGAAGCCCGGCAGCTCCGTCCACGGCGCGCCGAACCAGCCGAAGAGCGAATCCGGATCGTGCCGGCCGATCATGACGTTGTCGGCGATGTAGAAGTTGCCGGAGCCCGACCAGTCGCTGTGGATCGCGACGCCCACATCCTCGAAGCGGGAATGCTTGACCGTCAGCCCGCGCGCTCCGGCGATCCCTTTCCGGCCGGCCTCGATCGCCGTTCTCGTGTTGCGGAACGTGATGCCCTCGAAGTAGATGTGATCGGCGCCCATCACGTTGAAGAGCACGTCATTGCCGTCGCCGTCGAAGATCACTTCGCCGTCGCCCGCGGCGCGGATGGCGATCGGCCGGTCTTCGGTCCCGCCCTGAGTCAGATAGTAGGTGCCGTCCCACGGTGTCCCGCAGCAGGTTTCAAAATCCGACAGGATCTCGTGGCTGTAGTTGGTCCGGTCGTCCCTGTAGACCCCGGCATGGACGAGCAGGGTATCGCCGGGCCCGACCCGCGGCGGCGAAGCGCGGCTCCAGTCGCCGCCGATGGCTTCCATGTAGTACGCGGCCAGGAGCCCCATGAACGCCGGCGCCTGCTTGCCGCCTTCGTGCCCGGGTGGATAGACATGAAAGACCCGTCCCCCCTGAAAGGCCAAGGGTTCGCTGCGCGTGCGGGTCTCGACCGTGCGTACGGCTTCGCCCGCGACCCCGTCGGGGTCCGTAAGCTCGAAACGAATTTCATAGTCTGTGCCCGCTTCGAGCTTGAAGAGGCTCCCGGCGAACATGTTCGGCGCCGTGTAGTCGAGCGTGTCCCAAAGCACGGTGCGCTCGCCGTTGAGCCTGAGCAGCGGCAGGCCCTCGCGCCAGTCCGGCTCGCCGACTTGCCGGTACGTGACGGCGACCTGGGCGTTGCGGTTCCCGTCGCCTTCGATGGTCCACTCGAAGCCGAGCGACAGCAAGGTCGGCGGTTCGACGACGAGTTCGCCCGGACGTACGGCGTCTGCGTGTTGCGCCGCGGCATCCGTTGCGCCGAGGCCGAGGCCGAGGAGAACTGCGAACACGGGCACGGCCGGCGTGCCGGGGCGTACGGCGCGGACAGACAGTGCGGAACTTGAGTTGCGTGTCATCGAATGGCATCCACGGTCAAGATCGCGCAGGACAAGCCGGTCGAACGACGCATGCGCAGCGTAATTCGACTTCTGCTGCGCCGGGTCGAAACAGTCGATCCGAACGAGTCTGCACGATCGGCGAAGCGGATGACAATTCGCGGCCCCGATCCCGCGCGCGGTGCGTCGGCGGGCAATGTCGCACGGCCGCAAAACTCCACTTGAATCGGTCGTCGCGAGCCACGATGATACGTGCTCCCGCAAACGGCAGCGCGAGGCTGGCCAATTGTTGCGATGCCGCAATAAAAGGAAATCGGGCGTCAGGCCACCCATTCCACGGAGCGCCCGGTTCTGGTTCGTTTGCGCGCTCCCGATGGGCTCGGCAATGCAGGCAGAGGCGCAGCCGGCATCCGATCGGGCAAGCTCCGGTGCGGGCAACGCCGACAAGGTCATCGCGCTGCCGCGCGTCGAGGCGGTGCCGCTCATCGACGGCGTGCTCGACGAATCCCTGTGGACGCAGGCGGCGCTCGTCGACGACCTTCACCAGATCAATCCGATCGAGTTTTCCGAGCCGTCGCAGCACTCCGAGATCCGCCTCTTTTACGATGACGAGGCGCTCTACGTCGCCGCCCGGCTCTGGGACAGCGACCCGGACCGGATCACCGCCCAGGTGCTGCGCCAGGGCGAGGGCACCTTCAACGACGACCAGTTCGCGATCATCATCGATCCGTACCTGGATCGGCGCAGCGGCTACCGGTTCCAGGTGAACCCCAACGGCGTGCGCTGGGATGCGCTCTACCAGAACACGGTCAACCTCGAGGCCAACTGGGAGGGCATCTGGCAGGCGGCGGCGACCCGCGACGAACAGGGCTGGAACGCGGAAATGGCGATCCCGTTCAAGACGCTGTCGTTCAACCCGAATACGACCGAATGGGGGGTCAACTTCGAACGCACGATCCAGCGCAACGCCGAGACCGTCGGCTGGGTATCGCGCAACCGCGAGCTCAATCCGGGCGTCGCCGGCACCGCCACCGGGCTTACAGGGCTGGAACAGGGGCGAGGCCTCGATATCGTGCCGTCCGTAACTGCCCGCGGGGAACGGCTCTTCACGGGCTCCGCCGGCAGCGACACGAACTTCGAGCCCTCGCTCGACATCTTCTACAAGTTCACGCCGTCACTGAACGGCGCCTTTACGCTCAATACCGACTTCTCGGCGACCGAGGTCGACGACCGGCAGGTCAACCTCACGCGCTTCAACCTGTTCTTCCCGGAGAAGCGGGATTTCTTTCTCCAGGACGCCGACATCTTCGAATTCGGGCGGATCGGAACGGGCGGTTTCAGCCGGCCCGGAAGCGGACAGGGGTCCCGGGAAGCGGGCAATCCGGCGATCCCCCGTGCGGCCTCACAGAACGGCCGCCCGTTCTTCTCGCGCCGGATCGGTCTCAGCCGCAGCGGCCAGCCCGTGGATATCGAGTACGGCGGCAAACTCAGCGGCCGCGCCGGACGCTGGAATCTCGGTGCGCTTGCGATCCGTCAGGACGAGTTCGAGGGCGTCGAGGCGACCGATATCTTCGTCGGCCGCGTGACCGCCAATGTGCTCGACGAATCGGCCCTGGGCGTGATCGTCACCGACGGCGACCCGCAATCCAATCTCGACAGCTCGCTAGTCGGCGCGGATTTCCGCTACCGCAACTCGCGCCTGCCCGGCGGAATGCTGCTCGAGAGCCAGTTGTGGTATCAGCAGACCGATACCGAGGGCGTCACCGGGGACGATCGGGCGTTCGGTTACGGCATCAGCATTCCCAATGCGGTGGGCTTGCGCGGCACCCTGAGCAGCCGGCAGATCGAGGACAATTTCGATCCGGCCGTCGGTTTCGTGAACCGCACCGGCATACGCGACTACGCGCTCGACTTCGGCTATCGAACGCTGCTCAACGGGCGGGTGTTCAGGTCCTGGTATGCCGGTTACGACGGCTACCGCGTCGAACGTCTCGATACGGGCAGTGTCGAGTCCAACGTCGACTCGATTCGGTTCAGCGTCAACAACAACACCGGCGACGCCTCGTTTGCGCGCCTGATCACGACCCGCGAAGTGCTGCTCGAGGACTTCACGATCCACGTCGCCCCCGACGGTTCCGGGCGCGTCGTGATTCCGGCCGGCGACTACACGTTCAACGAGATGCTGCTCGGCGTGCAGACCGGTAACCAGAGGCGGTTCGCCGGGCGGGCCAACATGCGCCGCGGCGACTTCTACACGGGCGAACGCACGACCGCCGGGGTCAACCTCGCATGGCGGCCGTCGGAGCACTTCATGCTCGAAGCGGGCTACACGATCAACGAAATCGAACTCCCCGAGGGCGAATTCACCGTGCGCCTTTCGCAGCTCAGGGCCGGCGTCGTGTTCTCGTCGACACTGTCGTGGGTGAACCTCGTGCAATACGACAACGTCACCGAAACCGTGGGGTTCAACAGTCGGCTACACTGGATACCGGAGGCCGGTCGGGAAGGCTTCATCGTGTTCAACCATAACCTCACCGACTTCGACCGCAACGACTCGTTCAATTCGACGAGCGCCGACGTGTCGCTCAAGTTCAATCACACCTGGCGGTTCTAGCAGCCCGTGGCGGAACGCCGCGTCGCGCCGAGACCGGCGAGGCGTTTCGCCCAACGCGCCGGGTTCGCGGCGCGGTCGTCAACCGTCCTCGATCGTCTCGCCGGTCTGCACGCCCTTGTAGAGCAGCGATTCCTCCATGCCCGCCGCGAGGCACCATTCCGCGAACGTCTCCGGCGTCTGCTCGAATTCGCCTGCGACCCAGTCGTCGTCGACGATGTCCGAGTCGAAATCGTATTCCGCGCCGCCGCCGCAAGGGTTCAGGAAGTACCAGAAGTAGCAGGATGAAATGGGGTGGCGGCCCGGGCCGAGCATCGTCTTCCAGCCCTTGCGCGTCATGTTGAGTCCGCCGCCGAAGAGCTCGTGGATATTGGCAACCTCGAACGCGAGGTGGTGAAAGCCGAACTTGTCGCCCGTGCCGCCGGGGTTGAGCAGGAACAGGTTGTGGTGGTTGTTCGAAGCTCCGCCGCGCAGGAAATAGCCGCGCCCCGGATAGGCATCGCTGATGCGAAACCCGAGCCGGCCGACATAGAAATCGACCTCGACGCCGGTGTCGGGGACCATGTAGACGACATGCGTCATCTCCATCGGCCGCGCCGAGTCGTACTGCCGGCCGCGGACGTTGAGTCGCCCGGTGCGACCGGGGACATTGAACTCCGGGTCCGGAGCGGTCACCGCACGGCAACGCGACACGCGAAAAGCGATCGGGATGCCGAGCGGATCGAGGCAGTGCAGCGTACCGTCGCCGTCGATCCCGACATCCCTGTCCCTGGCAAGCTCGGCGGCGATCGCGTCGAGATCGTTCTGCGTCTCGACGCCGAAGGTCGTTTCGCGCACGCCCGGGCGCGGCTCAAAGGCGGGCGGCAACGCCGGGTCGTCGGCCAGCCTGACTTCGACCGTGGATGCATCGAGCGCGCTGAAGAGCAGGCGCCGTTCGCCATCGTCTTCGAGCGCGAGCCCGAAGTCCGTCCAGAAGCGTTTCGCCAACGCAAGGTCGGCAACTCCATAAGTAACTGAATCGACTGTAGTAATTCTCATTTTCCGAGTCCTGGGCGCGGGTAGGGCGCTCTGAAGCCCGCGCCGCATCGAATATACTTGCCCGCAGTCCGATCTTGAAGCAGCAATCCATGCGACCACCGTTTCGCGCCGACCACGTCGGGAGTCTCGTGCGCCCGCCCCAACTCGCGGAGGCGCGAGCGCAATACGCCGACGGTGAACTGCCGGCCGAGCATCTGGCAAGGGTCGAGCGCAAGGCCATCGCCGCGATCGTGCGGCGGCAGGAATCGATCGGGCTTGAGGCGATCACCGAAGGCGAATTCGGCCGCGACTGGTGGCATATCGATTTCCTGATCCAACTGGACGGCGTGACGACCCGGTCCAATTACGGGCCGCAGTTCACGGGAGGCGCCGGCGATCAGCCGCCGGTCGCTACCGTGACCGGCAAGGTGGCCTGTACGCGGCCGATCATGGTGAAGCAGTTCGAGTACCTCAAATCCATCGTCAAGGCCACGCCGAAGTTCACGATCCCTTCGCCGTCGATGCTCCACATCCGCGGCGGCCGCAACGCGATCTCGTCTGAAGCTTATCCGGATCTCGAGGAGTTCTGGGTCGATGTCGTGACAGCCTACCGCGCCGCCATCGGCTATTTCGCCGAGGCAGGTTGCAGCTACCTTCAGCTCGACGATGTCGCGTTCAGCTACCTCTGCGACCCGGCGGTCCGCGAGAACTGCCGCAGGAACGGCGACGACCCGGAACCGCTGGCACGACGCTATGCCGATACGATCAACGCGATCCTGGCCGACAGGCCCGCCGGCATGACCGTGACGATGCACACCTGCCGCGGGAACTTCCGCGGCGCCTGGGTGGCCGAGGGCGGCTACGAGGCGGTGGCCGAGGCGATGTTCTCGGTCGATGTCGACGGCTTCTTCATGGAGTTCGATTCGGCGCGTGCCGGAACGTTCGAGCCGCTCAGACTGTTGCCGGACGGCAAGAAGGTGGTGCTCGGTCTCGTGACCACGAAGGTCGGCAGGATGGAGGACAAGGACCGGCTAAAACGCCGCATTGACGACGCAGCCCGGTTCACGCCGCTCGAGAATCTCTGCCTGTCGCCTCAGTGCGGCTTCTCCAGTACGCACCACGGCGCGGCCGTGTCCGAGGTCGGGCAGTGGCGCAAGCTCGAACTCGTCGTCGATACCGCGCAAGAGGTCTGGGGCTGACAGTCCGAAACGCGAGTTCCGCTGCACGGCGAGGAAAACCGACTCGCCGCAGACGGTCGAACGGATGCGACGGAATGTTCGCCGCGGGCCGCCCGACAAGCTACCGATGGGGGGTGCAGCCATGATGACCTCGATTCTCCCGAAGCTCGTCCGAGTCGCTTGCGCTGACGTTCGTCTGCGCCTCGCTGGCGTCGCGCTCCTCCTGCTGCCCGCCGCGTTGCAGGCCCAGACGCAGGTCCATCTCAATCCCGTCATCGCGAAACTCGAAGCCGGCGAGATCGTCTACGGTCTCAGCACCCAGAATCTGGCGCTTTCGTACGCACGCGAGGTCGCACGTGCACCGGCCGACTTCATGTACGTGGACATGGAGCACAGCCCGATGGATTTCGTGGCGCTCAGGACCTTTCTGCTCGCCATGGCGGACAAGCAGACGATGCTGAGGAAGGGCAACCTGCAGCCCGATGTCGCGCTGTTCGCGCGTTTCGCGCCGCCGCCGGACGAGTCCGAGTGGGTCGTGAAGCAGGCGCTCGACCTGGGTCTGTACGGAGTCCTCTTCAACGGCGTCGATACACCCGAGCATGCGGCGTTTGCCGTAAGCACGATGCGCTACCCGCAGCTTCGTGCGTCGCCGTATCCGGAGCCTGCAGGCATCCGCGGCTGGTCGCCGACCAATGCGGCCTGGGCCTGGGGCGTGAGCAGCGACGAATACAGGCGCCGGGCCGATGTCTGGCCGCTCAATCCCGACGGGGATCTCTTCGCGATCATGATGATCGAGTCGGCCGAGGCGATGAGCAACCTCGATGCGATCGCCTCCACACCCGGTGTCGGCGCGCTCTTTCCCGGCGCAGGCGGCGACCTTGGCCTGTCACTCGGCGTCGGACCGGGATCTCCGGAGCTCGAGGCTGCGTTCGGGCGGATTCTTGCCGCCTGCCTGCGGCACGATGTCGCCTGCGCGATCTCGGCGAATACGGGGGAGGATGTCGCGCGGCGCGTGCGGGAGGGTTGGCGCATCATTCGAACGACGGTGCCCGCTGCGAACGAAGGCAGGGCGCTGCTCGGCGAGTGAGGCGCACGGCGGCGCGACGCTGCCGGACGCGCGGTCCGCTCGCTGTCGCCGGTGACCCCTGCGGTCGGGCCGGCCGCCGTTCCCGCACCTCAAGCCACGGGGCATGTGTGAGCCCGACTCGCTAGAATAGACGGTCAGGTTCGCCACGGAGATTCCCGCTTGGCCACGATAGTCGGCGGACTCGCCGCCTCGCATACCCCGTCGATCGCGTTCGCGTTCGACAACAGAACGCCCGACGATCCGGTCTGGGCGCCGATATTCGAGGGATTCGCGCCGGTTCGTCAGTGGCTCGAGGAGAAGGCGCCGGACGTGCTCTTCTTCGTCTACAACGACCACGTCACGTCCTTCTTTTTCGACCACTATTCGAATTTCGCGCTCGGTGTCGGCGACACGTGGCCGGTGGCCGACGAAGGCGGGGGTCCAAGGCCGCTGCCGGCGCTCCGGGGACATGCCGGCCTTGCAAGACACATCGCGACGGGGCTCGTCGCCGACGAATTCGACCTGTCGTTCTTCCAGTCGCGCGGGCTCGATCACGGCGTCTTCTCGCCCCTGTCGATGATGTTGCCGCACGAGAACGGCTGGCCCGCGGCGCTCGTGCCGCTGCAGGTCGGCGTCCTGCAGTTCCCGATCCCGACGGCGCGCCGCTGTTTCGCGCTCGGCCGCTCCCTGCGCCGGGCGATCCTGAGCTTCCCCGAGGACATCAAGGTCGCCATCGTCGGCTCGGGAGGGCTCTCCCACCAGGTCAGCGGCGAACGCACGGGCTTCAACAACAGCGACTGGGACATGGAGTTTCTCGAGCTGCTCGAGAAGGATCCCGAAAGGCTCACGGAACTGTCGATCGCCGACTTCGCCGAGCGCGGCGGTGTCGAAGGGGCCGAAGTCATCATGTGGCTCGTCATGCGCGGCGCGCTCGCGCCGAAGGTGCGCAAGGTCCACCAGTCGTACTGCCTGCCGTCGATGACGGCGACGGCGACCGTGGTGTACGAGGACGTCGGCGACAGCGACGCCGGCGAGAGCCCGGAGGAACACCTGGCGCGCTCCGAGCGCGAGTTCGGCGGCCTCGCGAGCATCGAGGGATCCTATCCCTTCACTTTCGATCGCAGCATCCGCGCCTACCGGCTCAACAAGTACCTGCACGGCATCATCCAGCCGGAACTGCGCGGACGTTTCCTGTACGACCGCGAAGGGTCCTACGACCGCGGCGGTCTGACCGAGGAAGAGAAGGACATGCTGCGGCGGCTCGACTGGCGGGCGCTGATCCGTTACGGCGTGATCTTCTTCATCCTCGAGAAACTCGCCGCGGCGGTCGGTGTACCGAACCAGCAGATCTACGCCGCGATGCGCGAGGAGTCGCTCGAGGACTTCCAGAAAACGCGCAACACTCAGGTGCTCTACTCGGTTGCGGGTAAGCACGAAGGTCAGTAGCTTCCACGCAGGCGCTTCGGGGGATCTCCCATGAGCTCCCCCGAATCAAACTACAGGCCGGCGATTCGGTGAGTTCGCGCGCGCCGCCGCCCGCGTCGACGGAGTCTGCGGGACCGTTGGGCCATCGGCGGACCGATACCAGTTCGGCGGAGCAGCCGCGGAGCCGACAGGTCGCTGCACGTCCCGCGGGGCTGCTCAGCCCCGTTTGCGGCGCCACGCGGCGCGATCTACCGGCCCGCTGCGCAGGCTCGATTGCAGGTATCATTCACGTCCGCCCGGAAGCCCGAGAACCTGACAGGGAGCGCAACAGATGGCGACCATCAACGACGTTTCGATCATCGACACCAACAACGCCGCGGCCGAAAAGGTCGACTCGGGCCTGCGCCGCACCGTCTGCAGCCCGGATCTGTGCGACTCGACGAATCTGACCGTCTACCGGCGTACGGTCCTCGACGGCCGCTCGTTCGACGTCGATGCCGGCGCCGACTATCACCTCATCTACGTCATGCAGGGCTCGTCGACGGGCCGCGTGCATTACGCCGCGGCGGCGCATGCGGCCGAGGAGGGCGCCGGCGTGCTGCTCGTACCCGGCGACTCGGCCAGTTTCGAAGCCGGGGGCGCCGACCTGGAACTGCTGCACATGATCACTCCGCAGCCGCCGGCTGCGGTCGAGGAGGGTCTGCCCGGCGGTCCCGGTTACTTCTTCAACCGGCAGACGCTGCGCGCCCTGAGCGATGCGAGCGGCGGCCGCGTGCGGCGGTTCTGCGCCGAGTCGAGCGTGCGGCTGCTCGACGGCAGCCGGCTGACGCCGACCAATGCCATTCAGGCTGGCGAAATGCATTACAAGGAGGGCGGCGCATCGCCCTATCACCTGCATGACGGCACCGATGCCAACCCGGACGGGGCCGCTCACGTCTACATGACCTTCAAGGGCCGCGGCAAGGTCGATGTCGGCGAAACCTCGCAGGAGATCGAGCCCGGCACGCTCGTCTATTTCCCGCCGGGCGTGCCGCATCGGCTCAACGCCCACGGCGGGTCGCTCGACTACTTCGAGATCCAGGCCTGGCGCAGTTTCAGGACGACGATCCTGAGCGACGAACCGCTGGGGCTCAAGTGGTTCTACGAGCGCCAGGCGCCCGACGCGCCGCTCGTGGAGTGGAACCAGAGCTGAACGCGCGCCCGCGCGTCAAGCCGCGTCCGGCGGCTGCGCCGGTGAGCGGTAAACGCAGGAACTGAACTCGCGGCGACGCGTCAGGTCACCGCCGCGCGCTGGCCGCTGAAGTCAGTTGGCAGTCGCGGCCTGAGCGGTCGCCGCTTCAACTTCAGGCGGACCGAACTCCTCGTCGCCCGCCTCGAGCCTGCCGACCCGGCACAGCAGCCCGCGTAGCTGGTAGGTGCCCATCTGTGGATCGAACGGTGCGCGGTTGTCGGTCAGGACGTTGGCGTTCGATTCCCAGATGCCGTAATCCGGCCCCTTGCGTTCCGGGAACCACCAGCCGTGCTCGCAGTGGATGACCCGCGGCTCGATGCGGTCGGTCACCTTCGCCTTCTGCTTGATGCGTCCGCGCCGCGACTCGATCCACATCCACTCGCCGTCCTCGATTCCGTACTCGGCAGCCGTATCCGGGTGGATCTCGGCGAGCGGTTCGGGATGCCCTCTGCGGCACAGCGGCAACTGCCGGTGCTCGGAGTTGAAGAACACCGAGATTCGTCCACCGGTCGTGAGCACGAGCGGATATTTCTCGGCGACGTCGGGCGTCGCGAGCGGGCTCTCCGGGGGCTCTTCGTAGTAGGGCAACGGTTCGTAGCCCATCGCTTCGAAACGCGTCGAGTACAGTTCGAGCTTCCCGGTCGGCGTGTTGAATCCCTCGGTCTCGTACTTGCGGTATTTCTGCGGCACGTGGATCCAGCCCTGCTCCGCAAGCCCCCTGAAATTGACCGACTGCCCGCCGTTCTCGAGCATCTGGTCGAGCACATCCTCGACGGATTCCTGGCAGACCGGCAGGTCCATGCGCCGCGCGAGCTCGACGAAGATCTCCTCGTCCGACTTGCACTCGCCGATCTGCACGACCTTCTGCTGGCCCATGACGACGTTGCCCGCGATCGTCGGCAAGGCCGCGATCTGGTTGAGCTCCGGCCAGGACGCCGCGGGCAGCACGATGTCGGCGAGTTCCGCCGTCGGCGTCATGAAGAGATCCGCGCAGACCATGTAGTCGAGCTTCAGCAGGGCTTCGTAGACGAGCTTCGTGTTGGCGTAGGTCGTCAGCGTGTTGTTGCCGAAGACGAGAAACGCCCGCACGCGGTAGGGCTCGCCGTAGAGCATCGCATCGATAAGCGACGGGATGTGGCAGGCCGGCAGATCGGCGCCTTCGCCGCATAGCATTTTGAACTTGTCGTAGCCCAGACGCTTCTTCTCGACTTCGGGATCGAGGTTCTCGATCAGGCTCGGGAAGCGCCCGGCGCCCTTCATGCCGAAGATCCAGCCGCCCGGGACGTCGATGTTGCCGGTGAGCGCCGGAATCAACGACAGCGCGCGCACCGTCTGTATGGTGTTCGGCGTGTGCTCGATCGCGCAGCCCCACTCGAGCATGGCGGGCTTGAGTTCCGCAAAGAGCCTGGCCGCGGCGCGAATCTTGTCGGCCGGCACCCAGGTGATCGGTTCGGCCCACTCGGGCGTGAACTCGTGCACATGGGCGGCGAGTTCCTCAAAGCCGTGCGTGTAGTTCTCGCAGAACTCGCGGTCGTAGAGATCTTCGTTGATGATGACGTTGATGAAGGCGAGCGCGAGCGCGTCGTCGGTGCCGGGGCGAACCTGCAGCCAGAGTTCGGCCTTGCGCGCGACGACGGTCTGGCGCGGATCGATCGTGATGATCCGCGGCTTGCTCAGCAGCGATTCGCGCACGTTGAAGCGCGTCTCCCCGTCCGGTCCGGAATGCGGAGGATTGTGGCCCCAGTACATGATGAGTTCGGGATCGACATCGCCGGTGAAGTCGCAGACGGGCAGGTCGCCCATCGTCTGGATGCAGGTGTTGACGCGCGGATGGAAGCACTGCGCGAACCCGGGCTCGCACCAGTTCGGCGTGCCGAGCGCGTGACCGAAACGGGAGACCCAGCGGATGTGGTGGCGGCCCGTGCCGGTGCCCATGGCGATCGACTCGGGGCCGCTTTCCTCGCGGATGGCGAGCACGCGCTCGGAAATCTCGTCGAGCGCCTCGTCCCAGCTTATCCGTTCCCACTTGCCCGAGCCGCGCGGCCCGATGCGCCGTTGCGGGTACTTGAGGCGGTCCGGGTGATAGACGAGTTCCGTCGTTGCGGCGCCGATCGGGCATAGCTTGCCGTGGTTCAGTGGACCTTCGGGGTCGCCTTCGACCTTGAGCAGTTCGCCGTCCTGTACATGCATGAGCGTGCTGCAGCCGCCGTGGCAGCTTCGGCACACGCTCTTGAGTACCTTGACGTTGCCCGGCTCTTCGCTCGTGGTTCGTGGGGAGATGATTGCTGCGCTCAAGGCGGGCTCCTCTTGACTGTCCGATTGTACGCACAAGTATGGATTTTCGAAGGATACCAAACCGGCCCGAACGTAGCGATCAGAGCGCGCGCTCCGGACCTCCGATCCTTTACCGGCGCGTGTCAAATCCGTAACCTTGCAGTCCGCAGCGGGACTGCGTCTGGCAATCTGCCGCCGTTCGGACCGGATGCTTCAAAGGGGGAAGGCGAAGCCCAATGAACAGAATCGGGGAAAGACTCAGCATGTTCGCGTTCCGGGTGCTGTTGTACGGCATCGGGTTTGCGATGAGGTATACCGCGTCTCGCTATCCCGAGTATCGGGCGCGGCTCGGGGAAGAGAACCTCACGGCCCAGATCCGGGTCAAGGAAGGTCCGGGCCGTTACTACGAGATCAGGGACGGCAAGGTCTCCTCACGGGGCGGCATTCACCCGAACCCCGACGTCGTCGTCACGTTCAAGACGGCTCGGCTTGGGGTGCGCATCTTTACGCGTCCGGACGACCAGCTCGGCAGGGTCAATGCGGCGAAGTCCTTCAGCATGACGCTCGATGGACCTGAAGAGAAGGCCATCTGGTTCATGTTCACGCTCGAGAAGTTGCTGCACGTGCGCTGGCGTCACGGCACGGATGCAGGCAACGGCGAGGTGCGCTACTGCAACATGGCCAATGGCGGTCCGATGTTCGTCTATGTCAAGGACGGCAAGATCGTGCGCATGACGCCGATCAGCTTCGACGACAAGGACGCGCAGCCCTGGAGCATCGAGGCCAGGGGCAAGGTATTCACGCCGCCGCGCAAGACTTCGCTCGCGCCGCACGGGCAGAACGTCAAGTCGACGATCTATTCGCCCGACCGGATTCTCTACCCGATGAAGCGCGTGGACTTCGACCCGAACGGCGAGCGGAATCCCGAGAACCGGGGTGTTTCAGGTTACGAGCGGATAAGCTGGGACGAGGCGCTCGACATCGTCGCGAACGAGATCAAGCGGCAGAAGACGGTGCATGGTCCTGGATCGATCGCCTGCAGTCACCCGTCGCATCACGCCTGGGGGAACATCGGCTACTACCTGAGCGCGCTGCGCAAGTTCGAGAATGCCGTCGGCATGACCGAGGTGCACCACAATCCCGATAGCTGGGAAGGCTGGTATTGGGGCGCCGCGCATCACTGGGGCGGGTCCATGCGGGTCGGACAGTCGGAGACCTACGGGACCGTCGAGGACTGCCTCAAGGAAGCCGAGATGGTCGTCTTCTGGTCGAGCAATCCCGAGTCCAACAGCGGCGCCTACGGCGCGCTCGAAGGGACGGTCAGGCGGCAGTGGCTCAACGAGGCCGGGATCAAGCTCGTGCACATCGATCCCTACTACAACGACTCGATCCAGTTGCTCGGCGGCAAGTGGATCGCGCCGCGCCCGACGTCGAGCCCGGCGCTCGCCATCGCGATCGCCTACGTCTGGATCACGGAAGGCACATACGACAAGGACTACATCGAAACGCATACGCACGGGTTCGAGACGTGGCGCGATTACGTGCTCGGCACCTCCGACGGCATTCCGAAATCGCCCGAGTGGCAGGAGTCGGAAACCGGCGTACCGGCCAGCGACGTGCGTGCGCTCGCGCGCGAATGGGCGAGCAAGAAGACGTATCTCGGCGCCGGCGCCTGGGGCAACGGGCACGGCGGCGCCTGCCGGAACGCGACAGGCATCCAGTGGGCGCGCACGATGGTCTGCCTCATCGCGATGCAGGGGCTCGGCAAGCCCGGCGTCAACATGGGCAACCTGCAGTGGGGCACGCCGCTGGACTTCAACTTCTACTTCCCCGGTTACGCCGACGGCGGCATGTCGGGCGATCTCGCCAAGACCTCGATGTCGGTGGCCTTATATCAGCGCATGCCGCAGTTGCCGTCGGTCAACACGAACACGCAGGTCATCCCGCGCATGCAGCTTCCAGAGGCGATCATGGAAGGCAAGGCCGAAGGCTACGCCTGGGACGGCAAGAGCATCGAGGCGCAGTTCCAGAAGATCACCTACCCGAAACCCGGGTTTTCGCCGGTCCACATGCTCTGGAAGTACGGCGGTTCGCTGATCGCGACGATGCCGAACAGCAACCGTTACATCAACATGTTCCGGCATCCCAACCTCGAGTTCATGGTCAACCAGAACATCTGGTTCGAGGGGGACACGAAGTTCGCCGACATCATCCTGCCCGCCTGCACCAACTTCGAGCGCTTCGACATCAGCGAGTGGGCGGGCCTCGGCGGCTACGCCCATCACGGTGAGCAGCAGCTCAACCACCGGGTCATCACCTTCCAGCACAAGTGCATCGAGCCGCTCGGCGAGTCGAAGTCCGATTTCTGGATCTTTCAGAAAATCTGCGAGCGGCTCGGGCTTGCGACCTACTTCACCGAAGGCGTGGGCGAGCTTGGCTGGGTCAGGCGGCAGTTCGAGGGCTCCGACCTGCCGAAGCACATCTCCTGGAAGGAGTTCATACGCCGCGGCTATTTCGTGGTCCCCGCCGAGAAGGAGAAGCTCCGGGCGCCGTTGTCGTGGAACTGGTTCTACGAAGGCCGCAAGAAGGACGTGCCGGAGCCGATGCCGTTGCCCTCGGATTATTCCGAGGAGTATCTGAAAGGGCTCCAGACGCAGACCGGCAAGATCGAGTTTGACTGCGAGAGCCTCAAGCGCTTCGATCCCCTGAGCCCGGACCGGCCGAGCATCGCCAAGTATCAGCGCCCGGCCGAGAGCCCGAACGCCAGGGGCTACGAGGACTTCCCGCTGCAGCTCGTCTCGCCGCATCCGCGTTTCACCTTCCACACGCAGGGCGACGGCAAGGACAGCTTCCTCAACGATATTCCCGATCACCGCGTGCTCGTCGACGGTTACTACTACTGGATCCTGCGCATCCACCCGGAAGACGCGGCCGTGCGCGGCATCCGCGAGCACGATCTCGTAAGGCTCTACAACGCGCGCGGCTCCGTGATCTGTGCGGCGAAGCTCACGCACCGGATGCTCAGGGGCGTCGTGCACGCCTACGGCTCGTCGGCGGTCTACGACCCCATCGGCGAACCAGGCAATTCCACCGACCGCGGCGGCTGCGTGAACGTGCTGTCATCGAGCAGGTCGCAGATCCGCAAGGCGCATTCGATGGGCGCAAGCTGTTGCCTGATCGAAGTCGAGAAGTGGGGCGCAGGCGAGATCGCGCTGCCGGAGCCCGAGCACAGGGCCGTCGCCTGACGGGCGCGCTGCACTACCCGGGGCAAGACGCATGAAGAAATGGAATCTGATCGTCGACGTGGCCAATTGCACGAACTGCAATCTGTGCACGCTGGCCAACCAGGACGAGCACGTCGGCAACGAGTTCGAGGGCTACAGCGCACCGATGCCGAAGCACCACCACCGGTGGATCGACATCCTGAGCCGCGAGCGTGGCTCCGGCCCGTTGCTGGATGTGGCCTACCTGCCGGTCCTCTGCCAGCACTGCGACGATGCGCCCTGCATCGAGGCGGCCGAGAACGGCGCCGTGACCAAGCGCGCCGACGGGATCGTGCACATCGACCCAGTGAAGGCCAAGGGCCAGAAGGCCATCGCCGATGCCTGCCCGTACGATGCCGTGCGCTGGAACGAGGAGCTGCAGCTACCGCAGCACTGGTTCTTCGACGCGCATCTGCTCGACCGGGGCTGGGAGGAACCGCGTTGCGCGCAGGTCTGCGCAAGCAACGCGCTCAAGGCCGTCAAGGTGACCGACGAGGAAATGGCCGAAATCAAGTCCCGCGAGGGGCTCCGCGAGCTGAAGCCCGAGGCGGTGACACGGCCGCGCGTGCACTACAAGAACCTGCACCGCTACACGCACGAGTTCATCGGCGGCACGATCATCCGCACGGTCGACGGCGTGAGCGATTGCGTCGCCGATGCCGGAATCCGGCTTGAGAGTGAGGGATCGGTGGTTGGCGAGACCGCAACCGACGCGTTCGGCGAGTTCAAGATCGACCGTCTCGAGCCCGGCAGCGGACGGTACAGCGTCATCGTCGAAGTCGACGGCGAGGAAGCGAAGCGGCTCGATGTCGAGCTTGGGGAGAGCGTCTACCTCGGCAGGATCGATCTGGCGGCCTGACGGTCAACCCGTTCCGCTCTCGCGCCCCCTTTAGCGCCGCAACGGCGAAACGGGCGACATGGAGGCGTCGCGACAACGTTTCCCGGCAGACTGTTCGGGCTTGCCCGATCCGACTAAACCGGCGTAGTTCTCGTTGCTGCGATTACACTCCGTGGCCGTGCGAAACGCGGGCCCGAGCGTACTTCGCAGCCAGTTCTCATGAGGGAGTTTTCAAGTGCAAAGGACTGAACCTCGAAATTGCGGGCAATCCAGCCTCCCAACGGCAACGTTGTCCGGAAGAGTCGCGTCCGGCTTGTACCGTTCCTCCGCATTGAGACCGACAAGAGCAATCCGCCGGCTTCTGGCGGCCGTCGTGATTCTGAGTGCAGGCTGCGGTGGCGGTGGCGGTGATGGTTCGGGAGACGATCCGGCACCGCCCGCACCACCGCCCCCGCCGCCCCCTTTCGGATTGACCGCGATCAACGTCGCCGAGTCGAGTCAGGTTACGCTCGATCTGGTCGAGCGCGCATTCGACTGGGCGCGGTACACCGTGGAGGCCACCGAACACGCGGCCGACGACCGGCTGGAGAGATTCTGGGTCGTTTGCGATGCGGGTTCGCCGTCCCCGGCGACATTCTCGGTACTCCACGACAACGACTCGAGCAGCGATCTCACCGCGGGCGACGCCATTCGCGTGGTGTTCGAGGACTGCGGCGACACGACCTCTGAACTGCGGTTCGCGATCGAATCGATCGACGTTCCGGACTCTGTTTCGATCTCGTTTTCGGGGGACGTCACTGTTTCTGTAACGGCAGCCGCGGATCCCGGCGGGGCGACGGTCTCCGAGTACAGGGCGACCTTCCGCCTCGACTACACGAGGTCTGCTGACGATACGAGCCTCTCGCTGACCGAGGTTGAAGCGTCCGCGGTCTCCGGGGTCGTGATGGTCCGGCTTCAGTCGGGGAACCTGCAGGAGACAATCAACGGATTGGACCACTCGGTCGAGTTTTCCGGACGTGTGGAGAGCGACAGCTTGGGCGGTTCGTTCGACGTCGAGACGCCAACTGCATTTGCCGGGAGCCTCGGCGGTTTTCCTTCGGCCGGGGAGCTTAGGCTCTCCACCGATAACTCGAGCGCAAGGATCACGCCCGCGACGAGTCCGGACCTCGACGAGCACGCGGCTTACCAGGTCGACGCGAACGGATCGGGGGAGTTTTCCGACGCGGTAACCGCACGCTGGCGGGACTGGGTGTCCGGTTCGCTTTTCGGCTGGTACCCGTTGCTTCGCGGCCTGACAATCCTGCCCCGCAATCCCGTGACATCAGATCCATTGCGGGCCAATTTTCGGCTGCATCACTCCACGCCGGGATTTTTCGAATTGGATGTCGAATGGTCGATCAACGGCGCCGTACAGGCCGGTGTTTTCCTGGAGTCCCTGCCTTCGAGCAGGACGTCCAAGGGCGACATCGTGCAGGTTCGCGTGACGGTTACGGCCGGCGACGATTCCGTGACCCGGGAAAACCGCGTGACCATCCGGAACCAGGCGCCGCATGTTGACGCGTTTTTGTCCCCCGAACGCCCTGACACGAGGGATGCCATCGCAGTGAGCTACCGCGCAGGCGACATCGATGGCGATCCGGTCGAGACGACCGTGCGGTGGAGCGTCAATGGCACGATCGTCCCGGATCTCGACGCGGCGACCCTGCCGGCGAACCGGCATGGCAAGAACGATGTGGTCCGGGCGCTGGTGACCGCAAGCGACGGAGAATCGGAGACGACTCACGAGGTCGAAGTGACCATACGGGATGCGATTCCCGTTGTCAGCGTGGCGGGCGCGCCGGAGTCCGTGAGCCACGGAGCACTTGCGCGCTTCGACGCCGAGGTGTCCGACCCGGATGGCGACGACCTCGGTTCGTTGCGGTTCGCGATCGACTACGGTCCCCCGGGCATGACGGTCGATCCGGTCACCGGCCAGGTCGAATGGGACGCAAGGGTACCGATGTTCGACCGCGAACTGGACGTTGGCTGGCAAGTCGGCCTGGCCGCGGGTCCGAGTGAGGCCGCATCCGGCGTGCTGCGTGTGACGGACCCGGACCGGGCGTATCCGTTCATGGTGAGCGGCCACAACGGACCGCACTGGGTCCGTCCGCGGCTTGCCGACATCGACGCCGACGGTCAGGACGAAATGCTCCTGCTCAACGGCCAGGGGCACGTCGTCGTGCTCGAGTGGGATGGCGAAGACCTTCGGCAATCCTGGGCGCACCCCTTCGCGATCAACGACGGTAGCGGCGTCGACACGATGACGAACGGCGACATCGACGGCGACGGCCTGCACGAACTCTTCCTGCTGGGTCGAGAGCGCGATGCGGATACGCTGGTCCGGCTTGACGGCGCTGACCGACAGGTTTCGCTCGTGGCCGATGTGCCGCAGATGGACCCGATGAGCGAGACGCTGGAATTCGCCGATCTCGACAACGACGGCTCGTTCGAGCTGATCTACATCGGGCACAGTGACCGGCGTTCCCGAACGCGCATCGTCGTGCTTTCCGCCGACGACCTGAGCGTGCTTTGGGAGTCGGAGCCTGACTATCTTGGCTTCAACGCAAGGGTCGGCAACGTGGATGACGATGAGGCGCTGGAGATCGTCGTTTCGGGCGGTTACGCGATCGATGGCGCAACGCGTCGACGCGAGTGGAGCCACGAATCGGCTTACAACGCCGACAGCGCATTGAGCTCCGGACCGGAAACTCGGCTTCTGCTTGCGGACCTGGACGGGGACGGCGTCGACGAGATGTTGGGCAAGTTCGATCATGACGACTTCGACGCAGGCCTGGAGATCCACAGCGTCGCTGAAGGCAAGGTGTTCGGCGACGCGGCTGCTGTACTCGACCCGTTGTTCAACTACCGTACGGGCGTTCTTCTCGCCGCCGACATCGACGACGACGGCGCGACCGAACTCCTGGGCTATTCGGCTTCCGACAGCCTCGTGTTGGCGTACCGCTTCGTGCAAGGCACTGAGGAATTGCGCGAAATCCTCTCCCAGGAGCCGGGTTCCGTGAATGACGGTCCCGTGTACGGCGGTCCCGTGTACGGCGGTCCCTGGGCCGTCGGGGACCTCGACGGCGATGGCGAGACGGAGATCGTGCTGGCCGGACTTGCCGTTGGCCGCGACAGTTCCGATCCGGGGACCGGCTGGTACGTCGTGGCCGGTTTCAACCCGGAATTCGAGCTCGAATCCACGGGCACGAATATTCGCAGGCTTGACGGCGGTTTCGCCGGCGGGCGTCCGCTGGGTGATGCCAGCACGGACGAGACCCGGCTGCTTTTCGCGCTTTGGGGCGGTTCGGTGGTCAACAGCGACGGTCCGCGCGCCGTCTTCCTGTCCCCGGGGTCCGGCGAGTACTCGATGGGACCGCCTATCGCCTTTAACGACGGGGAGGTGCCCGTCGGTAACCGCCGGTTCCTGAGCGGCGTCTCCGTCTCCGACTACGACGGCGACGGAGTCCACGAACTGCTCGCGTCCGTGCGCTACGGGGAGCCGGCCCATGTGGCCTCCGACCCGTTCGCCGGGAGGGTCGAATGGTCGTCCAACGACCTGCATGGACCTGTTCAGTCGGCCGTCGACCTCAACGGGGATGGATTCGACGACGTGCTCGCCCGGTGGACCGCCCATGACGTCGTCAACGACACCATGCTCTGGGAGTCGCAGCCGCCCTACCCGAACTCGCTGGTCGAGCATGTCTCGGCCGGCGATCTGGACGGCGACGGCATCGCCGAGATCGTCGCGGTCGAGCATCCCTTCGTGGCGGTCTACTCGCGGACGCGGGACGACGCCGAATACACCCGCTCGCTGCTGCCGGACGTGCCGTCGCCGAGCGGAGACCACTTCATCGATGTGCTCGTCGCAGACACGGATGCCGACGGCAGGGCGGAGATTCTCCTTCTCAATACTTTCGGATGGAAAGTCGAGCGGTTCGGCGGGGACCTTGAACGGTTGAACTCGTTTCCTCTGGACCGGGCTCGCATATTCGATGGACCGGATCGCCTGTTTGTCCTGCCGGGCAGCGGTCAGAAGCTGCAGTTGCTGGTGACGCACTACAGCGACTATTTCACCCGCAAGTCGAGGCTCGTGGCCCACGATCCGGCGACCGGGCGGGAGCTATGGGAGTCGCCGCGATTGTTTGGCCGCGTGTTGCCGAACAGCGTGCACTACTTCGTTGAGGGCGGCGAGCCGCGGCTGGCCATCGGGACGAGCGATGCGATGTATGTGACTCGTTAACGGGTAAGCACTGCCACGCGTCCTACGCGGACGGCAGCATGACAGTTGCTGAAGTGCAGTGCACGGGCGGCTTGTTGGGCGCGGTCATGGGATTGTGTTTGGCCACACTCGGGATAGTGGTGGGCCGCATGCACCAGCGTAATCGCCACAGGTGGTAGAGCGGCTTGTTGTCGCGGCGCGGCGCGCGTCAGCGCTCCAGATACTGCAGCTTTTCCTCGACGTCCTGCCAGTCGTCGGCGTCGTCCGGCGGCTCCTTGGCGTGGGCGAGTACCGGCCACTCCTGCGAGAGTTCGGCATTGAGCTCGAGCATGTTCTCCTGGCCATCGGGGATATCGTCTTCGGAAACGATGGCTTCGACGGGACACTCGGGCTCGCAGAGCGTGCAATCGATGCACTCCTCCGGGTCGATCACGAGCATGTTCGGCCCTTCGTGGAAGCAGTCGACGGGACACACTTCCACGCAGTCGGTGTACTTGCACCTGATGCAGCTTTCAAGTACGAGAAAGGTCATTCCATCGATTCCTGGCGCGCAGGGAGCGGCAGCGGCGGATTTTCCTACAAAACCCTGCACGTTCCAAGCATCGATACAGTTTCGGCATCGCGCGAGATGTGTGTCCCGCGTCGGCTCCGCGCGACTCGCAGGGAACGCCGTTTCCTCCGAATCCGCACCGCAGGAACTCGCGGCTGCCTGTGGTCCGCGCTGATTCGTGCGGCGCAGATTCCAGGCACTTGCAAAGCATGAGCCCCCGCAGCGACCATATGGCGGCAAGCAACCGAGCCGGAGTATCCAACGATGTTGAGGAATGCACTGATCGCGGCAGGCGCCGCGCTGCTGACGGTCTGCGGTGTCGCCACGGCACAGCCGCCCGGAATCACGATGGAGATGATCAGAACTGCGCTGCCGGTCGAGGGCGCGCCGCTCGCGGTGCCCGGATCCTACGAAGTCATGTCGGAAGGGGCCTACGAATCACCCGGTCATGTCGTTCACCGTCCCGCCGATCTGGGTGCGTTTCCGAACGACGACGTGCTGCCCGTCGTGGTCTGGGGCAACGGCGGCTGCGCGATCGACAGCACCCAGTACGGAGGTTTCCTGTCGACGATCGCATCGCACGGTTTTCTCGTGCTGGCCACGGCCGCCATCGAGGGCGAGGAGCGCCGGCAGTCGAACGCCGACGACATGCGCGCCGCGATCGACTGGGCCGAGGCCGAGAACGGCCGCGCCGGGTCGCCGCTCGAGGGCAAGGTCGCAACCGACCGCGTCGCGGTCATGGGCCTGTCCTGCGGCGGCTTTCTGTCCGTCACGCTGGGCGCCGATCCCCGCGTGGGGACGATAGGCGTCTTCAATTCGGGCGTGCAGCCCCCCAACCCTGATGCACCCGAGGGCGGATTCGCAACCACGGACGCGCTCGCCGACCTGCACGGCCCTGTGCTGCTGATCAACGGTCACGAGCGCGACTTCATGATGGAAACGTCGCACGCAAACTTCGAGCTCATCGATCACGTGCCCGTTTTCTACGGCGCGCGCCACGGCGCCGGTCACACGGCGACTGTCTTCCATCCGGGCGGAGGCGAGTACGCCAACGTCGCGGCGAACTGGGTCCGATTTCAGTTCAAGGACGACGAGGAAGCGCGCAGCGTTTTCGCGGGTCCCGATTGCGGGCTCTGCACGAACGAGAACTGGGATACGGATTCGAAGGGGCTGTAGCCGCCGGCCGAATCAGCTCTGTCTCCATCCGCCTGTTCACGCGCCTCTCCCCTTGTTTCCGGCGAGTTCGACGGGGACGGGGACGATGCCACGAGCGGCCGCTGAGCGGTAACCCTGACCGCCAGGGATGGCGGCAACGGGGCACGTGCTGCCCGGTTCAGGGCCCGATCGACCTTCTTGCGACCTCGAGGTCGCAGGTGTTCGGCAGCATCTCGAGGTGGGGCGCGTAGCGCCACTGCCGCGTGTCGGTGACGGGCTCGGCCAGGTATTCCGGATCTTCGAGCACGTAGCTGATCGACAGCGTGCGGCCGTCCTCCAGCACCTCGTAGCGCTCGACGATGTGCTTGCCGGCGCCGTTCGGGATGCCGCTGCCGTTGCCGAATGCGTGATCGTCGAAGAGCGTCGTATCGACGACGAGCACATCGCCGTCCCAGTGGCCGATGGAATGGCCCTGGTTGGTGCGCGGACCGTTCTCCGGGTGGCCGCGGCCGTCCATGTAGACGGTGCGGTCGATTTCCCAGTATTCCTCGCGAAGGGTGATCGTGTCGTCGTCGTTGAAGATGATCTGGTGCAGGTAGGGCGTGGTCAGGCTGTCCGGTACGGGCGGCGGCACGCACTCGATGAACGGGTCGTTCGCAACATCGAAATTGGCTGCGATGGCCTGTGCCTTTTCCGTCAGGGGCAGGTGAGTGGCCGGCCGGGCACGGTCGTACGGGCTGCCGAGCGCCTGCCAGATGCCTTCGATGCTTGTCGCCCGCGCGTTCGGGTCTTCGGCCGGACGGCCCTGCACGACGAGCGCGGTGCCATCCGGCGCGGTGATCGCCCGCAACGACATGAACTTGCGGTCGGGGTTGCGATCCGGATTGCCGCGCACCGTGACGAGGTCGCCGGGCTCGAGCGTATCGGGACTCCAGCCGCGCCGGGTCAGGGCCGGCGTCGAGCCGGTTTCGATTTCCCATTCGACCGGCGTTCCGCCTTCGCCTTCGGTCTCAAGATAGATATAGACGTGCGGATTGGTCCAGTCGACGCGCGTCACCTCGCCGTACAGGGCGACTTGCTCGTCAAGGAAATTCACGGCGTGATGATGGGCGAACAGGGTCGCAGGTACGGCGACGCCAATGACCACGGCTACAGACAAACAGCTTCGGGCGTGTCTCACAACGTGTCCCCCCGCATACGGCGCAATCGGTAGTTGTCAGACAATTCTACTGCGTTCTGCCGCGAAGGATAGCCCCGCATCGGGAGAGCGCGCGATGCGGTCCGTCCACTCGAGGCGACATGATCGACTGGAAGGGGAAGCGAGTGGTCGCCTGCAGGGCGGCCGTGGCCACACGGACGCCTGAGGCAACGCCTTCCGGCATAATGTGCGCGGGCTCGGGCGTCGGGCCCCGGCACCAGGCAACTGCAATGACGGGAGAACAAGTGGACAGCACGGACTACGGGTTCATCGGCGTTGGCCGCATGGGCGCGCACATGGCGCGCAACCTGCTCGGGGGCGGGCACTCGCTCACGGTCTACGACACTTCGGCCGAGGCGGTCGCCGAGCTTGCCGACGCGGGTGCGCAGGCCGCGAACTCGGTCGCCGAACTCGCTGCTGCCACTGAGACGGTGTTCCTGTGTCTGCCGACGCCGGCCATCGTCGAGGCCGTTGCGCTCGGCGAGGGCGGTCTGCGCGAAGGCGCCGCCGTCAGGCAGGTGTTCGATTGCTCGACGACGGGGCCGCAGGCGGCTCGAACGGTTGCGGCGGGTCTCGCCGCTCGCGGCATCGCCTATCTCGACGCGCCCGTCAGCGGCGGCATCAAGGGCGCCCGCGACGGGACCGTCGCCGTCATGGTTTCCGGCGCCCGCGAGGTCTACGAACGGCATGAGCGCGCGCTCGGCGATATCGGCAAGCCGTTTTTCGTCGGCGCCAAGCCCGGGCAGGGCCAGATCATGAAGCTCGCCAACAACCTGTTGTCGCTCGCGGCGATCGTGCTGTCGTCGGAAGTCATGGCCATGGGCGTGAAGGCGGGACTGGATGCCACCCAGATGATCGAAGTGCTCAATTCCGGCACGGGCCGCAACAGCGCCACGCTCGACAAGTTCCCGCGCGCCGTGCTGCCCGGTACGTTCGATTTCGGTTTCCCGACGGATCTCGCCTACAAGGACATCAGCCTGTGCGTCGGGGAAGCGCAGCAACTCGGAGTACCGATGCTCGGCGGTTCGGCGGTGCTGCAGATGGTCGCCATCACGCTGGCGCGCTTCGGGCCGGATTCGGACTTCACCGAGATCGCGCGGGTCGTGGAGGAATGGGCCGGCACGGAAGTCCGCGCCTGAGGTGCCTGCGAGCGCGCGACTTCCTGCGGCGCAGGCGCTTGGCGTCACGCGATCGATGGCGGCGGCGCGCTTCGCGCTCGAAGTCGGAGCGCCGCAGCGCCGGAGCGCGACGATGAGCGCCGGGCTCGGCGGCATCGCGTCGGCAACCCGCGATCCGCAAAGGCGGTTCGCCGGTCAGGCCACGTGAGCGCCGCGCAGCACATCGAGAACTTCCTTCAACTCCTGGTGGCGGGGCTCCTGACGGGCGCCGTCTACGGGCTCATGTGTGTCGGCCTGTCGGTCATCTTCGGCGTCATGCGCGTCATCAACTTCGCCCAGGGCGAGTTCATGATGCTCGGCATGTACTTCGCGTACTACTGTTTCGGGGCAATCGCCGGCTACGTTGTCTTCGGTGATTTCGTCGCGCCTTTCATCGCCGCGCTCGCAGTCGGTCCGGCCGTGTTCCTTGTCGGGCTGCTCGTTCACAAGGGGCTCGTGAGCCAGGTCACGGGCATCAGCGGCAGCACGCTCGAGGCCGAAGGGCATTACGCGCAGCTCATCCTCACGCTCGGCATTTCGCTGATTCTCGCCAATGGCGGGCTCATCGTTTTCGGTTCGGCGCCCGTGTCGATCTCCACGCCGCTGTCGTCGACGCCGTGGATCGTCGGTCCGCTCCACGGCGAGGACATCCTGCTCTTCATCAACCAGGGCCAGACGATCGCCGCGCTGATTGCCGTCGCCGTCGTCGTCGCGTTTGCCGCGCTCATGGCGAACTCGCGTCTCGGCCGGGCCCTGCGAGCCGCCGCCGACAATCCCGTGGCGGCGGTCTACATGGGCATCGACGTGGATCGGGCCTACCGCATCGCGTTCGGTTTCGGCGTCGGCATCACCGCCGTCGGCGGCGGGCTGCTCGCCTCGACGAACCCGTTTCAGCCCTACGTCGGCATCGACTACGTCATCGTCATGTATGCCGGTGTGGTGCTCGGCGGGCTCGGCAGCCTGCGCGGCGCGTTCCTCGGCGGCCTCACCATCGGCCTCGTGCAGCAGCTCTCGGCGCTGTTCCTGCCGAACCAGTTGCAGAACACCGCGATCTTCGTCTGCTTCCTGCTCATCGTGCTGTTGCGCCCGCAGGGGCTGTTCGGCCGCGCGGCGAGGCGGGCATGAGCCGGACCACCCGTCACTGGCCGTGGATCGCGGCGTTCGCGCTCGGCTACGGGGCACTCGCGCTGGCCGTCGACAACGAGTACTACCAGCTCATCATGACGGTCGTGCTCGTCTGGGCGGTCATGGGGCTGGCCTGGAACCTGTTGAGCGGCTACAGCGGCCTGATCTCCTTCGGCCACGCCGCATTCTTCGGGCTCGGCGCCTATTTCGTCGCGCTGATCCAGCTGACATGGGGCATCAGCCCGTGGTTTGGCATTCCGCTCGCGGCGCTGCTCGGCGGGATAGCCGGACTCGTGGTGGGCGTGCCCACGTTCCGGCTTCGCGGCCACTACTTCGCGCTCGCGATGCTCGCCTATCCCCTGGCGCTACTCTATGTATTCGAGTGGCTCGGCTACCAGGAAATCGCCGTTCCGATGGTGCGCGACGCGCCGGCCGCCTACATGCAGTTTGACGACGGCCGCGTCTACGTCTTCATCGGCCTCGGTTTCGTCATCGCCGCGATGCTCGTCACTCGGCTCGTCGAGAACTCGCGCTTCGGCATGTGCCTGCTTGCGATCAAGCAGGACGAAACTGCCGCCGAAGCGGCCGGTATCGACACGCTCGCCTGGAAGCTTCGGGCCATCGTATTGAGCGGCGCCATGGCGGCGGCCATCGGCGGGTTCTACGCCGTCGTGCAACTCGTCGTGACTCCGCTTTCGGTGTTCGGGGTCCTCGTTTCGGCTCAGGCGCTCATCGTCGCAATGTTCGGCGGCGTCGGCACGGTCTGGGGGCCCGTGATCGGCGCGGTAACGCTGGTTCCGTTGAGCGCCTGGCTCGATGCGGAGTTCGCCGAGCGCCTGCCCGGCATTCAGGGCGTCATCTACGGCATCGCGATCGTCGCCGTCGTCATGCTGGCCCCGGAAGGCCTGTTCTGGAAGGTTCGCGACATCGTCCGGCGGCGCGGCGCGGGCGCCGCACGCGTCAAACCCGCCGCAGCGGCAGCACGGCTTGTCGCTGCGGGCGCCAATGGTCTCAGGGTCGGCGACGAACGTGCCGGCCGCACCGTGCTGTCGGTCGCCGGGCTCTCGAAATCCTTCGGCGGGCTCAAGGCGGTCGACGACGTCAGTCTCGAGGTGCGCCAGGGCGAGATCGTCGGGATCATCGGGCCGAACGGCGCGGGCAAGACGACACTGTTCAATCTGCTCAATGGCTTCATCGCTCCGGACGCGGGCGAAGTGCTGCTCGACGGCCGGAGCATCGTCGGCAAGGCGCCGAATCGAATCTGTCGCGGCGGCGTCGGCCGGACGTTTCAGATCGTAAAGCCCTTCCGCCGCATGTCGATCGCCGACAACGTCGTGATCGGCGCCTACGTGCGCGCGGACGGGGACCCGCATGCGAGGGCGCTTGCCGCCGCCGCGATCGCCGCCGTGGGCCTGAGCGACGCCGCCGAATCGATCGCCGGCAGCGTCAGCAACGAGCAGCTTCGCCTCATGGAGCTTGCCCGGGCGCTCGCCTCGAAGCCGACGATATTGCTGCTCGACGAGATCTTCGCCGGCCTCGCCGCGGCCGAAGTCGAGGGGCTCATGCAGGTCATTCGCCGTCTGGCTGCGCTCGGCATCACGATCGTCATCATCGAACACACGATGCAGGCGATGGTGCAGCTCGTCGACCGCTTCATCGTGCTCGATCACGGGGCCGTACTCGCGACCGGTTCGCCCGAGACGGTGACGACGGATCCGGCGGTGATCGAGGCCTACCTGGGCAGCAAGTGGCTCGAAAATGCTTGAGATCAACGATCTGCGCGTCGCTTACGGCGGCAGGCCCGTACTCAGGGGCGTGTCGCTCACGGTCCGATCCGGTGAGCTCGTTGCCGTGGTCGGTCCGAACGGCGCGGGCAAGACGACGCTCTTCAATACGGTCTCGGGCATCGTGCCGGCGGCCGGCGGGAGCATTCGCTTCGACGAGCGCGATCTGCTCGCGGTCCCGCCGTCCGAACGCCCGCATCTGGGCATCGCTCATGTGCCGGAGGGGCGTCAGGTCTTCCCGTCACTCAGCGTGCTCGAGAATCTGCAGATGGGCGCGTACAGCGCGGCCGGCCGCACCGCCTGGGAGGAGAATCTCGCCCGGATTCACGCCTGGTTTCCGGTACTCGCCGAGCGCAGCGGCCAGCTCGCCGGCACGCTCTCCGGAGGCGAGCAGCAGATGCTCGCGATCGGCCGGGGGCTGGCATCGGCGCCGCGCCTGCTCATGCTCGACGAGCCGTCGATGGGGCTCGCGCCGGCCGTCGCCGATGACATTTTCGAGCGCATCATCGAGATTCACCGCGCGACACGGCTCAGCGTGCTGCTCGTCGAACAGCGCGTCGCCGAAGCGCTCAACTTCGCCGAGCGCGGTTACGTACTGGAGACGGGCCGGGTCATCCTGGAAGGAGACCACGATACCTTGCGCGACGACGATCGCATTCGCGCGGCCTATCTCGGGATGTAGCCGCCCGAAGCGAAGTCCTTGCCGCACTGAAGTCAGCGATGCGGTCGCCTCACGCGGCGGCGGGAGCGAGAGCAGCGGACATCGCTTCGCTGGAATACCCACTCCGACGCCTCGGTTGCCGGAGGACCGCCTCGCAATCAGGTCCCGCGACGCGGTCCTCCGCGCCATCCTGCGGGTTCCAGTCGGCGGCTGCTAGCCCCTTCCTCCCGGCGAAGTTATCCTTGGCGGCGATTCGCACTGCGCTACATAAGCCGCGAGGTTCCGCGAGAAAATGAAGAACAGGCTTGTCCACCCAGTCTTGCTGCTTGGCGCGCTTCTCGCGACCGCGACCGGCGCCCTTGCCCAGGACGCCGTCAAGGTCGGCGTCATCGTGCCGCTGTCGGGACCCTGGGCCAGAGCCGGCGAGGTCATGCGCATCGGCGCCGAGATGGCGGTCGAGCACATCAATGCTGCCGGCGGTATCGAGGCGCTCGGCGGCGCGCCGCTCGAACTCGTCGTCTACGATACCGGCGACAGCGTCGAACGCGCCAAGAACGCGGCCCAGCGCATGGTCGCCGAGGAGCCGGATCTCATCGGCCTTACCGGCGCCTACCTGAGTTCCTTCACGCTCGCGATCTCGGAGGTCACCGAGCGGGCCGAGCTGCCGATGGTGACGCTGTCGTACTCCGATCTCATCACCGGCCGCGGCTTCAACTACATCTTTCAGACCTCGCCGACCGGCGTGCGCCAGGCCGAGGACGCCATGCCCCTGCTCGTCGAGCTTGCCGAGCAATCGTCCGGCCGACGGCCCGAACGGCTCGGGATCGTCATGGACAGCACGGCCGCATCCGTGGCCTTCGTAAAGCCCATCCAGGAAGGCGACACGCTCGATACGCTCGGTCTGGACCTCGTGGTCGACGAGACCTTCACGCCGCCGCTCGCCAACGCGACACCGCTGATCCAGCGCGTTCGCGCGACTCGGCCGGACCTGTTACTGCTCCTGCCGACGGCGATATCCGATTCCAAGCTGCTGCTTGAGAAGATGAACGAGTTCGGGCTCGGCCAGGGCCGGTTGCCGACCGTCTCCAACGGCGCGGCGATGGGCGATCCGGATCTTGCGGCGAACATGGATCATGCGCTGCTCGAAGGCGTCATGACGACCGTCGCCAACTGGGCTGTCGCAGGCCAGGACGAGATCGTCGCCGAATATATCCAGCGCAGCGGCGAACCGTGGATCACGCAGAATCCACTTTGCACCTACGGCCATGTCTGGATACTCAAGGAGGCGCTCGAGCAGGCCGGCGCGGCGGACCGCAACGCGGTGGCAGCCGCGATTCGATCCATGGACATGACCGACGGTCCGGCCCGGCTCTTTCCGGGCGGCAGGATACGTTTCGACGAATTCGGCCGGCGGACCGACGCGGAACTGCTCGTCGTGCAGTGGCAGGACGGCGTGCCGAAGACCGTGTTTCCGCCGCGGGCGGCGGTGGCCGAGCTGATCTGGCCCTCCCGCTGACCCGGCAACCCCTGGCAGTCGCTGAATTACCATCGGCCGACGATGCATCTTACGCACTACCGCGAGCCCGGTAGCGCAGCCTTTCCATCGATCACGTCACAGGAGCAGTAATCCATGAACGACGAGCTATTCGAACGCGGCCTCGAGATCAGGAAGTCGGTGCTTGGCGCCGAGTTCGTCGACAAGGCAATCGCTGCGGCCGACGACTTCAACATGCCGCTGCAGCGGCTCGTCACGGAGTACTGCTGGGGCGCGTGCTGGGGGCGCGACGGCCTGCCGAAGAAAACCCGCAGCCTCCTCAACATCGCGATGATCAGTTCGCTGAACCGCAATCATGAACTGAAGCTCCACGTGAAGGGCGCCATTCGCAACGGCTGCACGCGCGAGGAAATCCGCGAGGTGCTGCTGCAGGTCGCGATCTATTGCGGGGTTCCGGCCGCGGTCGATTCCTTCCGGGTCGCCAAAGAGGCGCTCGCCGAACTCGACGCGGAATAGGATCGCCGTGCGCAGCAGTCGAATGCTCATCGGCGGCGAGTGGGTCGACTCGCGCTCCGGCCGTACGTTCGAGTCCTTCGATCCCTACACCGGCCAGCCCTGGGCGCTCGTGCCGCGAGCCGCGCCCGAGGACATCGATGCCGCCGTCGCGGCGGCGCGCGCGGCGTTCCGGGATTCGAGCTGGCGTGACCTGTCGGCGACCGACCGCGGGGTCCTGCTCGCGCGGGTCGGCGATCTGCTGGCCGAGCGGGCAGAGGAACTCGCGGAACTGGAGACGCGCGACAACGGCAAGCTCATCTCCGAGATGGGCGCGCAGTTGCGCTACCTGCCGCAGTGGTTTCGTTACTACGCGGGACTCGCCGACAAGCTCGAAGGCCGCGTCATCCCGATCGAGAAGCCCGGCATGTTCAATTTCACGCTCGAGGAACCGCTCGGCGTGGTCGCGGCACTGACGCCCTGGAACTCGCCGCTGATGCTCGGCACCTGGAAGCTCGCGCCGGCGCTCGCCGCGGGCAACACCTTCGTCTGGAAGCCGTCGGAGCATTCTTCGGTGTCGGCGCTCGAATTCGGCAAGCTCTTCGCGGAGGCCGGATTCCCGCCCGGCGTCGTCAATATCGTCACGGGATTCGGCAACGAGATCGGCGATGCGCTGGTCGGCCACCGGGATGTCGCAAAGGTCGCCTTCACCGGAGGAGATGCGACGGGGCAGCGCGTCTACGAGACTGCGGCGGCGGGCATCAAGCCGGTGACGATGGAACTCGGCGGCAAGTCCGCGAACATCGTCTTCGCCGATGCCGATCTCGACAACGCGCTCAAGGGCGTCGTGTCGGGCATCCTCGCGGCCACCGGGCAGACCTGCGTCGCGGGTTCGCGTGCGCTGATCCACCGTTCGATCGTCGACGAGTTCGTGGAGCGATTCATCGAGCTTGCAAACACCGCAAGGATGGGCAATCCGCTCGACCCGGACACGCAGATCGGCCCCGTCGCAACGCGGCCGCAGTTGGCCAAGGTCCTCGACTACATCGAGATCGCGAGGAACGAGGGCGCGAAGTGCGTGCTCGGCGGCGGCCGGGCCGAGCGGCCGGAATGCGGCGACGGCTGGTTCGTCGAGCCCACGGTCTTCGTCGATGTCGAGCCCGGTATGCGGATCGCCCAGGAAGAAGTGTTCGGCCCCGTGCTCGGGGTCATCCCGTTCGATGACGACGACGAGGCGGTCGAGATCGCCAACGACACGGTCTACGGGCTCGCGGCCGGCGTCTGGACGGCCGACATCGGGCGTTGCCTGACGATGGCGCGCAGGCTCGAGTCCGGCACGGTCTGGATCAACACCTACCGTGCGTCGAGCTACCTGTCGCCGTTCGGCGGCTACAAGCGTTCGGGCTTCGGCCGCGAGAACGGTCTGGCCGCGATCCGCGAGTATGTGCAGGAGAAAAGCGTCTGGATCGATACGAGCGGCGAAACGCCGAATCCCTTCATCCAGCGCTAGCGCGAGTGCGTGCAGTGGGGAGGGGAACAGATGCGATCAGTCGCGAAGTCGCCGTCCCCCGGCGATCGTCAACATGATGGATCGATGAGATTCTGACGGAGCGACACATGAGTGAATCGAATTACGAGGTCTACGCGATCAAGTACGCGGAGCATCCCCGCAGTGCGTCGGAGAACTTCATCGACGGCGATCCGCATGACAACTCACCCATGCCGCTCGACTACTACGTATGGGCGATCGTCGGCGGCGGCCGCACGATCATCGTCGACACCGGCTTCGGCGCCGAGGCTGCCGCCAGACGCGGCCGCACGATCACGCATCCGGTCGCGGAAGGTCTCGCGGCGGCCGGCATACGGCAGCAGGACGTGCGCGACGTGATCATCACGCACATGCACTACGACCATGCCGGCAACGGGGAGCTGTTCGAGAACGCCCGCTACCATCTGCAGGACGACGAGATGCAGTACGCGTCCGGCCGCTGCATGTGCCACCCGGAAATCAACAAGGCGTTCGACGCCGACGACGTGGCCCGGATGGTGCACCGCGTCTTCGCCGGACGCGTGCAGTTTCACGACGGCTCGGACGAGATCGCGCCCGGCGTCACCGTCCACCGGATCGGCGGTCACACGAAGGGCATGCAGGTCGTGCGGGTCGGAACCGCACGGGGCTGGGTGGTGCTGGCCTCCGATGCGAGCCATCTCTATGCGCACATGGAGCAGGGCCGCGCGTTTCCGGTGCTCTACAACCTCGCGGAACTCCTCGACGGCTACGCCACGCTCCGCAAGCTCGCGAGCTCGCCCGATCACATCGTGCCGGGTCACGATCCGCTCGTCGCCGAGCGGTATCCGGCGGCGAGCGACGCGACCGGCGGCTGGATCCTGCGGCTCGACGCGGCTCCGGCAAGCTGAGGCACGAGTACCCGTTCGATTCTCCCCCCGTCAGCGTGGTGCCGGCGACGGTCCGACCGCGCGCTATCATTGCCGGCGGCTCTAACGAGGGAGGGCAGCATGAACCGGATGGCTCGTCTTGCAAGCGCCACGGCGCTGATCGCCGTGCTCTTGTCGCCCTACGGCCGGGTTTCGGCACAGGTCTCCGTGCCGGTACCCGATGCCGCGGCCGGCATCCCGAGCTTCGCCGTCGATCCGTTCTGGCCGAAGCCGCTGCCGAACGACTGGGTTCTCGGTCAGGTCGCGGGCGTTCATGTCGACTCGAACGACCGCATCTGGATCGTGCAGCGGCCTCGCTCGCTGACCGAGCGTGAGCTCGGTGCGAGCCAGGACCCGCCGCTCAGCAATTGCTGCTTCGCGGCGCCGCCCGTGCTCGAGTTCGATCTGAGCGGCAATCTGCTGCGGGCCTGGGGCGGACCCGGCGATGGCTACGACTGGCCGCGCAATGAGCACGGCATCCACGTCGCTGACGGCTACGTCTGGCTCGCAGGCAACGGTGAAGGCGACAACCAGATCCTCAAGTTCACCACGGACGGCGAGTTCGTCATGCAGATCGGCGCCGCCGACCGCAACACCGGCAGCAACGACACCGCGAACCTCGGCCGTCCCGCCGATCTCTTTGTCGACACGGCTGCGGGGGAAGTCTATGTCGCCGACGGTTACGGCAACCGGCGCGTCGTCGTCTTCGATGCCGACACCGGCGAATACAAGCGGCACTGGGGCGCTTACGGCAACCGGCCGCACGACGATCCGATGCCCGCCTACGACCCCGCTGCCGCACCGTCGCAGCAGTTCGCAAGCCCGGTACATTGCGTCTACGTGTCCACGGACCGCCTCGTTTACGCCTGCGACCGCGCCAACAACCGCTACCAGGTGTTCGAGACGGACGGCACTTTCGTTTCCGAAGCTTTTTTCGAGCGCGCAACGCTGCTGAGCGGCTCGGTTTCGGATCTCGTGCTCTCGAACGACGCGGGCCAGGCCTGGATCTACATGGTCGACGGCATGAACAACCAGATCAGGATCGTCGAGCGGATGTCGGGCATCACGCGGGCGAGCCTCGGCCGTTCGGGGCGCCTGGCCGGCCAGTTCCATGTCGTGCACGACATCGCGGTCGATTCCCAGGGAAACCTCTACACGACCGAGGTCAATACCGGTCAGCGCGCGCAGAAATTCCGCCGGCTCGATCAGTAGTCCTGCGACCGGTCGGCCCGCTGCGAATCATGCGGTGGGAATTCCGTGCGCTCACGGCGCGTGGTCGGTAGCCAAATCGGCTTTGGTGCGGAGATTCGTATCTTGTCTGTGGTTGCCGAGCCGTTTGCAATACGTGATAGGCTTCATGAACTTGAAAGTGGTCTTCATGAACAAGGAAATCTACACCATCATTGGCGTGGGCGTTGCGCTGACTGCGATCATGCTGAGTTCTCAGGCGGCCCTGCGCGCCGACATGCGCTCGGAGCATTTCGAACTGCGGTCGCAAATCAGCGAGCTTCGCTCCGATATGCGGGAAGATTTCGCCGCCGTGCGCACCGAGATGGGAGATCTCCGCGCCGAGATGGGGGATCTCCGTACCGAGATGGGGGATCTCCGCACCGAGATGGGCGATGTCAGGGAGCGGGTGATCCGTATCGAAGTCCGGCAGGGCGCATCGTCCCCTGGGCAAGAGGTTTTGGAACCATAGCGCAGAGGAGCCCGGCATGTTCCAGAGAATTACGATGATCCGCGTCTCCGCCGCAGTCGGCGTTGCGCTGGCGCCGCTGGCCGCGGTGTCGCAGGGGCCAGGCGGGGCGCCCGGCGCCACACCGACCGAGCTCAGATCGATACCCGCCGAAACGACCATCGCGGCGGTCACGGATTCCGACTGGCAGCCGCCGCGCACTTCCTGGGGCGACCCGGTGATCGAAGGTGTCTGGAGCGTCGACGACATGCGCGGGATACCGCGCGAGCGGCCCGAGCAGTTCGGTACGCGCGAACGCCTCACGGACGAGGAGTTCATGCAGCGCGCCGGCCGCGACCAGGCCGGCCGCAACGCCGCGGAAGACACCGAGACCTTCCTGCGCAACGAGTGGGGCGTGCGCACCTTCGGTTACACCTCGCTCGTCGTCGACCCGCCGAACGGCCGCATACCCGAAATGAACGAGCAGGGCAGGGCGCGAGCGGCCGAACCCCGTGGCGGCACCTTCGGCCCGGGCCCGTGGGACGATTTCGAGGACTTTTCGCTCTACGACCGCTGCATCACGCGCGGCATTTTCGGTTCGGCGCTGCCGTCGATCTACGGCAACGGCATTCGAATTGCCCAGAGCCCGACCGAAGTGTCGATCACGTACGAGATGATCCATGACACCCGGGTCATCAAGCTCGACGGCAGCCCGCACATGACCGGCGACATCCGGCAGTATCTCGGCAATGCCCGCGGCTACTGGGACGGCGACACGCTCGTCGTCGAGACGAAGAACTTCACGGACAGGACCGGCGTCGGCGCCGCGGGCCGGCACAGCGAGGATCTCGTGCTCACGGAACGCTACACGCGCGTCGATCCTGACATGATCGAACTGCTCGCGACGATAGACGATCCCGGGACGTTCACGGCGCCCTTCACCTACCGCATCATGATCACGACGCAGCCGAACTACGAGGTCTACGAGTACTCCTGCCACGAGGGCAACAGCGCCGTCGGCTCGTCGCTGAGCGGTGAGCGGGCCTACGAGAGACAGGTCGAGGAAGCCATCGCTGCCGGTCTGCCCGTTCCGCGCAGGAGCACCGGTCTTGAGGTCTATCGCCCACCCGGCGAGGATGCCGTGATTTTCAACATCAACGAGAACGAGTAGCGCGAACCCACACATCGATACCGGGCGAACGGCGGGTCGCCTGCTGCCTGACATCGGAACGGCGTTTTCGACGGAGCTTCGTTCCCGGGGAGGCCACCATGAGATTCCTGAGACTTCTGTTGTGTTGCCTGCCCCTGATCGCCGCCTGTTCTCCGGGCGGCGGGCCGTCCTCCGCCGTCCTCTACGAAGGCGCGTTGCTCATCGTCGGTGACGGCGCCGAACCGATCGGGAATTCGGCTTTCCTCGTCCAGGGCGGACAGTTCGCGGCGGTCGGCAGAGTCGGCGAGATCGATGCGCCGTTCGGCGCGGCACGCGTCGATCTGAGCGGCAAGACCGTCATGCCCGCGATCGTCGACGGCCACGTGCACCTGGGCTATGCGGACATCGCGGTCGGGACGGACACTCCCGCGAACTACTCGCGCGAAAACATCGTCGAGCATCTCGAGCGCCTCGCCTGGTACGGCGTCGGGGCGGCGCTCAGCATGGGACTGGACCGCACGGAGATGTATGGTTTGCGCGAGGAGATCATCCCCGGAGCGGCCCTGTTCCGCATGGCGGGCGCCGGTATCGCGATGCCCGATGCCGGCCCCGGCGCCGCGGACCGGCGCGACGTCCCCTACGGCGTCACGACGGAAGCCGAGGCCCGGGCCGCCGTGCAGGAACTCGCCGCCGCCGGCGTCGACATCGTCAAGATCTTGGTCGACGACAGGAACGGCACGGTCGAGAAACTGACTCCGCCGCTCTACCGGGCGGCCATCGACGAGGCTCATGCGCAGGGACTGCGCGTCGCGGCGCATATCTACTATCTCGAGGACGCCACGGACCTGCTGCGCGCCGGGATCGACGGTTTCGCGCACGGCGTGCGCGACGTCACCGTCGACCGCGAGTTCCTGAACCTGCTGGCCGAGCGTCCGGACGTGTTTCTCATGCCGAACCTGCCCGACAGCGGTTACCTGACCGAACGCGATCTGCTGGTTCGCGCCGAAACGCTGCCCGAGTCGGCGGTCGAGCGCATGCGCGAGCAACTCGCGGGCAGGACCGGCCCGGTTCCGTCGCAGTTCTTTCGTCTGCAATCGGACAACCTGTTGCGCATGAAGGACGCGGGCGTGCGCGTCGTTCTCGGCACGGACGGCGACGGCGCCGGCTGGGACGCTCACGAGGAGATGGCCGACATGGTTGCCGCCGGCATGACGCCCGCCGATGTCATCGTCGCGTCGACGAGCGCAGCGGCTGCGGTGGCGGGGCTCGACGACCGGGGTACGGTAGCCGAGGGCATGAGCGCGGATTTCATCGTGCTCGACGCCAATCCACTCGAGAACATCTACAACACGCGCCGGATCGATGCCGTTTATCTGCGCGGGTCCGAAGTCGATCGCTCGGGCTGGACCCAATAGACCCGTCGGTCAGGCTCGCCTGCCATTGGACGAGGCTCGCGATTGAGCCCCACGGCCGGATTTGGCTGCGATCAACCGATCGGCCATCGCGTCTACACGCGCTCCGATCCGCGCAACGCGGTCAACAAGCGCATGTCCAGGCGGCTTGCCGAGGAGGCCGGCGACGAGCGGCTGTACCCGGTCTCGGCGGCCATCGAGCGGGTCATGTGGGACGAGAAGAAGCTGTTCGCCAACGCCGATTTCTATTCGGCGAGCATGTACCGCTTCATGGGCATCCCAACGAATCTCTTCACGCCCAGACCGCCGCGCGGAAGGTTTGCCGCTGCTCATGGAGAAGTTCCGTACCAGCGTGCAGCCCGCACTGGAGCCTGCGGCCTGGAATCGGCTGTGGGAACTTGCCAACGACCAGGTTCTCCAGGAGGCCGCGTCAGTCGACGAGTTCATGGGACTGCTGGCGCGTCCTCGATGACGCGCGCCGCTACACGGGATGCCGATGCCCGGTCACTCGATACTTGCAGTCCTACGTCCAGCGGCGCCCCCGGCAGGTGCGCGTACCCGTACCCAAGAAAGCGTAAGCTCCGACCTGCCGGTGTTCATCGCGCGGCGGCAGGTATGGGTCGATGTCGAACGCTTCAGGGTCCCTGAAGTGCTTCTTTGGGATGTCGTTGGATCATGTTCAGATTAGGTTATCGAATTGGAACTTGAAGGAATAGCAGTAATGGTCATCGAAATCACAGCCTTTTATGCCGCGCTGTTGGTTGCAGTTCTTATCTTCCTGACGACGCGCATCGGAGTGAAACGTGCGAAAACCCGTATTTCCATACTGGACGGGGGAGATAGACAGGTTGCCGTGGAGATGCGCCGTCACGGAAACTTTGTTGAGCATGTGCCGCTACTGATTCTTCTGATGGCAATTGTCGAGGTCAACGGAGGAAATCAGGTGTTCTTGCACGTGGTGGGCAGTGCGCTGGTCATCTGCCGTATCGCGCACCCGATCGGCTTGCACTACGATCACGTTCAAACACCGCTACGTATGATCGGTTCGGTCGGAACATCGCTGATCACAGGGGCGCTAGGCTTCATGGCACTCTGGCAAGGCATTAATGCGATCTGATATCGGATCGGCGCTAACCGACCGGCGATTCGGTAAACACTTTAAGAGCGGGATCGCTTGTCGCCCCGCGCTTCCGGTATGCAGGACGCGATCCGTGGTCAATTCGAGCATGCAGTTCGACGATGCCGTCCTTGAATCGACCGTTGCGCAACGCCGTTTCCACACATGTCGAAAACTCCGGAACACTCGTTCCGGCGTTAACGTTCGATAGGTCCGGAACGATCGCACGTCATGTCGAAATCGGCTTGGGGAGATTCGTTCAGCCACAGTTCTATCAGCCGCAATCCGGTTGCAAAGAAACTCGCTTACGTTCGTATAGTGCGCAATAATCGCGATCAAATTGCCGCAATCCGAGCTGGAAAGCCTGTGAGACTGACCGAAGAATTGCTCCTGCTCTTGCTCAATGAGCAGAGCGGTTATCTGGAGGTGGGAACCGGCTGGGACTTCTCCTGCGTGGTCGCCGGCAGCGTACTGGCGGAGTTGTTTCACGAGGGCCGGATCGACACCGATCTCGACACATTGATGTTGATCGACGCCACTCCGACCGGCGATGCGCTTATTGACCCCACACTGAAGGAAATCGGCGAAGCGGAGGAGACCTTCGACACGCAGTACTGGATCGAACTCAATGCCGTGCGTGCCGCGGATATCGTCGAGCTCACGTTGCAGCGGCTGGCTGACAAGGGCGTTCTCGAGCACGATATCGGCGGCTTCTGGTCGCTGTCGCGCAAGGTTGCGCGCTCGGGAACCTACGGGTCCGCCGACGGCGCCGTTGTCGAGGAAGCCAGGGCCAGAATCCTGAACGTCGTCATGAACGACTTCATACCCGATCCCCGCGACGTTATCCTGATCAATCTCGCGCACACCTGCGGGGCGTTCAAGCTCATTCTCTCGCCGGAAGATTACGAGGAACGGCTGGAGCGCATCGAGACGGTGTCGAAGCTGTCCCTGATCGGGCAAAACGTATCCGAGGCGATCGCGCGCAGTATCGCCAAGCCGAAGACGCGGCAGGTGTTTCGGGCCCGACCCATCCCGAAACTCGGGTTCGCTGACATATTGCGCGAGAAGGAATTTCGTACGGGAAATATCGCCAAGGCGATGTGCCGCATTTACGAGAAGCACGGACCCGTCGTCGAGGCGCCGTTCACGATGAGGAAGAGGCCCGTCATCGCCCTGATCGGGCCCGAGACCAACACCTGGGTCAACAAGGAGGGGCGCTACTACCTGCGTTCGAAGGATTACATCGCGAACTTCGAGGCCGAGTTCGGGGCGTCGCGAACCCTGCCGGGGCTCGACGGCGCGGATCACTACAAGATGCGCAAGAGACTGCGCTCCTCCTATTCCCGGGCCGCGCTCGGGCGAAGGCTGTCCGAGCTGATCGGCCTGTGCGGCGACTCCATCGCACGATGGCGGGCAGGCGACGTGCTCCCTGCAACGCGCAGTTGCCAGAACCACATCTCAAGCCAAGTGTCGCATCTCGCGCTCGGAATCGACTGTTCGGAATACATCGACGACCTGCTCGCCTACCAGCATCGGGCGCTCATCGCCCACGTGCAGCGCGCGATACCCAAGTTCATGTTGTCGACGCCGCGGATGAGACGCGCGCAACGGCATATCCAGGAAATGCTGGAGACCATTCACTCTTCGCATTCGCCCGCGCAAAGAAGGGGAAAGGAGCCCGATATCGTCGATGCGATACTCGAACTGCACTACACCGAGCCCCAGTTCCTGCCGGAAACGGATATCACCTTCCCGCTGGTCGCCGCGATGGTCGCGAGCATCTATCTCGGCAGCTCGCTCGCATTCGCGATCTACCTGATGGTCACGAATCCTCATGTCTACGAGGGCGTCCGCCGGGAAGCGGACTCCATCTTCGGCAACGGCCGTGACCCGAGCATGGATGATTTCCTGCCCGACAACATCCCGGTCACGCACGCACTCTTCGCCGAGAACCAGCGCCTGTATCCCGTGATTCCCTGGCAACTCAGAACCGTCATGAACCAGTGCGTCGTCGAAGGCTTCGAAATCCCGGCCAAGACCATGTTGCTGGTGTGCCAGACGGCATCCCATTACATGGGGGACCTGTTCGAGGATCCGCTCAAGCTCGATATCGACCGCAACCACCCCGACCGGAAGGAATACCTGAAGCCGGGCGCCTACGCGCCTTACGGGCTGGGCACCCATGCCTGTCTCGGCCAGCGCTGGGTCGAGCTGCAGATGTCAATGAACCTGCTGATGATCGCGCGGCGTTTTTCGCTTGAACTCGCCCCCGAGAACTACAGCCTGCGCATCAATCCGTTTCCGACCTGTGCGCCCGGCAAGCGGATGAAGTTCCGCATCGCGGACGTCAGGTCCGCAGCCTGAGGGATTCGGGAAGCCGGGTCACTGGCCGGTGATCACGCGCAGGCCGTCGGTGGCGAACTGGATGCCGCCGGTAATCACGGCCTGGCCGTCCTCGAGATCGCCGGTGACGAAAACCTCGTCGTCGCCGCGCTGCAGTGCGCGAACCGGGACGATCGATACGGCTCCGCCGGCGCTGACGGCCCAGACCTCGTTGCCGGCTTGCAGCGCCGCGCGCCGGATCCGGAAATAGCGCTCGGGCGCGAGTCCCTCGATTTCGATGTCCACGAACTTGCCGATCAATAGCGGCGGGCTACCGGTCGGTGCTTCGGCGGCGCCCACGGGGACGCCGGCGGAGAAGGGCTCGGGCACGCGCACGATCACGTCGATGGTGCGGGTCTCGTCGTCGACCGATGCATCGGCCCGGTCCACGTAGCCGTCCCAGGCGTAGCGGGTCGCGCCGTACTGCGCGATCACGCGGGCGGTCACCGACTGCCCGCCATCGTCCGCGGCGAGTGCCCAGAGACCCGGGATCAACGCCGCGCTGGCATCCGCCAGCGGCACGACGACTTCCACTTCGTCCGCCGCAAACAGGCGTCCCAGCGACTGGCCGGGGTTGACGAACTGACCCACGTCCACCGATTCGTCGCGCACGAAACCGTTGAAGGGCGCGCTGACCCGCGTGCGCGAGAGTGCCAGGTTGGCGTCGGCGACGCGCGCTTCGTCACGTTCGAGCGCGGCGCGGGCCGCGGCGAGTTGCGGTTCGTGCAGCGCCAGCGGAGTGGCCTCGGCGTCGAGTCCGGAACCTCCCTGTCGCTCGGCGAAGCGTTCGAATTCGTTCCGGGCGATCGCCGCTTCCTCTTCGGCCTCGAGCATGGCCACACGGCGTTCGGCCAGGGCGGCTTCGGCTTCGCGGAGGCGATTGACATAGTCGGCCTCCTCGATCCGGAACAGCGTCTGCCCGGCTTCGACGCGTCCGCCGCTGCGCAGCGCCGGATCCACCCAGACAACCCGGCCGCCGACCTGCGGCGCGATGTCGATTTCGGCGCTCGGCCGGACGGTTCCTGCGCCGAACACCGGGATCGATCCGGAACCGGCGACCACCGGCGCGGTCGTCACGAAGGGGAGCGGCGACGGCAACTCGCGTTGTTCCGGTTCGGGCGCGAGCGAAATCAGAAAGGCGGCCAGCAACACGGCGCCGGCAACGATTCCGACAGCCAGCAGGACATTGAAAAATCGGCGCATCGTAGATTACTCGGTTGTTGCCGAAACCAGTTGCGGCCCGTTTACGGCGCCGGCCTCCATGCGATTGACTGCGGTCGGCTCGGCCGCCGTCCATGCGCCGCCAAGGGCGCGGTGCAGGGCCAGCCGGGCGTAGCCGAGGTCGCGGCGTCCTGCCGCGAGCGCGGATTGCAGAGCGACGTGGTTCTGTTGAGCGGCGAGATACGTCGCGTAGTCGGCCACGCCCGAGACATAGCGCCGCTCCTGCAGTGCGGCCTCGGCCGCGGCGTCTTCGGTCACGGTGGTCAATCGGGCGACGGCGAGCTCGCTCGTGGCCAGTCCCGTCAGTGTGGCGCGGACTTCATTCACCGCCGTAACGACGGTTCGACCGTACGCCGCGGCGGTTTCTTCAAGCCGCGCCTCGGCAAGCGCGATGTTGCCACGCACGCGGCCACGCTCGAATACCGGCCCGAGCAGGTTTACGGTCAGGTTCCGGAACCACTGGTCGGCATCGAACCATTCGCCGGCTTGCGTGCTCATTCCACCGATTGAACCGGAGATCGACAGCGACGGCAGCAGTTCGGCGCGGCGGGCGCCGACCGAATAGCGCGCCGCCTCGACCCGTTCACGCGCCGCGCCGACATCGGGTCGCTGCATCAGAAGGTCCGCCGGAACCCCCGCGGGAACCGGATCGAGCGGCATGGAGGCGGCGAGTGCGTCGGGCAGGACGGCCTCGAGGTCCTCGCGGTAGCCTCCGAGCAGAATCCACAGGCGCCCCTCGGCGTCGGCGAGGCGGCCTTCGATGCGCGGCAACTGGGTCTGCGCATCGATGAGCTGGCGTCGCGTCGCGTAGAGTTCGCGAATGTCGATCAGGCCGCGCTCGTAGCGAACCGTGTCGAGCGCCTCCAGCTCCTCGAGTATCCCGACGATTTCGGCCGTCAGATCGCGTTGCGACCGCAGGTCGACGACCTCGAGATAGGTCCCGACCGTTTCCGCCAGGACGCCGATCCGAGCCGTGCGGAAGTCCGCTTCGGCGGCGAGGGTCTCCGCCCTGGCGGCGCGCGCGTCGTTGCGGTTGCGCCCCCAGAAATCAAGCTCATAGGAGAAGTTTGCGCCAAGCGTATAGGTGGTCAGGTCCAGCCGTTCCGGGAAGGTCAGATTGAAGGCATCGAAAGTCTCCGGTCCGATACCGAGTTCGTCCAGTTGGGCGCCGAGGGCCGCGTTGGCAGGCACGTCGTAGGCGTTCGCGGCGAGCGAAGCGGAGACCGACGGCAATCGTGCGCCCATGGCGATGCCGGCGCGGATCCTGGTCTGCTCGACGCGCGCGACGGCCTCGGCCAGGTCGAAGTTCGATTCGAGAACCGCCTCGACGATGCGGTCGAGCGCCGGGTCGTTGAACGCTTCCCACCATCTGTCCGTCTCGACTCGGCCGGACGGCGCCTGTTGAGTCGGATTGCCCGCCGGATCGTCGGCGAAACTGGCTGGCTGTTGCGGTTCAGGCGCCGGTGGGACGAGGGCACAAGAGGCGATCAGCGTGGCGGCGAGGATTGCCGCGACCGGGCGGGCAGGTGGCCCGGCCGTCTTCGAAGTCCGGCCGCCGGGATTGAAGCTGAACTTGTCTTCCGCCATAGGCCGTGTGCGCTTCGAGGGCCGTGGGGCCGGGTCCGTCAGTCCGCCAGCCCTGTGCGGGCGCGCGGTGTACCGGCCTGTACTCCAGCGGCATTCTATACACGCCGGGGCGGGGCACGGCAAGTAAGGCGCGGCGCCGCAGATCCGCCATCGAGCCTGCCTGCGGCAGGCTCCTAGCCAACGACGAGTCGCTCGTCCCGCTGCGCTCGCTCCCTGTAGAACTGCTCGCAGTAGCGGCGGTAGGCCACGATCTCGCCATCGGCGCGGTTGAGCAGCGGCCGCTCCACGTAACGCTTGCGGCTCCAGATGACGACGTCCTCCTCGACGTATTTGCTCGCCTTCCAGAGCGCGAAGCGGTTCATGAGCTTCACGCGCGGACGTAGCGGCAGGAAGCTCAGGCCGACGATCGCCCGTTTGGGCTGCTCGAAATCGCCTACGTGGGTCGCGAGCGTCAGATCGATCGACGTGCCGTCAACGGGTGTGGACAGCACCCAGAGCCGTGCCCGATAGCCGATGCGGCGTTCCTCGAAATCGACCTGGGAGAAGCCCAGGCCGTAAACATGCGTGATCGAGGACACGTCGAAGGTAACGCCCATCACCCCGGCAACGCGATAGGTCCCCATGAAGTCGAAGCAACTCAGCAAATGGGCGCCGTCGATCTCGAGCCTGGCGGTCCGGCGCACGTTGTCATAGCCGTGCACATACCTGAGGTGTGCCAGGTCCACGGAATTCTCGGTCGTCTCCTGCGGGTGTCCCGGGAACCGAAGCGTGGTGTGCCGGATGTCGCTCCAGCCGCTGTCCGCCCGCGGTGCTTCGGGAAGATGCCATTGCGCCGGCCGGCCGCCGAGTCCCCACCATCCGAAGATCATGCCTGCGTAGTCGCGCGTTTCGTAGAGTCTCAGGCGCGCGTTCTTTGGGGGTGGGGCATACGGCGTGGCGACGCATTGACCGCTCGTATCGTATTCGAAGCCGTGGAACGGACACACGAGCCGCCCGGCGCAGACCTTCGCTCCCGTCTCCGGCGCGAGCGAGGAGCCGAGGTGCGGGCAGTACGCTTCGGCCATGCAGACGCGTCCCTGGTCATCGCACCAGGCAACGATTTCCTCGCCGAGCCAGGTCTTGTAGACGAGCTTGCCGTCACTGAGTTCGTCACGCCTTGCGACGAAATACCACCCCTCCGGGAACGGCGACTGCGCCGGAGAGGCGCTCGCTTGTGGGGGATGTATGCGCATCGTGCCCTGAGTCTGCATGCCGTTGCCTTAACGGAGCCTGCGCGACCGAGTGGCGCGGAACCCGTGAGGAAGGGCATGTCCGAATGTGCGTGAAAACTGTTTTAACATTTCAAATTAGATTTGCATAGTGCAAACGTGCTGGTCGAACGTGTTTGTCGGGAGGGTTGCGCAGCTCGCGGTCAGGTTGATGGCGGTGTTCGGCGTACCAAGGTCGGCGACTTCTATCCGTAAAGCACCCGCGGCAGCCACATCGCGAGCTCGGGAAACGCGAGCAGCAGCGCGATCAGGATCGCGCCGGCGGAGAGAAACGGCAAGACGCCCCGATACAGCGTCGCGATGGAGATGTCCGGCTGCTGGGCGCGGATCACGAAGAGATTCATGCCGACCGGTGGAGTGATCAGCCCGATCTCGACGACGAGCACGACCAGGATTCCGAACCAGACCGGATCGTAGCCGAGCCCCATGACCATCGGCAGGAACACCGGCACGGTGATGAGGATCATGCCGATCGCATCGAGAAAGCAGCCGAGAATGAGGTAGAACGCGATGACGAGCAGCATGACCGCCAGTGGCGACCAGCCGAGCGCCGTGACGAACTCGACGAGGCTCTGCGGCAGGCGCGTCAGCACGAGGAAATAGGCGTAGATGAACGCCATGATGACAATGAAGAAGAGCACCGCGGTCGTGCGTACGGTCTCGCCGAGCGATTCCACGACCGCCCGGATCCCGATGCGGCGCGTCGCGAAGCCGAGCGCGATGGCGCCGAGGCAGCCGACGGCGGCGGCTTCGGTGGGGCTGAAGAAGCCCGCGTAGATGCCGCCGACCGAGATCACGAACAGCACGAGCATCTGCCACATCGCCGCGACGTCGCTGAGCCGCTCGCGCCAGCCCGGTTGGCGATCCGCGGCCGGGGCAAGCTCGGGGCGGCGCGTGACGAGCGCCCAGATCACGACGACGTGCAGCGCCGTCAGGACGATTCCGGGGATCAGGCCCGCTGCGAAAAGCAGCGCGACGGATTCCTGGGCGATCACCGCATAGACGATGAGGATGACCGAGGGCGGTATGAGTATGCCGAGCGTGCCGCCCGAAGCGACGGCGCCCGCCGCGAGACGCTCGTCGTAGCCGAGCCTGCGCATTTCCGGAATGGCGATGCGCGACATCGTCGCGGCCGTCGCGAGGCTCGAGCCGCAGATCGCGCCGAAACCGGCACATGCGCCGACGGCCGCCATGGCGACCGTGCCGCGCCGGCCGGCGAACATGGCGTTGGCCGAACGGAACAGGTCGCCGCTCATGCCGGAGCGGGCCGCCACGGCGCCCATGAGCAGGAACAGCGGCACGACCGAGAACGAGTAGCCCTCGGCGAGTTCGAACGGCGTATTGCCGAGCCTGTTGAGCGCTGCCGACCAGTCGTCGACGATCGCGTGGCCGATCGTGCCGACAAGCCCCATCGCGATCGCAACGGGGATCCTGAAGAGCACGAGCGCGACGATCGCGACAATGCTCAGTGCACCGATCCACTCGGTGGCCACGTCAATCGTCCCCTGCGTCCGAGGCGTGCCTGGCGGTGGATTCCGGCGTCGCTCCATCGGCCGACCGGCCTGCAAACTCGCGCACGGCATACACGGTGGCGGCCACTGCGCCCGCGACGGCTCCGATGACCAGGGGCAGCCAATACCACACGAGAGAGATCTGCAGGTCCGTCGTCAGGTCCCCGATCTCGATCGTGTCGAGCGCCGGCGGGATCGTCCGCCAGGCCAGAACGACCACGAGCAGCGCCGTCGCGATTGCCGCGATCCGCCGCAGGCGGCCCAGTGCCTTTGGCGACAGCGACTGGTCGACGACGTCGACCGTGATGTGTTCGCCGCGCAGCAGCGTATCGGGGAGCGCGAGGAAGACCGTGGCGACGAGCGCGAGCTGCACGAGCTCGACGGCCCCGAGAACGAGTTCGTTGAGGACGATGCGCATGGTGACGTCGACGATTGTCACGAGCATCATGGCGAGCAGCGCAACTGCGGCGAGGGCGCGCAGCGCCGCAAGGAACCGGGTCAGCACATTCATCCGCGCAACGATCAGTACTGCTCGGCGAGTTCGCGCAGCCGGGCGATGTACTCGCGCGCCGGCAGGCCCATGGCTTCGGCGGCCGCGATGCGGCGCTCGACGAGCGGCGCGGCAGCCTCGGCAAAGACGGCCCGTTCGGCTTCGCTGAGCGAAATGATCTCGACGCCGCTCGCGAGGGTGAATTCGCGGCCCGGCACCTCGACCGCATCCCAGGCTGCCCCGACCTCGCGCGCCGCGCGTTTCCCGGTCGTGTCGTCGATGAGGCCTTGCAGGTCGGGCGGCAGGTTCGCGTAGCTTTGCTCGTTCATGACGACGGCGAACGTCGCGACGTAGCTGAAGATCTCGGTCGCGTAACTGACGAAGGGCGCGAGCCTGAATCCGAAGATGCCGTCGTAGGGCATCACGAGCCCGTCGATGACGCCCTTGTCGAGATTGCTCGCGATCTCGCCGACCGGCATTCCCGCGGGCGAAGCGCCCCAGATGCGAAGGGTCTCGCCGACGACCGACGACGGGTGCCGGATGCGCAGTCCGCGCAGGTCCTCCGGGCGGCGCACGGGCCGCGTCACCGTGTAGATCGAACCTGGCGCGTGACCGAACATGTAGAGGATCCTGACGCCGCGATGTTCGGCCGCGAGGTAGTCCGGCACGAGATCCATGAGCACTTGCGCCGATTGCTCGGAGCTTTCGAACAGCATCGGCAGGTGGGCAAGTTCGGTGAGCGGAAAGCGTCCGGCCGGTATGCCGTGCAGCACGAAGGCGATATCGACATCGCCGCGGCGCGCTAGGTTGTACTGCTGGCTGAGCTTGCCGAGCTGCTGGGACGGGTACAGGTCGACCACGAGGCGGCCGTTGGAGCGTTCTGCAAGTTCATTGGCCCAGTTGGTGAAGATGACGCCGTGTTGGTGGTGTACCGGGGGGCTGTAGTCGCTGAGCTTGAGCCGGTACTGCGTGTCGTCCTGGGCCGCCGCCGGCTGTGCGGTCCAGACCAGTCCGAGCAGGACGAACGCCGCGCGCGTCGCGCCCTGCAGTCGGGAAACGCGCCGCGAGAGCCGCGCTGCGGGTTTCGGCCCGGCGCGAAGCTGCTGCGACAAGCTGCCGGGCGTCATCGGGGGCCGCTCCCGGGACTGCCCGTGAAATGCTTCGGCAGGCCCGCCCAGCAGTCCGCATAGTCCGCCTGCAGTTCCGGCGCCTCGAGCGCGTGCCGGCTCGGCTGAATGAGGTAGCGCGACTCGAACATGAACGCGAGCGTGTCGTCGAGATACGTCGGCGCGAGCTTTGCTCGCGAAGCCTTCGCGTGAACGTCGGCTGCCGGCCCGTGCGGCAACATGCAGTTGTGCAGGGTCGCGCCGCCCGGCAGGAAGCCTTCCGGCCGCGATTCGTATTGCCCGTGGATCAGCCCCATGAACTCGCTCATGACGTTGCGATGATAGGGCGGCGGCCTGAACGTGTCGGTCGCGACCTGCCAGCGCGGCGGAAAGATCACGAAATCCGCATTGGCGACGCCCTGCGTGTGCGACTCCGAGTTCAGCACGGTGAAGATCGAAGGGTCCGGATGGTCGATACTGACCGTGTTGACGACCGCGAAGCGTGCGAGATCGTACTTGTAGGGGGCGTTGTTGCCCCACCATGCGACGACGTCGAGCGGCGAGTGATCGATTCGACAGGCGTGGAGCCGGCCGGAATACTTCGCGGCGAGTTCGAAATCGCCCTCGCGATCCTCGAAGGCGGCGACCGGAGCCATGAAGTCGCGCTCGTTCGCGAAGCCGTCGGAGCCCACGAGCCCGCGCTCCGGCAGCGTGTACGGCTGGCCGTAGTTCTCGCAGACGTAGCCGCGCGACGGCCCGTCGAGCAGCACGACGCGGAACACCATGCCGCGCGGCACGACGGCGATCTCGCCCGGCGCGGCCTGCAGCACGCCGCACTCGGTGTGCAGCCTCAGCCGGCCCTGTTGGGGCACGATGAGCAGTTCGCCGTCGGCATTGAAAAAGAAGCGGTCGGTCATCGACTCGTTCGCGAGGTACAGGTGAATGCCGATCCCCATCTGCAGCCGCGCGTCGCCGTTGGCGCCGAGCGTCACGAGCCCGTCGACCCAGTCCGTCGGCGCCACAGGAATCGGGAACGGGTTCCAGCGAAGCTGCGCCGCGGGTGGCCGGGCGTCCTGAATCGGGCTCGTCAGCAGCAGGCCGTCCGGCAGCGCTTCGAAGCTGCCGTGCCTGACGGAAGGCCGGATGCGATAGAACCAGTTGCGCCGGTTGTTTGCGCGCGGAGCCGTGAACGCCGCACCGCTGAGTTGCTCGGCATAGAGCCCGTAGGCCGGCCGCTGCGGCGACCTTCGTCCGACCGGCAAGGCTCCGGGCAACGCCTCGCTCTCGCACTCGTTGCCGAAGCCGTGCTGGTACTCGAACTCGTCCGCGAACTCCGGAAGTCGATCCGGGCTGTCTGGGCTGATGGACGCCATGGGCCTTGTGCCGTTTTCTTAGGCGCTACCGTGCCCGACGGCGCGCAACACCGCGTCTGGCTAGCGATTCGCCTCCGCGTTGCGCGCCGACGGCGATGCGTTCAATCGGTCGCGAAGCAATAGAACAGACCGTTGCCGCCGGTGCCCTGCAGGTCCGCCTGACCGCAGCCGCGCGACGGGTGCGAAGCGTTCCACGAGGTCGGATCCGGCCCGCCGCCTTCCCGATCGTGGTGACCGACCATCGCGCTGCCGTCGCCGGCGCTGCTCATCCAGTTGCCGCAGGTCGCGTCGGCTGCGGTTCCGTCGCTGTTCGTACCGGTGATGATGTCGTGCATGTTCGGCGAGTCGCCGCGCCCGTTGATGACGCCGCCCGATTCGCTGATCGAGTTTTCCTTGCTGAGCTGGTTGTTGTCGCTGTGCAGGTCGTCGACGCTTTCGGCGACCATGACGCCGTTGGCGTTGTACCAGGGTCCCGCGCCGATGCGGTCGCGGGCGTTGACGGCGGTCCCGCCGTCGGCGGCGTTGGTGCTCAGATACGCGCGCCATGTCTTGCCGGCGACCCCGGCGGCTTCGGCGAGGCTCGTGCAGTGCGCATCGGCGCCTTCGAGTCCGCCGAGATTTGCGCCGTCACCGGGGCCTTCGCTCGTGATGAAGAAGCTCATGGTCGAGTCCTGCGCGGCGGCCGTGCCGAGGCCGAGCAAGGCCACCGCAAGCGAGCACACGATTGACTTGAAAAGTCTCATCTGTATTCCCCCGAGTTGTTGAAATTGCAGCGATGTAGTGTAACCGATCCCGGCCTTGATTCGACGCGGGCGATGCGGCCAGGGCGACCGCCTCCGAAGTCCTCCCGGTGCGCGCGGCGGGGGCTGGCGGCTGGGGCGTTTACTCCGGCTCGACGCCGGCGCGGGCGCAGAAGTACTCCCAGGCGCGATCGAGGCCGAGCGGCGAGAACTGCGTCGCGCGCGACAGCTCGATCTCCTCCGCGCCGAGCGCCTTCGGCTCGCCGATCGACAGAGCCCTGAGCTGCACGTCGGCGTTGACCTGCAGGTAGACGCTCGCAACGACGGCTTCCTGGATCGTGGCGCCCGTGACGACGGCGCCGTGGCCGCGCATGAGCAGGCAGGTGTTGTCGCCGAGCGTCGCGGCCAGGTCGCGGCCCTGTTCCATGTTGCGTACGAGCATGTCGGTGGCGCCGAATCGCTCGCCGATATCCCAGACCGGAATCTCCGGACCGATCACCGATGCCGTGTGCACGACGGGCACGAGCGGCACGCCGGTGATCGCAAACGGCAGGAGTCCGTAGGCGTGGTTGTGGACGACGGCGTTGACGTCATCGCGCGCCTCGTAGATGGCTCCATGAATCATTCGTTCGCCGTACGGCCGCCGGGAGTCGCCCCCCACGGGCGTGCCGTCGTATTCGAACAGCATCAGGTCCCCGGATTCGACAAGTTCCGGGCTGCGCGAGCGCGACATGACGTAGCGCGCCGGATCGCGCGGGTCGCGGACGCTCGCATGTCCGAAGGCATCGACGACACCCTCGTTCGCGAGGATCCGGTTCGCGGCGACGAGCCGCCGGAACTCGACCCGGTCGTCGAGCGCGCCGGACTGCGCAGCAAGGCGGCCGAACGGCACGGCAGTGACGATCCCGGCGGCCAGCGCCGCCTTCAGCATCCGGCGCCGCGTCGACCGTGTACTCATGGACATGGCTCCTCCCACCCTTGTTGGCCGCTCTCACTCTCATGATAGTGTAGGCGCCTTATGGATGAGGACGTAAGGCGCATCGTCGAACGATTCGGCATGACGCCGCATCCGGAGGGAGGCTGGTTTCGCGAAGTCTGGCGATCGCCGCTTGCGGTCGAGCACTCCGCCGTACCCGCCGGGCAGGCGAACCGCCGCTGCGGCGGCACGCTGATCTACTTCCTGCTGAGCGGAAACGATTTCTCCGCTTTTCACCGGGTCCGCTGGACGGACGAACTCTGGCACCTGTACGCGGGCGGCCCGCTCGAGCTGCACACCATTGATGCCGGGCGCAGCCATGGCAGTCGGCTGCTCACGACGGATCTCGACCGCGGCGAGCCGACGGCGCTCGTTCCGGCCGGACATTGGCAGGCCGCGCGCCTCGCGGCGAACGCGCGCTGGGCGTTCGGCGGCTGCACTGTGGCCCCGGGCTTCGAGTTCGACGACTTCGAGATGCCGCCGGCGGAGATCCTGCTGGCCGAGTATCCGGAGCACGCCGCGATCGTCCGCGAACTCACGCGGGGCGGGAAGTCATGAACCCGCGGCTTCTTGACGCAACAGGCGTTCCAGGCCGCGCCGGGGATCGGATTCCGGTGTCCGGCGGGCCGCCGTACCGGGTGCTAGAATGCCCGCCCGTGGAGACTGCCGAGGGACCATGAGTCGCAACGACGACTATTCCGGGGAGCCCCGCGGACCCATTGCCTACATGGCGAGCAACGGCGTCGCCGCCAACCTGGCAATGTTCGCGATCCTGGCGGCTGGTCTCGTGTCGCTGTCTGGGCTGGAGCGCGAATCCTGGCCAACGCTCCGCTTCAACCACATCGAAGTCTTGATCGCCTATCCCGGCGCCACGCCCGAGGAAGTTGAGGAGTCGATCGTCGTCAAGGTCGAGGAGCAGGTCAGTTCCCTTGACGATGTCATTGCGGTCAAATCCCTGGCCGCGCCGGGGATCGCCTCGGTCAGGATCGAAGTGCAGTCGGGTACCGACATTCCCCAGGCGCTGGACGAGATCGAATCGGCGGTCTCCCGCATCCAGTCGTTTCCGGCCGGCGCACAGCGCCCCGAAATCACGGAAATGACCAGTCGGCAAAGCATCATCCGACTGGTGGTTTACGGCGACATTCCGGAACGTTCGCTGAAGGAACTCGCCTACCAGATCGAGGATGAGCTCGCGTCCCTGCCAACCGTATCGCTGGTCGAGACCAGCGGTGTGCGGGATTACGAGATCTCCATTGAAGTCCCGATGAACCGGCTGCAGGCGCTGGGCCTTACGCTCGACGACATCGCCGCCGCGGTGCGCCGCAGCTCCAGCGACCTTCCCGCCGGCCGCATAAGCACGGCGCAGGAGCAGGTGCGCATTCGCTCCCTCAGTCAGCGTTACGTTCAACGGGATTTCGAGGACATCATCGTGCTCAGCCGCGGCGACGGCACGATCGTGCGCCTGGGCGACATCGCCGAGGTTCGAGACGGTTTCGAGGATGCGGACCTGATCGTCCGCCACCAGGACCGGCCGGCTGCATTCGTGGAAGTTTCCCGCGTCGAGGGCGAGCATGTGATGGAGGTCGCGACGGCCGTCCACGAACATGTCGCCAATGTCATCGTCCCGTCGCTCCCCGAAGGCGTGCAACTGGACATCCTGAACGACGAATCGCAGACGTACGCCGAGCGCGTTCAACTGCTGCTGAAGAACGGCGGCATGGGCCTGCTGCTCGTTTTCGTCTCGCTGGCCCTGTTTCTGGACATCCGGCTCGCGCTGTGGGTCGTCGTCGGCCTGACCACGGCGTTCGTGGGCGTTCTGGCGGTGATGCTGGCGCTCGACGTCGCGCTCCACACGGTGTCCCTGTTCGTGTTCGTGCTCGCCATCGGCATCATCGTCGACGACGCCATCGTCGTGGCGGAACAGATCCATCTCGAGCGCATGCGGGGCACTCCGGGGGTGCTCGCCGCGATTCGCGGCGCTCGACGCATCAAGATTCCGTTGACCTTCGCCGTCCTGACCTCGATCGTGGCGTTCACCCCCGTGTTCTTCGTGCCCGGGGGCATCGGCGAGATCTGGCGGGCCCTGCCGATCATGGTCATCGCCATGCTGCTGATCTCCCTGTTCGAATCGCTGCTGATCCTGCCAAATCACCTGTCCCACATGCATGGTCCCGAATGGGCGCCGTCCAACAGCCTGGACAGGGCGCTTGCGCGGATCAAGGGCCAGGTCGACCGCCAACTAGGCCGCTTCGTGAACGGTCCCCTGGATAGGGCGCTCAGGTTCGCGACCGCTCAACCCGCGATCACGATCGCGGGCTGCGTCGCACTTCTGATCGTCAGCGTCTCCCTGTTGCCGGCCGGTATCGTCACGTCGACCTTCGCCGACGCCGTGGAGGGCGACTTCGTGACGGCCCGTCTCGAAATGCCGGCAGGCACGTCCGCGCCAAGGACTTTGGAGGTTGCGCGGGAACTGGAGGCCGCCGGTCACCGGGTCATCGAGCGGCTGTCGAGCGGCCGGCCCGACGACGCGCCGCCCTTGCTGTCAGGAGTCACGGTGACGGTTGGCGAGGGACCGCGCCGCGAGGGCGGGGGACTCACCCCGGAGCCCACGCAGAATGCTCAGGCCAACATCGCCGCCATCGAATTCAAGCTGCTGGACGCGCAGCAGCGGGAGCTCTCAACCGGCGAAGTCGTGCAGGCATGGCGCGAAGAGGTCGGCATCCTGCCGCATGTGCGCGGCATTACCTTCAGCGGCGAGGTCGTCGATCTGGGTAACCCCGTCGAAGTCGTTCTCTCGAACCCCGATTCGGAACGCCTGCCCGGGATCGCAAGCGCGCTGGTGGACAGCCTCCGGGGCATCGAGGGGGTGTTCGACGTGCGCTCCGATCACACGCCGGGAGTCAAGGAGATCCAACTCGCCCTGCGGCCCGAGGCGCGGACGCTCGGGCTGACTCAGGAAACGGTGGCGCTGCAGGCGCGCGCCGCGTTCTTTGGCGCCGAGGCCGATCGCGTGCAGAGAGGCCGGGACGAGGTGCGGGTGTTCGCGCGCCTGCCCGCCGATGAGCGCGGCTCGATCACGGATGTCGAGGGATACCGGATTCGCGCGCCCGGGGGAGGAGAAGTCCCGCTTGGCCAGGTCGCCGCGCTGAACACGGGCGTTGCCGCTCCGGTCATCAGTCGCAGGGACGGTCAGCGAGTCGTCACGGTTACCGCCGATGTGGACCTGTCCGTCATCACCGGCAGCGAGGCCAACGGCCTGTTGACCAGCGCGATACTGCCGGAACTCGTCGCCGCGAACCCCGACCTGACGTACACCATGGGAGGCGAACAGCAACAGCAGCTCGATTCCCTGGACTCGCTCTATCGCGGTTTCGCAATCGCCCTGCTCATCATGTACGCCCTGCTGGCGATTCCCCTTCGTTCCTACACCAAGCCGTTCATCATCATGGCCGTCGTTCCGTTCGGAATCGTCGGCGTGATCCTGGGTCACCTGGTACTGGGAATCGACTTCACGACCACGGCCATCCTCGGCATCCTCGGGCTCAGCGGAGTCGTCGTGAACGATTCGCTCGTCATGATCGACTTCATCGATCAGCGACTGCACGAGGGCGCGCCCGCGCGGACCGCGATCATCGAGGGCGCCAAGGGGCGCTTCAGGCCGATCATGCTGACGTCGGTGACCACCTTCCTCGGGTTCACGCCCCTCATTCTGGAACAAGCCATCCAGGCGCAGTACCTGCGTCCCTTTGCCGCGTCGCTCGGTTTCGGTATCGCGATCACCACGGCCATCCTGATGTTGCTCGTGCCCGCCCTGTATTCGATACGCCTGGGCCTGATCGGTCGGCGCGCTCCCGACGGCGCCGCCGCGTAACTCCAGGGAACCCGCGACGTTGATCCGCCTCTCCAGAAACGTTTGGAACGCCTACCGCGGTTCGAACGTCGAAGGCCGCCTGGCGCGCTACGCCCGCTGGCTCGACACCAGTCAACGGCGTGACGCGCATGTTGACTACGACCATACCGAGACGGTCAACGACTACTACGACCTGTGCGGCGAATTCATGCAGTTCGGCTGGAACGAGTCGCTGCACTTCGCGCCGTTGCGACCCGGAGAGACGCTGGAGGACTCGATCGTCCGTCATCAGCGCGTGATGATCGAACGTCTGCAACTGCGAGAGGGAATGACCGTCGTCGATGTCGGGTGTGGAGTGGGCGGTCCGATGCGCCGGGTCGCCCGCGAATCCGGCGCCAGGGTGTTCTGCATCAACAACAACGCGGGGCAACTGGAAAAGGCGAAGCGACTGAACGTCGAGGCGGGCCTCGACCGAATGGCCGAGTACATGAAGTGCAGCTTCATGGACATGAGCGCCATTGACTCCGACAGCTTCGATGCGGGGTATGCGATCGAGTCGACCTGCCACGCTCCCGACAAACAGGGGGCGTTCGCGGAAATCTGGCGCGTACTTAAACCGGGCGCGCTGTTCTGGGGCCAGGAGATGTGCATGACCGGGAAGTTCGATCCCGACAACGGTCATCACCGGGCCCTGAAGAAAGACCTCATGCATGGAATCGCGCTACGCGACATCGCGACGTTCACGGAGGTGAACCGCGCTCTCGAAGCCGTCGGCTTCCGGATCGTCGAAGCGGCGGACATGGACCTCCAGGACGGCCCGAGCACGCCGTGGTACCAGCCCATGGAGGGGCAGCGCGGTACCTTGCGCAGCGCGTTTCGCAGGACGCCGCTGGGCCGGAAGGCGATGATCGGCGCGCTCAGGCTCGCGGAGGCGTTCAGGTATTTTCCGAGAGGCTCGGTCAACGTTGTCCGCCTGATGGATCGAACGGCCGACGCCTATGTCGCGGGCGGCAAGTCGGGAATATTCACCCCGCTTTACTGTTTTCTGGCCCGAAAGCCCGAGTGAGCCGGTATTGCGGTCCGGGTTTGCGCCAGCGTGCCCAACATTCCGGCTGCGGCGGCGCACGAGCTGCCACGGGCATGCGCATCTTCAGGTCGCGCCCGAAAACCAGTGGCCAAGCCCGTGGAAACGTTATAGTCTCCCGGAAGCGTTCATGTGTCCGACATTGCGCGAGAGCATACCGTGCCACCGGTTCGATGCATGGGGGCTGTTGCAGGCGGACGCCGGGCGGCGCAGTTCGGCGGGGGAGGAGGTTCAGATGACGAGAGTGGCCATCGTCGCGATGGCGCTGTTGGCGGGGTCGGTTTCCATTGGCGTCGCATCGGCACAGGACGCAGGCGCAGATTTCCCGAAGCCCGCCGAACTCGTTCCCGCCGTCGAGTTCTGGACCCGCGTCTACACCGAGATCAGAACCGACGAAGGCTTCATTCACGACACCGAAAATCTGGCCGTCGTCTACGAATCCGTCGATGTCTCCTCGAGTTCCGCGCAACGGCGCAGGATCGTCCGCAACCGGACGGAACATTATCGCGAGATCCTGACCGCGCTCGGGCGCGGCAAGCGCACGGGCCTGAGTACGGAAGAAGCCCGCGTGCTGGCGCTGTGGCCTGCCGACGTGAGCGACGCCGAACTCCGGGCGGCGGCCGGGCGGCTGCGCTTCCAGCTCGGCCAGGCGAACCGCTTCCGCGCCGGCCTCGTCCGCTCCGGCCGATGGCGGTCTTACATCGAAGCGGTCCTCGACGACCGGGGGCTGCCGCGTGAGCTGGCCGTGCTGCCACACGTCGAGTCGTCGTTCGATCCGACCGCCTATTCGCACGCGGGCGCCGCCGGCATGTGGCAGTTCACGCGCTCCACCGGACGCCGCTACATGCGCATCGATCACATCGTCGACGAGCGCCGGGATCCGTTCCTGTCGACCCATGCCGCCGCACGGCTGCTCGAGGACAATTACGCCGTCATTCAGACCTGGCCGCTCGCGCTGACCGCGTACAACCACGGGCTCGGCGGGATGCGGCGCGCCGTCAGACAGGTAGGCACGCGCGATATCGACGCGATCGTGCGCGAATACAACGGCCGCAGCTTCGGCTTCGCTTCACGGAACTTCTATACCGCCTTTCTCGCGGCGCTCGAGGTCGACACCAATGCCGAGCGCTACTTCGGGCCGATCGAATTCGATCCCCCGGCCGACCTCGTGCTCGCGAGCCTGCCCGACTATGTGCAAGCGCGCGACCTGAGCCGGGCGCTGAACATGGGCCTCGCCGATCTCAGGCGCTTGAATCCGGCGCTTGCGGACACCGTATGGGAGGGCGACAAGTACGTTCCGCGCGGTTTCGAACTGCGCCTGCCGAGAACGCCGGACGCGGACCCGCGCACGCTGCTCGCGAGCCTGCCGCCCGAAGCGCGCTATGCGGCCCAGCGGCCCGACGAGTATCACCGGGTGTCAAGGGGCGAGACGCTGTCGGGCATCGCCGCACAGTACCGCGTGAGTCTCGCCGCGCTCGTCAGGATGAACGGCCTGAACAACCGCAATTTCATCCGCGCCGGGCAACTCCTCACGCTGCCGACCGACGCCACGGCGTCGCAGGCGCCCGTGCTGGCGGCAAGTTCACCGCCGTCCGGGGCGGCTGCGGCGAGCGCGCCGCAAGCGGCCGGCGGCGAGTACATCGTGCGCCGCGGGGACAGCATCGATCGTATCGCGAGAACGTTCGGCGTCGACGCAACGGCGCTGTCGCGGCTCAACGGCGTCAGCAACAGCAATCTGATCTTTCCCGGGCAGGCGCTCAGGATTCCGACTGCCGATTCGGCGGCCGAGCCGCCGGCGCTCGCTGTCGTCGCGGCGGCGGAGGAGGAGGGCGGACCGGCGCCGGCCGACGCGGCAGCGCAGTCCGATCCCGTGGCGATTGTCGCAGCGGCCGAAATCGAGGTCGCGGCGGCCGCCGCGCCTGCCGATTTGGAGTCGCCGGAGTTCGTCGGTCCGCCGATCCTCGCCGCGCTTGACTCGGATGCGGACGAAGAGGCCGCGAGCAATGCGCTCGACAGCCTGCAGGCCACGCTCGCGGCGGACCCGAGCGACTACGCCGTCGCCGCCGACGGCACGATCGAAGTGCAGGCGCGCGAGACGCTCGGTCACTATGCCGACTGGCTCGAAATCCGCACCCAGCGTCTGCGCGACATCAACGGGTTGAGGTTCGGGCAGGCCGTGATGCTCGGCAATCGCATCAGGCTCGACTTTTCCACCGTCGATCCGGATGTCTTCGAGCAACGCAGGGTCGCCTGGCAGCAGGCGCTGCAGGAGTCGTTCTTCGCCGCCTGGCGCATCGCCAACGTCGAGGATCACGTCATCCGGTCCGGAGAGTCGTTGTGGCTGCTGGCCCAGAACCGGTATCGGGTGCCCGTGTGGCTGCTGCGCCAGTACAACCCGGATCTCGATCTCGATCTCGTCGTGCCGGGCACGGTCGTCAAGTTCCCGAGGCTCGAGCCGATCGCGGGCTGATCGCTCGGGAGCCCCGGCCGCGGTTTCAAGTCGGCCCGAAACGGGATAGTCTGCGCGGATGAACGCGCCCGGGAAATTCCCGCCGATGCTCGCCAGAGCGGCCGTCTGGGCCGCGTTTGCCGTTCTCTGCGCCTGTGGGCAGGCGCCGGGTCCGGGTACGGATACCTCCGCCGCAGGCGGTTTCCGCGAACTCACGATCGCATCGAATCCGGCCGGAACTCACGTTTTTACGGTCGCAGGCGGCCTCGCCCGAGTGCTGCAGGAAGATCTGGGTGTTCGCGCGACGATTCGGCCGTTTTCCGGCTCCTCCGTGTATCTGCCGATGCTGCACCGCGGCGAGATCGCGCTGGGGCTCAACACCGGTATCGATTCGTACGTCGCCTATCGCGGTCTGCCGCCCTACGAGAACGCCATGCCGAACCTGCGGCTGCTCGGGATGATGTTTCCGCTCAGGATCATGTACATGGTGCGTGCGGATTCCGGCTTGCGCTCCATCGAGGATCTGCGCGGCCAGCGCGTCGCGGTGACATTTCGCGCGAATGCGGCGCTCGAGCAACTGCATCGCGGCATCCTGGCGACGGGCGGATTGACCGTTGACGATGTCGAGTCAATGACCGTCGCGGGTCTGCCCGAAGCCATGCGCATGCTCACGGAGGGTCGCGCCGATGCGGTGCCTACGGGGATGAATACCGCCCTGAGCCTGCAGGTCGATTCCACGCTGCCCGGCGGAATACGTTACCTGACGATGGGGCAGGACGAAGCGCGGCTTTCGGAGACGATGCCGGGCGTGCGCATCGTCACCGTGCTGCCCGACGAGACGACTCCAGGTGTGGAAGGTCCGACGCGGGTCTCCTGGGTCCCGGATTATCTGAACACCGGCATCCACATGTCCGACGACGAGGCCTATCGGATCATCAGGACGATTCACGAGAGCTGGGAAGAGCTGCGCAGCACCTATGTGCAGATGAGCACGACCACGGCCGAGGCCGTGGCGCCGGCGGACAATCTGCACCCCTACCATCCGGGCGCCGTGCGCTATTTCCGCGAAGCGGGGCTCTGGACCGAAGCGCACGAAGCTAATCAGGCGCGCGTTCTGGGGGAGTAGCGGGGTGCGGGAAGGCGTATGACCCGGCGCTTGAGACACGCGGTGAATACATCCCTGTACGCTCCGCGCGCGCATCCCTGCGCGCGAGGGTCTCAAGCGCCGGGTCATACGCCTTCCCTTGGTCCGCGGTGGGGTTGTGGGGGCGGTTGAAGTAGGGCAGCGAGTGGGCTGCCGGGCCGTCAGTTGCTGCCGTGGCGGCGTTGCAGGGCCGTCTCGCGGCCGTCGCCGGTCGGTTGGTACCAGACCGTGAAGTCGTCGATTGCCGCGCGGATCTGGCCGAGCGGGTCGTCGCCGTCGAGTTCGAAGGCGTTGAATCCCGTGCGCAGCATGAAGTGCAACTGTTCGCGCAGGACGTCGCCGACGGCGCGCAGCTCGCCCTCGAATCCGAAGCGCTCGCGCAGCATGCGCGCGTATGAGTACGCGCGGCCGTCCCGGAAAGCCGGGAATTCGAGCGCGACGACGGCGAGCCGGTCGAGATCGTCCGCGATCAGTTCCGGCGATTCGTCGCTCCTGAGGCGCACGCCGAGCGCTGTCCCGCGCCGCGAGAGCTCCTCGCCGTGGGTTCGCCATTGATCGAGATGCACGATGACCGGGCCTTCGGCGGGAATCTCGCCGCCTTCGGGCACGTACGTGAATGGATCCTCGATGAGCGCGTTGTTCTTGACGAGGCTCGTCATGCGGCCTTTTTGACTGCGTACACGGCTTCCTTGAACGGCGCGATGCCGACTCGCCGGTAGGTGTCGAGGAAGCGTTCGCCTTCTTCGCGCAGGTCCATGTACACCTCGACGATGCTCTCGATCGCGATCGGCACGTCAGCCTGCGGCAGGGCCGGCCCGAGGCGGTCGCCGAGCGACGCGTTCTGGTCCGACGAGCCGCCGAGCGTGAGCTGGAAGAACTCCTTGCCGCGCTTGTCGACGCCGAGAATCCCGACGTGCCCAACGTGGTGGTGGCCGCAGGCGTTCATGCAGCCTGAAATATTGATCGTGAAGTTGCCGATCGCCGCGAGCCGGTCGACGTCGACGAAGTGATTGCTGATGTCCTGAGCGATCGGAATCGAGCGTGCGTTGGCGAGCGCGCAGAAGTCGAGCCCCGGGCAGCAGATCATGTCGGTCAGCGCGCCGATGTTGGGCGTGGCGAGTTCGAGCGCTGCAAGCGCATGCCAGAGTTCGTAAAGCTCGTTCTGCTTGACGTCGACGAACACGAGGTTCTGGCGATGGTTGACCCTGATCTCGCCGAGGCTGTAGCGGTCGGCGAGATCCGCGACAGCGTCCATCTGGTCGGCGGTGATGTCACCGGGCGCCTTGCCGGGCGGCTTGAGCGAAATGTTGACGATGGCATAGCCCGGCACTTTGTGCTCGTCGACATTGCCGCTCAGCCAGCGATCGAAATCCGCATCGGCGCCTCTCAGCGCGTCGAGTTCGGCCGTGAAATCCTCGAGAGTCTCGTATTCGGGCGGCGCGAAGTAGGCTTCGATACGCTCGATTTCCTCGCTCGGGACCTTGAGCGCGCCATCCCGGATACGTTCCCACTCGGCGTCGACGAGTTCGCGATAGCGGTCGATGCCCATCTGGTTGACGATGATCTTGATCCGCGCCTTGTGAATGTTGTCGCGGCGCCCGTGCATGTTGTAGACCCGCAGGATCGCCTCGACGTACGACAGGATGTGTTCGGGCGCCACCCAGTCGCGAATCGTGTGGGCGATCCAGGGAGTCCGGCCGAGACCGCCGCCGACGAGCACCTCGAAGCCCATCTGACCGGCGTCGTTGGCGTGCATCCTGAGGCCGATATCGTGGACGGCGACGGCGGCGCGGTCGTTCGGCGAACCCGTGACCGCGATCTTGAACTTCCTCGGCAGATACGAGAACTCCGGGTGAAGCACGGAGTACTGGCGCAGGAGTTCGCAATACAGGCGCGGATCGGCGAGCTCGTCCTTCGCGCGGCCCGCGTACTGATCCGAAGTGATGTTGCGCACGCAGTTGCCCGACGACTGGATCGCGGTCACTTCGACCTCGGCGAGGTCGGCCAGGATATCCGGCGTGTCCTCGAGCTTGACCCAGTTGTACTGGATGTTCTGCCGGGTCGTGAAATGACCGAAGTCGCGGTCGTAGGTCCGTGCGATGTGCGCAAACGTGCGCATCTGCCGGGACGACAGCGTGCCGTAGGGGACATTGACGCGCAGCATGTAGGCGTGAAGCTGCAGATACAGCCCGTTCATGAGGCGCAGCGGCTTGAACTGGTCTTCGTTGAGTTCGCCGGACAGGCGCCGCGCCACCTGGCGGCGGAACTGCGCGATTCGCTCGGCGACCAGCTTGTGGTCGAATTCGTCGTATCGATACATTGGTCTTACTCGCCGGGCGCTGCCGCGAGGAGGTCGGTTCGTACGGACGGGCCGAAGGCGCGGATCTCTTCCCGGTATACCGCCGGCCGCAGCCGGCCGCAGTCGCTCGTCACCTCGATCAGGTACGGATCGATGACGATGCAGTTGTCCTCGTCGGTCTTCGCCAGCGCCAGGAGTCGATCCCCTTCGGCATCCGCCTCGATGAGGACGCCGTCGTCGATGCGTTCGACCCAGCGTCGACCGTCGGCGAGAAAGACCGTAAGACCGTCTTCGAGCCGGTTGGCGATGATCATCTGTGGCATTGGCGACACTCTGCGTGTGGCGACACGCGCGCAACATGCACCGGACCGCCAATTCTATACCCGCGCCAGCGTGCGCCGGAGGCGTGGCTCAGAACGATTTCACAATAGGATATGAGAAAAACTTAAGACGCAGCATGCACAGGCCGCATGCACCTGACCCTGCACCAGACCCCGCTGCGCTTTAGCGATGATGCGCGGTTCTACAACCTGGCCTCATCCGTCGGCAGCGCCCCATTGCTTGCGGTGCGCCGCGCGCGCGGCGTTTTGAACGCTTGCATGCCGCTTGCTCAGCAGCAGGGAGTCGGGCGGACAGATCCGGGCCCTGAGCAGCCCAAGGTCGGTGGCCGCGTCGAACAGGCTCGGGTACCAGCGCTTCCATCCGGGCAGGAGTTGCTCGACCTGTTCGCGAAGAGTCATCGAATCGCTGCCGGACTCGTGCTTGGAGCGCTTGCTCGATCGAAGCAAATCTATACGAGCCCGGGGGCGGGGGCAACGGCATCGAACGGGTCGGCAGATCGGCTACAGGAAACTTCAGTATCGAACGCTTGACGCGCAACGCGTTCACATCGAGTATTGACTGATTGTCCATGGCCGGTCCGGTCAGGAGGGTGAGCGCAGATGCTGTTCGGCGAGATCATGCGGGTGGCCTTGCAGTCGATCCATGCGAACCTGTTCCGGGCGATTCTCACGATGCTCGGCATCATCATCGGCGTCGGCGCCGTGATCACGATGCTGGCCGCGGGCGCCGGCGCCCAGCAGCGCATCGACGAGCAGATCGCCGCGTTGGGATCGAACATCCTGTCGGTCAACGCGTCCCGGTTCCTGACGCGCGGCATATCCCGGGATCAGGCAACGCTCGAGGTCGACGATGCGCTCGCGCTCGCGGCCGACGCGACGTACATCGACGCGGTCGTGCCCGAGATTCAGAGCCGCGGCCAGCTCAAGTTCGGCAACAACAACACCAACGTCAGGGTGACCGGCACGACGGCCAACTACGGCGAGGTATTCAACTACGGGCTCGCGGCCGGGCGCTTCTTCTCGGAAGGGGAGGACGAGGCGAGGCGCCGCGTGGTCGTGCTCGGCTCCGACGTGCCGGCCGATCTCGAAGCCGAGCTGGATTCGCTGGTCGGCGCGAGCCTCACGATCAACAGTCAGCCGTTCGAGGTCGTCGGCGTCCTCGAGAGCATCGGCGGCGGTTTCGGCAGCCGCAGCCCCGACGACATGGCATTCGTGCCGCTGCGCACGGCCGAACAGCGGCTGTTCGGCCGCGAGGAGCTCGAGAACATCAGCGCGCGGGTCCGCGACGGCGTCGAGCTCGAGCGCGCCATGGTCGATATCGAGCGTGTGCTCAGGCGCGAACACAAGATCCTGCCGGGCCAGCCAAACGATTTTGCGATCATCGACCGGCGCGAATTCCTCGACACGCAGCAGGAAGCCCAGCAGACGTTCACGGCGCTCCTCGCAAGCATCGCCGGCGTGAGTCTGCTCGTCGGCGGCATCGGGATCATGAACATCATGCTCGTCAGCGTGACTGAAAGAACACGCGAGATCGGCATCCGCATGGCGCTCGGGGCGACGCGAGGCACGATCCTGCTTCAGTTCCTCGTCGAATCGGTCACGCTGTGCGTTTTCGGCGGGCTGCTCGGCGTCGGTCTCGGAGCCGGCGCGGCGTCGCTGCTGTCGAGGTTCGCGGGCTGGGAGACCTTCGTCTCTCCCGAGTCGATCGTGCTGGCGTCGGTTTTCAGTGTCGGGGTGGGCCTCTTCTTCGGCATCTGGCCGGCGCGCCGCGCGGCCCGGCTCGACCCGATCGAGGCGCTGCGCTACGAGTAATCCCCACTGACCGAAAAACGCTTCATCAAGGGACGCGGCTCGGTCTCGAATCCGGCGGGCAGGTTCGACAGGACCACCCCTGTCGCCCTTGACGACGGCTGGGAACAACCGGCGGACGAGGCATTCCCGTCGCCCGATCCCCGCACGGAGTTCTTTCGGGACCTCACCAGGAACATCATCGCCACCAACCGGTCTCCCGACATCCCCTTCGATCGGTCGATCAACCCCTACAAGGGCTGCGAGCATGGCTGCATCTACTGCTATGCCCGCCCCACCCACGCATACCTGGACCTGTCGCCCGGACTCGACTTCGAAACCAGGATATTCGTCAAGACCAAGCCGGTGGCAAGGCTTAGGGAAGCGCTTGAGGCGCCCGGCTACCGCTGCGGGACGATCGCCATGGGCACCAACACCGATCCGTATCAGCCCGGGGAGAAGCGCCACCGGGTGACACGCCGGATTCTCGAAACGCTGCTGGAATACCGTCACCCGGTGAGCATCACCACCAAGGGAAAGCTGATCCTGCGCGACCTTGACGTGCTCGGCGAGTTGGCCGCCATGGGACTGGCGAGCGTCGCCGTCAGCGTCACTACCCTGGACGACGGCCTCAAGGCCAGGCTCGAACCGCGCACCGCGTCGCCGCGGGCGCGGCTGCGGATGGTGCGCGAACTGGCCGGCGCCGGCGTACCGGTGGGCGTGATGATCGCGCCGGTGATTCCCTTCATCAACGACAACGAGATTGAAGATGTCGTGGCCCGCGCGGCGGACGCCGGCGCCGCGTCGGTGAACTACATCATGCTGCGGCTGCCGTTCGAGGTGAAGGATCTGTTCGCCGAATGGCTCGCCGAACACTACCCGCTCAAGGCCGGGCACGTGATGAACCGGATTCGGGACATGCATGGCGGCAAGGCCTACCGGGCCGAATGGGGAACCCGGATGCGGGGCCGGGGACCCTACGCGAAGTTGGTCGCCGAACGCTTCAGGCTGGCCCGCCGCAGACACGGCCTGGAAGGTTCGCGCCTGCCCGCGCTCAGGACCGATCTGTTCCGCCGTCCGTTCGAACAGCGCAGTTTGCTGTAGGCGACGTCAGCGAATGAAGCCGGCGCTCTCGAGTTTGATGACGATGCGGTGGGCGACGAGATCGGGCGTCAGGTTGGAAGTGTCGACCGACATCTCGGCGTTCTCGGGAACCTCGTACGGGTCGCTGATGCCGGTGAATCCCTTGATCAGGCCGGCGCGCGCCTTCGCGTAGAGGCCCTTGCGGTCGCGCTGCTCGCAGACCTCGAGCGGCGTTGCGACGTGAATCTCGATGAAACCGCCGTGCGGCTCAATCATTTCACGCACGCGCCGGCGGGTCTCGGCGTAAGGCGCGATCGGCGCGCAGATCGCGATGCCGCGGTTCTTCGTAATCTCGCTCGCGACGTAGCCGATCCTGAGGATGTTGAGGTCGCGGTGCTCCTTGGAGAACCCGAGTTCGCTCGACAGATGCTTGCGCACGATGTCGCCGTCGAGAAGGGACACTGGCCGTCCTCCCATTTCCATGAGCTTGACCATGAGAGCATTGGCTACCGTCGATTTCCCGGCGCCGGAAAGCCCCGTAAAGAACACCGTGAACCCCTGCCGGTGCCGCGGGGGATGCGTCCGCCTGAGTTCGGCAACGACCTCGGGGAAGGAAAACCACTCCGGGATTTCCAGACCGTCGCGCAGCCGCCGCCGGAGCTCGGTACCGGAGATGCCGAGCGTGCGTGTGCCTTCGGGGATCTCGTCCTGCGGCAGGTAGCGCGCCCGATCCTCGACGTAGACCACGTTTCTGAACGGCACCATCGTGATGTCGAGCTCCTTCTCGAAGTCGGTCATGAGGCGCTGGGCATCGTAGGGACCGTAGAACGGCTTGCCGTCGCGTCCTGCTCCGGGTCCGGCGTGGTCACGGCCGACGATGAAATGCGTGCAGCCGAAGTTCTTGCGAATCAGGGCATGCCAGGCCGCCTCTCGCGGACCCGCCATGCGCATGGCGAGCGGCAGCAGGCTCAGCATGGTCGTCTGCTCGGGATAATGCGGCAGCAGGTGCTCGTAGCAGCGCACGCGCGTGAAGTGATCCACATCCCCCGGCTGCGTCATGCCGACGACCGGGTGGATCAGCAGGTTGGCCTCGGCTTCCTTCGCCGCGCGGAACGTGAGTTCCTGGTGCGCGCGGTGCATGGGATTGCGGGTCTGGAACGCAACCACGCGCCGCCAGCCGAGCTTTCTGAACCGATCGCGCAGCTCCTGCGGATCGTCGCGCAGGTGCTTGAAGTCATAATGCGTCGGCGCTTCGACACCCTTGAGGCGTCCGCCCAGATAGACGCCGTGCGTGCGCTTGAGCAGGTGATTGACGCCGGGATGCGTGTCGTCGACCGTGCCGAACACCGACCGTGCTTCGTGTTCGAAGTCCGGACGGAAGATGCTCGATAGCTCCATCGTGGCGATCAGAACGCCCTCGGCGTCCCGGAGCGCGATCGTGTCGCCTTCCCTGAGCGGTTCGGCGAAGCGCTCGTCCACGTCGAGCGTGATCGGAATCGGCCAGAACACGCCGCTCGATAGCCGCATTTCGGCCAGGACGCGGTCGTAGTCGGCTTCGCCGAGAAACCCGTCGAGCGGCGAGAAGGCGCCGTTGAGCAGGAGTTCCAGATCACAGAGCTGCCGCATCGTGAGATCCCAGGACGGCAGCTCGCGCGAGTGCGCTCTCTCGTCGGCGACGGCGTTCGCCGACAAGTAGCAGTTCTTCAATTCCCCTCCGTGGGGTTCCTTGAACGCTCCCATATTCGTTCTCGCTTCTCCGGATAAGCTGGACCGACCGAACCGGCGCGGTGCGGCGTGCGGGCCGCGACCTCGGCGCTACCTTGCTAAGCCGTGTGCCGTTGCTCGATGTATTTTGCCGCCGCGTGGATACCGGCCGCGTTGATGGCGGGCAGGTATTTTGCCTGAGCGCCAGCCGATTTCAATGATTTGAGGACAATGCTGCCGAGGTTCGGGCGCTTGCTCGCGGGCTCGTCGCCCTTGCCGATGCCGCCGCCGAGTTCGATGATGGTGTCGACGCCGGACTCGATGGTCACCCGCATGCAGTCGACCCAGAGCACCGGGTTGAAAAGTTGAAAGAACAGGCGTGAGCGGATGGCTTCAGGCGCGTCGACGTGCAGCGTGCCCGTGTAGTTCGAGGGCACGTCGAGCTCAAGTCCGGCGAAATCGGTCGCCTCGAGTACGCCGCGAAACTCTTGCGCCGCCGGCACCATGAAGTAGGTATGGAAAGCGCCTTCGGTGTTGAGCGGGATGGCGCGCTTGCGCGGGTGCGCCCCCGCCATGTCTTCGGTCAGCGCGGCGAGATCCTGGCCGCGGCCGGCGATTACCGTCTGGTCGGGCAGATTGCAGCCTGCGATTTCACAGAAGTGCCTGTCGGCCAGCGCCGTCGCCGTTTCGCGATCGAGCGTCGTCGCGAGCATCGATCCCGTACCGAGTTCGCCCATGAGGCGGCCGCGTTCGCTGACGAGCCGCAGTGCATCCTCGAACGTCAGCGCCCCGGCGCAGACGAGCGCCGTGTACTCGCCGAGACTGTGCCCGGCCGCTACCGCGGGGCTCGCCGCGGAGCCGATCAGGCTCCTGAGCGCTTCGCTGCATGCGACTTCGTGCGTCAGCAGTGCCGGCTGCGTGAACCGCGTCCTGTCGAGCTCGTCGCGCGGATCCTCGAGACAAAGCTCGACCATGTCGTAGCCGACGACATCGCTGGCCCGCTCGAAGATCTCGCGCGTGTCCGGGAATTCGGCCACGAGATCCGAGCCCATGCCCCGGTACTGCGAGCCCTGGCCCGGGAAGATAAAGGCGATGCTGCTGCTGGACACTGATCGAATCACCGGCTGGACGGACGCGGCAGGATAAGCCGCGCGAACGATGTGCTCAAGCGCTGCACTGCGGCGGCCTGTGGGTGGCCAGTTCCGGACACTGCCGGTGCGGATCGCCGATGCGTGTTCGTCGACGCGTGTCGTTGCAGTGCCTCCCGCGGTCGCGTCTAATGCCCTGATGCCGTGGCATAATGCAGTGCACAGGCGTGATTCAGTGTGCGCCGATTCAAGCCGTATACGGTAATCGGGATCGGAACGGCAAGCCGGATGCGTGCCCGCAAGTCATGGCGGCGTAACCGTCGAGTTCAGTTCGGGCGCAACTACAGGCTCCCGGGGGTGACAGGAAGACATAAAGGGCCGAATCTCCTGGAAAACACCGGACAGGGACGACCGTATGGAGTTTGAATGGGACGAGAAAAAGCAGGCGCAGAACATGAGGAAGCACGGAGTGGGCTTTGCCGAAGCTTCCACCGTGTTTGGCGATCCGCTGGAAATCACCGTGTCGGACCCGGATCATTCGCTCGCGGAACATCGGTTTCTGAGCATGGGGCTGTCGGCGAGCGGGCGCATATTGGTCGTGTCATACGTCGAACGCGCCAAGGACAGAATTCGGATCATAAGTGCGAGGACAGCTTCGCATGGAGAGCGCAGGGACTATGAAACAGGATGACGCGGACACCTTGCGGGAGGAGTACGATTTCTCGGGCGGTGTCAGGGGCAAGCACCACCAGGCGTATCGCCGCGGCACGAATGTCGTGCTGCTGGAGCCGGATGTAGCCGAAGTGTTCAAGGATCCCGTCTCCGTGAACAAGGCGTTACGCGCGATTGCGCAGGTGGCACGCGCCCACGCGGCGAGCATCGCGGACGAGTAGTCGTCGCGACCCGGCGCGCATCAGACATAACCGCAAGGAAATAATAGAAGTCGCTCAGGCGGCTCGGAACGGAAACGCTTGGTCCGACGGTCTATGTGGACTGGCGCTACGCATACTCGGAAACGTCGATCTGCACGAGCGAACGTCAAGGACCGAACAGGACGACAAATCCGACGGACGAGGCATCTGCAATGCGAATCGGCGTGCTGTTGATTGGCTCGCTTTACTGGGATTGTCGTAGCCATAGGCGTACATGGCGCGACACACGCTTGGACATGAGTTGCTCGCAACCTGTGCGTGTACCGATTCGCTACGGACGGCTATCAGCATCGCGCGGGTGCACCTATACGATGGTTTTTTCCACTGGACTAACCGAAGCGAAGTACGGTCACGGAATCGTCGTTCCTTGTAAATCCCAAGACCTGATCGCGGAAGCCGAGTTTTTGTGGACGGCGGAAACTGCAAGCGGAGAAAATTCCGAGCGAATTTCGAAAAGTTGGGGATGTGTCGCAGCATTGGAAAGCCCCCAGCATCCGATGCCCGAAGGCAAAAGAAACGACTGGATTGAGCGAGTCGCGCGTGAGCCCTGTTATGGGAAGCAGAACTCTGCTATAGGTGAAAGTGTTGCAGTTGACAGCACTGGATTTCTGAGAATCCAATGGCCTGATACCCTCGACGGTTCGGAGTTGGCCGTGAATGTGCTTCTCGCAACGGCAACCAACCCGACAATCGTGAAAGGTGACTACGTAGATGCGGATGATATTGCTGGCGCCTGGATGACTCCGCATGGCAAGGAGAACGACGAGTACTTCTGGAATAACCAGAAGGCCGGGATCCAAACCTTTCAAGATCAGGAACTAAAGCGTCTGCTGGCACGAGATCTCATCAAGAGCGCGTTTGAAGGGCTATAGTGCCTGCAGACGGAATTGCGAGGCGATACGGCTGTTGCACGATACCGCTGAGGTGACCATGGACGGGGGTGCAGCAGCTACACGTTATCTAGCGCTGACGAAGTTTGTCGAGGAGCAGTGCAATCGTCGCCTTCGTGCGTACGAAGCACATCCGCGGGATGCTCGCGAGCACTTTGAAACCGAGAACGAGGTTCTGTCAGGCGGATACGCCTATCGACAGCTTTACGAGCTCATTCAGAACGCGGCGGATGCGGTTATCGAGGCTGGACATGCCGCAGGAAGAATCCAGGTCACGCTATTCGACGAATCGCTCGAGGTAGCCAATACTGGAGCGCCTCTCGATGAGGATGGGGTTGACGCCCTATTGAATGCGCGCAGTTCGCCGAAGCGCGGCGATCAGATCGGCCGATTCGGGATCGGGTTCAAATCCTTGCTCAAATTTGGCGGCTGCATCGACATTGTATCGCGTTCCATTGGCCTTCGCTTCGAGCCAGATGCATGTAGAGCTCGTATCCGGCGTCACCTCGACTTGCCCGATGACGCACGCGCGCCAGGGATGCGGCTTGCCGAAGTGCTTGATCCCGATGCGTCGTCGAGCCCTCTATCACCGGCCGGGCAATACGAGTGGGCGCAAACGGTAGTTTCCGCAACCATTCCCGACCCTGCGGTATCGCGGCGAGTCGAAAACGAGATCCAAGAGTTTCCCGGCGCGTTCCTCCTGTTTCTTCCAGCGGATATCGAGATCGAATTCGTGATTGAAGGCAAGGACATTCGCCGTGTTGCCAAGCGAGTCGAGGATGGCGTGTCTGTTGTTTACGACGGAAACACCGAGACAAGATGGAAGGTCTTTGCGAAACGGGCAACTGTGAATGATGCCGAAGCGCTCTCGGAAGCCACGCACGTCCACAGGCGGGATGAGGTTCCACTGACATGGGCAGTACCGCTGGGAGGGCGCGAACAAGCTGGAAGGTTCTGGGCGTTCTTTCCGACGGAAACCCGCAACCTTACGACCGGGATTCTGAACGCGCCGTGGAAACTGAATAGCGACCGTACTCACCTCATTCGCGGCGCTTGGAACAACGCGCTCATGGTGTCGGCAGCGGAACTTGTCGCTGAGTCATTGCCTGCCATAGTTACCGCCGAGGACTACGGGGCGCCATTGAGTGCCTTTCCGCGCCAGCCCGATTCTCAGGATGAGATAGCAGTCCCGTTCGCCAGGGCTTTGTGGGACAGGATACTGAAGTCGAGATCTGTTTCAGTTGCCGATTGCAGGATGCGCAAGCCAGTCGACGTAAAACGTCACTTCATCGAAGACAGGAAACTATGCTCGCGTTGGAGCAAGTTGGCAGAGTCGGCGACTCGCGCAAAGTATTTGCATCCGGATTGTTACCGATACCAGAATCGCCTCTCACGTATCAATGCACTGTACGACGAGGCGGAACGACGAAATATGACGGTGCCGCTCAAGGTATCGGTCGAGGAATGGCTTGAGCCACTCGGCAGCCTGCATACGGAACGTGCGAAACAAGTGTTGCGGTTTGTTGGCGATTTGCTGACCAATGCGCGCGACCACAATATTTGGAGTCTTCCACAGGTTCCATTGATCCCGTCCGCGAATGGCGCATTAGTGCCGCCTTCCAGGGCGATAATTGCGACAGGAATGAAGGCTCCTCCCGGTTTCGTAGCGGTCGCTGACGAAATAGTTTGCGATTCGAAATGCAAGAAAATTCTTGTGGACCATCTGGAAGTGCGCGAATTCTCTCCAGAGTCGTGGTTGAGTCTCTTGGAGGAAGCACTTGAAACTGCGGAGAACTCAAGCGACGGGCAGAATTGGGATGATTTCTGGCGTAGTCTCGGGGCAGCCCCCAAGGATGTTGTCAGATCATTTATCGATGAGTCACTGGTCAAGAACAATCAGAGGCTGAAGTTTCGCGCACGGTCAGGTTCGTGGGCCAAGCGCGGCACGCTCGTGGTTGTAGACGAAGATGTTGGTGTCGATGACAAGTACGTTCTCGATACAAACTACCTCGCCGATCTTGGGCTCGAACTTCCGAAGGGTTGGCGATCCATGTTTCCGTCGGGAACCGATATGCATCGAGAGTTACCGGTAGGGTTGTCGTCCTATCGCCGTTGGGTATTTGCGCCATTTCAGCGCTATTGTCAACTTAGCGTACGTAAAAAGCCACGCTCCCAACCTAGAATTTCTCCGTATTTCGACTTGGAGTTGCCTGCCGGATGGTGGCTTCTGCCGCATTTACCCCGAAAGTTTAGAGCTTTACTTACACTAAACATTATAAAGAGAGTTCGGAACCGATCAGATTGCCATGATTTGACATATCGGCCCGTAAAGCTGGTTCATCCGACCCGCTCGGATACCTATCCCGAACCCACAGCTCCCCATCCGCTCTGGTATTGGCTGACGGAACATGGCTGTTGGTGTTTGCCGATCAAGCATATCGAGCCGAGAGTCGCCAAAGTACTTGCTGAAGCTGAAGTTCCAGGGTTCGGTGATATCTCGGCGTTTTTCGAGATGCGAGATCGGGAGACCGAGTTGGATCATCTGCTCATATGGCCTTCCACAAAACTCCAGCGCTCCGTGCGTGAGAGATTTTGGCAATTGATGTTCGAGAACATCGGGGAAAAAACGCACGGTTTTGCCGGATTGCGAGGGGTCTGGGAGGTAGCGTTTTCTGAGGGCGCCATCCCCGCACATGTACCGACCGCAGATGGCAAGTTACCTTTGCGCGAAATCTTCGTATCGACTGATTTTTCACTCGCGGACGACATCGACGACGGGCGCGTTGTAATTCTGTCCAAGCGATGCGCCCGCGGCTGGATCGACTCGGGCGGTCAACCGCTTACCGAAAAAACGCTATCGTTCAGAAGTCGTGTTGCGGAGCCGGCGCGACTATTGGAGATGTTCCCTGAACTCGCGATTTCCGCAAATCTCACGCGGCTATTGCAGGAATATTCGGCAGTGGAGGTGGATGGATTGGAACAGGTCGTCGGTCCCTACCGACGGGAGAAAACTGTGCAGGTGGACTCCGAAGGTACGATTTTTCTTGATCGCCAGCGGTTTTCGGAGCATGACTGGTCGTCTGGAGTGAAACTGTTGCTCGAGTGCCTGGCTCGTCACCGTATTCTTCAGGGTGACGACGATGTCGAGAATCTCATCGAAAGGATTCTCGACCGACGGTCGGAGGAAGCCCGAAAGGATGTGCGCGAACAGCCGGATCTGCCGAGTCGGCTCTTGCGGTCCGTCGGATACGACACCGAAGCGTTGCGGGCCTTACTGGAACCACCGACGCTTCAAGCACTCGGTGACGATGCTTCAGCGCAACGCATAGCCGAGTTGTCGCTTGCGGTCCATGGTCCGGCCATTCTCAGCCGACTGCGAGAGACGTTGGCTGCACAAGGACTCGATCCACCAAAGCGATGGGGCGGTGAGAAGGCTCGCACATTCGTGGTGGACGTGGGGTTTCCGCTCGAGTTCGCGTCTACGGCGTCTGGCCGCCGGGACGCGGAATTGGCGGTGAGCGGTCCCATCAAACTGCCTCGCCTCCACGACTATCAGCAGGAAATCCTTCGGGACATCGAGCGGTTACTGGCATCGGGCATCGCTCGACGGCGCGCCGTCGTCAGCTTGCCGACAGGCGGCGGCAAAACGAGAGTCGCCGCGGAAGCGGTGGTGAGATTCGTTCTGCGCGCGGACCGGCGACGTTCTGTTCTCTGGATCGCGCAAACGGACGAATTGTGCGAGCAGGCAGTGCAGTGTTTTCGACAGCTATGGGTCAACGTAGGGGCAATTGGCGAAGATCTTCGCATCGTCCGTCTCTGGGGCGGACAGCGGAATCCACCACCGTCCGAGAACGACGAGGCGGTTGTCGTCGTCGCGAGTATTCAAACGTTAACCAGCCGACGCGAGCGGGCGGAACTCGAATGGGTCGGTAAAGCGGGAATCATAATCATCGACGAATGTCATCATGCGATCGCTTCGAGCTACTCGGACCTTCTGCGATGGCTCGACCTACAGGTTGGCACGGAGCGATCCCGCGATCTCGAACCGCCCCTGCTGGGCCTGTCGGCCACGCCGTGGCGCGGCTACGATGAGGAAGAATCGGAGCGTCTGGCCGCCCGGTTCGACCGACGATGGTTTCCAGCCGACCAGGCGGGTCTGCACGACAGACTATCTGCGATGGGCGTGATTTCAGAGCGAAGTTACCGCCCTCTACGCTATGACCGGCGCATAAGGTTGACCTCGCGTGAGCGGCAGCACGTGGAGGTTTTCGGTGAGTTGCCGGAAAGCGTGATAGAGAGGTTGGGGAAGGATGAGAACCGTAACGAGCTGGTCGTACAAGCTGTGTTGGATAGTTCCGCTGAATCCATCCTGCTATTTGCGAACTCCGTTGCGCACGCGCAGTATTTGGCGGCCCAACTGCATCTAGCGGGGTGCCCGGCAGCCGCCGTGAGCGGTGGTACGGATCGGCTCGCTCGCCAGCATTTCACCCGGAACTTCCGATCCGGTTCGCTGCGCGTCATTTGCAACCATAGTGTCCTGAGCACGGGTTTCGATGCGCCGAAATGCGACATGATCGTTGTCTCGCGGCCGGTGTTCAGCCCTGTGCGGTATATGCAGATGGTCGGGCGGGGTTTGAGGGGGCCGGCAAACGGAGGCACACGGCGCTGCGAAATCGTCACCGTGGAAGACAACATCCTGAACTATCGTGACAGATTGGCTTACCATTTCTGCAAGCGTTACTTTGGCGAGTGATCGCGGTATTCCTGTATTTCGCGGGCGTGCGTATCGCACCTGTTCGTCGCATTGCACCGCGAAGTTTGCGCCACGGAGATCGACGATGCTCATGTCTTCGACCTGACCGTGAGCATTCCTGCCGCTCAGTCGCGGCGGGCTGGATTTGGCTCTCGCGCAGCGCTGCCGGCCCGTTCGTCGACACCGAGCAGCAACACGAGCCCGACCACCAGCAGCATGAGCACGACGCTCACGCCGACGCGCTGCGAGCCCGACAGCTCCGTCAGGATTCCGAGCAGCAGCGGTCCGATGAATGCCGTGAGCTTCCCCGAGAAGGCGAAGAAGCCGAAGAACTCGTTCTCCTTCTCGTGCGGTACGAACCTGCCGAGCAGGGAGCGGCTGGCCGCCTGATTGGGTCCGGCAAAGATGCCGATCAGCACTCCCGAGACCCAGAACAAGGCTTCGCTCGTCGTGACGATCGCGAGCGCCGTCGCGGCGATGAGCCCGAGCAATGACACGACGAGCGTGCGCTTTGCGCCGACGCGGTCGTCGAGATAACCGAAGGCGATCGCGCCGGCGCCTGCAAACACGTTGACCACGATGCCGAAGATGAGGACCTGCTCGAGGCTGAACCCGAACGCGCCGGCCGCGTAGATGCCGCCGAACGCGAAAATCGTGACCAGCCCGTCGTTGTAGACCAGCCGCGCGATCAGGAAACGCACGATCTGCGAGTAACGTCGAATCTCGGTAAACGTTTGCCGGAGTTGAACGTAGGCGTCCCTGACAACGCGGCCGGCCGCGGATTTCCGGGAGCGATCCTCCCTGACCCAGACGAACAACGGCAGGCTGAAGAGCAAGAACCAGGCGGCGACGAGCAGGTTCGTTGCGCGGATGTTCTCGCCGGCTTCGGTCGAGAACCCGAACCAGGGCGTTTCCGGCTGTACGAGCGTCACGAGCGCAACCGCGAGCGCGGTGAGCCCGCCGATGTAGCCGAGCCCCCACGCCCAGCCCGATACCGTTCCGATCCGTTGAGGGGGCGCGATGTCGGGCAGGAAAGCGTTGTAGAACACGGTGCCGAGTTCGAACGCCACGTTTGCGACGATGACGAGCACGAGCGCGGCGACGACCTGTCCGGGCAGCACGCCGTACAGCGCGGCCGTGGCGCCGGCACAGACGACGGTCGCGATGAGCACGAACAGCTTCCGGTAGCCGCCGCGATCCGCGAGCGCACCGAGCGCCGGTGAAACCACAGCGACGATCAGCGCCGTGATCGTGATTCCGCGCGACCATAACGCCGTGCCGCTGACGTTGTCGCGGGCGATCGCTTCGGTGAAATAGGTCGCGTAGACGAAGGTGACAATCAGCGTCGTGAACGGCGAGTTGGCGAAATCGTAGAGCGCCCACGACCAGATCGTGCGTTGCGTTGTGTTGTCCTTCCGGTTCGTGCCCGTCACGATGAGTCCGCCGGAGCGCTTCGTTGGTGTGCAATCGGAAGATCAGGGCGGGATCGGGGACTCGCTTCGCGGGTCGCGTACGCGCTCTGCCGACTCGAGGCGCGTACCCGGGGAACGGTCCGGCCGTCCATTCCGGCGAGCAGCGCGCAAACCACTGCCGGGGAGCCGAATCGAGTTGCGAAACCGGACACTACAGTAGAGGGTTGTTGCCGAAACGTGCCCGCCAGGCTGGAATCGCCTCGCGGTTGTAGACGTCTTCCGGAACCTCGCCCCGCAGCGCCGAGAGCACCGCGTCTGTCGCCGGCGCGATCGCCGCCGTAAGCCCGCCGCCGAGGTTTGCGGCGACCATGTGCGGGCTCAGGATGACCCTGTCGCCGAGACCGAGCAGACGCGCCCGGGCCGGTGGAGGCTCCTCGGGCAGCACGTCGAGTGCCGCGCCTGCGATCGTGCCCGCATCGATCGCGTCGCAGAGCGCGTCCAGGTCGACGACCGCGCCGCGTGAGGTGTTGATGAGCAGCGCCGTCGGCTTCATGCGCGCGAGCGTCCCGGCGTCCATGAGGCCCCTGGTTTCGGCCGTGAGATTGCAGTGCAGCGTCACGATGTCGGCTTCGCCGAGCAAGGTATCGAGATCCACCTTGATGGCGCCATGTTCGGCGAAGCTGCGATCGTCGATGTAGGGATCGCAGGCGAGCACGCGCATGCGCCACGGCGCAAGCAGGTCGGCGACGCGGCCGCCGATCCTCCCCATGCCGACAATGCCGATGGTCAGCCCCGCATAGCCGTCATCACGTGCGCCGAAATAAAGGCCCTGAAGACTCGGGGACCGCCAGCCGCCCGCCTTCACATGGCGATCCCGCTCACGCAGCTTTTTCCGGAACGCGAGCATGAAGGCGAGCGTGCCTTCCGCGACTCCTCCCCAGTTGGCCTCCACGGGACAGTGGGTCACGAGAATGCCGAGGTTCGTCGCGGTTTCGAGGTCGATGTCCTCGACGCCGATCGTGTACTTCGCCACGATCCTGAGTGTGGGAAAGGACTCCAGAAACTCCCGGTCCATTCGGCCGGCAAGGAAGGTCGAACCGAGCAGGGCGTCGGCGTCACCGGCACGCTCGATGATCTCGCCGCGGTTCAGCCCGCCGTCCGAAACGTCAACCCCGCAGCCGGTCGCGATCATGCGCCGGTGCGAGTCGCCCGATCCGTCTACGGCCCGGTAAACGAAGACGCTCGGCCGGCGCAAGGCTGCGGAGTCGTTACATCCCGCCGGCGATCGAGTTGTACAGGCCCGTGAGGAACCGTTCCGGGTCTCCCCAACGTTCGTCCAGATCTGCGGTCGGCGCGGCCGCGAGCACCTGTTCCAGCGTCATGCCCTGCTCGATGAGGTCCGACACGCGCCCCTCGACTTCGATGATCACGTCCACGAATTCCTGAACGTCGCCGGCGTCGGACAGCACGCCGTGGCCCGGCACGATGATCGTGTCGGGACCGGCCATGTCGATCGCCATCTGCAGGGCCGCTATCGTTCCGGCGGCCGTCCCGCCGTTGTTGGTGTCGATGAAGCCGTACCCGGTCGTGCGGAACACGTCGCCGAGGTGCAGCACGTCGGAGTTACGGAAGTAGATGTAACTGTCCCCGTCGGTGTGCGCCGGCGGCGCCTTGACGATGTCGATGACTTCGTCGTCGAGCTGAATCGTCGCGGTATCGGGGAAGGTCAATATGGGCCTCGCCGCGGCGTCCGACCCTCCCTGCGTGAGTCTGAGCCTGACGTTGTCGTGCGCGACCACGGAAACGCCGAGCGCGGCCAGGTTCGCGTTGCCGCCGACGTGGTCCCCGTGCACGTGGGTGTTGATGACGAAGCGGATGTCGGCATCGCTGAGCGATGCGACGGCGGCGGCAATCCTGTCGGTCAGCGGCGCGAACTGGGAGTCGACGAGCACCACTCCGCTGTCGCCGAGCGAGACTCCGATATTGCCGCCGCGGCCCTCGAGATAGTAGACGCTGCCGCGAACGTGGTGGGGAACGATCTCCACGGATGCGAAATCGTCGTTCTGGGCCGGTGCGGCGCCCGGCGCGAGCACGGCGAGGACCGGTAACAACGTCAGTATCGAACTGCCTGGTTTCATCCTGTTCACCTCTTTGGACTTCAGCGCCACGCCTCGCCGGATGCACTGCACGCGACGGATGCACGGCGCCATAATACCATCGGCAGCGCGGGAATCAGCCGGGGGAGGGAACCGGTGTTCAAGGGCCATGACATGGACGCGAACTGCGTAAAGCTTCAATCGACCTGGCATGCCGGGATCCCGGTTGCGGCGGCGATGGGGGTTGAAGTCGCAGGCTTTGCCGATGACGAACTCGTGGTTCGCGCCGGGCTCGATCCCAACATCAACGTGCACGGCACGGCGTTCGCCGGAAGTCTCTACTCGATTGCCGCGCTTGCGGGCTGGGGGCTGGCGTGGCTCAAACTGCGCGATGCCGGTTTCGACGGCCGGATCGTGCTCGCCGAAGGGCATATCCAGTACCTGACAGCCGTTGCCGAAGACGTCGTTTGCCGCTGCCGCTTCGATCCGGAACTCCACGGTCCGAAGCTGGCCGCACTCGCACGATCTTCGCGGACAACGCTGCGCCTGCACTGCGAGATCGACGCCGGGGGCGGGCCGGCAGTCCGGTTCGAGGGGCTTTACGCGATCCGGAAGCGTTAAACTGAAACGAGAATCGTGGATGTGAGCGCTATCGAGCGCAGAGCCGGGACGCGCGGCTCCCGGGGCCCGGCAGCGATGGCGCCGAATGAGGTCGAATCGGAAGAGAGGTAAACGCTGTGGGTGTATTGAAGAATTTCTGGACGGCGCGGGTACTGATCATCGCCGGGTTTCTCCTCGGCTGGAACAGCCTGAGCGCGACCGTCGGGCACTTGAGCAACGATCTTTTCCTGTTGGTCGAAGGCACGCCGGTGGGTCAGGACCACAGTTGGCAGCACTTCCTGCGCGAGCTCGGCGGGGACTTCGGCGCGATGATCGCGATACTCGTCCTGATCTTCGCGGCGCCCGGGTCCAGAACACGCGCGACATGGTGGGTCATGCTGATCCTGATGATCGGTTTCTATGCGCCGTTCTGGATCGGCATTCCGTTCGACCCGGCCTACGCGGCGCCGAGCATGTCGGCGGAAATCAATCACCTCATGATGGCCATCCCGGCGCTCATCGGCTGTTTTCTCGCCCGGCCCCATTTTCGCGATGCCGCGCCGGCCTGACGCGGCGGCGCGGCCACGGTTCCCGTCAGCTCAGGCAAGGCGTTTGAAATCGTTGCGTGTGCAGCGCACGCGCACGGTATCATGGCCGCCTGTTCGGGCGACGAGAGAGAGCCAAACCATGCAAGTCAAGTCGTGCCGTACCGTGATGTCGCTGGCGGCTCTTGCGATTCCGGCCGTGGCGCAGACGCAATCGGCGGGTCTCCAGCCACTCGAGGAGATCATCGTGACGGCGACGCGCATCGAGACGACGCTCGCGCGCGTGCCGGCGGCGGTCAGTGTCGTCGGGCAGGACGTCATACAGCTCGGCCGGCAGCAGCTCGCGCTCGATGAGGCGCTGAACCGAGTGCCGGGGCTGTTTCTGCAAAACCGCTATAACTTCGCCCAGGACCTGAGGATCGCCGTGCGCGGCTTCGGCGCCCGCGCCAATTTCGGCATCCGCGGCATCAAGATCCTCGTCGACGGCATTCCCGAGACGCTGCCTGACGGGCAGGGCTCGGTCGACAGCATCGACCTGGGCGCCGCGAGCCAGATCGAAATCCTCAGAGGGCCGAGTTCGACGCTCTATGGCAACGCGGCGGGTGGAGTCATCGCCGTGACCTCCGAACTCGCTCCGGAACGGCCGTTCACCGACCTTCGCCTGTCGGCCGGCGAATATGGCTTCCGCAAGGTGCAGTTCAAGGCCGGCGGCCGGTCCGATCGTCTCGGCTATCTCGTGAGCCTCTCCGATTCCGTGTTTGACGGCTACCGGGAGCAGAGCAGGGCCGAAAACACGCAACTTACCGCGCGGCTCGACTTCGATCTTGGCCAGGACCGCCAGTTCCTGACCGTCTTCAACTACACCGATCAGCCCGTGTCCGACGACCCGGGCGGCATCAACGCGGCACAGGCGGCGAATGCGCCCCGGACCGCTCGCGACCAGAATCTGAACTACGCCGGCGGCGAAGCGCTGGAGCAGACACGCATCGGTTTCGTCTACAGCATGCCGCTCGGCGAAGGGCACGAGATCACGGCCCGCAACTATTACGCGTGGCGCGACTTCAACAATCGTCTGCCATTCCGTTTTGGCGGCCAGGTCGAGTTCGATCGCTTCTTCATGGGCGGCGGGTTCACATACAGCAACGAAGGAAGCTGGGGCGGACGCCGCAACCGCCTGATCGTCGGATTCGATTTCGACGAGCAGGACGACGATCGCCGACGCTACATGAACAACTTCGGAGTCCGCGGTGGGCTGACGCTTGACCAGAACGAGTCCGTCGGCAGCCGCGGCGTATACATTCAGGACGAACTCAACGTCAGCGATGCCGTCGATCTGCGCTTTGGGCTGCGCTACGACGAAGTCGAATTCGACGTCACGGACCGTTTCCTCGGCAACGGCGACGACTCCGGCAAGCGCAAGCTCGACGACGTAAGCCCGATGCTCGGCTTTTCGGCGCAACTCAGCGACAGCGTGAGCCTCTACGCAACGTATTCGAGCGCCTTCGAGACGCCGACGACGACCGAGTACAACAACCCGAGCGGTGGTGGCGGCTTCAATCCCACGCTCGAACCGCAGACCGCGAGAAACCTCGAAGTCGGTCTGCGCGGTTCGATCGCCGACCGGCACCGCTACGAAGTTGCCGTGTTCAACATCGAAGTCGATGACGAGCTGATTCCGTTCGAGGTGCCGGGCAGCCCGGGCCGCGACTACTTCGCGAACGCCGGCAAGTCCACGCGCGACGGGGTCGAGTTCTCGTTGACCGCGCAGCCGACCGACCGCTTGCGCGCGACGTTCAGCTACACGTACTCCGACTTCACCTTCAAGGAGTTCACTACCGAAAGCGGTCGGGACTACGCCGGTAACACGATCCCCGGTACGGCCGAGGATGTCATCTTCGGCGAACTCGAATACCGGAATCCCAACGGCTGGTACGGCGCGCTGGAGGCGATCCGCATCGGGGATCAGTACGCCAACAACGCAAACTCCGCGGGCACCGATGCCTACACGCTCACGAATCTGAGGTTCGGCTACGAGCGCGAAACCGATTCGCTCGTCATTGCGCCCTTCGCCGGCGTCAACAACCTGCTCGACGAAACGTACACCGCGAACCTCCGGATCAACGCGTTTGGCGGCCGTTTCTACGAGCCCGGACCTGACCGGCACCTCTACGCCGGCGTGACGTTCAGCTTCCTTCGCTAGGGGCCTGTGCCGCAGGAATCGGCCGAGGCGAAAACCCGATTTACCGACTATTCGGTTGATCGATCGAGGCAAATGTCGAGCCTTGTGCAACGAAATCGCTCAACCGAAGAGTCGGATGAGAGTGGACTTGCAGCCGTGACTTCCTGTGGCGCAGGCTTCCGAATTGCCGCCGCGTTGCGCCGGCGCTTGAGATGCCTGGCGCGGGTCGTCCCGGCTGTATCGCTGTCGCTCGTGGCGGCATGCGAGCGCGGCGCCGATGCGCCGCTGCCGGAGGATCCGCCACAGGCGGCGTCGGCGACGTTCGTCGGAGGGCAGGCCTGCGCCGGCTGTCACGCTGCAGAGGCCGCAAGCTGGGTCGGCTCGCACCACGACGAAGCGATGCAGCCGGCTCTCCCCGACACCGTACTCGGCGACTTCGCCAATGCGGAACTGAGCTATAACGGCGTAAGCAGCTTGCTGTACGAACGCGACCGCGGGTACTGGATCAGGACGGACGGACCGGACGGCACGCTCGAGGAGTTCCGCGTTACGCATACCTTTGGCGTCGAACCGCTCCAGCAGTATCTGCTCGAGTTTCCGGACGGGCGCCGCCAGGCCTCGAGCATCGCCTGGGACTCCCGGCCGCTCGAGCAGGGCGGGCAACGCTGGTTCCACCTGTATCCCGACGAGGCCATCGATCACGAAGATCCCCTGCACTGGACCGGCACCTTTCAGAACTGGAACACGATGTGCGCTGAGTGCCATTCGACCAACCTCGAGAAGAACTTCAGCGTCGAAACGCAAGCTTTCGACACGACGTGGTCGAGTATCGACGTCGACTGCGAAGCCTGTCATGGGCCGGGCTCGGCGCACGTCGCGGCGCCGAACGAGGTATCGCTTGCGCTGCCCGCCATGGCCCGTGCCTGGGTCATGAATGAAGCGACCGGCATCGCCGCACGCTCGCCGGCGCTCGAGTCCTCGGCCGAGATCGAAGTCTGCGCCCAGTGCCACTCGCGCCGCGCGCAACTGACCGACGATTTCGCGCCAGGCGACGCCTTTTTCGACGGCTTTCGTCCGTCGCTGCTCGATGAGGGCCTCTACCACGCCGACGGGCAGATTCTCGACGAGGTCTATGTCTATGGATCGTTCCTGCAGAGCGCGATGCACGCCGCGGGCGTGAGCTGCAGCGACTGCCACGACCCGCACAGCACCGACCTGCGCGCGGAGGCCGACGCGGTTTGCGGTACCTGCCATCTGCCGGGCACGTTCGCGGTCGCGGAGCACCACAATCATCCCGAGGATCCAGCGCCCGGGTGCATCGACTGTCACATGCGTGCGGAGACCTACATGGTCGTCGACCCGCGCCGCGACCACAGTTTCCGCGTGCCGCGGCCGGACCTGTCGCAACGCCTCGGCGCGCCGAACGCCTGCAACGACTGCCATACGGACCAGTCCGCAGCCTGGGCGGCCGAGCGGGTCGCGGAATGGTTCCCGGACGGCAGACACACGGAGTTTCACTACGGCGAAGCGATCCAGGCCGGGCGGACCTGGGATACCGATCGCGTCGCGCTGCTCGAACGCGTCGTGCGCGATGCCGCGACGCCGGCGATCGTCAGGGCGACAGCCGTCTCGCTGCTCGGCGCCCAGATCGACGATACGGTCATCGACCTCGTCGGCCTTGCGCTGCTCGACGAAGTTCCGCTGATTCAGTTTGTGGCGCTCGACATCGTTGCCCGCTTGCCCGAGAACCTGCGGATCGACTACGCGCAGCGCCTGCTCGACGCGCCGCTCATGGCGCTCCGGACCAGCGCCGCGCGCAGTCTCGCGGCGCTGCGTCCGCGACTCGGCGCGCGGCGCCAGCAGGATCTCGACGCGGCGCTCGATGAGTACGTTGCCGTGCAGCTATTCAATGCCGACCGGGCGGAAGGGCACTACAACCTCGGCAGTCTGTACGACGAACTCGGTCGGCCCGGCGATGCCGAGCAGAGCTATCTCGCGGCTATTGCCCGCGAACCTGCGTTTGCTGCGAGTTACGTCAACCTCGCCGATCTTTACCGCCGCACAGGCCGCGAGAACGAGGCGCAGGAACTGCTCGCCGAGGCAATGGAGGCCATTCCCGAGAACGCCGGCCTGCCGTTCGCGCTCGGGCTCTCGCTCGTCAGGGCGGAGCGGGAGGCCGAGGCGCTCGAACTCATCGAACGCGCGGCCGAACTTGCGCCTCGGGAGCCGTATTACGCGTATGCGCTCGGAGTTGGCTTGTACTCCGCCGGGGAGCAGGAACGCGCGCTCACACTGCTCGGTGAGGCGCACGAGCGGTTCCCGGGCTATCGTGACATCCTGTTCGCGCTCGCGACGATGCACCGCGACGCCGGCGGGGTCGACGAGGCTCTCGACTACACGCGGCGCATGCTCGAACTCTCCGCAGCCGACGCGGAAGCCCGCGCGCTGCTCGCAGAACTGCAGAGCCTCGCACGCGAGTAGGGGCTCCGCGCCCGCTCACATCATTCCCCCCTCAACCCGAGCAGGCTCGAAGGTATTCGGGGGGAACGGATGCGATCAGTCGCTATGCGTTGGTTTAGTAGTGGATGACCGAGCGGATGCTCTCGCCCTCGTGCATGAGGTCGAAGGCGTGGTTGATCTCGTCGAGCCCCATCGTGTGCGTGATCATCTCGTCGACCTTGATCTCGCCGGCCATGTACTGCTCGACCATGCCCGGAAGCTCCGTGCGGCCCTTGACGCCGCCGAAGGCGCTGCCGCGCCAGACGCGGCCGGTCACGAGCTGGAAGGGCCGCGTGGCGATTTCCTGGCCGGCGCCCGCGACCCCGATGATCGTCGATTCTCCCCAGCCCTTGTGGCAGCACTCGAGCGCCGCGCGCATGAGGTTGACGTTGCCGACGGCTTCGAAGGAGTAGTCGACGCCGCCGTCGGTGAGGTCGACGATGACGTCCTGGATCGGGTCGTCGTAGTCCTTCGGGTTGACAAAGTCCGTCGCGCCGAGCTGGCGGGCCATGTCTTCCTTGTCCGGATTGATGTCGACCGCGAGGATGCGTTCGGCCCTGGCCATGACCGCACCCTGGATGACGCTGAGGCCCACGCCGCCGAGCCCGAAGACGGCCACGGTTGAGCCCGGTTCGACCTTCGCCGTATGGAGCACGGCGCCGATGCCGGTCGTGATGCCGCAGCCGAGCAGACACACCGACTCCAGCGGCGCTTCCTTGCTGACCTTGGCGAGCGAGATCTCCGGCAGCACCGTGTACTCGGAGAACGTCGAGGTTCCCATGAAATGCAGCACCTGGTCGCCGCCGCAGGAGAAGCGGCTCGTGCCGTCCGGCATCACGCCTTGCCCCTGGGTGGCGCGTACGGCCTGGCACAGGTTTGTCTTGCCTGACTTGCAGAACTTGCACTCGCGGCATTCCGCCGTATAGAGCGGAATGACGTGATCGCCGACGGCAACGCTGGTCACGCCCGGCCCGACTTCCTCGATGATGCCGCCGCCTTCGTGGCCGAGAATGACGGGAAACGCGCCTTCCGGATCCTCGCCGGACAGCGTGAATGCATCCGTGTGGCAGACGCCGGTTGCGACGATGCGAACCAGGGCTTCACCCTGCTTCGGGCCTTCGACGTCGACTTCTTCGATGGACAGCGGCTTGCCGGCCTCCCACGCTACGGCAGCTCTGGACTTCATGCTGTTTCCCTCCGCTCGGGTTGGTTGGTGTCGAGCGGGCATTGTAAGAACTCGCGCGGCCGATGTCGCGTCCGGCTGCGGCGTTGTTTTCCGGAATTGCGTGTGGTCTCGCGGGGGTCGCGGGCTACACTAGCGCACCGGACAGGCTACTGCGTTTGCGATGGACATTTTTCTCGGACTCGGCTCCAACGTCGGCGACCGACGCGCCAACCTGGAGAGCGCCATCGAGGCGCTCGAGCGAGGCGGTGTGCGGGTCGTGCGCCTGTCGCCGGTGATCGAGTCGCCGGCGCTTCTGCCGGAAGGCGCACTGGCGGAATGGAACCGCCCGTTTCTGAATCTTGTCGCGAAATGCGCCACGGATCTCGATCCCGAAACCGTGTTGAGCCTTGCGAAGCGGATCGAAGCAGAACTCGGCCGCGGCGACGCCGACAAGTGGGCGCCGCGGCCGGCCGACATCGACATCCTGCTCTGGGGCCGCGAGCGGATCGTGACCGACCGGCTCAGGATCCCGCATCCGGAACTGGAGCGACGCAACTTCGTCCTGACGCCCTTGATCGCGCTTGAGCCTTCGCTGACGATTCCGGGTCTCGGCGCGAAGACCGTGCTCGACTGGTCGTCCGAACTCGACGATCACATCCCGCTGTGGATGGGCATATTCAACATCACGCCGGACTCGTTTTCGGACGGCGGCGAGCTTGTCGATTGGGCGGCCATCGAATCGCGCGCCGAGCGAGCGGTTGCCGCAGGTGCCCAGTTTCTGGATCTTGGCGCCGAATCGACGCGCCCGGGTGCCCGATTGCTCAGTGCGGAGCAGGAGTGGTCGCGGCTCGCGCCGGTTCTTGAACGGCTGGTCGACAAGTACGCGGGTCAGCGGCTGCGGCCGTCGATCAGCGTCGACACCTACCACGTCGACATCGCGCGGCGCGCGCTGGAGAGCGGCGCCGACATGATCAATGACGTGAGCGGGCTGACCTCTCCGGAAATGATCGAACTGGCTTCGGCGAACGGCGCGGACTTCGTCGCGATGCACAGCGTCACGCTGCCGGCGGATCCGGCGCGGACGCTGCCGACCGACTGCGACCCCTGCGAGACCCTCGAACGCTGGCTCGACGAACGAATGGCAGTCTGGACTCGGGCCGGCGTGGACCTCGACCGTATCATCTTCGACCCGGGGATCGGTTTCGGCAAGGATCCGCTGCAGTCGCTCAGGCTCCTGCGCGGTGCGGCCGGTTTCCGACGCTCGGGCCTGCGCTGCCTCGTTGGCCACTCGCGAAAATCATTCATGAAGAGCTTCGCGCCCGTCGACAACGAGGCGCGCGATCTCGCAACCGCGGGCGCATCGCTGAAACTGATCGCCCAGGGGGTCGATATCCTTCGCGTCCACAACGTGCCCTTGAACGCCTCCGCCTGGCTGGCCTGGGCCCACCTGAACTGAGCGGAGCGAGCAGACAGGACACTGTTCGAAACTGTTCGTACGGCAGCCGAAGCCGCCGTCACATGAGACACTGCCCTTTACTGGACCTGTTGCCCCGAACGGCCTATGGTGGATCGAAAACACATCGGGGAAACCGGAGGTGCTCATGGACCGCCGAGATTTTCTTGGAGCCGTCGGCAGTGCCGCAACGCTGACGATCGCCGGCCGCTCGGGCCGAGCCCAGCCGGCCGACATCCACGACCTGTTGGACCTTCTTGAAGAGACGCCCCGCTCGCAGATCATCGAGCGCGTGGTGGCACGAATCCGTTCGGGAACGAGCTACGAGGACCTGCTCGCCGCACTCACTCTGGCGACGGTACGCAACGTGCAGCCGTATCCGGATGTCGGTTTCAAGTACCACGCCGTGATGGTGATGCATGCGATCCATCACACCACGCAGGGTATGCCGCCGGCGGAGCGCTGGCTGCCGCTGATGTGGGCCGTGGACAACTTCAAGGAGGAGCAGGCCGAGGAACTCCACTCCAGCGGCTGGACCATGGCCGCGCCACCGCCCGCTCCGACGCCGATGCCGTCTCCGGGCCAGGCCCGCAGTGCCCTGGCGGATGCGCTGGATCACTGGGATCTGGAGGCCGCGGACGCCGCCGTGGTGAACTTCGCCGGTGTCGGCGGGCCGCGGGAGGTGTTCGAACTGCTCTGGCAGTACGGCGCCCGGGACTTCCGCGGCATCGGCCACAAGGCCATCACCGTGCAGAACGCGCACCGGATGCTCGCGCTGCTGGGCTGGGAACATCGCGAGCCGGTGCTCCGCTCGACCGTGGCGGCCCTCGTGAATTTCTATGACGATCCCAATCCTGCAACGACCGAACTTGAGGAAGAGGCGGCGTGGCGGCAGAACACGGCGCTGCGACGGGAAATTCCCGGGAACTGGCTCCAGGGACGGCTGGACGCCGGAGCGAGCGCCGAAGTGCTGGCCGCGCTCAGGGAAGGCGATACGCTCGAAACGGGCCGGGCGACCGTCGGCTTTCTCAGGGACGGGATCTCGCCAGTTTCCATCTGGCACGCGCTGCATGCGGCCGGGGCGGAACTCCTGATGACCGATCCCGGCGTGGTGCCGCTGCACGCTCAGACCGTTTCGAATGCCCTTCAATACGCGTTCCGCGAGTCCGCCGATGCGGCGACCCGGCAGCTCATGCTGCTGCAGGGGGCGGCCTTCATCCCCAGGTACCGGGCCATGTCGTCGCGCGCGCGGCGGGGCGTGGCGCGGCTAGATGAGCTTGAGCCGATTCCGGTCGAGGCGCCGGTGGCCACGGGCACGGAGGCGCTCGACGAAGTCTTTTCCACCGGCGGCGACGCGCGATCGCAGGCGATGGGCAAGACTCTCGGCTATCTCGAAGCCGGCGGCGCGGTACAAGCGCTCGTCGACCGGATCAGGCACTACCTGGTCGCCAACGGCAGCAATTCGCACCACTACAAGTTCGCCGAAGCGGCTGTCGAGAACCACGCGCTGTCGCCCCGCTCGCCGTGGCGGGATCGCTATCTGGCCGCAGGGTTTGCCTACTTCAACGGCCCGTGGAATGGGGAGAATTCCACGATGCGGGGCGCGCGGGAGTTGCTGGAAGCCTAGGCCGGTTTCGGTACAACTCGCGTCGAGGACCGATGCGGATCCGGGGCGGGTTACGCCTGGGCGATCTGTCCGGCGCGGCGTGAGCCCGCGGGGTCGAGTACCGCGAGCAGTGCGGCAGCCTTGTCGAGACTTTCCTGGAATTCAGCCTCGGGGTCGGAGTCGGCGACGATGCCGCCGCCGGCCCATGCGTAGATCCTGTCCCCGTGCTGGACGAGCGTACGAATCGCGATGTTCGTGTCCATGTTGCCGTCGAAGCCGATGTAGCCGATCGCGCCGCAATAGACGCTGCGCCGGTTGGGTTCGACCGAATCGATGATCTGCATTGCACGCACCTTCGGCGCGCCCGTGATCGAGCCTCCCGGGAAGCAGCCGCGCAGCAGGTCGACGGCGTGGAGATCCGGCGTCAGGCGGCCGGTGACCGTGCTCACCAGATGATGGACGCTCGCGAAACGTTCGATGTCGAACAGGCGCGTTGCGCGAATCGAGCCCGGTACGCAGCTTCGGCCGAGGTCATTGCGCAGCAGGTCGACAATCATGACGTTTTCCGCACGGTCCTTGCTGCTCGAGCGCAGTTCCTCGGCGAACGCGCGGTCGCGGGCGCGGTCGAGGGATCGGGGCCGCGTGCCCTTGATCGGTTTCGTCTCGACACGGTCCCCGCGAAGTTCGAGGAAGCGTTCCGGCGATGAGCACAGGATTCGGCCGTCGGGATGGTCGAGCCAGGCCGAAAACGGCGCGGGATTGATTCGTCGCAGTTGCCGATAGGCATGCCAGACGCTGCCGCGCGTCCGGGCTTCGAACCGTTGCGTCAGGTTGACCTGGTAGCAGTCCCCGTGACGAATGTGCGCCTTGACCCGATCGAAAGCATGCTGGTAGGACGGTCTGTCGAAGTTCGACGCGATGGACGACAGGACTTCGAATGGCGGCGGGGGGCTGCGCCTGGGTCGCTCCAGTGCGTCGATCAACTCGTCCCACTGCAGGAAGGTGCGGCGGTCGCGGCCTTGGCCGACGAGCCATGTGCGCTGTTCAAGGTGATCCACGACGACGGCCCAATCGTAAAACCCGACGGCGAGTTCCGGCAGGTCGAGATCGGCTTCGGCGACGCTCGGCACGGTCTCGAAGCGGCGGCCGAGATCATAGCCGAAATAGCCGAGCGCCCCACCGCAGAACGGCAGGTCCGGTCGTGGCCTGCAGCGGTCGCCGAGATGTTCGCGGATGAGTGTCAGGGGATCCTCGCCCGACGGGCGTTCGCGATCGCCCGAACGGATCGTCGTGATCTCGCCGCGCGTCGTCAGCGTCAGGTAGGGATCGGCCGTAAGGATGTCGTAGCGCGCGATTCCACGGTGTTCGGGTGCGAGCGTTCCGTCGCTTCCGCTTGCGCCGGCGAACGGGAGCTGGTTTTCCATCGGGACTCGGTTGTCGCGCAACGGCCTGCCGTCGTGCGGGCTGCCGCTGTCGAGGAACGCGCACCATGGCCGATCCAGCAGCGCTTCGCAAAGCGTTGCGGAATCGGCGTGGTAGCTCAGTTCCGCTATCCTGGGCATCGGTCTGAATACAAGGCCCTGACTTCCCGGGCCAGCAGCCGGATGCCCCGCTCGACGGTCTCGTCGTCCTGCGCGACGGACAGGCGCAGACATTCCTCGCTGTGGGCCCAGGGTTCGTGGAGCCCGGCAAAGAAATGATCGCCCGGCAGCACGGCGACGCCGGCGCGCTTGAGCCGCCGGTACAGCGCCGCGCTGCCGTTCGGCAGTCCCTCGAGCCAGAGCCACAGGAAGAATGCGCCTTCCGGCTTGTGGATCCGAAACGGCAGGCCCTTGAGTTCGCGCCTGAGGAGCGCCACGGCGCGCGTCGCCTTGTCCTGGTAGAAGGGCCGGATGGTTTTCCGGCTGAGTTCGAGGATCTCACCGCTGTCGATGAGCGGCTGCACGAGCACGGGTCCGACGCTGCCGACGGCGAGATTGAGTACGGCGATCATGTTCGCAAGCGCCTGTATGATCGGCTCGTCGGCAACGACGATGCCCGTGCGCACGCCCGGCAGGCCGAGTTTCGAGAGGCTCAGGCAGAAAATCGTGCCGGCGTTCCAACGCGGAGTGGCCTCGGTGAACACGATATTCGGGAACGGCGCCCCGTAGGCGTTGTCGACGATCAGCGGGATGCTCGCGTCCCGGCAAGCCTCCTCGAGCCTGAGCATTTCGGCGTCGGTCAGCACGTTGCCGGTCGGGTTCGTCGGCCGCGACACGCAGACTGCCGAGACGTGTTCGTCGATCGCGAGATTCCCGAAGTCGAGGCCGTACTTGAACAGGTCATCGTCAAGATGCGTGATCGTCGAGCGTCGCGCCGTCAATAGGTCCTCGCCGAGCGTGACGTTCGAGTAGCCGACGTATTCGGGCGTCAACGGCAGCAGGATGCGCTTCTTGCCGCCCTCAGGGCTCTCGCCGGCAAACAGATTGAAAAGCATGAAGAAAGCTGACTGGCTGCCGGCCGTCAGAGCGATGTTCTCCGCCGTCAGCGGCCAGCCGTATTCCCGACGCAGGAGCGACGCGAGCGACGACCGGAACCTGTGCTCGCCCGCCGGGTGAGCGTAGTTCGCGAGCATCCGGTCGAACAGCGCCCGGTCGGCGGCGACCTCCTGCAGACGTTCACGGAAAACCCGCTGCATCGCCGGGATCCTGCCCGGATTGCCCCCGCCGAGCATGAACACCGAACTCTGACCGCTCATCGCCCGGGCGAGATCGTCCATGAGTTCGAACGCGCCGGACGGGCGCGTGAACCGCTCACCGAATGTGGAATACCGGAACGGCATGGCGCGTGTTACCGGCAGTGCGCCTCCCCGCAACCTTGGCGAGAGTGTTTCACTCGTCGTTGAAACATGGAACCAGGGTTAGATGATCCGGTCGGCTCGGGCGTAGGCATTGAACCGGTCCGACTTCAGAAAGCCGACCAGCGTCATGCCGAATTCCGCAGCGAGTTCGACGGCCAGCGAAGACGGTGCGCCGACCGCCGCGATGAGCGGACAGCCCGCGACCATCGCCTTCTGCAGGAGTTCGAAGCTGGCGCGGCCGCTCAGGACTATGCCGAGGCCCGTCAAGGGCAGGGCGTTGGACTTCAGGCGACTGCCGACGAGCTTGTCGAGGGCGTTGTGGCGGCCGACGTCCTCGCGTACGGCAAGGAATTCGCCGCGCGTATCGAACAGGCCCGAAGCGTGCAGCCCTCCGGTCTCGGCGAACACCGACTGCGCGGCCATGAGCTTTCCGGGCAACGCGGCAAGCACCGCGCGCGAGACTTGTGTGGCATCTGCGTGCAGGTCGAACCGCCCTTGCACGGCAACGGCCTCGATCGACGCCTTGCCGCATACGCCGCAGCTCGACGACGTATAGAAGTGCCGCTCGAGGCGGTCGAGGTCGACCGCGACGCTGTCGGCGAGTTCGACGCGCACCACGTTGACCAGGCCGTTCTCGGCCGGCGGGCCGCACGGACCGACGGACGCGACGTCGTTCTGCGTGGCGATGATTCCTTCAGTGAACAGGAAGCCGACCGCCAACTCCTCGTCGTTGCCGGGCGTACGCATCGTGATCGAGATGCTTTGTTCGGCGCGTCCGGCGCCGTCGGGCCGCGAATACGCGAGGCGAATCTCCAGCGGTTCCTCCGTCGCCACGATGTCGGTGTCGGCCGATGCGGCGGCGCCCGCGCCGACGACGACGCGTTGAATCTCGAACTGCCGTACGCTCTGGCGGCGCACGATGTCCCCCAGGCTTGCCACTTTCAATCCACCTTTCGTACCCAGCTCTCGTCGAGGTCGTGGATATTGTTGCAGCCGACGAGTGCCATGTCGCGCAGGAGCTCCGTTCTGAGGATCGTCAGTGCCTGATTTGCGCCGGCTTCGCCGCCCGCGGCGAGTCCGTAGAGATACGGCCGGCCGGCGGAGCAGGCCCGTGCGCCGAGTGCAAGCGCCTTGAGAATGTGAACGCCGCGCCGCACACCGCCGTCGCAGATGACCTCGAGGCGGTCTCCGACGGCGTCGACGATCTCCTTGATGAGGTCGAACGGCGCCGGCGAGTAGTCGAGCTGGCGGCCGCCGTGATTGGACACCATCAGCGCGGTCGCGCCGATGTCGGCGGCGCGCCTGGCGTCCTCGGCCCGCATGACGCCCTTAAGCGCGAACGGCCCGTTCCACTCCCGGATCATCCACTCGGCATCGTCCCAGGTCACGCCCGTATCCAGTTGCCTGTTCAGATACTCGATGATACCGCCGAGATTGCCGCTGCCCGGCGGCGGCCGGTGCGCGACGTTGGCCACGTCGATCTTCGGCGTGGTCAGGTGACGGTAGACCCAGCGCGGATGCATCGCGATGTCGATGAGGCTCATGAGCGAGAGCTTCGGCGGCACGGTCATGCCCGTCACGATGTCGCGTTCGCGGTTGCCGGAGACCCCTGGAACGTCGACCGTGAGCTGCAGCGCCTTGTAGCCTGAGTCCTTCGCCCGATGGACGAACTCGCGGCTGAGCCCCCGGTCCTTGAAGACGTAGACCTGGAACACCTTCGGGCCGTCCGTGAAACCGGCCGTCTCCTCGATGCTCGACGAGGAGATGCTCGACAGGGAGTAGATCGTGCCGGCGGCGTGCGCCGCCCGGGCCACGGCGCGTTCGCCCTGGTAATTGAAGAGCCTCGAAAGTGCGGTCGGCGAGCAGAAGAAGGGCCACTCGACAGGCTCGCCGAACACGGTCGTCGCCGTTTCGAGTTTGCTGACGTCGACGAGGCAACGCGGCCGGAACTCGTAGTTGCCGAAGGCTTCCGTATTGCGGTTCAGCGTCCACTCGTCGTCGGCGCCGCCGTCGATGTAGTGGTACATCGGCGCAGGCAGGCGGCGCGCGGCGAGCTTGCGCAGTTCCGCGATGTTATAGCAGCGCTCGACCCGTTTTCCGAACACTGTCTGACCGCCTTGGCGCGTTTACCGTCTGCAATGAACTCAAGGATTGACCAAGCCCGGATACCCTTCAGCGGATTCTCGGTCAGCGTAGCCGTCGGGCATGCCTGCACGCACGCGCCGCTCAGGCCCGTGCCCTGAGGTCCTCGGGGAAATGGTCGAGCACGCTGATCACCGGGAAGGGCGCCATGCCGCCGAGGGCGCACAGGGATCCGCTGACCATGGTGTCGCACAAGTCACGCAACAATTCGAGGTTCGCGGCCTCGTTTTCGCCGTTCAGGATCTTCTCTATGACTTCGACGCCGCGCACGGCCCCGACCCGGCACGGCGTGCATTTGCCGCACGATTCGATGGCGCAGAACTCCATCGCGAAGCGTGCCTGCTCGCCCATGTCGACGGTGTCGTCGAAGACGACGAGGCCGCCATGGCCGATCATGGCGCCGATCGCGGCGAATTCCTCGTAATCGAGCGGCGTATCGAATTGCGAGGGGTGGACATAGGCGGCGAGGGGCCCACCGGCCTGAACGGCACGGATCGGCCGGCCGGTCGCGCTGCCGCCGCCGAAGTCGTACAGGAGTTCGCTGAGCGGGCGGCCGAAGCCGATTTCGACGAGCCCGCCCTGCCTGATGTTGCCGGCGAGCTGCACGGTCAGCGTGCCGCGCGAGCGCCCGCTGCCGTAGTCGCGGTAGTACTCCGCACCCTTGTCGAGGATGATCGGCACCGTTGCGAGCGAGATCACGTTGTTGACGACCGTCGGCGCGCCGAAAAGGCCCTTGACGGCCGGCAGCGGCGGCCGGAACCGTATCATGCCGCGCTTGCCTTCAAGGCTCTCGAGCATGGACGTTTCCTCGCCGCAGATGTATGCGCCGGCCGCCTCGCGTACCTCTACATTGAAGTCCCGGCCGCTGTCGAGCAAATTCCCGCCGAGCAGCCCCGCGGCCTCGGCCCGCTCGATCGCCTCGCGCATGATGCGGATCGCAAGCGGATACTCGGCGCGGATATAGACGTAACCCATCGTTGCGCCCGTGGCGAAACCGGCGATCGTCATGCCTTCGAGCAGCACGTAAGGGTCGCTCTCCATGATCATCCGGTCGGCGAAGGTCCCGGAGTCGCCCTCGTCGGCGTTGCAGGCGATGTATTTCTGCGCGGCATCGGTCTTGAGCACCGTGTTCCACTTGATCCCGGTCGGAAATGCCGCCCCGCCCCGGCCCCGGAGGCCGGACTCGGTAACTTCGGCAACGATCTCTTCGGGCGTCATCGACGCCGCTTTTTCGAGGCCGCGGAAGCCGTCGTGCGCCCGGTAATCGTCGATCGAGAGCGGATCGGTGACGCCGACGCGCGCGAAGGTCAGCCGGGATTGCCCGGCCAGCCAGGGCAGCGATTCAGTCGGCCCGAGCGCGAGCGGATGGTCGCCGCCGCCGGGCAGGTCCGCATCGAGCAGGCTGCCGACATCGCTCTCGGCAACCGGGCCATAGGCGAGCCGCTCTGCGCCGACCTCGACCTCGACGAGCGGCTCGAGCCAATAAAGCCCGCGCGAGCCGTTGCGCACGATTTCGATCGCTGTGCCGCGTGATTCGGCTTCGCGGCGCAGCGCCTCGGCGACGCCGTCGGCGCCGAGCGAGCGCGCCGTCGTGTCCATCGGGACGAAAACCCTGGTGCGGTTCTCCATGGCTAATCCAGCAATTCGTCGAGGCGTTCCGGCGTGACCCGGCCGTAGACGTCCTCGTCGATCATGACTGCCGGCGAGCAGGCGCAGTTGCCCAGACAATAGATCGGCTCGAGGCTGAAGCGGCCGTCGGCGGTCGTTTCGTGGTATCCGATCCCGAGCTTGTCGCGCGCGTGACGCTCGAGTTCCCGTGAGCCCATCGACTGACACGCTTCGGCCCGGCAGACGTAGAGCGTCTGCTTGCCAGGCGGGTCCGTGCGGAACAGGTGATAGAACGACACCACGCCGTGAACCTCGGCTCTCGACAGGTTCAGGACTTCGGCAACGATCGGTACGGCGGCGTCAGGCACGTAACCGAGTTCGTCCTGTATGGCGTGCAATATCGGCAACAATGCGCCCGCTTGCGCAGCGCCGGCTTCGGCGAGCCGGCGGATCGTTTGCCGCGTCTGTCGATCGGGTTCGGTCATGGCTCCGTGATTTGCGGTCATGTGTCCGTTGCGGCGGTTCGGGCGAGATTCGGCCAGCGCGGAAGTATAACTGACGGCCGAGGCAGTCGCGTCGCGGAGCCGCACGGCCAGCCCGCAAGTCACCGAGCAACGAACGCGCAACCGCGGCCATCGCCCGCGCGTCGGGTTCAGAAGGCCATCTGCAGCGAGATCCAGGCCTTGTCTGCATCGGCGAAGCGCGAGCTGTCGTCGGTGGAAAACGTCGCGTACTTGGCAAGCAGCGTGAGCTGATCGTTGACCGGCCAGGTCACGCTGGCGCCGAGTTCGGAGCCGAAGTCGGCCGAAGAAGCATCGGCGCGAAAATCGTGCCAGTGCACGACGAGGTTCACCGGCCCGAGCCGGCTTGCGGCGATCAGATAGGTGTCCCTGAAGCCGTCGCCGGGCGGGGCGAGAAACTTGTCGGTCCAGCCGTGAAACTTGTGCAGCGTCGCGACCGGTGTGCGGAACCCGGCGCCATTGTCGGCGCCGACGACCTCATAACCGGCGGTCAGCGTCGTTGCGCCGACGGGCACTATGACTTCGGCAATGTACAGTTGCGCGCGGTAGTCGAGCTGGCTTGCTCCGGCGTCCTGCTGGGTCGCCCAGGTCAGGTTGACCGTGAACGCGTCGAACGCGCCGATGTATTCTGCGCCGAAAATGTCGACGGAATTGTTGACCGTCCGGCCGGGCGCATAGCCTGCCTGCGGATCGAAATCCAGCAGATAGCCGATCGCGCTGAGCCGATGGTTGCCCGCCAGCGCCCAGTTGGCCCGGACGAACAGATTGTCGCCCTTCCAGGCGCCCGGGTTGAGGCCGTCGTCGGGCCCGAAGATGCGGTTGACCCTGTTGACGTAACTGAGGTCGAGATCGAAGGCGCCGTTCGGATCCCACAGCAGGCGGATACCGTCGTAGGACTGTTCGTTCTGGCGCCAGGCCACGCCGCCGACGAAGCGTTCGGTCCCGTGGCGAATCGTCTGACGGCCCGCACGCAGGGTAATCGAGTCGCCCGTGAAGCTCAGCCAGGCCTGGTTGAGATCCGTCCCCTCGGGATCCGCCACGACCGGATAGTCCGTCACGCCGTTGGTTGTCGAATTGAATTCTTCCGACCCCAATGCACTGATGTTGTCGGCCTCAAGGAGCACCTGGAAACGGTTGAAGGTCGCTGATTCGAAGGTGACCCTGGAGCGCAGCGTCAACGCGGAGGCATCCTCGGCGACGCCGTCGAGGTCGACGAACTCCGATCGCAACCTGAAATCGAACGAGACATCGCCGATGCCCGCGCCGTCGGATTGACCGGAAGGCCCGGGATCGCCGTCGGCCTGTGCCCAGGCGCTTGTCGCGCCCAGGTACAGGGCGGCAAGCGCAAGCCGGCAGGTACTCGTCGTCGTCATCCGTGCCGCTCCCGCCGTTGGTTCCGGTTTACGGTCTGCGAGGCGCATCGCTCATGTCCTTGGTACCGGAATGTTGAAGTAGCGAAGTGTACCTTCTACCGTCGGCCGCCTGATGACGACACGGTCGTCGTTCAGCAGGTACGTGAAGATATAGCCCGCACCGAGCATGAAGATCCCGATCAGGAAGCAGTAGGTCACGGCCCGGTCGGGATACTGGTCCTTGAGATAGCCGACATAGAGCGGCCCGATGATGCCGGCTGCGGCCCAGGCGGTGAGAATCGCGCCGTAGAGCGTCGACATGCGCCGGTTGCCGAAGACATCCACGATGAACGAGGGCATCGTGGCGAAACCGCCGCCGAAACACAGCAGCACGTAGCAGACCAGGATCGAGAATACCCAGGGGTTCTGTTCGGTCATGAGCACACCGAATACCACCATCTGGCTGCCCAGCAGGATTCGAAACACGGTCGTGCGGCCGAGGCGGTCCGAAAGCAGGCCCCAGAGCAGTCGGCCGACACCGTTGCACACGGAACTCACGGCGATCAGCGTTGCGCCGTAGGCCGCCAGCGTCTCCGGCTCGAGCAGCGGGTCGGCGAGCCCCCAGACATCCTGCAGCAGCGGCGACTGGAAGCTGATGACCGAGATTCCCGCCGCGATGTTGCAGAAGAAGACGATCCACATGCAGAAAAACTGCGGCGTCATGAGGCACTCGCGCGCCGTGACGTCGGCGTTGTCCGCCTCGTGGGTCCGGGGTCCGGATGCCACGGGAGCGATCGCTCCCCGGGGGGGGTCGTCCAACAACAGGCTGACCGGCAGCAGGATGGCCGCGAAGATCACGCCGAGTCCGAGGAAGACCGCCTGCAGGTCGCCGTCGCTGTAGACGACGAGGACCGGCGCCAGCAGCTTGCTCAGCAACAGTGCGCCGATGCCGAAACCCATGACGACCGTTCCCGTGGCCAGTCCCTTGCGGTCCGGAAACCACTTCGCGACCGTCGCGACCGGAGTGACGTAGCCGAGTCCGATGCCGGCTCCGCCGATCACGCCATAGCCGATGTAGAAAAGCAGGAGCTGGTCGGTCGCCAGCGCCAGGCTCGCAATGAAATAGCCGGTACAGAACAGGATGCTTCCGGTCAGGGCGAGCTTGCGCGGTCCGAGCCGCGGCAGGGCGGTGCCTGCCCAGGCCGCGGCGGCGCCGATGAAAAAGATCGCGAGACTGAAGGGTATGGCGGTTTCAACGAACGTCCAGCCCAGTTGCCTGACGAGCATGGTCTGAAAGAAGCTCCACGCGTAGACCGTGCCGAGACAGACCTGCAGCATCACGCAGGATAACAGGATGACCATTCGGGGCATGTGGCGCCTGGCGGACATGGAACTTGTGACGGCGCTTGTCAGGCCGAACCGTCCGTGGAGGGTGTGGAAGGCGCCCGGTGGCGGTAAAAGTGCAGGAACAGCCGCGCGAGCTGACCGGCTTCGTCGTTACGGGCGAGTATCCCTTCGACGGGTTCGGCCTCGTTCTCTTCGCCGCGCGCCAGGGCGACCGCGTAGGTCAGTGCTTCGCCGATCGGCCGGGCGGCGAGATTGACCAGCCAGACCGCGGCCAGGACACCGACGACGAATACGATCGAGATCAGGTAGACCTGGCGGCCGATCGCGCGCTGAACCTGCAGCGCGATGATCCCGGTGTCCATGCCGACGTGAACGGCGCCGGCGACGCCGGCCAGGATCGGGCGGCTGACCTCGACGAAATCCCCCATTCCGGGCAACTGGCGCTGAACCGTGGTGTTGGTGGCAGGTTCGGAATTGCGAATCTGGTCGGGCACGCCCGGCACGAAGGTATGGGCCAGAAACTCGCCGGTTTCGTCCGTGATGTAGACGTAGCTGATGCCCTGAATCTCGACGAACTGGTCGATCAGCGACTGCAGCGCCGAGAGGTCGCGATTGAGCAGGATGTCGACGCTCGCGTCGGCAATGCTCTGGGCGATCCCCGCGCTGTTGGTTTCGTATTCCTCGGTAAGATAGGAATCGACGGTGTAGATCAGCAATATCGACGTCGAGACCCCGATGAAGCCGAATAGCGCGAAGACGCCGAACAGCGTCCGCTGGAAGAGCTTCTGGACCTTGACGACCCGCATCAGGAGAACCGCTCGTCCCAGTCGTTCAGGGTGACGAAGCGATCGCCGTCGACCACCGTGTAGAAGACCTGCTGCAGCCCCTGGCGGCGGCCTTCCCCGAACGAAACACGTTCGCTCAAGCCCAGGTCGAAGTCCTCCAGGCTGAATACGGCGCGCTCGAGGTCCGCGCGCGCCGGCTCGTCGCCGAGCCTGCGCAGTATCTCCACCATGAGTTTCGCGTCGAGAAACCCTTCGAGGCTCACGAAACTGTGATCGAAGGGCGTATACGATTCGGTGACGAGTTCAGCCGGCACGGCCGGATTGTAGCGCTGCATGAGTTCCCGGTATTCGCGCACCGCCGGTATCGACGTATCCTCGTAACTCGGGACGACCTGAGAGTTGACGAGCAGTCGCGTATAGCGCTCCGAATCGGCGCGTTCGCGGCCTTCGGTCAGCAAGGCGAGCAGGTTTTCGCTGCCGACGAACGACACGTTGGCGATCGGTACCTCAAGCCCGAGATCCACGGCGTCCCTCGCGAACGCCGCGCAGGCCGCGTAAGCGCCGACACAGATGACCGCATCCGGTTCCGCCGCCTGCAGAATCTCCACCTGCGGGCGGAGCGTCGCCGTGAACTGGGTGCCGCGGGTGTACGTTGCTTCCGCGGCGATTCTTTCGCCATGCCTCGCGAGCGCCGCCCTGACGCCGACCCAGCCGCTGCGCCCGTAGGCATCGGCCTGGTACAAAACGGCGATGCGGCGGCGTCCGATCCGGACCAGGTTGTCCACGAGCCCGGCAGTTTCCTGCATATAGGATGCACGCAGGTTGAAAGCGAAGTCGCCGTATGGAGGTTCGCGCTGCGGCTGCGCTCCGGTGAACGGGAAAAAAAGGAAAACGCTCTGATCCTGGAATTTCTTGAGCAGCGGCAGAACGCGCGTCACCGTCGGTGTGCCGACGTAGCCGAAGAGCAGGAACACGCGGTCTTCGAGCATGAGCTGCATCGTGTTGTTGACGGAAGCGTCAGGCTGGTAACCGTCGTCGTAGATCTTGAGGCTGACGCGGCGTCCGGATATCCCGCCGTTGTAGTTGACGTCGTCGAAATACGCCGAGGCGCCGCGATACAGCTCTATTCCCAGGCCTCTGGACGGGCCGGAGAAGGCTGCGGACATCCCGAGAATCACTTCGGTGTCGGTGATGCCTGCATCCGCGGTCTCTGCCAGCGTTCGCAGCCAGGGCCAGGTCAGCCCGCCGGCGATGCCGGCACGGATCACGGAACGCCTGTCATGCATCATTGGATCGCCACCTGTCTTCTTTCCTGGCGACGTTGTTGGAACGGGGCCTGAACCCTGTCGCGTGTCGCTGGTCGCTTGCGTATTCGGCCCCGAGCGAGATTGCAGCTCATCGAGTCCCCCGAAGCAGCCCCTGGGGTCTTGACATATAATCGCAGACCGTGCCGCCCGACGGCAACAGACTTGGCGGCACAAGCTCGGGTGCGGCCATCGCGCGAAGCAGGGAGTTACAGCCATGAGGCATCCCGTCGGTATCAGTGGATTCGCAGTCTACGTACCGCCATACCGGGTCGACCTGCGTTCATGGTGCGACTGGACGGGCTCCCCCTGGGACAAGACCCAGGCCGTCATCGGCCGCAGCTTCCGCATGCGCGGTCCGGCGCAAAGCGTCTACACGATCGCAGCTACCGCCGTGATGCGGCTCATCGAGCGCTACGATATCGATCCTGGCCGCGTCGGTTTTCTGGGCCTGGGCACGGAATCGAGCACCGACAATTCCGCTGGCGCCGTCATCGTCAAGGGCATGGTCGACGAAGCGCTCAAGGGGCAGGGAAGCACGACGATCAACCGCAACTGCGAAGTGCCGGAGGTCAAGCATGCCTGCCTCGGCGGAGTCTACGCGCTCAAGTATGCGCTGAGGTACCTTGCGCTCGAGCCGCTGGACCGTTGCGCGATCGTCGTCAGCGCCGATATCGCCGAATATGCGCGGGGCAGCTCCGGCGAGCCGACCCAGGGTGCCGGCGCGGTGGCGATGCTCGTCGAGCGCGACCCGAAACTGCTGTCCGTCGATCTCGCCCACATCGGCAGCGCATCGTCCTACCGCGCCATCGACTTTCGAAAGCCGGTGCTGCGCAACATCATTCGCGGCACGCTGAATTGCCATTTCCAGGACCTGCCGGTTTTCAACGGCAAGTACTCCACGACGTGCTACCTCGACGAAACGCTGCACGCGCTCGACGACATGACGCAGCGCATGGGTTCGGAACCGGCGAAGTACTACCGGGAACTTGCGGCCGTTTTCATGCACCGCCCCTACCACCGAATGCCCGAATCGTCGTTCGCGATGAGCTGGCTGTTTGCGCTTGGCCGCGATGGCGACGCGGGTCGCGCGACGCTCGAGCGGCTCTGCCGCGGCATGGATTTCGGCGTCGATGAACTCGTCGCCGAGATGAATTCCAGGCCCGATGTCCTGCAGCTCGTCAAGGACGACAATATCGATGCGGATGCGTATCCCCTCAGCATGCGCGTGCTGCGCGAGTTCCGCGCAAGTCCGGACTTCGGCCTCGTCAGGTCAAAAATGTCGCTCGGCACCGAGGCGATGATGGATGTCGGCAACATCTACTGTGCGGCTCTGCCGGCGTGGCTTGCGGCCGGCATGGAAGACGCCCGCGATCGCAAACTGGAACTCGCCGGACGCAACGTGCTTGCGGTGGGCTACGGCAGCGGAGACGCGGCCGAAGCCCTGCCCATGACGGTTTGCGACGACTGGGCCGAGGCGGCCGCGAGGATCCGTTTCGGCGCTGCCCTTGGCGACTACCAGAATCTGAACCGCGCGCAGTACGAGTCGCTACACGATACCGGCGAAGCCGACGGCCTTGACACGCCGCCCAGCGGCTTTGTCGTCGACTCCGTCGGCAACAACGCGAACCCGAATTTCAGCGACGAAGGGATCGAGTACTACCGCTTCGTCCGGTAGCCTGGCGGTACGCGGGAGACGGCCCGCGGCTGGCTAATGCCCGTCGCGGTCCAGCCTGCCGACGTGATCGACGGGGATCGCTACGCCGCCCGGCTGGCCGCCATGCAGGACGGGCAGTTCCGGCGCCATTTGACCGTCGAGTTCGGGTCCGAACAGGAACACCCTGAGTGCCTGTAACGGTCTTGCGATCATGCGTTCGACCGCCGTGCCTTCATAGCCGCAGTGCGCCATGCAGTTGTCGCACTTCGGGTTGATGCCCGTGCCGTAGCGGTCCCAGTCGGTCGTGCTCATGAGTTCCTGGAAACTGTCGGCGTAGCCTTCGTCGACGAGCAGGTAGCACGGTTTCTGCCAGCCGAAGACGTTGTAGGTCGGATTCGACCAGGGCGTGCACTGGAAGGTCTGGTTGCCGGCCAGGAAATCCATGAACAGGCTCGACTGGTTGAAGCGCCACCTGCTGCCGCGCGCGCGCCCGCGCCGGAAGATCGACCTGAAGAGTTCCTTGGACCTGCGCCGCCCCATGAAGACGTCCTGGCGAGGCGCGTGTTCGTAGCTGTAGCCCGGCGAGACCATGATGCCCTCGATGCCGAGCGTCATCGCATAGTCGAAGAAGTCGGCGACGTCGTCGGGATCTTCGCCGGCGTAGAGCGTGCAGTTGGCCGTGACCCGGAAGCCGCGTTCGCGGGCCGTCCTGATCGCGGCAATCGCCTTGTCGAACACGCCCTCGCGGCAGACCGATTCGTCGTGGCGCTCGCGGTTGCCGTCGAGGTGGATCGAGAACGTCAGGTAGGGGGAGGGCTCGTAGTCAACGATCTTCTGTTCGAGCAGCAACGCGTTCGTGCACAGATACACAAACTTCTTCCGCTCGATGATGCCCTTCACGATCTGCGGCATCTCCTTGTGGATCAGCGGTTCGCCTCCGGGGATCGAGACGACCGGCGCGCCGCACTCGTCGACCGCCGCGAGCGCGTCCTCGACGCTCACGCGCTTGCGCAGGATGTCGTCGGGGTAGTCGATCTTGCCGCAGCCCGCACAGGCCAGATTGCACTGGAACAGCGGCTCCAGCATGAGCACGAGCGGATAGCGCGTGTTGCGCTTGAGCTTCTGCTCGAGGATGTAGCGGCCGATCCGGTACTTTTGTACCAAGGGGATTCCCATGTCCTGTTCCTGGTCCTGCGTCTAGCTCGTTACCTGGGGCCCATGCCCGCAAGGATATCGTCCAGAAAATTGTTGCTGATGTGCGCCCATTCCATCCTGAACCAGGGTGTGAACCGGTCCGTGTGCAGTTCGAGTTCCGCGTTCAGCGACGCCACGTCCACGAACCGCCAGTCGGCCACCTCGTTGACGTTGACATCGATGCCGCCGTCGTGGCGCCCGTAGTATACCCAGCAATACTCGTGCTCGGCACCAAGCGCGCCGTATTGGGCGTGATACTTGAACTTGTAGAGGTAGTGCAGCGGACACTCGAACCCGAGTTCCTCCGAAAGCCGCCGGGTAAGGGCTTCGTCCATGGATTCGCCGCTGCGCGGATGCGAGCAGCAGGTGTTCGACCAGTAGTTCGGCCACAATGGTTTCTGACCGCTGCGCTGTTGCAGCAGCAGCTCGTCGGCGCCGTTGAAGACGAAGATCGAGAAGGCCCGGTGGAGTATGCCGTTGCCGGCGTGACACTCGCTCTTGGCCTTGACCCCGATCTCCCGGTCGAGTTCGTCGACGAGAATCAGCTCCTCGCTGTCGCTCGAGACGATTTGCTCACGGGCCATCGAGATCCGCCCCCAGGTTGACCGCCACCGCCTGAAATCCCGCCGCCCTGATCGCCTTCGCAACCGGCTCGGTATCGCCGTCGCAGATCGCGATCACCGAGCCGCCGCCGCCGCCGCCGGTGAGCTTCGCGCCGAGCGCGCCGTGCCTGCGCGCCGTTTCGACGAGTTGCTCGAGTTCGGGCGTTGACACCTGCAGCGCGTTGAGCAGGCCGTGATTGATGTTCATCAGCTCCCCGAGCAACTCGAGATCGCGGTCCTGAATGGCCTGGACGGCGCGCAAGGTCAGCGCGTCGATCTCGTCGAAGATGCGTTCGTAGAGTTTAGGGTTCTTGCGCCAGGCTTCGCGCACGCGCCGCACGGTCGTCGCGGTCAGTCCCTCGGCGCCGCTCATGCCGATGACGGCCGCAATGGGTTCGGTGACGTTCAACGGTTCGACGAGCGGCGGGTCCCCGGGGCGGTAAACGACCGGCTTGCCGTAGCTCGCGATCGTGTTGTCGAGTCCGCTCGGGCTGCCGTGGGCGATCTTCTCCGATTCGAATGCGAGTGAATTGATCTCGGCATCGGAGAGGCCCAGTTCGAAGTGCCTGTCGAGGGCGCGCACGATGGCGACGGCCATCGCCGCCGATCCGCCGAGCCCCATGCCGCGCGGCACGTCGGGGAAGACTTCGATACGCATGCTGCGCCCGCCGAGACCGAGTTTGTCGAGCACGACGCCGGCAGGCCGTTCGAACGAGCGCCGCTCCCTGGGGTCCGCCGCGAGTTCGTATTCGACGCCCCAACGCGGAATCATGAGGTGGATGCCCGCGTCGCAATCCTCGATCAGGGCCTTGATCGTCATGGGCACGGGCGCGCCGATCGCGTGGCGCCCGTAAACGACCGCATGTTCGCCGAGCAGCACGACCTTGCCGAATCCCGTGCCGAGTTTCGCGTCCGCGCGTCGCTTGCGGCGCGAACCGTTGGTTCGCTTCCGTTCGCCGCGCAGTTTGTCGATGATCTCGCGCGCCTTCCAGATCTTGATCACACCGCTTTGCACGAGCCGGTCGAGTACTTCGTCGAACTCCCTCACGGCCGCACCCGCTGCCGTGACGACGCTGCGCGCATGCAGCGTCATGTGACCCTTCTGTATGCCCTCGGTCGCCAGCGCGCGGATCGCGGCGAAGTTCTGGGCGAGTCCCACGGCCGCCATGACCTCGGCGAGTTCCGTGGCCGATTCGACCCCGAGCAGCCGGAGGTTGAGCGCGACAGTGGGATTCGATTCGAGCGGCGCTCCGACGATACCGACCTTGATGGGAATCTCGATGCGGCCGTGCAGGTTGCCTTCTGCATCCGTCCGCCAGTCCGAGAGCGACGTGTATTGTCCGGCCCGGCAGGCATAGGCATGCGCACCCGCCTCGATCGCGCGCCAGTCGTTGCCGGTCGCGATCGCAAGCGGATCGATGCCGTTCATGATGCCCTTGTTGTGAGTCGCGGCCCGGTAGGGATCGACGGCCGCGAAGTCGGCGGCGACCACGATGCCGTCGCGCGCTTCCTTGCCCGTGTAACCGCGGCCGGCGAGTGCGCTCACGGGTATCGTGCAGCTTGCGCGCACGAGGGCGCGATCGGTGAGGTTGGACAGGATCCGCAGAAAGGCCTGTCCGCCGGTGATCGATTCGATCAGCGGGGAGACGCCCTCGCACATGCCGTTGACGAGGTTGGCGCCCATGGCATCGCGCGTGTCCACGAGCAGGTGGATCACGAGCATGGGTTCGCCGCTGGAAGGCAGCCGATGCACGAAGAGTTCGAGGTCGCGCGCGCCGCCGCCCCGCGCGACCATGTTGGGATGAAAGCTGTTGGCGAGATTGAGGATTTCGCTCCTGCGGTCGTCGAGCGCCTGCCTCGCGGCATCGACGTCGGGCAGATCGATGAGCTGGATCTGGCCGATCAGGATCGGATCGCTCGACGTGGCCGTGAATCCGCCCGCGTTCCTGATGAGCTTGCATGCGGAGCCGAGTCCGGCCACGACCGAAGGTTCCTCGACAACCATGGGTACGACGTACTGCCTGTCATTGACGAGCAGGTTCATGCCGAGAGCGAGCGGCAATCCCATGATGCCGACGACGTTCTCCACCATCCTGTCTGCAGACGACAGGTCCAGGGTGTGCTGGCCCGTCGAAAGCGAGCGAAAGTCGTCCGCCGTGAGCATGCCGCGTTCGTGGACGGCCCGGACCCGCTCCCTGACGCTGAGCTTGTAGAACTCCGGAATTCTCAGGCCTTGCGAACTCATTCCGTGGTGTCCTCGACGGTCAGGCCATGCCGGTCGAGATCGAGATCGATGATCCGGTACCCCTTCGTGCGGACGGCTGACGCGAACGTTTCGAGCGCGTCGGGGTCGCGCGCGAATGCGACTCCGAGATCGCCGCCGCCGGCGCCGCTGACCTTGTAGCTGATACCGTGATCGTCGGCGGCGGCGCCGATCGCGCGGTGTTCCGCGGTCACGATATCCGCACCCATGGCCTTGCCCAAACTGTCGAGATGCCTCCCATAGTCGGTGACTGCCGCGAGAAAAGCGTCTGCATCGTCGTTCCGTGCAGCAGCGCAACCGGCCTCGGCGACGGACGCCATGATCTGCCGTTGCCGTTGCGCGGCTTCCGGCCGAGCCGCGGCCCACTGCCTGTAATGGGCCACGAGGCCGGGCGTCGACGCGGCGCTGCCAGTAAAAACCCCTTTCAATGGTACACGTTTCGGCAGTCGGACTGTAGCGACACGAGGAACCGCGGTGTCTTCGAGGCGATATTCGATGGCGCCGCCCGTCAGCGACGCGGCGACATCCAGTCCGCTGCCGGCGCCATCCTGCAACGCCCGGTGCAGCCGGATCAATCGCTCGACGGCGGGCTTCGGCGTCCGCAGTCCGCCGGCGCCGGCCCAGGCCGCCCAGACTCCGGCCCAGGCGCTGAGCGCCGCTGCACTCGAGCCGAGCCCGAGCTTGCCGCGAGCACCGAAGAGTTCTGTCGAGTCGAGCACGGCACGCCATGGCTTGAGCCGTTGCAGGCCGTGCGTCTCGCTGCAAACGAGATCGACGAGCGCAACGCCGCTCGGCTCTCCGGGCGTCCGTCGGACCCGCCGGGACAGAGGCGCCCGGGTTTCGAGATGACAGGCGGAGTCTTCACTCGGGCCGATGCTTGCGCGGCAGTAGCGGTCGACGGCGATCACGAGTGCCGGCGCGCCGTCGAGAACCGCGTATTCGCCGAGGACGACGAGCTTGCCGGGCGCACGCGCTACGAAGCGCACTCGTGCGTCTCCAGGCCGGGTCCGAGCCCGGTTTCGATGATCTCGACGACGCCGGGCATGGCGGCCAGAGCGTCCCGCACCGCGGCGCGCGCATCCGGCGTGCAGACCGCCTTGACCTGCGGGCCCGCGTCGACGGTGAACAGGACCGGGAGTCCGGACATTCGCAGTTGCCGGATGCGGTTGATGCACTCGACGGTAGTCCCGTTCCAGTAGATCAACGCGGGGACTGCGGCCATGGCGGCGGCGTGCATCTTCAGGCAGCTTGCCTCGGCAATCTCGGCGAGCGCATCGAAGTCGCGCGTGCGGATGGCCTGACGGCAGAGCGCCATGTCGCCGGGATGCGTCTGGAGCCATGCGGCGTAGTAGGGCGAGGATCGAGCGGAATGCCGCATGCCGCTGCCCGAAGCGACCGCCTTCTCGCCGGTCGATGTCACTGCGACGACGACATGAAGCGGCCACTCCTTGCCGGGCAGGAGCGGTTCGGCGTAACTGTCGAGCCCGTCACGGGCATTTCCTGCGTGCATCTCGACGAATCCACCGAATATCGAGCGTGCCGCGGAGCCCGAGCCCCGCCGTGCGATGATGCTGAGTTCCCTGGGCGACAGCTCAAGCCCGAGCGCCCGCGCCGCGGCGCCGACGAGCGCCGCGAAACCCGACGCCGAAGACGCGAGCCCGGCGCCGGTCGGAAAGTTGTTGCGGCTCACGACTGCCGCGCGCGTCCCGATGCCCGCAAGCTCCCGCAGGATGTCGAGACAGGCCGAGACCCGGACGAGCCCGTCGGGACGGGGTTCGCCGTCAAGCACCAGTTCGTCCGTTTCGAGGGCGGGGTCGAAGACGACTTCCGTATCCGACCGGAGCGCGTCGAGCGTGATCGATATCGAGCCGACGGCGGGTACGTTCAGCGTGCCGTTGGCCTTGCCCCAGTACTTGACCAGGGCAATGTTCGACCTGGCGCGTGCAGCAGCAGCCTTGATCATCTCAGCCGACGTAGCCGTTGTGCCTGAACCATTCGAGCGCGTCGGCGAGCGCGGCGCCCGGTTCGCGCCACGTGTAACCAAGCTCCCGCCCGGCTTTCGCGCTCGAGAAATACATGTGCTTCGCTGCCATGCGCACGGCATCGCGGCTCACGAGCGGTTCGGCGCCCGTGACGGCCGCGACCGCCTCGGCGCAGACCGCAAGCGGATAGGCGGCACGGCGCGGCAGACGGATGCGGGGCGCCCTGCGTCCGGTCAGTGTGGCGATCGTCTGGAGAATCTCCTGCAAGCTCATGTCCGTCCCGCCGAGGATGTAGCGTTCGCCGACGCTGCCGTGGTCAAGCGCAAGCAGATGACCGCGGGCGACATCGTCAACGTGCACGATGTTGAGACCCGTGTCGACGAACGCCGGAATCCGGCCGTTCGCCGCATCGACAATGATACGGCCTGTCGGCGTGGGTTTGACGTCGCCCGGCCCGATCGGGGTTGACGGGTTCACGATGACCAGGGGGAATCCGAGTTCCAGGGCGCGTTCCCGAACGGCCTGCTCGGCCAGGTACTTCGAGCGCTTGTACGGGCCGATCATGTCGGCAAGCGTCACCGGAGTCGTCTCGTCCGCGGGAACCGCACCTGCGCGTGCACCGAGAACGGCGACGCTCGACGTATGGACCATCCGCTCGACGCGCGCTTCGGCAGCCGCTTCGAGCACGCGGACGGAACCTCGCACGTTCGTCTCGTACATCGGTTCGGCGTCGGGCGCCCAGAGCCTGTAGTCGGCCGCGACGTGCATCACGAAGCGGCATCCGTCGACCGCGGCGCGCAGCGATTGCGCATCGTGGAGATCGCCGCGAACCATCTCCAGGGGCAGGGCTTCGAGGTTCCTGCAGTCGCTCGAGGCACGTACGAGCGCCCGCACGGGCCGCTTGTCTGCCAGCAGCGCGCGCACGACGGCCGCGCCGACAAAGCCGTTCGCACCGGTCACGAGGGTCTTCATCGGCATGTTCCGAGCTGCAGGGTCGGTCACGGCCGCGGCGCGAATTCGAAACCCGTCCGGGCCAGCCGCCCGGCCGCGCTCTTCAGCGCACGCTGCGCCGCATGGTGGCGCCGGGCAAGCAATGCGAGTACCGGCCATTGAACGGGGTTCAGTATCGCGGCCGCGATCGGTCGGAGCCGGCGGCGCCCCCTGGAGTCGATCCATCGCTCGATCCCGGCCGGCAGGGTATCGGTTGCGCAGTCCGCGACAACGCGTACCGCCACGGTCGGCAGTCCCGCACTTGCAGCAACGGCGGCGATCGCGCCGGACTCCATGTCGACGGCAACCGCACCGGTGGTCGAGGCGGCTTCGGCCTTGCGGTCAGGCGTGTCGAGCACCGTGTCGGCGATCAGCAACGCGCCTTCGTCGATCGCAAGCTCCGTCCGGAGTGCCGTGACGATTCGGGTTTTCCAGTCGGAATCCGTCGCCAGCGTTTCACCGTTCGCCAGGATGATCCGGTCCGGCACGACGGCCGTTCCGGGTTGCAGGCGAGGCGCGAGTCCGCCGGCGAGGCCGAGCGACACCATCGCATCGGCGCCGGATTCCGCGGCGGCGCGCGCCGCGGCGGCAGCGTTGCCAGGACCGGGTCCGCTCTGCTTCACCACCAGCATGGCCATGCGGTCGTCGCCGAGCCCGGCTTCCACGCAGACGCGTTCCGATGCGAGCGCGACGATGATTGCGATCACGGATGCCGGCGGATCGGCTGTCACGGGCTGCCAGGCTCGCGGTGTATTGTCAGGCGCGCGCCTCGCCGGTTTCCGCCCCGCGAGGCGTTCCGTCGCGGGCGGTCAGCGGGGCGTTCGCGAGCGGCAGGCCGCCGGCGGCGCGATTGAACATGATCCTGAGCGCGCGATTGCTCATGAGTGTCATGTTCGTCGTCATTACCGTGGCCTTGACGGTACGGCGGGAAACCTTGACCTGGGCTCCGGCGGTGAACGCGGGATTGCGATGAATCTTGCGCAGGGTCAGGATGGCCAGGCCAATGGCCCACAGACAGAACCTGCGGATGCCGACCTCGCGCTTCGGGATCATGCAGGCGTACTTGAGCGCATTGCGCAGATGGGCGTGGGCGACGCCGACGAGTTCGTTGAGCCCCTGCGCGAACTCTTCGGACCGGTGGTGCTCCTCGAGCCGCTCCAGCCTGAATTCCCCGTTCCCGAACACCGAGCGCGGCAGCCAGCAGGTGTCCGCCTGCCGGTCGTCCCAGATGTCCTTGAGGATGTTCGTCATCTGCAGTCCTTGGCCGAACGACACGGCGAGCTGCATCATCTGCTCGCGCCGCTCGCGCAGTTCCGGACAATGCAGGCAAAACAGTTCCGTGAGCATTTCACCCACGACGCCCGCGACGAAGTAGCAGTATCGAGCCATTTCGTCGAGGTCCTCGAGGCCGCGCAGGCCCTTGTTGCGCTGGAACTCGGGCATGCCCGAGCACATGATGCTGACGCAGCGTGTCAGCGCCGCGCGCTCGTCAGCGGAAAAGCTGTGCGTAACGCGAATGACCTTGGCGGTGTTTTCGACCAGCTCGCGTTCGTCGTCCAGCACGCGCGAGGAGAGCAGGGGAATGAGGTCTTCCGCGAACGGCTCCGCCGGCTCCCGGTCGTCGACGACCGCGACGAACCGGGCATGGAATTCGGACTTCTGGACGTTGTCGAGGCCCGTATCGTCCTCGATCGTGTCGGCGATTCGGCACAGCAGATACGCGTTCGTCACGACGTCGGCAAGCTTGTCCGGCAGGACGGGAATGGTCAGTGCGAAGGTTCTCGAAACGCCCGGGAGAATGTCGGTCTGATACGCGAAGTCGGTCGCTGCAGCCGGACTCCGACGGCTCGATCCGGGCTTTACGAAGGCGTGCACCGTACAGGATGTTTCGGTGTTAGGATGGCGTGCCATGATAGCACGAGCCCCGCTGGACAACGCGTTCGGCGACCGCCTCGAACCGTATCGGGAACGCGTCAACCGAAGGCTCGCGCGGGCGATTTCAAGCGGCGACGGTACCCCGGAGCGACTGCGCGCGGCCATGGAATATTCCGTGCTCGGCGCCGGCAAGCGGGTCAGGCCGCTGCTCGCTTACGCTTCCGGAGAACTTGCCGGCATCGCCGCCGAATCCATCGATGCGATCGCAGCGTCCGTCGAGCTCATCCATGCCTATTCCCTGATCCACGACGATCTGCCCGCGATGGACGATGACGACCTCAGGCGCGGCCGGGCGACGGCCCACCGGCGGTTCGACGAGGCGACGGCCATTCTGGCCGGCGACGCGCTGCAGGCGCTGGCGTTCGAAACGCTGAGCATGGACGATGTGCTGGCATCTCACCCGGCCTCGGCGAGGCTTGAGATTGTCGGCTGGCTTGCGCGCGCCGTGGGTCCCGCAGGCATGGTCGGCGGCCAGAGTCTCGACATGGAAGCCGAAGGCCGGCGGGTCGGCGAAGCGGCGCTCGAGAACATCCACCGCCGCAAGACCGGGGCGCTGCTGCGCGCCTCGATCATGATGCCGAGCGTGCTTGGGGACATGCCCGACGATGCCCGCGACAAACTCGACGCGTTCGCCCGCGACATCGGCCTCATGTTCCAGATCCGCGACGACCTGCTCGAGGTCGAGCAGGACACCGAGGCGCTCGGCAAGAGCGCCGGCAGCGACCGGGCCAACGACAAGTCGACGTATCCGTCGGTGCTCGGCGCCGATGGGGCACGAGTGCGCGCGGATGAACTCCACGAGCGTGCGAGCGCCATGCTCGAGGCTCTCGGCCCCGGCGCCGAAGGCCTGGCGTGGCTTGCGGACTTCATACTGCGGCGTTCGCACTGATCGGCTCGCACTGCCGAGGGTGGCGGGGAGTTGCGCTGCCGGTCGCTTGAGACACGCGGTGAATACATCCCTGTACGCTCAGCGTGCGCGTCGTCTCGGTGTTGCGGGGAGGCGTATTACGGGCCGCTTGAGGCACGCGGTGAGTACGTCCGTGCAGGCTCGGTGTGCGTTGTCTCGAGGTGGCGGGGAGACGTATTGCGGGCCGCTTGAAACACGCCGTGAATCCATCCATGGAGGCTCCGCGCGCGCGTCCATGCGCGCGAGGGTTTCAAGCGGCCCGCAATACGCCTCCCCTTGGCTGGTCGCGGGTTGGGGTCCGTTGTAGCGATGCCGGTGCCGGCCTGCGACGCGTCACTTTACGCCGCCCTGGTCCGTTTCGCGCCGACGACTCCCGAACGGACGATACGCAGCCGTCGTTGATACAGGAGCCTGTGCCGTGGAAAGTCGCGCAGACTGCGTATCAGAAACTCAGCAGACTGATTGCTGGAAGGTCGCCGAGCGCCTCGCGTCCGTTCAGGGCCGACAGCTCTACCACGAACAGGCACCTGGCAACGATGCCCTGTTGCTGGCGGACGAGCCTCGCCGTGGCCGAGGCCGTTCCGCCCGTGGCGATGAGGTCGTCAACGATCAAGTAGCGGCCGCCCGGCTCGATCGCGTCGGTGTGGACCTCGAGGTGATCGTAGCCGTACTCGAGTTCGTAACGAATGCTGAGGGATTCGCGCGGCAGCTTGCCTTTCTTGCGCACCAGTTGCAGCGGCAGGCCGAGGCGGTGCGCAAGTGCGGCGCCGAAGATGAATCCTCTCGATTCGATGGCCAGGATGGCGTCGGCCCGGGCGCCCGCTGCCCGTTCGGCCAGTGCGTCGATCGTCGCGCTGAAACCTTCAGGATGCGCGAGCAGCGGAGTGATGTCGCGGAACACGATCCCCGGTTTCGGAAAGTCCGGGACGGCGCGGATCAACGACCGGACTTCGTTGAGCGTCATGGGAGGCATCGGAATGCTGGAACCAGGGTGGCTGGGAGAAAGGGCCGCGAATGGTAGCAAAACGCCTTATTCTGCGGACGCTCCCGGGCGGTACGGGTAGTTCCCGAAGCCTTGCCGACGGATAATCCCGCGATCGCATGGACGTTTCGTTCCGCCAAAGTGGTAGGCTGCTTTGATCGCGTATCCCGAAGCTCGTAAGCCGCACACGTCCCGATGAGTACGCCGACGGTCAACAGGTGGCGCCTGCGATCCCTGCTCGGCGGGACCGTGTTGGTGGTTGCCGCGACGATCTGGATCTATCTTGCGGGGTCGTTCAATCAGGCGCCTGCGCCGGGTGACTCCCCTGGTACGACTCCGGTACGGGACGCCGACGACGCTTCGGATGCATCGGTCCCGGTTCCGGCCGATGCCACTACCGAAGTTGCCGCGCCGGACAATGGCGCGCTTTGGGAAGCCATTGACGAAGGCTCCGTGCCCGAATTGCCCGACTACAAGGAATTCGTGCCGGATCGCGTACTGGTGCGGGTTCGCGATGTCACCGCTGGATGGCGCGTCGGGCAGCGTATCGCCGTTCCCGTTCCCCAACTCGATGAGACCTACACGCCGGTCATCGAGCGGATCGAGGGTGGTTCGGGCGATGTTCGTTCGTATATCGGTACGTTGACCGCCGTCGCCGGGCGTGCGCACCGCTTTACCATTACGGTGGGCCGGAGAAACACATTCGCCCATCTGTCCACTCCGAGCGGAACCTACGAGCTGGTGGCGACGGGCGAACTGGGCTGGCTGATGCCGACGATCGGCATGGATCGGCATGTGGACTACAACGTGCCGGACTTTGTCATACCTGAAGGTCCGGTCATTCTCGAACGCTGAGCGGACTCTTCGCGCCATGTCGATGTTGAACGGTCCCCGCGCGCTGGCGATGAGCCTGCTGGCGGTTTCGGGTATCTGGTCCGCACCGCCGTCGGCGCAGGACATGATCGAGGACATCGACATCGTCTGTCCGTGCCGGATCGAGTCCAGCGCGGTGTTTAGGGGGGCGGTAACCCTGGGCCTTCGCAGCTTCAGGAACGTTGAAAGCGGCCAGTTGACGCTGGGGATCTATCAACGGGATCCGGATAAGCCGAACCTTTTCTATCGGGCCGCGGAAGTTCCGCTGCACAGCACGGTGGCGGCCCATGCCGAGCTTCCTCCGGCGCGCCACGAGTTCCGCTGGGACGGGCTGGTCCGACGCGACAACCACGATCTGTGGATATGGTTGACCGAACGGCAAGGATCCAGGCAGGTGGACATCGACCATGTCCCGATGGAACCGATCGCGGCCGAACAACTGTTCGAGTCTTTCGAAGTCGGCGACCTAGACTATCTGACTGACACCGACGGCGACGGCGTGGGCGACCTCAACGAGCGTTCCGTGGGCGCCGACCCGAACGATCCGCAGTCTCGCCCGGGACCCTCGACGCTGGACGTCTTGACCCTCTACACCCCCGGTTTCGCCGAACTGTACGACACCGACCCCGAGACACGCATCCGACATGTGATGGCATTGGCGAACGACATCTACCGGGACGGCGGTTCCGATGTTCGACTTCGGGTTGTCGAGGTCGTCGAACACGACATCCAGGTGGCCGGCAGGGCTTCCAAAGATCTGCTTGGCGAACTGGCACAATCCCGCGTCGTCGATCGATTGCGCGATGCACACGGCGCGGACCTCGTGACGCTGTTCAGTCCGCTGCCGCGGCGCGGCGGGTTGGCAGTCACCTGCGGAGCCGCCTATGTGGTCGGTGTACGTACCCGAGGCGTCCTGTCTTCGGATTTCGCGTATTCGATCGTTTTCGGCGACTGCAGTGGCGCGACGGCGGCCCACGAGATCGGGCACAACCTGGGATTGGGCCATTCGTTCGCGCAGGACGACCAGGGTACGTTCCGGTGGGCGCGCGGCCACTATACCGATCTGCAGCAAGCGCGCGCCGCTCCGCAGCATGCGCCGGGAACGGTCATGACCTACGGTCGAGGGTTCAGGGACCGCTTCTCCGACCCGGGCAGGGACTGCGGCGGTTTGCCCTGCGGGAAGGATCGGGACGCGCTGGATGGCGCTGACGCGGTGGCGGGCATCAAGGCCGTGCGCTTCCTGGCAGCGAGCTTCAGGCAATCGGTTGTTGACGTCGACGGCGACGGCCTGACGGACGATGTGGACCCCGATGACGACAACGACGGTGTGGCGGATGCGGACGATGCCTTCCCCTTCGACCCCGCGGAGTGGTCGGACAGCGATGGCGACGGTATCGGCAACAACGCGGACGACGACGACGATAACGACGGCGTGGCGGACGCCGACGATGCCTTTCCGCTGGATCCCACCGAGTCCGTCGACAGCGACGGCGACGGCGTAGGCGATCATGCCGATGCCTTTCCGCTGGATCCCGCCGAGTCCGCCGACAGTGACGGCGACGGGGTGGGCGACAACTGGGACCTCCTGCCGATGGATCCTTCCGGGACCGAAATCACTGCATCGTACCGTTTCATTGCCGAAAGCTCGGACGACGAGGTCGGTGACGTGCTGACCTCGGGCGATTTCGACGGCGATGGGCGTAGCGACATCGTGATCGGCGCCGCGGACCACGATCCGCGCGGACGCTGGAAAGCTGGCGCCGTGTACGTGATTGCGGCCGCCGATCTGGCGGAGCTGGATGCCGCCGACGGCAGCGCGGATCAGGCGATCCGCCTGGATCGGGTCGCTTCGGGGGCGCACTCATGGAAGCTGATCGGAGAGAGTTGGGGAGACGAAGCAGGTGTGAGTCTCGCGGCTACGGATCTGGACGGCGACGGTCGAACCGATCTGATCGTCGGCGCCGAGTCGTATTCGCGGGCGGGTTTCGGTATCGACGGCGCAGTGTATCTCGTTGCAAGCGCGGATCTGTCCGCCGCAGACGGCGCCGACGGCGCTACGGACGGCATCGTCGACCTGGGGCGCGTCGCAGCGCATCCCGGTTCCTGGAAACTCGTCGGAGACAGCAACCACGGACATGCCGGTCGCAGTGTGGCCTCGATGGACGACCGGGATGGCGACGGTCGGCCGGAGGTCGTGATCGGGTCTCCAGGCTACGCTCGCGCCGACGGCGCCGGCTCGCTGTCGTTCGCCGGTGCCGTCCATGTCATAGCCAGTGGCGATCTCGCTGCTGCGGACGCAGTGGATGCGGCGCCGGACGGCGTCGTGGATCTCGCCAATGCGACGATGCGCCGGAACTCCTGGAGGTTGGTGGGCGAAAAGCAGCGCGACGAAGCCGGATCGAGTCTCGCCTCGGTCGGCGACCTCGATGGCGACGGGTTCGCAGAGTTACTGGTCGGCGCTCCGGAGCATGACGCCGCGGGCGCCTCGTCCTCGACGGGCGCTGTCTATCTGCTGTCCGGCGGGAACTTGACGGAAGCGGATGCGACGGATGGAAACGCGGACGGTACGATCGGGCTGGAACGTACGGCGGCGCTTTCGGGCAACTGGAAGTTTATCGGCCCGCGGAATGCGAAGTTGGGCGAACGCGTGTCCTCGGCGGGAGACACCAACGGAGACGGACGCCCGGAACTGCTCCTCGGGGGCGGCCGTTACCGCAGCGCTTATATCGTGTCCCGGGTCGCCCTGGGCTCCGCGGACAGCGCGGATGGAACCGCCGACGGGACAATCGACATGCAGCACGCTCTGGCCGTGCGGGACTCGCGAAGGGCCGCCGGTCTTGAGGTCTTCGCGGCCGGCGATGTCGACGGGGACGGTCTGGCGGACCTGCTGTTTGGAGAGAATTTCCCGGAACAGCCGTACCTGGTTCCCGCGCCGGAGCTTGCCGGATTGCCCGGCGTCATCCGGCGCGACGATCTCGACGACAATACCGGGATCTGGAGCTTCTCAGGAGCCGGCAGCGACGCGCTCGCTGCCGCGGGCGACGTGGACGGCGACGGGCTGACGGACTTGCTGTTCGGCGACGTCGACAGTTCCATCGCGGCCGGCTCAGTCCACTTGGTGCTCGCGGCGGATTTGGCAACTTTGGACGAGGCCGATGGTTCCGCCGATCTTGAGGTCGCAATCCACAATGTCGCGGGCGACACTGACGGCGACGGTGTTCGCAACATTGTCGATCTGGACGACGACGGCGACGGCGTTGCCGACTCCTGTGATCGCGATCCGATGGATGCCGATATCCTGGCGTATTACTGGGCATCGTCGGCTGGCTCCGAAGCCTGCTTCATCAATTAGAACCGGTCCGAATTCCCGCACCGGGAGTGACCGGCCGACGATGCCGCTCGGTCAGCGGCCGGCGAGGTCGGCCATGAACTCTCGATTGCCGGAACGCGGGCCGCTGGGCGACAATGCCGGCCGCGACATGGCAGCGAACCTCGGCGATCTGAGAATGAACCTTGCGAGCCTGGGCGTTTCGGCCAGCGTGGGCGCACTGAATTCGGGCGGCAAGGTGCTGCGCAGCGTCGGCTTCGATCCGCCTGCGCTAGATCGGGAGTCGCTCGAAGGCGCCGCGCGGCGGCGGGCGCGCCTCGACGACTTCGGGGACTGGCCGCTCGATGAGCCGCTCAGGCGTCTGCTTGATTCATATCGACGCGAAGCCCGCCTGACCACGCTCGGGCGCGTCACGGTCCGGGAACTCATCGTCAGCCTGCTCGAGACGCTGCTGCATCTGGAGGCTGAACGCGCCCGGTCGCCGCGCATCGCCGACGAATCCATCGAGGCGCCGGTGTTCGTGACCGGTTTGCCGCGTACGGGCACGACCCTGCTGCACGGCTTGCTGAGCGCGGATCCCGCGACACGCGCGCCGCTGACCTGGGAAGTCATGTTCCCGGCAGGATTCGCAAACGATGCGGCCGGGATCGCCCGCGTGCGCCGGCGGACCGCGGCGAGGCTCGCCTGGGCCGACCGGCTCGCGCCGGAATTCATGAAGATTCACCCGATTGCCCCGGACCTGCCGCAGGAGTGCATTGCCATCACGGCGCCCGTGTTCGCGAGCATCCAGTTTCATACCACCCACAATGTTCCGTCCTACGAGGACTGGTTCGAGCGGGAAGGCCAGGAACTCGCCTACGCCTGGCATCGCCGCTTCCTGCAGCACCTGCAGGCGCGCGGGCGGGGCGGCCGCTGGGTGCTCAAGGCGCCGGGGCACCTGTTCGGGCTCGCGGCCCTGCTCGAGCGTTACCCCGACGCGCGAATCATCCAGACCCATCGCGATCCCCTGCGTGTCATGGCCTCGATGGCGAGTCACGCGACCGTGCTCAGGCGCGCCTTCAGCGACCATGTCGATCCCGTCGAGGTTGCGGCCGACTGGACCTCGCGCTGGGCCGGGGCGCTCGAGAACTTCCTCGCCGTTCGCGGCGGTGCTTCGGCAGACCGCTTTCTCGATGTCAGCTACGACGAGATCGTCGCGGCGCCGCTTGCGGCCGTCGAACGGATCTACGGCTTCCTCGACCGGACATTGAGCGAGGCGGCGCGGACGGCCATGGCCGGGTTCCTCGCCGCGAACCCCAGAAACAAGCACGGCGCGCACCGTTACTCGCTGGCGCAGTACGGACTCGACCGAAATACGGAAATCGAGCGCTTCCGCGGCTACTGCGAGCGCTTCGGTATCGCCGTGCAGGCTGACGGCTGAGGCGCGTCCGGCAGCGGTCGGACGCAGGGACCATGCAAACGATCCTTATAGTCGGCGGCGCCCGGTCGGGCAAGAGCCGCCGCGCGCTCGAGCTTGCCCGACAAATGCCGGGAGAAAGGGTCTTCATCGCGACCGCGGAACCGTCCGACACGGAGTTGGCGGCACGCATCGAGCGCCATCGTCGCGACCGCGGGCCGGAGTTCACCACGGTCGAGGCTCCCATCGATCTCGTCGACGCGCTCGAAGCCGCCGCCGGTGCCGATCGCGTCGTGATCGTCGACTGCCTGACGCTCTGGCTCGGCAACCTCATGCATTACGAGCGCGACGTTGACGCTCACAGCGCCGCCCTCGTCGCGTTCCTCAAGACTGCGCCCGGTCCGGTGATGCTCGTGTCGAACGAGGTGGGTACGGGACTCGTGCCGACGGCGAGCCTCGGCCGCGCGTTCAGGGATGCCCAGGGAGAGCTGAACCAGGCTGTCGCCGCGGTCTGTGAGTGCGTCGAGCTCGTGGTTGCGGGCTTGCCTGTTGTGGTGAAGCCGGGGTGATCGTCGCCCGTCGTGCTTGCCATCAGAGCGGCCCGAAGATGTCCACGCGCTCGCCGTCGACACGGCCGCGCACGCCGTAAATCTGCTCCAGACGCGCCGCATCCAGTGTCTCCGACGGCGGCCCGTCGGCGACGATGCTCCCGGCCTTCATCCAGAGCAGGCGGTCGGCATACCGCCGCGCGAGCACGACATCGTGCAATACGACGAGGGCGCCGCCGTCCCGATCGACGAAGTCGCGGATCAGGTCCATGACGCGGAACTGGTGATAGGGATCGAGCTCTGCAACCGGTTCGTCGGCGATCAGCAGCGGCGCTTCGGCCGCGAATGCACGGGCGCAGTGGACCCGTGCCAGTTCGCCGCCTGACAGCGTCGAGGTCGGGCGTCCGGCCAACGCATCGAGATCGCACGCGGCAATGGCGCGTTCCACGGCGTGCCGGTCGGCGCCGCGCAGCCGCCCGAGCGCGGCGCCGTGGGAGAAACGCCCGAGCGCGACGACGTCCCGGACCGGGCTCGGCCACGCGAGCGGGCGGTTCTGGGGCAGGTAGGACAACTGCCGCGCCCGCCGCCGGGGCGTCATCGCGGCAATATCCTCGCCGTCGATGCTCGCCCGGCCCGACACGCGCGGCGCGAGCCCGATGACCCCGCGCAGCAGGCTCGTCTTGCCGGCCCCGTTCGGACCGAGCAGGGCGGCCAGTTCACCGGGCTGCAGCCGAAACGACGCGCCGGCAACGAGCGTGGCCCGGCCCGCGGAAACCGAGAGGTCCGTGACCTGCAATCCGCGGAAGCGATCGGGCTGTTCCATGGATGTAGACATCGGTTCGGACCTTCAGTCGTGCACGGTGCGCCGTTGCATGGCGATCCAGATGAATGCGGGCGCGCCGACCAGCGCCGCGACTACGCCGAGCTTGAGTTCGCTGACCGTCGGCACGAGCCGCACGCCGATGTCCGCAAGCACGAGGATCAGCCCGGCGAGCAGGGCCGACGGCAGCAGCGAACGCGCCGGGTCGTGATCGACCATCGGTCGCACGATGTGGGGCGCGACGATGCCGACGAAGCCGATGACGCCCGCAAGCGAGACGGCGGCGCCGGTGGCGAGGCCAGTGCCGAGCACGACCGCAATGCGTTGCCGGCGCAGGTTCAGGCCGACGCCGCTCGCCGCTTCCTCGCCGAGCGTCAGTGCCGACAGACCGCGCCGGGAGGCGAACAGCACGCCGAGACCGGCGATGAGGAAGGGCGCGGCGAACGCGAGGTCCGGAAAGCTCCGGTTTTCAACCGAACCGAGCATCCAGTTGATCATGTCCGCGAGCGAAAACGGGTTCGGCGCCAAGTTCATCATGAGGTTCATCGCGGCGCCGGCGAAACTGGCGAGTCCCACGCCGATCAGGATGAGCGTCACCGCTGAAGCCGTGCGAAGCGCCGCGAGCGCGATCAACGCGGTCCCGGCGAATGCACCGGCGATGGCTGCGGCCGGCATGACCCATGCGCTTACCGCGGCGAAGCCCCAGTACAGCGCGCCGGTCGCGCCGAGCGACGCGACGGCGGAAATGCCGAGCACGCCCGGTTCAGCAAGAGGATTGCGTAGCAGTCCCTGCAGGGCCGCGCCGCTCGCGCCGAGTGCCGCTCCGACCGCGAAGGCGGCCAGGGCTCTCGGCAGCCGGATCTGCAGGACCACCAGTCGATCGGAAGCGTCGCCGAAGCCGAAAAGCGCCGCCAGCACGCGTTCCGCCTCCATGGGCGTTGAGCCGAGCAGGCAGGCGGCGAACAGCGCCACCGCGCAGGCCGCCGTCAGCGCCGCGAAGCCGCCGCGCATGGCTCAGCGCGCGGCGCCCCTCGCAAGCGCCTCCACCGCATCCACGAGGAACCAGGCGCCGCAGGCCGTCCAGGCGCCCTCGATCGGGATGAGCGGTATGTCGGACTGCAGTTGAGTTCGCGCGACGGGATGGCGCATCGGACTCCACGCTTCCGGGTGGTCGGTCAGGCCGTCGAAGAAGGCGGGTACGATCAGGTCGGGTTGTTCGTACACGAGGCGCTCGAGAGGAATCGGCCGCCATCCCGGTTCGGTCTGAAAGTTGTCGAGTCCCGCGGCCTGGAACATCTCGTCGACCAGCGACCCGGGACCGGACGTCACGCCGGACGGCGTCATGTAGAGCGCTTCGGTACCGGGCGCGGCAGCGGCTAACGCCGCGAGCCGCGTTCGCATGTCCGCGGCGACAGCCGCGCCAAGTTCGGCCGCTCCGAGCGCGCGGGCCGTTTCCCCGACCGTGCGCACGACACCCTCGACGTCCTCGGCCCAGCCGATGGTGTGCACGGCGATACCGGCGCGTTCGAACATCGCCGGAGCGTTGGGTCCGCCGCCGTACGAGCGCACCACGAGGTCGGGCTTGAGGATCATGACATCCTCGGCGACGGGCCGGACCGCGCGCAGTCCCGCGGCATGCTCGCGCATGTAGGAAAAGTCCGCGTCCGCATCCGGCGAGACCGCGAGGATGCGATTCCTTTCCACGAATCTGAGCACGTACTGGTCGGCGCAGTAGTCGAGACTGACGACGCGCTCGGGTAGACGGTCGGGAAGGCGCAATGAGGCGTTGCGATCGGGTGTATCGATGCCGCAGCCATACAGTGCCGTGGCCAGCAGGATGGCGAGCCATGGCCGCCGGTGAGCGGCCCGCTCCGGGGCCTGGCGCGAGTCAGGCATCAGTACCGCCATCGCGCGCCCACGGACCCCGATCGGCCCGGCGTACCGTAGCCCAGGACCTGCTGGTAGTGGGTATCGAGTACGTTCTCGAGCCGGGCGTACAGTTCGAAGCGTTCGGACAATGCGTAGCGGGCGTTGACATCAAGCCGTGTCCAGTCGTCGACGTCGATGCCGGCACGGTCCGTTTCCCGGCCGTTGTAGCGTACGAGCAGGGAGCCCGAGAAGGGGCCGGGCGGATCGAAGCTCAGCGCGAGGTCGCCGGAGTGCCTCGGCAGGTACCGAAGCCGCGCGCCGTCGCCCTGCGTCGCCCGGATCCAGGCGTAGTCCGCGTGCAACTCGAGTGATCGTGTGATTGCCCACCGGGCGCTGACTTCGACGCCCTCGGAGTCGACTTCAGCGACGTTCTCGTAGCCGCCGACTCCGAAGGCAAACACGATCAGGTCCTCGGTGTCCTGCTGGAATAGCGTGATGCCCGCCTGCCCGCGTCCGCCGGCCGATCGCCAGTCGAGACCGACATCGATGCCTGCTGATCGTTCCGGCCGCAGCGCGTCGTTCGCCGCGACCGCGCCGCAGCAGAAAAAGGTGGACTGGAAAATCGTCGGCGCCTTGAATCCCTCGCCCCAGCTTCCGCGCAGCGTCAGGCCGGAGCTCAGCCGCCAGGCGGCGGCGAAGCGGGCGGTGGTTTCCGAGCCGAAGCGATCGTGGTCGTCGGAGCGCAGGCCGGCAGTGAGGTTGAGCGGGTCGAGCGGGCGGAATTCGTACAGCGCGAACAGCCCGCTGAGCGAACTGCGGTCGAGACTGGCCGTCGATTCCTCACGTTCCACACCGGCGGCCAGCGTGTTGCGCGCGTCGATAGCGAGCGTACCCTGATATCGGAACAGCGTGCGTTCTCCTTGCGCATCGAAGCTCGGGGAGCCGTTCGTGGCGTTGTTCCGGTCGATTTCCGCGCGGCCGAGCATGAGGAAGTTCTCGAACCGGCCATCGAGCAGCGGCGCCGTCAGTGACAGGTTCGCCGACAGTTCCTGCGTCTCGCTGACCTCGTCGCCGTCGCCGATGCTGCCCTGAGCGCCGAAGGAGTAGCTGTCGAATTCGGTCCTCGCGTCGTTGCGCAGCACGCTGGCATCGATACGTGCGCCGCCCGGCAGATTGAACCCGCCGTGGGCGGCCAGCGACAGGGAATCGAAGCCGTCGTCTTCCGTATTGCCGTTGCGCTCGTCGGCCTTGGAGAGTCCGTCGGACGAAAGCTGCGTCGCCGCGAGTCTGAAGTCCCCCCGCTCGCCGGCATGGCTGACCGAGGCGCCGCCGCGAAACGAGCCGAACGAACCCGCCTGGCCGAACAGGCTGCCGCTCAGTCCTTCCCGGGGCCGCTTCGTGACGATGGAGACGACGCCACCTATGGCGTCCGTTCCCCAAAGCGTCGACTGCGGCCCGCTCAGTATCTCGATCCGCTCGATATTCTCGGTATCGAGTCGCGAGAAATCGAAGCCGCCGCCGGGCGACGTCGTATCGTTGACAGACACGCCGTCGATCAGCACGAGCGTCTGATCGCTGGAGGCGCCGCGAATGCTCACGGTGGCGATGCCGCCGAAGGCGCCGTTCTGGTTAATGGTCACGCCGGGCGCGTTGGCGATGGCGTCCAGGGCCTGATCGAAACCGAGGGCTTCGATTCTCGCGGCGTCGATGATCCGGACCGTTGACCCCGCCTCGGCGGCGGTCTGCTCGAGCCGCGTGCCGGTGACGACGATGGTGTCGATTTGCGAGTTTTCGCCGTCATCCGGCGATTGAGCCTGAGCGAGCGTGAAAAAGGCAGCCGGAACGGCCAGCCCGAAAGTCGAAAGAGAGCGCTGCATCGGTCCCCTCCCGCACCCTGGAGGGTGCGCCGAACGACAACTCCGGCCCCTGCGACTACAGGCGCCGCGGGGCGCGGCCCTTGTTGCATGTCGTTACCAGGGAGAAGGGACACCGGGTTGCGGCCCGATGCTCGCTCCCGTTCGCCGGCACTATTCCCGACCCGCGAACGAACGACGCGATGGCAGGTCTCCTGGCTCGCCGATCATCGCTTTTTGGCCGCCTTCCCGGAGAAGTCTCCAGTGGCCTGTGGGCCGCAAGCTCCCGGCTTACAGTTGCGGGTACAGCCTCGGAATTACACCGAGTTCCCTCATGGCCGCCTTCGTGGCGACACCATCTGTGTGTATTGTCGGGAGACGGGAGAGCGGGTGTCAACTGTCGCCGGCTGACTCTCGAGGTTCGATGTGTTGGGACATCGGCAGGCAGCGTGTTATCCCGAATCCCGGCACGTCATTACTCGATGATGGAACGCCTGACGACCTCGCACAGGGCCGTAGCATCGGATTCGATTACCCGGCGGATAATGCAAGTGTTGAGCATGGCGAAAACCACTTTGCGTTCTGTGAGAGGTTCCTTGCGCTTACGCCAGGATAGTGGCAAGGCGGGCAAGCACGTCCTCCATGATCTGTTCCGGCACGTTTTCGAGGCGCCTGCCGTTCCTGGCCGCGAGGTCGAGGGCCCGCGGCTGGTCGCAGCGGATCACGCCTACCGTACGCGTGCCTGCGTTGTCGAGCGATACGGCGAACCCGCGGCGGCGCGCGAAGCGTCCGCCGGTGGTGATGGGCAGGACGATCGGTATTCGGGTGAGTTCATTGAAGGACTTAGGGGAGACGATCGCGACCGGCCGTGTCCCTCGTTGCTCACGGCCCGCGCTCGGATCGAGGCTGACCAACCAGATTTCGCCTCGTTGCACTACAGTAGTTCTTTGCCGACTGGCTTGGCATCAAGCCAGGCGCGATCCTCGTCGTGAGCCGGAGCGGTCTCGTCGCATTGTGCCAGGAGTTCGTCGAGGGTGTAGCTCGGGCGCGTTCTCGGGGCGACTATCAAGCGGCCTTCCTCGATCCCTATATCTACTCTGGCGCCGGCCCGAAGCTCCAGGACATCAAGCAGCGCCGGCGGTACCGCAAGCATGACGGAGCCGCCGACCTTGCGCAGATTGGTGGTATGCATACGCCTCTCCTAAGTTATATCCATGTATAACATGACCCGAGCGGAACAGAAAGCGATGCGATCAGTCGTTGCCCTCGTGGGTAGACCTACCGTACCCGAGACGGCCCGGTGATGTCGTGGCTATTATTCGGGAAATGAGAAAGTTACGATGCGGTGATTGAAGGATGAGGTCGGACAGGGCGCGCACCTTGCCCGAGGTTGACTGGATAGAGTTGCTTGCCGGCAGCAGAACGTCCGATCGTCCAGACTCGCTTCGTTTGGAGGATGCGCAGGTCGGTTTTGAAGTCGGTGACGGCGTCCGATTTGTCGATGCGACAGGGCGCAGCCTGACCGGCACGATCGGGAAGCTCAACCCGAAACGCGCCCGAGTGCGGTGTGGCGACGCGACTTGGGTCGTTCCCTACACGCGACTTCAGTTTCTCTCGGAATCCATCGCCGAGGAACGTCGTCGGCGCGTATTGCGCTTGCAAGATGTTGCGTCGCAGGCGCGCGACCTCTTGGATAGTCACGGGCTCAAGACCTGGGCGCTGCGTTTTGGCTCCGCCCGCAGCAAGCTCGGCGAGTGCCGCCATGGGCAAAAGCTCATCGTGCTCAGCCGGCATCATGCTGCGACAGGCACAGCGGACCAGACGACCGACACGATCCTCCACGAGATCGCTCACGCGCTCGCAGGGGCGGAGGCGGGCCACGGCCCGGCCTGGAAGGCGCTCGCCGCGCGGCTTGGCGCGACACCGAAGTCATGTGCGCCGGAAAGCGAAACGGTACGCCAGCAGCGGGAGTCTGCCAAGAGCAGTTTCCGCGTCGGCGACACGGTCCGGTTCGTCGCTCGCGGAGGCTCGCGCAAGGGAGTCATCGAGCGCATGAATCCCAAGCGCGCGAAAGTGCGGTCGGGCGGTTTCCTCTGGGCCGTACCGTACGCCAGACTCCACGAGGTGGACGCTGCGGATCGCTCCTGAGCTCGAACGGGAGGCACGACGCCGCACTCTCGCACGCGTACGCCGGCGATCCAGGGACTCAGAAATCGATGCCCCGCACGGCCTTGATGCCGGCGTCGAACGGGTGCTTGACGGCGCGCATCTCGCTGACGAGGTCGGCGTATGCGCAGACTTCCTCTCCGGCGTTGCGGCCCGTGAGGATCACGCTCGTGCGTTCGGAGCGCGCGTTGAGACCGTCGATGACGGCGTCTTCGGTCAGGTATGCCGTATTGCAGGGCGATATTGATCTCGTCAAGGACGACGAGGTCGAAATCGCCGCTCGCGAGCAGTTCCCGAGCCTTGTCGAACACCGCCTGCGCGACGGCGGTGTCGCGTTCGAGATCCTGCGTGTCCCATGTGAAGCCTTCGCCCATGGTGCGCCAGACGATCCTCGGCTCGAACTGCGCGAAGAACTGCCGCTCGCCGGTCTTCCACTGGCCCTTGATGAACCGCACGACGCCGATCAGGGCGCCGACCAGCGCGTAGTAGCGCACCCCGGCGGCCTGCACGAGCGGCCAGGCCAGCAGCGCACCGACGGGCTTGGTCTTGCCGTCGATCGCTTCCCGTACGGCGCGAGCAAACGCGGCCGCGGCGTCTACCCTGTCCGCCGCGGCCACGATCGGTTCGGACAGTCCCCGGACTAACCGGTCTGCGCGGCGATGTACTCCAGCGCGAACGCTCTCGTGGGACTCTCCGGGTTCATGCCAAGCGCGGTAGCTTCCTCGAGCGCCGTGTCGATGTCCCACTCATCCACGATCACCCGCTTGATGAACCACATCGTGGCTGCACGTCCGCCACCGGCGCAATGAATGAACGCGGGCGCCGTATCGGCTTCGGTGATCGTTTCGAGAAAGCTGTCCGCCACGCCCGGATCCAGTACGGGGCCGCCGAACGGCAGGTGGACGTACTTGATTCCGGCGGCGTCGGCTGCGGCGGCCTCCGCGTCGACATTGGCGCCTTCCTCGCTCGCTCGCCGCAGGTTGATGATGCTGCGGAAACCCATGTCGCGGATCTTCTCGACCGAGTCGGGCGTGATGGCGCCCGCGCAGGCCACGGTCGTCTCGATCCGGGCGAAGTTGACGATCCCCTCGACGTCCTCGCGCACGACTTCGCTCTGTGCGTACGCCGTTGCGGTGTAAGCGACGCAGATCAGGGCCATGGCCAGCGTTCGTTTCATGGTTCGGTACCTCGGTATTAAAGCAGTATCGCTACGGGAGCACAGGGTCCCGCAGCCCCTCGTTCGGATCGTGGACTATACCACCCGATCGCGCCCCCAGCCTGAGGCCACAGCCACTGCCGCAGCCGGCAGCGCAGCGGCAACTGCGCGTTCAGCCTGTTGACGGGCTCTCTCCAGGTCGTCACGCGCCCGGCACGAGTTCCCTGTAGAGCTCGAGCGTCTTGCGGGCCGTCTCCGCGACGTCGAAGTCGTGGCGGATCCTGTTGCGCGCGTTCTCACCGAGTTCACGGCACAAGTCGCGGTCGCGCCACAGGCTCGCAAGCGCGTCGGCAAGCGCGCCGACATCGCCGGCCGGAACAACGAGTCCCGAACTTCCGTGCTCGACGAGCTCCGGGTTGCCCCCGGCGTCGCTCACAACCGGCGTCGTTCGATAGCTCATCGACTCGATGATCGAACGCGGCAGCCCTTCGCGGCGCAGGCTCGGCAGCACGCTCACGTCGCTCGCGGCCATGAGCTCGGCGGCGTCGCTGCGAAAGCCGAGCACGTGGAAGCGATCGGGATGCGGGCTGCGGGCGATGCGCTGCAGCAGGTCCGGGGAATCCATGCCCCGGCCGATCAGCAGAAAGTGCATGTCGAGATCGGCAGGCAGCGAGGCGCAGGCGTCGATGAACAGGGCAATCCCCTTGCGGGGCCGCACGTTGGCCACGCAGTTGACGACGAAGGCGGAGGGCGGAATGCCGAATTCGCCGAGATCGGCGGGCGGGTCCCGGTACCAGTTCAGATCATGCCCCTTGTGAATCGTCACGAGCTTGTCCGGCGGGATGCGCAGACCCGCAAACCCCAGTCGCAGGAACTCCTGCCGGACGGCTTCGGCGACGCAGACGATCCGGTCGACTCGCGGGTTGAGAAAGCTCATCCAGTCGAGCGGGTTAAGGAAACTCACGTTGCCGACGATGCCGCGGTACAGGACGACCTTGACCGAGCGCCCCTTCGCAGCGGCCAGCCCGTTGAAAATCGGTTGTTTGCGCAGCAGGTGCAGGACGTGCGGACGATACTCGTCCAGGTGCCGCGCGATCTCGCGCGTGCCTGCCCGGTCGCGCTTCCCGGCCAGCCTGAGCGGCTCGTAAGGAACTCCGGCATCGCCAAGCCAGCGCACGTAGGGGCAATCCTCCCAGCAGAGAACCCTGACACCGACGCCGGCTTCATGCAGCTTGATGACCATTCCCGTCTCGGGACGATCCCCCTGATCGGTGACGATTAGTATGCGTAGGTCGGACATGTTTGTAGTGCGTGGTGTTTGGGTCGAGCGGCCAGAGGCGGTATGCTCGAATGGGGCGACAGGCTACGAGGGCACTAGTATAGGGAATGCCGCGTCCGCGTAGCGTCGTGCCGGCCGCCGGGCAACCGGCCGGGCGCCGCAGGCGCCTCGTTCGCCGCAAGCATGGCGGAGACTGGAAACGGGACTTCGATGGAGCAATACGCCCACATAGAGCAAGCGTTGATCGCCAAGCGCGGTGAAATCGTGGTGCGCCTCGAGCGCATCAAGAAGAACCTCACGGCCGGACGCAGCGCCGACTCCCAGGAGCAGGCCCAGGAGCTCGAGAACGCCGAGGTCGTCGATGCGCTCGGCAACGAGGCCCGGGCGGAACTGGCCCGGATCGCCAAGGCGCTCGATCAGCTCAAGCACGGCGACTACGGCACCTGTGCGGATTGCGGCGAAGACATCCCGATGGCCCGGCTCGAGGCGTATCCCTTCGCCGACCGCTGCATACGCTGCGCGACTGCCGCGGAGCAGCGCCGCAGACGGTAGCCTCGGAGCCTGCCGAAGGGCTGCGCTCAGGCCGCGCTGGCCCGTGGCGGGCTTTCGGCGTGTTCTCCAGGATGCTCGTCCCAGCAGACCAGCCGCGCATCGCGTTCGCGTTCGAAGCGTTTGAGCGCGGCGGCCTTGATCGGGCCGAAGCCGCGAACCGATTGCGGCAATGCGGCGAGTTCGGTGGCAAGGTCGAGGCGCCGCTCGTCGAGCTCGGTTTCGAACTTGTCGAGCAACGCTTCGTAGTCGGCGATGAGGCGCCGTTCGAGGCGCCGCTCGCCGGTCCAGCCGAACACATCGAGCGCGGTTCCCCGCAGACCCTTGAGCCTGGCCAGTACCTTGAGCAGCGGAAGAACCCATCCGCCGAGCGCGTACTTCCTCGGTCGCCCGGTGTCGGGGTCTTGGCCTGCGAGTAGCGGTGGCGAGAAGTGGAAGCGGAACCGGAACGACTTTCCGAATTCCTCGCGCAGGCCGGCGAGGAAGTCCGTCTGCGTATACAGTCTCGCGACCTCGTATTCGTCCTTGTAGGCAAGCAGCTTGAAGTAACTGCGGGCGACGGCGTCGGCGAGCGCGGTGCTGCCGGGCCGCAGCCGCTGCTCCAGTGACTCGATGCGGCGCACGCGGCTCGCGTAGCGCTCGGCGTAGCGGCGGTCCTGGTAGGACTCGAGAAACGCCTCCCGGTGCGCAACGACATCATCCAGAGTTCGCGCGGGTTCCGGGCGTCCATCGATGCCGCAGGCCTTCGCCTCGACCTCGGCGGGACTCTCGGCGGTGAACCGGCCCCAGTCGAACGCCCGCTTGTTCTGCTTGACATTGACCCCGTAGAGTTCGAGCGCCCGGTACAGGGCCTTGCCGGACACGGGCAGCAGGCCGCTCTGGAATGCGAAACCGAGCAGGAACATGTTCGCGGCGATGCTGTCGCCGAGCAGCGCCGAGGCGAGCCGCGTCGCGTCGAGCGTCGAGAGCCGGTCCGGCCGGCTGTGGCTTCGAAGGTCAGCGAGCAGGCGCCGGCCGGGGAACGCGAAATCGCGCTCGCGAACGAAGCGCGGCGGCATCTCCTCGTGGGTGTTGACGATGACGGTGGAGCGGTCCGGCGAGAGCATCGACAGCGACTCGTGTTCGGCAGCGACGATCAGGTCCGCGCCGAGCAGCAGATCCACCTGACCGGCCGGAATCCTCATGCCGTGCACGCGTTCGCGATCCGGTGCGACCCGTACGTGCGAGAACACGGCCCCGAACTTCTGGGCGAGCCCTGTCTGGTCCAGTTGCAGTACGACCCGGCCTTCGAGATGCGCCGCGAGTGCGATCAGGCCGCTGGCCGTCACGACGCCGGTGCCGCCGATGCCGGCGATCAGGATGTTGTAGGCCGTGCCGAGTTCCGCCGTCACGGGTTCCGGAAGATCGGGCAGGGTCTCCGCTGCGAGCGGCTTGACGGGATCGTGGGCGGCGCCTTCGAGCGTGACGAAGCTCGGGCAGAATCCTTCAAGGCAACTGAAATCCTGGTTGCAGGCGGATTGATTGATCGTGCGCTTGCGGCCGAACTCGGTTTCGAGTGCGGCGACGGACAGGCAATTGGAAATCGTGTTGCAGTCTCCGCAGCCCTCGCAGACCAGTTCGTTGATCACGACCCGCCGGGTCGGCGCCTCCACGAGCTTCTTCTTGCGTTTGCGGCGCAGTTCCGCCGCGCAGGTCTGGTCGTATATGAGTGCGGATACGCCCTCGCACTCGCGCAGTTCGCGCTGCAGCGTGTCGAGTCTGCGGCGGTGATGCACGGCGACGCCGTCCGGGAGCCCGGAGTGGCGGCCGTGGCTGTCGGGTTCGTCGCTGACGACGACGATCGGTTCGACGCCTTCGGCGGCCAGTTGATGGGCGACGCGCGCGACCGTGAGATTGCCTTCGACGGGCTGCCCGCCCGTCATCGCGACCGCATCGTTGAACAGGATCTTGTAGGTGATGTTGACGTCGGCCGCGACGGCAGCACGGATCGCCAGGATGCCCGAATGCGCGTAGGTCCCGTCGCCGAGGTTCTGGAAGACGTGCTTCGTTTCGGTGTACGGCGCGTGGCCGATCCAGGTCGCACCCTCGCCGCCCATCTGCGTGTACGTGACGTTGTCGCGGTCCATCCAGGCGGCCATGAAGTGGCAGCCGATTCCGCCAACCGCGCGGCTGCCTTCGGGGACGCGCGTGGACGTATTGTGCGGACAGCCGGAGCAGAAGTGCGGCATCCTGCGTGCGTCGCTGCCGTCGATGAGTGCGAGGTTGCGCTCCTGTTCCTCGAGGAAGCGAACCCGCCGGTCGATGTCGGCGCTCGAGTAGAACCGCTGCATCCGCCGCGCGAGCACGCGCGCTATCCGTGCAGGCGTGAGTTCGCCCGTCGACGGCAGGATCCATTCGCCGTGCTCGTCGTGCTTGCCGATGATCAGCGGACGGAGCTTCGCCTGCCAGTTGTAGAGCTGTTCCTTGAGCTGACTCTCGATGACGCCGCGCTTTTCCTCCACGACGATGATCTCGTCGAGTCCCTCGGCGAATTCCCGGATTCCGTCTGGCTCGAGCGGCCAGCTCATGCCGACCTTGAAGATGTTGATGCCGATTTCGGCGGCGCGGCGGCGGCTGATGCCGAGATCCTCGAGCGCCTGCAGCACATCGAGATGCGCCTTGCCCGTGGTCACGATGCCGAGCTTGCGGGAGTTCGAGGCGATCGCGACGTGGTTGAGCGCGTTGGCGCGCGCGAACGCGAGTGCCGCGTCGAGCTTGTGGCGCTGCAGCCGGTGTTCCTGGTCGTTGGGGGGATCGGGCCAGCGAATATTGAGTCCGCCTGGCGGCATCTCGAAGTCGGGCAGGACGATCCGGAGCGCGTCGGGGTCGCTCGAGACGGTCTGCGTCGCGTCGGCGGTCTCCTGGATCACCTTGAGCCCGACCCAGCAGCCGCTGAATCGTGACAGCGCAAAACCGATGAGGCCATAGTCGAGCAGTTCCTGCACATCGGCCGGGTTCAGCACCGGCATCATCGCGTCGATGAAGGCGTATTCGCTCTGGTGGGGCAGCGATGAGGACTTGCAGGTGTGGTCGTCGCCCACGGCAACGAGCACGCCGCCGTGCCCGGAGGTGCCGGCCGAGTTGCCGTGCTTGAACGCGTCGCCCGACCGGTCCACTCCCGGCCCCTTGCCGTACCACAGCGAGAACACGCCGTCGTAGCGCGCGCCGGGGAACAGGTTGGCCTGCTGAGTGCCCCAGATCGACGTCGCGGCGAGATCCTCGTTGAGTCCGGGCTCGAACCTGATGTGAGAAGAATCGAGAAAGGGACGGGCGCGCCACAACTCGCGGTCGAGCCCGCCGAGCGGCGAGCCCCGATAGCCCGAGACGAAGCCTGCCGTATTCAGGTTCTCACGTTCGTCCCGGTAGCGTTGCGTCAGCAGCAATCTGACCAGGGCCTGGAGGCCTGTGAGAAACAGCGTGCCCGACTGAAGCCTGTAGCATTCGTCCAGACGATCGATTTCGCGCAACTGCATGCGGACACATACTCTCACCGCCGTTCCGGGGGCTCGGCGTAGCGCTATTATGGCGGTTTATCGCTCCGGCGGCACTTATCGCCCGAACCGCAGCGTCTTGCGCCGAATTGCTTCGGCGTTTCCGCTTTTCGGATGCCGGCAACGAGGCTGCTCACCGATCAGCCGCGCAGTCCCGAGTCTCACCGGCCGTCCAGGACGCCGATCTCGACAACTGCAGCGGTCCTTCACGGATCCGCCGCGAGGCCAGGTGTTTCGCCGGGGGCTGTCGGGCCGACATCCCGGTCCGCGGACAAGGCGCGAACAAGCACCGAGGCATCGACATTGCCGCCCGATATCACCACGCCCAGACATGAGTGTCGGCCATGGGCGCCCCGCAATGCCGCCGCCAGCGCGACCGCGCCGGACGGTTCGACCACGAGCTTCAGATGCCGGGCGGCCAATGCGATCGCGTCGAGGACCTCCTCGTCGCGGACGGCGAGGGCGCCGGAGAGCAAGTCCTTGTTGATCGCGAAGCTGATCGCGCCGGGCGTTGCGGCCATCAAACCGTCGCATAAGGTCGGCGGCATCGAGTCGAGTTTCTGCCGGCTGCCGGCGGCCAGCGACCGCGCGGTGTCGCCGTAGCCCTCCGGTTCCACCGCATGTATCTCGCAATTCGGAAACACCGTTTTGAGCGCCAGTGAGCACCCAGCGATCAGCCCGCCACCGCCGCACGGTATGAGCGCCGCGGAAAGTTCCAGATTGCGGGCCTGCGCCGCGGCGGCAAGCTCGAAGCCGAGCGTCCCCTGGCCGGCGACGACATCGGGATGGTCAAACGGTGGGACGAGCGCGGCGCCGCGCTCGTCGGCGACGGCGGCCGCGATCTGCTCGCGATCATCGGTATATCGATCGAACAGCACGACTTCGGCCCCGAGCCGGCGGACACTGAGCTGCTTGGTTTCCGGTGCGTCCCGCGGCATGACGATCGTCGCGGGCACGGCGAGCCACTGAGCCGCGAGCGCGACGGCGTGACCGTGGTTGCCGGAGGAATACGCGACGACGCCCGCGCTGCGCTCGCCGTGACCGAGCAGCAGCAGGCGATTCAGGGCGCCGCGAATCTTGAAGCTGCCGCCGTGCTGCAGGCACTCGGCCTTGACGAGCACCCGCGTTCCGGCGCGCTTGTTGATTACGGCGGATTCGAGCGTGGGCGTTGCGACGAGCCAGTCCTTCAGGCGCAATCGCGCTTCCATCACATCGCCGACGTCTGGAACCATGCCGCTCATTACCTGTGACCAATACCAGCACACGACCTGGCCGGCAAGCGCTCGGCGCTGCTGCGCGAGCGTCGCTGCGTGGTGCTAAGGTACTCGCGCCCGTCGCGTTGGGCACCGGAGACACGCGTTGACTTCTCGAATCCCGTTGCTGTCGCTTGCAGATGTCGATGTGACGATCACGGGAACGACCGTGCTGCACGGGATCAGCTGGGAGCTCCCCGAGGGCGCGCACTGCGGCATCGTGGGACCGAACGGCAGCGGCAAATCGAGTCTGCTCGGTCTCGTCGCGGGTACGCTTTGGCCGGCGCCCGGCACCGGTACGCGAACCTATACCTTCGACGGACGTTTGCACCGCGATGCAGTGGAGGCAAGGCATCGCGTCACGCTCGTGGGTCCCGAACTCCAGGACCGTTACGCGAAATGGGACTGGAACTTCTCCGCGCTCGAGGTGGTTCTTTCGGGCGTCTTCCGGCAGGACGTACCGCGCAAGCGGGCGAAGCCCGATGAACTGATCCGTGCACGGGCGTTGATGCGGGAGTTCGGGCTCGGCTCGCTTGTCGAGCGGCCGTTTCTGGAACTCTCCCGCGGCGAGCAGCGGCGCGTCCTGATCGCGAGAAGCATGGCGTTCCGGCCATCGATTCTGTTGCTCGACGAGCCGGCGGGCGGCCTCGACCGGCGGTCCCGGGCTGTCCTCGACAAGCTCGTGTCGCGGGTGGCTTGCGACACGACTGTGGTGGCATCGGCGCACGCCACCGAGAACCTGCCTTCGATCGTGACGGCCGTGCTTCATCTGGACGAAGGACGAATCGTGAAGCGCGACGATGGTCTGAGGGCTACCCGGGTCGACTCAAGGCCACGAACTCGCGACCAGGTCGCCGCAGGCGCACGGACTAGCGCTCACTCCGGTATCGCCGGCACCGAAAGGAGCAGCGAACCGTTAGTCGAGATCGAACGGGCGGACGTGTGGCTCGGTCACAAGCGCGTGCTGCACGACATACGCTGGCAACTCGAACCCGATGAGCATTGGCTCGTCCGCGGCGCGAACGGCGCCGGCAAGAGCTGCTTTCTGAAGCTCATCCACGCCCAGTTGCGGCCGGCCCTCGGCGGCACGGTCCGTTGGCCGGGACTCGGCGACCCGCGCAACGTTTGGGAGGTGCGGCGCCAGGTCGGTTTCGTGTCTGCGGAGTTGCAGGCAGCATACCGTTTCCCGTCGACGGTGCGCGATTGCATCGCGTCGGGTTTCGCATCGAGCATTGGGCTGACACGGCCGCTCACGGCCGGCCAGGCCAGGACGACTGCCCGGGTGCTCGAGCGACTTGCACTTGAGGACTACGCGTCGCGGCCTCTGTCCACGCTGTCGTACGGACAACTCAGGAGGACGCTGCTCGCTCGCATGCTAGTCAACGAGCCTCAAGTGCTACTGCTTGACGAGCCTTTCGAGGGGCTCGACGAATTGAGCCGCGAAATCGTTCGTACCGAACTCGGCGCACTGGTCGACTCCGGCACACAGCTCGTGTGCGCGTCTCACCACAGCGACATTCGTACGCACTTCACGCACGAACTCGTGATCAAGGGCGGTCGAATCAGCGCGGCAGGCCGCCTGCCGGCACTCAGTGGTGGCGGTGCAGACAGCGAACGGCGCGATAGTTGAGCCAGTGTCCCGTGGCGAGCGTCAGGCTGCCTGCGACGGTGATGAGCACTTCGATCGTTTCCGGCCAGACCCCGTGCCCGAACAAGGCCGCCACCGCCAGCACGATCACGCCCCCAAGGCCAATCCCGACGATCCTTGCTTCTGCATGGATGCGGTGACCGAGCGCGAGGCCCACGATGCTGACTGGCACGATGAGCCACAGCATCAGTTCGTGGAAGTGTTCGGTGCCGTCAACTGAGAGCGCGGCGAGAGGCAACACGGCTATGAGGATCGGTATGGCCACACAGTGCACGATGCACAACGCCGATAGCGTAATCGCGATCCGGTCGAAGTAGCTGGACAGGCGCATCTTCTTGACGTGTGGAGTATCCGGCCGGTCATGCGGCCCAGATCGGCGGCGTGGTGCGCGAGGATACTGCACTTTACATGCAGTCGGCGACCTTCTGGTCAGAAACACTTGGTCTGACTACCATTCCTCCACTGCACGCGCGAGTATCGACGGATGGATTTGAAGGACAAAGCCGTACTTGTCACCGGCGCCGGGCGAGGTCTAGGCGCGGCGATGGCCGTCGGTCTCGCGGCAAAGGGCGCGAACATCGCGCTTGTAGACATCGACGACACCACACTCGCTGACACGCGCTCGCAATGCGAGTCCCTGGGCGTGCGTGCGCGCTGTTACACTGCCAACGTCGCCGACGAGAACGAAGTCGCCGCGGCCTACGAAGGCACTGCTCGGGATTTCGGTCGGCTCGACGTCTCGATCGCCAACGCCGGCATCCTGCGCGATGGACTGCTCGTGAAGGCCCGGGACGGCGAAATACTCGACAAGCTCTCACTCGCCGACTGGCAAAGCGTAGTCGACGTCAACCTGACCGGTGTGTTCCTGTGCGGGCGGGAAGCCGCGGAGCAGATGATCCGCCTCGGCAACGGCGGATGCATTGTCAACATTTCGAGCATTTCCCGGCGCGGAAACTTCGGGCAGAGTAACTATTCTGCCGCGAAAGCCGCTGTCGCCGCGTTGACCGTGGTCTGGGCGAAGGAACTCGCGCGGCACGGTATTCGCGCCAACGCGATCGCACCGGGATTCGTCGAGACCGAGATTCTCGCCGCCATGAGGCCCGAGATCCTGGAGAAAATGGCCGCGGGGATCCCGGTTGGCCGTACGGGCCGGCCCGAGGAGATCGCGCACGCGGCCGCCTTCATCATCGAGAACGACTACGTCAACGGCCGGGTCATCGAGGTCGACGGCGGCCAGCGGCTCTGACCCGCATCAAGCTGAGGATGAGCGTAGGGGCGCGCCCGCGCCGCCGGCAGGTTGTGGGCTTGTCTTGCCGGCAAAAAAAAGGCGCCACCGAAGTGGCGCCGAGTATGGGAGCGCAAAGGAGAAAAGGTGGCTGGCCGCGCTGCGCAAGCTGCCGGCCAGCCCAAAACAAGTGAATCAGATCGGGCCCACCGTCAGGTCAGGTTGTAGCCCTGCTCGTCGTGCAGCACGAGGTCGAGGCCTTCTTCCTCTTCCTCCGCGTTGACGCGAAGTCCGATGACGGCATCGAGCACCTTGAGCAGGATGAAGCTGACCACGCCGCAGTAGATGATCGTCGCGACGACGCCCAACGCCTGCAGTCCCACCTGGCTGACGATGGTCGCGCCTTCGGCAAGACCCGCGCCGCCGAGACTCGCGTCGACGAAGACGCCGGTCAGGATCGCGCCGACGATACCGCCGATGCCGTGCACGCCGAACGCGTCGAGCGAATCGTCATAGCCCAGGGCGTGCTTCACCTTGACGACCGCGAGATAGCACATCAGTCCCGATGCCGCGCCGATGACCAGCGCGCCCATTGGACCGACGAAACCCGAGGCCGGCGTGATCGCGACGAGTCCGGCAACCGCCCCTGAAACAAGGCCCAGGGCGCTCGGCTTGCCGTGGTTGAACCACTCCAGGAACATCCAGGTCAGCGCCGCCGCCGCGGTTGCGATCTGGGTGACGGCCATGGCCATGCCGGCCACCCCGTCGGCTGCGAGTTCGCTGCCCGCGTTGAATCCGAACCAGCCGACCCAGAGCATGCCCGCGCCGACCATCGTCAGCACGAGGTTGCTCGGCTTCATGGCCGTGCGCGGATAGCCTCGGCGCTTGCCGAGAACGATCGCTGCGACGAGGCCAGCGACGCCCGCGTTGATATGGACGACCGTACCGCCCGCGAAATCGAGCACGCCGAGTCCGCCGAGCCAACCGCCGCCCCAGACCCAGTGCGCGATGGGTGCGTAGACGATCGTGACCCAGAGCGTCATGAACCAGAGCATCGCGGAGAACTTCATGCGTTCGGCGAAGGCGCCGACGATGAGCGCCGGCGTGATGACGGCGAACGTGAGCTGGAAGATCGAGAAGACGGTCTCCGGGATCGTGCCGCTCACGACGTCGACGCCGACGCCGGACATGAACGCCTTGCTGAAGTCGCCGACCAGCCCGCCGATATCGTTACCGAACGCGAGGCTGTAGACGTAGAGCGCCCAGAGCACGGTCATCAGGCAGGTAATGGCGAAACACTGCATCATGACCGACAGCGCATTCTTGGCCCGCACCATGCCGGCATAGAAGAGCGACAGGCCCGGGATCGTCATGAAGAGCACGAGCGCCGTGGCCGTGAGCATCCAGGCGGTGTCTCCGGAGTCCAGAACGTCCTGCGCCGAAGCGATACCCGGTACGGCGGAGGCGAGCAGCGACCCGATGCCGAGTCGCAATCCTTTTTTGCTGATATTGAACTTCATCGTGATTGTCCTCCCGTCAGTCATAGCGCCTGGTCGCCCGTCTCGCCCGTACGGATCCTTACCGCGTGGTCGAGACTGGACACGAAGACCTTGCCGTCGCCGATCGAACCGGTCGATGCCGCGGTGACGATGGCCTCGATGGCCTGGTCGACGAGAGCATCCGGAACGGCTGCCTCGATTTTCGTCTTCGGCACGAAGTCCACCGAGTATTCCGCACCCCGGTAGAGTTCCGTATGGCCCTTCTGCCTGCCGAAGCCCTTGACTTCAGTCACTGTCAGCCCCTGGACACCGGTTTCGCCCAGGGCCTGGCGAACGTCCTCGAGCTTGAACGGCTTTACCACCGCCATAATGAGTTTCATGGTTCTCTCCTTGTGTCGTCGTTGGAACCGGTTCAGTCGGAACCGCCGATGTCGATACCTCGGGTCAGGCCCAGGACGAGCTGCCATTCGCCGCCGTCGGAACTCGGACCCAGATCGTCGCTCTGGATCAGCGCAATCGACACGTCGACGCCGCCGACATCCACGCCGTAACCCATTTCGAAGTAGTCGCCGTCGAAGTCCTCACCGAAGCTGCCGAAGGTGAAGTAGGGTCCCACCGAGGGTGAGAGCGTGATCGACGTGAACGTGTAGTCCTCCGGCGAGCCGAATCCGTCCCACTCCCCCGACGCGAAGTCGAGCGCGAATATCCCGTACGAGAAGCCGAGATTTATTTCGGTGTAGGTGTCGTCCCAGTCGTCGGTGTAGTAATAGCCCGTGTAGCCGATCGACCAGCCGAAGTCGCCGGAGCCACCGCCGTAGCCGAAGTAGAGATCCGTTTCCAGGCCTTCACCGACATCGGCGCCCCAGGTGCCGATGTAGAAGCCGGAGTCATCCTCGTAGTCGAAGCCACCGAACGCCGACGTGTCTTCCTGGTAGACGCCCCGGAATACGTAGTCGCTGACCCAGCCGACATTGGCGCTCATCTGCCCCATCGAAACGGCCGGCACCGTCCACATGGCCAGCAACGCGATGGCGATAGATACTTTCTTCATGGCACATTTCCTCCTTGTGCAGCACGCATCGGATCGAACGACTGCCTTATGCAGCATTCGTGCCAGCTTTGAAATTCGTTGTGAGATCAGTCAGATGGACGACGCGCGCCGGCAGTGCCCGGTGACACTTGCCCCCCTGCGGTGCGTCGGGCGCACCAATTCAGGCCTTGCGAGGCAGTCTTCCGCGAAATCAGCCGTCTTCGGCGAGGCGGTCTTCCGCCAACAGAAATCCGGCTTTGCGGCGGGTTGCTAGAGCAGCGGTTCGACGATTGCCGAAAACGCCTGGTAGTCCTTGCCGCCGACCAGCGTCCCGACCAGCTCGCCGTTGCGGTCAATGACGAAGACCGTGGGCAGGACGCTCGGCCAGTTCGGCGCGAAGTCCGCGAGCAGCGCGTACCAGTCATCGTCGAGGACGTGGTAGGTGAAGAACTCGGGGAAGTACTCGTCGCGAAACGACAGGACTTCTTCGCCGGCATCGGCATCGTCGAGAGAAATTCCGATGACCTGGAATCCGCGCGCCGACAGGTCCTGCTCGAGTGCGACGAGATCGGGAATCTCCTTCAGGCACGGCGCACACCATGTGGCCCAGAGGTTGAGCAGCACGACGTCGCCGCGCGCGGAATCGAGCATCGCGGCGAACCCCCCGGAATCGATCGTGCGGATCAGCGACCGGTCTTCGGCCGCCGGCTCGGCGGCCGGCGTCCCGACGGTCGGCGCCGAGTCTCCGCACGCGGCAAGGAGTCCCGAGATCAGTGACAGCGCGACGATACGGCGGAGAAGGCTCGGCATGACTATCCTCCCGATCCCGGAACGCGGTTCCCGTTCACTCTTCCGGGCCCACTGTCAGCGCGACTCCGTCGTGAGCCTCGGTCACTTCGATCTGGCAGCTCAACCGGGACCGCTCCGGATCGAACGATTCGAGGTCCTGCAGCAGCATCAGCTCTTCGTAGCCGCGCTCGGGCAGCGCGTCCCGCGAGGAGGTCTCAATGAAGACGTGACACGTCGCGCAGGAGCACATGCCTCCGCAGATCGCGTCCACGCTGTCGTCGAGTTCGCGGATGTTCTCCATCATGGAGATGCCCGGAAAGGCGTCGACCTCGACGGTCGTCCCGGCGCGATTGGTGACCACCAATTTGACCATGATCCTGCGTTACCGGCCCGCTCAACGCGAGCCGGGCGACTATAGCAAATATGCATTCGCTGCGGGTTCGCGTTTGACCGTTCGATACGTTGTGCCGCTCTGCGATTACGCCGTCTCGCGTGTGTACCGCGGTTCACCGGTGCCGATGCGGCATGCGCGATGGGGCATAATCCGGCGAACCCGGCGCGAGAGGCGCTGTCCCGGCATGGCGACCAGCGTATGGTCATGAACAATCGGAACGCCAGGCGCACGCCCGAGAGCTGCCTCGTCCTGATGTTCAAGGCGCCCGGGCGGTCGAAGCGGCGCCTCGCAGCTTCGATCGGACCGCTTGCCTCGATCGCTGCCGAGTTCATGTGCCGCTGTGCGTTCGAGGACATGGCCGCCTGGCCCGGGCCCGTTTGCTTTGCGCCGGCGGGCGAGGCCGACGACGAATGGCTGGCGGAGCGGACCGACCGCTCGGACGCGGTCGTGCTGCAACGCGGACGCAACCTCGGCGAGAGAATCAACCATGTCAACCGCGAACTCCGCGCATGCGGGTTCGAGCGGCAGATCTTCATCGGCATCGACTGCCCGGACCTCGACAAAGGCTATCTCCGGCAGGCTGCAGCGGCACTCGACGAACACGATGCGGTGCTCGGTCCGGCGCGTGACGGCGGCGTGGTGCTCATGGCAGCGCGGCGGGAGTGGCCGGGTCTCGGCGATCTTGCGTGGAGCAGCGTGAACCTCATGGCGGAGCTCGAGCGCTTGTGCGCTGATCACGGCTGGAGTACGGCTCGTCTCGCGCCGCTGGCAGACATCGACACGCTCGAGGATCTGGATGCGCTCAGGGTCCGAGTGCCGGGCGACGACCGTCCGGCACGCAAGGCGTTTGGCGCCTGGCTCGCGAACGACGGTCATCGTCCCGAAGCGCAGTCGTGAAGAGTTTCACCAGGCCGCTCGCGTTTGTCGTGCTGCTTGTCGTGCTCGGCGCCCTGGTCATCCTCGTCGCGACGGGAGCCGCGGAACTGCCGATCCGTGACTGGCTCGAGTCGGGGATCGCGTGGATCGAGGCCAATCGGGCGCTGTCCTGGGCCGTGTTCGTGCTCGGGTTCGCTGCGACTACGGTGCTGTTGGTCCCCGCGACGTTTCCGACGCTCGTGGGCGGTTTCGTATTCGGGTTTCCGCTCGGAGTCGTGCCTGCGTCGGCCGGCAGCCTGCTCGGTGCATGCGGCGCTTTCCTCGTCGCGCGTTTCCTCGCGCGCGATTGGGTCAAGCGGCGCATCGAGCGCCTGCCCAGATTCGATGCGCTCGACAACGCGGTCAGGGCCGACGGGCTCAAGGTCGTTTTCCTGTCGCGCCTGTCGCCGTTTTTCCCGTTCTTTCTGCTCAACTATGCCTTCGGCGTGACGGGCGTGCGATTTCGGGACTACGTCCTCGCGACCTGGATCGGCTTGCTTCCGGCGCTTGCGCTCTACGTCTATTTCGGCAGCCTTGCGCAGGATCTCCTGGCCCTGACTGAAGGGGAGTTGGACCGCGGGCCTTACGGTCTTGCGCTTGCGATCGGGGGGCTCGCCGCGACCGTACTGCTCGTGGTCGTCATCGGCCGCATGGCGACCCGGGTGCTTGGCGAGCATCTCGAGGGCGGTTCGGCTGCCGGCAGCGACACTGAACCTGCCGACGGCGCCGCCGGTCCAAGTGCCTGAAAGGCTGCCACGCGGATCAAATCGCCAACTGCCCGGATCGACGTCATGAAGAGTTCCCACAAGCCGCTCGTTTTCGTCGCGCTGCTGGCGGTGCTTGGCGTCGCCGCCGTATTTCTGCCGGTACTCGACTGGCTCGATGCCGGTGTCGCGTGGATCGCGGCGAATCGCGGGCTGTCCTGGGCCGTTTACGTGGGCGTCTACATCCTTGCGACGGTGCTCCTGGTTCCCGGGTCGCTGATCACGCTCGTGGCGGGATTCGTGTTCGGACTGCCGCTCGGTGTCGTGCTCGTGTCCGCCGGCAGCCTGCTTGGGGCGTCGAGCGCGTTCCTGATCGGACGGTTTTTCGTCCGTGGCTGGGCGGAGCGCCGCATCGAGCGCCTGCCGCGTTTCAGCGCGCTCGACAATGCAGTGGGCGAGCAGGGCTTTACGGTTGTATTGCTCGCACGCCTGTCGCCGCTGTTCCCGTTCAACCTGCTGAATTACGGGCTCGGTGTGTCATCCGTGCGCTTCCGCGACTACTTCCTCGCGTCCTGGATCGGCATGCTGCCCGCCACCGTGCTTTACGTTTACTTCGGCACGGTTGCCCAGGATCTCGCTGCCCTCGGCGCGGGAGAATTCGACGGTGGGTGGGTCGGATTCGCTTTGCTGGTCGGCGGACTGGCGGCGACCCTGCTTCTCGTTGTACTGATCACGCGCAAGGCGACGCGCACGCTCGGCGCCCACCTGAAACGCGAGCGGACCGGTACCGGGCATGGATGATCAAGACATGAGTTCGGCGCAGGCGTATCCGGGCGCGGATTCGGACCTGCGCTGGCGCCGCCTCGTTTATCCGGCCGACTACCGCAATCCGCGCCCTGGAGGCAAATACCACCTCATCGTCATCGGTGCGGGACCTGCCGGTCTTGTGACCGCGATCGCGGCTGCCGGTCTCGGCGCTCGGGTCGCGCTCATCGAGCGCGGTGCGATGGGAGGCGATTGTCTGAATATCGGTTGCGTCCCGTCAAAGGCGCTGCTTGAGTTCACGGCGCAGCGGGCTCATACGGACTGCTTCGACGAAGCGTTCGCGTGGCTGCGCGGCGTGCGTGCGAAGATCGCCGAGCACGACTCGGTGGAACGCTATGTCGCCGCAGGCGTTGACGTCCATCTCGGTGCAGCGCGCTTCGTGAGCGGCGATACGATCGAGGTCGAAGGCGCAAGTCTGTCGGCGCGGCGCATCGTCATCGCCACGGGAGCGCGCGCAGCCGTGCCGCCGATCCCGGGCCTGGCCGACGCCCGGCCGCTGACCAACGAAACCGTGTTCGATCTGCGCGAACGGCCGCGACGGCTTGCGATCATCGGCGGCGGTCCCATCGGCTGCGAGCTTGCCCAGGCGTTCTCACGCATGAACGTCGAAGTGCAGCTGTTCGAGATGGCCGATCGACTGCTGGCCCTGGAGACACGCGAAGCGGGCGACATCGTGACCGAAGCGCTAAGGCGAAGTGGAGTGCGCCTGCACCTGAACGCGTCGGTGGAGCGCGTCGAACGGCGCGGCGCCGAAGTCGTCGTGGCCGCGAACGGGACCGGGACGACGGCGGACGAATTGCTCGTTGCGGCCGGTCGGCGGGCGAACAGCGACGGCCTGAATCTCGAGCTCGCCGGAGTCGAGACCCATGCGGGCGGACTCATCGTCGTCGACGACTACCTGCGCACGACGAATCGGCGCATCTATGCCGCCGGCGACGTCTGCGCTCGGCTGCAGTTCACGCACAACGCCGACGCGCACGCGCGCATCGTCGTGCAGAATGCGCTTTTCGTTCCGACAGCCACGACACGCAGGCTCATCGTTCCGCATTGCACCTATACGGATCCCGAGGTCGCGCAGGTCGGTCGATCCCGGGTCGAACTCGAACAGGACGGCACGGCGTTCGACGCCTGGCGCGTGAACTTCGGCGATCTCGACCGCGGCAGGACCCAGGGCGACGAGCACGGTTTCGCGGAAGTCCTGACGACGCCGAAGCACGGCCGGATTCTCGGTGCGACGATCGTAGGGAGGGATGCGGGCGAGCAGCTTGCGGCCGTCTGTATCGCAATGACGAAAGGGCTCGGTCTCGGAAATCTCGCTGCTACCGTGTTGCCTTATCCGACCCGCTCGGAGTACCTGCGCCGCATGGCGGACGAATTCAACCGCAAGCGATTGACGCCGTCCGCTCGGCGGCTACTTGGGGCCTGGTTCAAATGGAACATGCGGCCGTGAATCACGACATCGCGGTCGTCGTACCGGTGCTCGACGACTTGGAAGCCCTCGCGGCACTCCTGGGCCGGATAGAGGGTTGGCAGCACAGACCCGAGGAGATCGTCGTGGTCGGAGCCCGTCCCGATGCGCGGCTCACGGATCTCTGCCGCGATCGCGGCTGCCGCCACATCGAAACGCAGGCCAACCGGGGCGCCCAGTTCGACAGCGGCGCAAGGCAGGCGCAGGCGAGCGTGCTGTGGTTTCTGCATGCCGACGTCGAGCCTCCGCGCGGCGGCCTGGAGGCGATCGGGTCGGCGCTCGCGGGCGGCGCCGAGGGCGGCTGCTTTCGTTTCGCGTTTCAGGGGCCGCGGACCTGGTACAAGCGTTCGCTCGAGCGGTTCGTGGCGCTGAGAGTCGCGCTCGGCGGCGTTCCCTACGGCGATCAGGGCATCTTCCTGCGGCGCGATGTCTACCTCGACTGCGGCGGATTTCCTCACCAGCCGCTGTTCGAGGAAGTGCGGCTCGTGCGACGGTTGAGGCGCCGCGGGAGGTTCCGGTCGTTGGCGCTGCCCGTTCGCGTCTCTACACGGCGCTGGGAACGCGACGGCTGGTGGTCGCGCACCTGGCGCAACCGCTGGCTCGCGTTCTGTAATATGTTCGGAGTTGCACCTGAGAAACTCGCGGGCGCGTATCACGGCAGGAGCGCGCCGGGCATGGAGCATGACCGCGGCGCGCCGATATCTCAGGGCGATTGCGACGAGCCGGACACGAAGCTCAACACATGAACGCCAACCTGAAAGAGTTCCCGCTCGCCGAGACTGTCGAGCCGTGCGGATATATCGACCCGCACGCGCTCCGGGAGCTGTGGTTTCATACCGGGACGGCGTGCAACCTGGCCTGTCCGTTCTGTCTCGAGGGCTCGAGGCCCGGCGACGGGCGTCTCGACCGGATCAGTCTCCATCATGCGAAGCCGTTCATCGACGAGGCTGTGGGACTCGGGGTCGAGCAATTCTCGTTTACCGGTGGGGAGCCCTTCATCGTCAGGGATTTCGTCAATATCCTGCGTTACGCATCGAGCTTCAGGCCCTGTCTCGTGCTGACCAACGGGACCGACCCCGTGCTCAAGCGCTTGACTCAGATCGAGATGCTGCGGGCGCAGGCCCATCCGGTCTCGTTCAGGATCAGCATTGACTGGCCGGATCGCCTCCGTCACGACTCAGGCCGGGGTACGGGCAGTTACGACAAGGCCTGGGCGGCGCTTGCCGCGCTCAACGAACGCGGTTTCCACGTCTCCGTGGCCCGGCAGATCGATGCGGACGAGGACGGACGACGCACCGAGTCGCAGTTCCGGATGCTTTTTGCCCAACACGGCTTGCCTCGGGACACGACGGTCGTCGGCTTTCCCGACTTTCTGACACCCGGCTCGCACCCGTCGGTGCCGCTCGTCACCGAGCATTGCATGACGGCGTATCACACGGAACAAAGCCGCCGGCAATTCATGTGCGCTTTCTCGAAAATGGTCGTCAGGATCGACGGCCGGATGCGCGTCTACGCCTGCACGCTCGTCGACGACGACGAGTCCTACGATCTCGGCGGGACGCTGACCGAAAGCATGGACGAGCGCATCTACCTGCGTCACCACCGCTGCTACAGTTGCTTCGCATTGGGCGCCTCGTGCAGCGAGATCGGGCGCCGATGAGACGATCCGGATCGGCCGAATCCGGCCGCGTCGCCCGCGCTGTCTCGGCTGCCTTGCTCAGGTGAGAGCAACCGCTGAAAAGACCATCCATGCGGGGCGTAATCGGCCGCATGGGCTGTGCTAAGCTGCGGCTCCCGAGCCCAGGTTCAGCAGCTCATGGCGTCCGAGTCCATCTACAAGATCGTTTTTGCCAATCAGGGCAAGGTCTATGAGGTCTATGCCCGCCATGTCAGCCAGGGCGGCTTGTTCGGCTTCATCGAGATCGAGAAGCTTGTGTTCGGGGCGCGCTCGACCGTGGTCCTCGACCCCACGGAAGAGAAGATCAAGACGGAGTTCGCCGGCGTACGCAGAAGCTACCTTCCCATGCACCCGATCATCCGCATCGACGAAGTGGATGAGCAGGGCGTGAGCAAGGTCAGGGATGCCGAGGGCAGCAACATCGCGCAGTTTCCGATCCCGATGTACACGCCGCAGGGCCAGGGCGGCAAGGGGGAACCCACGGAACGCTAGGGGCCTGCGCCGTGAGCCCCCGGCAGTTCCTGGCGAGCTTACGGCTGTGGCCGCGTTCCGGTATGATGGCGCCGCCCGTCGAGCATGGTGCGCGTTGAACTGAATCCATGACGATGCTGCAGTTGGCCGGTCCCGCGGCCGAGACGGCTTTCCGCCTGAGCAAGCTGCAGGCCCGCTTGCACTCGCGCTGCGATGCGGTTTCCGGCGTCAGCGTACGGTTTCGCCATTTCGTTCACCTCGAGCGTGAACTCGATTCGCGTGAGCGGACCGTGCTCGACGCGCTGCTCGATTACGGCACGCCGGCCGCGCCCGCGTCGGGCGATTCATCGCCGCGGCAGGCGCTGTTCGTCGTGCCGCGCTTCGGCACCATCTCTCCCTGGTCCTCCAAGGCGACGGAAATCGCCAGGATCTGCGCGTTGCCCGTCGATCGCGTGGAACGCGGCCGCGTTTACGAGCTCGAGGTCCGCCGCGCGCTTGTGGACCAGGAGGTCGAATCGCTCGCCGACCTCCTGCACGACCGGATGACCGAGTCGTTCACGGCTGAAGCGCCGAGCGAAGCGTTGCTCTTTGGCAGGCACGCCCCGAAGCCCGTGGAATGGGTCGATTCGATCGGGCTTGGCCGCGCGGCGCTCGACGAGGCCAACGGCCGGCTCGGGCTCGCGCTTTCCGACGACGAGATCGATTACCTCGTGGCGCAGTTCGCGGCGCTTGGGCGCAACCCGTCGGACGTCGAACTCATGATGTTCGCGCAGGCGAACTCCGAACACTGCCGGCACAAGGTGTTCAATGCGAGCTGGATCATCGACGGCGCGCCGGCCGGGAAGAGCCTGTTCCAGATGATCCGCAATACGCACGCGCATGCGCCGGACGGCGTGCTCTCGGCCTATTCGGACAATGCGGCCGTCGTCGCCGGTCCCGCCGCCCGGTGGTTCTTTCCGGAGCCCGGGACATCGCGCTATGTCCATGTCGAGGAACCCGCCCACCTCGTCATGAAGGTCGAGACGCACAACCATCCGACGGCGATCTCCCCGTTCCCGGGCGCGGCGACGGGATCCGGAGGCGAGATCCGGGACGAGGGCGCGACGGGGCGCGGCGCAAAGCCGAAGGCCGGGCTCACGGGCTTTACGGTCTCGCATCTGGAACTTCCCGACTGGCCGCAGCCGTGGGAAGCGATTTCGCCTGGGCGCCCTGCCAGGATCGCCTCGCCGCTGCAGATCATGCTCGAGGGGCCGATCGGCGCGGCACAGTTCAACAACGAGTTCGGCCGCCCGAACCTCAACGGCTATTTCCGCACCTGTCTGCTCGACAACGACGGCCAGTGGCGCGGCTATCACAAGCCGATCATGCTGGCCGGCGGTCTCGGCAACGTCCGGGACATCCATGTCGCGAAGGGGAAACCGGGACCGGGCGCGAAGCTCGTCGTGATCGGCGGACCGGCCATGCTGATCGGGCTCGGCGGCGGGGCCGCGTCGTCGACGGGCACAGGTTCCGGCGAGGAGGAACTCGACTACGCGTCCGTGCAGCGCGGCAATCCCGAGATGCAGCGCCGGGCGCAGGAAGTCATCGATGCGTGCTGGGCGCTCGGGGAGCGCAGTCCGATCGCGGCGATCCACGACATCGGCGCGGGCGGGCTGTCGAACGCCATTCCCGAGATCGTCGAGCACAGCGACTGCGGGGCCGTGATCGATCTGCGTACGGTGCCGAACGACGAGCCCGGCATGACCCCGATGGAACTGTGGTGCAACGAGTCACAGGAACGGTACATCCTGAGCATCGAGCCCGAGCGGCTTGCTGCCTTCACCGCAATCTGCGAGCGCGAACGCTGTCCGTTCGCCGTGCTTGGCACGCTGACTGCGGAGCGCGAGCTCGTCGTCAACGACGAGCAATTTGCCAACACGCCCGTGGCGATGCCCATGGAGGTGCTCTTCGGCAAGCCGCCGAAGATGACTCGCGAGGCCGCGAGCCGGTCACCGGACTTTGGCGTCTGGGACCACGGCGCAATCGCGCTCGCCGAGGCGGTCGACCGCGTGCTGAGCTTCCCTGCGGTCGCGGACAAGTCCTTCCTGATTCACATCGGCGACCGCACGGTCGGTGGCATGGCGTCGCGGGATCAGCTCGTCGGTCCCTGGCAGGTGCCGGTCGCCGACGCGGCGGTCACGCTCTCGAGCTTCTCGGGGTATACGGGCGAGGCGATCGCGGTCGGCGAGCGCACGCCGGTCGCGATCCGCCACGGACCGGCCGCGGCGCGCCTGGCGGTCGCCGAGGCGATCACGAACATCGCGGCGACCGATGTCGCGACGCTCGGCGATATCCGCCTCTCGGCGAACTGGATGGCGGCAGCCGGTTTCGGCGACGACGACTTCGATCTGTACGAGATGGTGCGGGCCGTCGGCGAGGAGCTGTGTCCCGCGCTCGGTGTCGCGATTCCCGTCGGCAAGGATTCGCTGTCGATGAAGACCGAATGGCGCGAGAACGGCGCTGACCGCGGCGTGACGGCCCCGGTATCGCTGGTCGTCTCGGCCTTCGCGCCCGTCGCCGACGTGCGCCGCTGCCTGACGCCGGAACTCGGCCGTGCGCGGGACGACGCCGTGCTCGTGCTGCTCGACCTCTCGGGCGGCCGCACGCGGCTCGGCGGCTCTTGCCTTGCCCAGAGTTACGCCCGTTACGGGGGCGAGCCGCCCGACCTCGATGCGCCCGAGCGGCTCGTCGACTTCTTTCGGGCACAGCGCGACCTGCGCGAGGCGGGTCTGGTTTCGGCGTATCACGACCGTTCGGACGGTGGTCTCTTCGTCACGCTCGCCGAGATGGCGTTCGCGTCGAGGTGCGGGCTCGATGTCCATGTTCCCGTAGACGTCGGCGATGCGGTGGCCTGGCTTTTCGCCGAGGAGCCCGGCGCAGTGATCGAGGTCGGGCGCGCCGAGCTGCCGCGTGTCGAACAGATTCTCGATGAGCAGGGCGGGGTGGAATTCTCGATCGTTGCCGAGCCCGCCACTCACGACGAGGTCGTGATACGTCAAGGCGAAGAGGAGCTTTACCGGGCGAGGCGCGTCGAACTGCATGCGAAATGGTCGGAGCTGACCTGGCGCATGCAGACGCTGCGCGACAACCCGGACTGCGCGCACGAAGCCCGGGACAGCACGCTCGACGAAGACGATCCCGGGCTCAACGCCCGGTTGACGTTCGCGATCCCCGATATCGACCTTGCCGTGCGCAAGGCGCGTACGGGACGCCCGAAGGTCGCAATCCTGCGCGAACAGGGCGTGAACGGCCAGCTCGAAATGGCGGCGGCGCTCGACCGCGCGGGTTTCGACGCCCATGACGTGCACATGAGCGATCTCGTCGCCGGGCGTACGGAACTCGAGCAATACAGGGGGCTCCTCGCCTGCGGCGGGTTTTCCTATGGCGACGTGCTTGGCGCCGGCGGCGGCTGGGCGAAGGCGATCCTCTACGACGAGCGCGTCCGGGGCGCTTTCGAGGCGTTCTTCGCGCGTGGGGACACCTTCGCGCTCGGCGTCTGCAACGGTTGCCAGATGCTCGCGGCGCTCAGGACGCTGATTCCCGGCACCGGCGCATGGCCCCGCTTCGTCCGCAACCGTTCCGACCAGTTCGAGGCGCGGCTGTCGCTCGTCGAGATCGTGCCGAGCCGCTCGGTGCTGCTCGACGGCATGGCGGGTTCCCGCCTGCCGATCGTCACATCGCACGGCGAGGGCCGGGCCGAGTTCGGGTCCGAGGATCTGCTTGCGGAATGCGAGGCCTCGCTGACGGCGTTGCGCTATGTCAGCAACGACGGCCGTACCGCCGAGCGCTATCCCGCCAACCCCAACGGGTCGCCGAACGGCATCGCCGGGCTCACGAACGACGACGGGCGTGTCACGATCATGATGCCGCACCCCGAGCGCGTGTTTCGAACCGTGCAGCACTCCTGGCACCCTGCCGACTGGGGCGAATGCTCGCCGTGGCAGAAGCTGTTCGACAACGCGCGCGCCTGGGTGGGTTAAGAAGTGATCCAGCGGTACTCGCGATCGGGGCATGCTCCGTACGATTCGGCCGGCCGTGGTTCGCCGTGCCGTAGACCGTCGTTCGATAGGGCGTCGGACTTTGACGAACGAGCTTGTTCAGACATTCCCTGGCGGTTCGCGTGACATGTATGACTGAAGACACGCACGAGGTAGCCATTCTCGAGAGTTTCAGTCTCGAGCTCGCGCGTGCGGCCGGGACGACCGCCAAGGCGTATTTCCGAAAGAACGTCACGATCCGGAACAAGGCCCGCGACCGGTTCGACCCGGTCACGAGTGCGGATCGCGCCATCGAGTCGCTGCTGCGCGAAGCGATACTTGAACGGTATCCCGATCACGGCATCGTCGGAGAAGAGGAGGGCGCGCATGCGGCGCGGTCCCGCTACACCTGGATCATCGATCCGATAGACGGCACGCGCTCGTTCATGACCGGGTCGCCGCTCTGGGGGATTCTCGTTGGGCTCTTTCGTGACGGGTCGCCGTTGCTCGGCGTGTTGTGCCAGCCGGTGCTTGACGAAGTGTTTCTCGGCGCACCGGGCGGAGCCTGGCTGATCCAGGACGAGCGGCGGGAGCGGCTCAGGACGCGGCAGTGCGACGAGCTCGCGCAGGCGACGCTCGCCTGCACGCATCCGAATTTGTTCGACAGTACAGAGGCCGAGGCGTTCGGGGCGTTGGCGAAGCAGTGCCTGATGAGCCGTTTCGGCGGCGACTGCTACAACTATGCGATGCTCGCAGCAGGTTTCACGGATCTCGTCGTGGAAGGCGAATTGAAGTCCTACGACATCGTGCCGCTCATCCCGCTCGTCGAAGGCGCCGGCGGCGTCGTTACCGACTGGCAGGGCCGGCCGCCGCTTGACGGCGGTTACGTGGTCGCGGCCGCGACCGAGGAACTCCACGCCCGGGCGCTTGAAATCCTGAACGGCGCGGCCTCGGCCGAGAATCAGAATCGTTGACCCCATGGCGGGCGCGACCGCAACACGGCGACCGCCAAGCCCGCGACCGGTTTCGCTAAACTGGCCGCATGCCTGATCCCCGTACCCGCAGCCGGATGGGCCCGCCAACGTGAGCTATCTGTGGATCGGACTCGGCAGCGCGCTCGGCGGCATGGCGCGCCACGGCTGTTCGGACCTGGCCGCACGCTACATCGGTGTGGGGTTTCCGTGGGGTACGCTCATCGTCAACGTTGCAGGTTCGTTGATCATCGGGGTCCTTGCGGCACTGAGCGTCGACGACGGCCGCATCTTGCTGTCACAGGACGCCCGCGCGTTCCTTATGGTCGGTATCTGCGGCGGATTTACGACCTTTTCGGCGTTTAGCGTGCAGACGCTCGACCTCGCGCGTGACGGGCACTGGTTTGCGGCAGCCGCCAATGTCGTGGCCTCGGTGGCGATCTGCCTGGTCGCTGTCTGGCTCGGACATGTCTGCGCCACGGCATTGATCCGGTAGCGCACGCGAATCGGGCGACGAACTGAAACAAGGTGAGCCACGCGCCGACGCCTGCAACGATGATTCCCGTTTGAATCCGCAGGGCGCGGTAGAAATCGCACCGCAGAAACTGGATCAGGCATCCTGATTCGCCCCCGTTTGCCGACGCCGCGGCGTGCTGTTAGATTTGCGCGCGGAGGGATGCCGGAGCGGTCGAACGGGCTTGACTCGAAATCAAGTGTACAGCTTGCTGTACCGTGGGTTCGAATCCCACTCCCTCCGCCACCAATTGACGATTACCGTTCCCCTGGATCCGAGCCACCCTGGATGTGGAAGGGTCAGCATATGAGGGGCTACCCAAGAACTGAGCCACACCGGATGCGATATCCGACAAACTCCGGACGAGGAAGGAGGATGTCAGATGAAGCGCAAGCGCTAGTCGGTCGAACAGATCGTAGCAGCCGTCAGGCAGCACGAGCAGGGGGTCTCGGCAAGCAGAGTGCCGAAACATCGGACGCGGAAACGACCGAACTGGATGATATGGCGCCTGGCTATACCAGATAGTCGCGAGTAAGTTCTTCGGATACCTCCCAGAGGCGCGCCGCCATCGTCTCGTCCTTCTGATACTCGCCCTGCTCGGCGGGATTGCAGTCGGCAAAGTACTCGCCAGTGACGCCCGTCAGCGACGGATGCGTTGCGACGTAGCACTGCGTTGCGGCCCCTTGTTCCGGGCTCTTGTCGAAACTGGCCGCGCTGAATCGGGTGTTGCGCATGATGTTGGTTCTCACCGTACCCGGATGAACGCAATTTGACGTCGCACTCGTGCCGGCGAGGCGCTTGGACAACTCGAGCGAATACAGTCCGTTTGCGAGTTTGGAATGCCCGTAGCGATTGCTCCAGCCTTCGCCCCCCAGGTTATCGAACTGAATGCCGCCTTCCGGTGCCCGCATGTGCGTGACACTGCCCAAGACGACGACACGCCCTTCGGGCGCATCGACGACGCGGCTCATCAGCCGATTGCCGAAGATGAAATGGCCGAGATGATTGACGACGAATTGCATTTCCAGGCCCCTGACCTGCTGGAGGCCTCTCCCCAGCAATAGGCCGGCGTTGAGGATCAGCATGTCGATCGGCACGTCCATGGCCTGAATCCGGTCGCCACAGGCGACGATCGAGTCGAAGTCCGTGAGTTCGAGGACCTCCGGAGTGACGCGGCCCGTCACACTGGCCGCGGCTTCCTGGCCTTTCTCGACGGAACGCGCCGTGCCGATGACATGGGCGCCCCGAAGCGCGAGCACGCGCATGGTCTCGTAGCCCATACCGGAGTTGCAGCCGGTCACGACGGCTGTCTTGCCGCTCAGATCCAGGCCCGCGGTCACTTCCTCGGCGGTCGATTGTGCGCCGAAAGCGCTTTGGGGCACGGATTGCGCGAATGCCGGCGCACAGCTTGAGGCCAAGGCGATCAGGGAGCTGTCTTCGAGAAACCGGCGGCGGGTCATCGGATAGGACATGGTGCGGGTCTCCTCAATTTCACGACCAATTTCTGCCATTCTGACACAGTTGTGCAGTCCGACATACAGTGACTGGAGTGCCCTTGGAATAGTTGACACTTTCGGCGGAATCGATCTTCGATACACGCTCGATTGGCCAGTCAAACTGGTCTTGAAATGCCGGGACAGTCTTCTGCGTGGCAATGAGCCCCCCGAATCGGGCATTATCTCCTTGCACCATATCCAAACAGGGGGAGGCGGCGATGCGACCTGCCACGCTGATTGTCCTTTTCGCCGCGAGCGCGCTCGGAAGCGCGGCGATTCGCGCGCACCATGCGTTTGCGACCGAGTTCGATGTCGACCGGCCCGTCGAGTTCGAAGGCACGGTGACCAAAGTGGAATTGATCAATCCGCACTCGTGGATCCACGTCGAGGTCGTCGACGAGAACGGCGAAACTGCCGTCTGGATGATCGAAGGCGGCAGCCCGAATGCGCTGGTCCGGCGAGGTATCACCAGGAATTCGATACCGATCGGCTCGGAGCTCTTCATCCGCGGCTACCAGGCGCGCGACCGTTCGAACCGTGCGGTCGGCCGCGACATGAGATTCGCCGACGGCCGCGAGCTGTTCTTCCAGGGCACGCCGACCCCGAATCCGAGCGCGGAATGACGATCCAACGAATCGCAGCGACGCTGGCCGTGCTGCTCGCCGCGGCGAACGCCACTGCCCAGGTCCTGACCGAGTTTCCGCGCACCGCGGGCGGGCGCCCGGACCTGAGCGGCGTCTGGCAGGCTGTCGGTACGGCCCACTGGAATCTCGAAACCCATGCGGCGGACTACCCCGTGCTGCTCGAACTCGGCGCGCAGTTCGCCGTTCCACCGGGCCGGGGCGTAGTCGAAGGCGGCGCGCTCCCCTACCTGCCCGAGGCGCTTGCCGAACGGGACCGGCGTCACGCGCAACGCCTGGCGGAGGACCCCGAAGGTAACTGCTACCTGGGCGGCGTGCCGCGCTCCACGTACATGCCGTATCCGTTCCAGATCGTGCAGAACGAACGCGACGTCATCGTCGTTTACCAGTTTGCGACCGGCTTCAGACGCATTTTCGTGGACGGGGAAAGCGAAGCGCCGCTCGACAGTTGGATGGGCTGGTCGAACGGCCGTTGGGAGGAGGACACCTTCGTCGTCGACGTCACGGGCTTCAACGGCCAGACATGGCTGGATCGTGCGGGAAACTACGCGAGCGCGAACGCCAGCGTCGTGGAGCGCTACAAGCCGATCGGGCCGAACCACCTCGAATACGAAGCGACCGTCGACGACCCGACGGTGTTTTCGCGCCCCTGGACGATTCGCCTGCCGCTCTACCGAATCGTCGATGAGAACTTCCGTTTGCTGGAGTTCAAGTGTGAACCGTTTGCCGAAGAGAGAATTTACGGTCACTTGCGCAAGCCCGGCACCACACCGCCCGGAGGAGCAACGAGACAATGAAACCTGAAGCTTGTTTGAACACCACCTTCGGCGTTTTCGCGCCAGCCGCCCCGACAGGTCGCGAGCGGAGCAGGGTTTGTCGAAGTCGTCTGGACGCGACCGCCGCGACTCTCGCGACCGCCGCCGCGGCTCTGCTGCTGGCTGCGCCGCTCGACGCAGCGGCGCAGGCGCCGGACGTGGCAGACCATCCCCGCACGGCCTGGGGCGTGCCGGACCTCTCCGGCGTCTACGCCGAATTCACGATCGCACCGCTCGAGCGCCCGGCAGAGCTCGGCGACAAGGAGTTTTTCACGCCCGAGGAACTTGTGGCATACGAGCAGGCGCGGCTCGAGGAAGTGGACGAAGACGACGAGACGACGCCCGGGACGGCGGCGGACGTCCATTACGACTTCGGCACCTTTGCGTTGAGCGAAAACGAGGGCGTGACGTCGCCGAACCTGCGGACCTCGATCGTCAACATGCCGGCCAGCGGCAGAATCCCGCCGCTGCTGCCGGCGGCCGTGGCGCGGCGCGAGGCGCGCGCCGAAGCCCGACGCGGGCATGAGTTCGACGGCCCGGAATTCAGGTCCTTGACCGAGCGCTGCATCGTCTGGTCGAGCACGCTGCCGCCGATCCTGCCGCGCGGTTACAACAGCAATCTGCAGATATTCCAGAGCCCCGGCTACGTCCTCATCCAGGGCGAGATGGGCGACCCGAGGATCATTCCGACGGACGGCCGCGAGATGCCGGGCGATCTGCTGCCGCAGTACAACGGCACGTCGGTCGGCCGCTGGGACGGCGACACGCTCGTGATCGAAACGGCGGGATTCCACCCGGCGTCGGCGTGGCGAGGCGCGAGCGAAAACATGCGCGTGACGGAACGATTGACCCGGATCGACCACGACACGGTCGAGTACGCGTTCACTGTCGTGGATCCCGATACCTGGGCGGAACCGTGGGGCGGCGTCTATCCGTTGACCATGATGGACGCGGTGCTCTTCGAGTATGCGTGCACTGAAGGCAACTACGGGATGGCGAATATTCTGTCGGGTGAGCGCGTGCGCGAACGCGAGGAGGCTGCGGAGGCTGAGGAGGTTGTGCGGTAGCGGTCGTCCGCGTTTGATTCTGGCGGTCACGCGGCTGATGAGCGCTCCACTATGCTCGTGCGTTGTCCCTTCGGGTCGGGTCGAGCCACGATTCAGTCCGAATTTTTCGATCCCATCATCTTCTGCAGGGCTTGGAAGTTCACGCTAAGTGATTGGTATCCCGGGTGCTCGTGCCCGGTCTGAGCACGAAACGAGTCGAGGATCTTCAGCGCCCGCCGCAACAGTGGTTCGGCTTCTTTGATGCGGTTGGTGTCGCGTAGCAGTATCGCCAAGTTGTTCAAACGAATCGCTACTGTTGGGTGTTGGTCGCCCATCGGCAGCGCGCGCCGATGCGACTCACGGAAAGCCGATCAAGCGTCCACCCACAGCGACGCACAACCAGAGCGACATCGACGTGACGGCCAACGGTACGCGCTGCCGATGGGCGGCCGCGGAACCCAACAGGAAACGCCGTCGAACGGTGAAGGTAAAGACCAGAACCAGTACGAGGGATGCGAGCTTTATCCAGAACGGGGTGAGGTAGTAGTACTTGGTCGCGAAGCACATGAATAGCCAGGGCCCTGTCAACAGCATGACGGCGATACCGGTCAGCAGCAACGGCTCGGCGCTGCGAGCGAGTTGCGCGACCGGCTGACGAGTCAGGCCCAGGCCAAGCAGGCGAAGGTCGACCACGAGCACAGCGCCGCCGATTATCGCAAGCCCAATCAGGTGAAGAGTCGCGATGACGGGGAATATCCACGGTGAACCGCGCATCGCGACGAGCAGCGGCAAGCTTTCAAGCGCGTGGAAGACCTCGAGCAGCGACATCGCTAGAACCAGTATTGCTGATAGGGAATCATGCGCCCCGCCACGAGAATGCCGATCCAGAAGACGAGTGACAGGCCGCCGGTAGCCCGCACAGCCGCAGGCGGCACCGGATCCCTGTCCCACTCGTCGATCCGCAGCCGAACGGTCCTGTTAAACAGCCACACAGTGATCCCGGCGAAGACGAGCAGCAGCAGTTTGGCGCGAAAAAACAGGTTGGGGTACTTGTCCACCGGCGTCGCGAAGAACATCAGTGATCCGCTGGCTGCCATCACCACGAAACCTCCGACAGTCCACGGCAACAGGCGTGACAGGAATTCCGACACCGGCACACTGCGCATCATCAGGCCCAGCAGGCGCAGATCGACGATCAGCGCCGTGCCCAGGAACACGCCGAGCGTTAGAACGTGCGTGGCGAGAATGGCGAGGTAGAGATAGTGGGATTCGCGCAGGGCGATGCTGGCCGGCGTCGCCGCCAGCCACTGGCAAAACTCAAGCAATGACATCAACCGGTCCGGCAGCTTTGCCCGGTCGTGGTCACAAGGGGATCGATACGCCGCGCGGGGGCTAGTTGTTGTCGTCGGGTCGCGGCCGACCGTCGGCCCCGGGCGCCGAGCCGCCCATGAATATCTTCCGGCCGTCGAGATACTCGAAAAAGACGGCCACACCCTTGTTCTCGCCGCTCTTGGCCTGATAGGCGAAGACCTTGATTTCCGAGCCGACCGGCAACGTATCCCTCGTCAGGCCGTTCCTGAAGAGGTTGACCGGCGGACCGCCCTCGAAGCCCCAGTTGGTGACAGTTCCGTTCTCGTCAGTCACGTCCACCCAGAGCCATGAGTGGGGGTTGGTCAATTCCACTTTCGTGACGACGCCCTCGATGTTCAGAGGTGCGTTTTCGTCATACGCTGCCGCGAACGAGTGGTGTGCCGTTACAGGTGCGGATGCGAGCCACGCTGTCATGCCAGTGGTCGTCACGGCCAATCCGAACAGTTTCGTCATGATTCGCTCCCCCGACGTCACTCTGCTGCCTGAGTGGCCTGATACTCCGCGGCGCGGACTCTGGCTCCTCTGAGCACATTGATAATGCCATAGTTCTGTTCGTGGCAGGCGAACTCGAACAGCCCCGGCGGCTCCATGCGCGGCCAGGGGATTTCGATGCTCCACGGGGCTTCCCAGGTCGTGGGATCGGTAACGGTCGCTTCGTAGAGCAGGGTGTCGTCGGCGACCCGGGTCAGGCGTTCCTCGAGGTGGAGACTTCCGGCGGAACCGTTCCATTTGCGGTGCTCGCTGAAATTCGTGGTCTCGATGACGAGAGTGTCGCCGTCCCAGTGTCCGCGGGAGTCCCCGAGATATCCGCGCACCGACTCCGGCGCATGGGGCGATCCGTCGAGGTGAATGATTCGCACGTCGCTGTTGGCCTGCGTGATGAGAACCAGCGCCTCGGGGGTCTGCACGATCTGGGATTCGCCCGTGTTCTGCACAAACGGGACCCGCGGCGGTCCCTGGTTACCTTGAATGCAGCGTTCGTACAGACCCCGGGACTCGAGCGTATGCCGGCGCGCCTGTTCCTGGAGCCGTGTCTGCCCCGCCGCCGTCAGCGGCGGTCTCTTCCCGTTCGGGGGATCCACGATGAGCGATGTTCTGCGATTCGGGCGGATGGGGCTCTGCCAGTTGTCCATCCCGAACTCCGTCCAGTCGTAATGCACCGTGGCGGGGTCCACGGACGCATCCCGGGTCGCCCATCGCACGAAGGCCGTGATGGCTTCCTCTTCGGTATACAAGGCCTTGTCCGCCAGTTCGTCGGGGCGTTCGAGCGGCACGTAGGCCACGTTCAGCCAGTAGCCTGACAGGTCCGGATCGCCCCAGGACGTTCTTGGCGACGCCTCCCGCGGTGCGGTTGGATCCCAGATCTGTTGGGTGGCTTCGGCGAGGAACCGCTCGGCTTCCTCCCGGAAATAGGCAAAGGTCGACTCGGGGGTGTGCGGGGATGCGGCGCGGGCCGCTTCGACCGTTTCCCGGGATTGCTGGTTGACCAGGGCTGACGGCGGCGTCGACTGGCTGCTCGCCGTTTGTGCCGACAGTGCGGTCGCCATTGCGACCAACACAACTAACGCGGGTCTTCGAATTGTCATTTCAGTAGCCTCCCGCCAAGCGTATTCAATCATGACAGGTCAATCGTTCGTGACGTCCTCGTCAAGGAAGCCGAGCGGCTCGTACATCATTGGTTCGACGATCGGAACGCAATTGAATTCAAGGAGCTTCGCGCCGGTCTCGACGTTTCGATAGAGCATGAAGCTGATATTCCATGGTCGCGTGAATACGTTGGGATCCTCGATGGTGGCCTCGTACCGCATGTGCCAGGGGCTAACGGGCGTCCATCGTTCGGTGACGCGCAGCGCGTCGCTGGCGAAGTTGCCCTCGCGGTCGAACCAGGTATGCTCGTTGAATCCCTGCACGTCGACGACGAGCGTATTGCCCTCCCAGCGGCCGTTGGACGTCCCCATCCAGGACTGATCGTACGCCGGGCGGTCCTCGTCCATGTAGATCGTCCGGTAGGCGCCCTTGTACTCGTAGACAACGAGTATCTGTTCGGGAGTCTGAAAAATCTGAAACGGATACGGCATGTAGTTGGCGCGCGGGACGCCCGCGCGAAAACACTGCAACTCGGGATCGCCCGTGTCGAAGCGGCTGGGATCGTTGGTGACGTTGACGACCGTGCGGTTCGCGCGGTTCCTCATCTGCTCTGCCCGAGCCCATTCCTGGTAGGGGAGTTCATCGCCCTCAACGATGCCGAGCCCTGCCCGCCCGGCCCCCCAGGCGCCCGTGATCTCCGCGAACGGACCCGGCTGCACCGCGTGCGAGAGGACATTCCAGTTCGCCGTTGTGAACGATTGCCAGATCCCGCTGATGTCGGGGGTCCCGTGCGCCGTGAGCGGCGGGTCATAGTCAGGAAACGCCTCATGGATCGCGGTCTGGGCTGCGATAGTGCCGGAGAGGCTTGCGAGGACCGCCACTGCGGACAAGCTGAGCGACATCCAGGCGATCGGGACATCTCTTGATCGGATGCTCTTCACGGCGGCGACCTCCCGATTGACAGCTCAGGTCATTCTATCCTGTTCGCCGTCAGTTTCAGTCCGCGCGGCCCCGCCGGATCGACGCGGCGGGCTTTCGGCCAGGTTTCGCAGGCGAACGAATCGATCTGGCTACGGATACGCTCGGGATGGTCGCGGCACTCCTCCAGGAATGGGAACAGAACTGGCGCTGATGGTGGACACCGCTACTCGTTGCCTGCCGCGTTCTGACGGTAGGCGGATGCAATGCCCACCGGTTCGGTCAGGATCTGCCCCTCGGTATAGGGCGAATCGCTGGGTCCGTTCGCCTCTCGACGGTGAATGTCGTGTACGACGTCCATGCCATCCACAACCCGCCCGAACGCGGCGAATCCAAGTCCATCCGGATTGCGCGCGGCGCCAAAGTCCAGTCCCGGTTGATCGCCGATACAGATGAAGAAGGCCGCGCCGCTTGCCGTGCCCGGATCCGTTCGGCCAAGGGAAACCACGCCGTCCTCGTGGAGGATGCCGGTAATCTCCGTGGATTCGTGCTCCACGGTCGGCAAATCCGATTCCCCGCCGATCACGCCGCCCTGAACGACCTCGATAATCGGGCTGCCGTTGTCGTTCTCCGTGGTGACTGTCCTGTAGAACGCGCCCCCCTCGAAGTAGCCGCCATCGACATGATCGAGAAAGCTCGCTGACGAAATCGGCGCCCGATCCTCGTAAACCTCGATCGAGATGTCGCCGAGTTCGGTTTCCAGAACGACCATGGTCTGCGCCTGGACTCCCCCAACCGCGAGCGCTGCCAGAAGATGCGCCGAAACGGTCTTCGAAACCATGCCGCTAGTCCCCGCTTACCGCCCGGAATCGCCTGAGCCTGTTCCCGGTCTCAGGCGGCTGGTGGTCCGATATCAGGTTCACTCGACGACGTTCAGGAACTCTGACCACGCTGCCGGCTGGCCGTGGATCGGCACGATGGTGTCCACCTCGAGCCCCAGACGCCGCACCTGGTTGAGCAGCGCCATGTTGGCCTGGGTCGGTTCGGCGGGCTGCGGCTCGTGCGTATCGAAGAGGTCGGCCTCGATGACCATGCGTTCGCCGGGCAGGTAAGCCATGAGCATGCCTTCGACGCGGTCGAGCGGGTGCACGTAGGAGAGGTTCAGGTTGCGCTGCCCGTCGCTGATGACGTAGTTCTCGGTCACGAGTTCGTAATAGTAGCCTTCGGCGAGTTCGGTCGGCGGCCAGAGCGAGACCATGTCGGGCGCCATCGTGCGGGGGGCGTAGTTGAGCACGTCGTTCGTGTAGAACGGGAAATTGACGCGGTGCGTCACGATCGTCGCGCCGATGTGCATGTAGGTCCTGAGCCCGCCGACGTGGTCATGATGCTGGTGGGTGTTGACGACGAAGCGGATCGGTTTGCCGGGGAACAGGTCGACGACCGTCTCGATCACGGCGAGGCTGCGTGCCTCGTCGATCGGCGCCTCGATGACGGTCACGAAGTCGCCGAACTCGATGGCGACGCTGTTGTGCGATGAGCCGCCGAGCAGATACACGCCGTCCGCGAGTTCCTGGCTTTCGACGCGGACCGAAGAATCCGCGCCGAGTACGGACTCGGGGACCTCGATATCGGTGTTGCAGTCGTTCGCCGTGATGTCGTCGAGAATGCCGCCGAAGGAATTGTGACCGGCATTGATGCTCTGGGCCTGGTAGTTGTCATCCCAGCCCTGGTGGCTGTGCCAGCGGGTCGGGAAGCGGACGCCGCCGCCGAGGTCGGCGTACTCGTCGTTGAAGAACTCGTGCTCGTAATTCATGTCGCCGAGCACCGGGTCGCCGACCCAGGTATGGATGCGCTGCAGCAGGTTCTGGCTGTTGATCGTCGCGTCGACGCGGTACTTGCCGAGCATCGTGATCGAGACGATCGTGACGCGCTCGGGCTGCGTCGTCGGCCCGTCGCGCCCCATCTCACCGAGTTCCCAGCGCCAGCTTGCGACAGGGTTCGCGTCGGGCAGGCGGGCGGCCTTGAGAAAGCCGTGCGGATTGAGCCACATGTCGAGCTGGTATATTTCAGCGTGTTCCGGATGTGCCGCAAGCGGCAGGGCATCCTCGCCGTCCTGGTGCCAGGCGTAATCGCCCGTGACGTAGAAGTGCTGGCGCGTGTTGCGTTGCGTCGGCGTGCCGCTCAACCAGCCGACACCGTATTTCCAAGAGGCCGGGTTCACTCCGGGCGTGCGGTCGAAAGTTTCGATCATCGTGCTCGCGTTCCAGTCCATCGTCCGCGAGTAGTTCTCGAGCGGCGCACCGCGGGGCCAGTCGACGTTCTTGTCGTTGAGGCGCTGCTGGCCGACGGCCCCCGAGTAGGCTTCACCGGAGACCGTCACGCACTGGAGACTGTTCGCGCCGATGGCTTCCTCCGCAGCCCTCAGGATCGGTTCGGGATCGAGATAGCCCGGCGGGAAGTCCTGGGCCGCGGCTTGTGCGCCGGCGACCAGAAGGAGGGCGCACGGGAGCGTGGTGTGGATTCGTGGCATCGATGGTCTCTTGTGGTTGTACGCTGCGATTCTACTTGACGGGCGTCCCGGAGCGGGCAGTTGCGGCGACCGGGCTATTCGAGCAGAAAAGTGGCCGCGACCGCGCAGTGGTCCGGGTGCGGCGTCTCGCGGGGTAGTTCCCGGGTGGAGCCTGGGACAAGCATCCGCGCCGCGGCGGGGTTCGCAACCAGGTGGTCGACGAATTCCGTGAAACGTGGATCGCACTCAGTCTCGATCTCCGCCGTCAGCAGGTTCAGGCGCGCCCGGCGCGGCGCCAGTGCGCGCCAGCCCCAGTCCCCGGCAACGGCCAGGCGGCGGTTGAAGTCGCCGAGCATCACGAACGTTGAGTTTTCGGTCCGCCGCGCCTCGACCCACTCGGCGAGTTCGCTGAACTGTTCGCGGAGCGTCTCGCAGGTCCTGCTGCGCCGGGCGCTGCGGTCTTCGCCCTCGCCCCAGCAGCCGGAGGCGAGATGCACGGACAGCAGTCTGAGGTCGCGGCCGTCCAGCGTTACGGTAATGTCCGTTCCCCAGCGATAGTTCCGACTTCCCGCAGCAATATCCTCAAGATCGGGGTGCCGTTGCCAGGCGAGCGCGCTCCGGACCGCAAAGCCCGTACCCTGGTGGCTGAGGCGTGCCTCGGGCCTGTCGTAACAGGGCGGGCCTGCGCCCGTGTACGGGCGCGTCGAGAACGCGATGTCCCATTCGCCGGCCGGGAAGATGCGCCGCGCCGCCGCTTCGTTTTCCACTTCCTGGAAAGCGACGACATCCGCGTCGAGCGCGGCGATCCGGCGGGCGAGCGCGGCATAGTCGGACTCCGTTCTCGGCACGCAGCCCTCGCCGACGGTGTCGTTGAGATGTTCGAGATTCCAGGTGGCGATCGTGAGTTCGCCCGCATGGACGCTCGACAAGGCGAGCGCGCTCAGGGAAGCGCACAGCAGAATTGCGATCGGCGCCGGGCGCACGGCAACCTCCGTTCGGAACCGCGGCCAGTATAAGTCCGGTCCTGTCGGAGAAAGTAGCTTCGGTCGCCTGGAACAGGCACAAGACATTTCAAATCAATGAACTACGAACGTCGATCCGACGGATGGAACGCCGGACCGGCGAGCCGGACGATCATGCACGCGCAGGATCGCGGCGATCTGGTCGGACATTTCCGGTCAATGGATTTCGAACGTCGATCAGGCAGACGAAGCGCCTGATCGGCTTGCCGGATAGCCGTGCGCGCGCAGGACCGCGGCGATCTCGTCGAGGATCGCCGGATCGTCGATCGTGGCGGGGATCGGGTATTCCCTGCCGTCCGCCATGCAGCGCAGGGTACCGCGCAGAATCTTCCCGGAACGCGTCTTCGGCAGCCGCTCGACGATGACGGCCTGCTTGAACGCGGCCACGGGCCCGATACGCTCGCGGACCAGCGCGACGACCTCGCGGACGATATCGGCTTCAGGGCGATCGTGGCCCGATTTCCGGCACAGAAAGCCGAGCGGCACCTGGCCCTTGATCGCGTCGTCGATGCCCGTTACGGCGCACTCGGCGATATCCCGGTGCGCGGCCAGAACCTCCTCGATCGCTCCGGTCGAGAGCCGATGCCCTGCGACGTTGATGACATCGTCGGTGCGGGTGAGCACATGCACGTAGCCGTCGGCATCGATGTATCCCGCATCGCCCGTCGTGTAGAAGCCCGGGAAACGCTCGAGGTAGGCCTCCCTGAAACGCCGGTCGGCATTCCAGAGGGTGGGGAGCGTTCCGGGAGGCAACGGGAGTTTGCACGCGATCGCGCCGATGCGATCCGCCGGCGCGGGTTCGCCGTCGTCGTCGAGCACGCGGACATCCCAGCCCGGAACGGCCTTGTTGGCCGAGCCCGGACGAATCGGGAAGAGGCCCAGGCCGCGCGGATTGGCGGTGATCGCCCAACCGGTTTCCGTCTGCCACCAGTGATCGATCACCGGCGTGCCAAGCTGGGCGGTCGCCCAGTTCAGGGTTTCAGGATCGCTGCGTTCGCCGGCAAGAAACAGCGCTGCCATTGAGCTCGTGTCGTGAGCGGCGATGAAACCGCCCTCCGGGTCGTCGCGCCGAATCGCGCGCAGCGCCGTCGGTGCGGTGAACATGACCTTGACGCGGTGGCGCTCGATGACGCGCCAGAACGTCCCGGCGTCCGGAGTGCCAACAGGCTTTCCTTCGAAGAGCACGGTCGTTGCGCCCTTGAGCAGCGGCGCGTAGACGATGTACGAGTGGCCGACGACCCAGCCGACATCCGACGCTGCCCAGTAGACATCTCCGGCATCGATGCCGTAGATCGCCTGCATGGACCAGTGGAGCGCGACCGCATGACCGCCGTTATCGCGCACGATGCCCTTGGGCTGCCCGGTGGTGCCGGATGTGTAGAGGATATAGAGCGGGTCGGGGGCCGCGACCGGCACGCATTCGTGCGGCTCGGCGGCGGCAATCGCCTCGTTCCAGTCGATGTCGCCAGGGCCGACGTCGGCCGCAAGCTCCGGACGCTGCAGGACGATGCAGGCCGCAGGCTTGTGGGCGGCCATGCCGACCGCCGCGTCGAGCAAGGGCTTGTAGGCCACTACGCGGCCCGGTTCGAGGCCGCAGCTTGCGGACACGATGACGCGCGGCTTCGCATCGTCGATGCGCGTGGCAAGCTCCGCGGCCGCGAAGCCGCCGAAGACGACCGAGTGCACGGCGCCCAGCCGCGCGCAGGCGAGCATCGCGACGACGGTCTCCGGCACCATCGGCATATAGATGATGACGCGGTCGCCCTGGTCGACGCCGGCTCGTGCCAGCGCGCCTGCGAACCGTGCCGTGAGATCGAGCATTTCGGCGTAGGTGTAGGTCCGCGACCCCTCGCTCATGACGCTTTCGTAGATCAGCGCGGGCTGATCCGCACGGCCGCTGTGCGCGTGCCGGTCGAGGCAGTTGTAGCAGGTGTTGAGCTGTCCGCCGGCGAACCATCGGTAGAACGGCGCATTCGAATCGTCAAGGACTCGCCGCCAGGGTTCGATCCAGTCGATCCCGCGCGCGGCTTCGGCCCAGAAGCCTGCCGGATCGCTCAGCGAGCGCTCGCAGGCTTGTGCGTAGGCATCCGGCATCGGCGATCTAGCAGCCCGTGGCCGAAGTCCCGCGATTGTTCGACAAGGTCAATCGCCGCGAAAGTTGAGTTCGACGCAAATGCCGTTCGGGTCCCTGACGAAGAGTTGTCGCAGCGAAATGTCACGGACGACGTTGCGACTGAACTGAAGTCCGCTCGCTTCGAGTCTTGCGAGGGTGCCGTCGTAGTCCTCCGCATTGAAGGCGACATGGTCCAGCGACCCTGTACCCCGTGCGCGGTTCGAGTGAGGGAGACTTTGCGCCCTGGCCCACACCATGTACGACTCCCATTCGCAAACGTGGATGCAGGGCGTGTCGCCGACGTAGAACCAGGCGCCGTCGAAGCCGAGGTCCGGGCGGTAACCGTCGGTCATGCCGAGCAAATCGCAGTAGAAGTCCCTGGTTTTTTCCAGATCGTCGGTATTGACGGTGACGTGATCGAGTTTCTGTAACGCCATGGTCGCTCACTCGTTGCAGGTGCTGCATTGCATCCGGCGGAGTCTACAACGATCGTTTCGCGGAGCCTATCGTGCGGTCGCCGGGCGTTTTCACCGCATTGGCGATATACGCGCACCCATTGACCGGTATATCGTGTACCGCTTTGTCGTTTGGCCACAGGAAGGGGGCAATGTCCTCAGCCGATTCCGAGCGCAGCTACCGGCGCATCGCTACCGAGGAAGCCTATGCGCCGACCGACCTGATCGAGCGCTACAAGGCGCAGATCGCCGACGGCGCGACCAGCGACCGCGGCTTCGAGAGCCTCATGGGCTACTTCCTCTTTAACGACAGTCCGCGCACGACCGCCATCGTCGAGCGCCTGCAGGATCTCGGCGAGCGGCGCATCGGCGACATGGACGCGACCGGCATCGACATGCAGGTCATTTCATTGACGGCGCCCGGCGTGCAGGTATTCGATGCCCCCACGGCCGTGTCGCTGGCGGCGGCGTACAACGACGAACTGGCCGAGGCCGTCCGCGGCCATCCCGATCGCCTTGCGGGCCTTGCGGCGATCGCCCCGCAGGACCCGCCGGCCGCGGCCGAAGAACTCGAGCGGGCCGTGCGGAAGCTTGATCTGAAGGGCGCGATCGTCAACTCCCACACGCACGGCGAATACCTGGATGACCGGAAGTTCTGGGACATCTTCGAGGCGGCGGAGGCGCTCGACGTGCCGATCTACCTGCACCCGCGCGACCCGTCTCCCAAACTGCTCGACCCCCTGCTCGAAAGCGGTCTCGACGGCGCGATCTACGGTTTCGCGGTCGAGACCGGAATGCACCTGCTCCGGATTATCGTGAGCGGGGCGTTCGATCGTTTCCCGAAGCTCCGGATCGTCGTCGGCCACCTTGGCGAAGCGATCCCGTACTGGCTGTTCCGGGTCGACTTCTTCCATCGCGGCATCGTCGAAACCGGGCGTTACCCGAACTTCAAGCCGCTCGCGAGGAAGCCGAGCGACTACATGAGGGACAACGTCTACGTCACGACGAGCGGCATGGCCTGGGAGCCCGTCATCATGTACGCGCGCGAGGTGCTCGGGGCGGACCGCGTGCTCTACGCGATGGATTATCCATACCAGTACGCGCCCGACGAAGTCACCGTCACGGACAGGCTGCCGATCGGCGCCGACGAAAAGAGGGCGCTCTACGAGATGAATGCGAGGAATGTGTTCGGACTTGTGTGACGGAAGCGGTGCAGGTGAATTTGCCGCTCGGTCGCCATAGACTTGGGGCTGTTGCGCTGCACCGGGTGAGACGGCGCGGCGACCGCACTGCACGGTGGAAGGCGCGATAATACGGGATACCTTCCACGGTGGAAGCTGTAGCCGTGGGAGATTCCACGCGCTACCTTCCATGCCTACAGGGGGAGCACCGATGAGACAGACGCGAAGAGAATTCCTGCGGGCGGCGGCATCGGCCGGCGTCGCGATGTGCGGCTGCGACTGGGCGCTCGCTCAGCAGGCCGGCGCACTGCCGCGCGGTCCGACGATCATCAACGGCGAGCGCGTACGCACGATCGACATGCACGCGCACATCCTCGTGCCCGAGGTCTGGGAACTCATCGAGGGCTACGAGCAAGCGGAGTCGGATATCGGCGCGTTCCTCAGGTCACCGATGGCGCCGCGGCTTACGAGCATCGACGGTCGTCTCGAGGACATGGACCGCCAGGGCATCGATATCCAGGCGCTGACGCTGCACTTCCAGCATCAGCACGACTGGGCGCAACCCGAGCTTGCCGATGCGATCGCGAGGCTTCTGAACGAAAGGATGGCCGAGGTTGTCGCCATGCATCCGGACCGTCTGGTCGGGCTCGGCGGCGTTTCGCTGCAGCACCCGGAGCTTGCGGTCGAGCAACTCGATTACCTGATGCAGGAACTGGATCTTCGCGGCGTCATGATGACGACCCTGATCGGCGACGAGGAGATTTCCGCACCGCGCTTCGATCCGTTCTGGACGCGGGCCGAGGAACTGGAGGCGGTGATCTTCATTCATCCCGAGGCCAGCTTCGGCGATGCCGGGGGCCGCTTCGCAGGCGCGGGTGCGCTCGGCAACACGATCGGGATGCCGCTCGACACGACGGTCGCGATGTCGCACATGATCTTCAGCGGCTTCCTGGACCGCCACCCGCGCATCCGGATCGTCTGGTCGCACGGCGGCGGCTATCTGCCGTCCTACATCGGCCGCTCGGACAACTGCGCGTTGCGAACCAGCGGCTGTCAGGGCATCGAGAAAACGCCGAGCGAGTACCTGCGCCAGCTCTGGTACGACACGGTCGTCTATTCCGCCGACAACCTTGCGCACCTGATCAGCGAAGTCGGTGCGGACCGGATCGTGCTCGGCACCGACTACCCGTTCCCGATCGCCGCCGAGGACCCGGTCGGCGACGCACTGGCGGTGGATGGGCTCAGCGACGACGAACTCGTGGCCATCCTCGGGAACACGGCGGCGGAACTTCTCAAGCTGTAGGTCGATTCGGCCGGGCGCAGGGCTCACGCACGAGGGTGACGCGCAGCGTTGAGTTGACGGTGCGTGCAGTCGCGCGCAGGGACCGCAGCTGCAAGGGGACGCAGCCGCTACCGTCGCTTGTCGCGCGAGTCAGGTCAGGACGTTGACGGGCTCGCCGTCGAGCCAGGCGCGGATGTCGGCCACGGTCGACGTGAAAAAGAGCTCGTAGTTCTCCTTCGTCACATAACCCGTATGCGGTGTCAGCACCGTGTTCGGAAGGCTGCGCAAGGGATGGTCGGCCGGCAGCGGTTCGACGTCATAAACGTCGAGGCCCGCGCCGGCGATGCTGCCGGACTGAAGTGCGTCGATAAGCGCGGCTTCCTGCACGATCGGACCCCGGCTCGTGTTGATGAAATACGCCGTGGGTTTCATGCGCGCGAAGTCGGCGGCGCCGATCAAGCCGTGGCTGCGGTCGCCAAGCGTGAGGTGGACCGTGACGAAATCGGACGCGGCGAACAGTTCCTCCCGCGACACGAGCCTGACCGCGAACTCGTCGCAGCGCGCCTGCGTGAGGTTAAGGCTCCAGGCCACGACGTTCATGCCGAAGGCCTGACCAATGCCGGCCACCCGTGGCCCGAGCCTGCCGAGTCCGATGACGCCGAGCGTCTTGCCGCTGAGGCCGACGTTGAGTGCATCGCCCCAGCGTCCGGAGCGCATGTTGCGATCGTCGGCCGGCATGCGCTTGGCGAGCGCGATGATGAGCGCCCAGGCGTGCTCGGCCGCCGGGTAGGGCAGGATCGGCGTGCCGGTGACGACGACGCCGTTGTTGCGCGCCGCCTCGAGATCGATCGAGGCGTTGCGCATGCCCGAAGTGACCAGGAGCCTGAGATTCGGCAGCCTGGCGAGCAGTGACGCCGGAAACGGCGTGCGCTCGCGCATTACCGACACGATCTCGAAGGGTTCGAGGCGTTCCGCGACAGCGTCCTCGTCCTCCAGGTGATCGTGAAAGACGGTGATCTCGATGTCGTCGCCAATGGCGGTCCAGTCCGCGGACTCGAGCGCCGCGTGTTCGTAGTCGTCGATGATGGCCAGTTTCTTCATGGTCGTTTACCGTGCCTGGCCCGGCGCCGCCACGCACTGCGTCTGGAACAGGCGCCAGCGGCGTCCGTCAGCCTCATTGATGAGCACGCAGTTCTCCCCGTTCAACACGAGGCGGAAGCGTACCGGCTGATCGAGCAGCCGGCCGGTCGCCGCTTGTGCCTCTATTGAGCGCGGGGGCGAGCGTTCGAGGATCAGTGAACTCGTCCCGGTCAGCGCGTCGTCGGCCAGTGCGATGGCCGTGTCGTTGACCGCGGTCGTGACGACACGCGTGAGTTCGAAACGCGACGTTGGCGTCGGGTTCACGATGAGGGCCGGCACGTCCTCGAGCGTGGCCCGTCCGCCGAAGCAGGCGGACAATACGACGAGTGTCGCGGCGATAGACGTGATTGAAGTGCGGCGCATCCTTTACCTGCGTTTGGCTGTCCCTTGTTCAAGCGATTCCCGGCGCGGTACGGGAATCGGACGTGACTTTAGCGCATTCGCCTGCGGTCGGCGATGCAGGGCAATGAGTCGGGACGCCGCAGCGAATCCGTCTGGCGGACTATTGCCATTCATCGAGCCACCGGTTTTCCCGGAGCGGCGAACGAATGAGCACGCTGTCGGTCGCCGGAAACAGCGCGGTCGGTGCGGCTGCCGCTGCCCCGGCAGCGGGGTAGCTCCGCAGGACCGTGCTTGCCGGAGGTGAGGGACAGGTGCCGTCAACACGGTACGCGAGGGCCGCAGCGAGCCTGCCTTCCTCGGAGTCGCCAAGCGGCCTGTCGAAGTCGTCGCCCACGGCGCAGCCGGGAACCGACGTGCCGGGCCGTCCGATCTCGTTGCTCGCCGAGAAGCCATCGGCGTAGTCGCCGAAGCCCCTGGCGTTCACGCCCCTGAACTGAATCGAGAAATACGTGGTACCGCAGTTGTCGGCGGGGTAGAAACCGTATGGCTTGCCGCAGGTGGTCCCACCGATCTGAATGACCTCGACGTCGACGCCGCGCAGGCCGTTCATGATCGATTCGCTGGCCGAGCAGGTTCCTCGGCCGGTCAGGACGAACACCCTGGGCAGATTCAGTGTCGGCAGCCGCTGGCCGCGGTATTCAGTGTCGCCGATCGCCTCGGACAGGAATTCCAGGGGCGTGATCGGCCTGCCCGTGACGGGGTTGGTGACCGGATGCTTGTCGTTGAACTGGATTTCCTCGAACGATCGTCCTGCTGTCGGCACGGGTCCGGCGATCATGTACGCAAGCTCGCTCGCGATGTAGAGATAGCCGCCGCCGTTGTAACGCAGGTCGAGCACGAGGTCGTCGATCCGGGCTGTCGCGAGTTCGTCGATCGCCTCGATGAGCGCAGGCTCCGACGTCGCGATGTGATCGCTGAAGAAGATGTAGCCGACCCTGCCAGTCGGCGTGTCGATGGTCTTGACGTGCTGCACGGGCTCGAGCGTGACGAACTCTGACCGCAATGTGACTTCGCGCGATGTCGTCCCGCCGGCATCCCGGATCCTGAACGTATGGGTTTCGCCGGCGTCATCGGGAAAGAGCCCTGCGTTCAGCGCGTCGACGTCGGCGGTGGTGGCGACATCCATGCCGTCGACCTCAAGCAGGACCGCGCCGCGCGCGAGATTTGCGGGTGCCCGCGTGGCGGGCGTGTCCGGGGACGTGTACGCAACGACGATGTGCCGCGGCGGCGCCCGCGAGACCAGCGCCCACTCGACGCCGTAGCCCGCGGACACGCCCGACTGCGCCAGGCGGTTCCACTCCTCGGTCGTGTAGGTGAAGTGGAAGCGGTCCTTGGGGTTGCCTGACGGCGTGAGTTCTTCGGTCCTGAGCAGGTCGAAGTAGTCGCGTGTCGGGTACAGCCCGGGGTCGCGGTCGACGATTTCGTCGTACCACAGGTACAGGTGGTGGCTCCACGAGCGCAGCCAGTTGTTCTCATCGAGAGTGGAGCCCTGAATGTCCCGCCAGGGCCTGCCCGTTTCCGGATCCGTTCCGCTGCGCGGGTTCTCGCACTGTGCGGCGAAGGTCGCATGCGGCAGGAAGACGTTCGGTGTCCAGGCGGTCGACCCGTCCGGTGGCTCGGGATCGGTCGGCGGGTCCGTGGGCGGATCGGTCGGTGGATCGGTCGGTGGATCGGTTGGTGGATCGGTTGGTGGATCCGTAGGCGGATCGGTTGGCGGGTCTGCCGGCGGATCCGGCGGTGGCTGTTGTACCGGCGGTGGTTCCGGTAGCGGCGGAGTCGAACTTCCCCCGCCGCCGCAGGCCACCAGGGCGCAGATCGCGAGAACGATGAGGAAGTGTCGAAATCGCATGGCGCTCAAAGGTTCTGCTTCCTTGCCGTGTGTGCTTGCGCAGCCGGCGGTATCGAACGCGATGCGCCGATTGGCGCCAACGCGGTCGCGGGACTTGCGCATCGTCCGAATCCGCACAAGACGTAGAGAAATTGTACGCCATGCGACCGAACTCGCGGGCGAGCCGTTGACGCTGTGGGCGCATGTCGATTCCGGCACAATAGGGCCATGCCGCAAGCCCATCGCAAGCTGGTTCCCAACGCCGCGGCGGAGCGCAACAAGGCGCCGATCCTCGACGTGCTGCAACGCGTGTTGCCGCTGACGGGGACGGTGCTCGAGATCGCGAGCGGCACCGGTCAGCACGTCGTCCACTTCGCGCGGGCGCTGCCGGAACTCGTCTGGCAGCCGAGCGACTCCGACGCCCGGGCGCTCGCGTGGATCGAGTCGCTCGTCGACGCGAGCGCGCTCGCCAACGCAAGAATGCCGCTGCGGCTCGACGTGCACGAGCAGCCCTGGCCGGTTCGGGGTGTTGCAGCCGTGCTATGTATCAACATGATCCATATCGCCCCGTGGACGGCGACGGAAACGTTGTTCCGCGGCGTCGAGGGCGTCCTGGAGGGCGCCGGGCCGCTCGTTCTCTACGGTCCCTACATGCGCGACGGGCAGCACACCGCGCCGAGCAACGAAGCGTTCGATGCGAACCTGAAGTCAAGGAACGTCGAGTGGGGCGTGCGCGACCTCGGCGAAGTCGCGGCCGTGGCGGGCGGGTACGGTTTCGCGCTCGACGAGGTCGTCGAGATGCCGGCCAATAACCTGACGGTCGTGTTCAGGCGCAACTGAGCGTTCGCCGTCGGCCAGGCGCCCGCGCCGCGCCGCCGGCAACCTTCAGCAAGCGAGCGTGGGCGTCGCGAATCTCGAGTGACGCGGAGCAGCGAAATGGGATCGCCGCCGTCCGTCGGTGCTTGGCGGGCATTGACCCCGCCGATAAACTGAGCCGGATTTTTCTGGAGCGAGACATGGCGAAAATCCCGACAGCGTTGCAGCCGCACATCAATGATGCTCTGTGGCCGGACACACCGTTGGTCGGAACGGTGGATGGCGACGGCTACCCGAGGATATCCCTGCGCGGCAGCACCTGCGTATTCGATGACGAGACGCTCGCTTTCTGGGAGCGCAGCCGCGGCGGCGTGAGCGACATCGCAGACGGCGACAGGATCATGGTCTTCTACCAGAAGGCCGAACTCCGGGAGAGCCTGCTGCCGTTCGCCGGCGTCGCGCGGTTCTTCGGCACGGCGAAGGTGTACAAGGAGGGTCCGATCCGGGACCAGGTCTGGGACAGGATCCTGCAGGTCGAGCGCGAACGCGATCCGGACAGAAACGGATTCGCCGTGCTCGTCAGCGTGGAGCGCGCCGAGGATCTGCGCGGCAGCCCGTTGGGCAACCTCTGAAACAATGTGTTCCCGAGCATCGAACCCCGTATGGGACGGCCTGGTTTCGGGACGGATACCCATGGCGACTCGCCTGACTGGACGGACCGAATTTCGGCGGAGTGAAATGCGAACCATAGTCATGATGCTTCTCGCGGCGTTTGTAGCCGCGTGTACGGAATCCACGCCGAGCAGCTTTGCACCGGCGTCCGGGGACACAGCGAGCGCCGAACCGAGCGGCACTGGAGAGCCTTCCGGCGAGCGCGTGGAACTCACGGACGATGGCGCCGGGGCGGCCGGCGCGAACGCGGAGTCCTCTGCGGTGGCTTTGCAGGTGAGCGAATGGATGGCGCAACTCAGCGTCGAGCAGAAAGCACGGCTCGTCAGCGGTTCACGCGGCGATGCCGAGAGCCTCGAGCAGAACCTCGATCGGGTCCCGGGCGCGGCCGGCTACACGGTTGCGCTCCCGGAGTTCGGCATTCGCGACGCGGTTCTCGCCGATGGGCCGGCGGGCCTGCGCATCCTGCCGCAGCGCGAAAACGACGCTGCGACCTACTACGCGACGGCATTCCCCGTCGCCACGGCGCTCGCGTCGACCTGGGATATCGAGCTCGTCGAGCAGGTCGGTGTCGCGATGGGCGAGGAGATCAGGGAGTACGGCGTCGACTTGTTTCTCGCGCCCGGCATGAACCTGCATCGCAATCCGCTCGGCGGCCGAAACTTCGAGTACTTCTCCGAAGACCCGCTGTTGTCCGGAGCGATGGCCGCGGCCGTGGTCAACGGCGTGGAATCCAACGGCGTCGGCGCGACGATCAAGCATTACCTCGCCAACAACCAGGAAACGAACCGTCAGCTCATCGATACCCTGATCAGCGAAAGGACGCTGCGCGAAATCTACCTGCGCGGCTGGGAAATCGCGGTCGAACGGTCGCAGCCCTGGGCGATCATGAGCGCCTACAACCAGGTCAACGGCAGCCCCGTTTCGGAGTCGCGTGATCTCCTGACCACCGTATTGCGTGAGGAATGGGGCTTCGACGGCGTGGTCATGACCGACTGGTTCGCCGGTGACGATCCGATCGCGCAGATGAAGGCCGGCAACAATCTGCTGATGCCGGGCGTGCCCGAGCGCAGCGAGGCGATTCGGCGCGCCCTGGAGACGGGCGAACTCACCGAGGCGGAACTCGACGTCAACGTCGAACGGATCCTCACGATGGTGGCACGGTCGCGCTCGCAGCAGGCATACGCCTACAGCAACGCACCGGACCTCGAGGGTCACGCCGCAACGGCGCGCGCAGCCGCGGCCGAGGGCACCGTGCTGCTCAAGAACGACGGCGCGGTGTTACCGCTTGCCGACGACGAGAGAAACATCGCTGCGTTCGGCGCGACTTCCTACAGTTTCATTGCGGGCGGTTCGGGCAGCGGTGACGTCAACGAAGCCTATACCGTGTCGCTGGTGCAGGGACTCGAGGAGGCAGGCTTCGAGATCGATGCGGAGCTTGCGCAAACCTACGCTGAATACCGCACTGTCGAGGAAGCCAGACTGCCGGTGCCCGAGTTCTTCTTCGAACTCGTGCCGTTGATCCCGGAAATGCCGCTCGACCCGGCCACGATCGGCCGTGCCGCACAGACCGCCGACCTTGCCGTCATCACGATCGGCCGCAACTCCGGCGAGTTCCAGGACCGCGAGATCGAAGGCGACTTCGATCTGACCGCAGCCGAACAAACGATGCTCGCCGACGTTTCGGCGGCTTTCCGCGCCGAGCAGAAGAAGGTGATCGCGATCCTGAACGTCGGCAACGTCATCGAGACCGCAAGCTGGCGTGACCACGCCGACGCGATCATCCTGCCCTGGCAGGGCGGACAGGAGGCCGGCCACGCGGTTGTCGACGTGCTGACGGGCAGCGTCAACCCTTCCGGCAAGCTGCCGACCTCGTTCCCGCTCGCCTACAGCGATGTGCCGTCGGCAGCGTCGGAAGAAAGCTATCCGGGCATCGAGCTGTCGGACGAGGAAGTGCCCGGATTCGGCGCCCTGTCTCGCGGCAAACCCTCGGAAGTCGAGTATCGCGACGGCATCTTCGTAGGCTATCGCTACCACGATACGTTCGATGTGGAGCCGGCCTGGCCCTTCGGCCATGGCCTCTCCTACACGCAGTTCGCCGTCGATGCTGCGCAGCCTGGGGTCACGGATGCCGGCTACCGCATTCCCGTGACGGTGACGAATACCGGCGACCGTGCCGGCAAGGAGGTCGTTCAGCTCTACGTCGAAGCGCCGTCGGAACGGCTCGTCAAGCCGGTCCGTGAGCTGCGCGCGTTCGCCAAGACGGCGTTGCTCGAGCCCGGACAGTCGCAGACGCTTGAAATCGACGTCCGCACGGAAGACCTGGCCTCATTCGACCCGGCCGAGCGCGCATGGATCGTCGATCCCGGCGTGTACCGGTTCCACATTGCGACCTCATCCCGGGATATCCACCGGAGCTTCGCCGTCGAGCGCGCCGAACCGCTGCGGGCCAGGGAGGTGATCGCGGACCTGCGCCATGACCGCGTCGTCGAAGAACTGACGCCGGGTCGCTGAGCCGCCTGGCCCCACATCTGTGGAGTATCGCACCGTTGGGTCCGCACCGGCGCCCCACGACAGGCTGTGGGCGCCTCGTACGCCCGAGGTATACCGAGATCCACGTTTCCAGCCTGTGACAGGCGCAAGGGGAGGCGCACTACCGCGACGACGTGGGGCTGGTGGGTCGTCTATCACCCGCGGTCAAGCATGACCGGAATGATCAGGTCTTCCTCGTCGCTGAGATGCCGCAGCAGGCGCCTGAATGTCGTTTCGCTGCAGGCGAGATAGCGGTCTGCGGCATGCCGCGTGGCATCCGCCGCGTTCTCCTTGCGCAGTGATTCGAAGAAAGCGTTGACGCTCGCGACCACATCGGAAATTCCTTCGTGCAGCAGTTCGTGGTCGGCCGCGAGAGCGTCGAATCCCGGCGCCAGGCGCTCTTCGGCGGCGCGGAACGCGGGGAAATAGTGATGGTCCTCGATCTGATGATGGCCGTGCAGGTGCGCGAGGAAGTTCTGCAGCCGCGGCGCGAGCCAGCTCGCAAACACCATCGCGTCGCTGCGCCCCTCGCGGTAGTCGTCGCCCGCGGACTTCAGCGCCGAGCACTGGTGGCGGAACCAGTCGTGCTTGTCGAGCCAGAACTCGGTGACCGGCGATGGTCTGGATCTCCACGTGTCGCGCGGAAACTTGTCGAGCAGCACGCGCAGTTCGTCCGGCCAGCCCGTGCGCTTGTCAATGTCGAGGCCGGGAAGGTAGCGAGTGTCCGTGAGCGAACTCGCTTTCATCGTTGGGTTCGATACGCAGTTGAGTCGGAGCACGCGTATCGGGCGTCCGGAAGCGGGGTCTGGTTCATTGCTGCACTGTGACTCGGATTCACCCGATGCAAGAGGAGAAATCGCGCTGCGATCGGCCGCTGCGCGGTTGCGTCATTGTGGGCCGCCCGTGATCGTCAGCCGCGCGGGCGGAGATTCGTTCAGGGCAGCGTCGCGCGCGCGCAGAGTATACGTGACTGACGGACCGGGCGGCGCATCCGCATCTTCAAAGGACGTCGTCGTGAGCAAAGCGATCACGCGACCGTCGCGTTCGAGAACGTAGTCGACGACGCCAATATTGTCCGCGGGGGCATCCCAGCTCAGTCTGAGCGAGTTTCCTTCGCCTGTCGCCTCGAGGTTAAGCGGTGCGATGGGCGGAAGTGCGTCGGCGGGGTTGCGTTCCGTCCTGAGCATCGGCCGATCGAAAGGGAAGCGTTCGTCGCGCACGCGCGGGTCGGTCAGCGAGTTTTGGAGAAACGCGCGGATATCCGCTTCGGTGACATTGCCCATGTTGAAGGCATAGTTGCCGCCGCCCGGGATCAGGTCGCGCTCGGCCAGAACGGCGCCGGTTCGGTAAAAACCGACAGCGGCGCCGAGCGTCTGGAACTCGCCCGTGTGCATGAACCGGGGCCTGAGGCCCACGTTTCTGAGGCTTGGCACGCGCACTTCACCGGCATCTTCGGGATCGCCCGTTATGGCCTGGCGGCCGGGGTCGTAGTCGGCGCGCCTGAGTCCGATGTTGAAGTAGTCGTTGTTCGTGAACAATGGCGGCTCGTGGCACTTGACGCACTGAAAGTCCTGCATCGCCTGCCAGCCCAACAGTTCGACCTCGCTCATCGCGTCGCTGTCGCCCGCCTGGTGGCGATCCCATGGCGTCTGGTCCGGCAGCAGCGTGCGTTCGTAGGTCGCGATCGCGAATGCGATGCGTACCGGCGTGATCGCCGCGTCGCCGAACGCGTCCGCGAAGAGCTTCGAATAGTCGGGCGAGTCGCCAAGCGCAGCGGCAATGTCGTCCGGCAGATCGCTCGCGACGCCAAGCGGAGTCACCCGGGCGAGCTTGGCGGTGAGTTCCTGCCAGGTACGCCCGTGCTTCGCCATTTCCGCGTCGTTCGACAGCGCCGTGAGTGCCTGGTTTTCCAGAGCCCCGCCCGCGGCGATCACGATCCGCCCGGTCAGGGGGTCACGAAACTCGCCGGCGGCGCTGCCGTCCCAGAACGCCTCGGCGGCCCAGAGCGAACCGAAATTGGACAGGCTCAGGCGAGGCGTGACCTGGGGGCCGAAGCCGAATACGGGGTGCTCGGCCGGCCGGCCGTGGCTGTCGAGGCTGACGATTCCCGGCGAACCCCGGACGTCGTCTATCGTGCCGGGATCGGTGCCGGGATGCCTGCCCATGCGGGGGTCCACGCCGCCGGCGGCGGGCATGTGGCAAGTGCCGCAGGCGACGGTGTTGTCGCTCGACAATTGCTCATCCCAGAACAGGATCTTGCCGAGGATGCGCTTCTCCTCGGTGATCGGGTTTTCGTCGGGAAAGGGCACGGGCGGCAGTTCCGCAACTGTCGCCGTCAACCAGCATGACGAGATCGCCATGGCCAATGCGGCAGCGTGTCGCAGGCGTTGCGTACGATTGGTTTTCCGCTGCATGGTCACCGTCCGTGCCATTCCTGGCAAACGCCGTCCCGACAGCCTCGAAGTTCGCGCGGTCGCGAGCGGAGCCGGTTCGGGTACAACCCGGCCAGGCTGCGAATTTCCGTCGGCCATCGGGACAGCAGCGAGCTATAGTCCGGCCGGTACCAGCGCGTCCCAGTGCGCGGCCGCACGGCGGACGATTTCCGGCACGTCCTCGGCCAGAAGATAGCCCTGGTCGACGAGTCCGGCCGAATAGTTCGTCAGGCTGCCGATATAGTCCTCGCGGCTCTCGTAGCGTTCGAGAATGGCCGGCCGAGGATCCTGGCGCTGCGCGCGTTCGTCGGCTGTTACGGCGAAAGGGACATACCCGCCCAGCAGACTCACGAGTTCGTCCTCGGGACCGAAGGCGGGATCGAACAGGTTCCAGCCCGTGTAGGTTGCGAGCGGTACGGCGAGGTCCGGCGAGCGCAGGCCCGCTGTCTCGTTACCGTCCGCGTCGACCTGAGGCAGCCGGAGAGGGTAGTGCGGCATGTTGTCCGGCGGCTCGATCGTGGCGATGCCCTCGGTCCTGAAACGCGGTCCGAAGTCGAGTGCCGCCGGATTTTCGATCCTGCCGGGGATCGCGATGCCGGGGATATCGGGAAACAGCAGCTCGCCCTGCAGCGCGAGCGATCCTTCGGCGACCGTAGGATAGCTGCTCGGCGGCGGTTCCGTGCCGTCGGCGATCCAGGCGTCGAGCGCGAGCAGCAGCGCGCGCAGGAACCAGGTGTACTCGTTCGGGTTGGCGGGAAGCTGGCCCTGGCCGATGCGCGGCGGGAAGGCCGCTGGACCGTGCTGCGTGCCCGCGAAAAGATAAATGCGTTCGTTGTCGAGCGGCGGTACATCCTCCATGCCCGCGGCGACACGGCCGGTGGCCATATGCGCAAGCGCGGCCGAGCCGCGCCAGTATTCGTTCGACGAATTCGTGTGGAATACCTTCGGCATGTGTTCCGGAGCGATGCCGGCGAGCAATCCGTCGGTGGTTCCGCCGCGAACCACCAGTTGCGCGGGGTCGATCTCGGGGCAGTGCGCGCCTTCGCACTCGTGCTCTTCCCAGAAGCGGTCCTGCTGCACGCGGCCCGTGAACGGGAACATCACGCTCGGGTAGAAGAAGCTCCAGCTCGCGCGCGACGGCTGCGCGAAGCGATGGTTGAAGCTGCCCCGCGCGCCGCCGGCGATGTGCGGTATCGCGCCGTCGAATACCTTGCGTTGCGCTTCGTCGGCGTTGAACCCGTCGTAGAGGAAGGTCCGAACCAGTCGGCCGCTTTGCGAGGCGCCGAACACGATCGCCCGCTCGAAGGCGGCGGCGCTGATGCCGAGTTCCGCCGCGCCTTCGTGCTTGAGCGTCGAGACGGCGTCGCGGATGGCCGCGAGCCCGAGCCCGGCGATTCCCGGGTTCTCGGATTCGTACACGACCTCGTAGATGCGGTGCGGGTCGAAGCCGCCGCGCAGGTACACCATGCCGCGATCCGGAACGACCTCTCCGTTCTCGAGCCGGCCGAAGCCCCATCGCGTTCGATCGATCGGCTGGCGCCGGGCGTGCGGCTTGTCGCGGACGGTCATGACGTTCGTCTCGTCGACCGGATCGGCGACGGGGTAGGGGACATGGCCGCGGTCGCCGAGCCCTTGGCTCGACACGCGCTCGCGGACGACGAAGTCGCTGCGCACGAGGCCGCTTACCGGAGTGCCGCCTGCGCCGGCTTGAGGAACGTTGACGCGTAGCATGCCTTCGGTCTGCGGTACGTCGAACTGCCAGCCGACCCAGAGCAGCGAGTAACCGTGCCGCTGCAGGAAGCCGTCGCCGAAGTCGGCGGCTGACTCGGGATCCTGGCTGCCGGGCGCAATGTTGAACCGCGAAAGCATGAGCTTGCGGCCGCGGTTCGCGACGTCGAACAGCAGCGTCCCGTTGCCGCGTTCGGCATCGACGGGCCTGATCAGGAAGAAATCGGCCGAGAATTCGACCGCGCCGGCTGCATTGCGCGGCGCGTGAGCGATGTCCCTGACGATGCGATTGGCCTCGGCTTCGGGATCGACGGCGAAGTACATCGTGCCTGCAAGTTTCTCGTATGCGCCGGCGTCACCGAATTGCTGCCCATCGGCGACCACGCCGCTCGACGTCACATCGATATGCGTCACTTCGGCGGTTGCGGAAACTGCGACAAAGGCCGTCGCAGCGAGTGCGGCAAGGCTCGGGTAAAGGGTTTTCGTGTCCATGTCCAAGCAGAATAGGGGGTCCGTCGGGACTGGGCAATAGTGAATGCCGACTATGCCGCGACCGCGTTCAGCGCCATCCCGCCGCCGCGCCCCAGCCAGCCGCTCGTGTCCACGGTCACGCCAACAGTCCGGTAGAATAGCGCTCGCCGGCGGCGGGCCCGCCGTCCGGGCAAGCCGACTCGAGGAAGTGAAACATGTCGTCACTGTCTGCGCTTGAAGCCGCCGACCCGGATATCCACGAACTCGTCTGCAGGGAAGCCGGTCGGCAGGACGAGTGCATCCGCCTGATCGCGTCGGAGAACTATGTGTCCTCGGCGGTCCTCGAGGCGACCGGATCGGTGCTCTGCAACAAGTATTCGGAGGGCTATCCGGGGCGCAGATACTACGAGGGTCAGGACTTCATCGATCAGATCGAAACGCTCGCGATCGAGCGGGCGAAATCCCTGTTCGGCGCGGCGCATGCGAACGTGCAGCCGTACTCGGGGTCCCCGGCCAACCAGGCCGTGTACATGGCCCTGCTCGAGGCCGGTGACACGGTCATGGGTCTCGGGTTGCCGTTCGGCGGCCATATCACCCATGGCCTGAACGTCAACTTCTCGGGCAGGATCTACAGGTCCGTGAGCTACGAGGTCGACCGCGACACGCACCGCATCGATCTCGATGTGGTCGAGGATCTCGCGCGCCGGGAGCGGCCGAAGCTCATTTTCTGCGGTGGCACGGCCTATCCGCGGATCTGGGACTTCGCGGGTTTCGCGGAGATCGCGTCGGCCGTCGGCGCCGTACTCGTCGCCGACATCGCCCACATCTCCGGTCTCGTGGTCGCAGGTGCGCACCCGCACCCGTTTCCGCATGCCGGCATCGTCACGACGACAACGCACAAGACGCTGCGCGGTCCGCGGGGCGGGATGATCCTGTCCGACGGGACGCACGCGAAGGAGCTCGATCGCGCGGTTTTCCCGGGACTGCAGGGCGGGCCGCACGATCATACGACCGCGGCGATCGCGGTCGCGCTCAGGGAAGCGTCGACGGACGAGTTCAGGACGTATGCGCACCAGATCGTTGCCAACGCCAGCGCGCTCGCCGAGGCGCTGGCAGGCTACGGGTTCCGCTTGATCTCGGGCGGAACCGACAACCACCTGATTCTCATGGACGTCACGCCGCGCGGCATCAACGGCAAGCCCGCGGCCCAGGCGCTCAACCGCGCCGGCATCGAGTGCAACTACAACACGGTGCCGTTCGATCCGCGCAAGCCCTTCGATCCGAGCGGAGTGAGGCTCGGCACGCCGGCCGTGACGTCGAGGGGCATGCGCGAGGAACACATGCCGACGATCGCGGCCTGGATCGATCGCGTCATCGCCAACGCCGATGACGATACCGAGATCGCCCGGGTGCGTGCCGAGGTGACGGAATTCTGCGGGGGATTCCCGGCGCCCGGTATCCGCGTCTGACGGGTATCGGCGCCTGACCGGCGCGCGTTCGGCGGTCCGCGGCGGGAAGCAGCACCGCCTTCAGATGGGACGCGTCCTGTGGGTCACCCGCCGCAGGCCATCGCACGTCGGGCGCCGCCCGCGCCACCCGTCGGCGATTCGGCCGGGCTGTCCGCTGGCGGCGCTCCAGCGCCTTATTGCGTGAGGTTCAGGTTGATCGAGATGTCGACGTCTTCGCCGACCCAGCTCGTGTCGTTCCAGCCCGCGCCGACACCGTAGTGGAAACGGTTGATCGAGAATTCGCCCGCGAATTTCGCCGTGCCGTCGCCGGCGTCGGTGAAGCTGAAGTGCAGAGTCAGGGGTCGGGTGTTGCCCCTGAGGGTGAGCTGGCCGACCGCATCGAACGTGCCGTCATCGAGCGCCACGATGCTCTCCGACTCGAAGCTTGCTTCCGGATATTGACGGCTGTCGAACCAGTCGCCGTCGATGAGCGCCGCGTCTCGATCGTGGTCGCGCGTGTTGACGCTGTCGGTCTGTACGGTACCGACGACGCTGCCGCCTTCGGGTGCGGCGGGATCGAAGCTGATCGCCGCGTCGAAGGTCCCGAACCGGCCCGTGAACTTCGTGCCTTGCTGGACGCCCACGAACGACAAGGTGCTCGTTGCCTTGTCGACGCTCCAGTCGGCCGCGAGCGCGGTGCCCGCGTAGCTGAACGCCGCCGCGGCGATCAACAGTGCGCTAATGTGACTCAGTCGTTTCATCTGTCTTCCCGCTTCTGTCTGTATGGCCCGCCAAGGCGGGCATTATCGTAGCCCGCTTCGTTACACGCAAACGAGCGCAGGATCAGGCGGCCGCGCCAAGCAGCTCGCGGTCGTGCGCGGTCGTGAAATCGACGATCGGGCCCTTGGGCACGATGCCGAGCGGATTGCGCAGCTCGCTGATCGAGAAGTAGCCGTGCTTGTAGAGGTCGGGCTTCACGGTCCGCGAGATGCCCGGTGACTGGTACAGGTCGCGCGTATAGGGCCAGAGGTTCGGATAGTCCATGAGGCGCCTCAGGTTGCACTTGAACGCGTAGTGGTACGCGACGTCGAATCGCGCGAGCGTCGGGAACAGGCGCCAGTCCGCTTCCGTCTGCCGGTCACCGCAGAGATACCGTTGTCGGCCGAGACGATCCTCGAGGAAATCGAGCGTCTCGAACACCTGGTCGAACGCTTCCTCGTAGGCGTCCTGGGTGCGCGCGAATCCGGCCCGGTAGACTCCGTTGTTGAGATTGGCGTAAATGCGTTCGTTGAGCGTGTCGATTTCGGGCCGGTTCGCCTCGGGATAGAAGTCGCGGTCGTTCGCGCCGGCCCCGTCGAAGGCGGAGTTGAGCATGCGGATGATGTCGGCTGATTCGTTGTTGACGATGCGCTGCGTCTTCTTGTCGTAGAGCACCGGCACGGTTACGCGTCCCGTGTATCCGGAGTGGCCTTCGGCGTAGACCTCCCAGAGCGCATGCTTGCCGAGGCAGGGATCGCTGTATTCGCCTTCGGAGTCGAAGATCCAGCCCTGGTCGCTGCGGCGCGGCAGCGCGATCGAGACCGAAATCATGTCCTCGAGGTTCTTGAGCACCCGGAAGATCAGCGTCCGGTGGGCCCAAGGACAGCCATAAGCGACGAACAGGTGATAGCGGCCGGCCTCGGCCGCGAAGCCGCCATCGCCGGTCGGGCCGGGCGAACCGTCGGCCGTGATCCAGTGACGAATGACCGATACGTCGCGCTGCCAGCGCCCGTCGGCAAACTTCAGCGCCGAGGCTTCCTCGTCCGTCGTCCACCTGCCGTCGATCATCACACCCATGTTCGATACTCCTGAATCCCCTGAAACGCGATCGTGCAGCGGACGATCATGCCTTGCCTGCGCCGCCCTTACAGCCCGAATCGCTGGTTTTCGAGGCAGATGAATTCGATCAGGTCTTCGTCGACCATGATTTCCTGGTTCACGCGCACGGTCCACGGCTCGGTGTAGGCTCCTGGGTCGTCAACGGTGATGTCGATTTCCATCCGTCCGTAGCTCGGCCGCCTGAACCGCTCCGTAACGGTCGCTGCGTCCGTGCGCGGGCTGCCGATGATGTCGAGCCACCCGCCGTCCCGGAAATGGGTCGTCACGACGACGAGTTCGTCGCCGTCCCAGCGCCCCGTCGAGTAGCCGTACCACCACGGTTGCGGATCGTTGTCGGGCGACGGCCGCCCGTCGGTGAAGATCTGGCGCATGCCCATGCTGGCTTCGTAGAGGACGACGATCAGGCCGGGCGTCTGCACGAACTTGCGCGGCGCCCCCTGGGTATGAAACTGCATGTTGCCCATCGGCAGGCAGTGCGCTTCGGGATTATCCGCGCTGCCTGCGGCCTCTCGCTCGTCGCGCAGATCGCGGGCCCAGGGCTGGAAGGGCAGGCCGCCTTCCATATTGGCGCCAACGTCGCGGAAGCCCGCTATTGGAGGGCTGTCCGGCGGCGGTGCGAGTGCGTCCCCGTCCGGTGACGCACGCCTCGCGCCTCGCCACAGTCCCGTCAGGTCCGGGCGGCCGTCGGCGGTTCGCGGCGTCGGCGCGTCGAGGTCGACTTCGCCGTCGGCCGTTCGCGGGACATCGGGCGTCGGGTAGTTGGGCCACTGCGCCGCGGCCGAGGAGGTTGCGAGCGAAGCCGCCGCGAGCAGCGCTGCGGCCAGCACCGCTGCTCCGGGTTCGATGTTGAGTGCGAGACGGGACACTTCCTTCCTCCGTGCCAGCGGATGCGCCTGTCAGACGCAATCCCGGCGGCGTGAAAAGCGAATTCTTTCGACGCGCTCGCGGACACGCCTCAACGGCGACCGTGCGCGGCCATGACAGATGCGACGAGCCGCACTTATCATAGCGTTTCGCACGCCTGTCAAGGAGAGGCCCGATGAACGTTCGAATTTCGATCGCGACGGTGATCGGTTGCGGGTCGATTCTGGCTGGCGCAGCGGCACTGCCGCACCATTCCTTTTTCGCCGAATACGACCGCGACCTGCCGGTCACGATAACGGGCACGGTAACCCGGCTCGAATGGACGAATCCGCACGCGCGGCTCTATATCGACGCGCCGGACGAGAACGGCGAAGTCGTGCACTGGGATCTCGAGCTCGGTCCCCCGAACGGTCTGATGCGGCTCGGCTGGCGCAGGGATTCGCTGGCGCCGGGCACCGTCGTTACTGTCGAGGGATTCCGTTCGAAGACGGAAGATAACGTTGCGAACGCGCGGACGGTCACGCTCAGCGACGGCAGGGAGGTGTTTGCCGGGTCGTCATTCGACACGACAACGCAGCAGCAGTGACGCGAGCCTGAACGCCTCGTCGCCCGATTCGGCGCAGCCCCGGGATCAGCTTTGGAGCACGGGCGCGGCGGCCGTTTGCGCATGCCTTGCGCACGCCTTTGCAGTTCCCGACTCTAACCGGCGCTGACGCGCAAGAATGCCCAAAGCAACTCTTTCTTTCGGCCAGTACATACAGGGACACGACCAGACATGACGACAAGACTGCAGGACAGTATCGCCAACAAGGAGTTCGTTATCACCGCGGAAATCGTGCCGCCGCTGTCGGGCAGCGGGGCGAGTCTGCTCGAGGAGGCGGCGCAACTGCGTGGCGCGGTCAACGCGATCAACATCACCGATGCGGCCGCGGGCAGAACGGCCATGAGCAGTTTCGCGGCGACGGCGCTGCTCGTACAGAACGGTGTCGAGCCGATCCTGCAGGTCACCTGCCGGGACCGCAACCGCATCGCGCTCGCGGGAGACCTGCTCGGCGCATCCGCCCAGGGCGTGCACAACATGCTGGTGTTGCACGGTGACGATCCGGGCGGCGGCGATCAACCCGACGCGAAGCCCGTGTTCGACCTCAAGTCCACCGAACTCATGATGCTCGCCCGCGACATGCGCGATACCGGCCAGCTACCTTCGGGGCGCAAGATCGACCCGCCGCCGGAGTTCTTCATCGGCGGCGCCGACGTCCCGCGGATGCCGGACGAAAAGTGGGAGTCGAAGTGGATGCTGGGCAAGGCCGACGCGGGCGCGGGCTTCGTCCAGACGCAGTTCTGCTTCGACCTCGACGTGGCGCGCGGGTACATCGGCCGCCTGCGGGAGGACGGCATCACGGACCGCGTCGGCGTGATCGTCGGCGTCGGACCGATCCGGTCGGCGAAGTCGGCGATCTGGATGAACAACAACCTGTTCGGCGTTCACGTTCCCGACGAAACCATCGCTCGACTGGAAGGCGCCGACGACGCCCGTGCCGAAGGGCGGCGCATCTGTATCGAACTCATCCGGGGGCTGCGCGAAATCGACGGAGTCGCCGGCGCGCACATCATGGCGCCGGCTCAGGGTACCGACGCTATCGTGCAGGTGCTTGAGGCGCTCTGAGGCCGCAAGGCCCGCGTGCGCACCCACATCCTCTTCACTCCCTCAAACACAAGGGGAATCGTACTACCGGTCGCTTGAGACCCTCGCGCGCAGGGATGCGCGCGCGGAGCGTACAGGGATGTATCTACCGCGTGTCTCAAGCGACCGGTAGTACGACTCCCCGCACCCCCGCACTCAGTCGCAGGGCGTAGGGTTCCAGGACGAGTCGTCGGGCAGGCGCTTGAAATCGGAACTCGTGATGTATTCCTGGCCCAGGTGTTCGGGGTCGGAAACGATGGTCGTCACGGTGAACCATTCCTCGCCGTACGCTGCGTGCCGGTCGAAGAATTCGGTCATTACGGTTTGTTCGCCGTACGGCACGCCGTTGGTACGCAAGTAGCCCGGGCTCAGGTGCGTGGTGATCACCTTGAGTGTGGAACTGACATCGTCCATGCGGCGCTCGATGCGGTCGAAACCGATATCCGTCCCGCCCCAGCTTGCCCGGGAATAGCCCTGCGGCGTGGGATCGGCGGACTCAGGTTCCGGCGGCGCCCCGAAACGCAGGAGCCGCGTCTGCATGCCGTGGTCGGTATCGATGCGCAGCGTGTTGTCGTCTTCCCAGGAGATGCGCACTCGAAGCGGCATGCGCATGACGCTCGCGGCGCCGTAGGCTTTGCAGGAATTGCCGCCTTCGTCCGGGTCCCAGGCGTCGGCGACGCGCCGCCCGTTGTCATTGAGCGGCAGGCTCGCGTAGTCGCCCTTCGGCGGGGTGACCATGCGCCAGCGCCAGTCCTCGGTGACCACCGCCGTCCAGTATCCCGTGAGGTCCGCCCGCGCCTCGCTTCGGGCTGTCGCGTCGTCCTGGGCGTTGGCCAACGGCACGGCAAGCAGCGCGGCGGCCGCGAACGATAGTGCGATTGCGCGTGTCATCGTTCGCTCAGTCGAAGTCTCCGCTCCACGACCAGCCGTCGGACGTTCGCTCGATGCTGCGCAGGCGCAAGCGGTGATCCTGCGGGTCGCGGCCCGGGTTGCCCACGATGACGACATGATCGCCGGGTTTCAGCGTGTCGCGCGTGACATTCTCGCCCGTCAGCGAAGTCGCACCGCCCCACTCGACGGCCCAGCGCACCGTGTCCCCGCCCTCATCCGTCACGTTCAGGTGCAGGAACGCGTGCGGATTGCGGTACAGAAACGCCACGAGCGTGCCTTCGACGGTCATTTCGTCGTTGATCAGGTAGGTCGCCGCAAACGAATGATGCGCGGTGGCCGACGCTCCGAGCGTCAGTGCGCCACAGATCGCTGTCAGTAGAAGTACTTTTTTCATGATCTAAACCTCAATTACGGTCAAGGAGCTATTCGCCGGCTGTCTCGCTCAATTCCTCGTATATCGCCGCGATGAACTGGTCAGTCGTCCAGAAACCCGAATCGGCGCCGTAGCGGCCGTCGTAGTCGAGCGTCGGTCGCGCCGCGCGAACCTGCTCGAGCGACATGCCCTGGTCCACGAAATAGCGGATTCGGTCCCTGATGATCGTGAGCATGTCGCGGTATTCGAGCACGTCCGCCTCGTCGCAGAGGCGACCGTGTCCCGGAACGATCATCGTACCGCCTTCCTGCCGGTCGGCCGGTACGGCGAGGTCGAGGATGCGATTCAGGGAGTCGATGATCCCTTGAAACGAGCCGCCCGCGGCCCGGTCGATGTACGGATAGCCCGTGGTCAGGAAGATGTCGCCGGTGGCGATCACGTCGGAGCGGCGGAAGAACACGATGCTGTCGCCGTCGGTGTGCGCGGCCGGTTGGTGAAGCACCTGCACCGCCTCGCCGTTGAAGAACAGTTCCTTGCGGTCGGTGAAATAGGTGTCCGTGGGCCAGCCTTCGAACGGCATCGGCTCGTCGGCGGCGGTGATCGCGATCAGCACGTTTTCGTGGGCGACGACCTTGGCCTGCGCGCCGGCATCCGCGATCGTGCCGACGACGTTACCGCCGGCGATATTGCTGCCGGCCTGGGCGATGGCGACATTGCCGCCGATGTGGTCGGGATGCGCGTGCGTATTGACCAGGAAGCGGATCGGTTTGTCGGAGATTTCGCGTATCACTGCGAGCAGGCGCTCGCCCGCGCCGGAAAGCATGGAATCGACCACGAGGATGCCTTCCTCACCGATCTGCAGCGTAACGTTGCCGCCCGGCCCGACAAGCATGTACACGTCGCCCTGAACCGGCTGCACGCCGAATTCGGGCGCGTCGTCGCCGAAGCCGCCTTGAGCCATGGCGTGGCAGGCAAACCCCGAGAGCGCGACGAATGCCGCGACGCGTCCGGCTGCGCCGATCGACCGCTTCGCACGCGGTCGCGCTCGTTGGCCCGGGCTTGCGACTGCCGATCCACTCATTCGATGAATTCCGGGTACATGGTGTGCGCGCCGCCGAGAACGCCGTCCATCGGCAGCCCGTACTTGGTGGCATATTCCTCGAGGAACGGATTCTGTCCGGGCAGGTAGTGGGGAACGGTGCCCTGCGGGCGGTCGACCTCGACGACAATGTCGCAAAGATAAGGGGTGATCTGCTGGCGCGGATCGAGCACCCAGTTGTTGGAGCGTACGAAAGGTTCTTCGAGATACACCGGGTCGTCGATGATGACGATCTGCGTCAGGTAGTTCTCGTGGCGGAAGAATTGCTCCGTCACGTGGGCCTCGTCGCTGCGCGCGAGCCCGTTACGCCGGTACCAACCCTGCTTGAGGTGCGTGGTTGTGACGGTGAGCCGCTGTCCGTCCCACTTGCCCGTCGAGAAGCCCTGCCAGGTGTGGGGCGCGTACTCCGGCGGATGCGGCCTGCCGTCCATCCAGATCGTCCGTTCCGGCGCCTGCCAGCGCAGCCGCGTATGGATGGCGACGAGTTGCTGTGAAGCGCTGTCGTACTCGTTCCAGATGCGCATCTGGCCCGGCCCACGATGGGCGTAATCCGAAGGGTGGGGTTTGCACTGGTGTTCGGGCAGCGTGAGCAGGGACGGGCTCCAGCTCAGCCCGCGCAGTCTGCCGGCTTCGTTGATCGGAATGCCGTGGAACTCGACGAGATCGGGACCGGGAATGCGTTCCGGCTGATCCTCGTGGTAGCGGGGCGACCATTCGCCTGAAAGATCGAACTGCGCGAACGCCGAAGTGGCCGGCAACAGGGCCGCGGCCAACAGCAGAGTTGCCGCGTCAGTCAGTTTTCGCATCGCATTCGCTCCGGCGGCACAGGCGGAAAATTCTAGTTTGAATGCTGTGGCGATTCCAGTGCCGTACGGGCTGTCCAGCCGCCGTTACTGCGTTCGTTTGACGCGATTCTTCTTCAGGCTGTCGCGGATTTGAGATCGACCCGATCAATCCGGGTCAGACGATGCCCGGCAAGATCCACTGCGGCCTGTGCCTGCTCCAGGGGAATGTAGCCGAGCAGTGGCTCGTGGCTGCCGTCGGAAGGCTGCATGTCGATGAAGAGAACCTCCGCCAGCACCTGGCGGAAGGATTCGAACCGCAAGCGGACGGGCCCGCAAATGTCGCCGGTGATGACGGAGTGATCGGCGGTTTCGAGATCCACGGTGGCGACGGTTTCAAGCGGGCCGAGACGGGACCGCCACGCGTTCGGGAGCGTCAGGTAGGCTGCGCCTGTGTCGACCAAAACGTCGCAAACGATGCTGTTGTCGGGATCGGCGGCGTTCTCGATGGTTGCTTCGACGACTATACGTCCCATGCGGAAAACCAGTCGGGGAGGAATCGATCGACAGCGTATCACACGCTACCGAACCGCCCCCGATCCGAATCGAGGCAAAGTCACCGGAAACACATGGCGCCAGCGGTTCGGGGATTTGACGCTGCGGCGGCACGGCTTGTGTCGCACGGCGAAGGGACAATGATCGGCGGCGCCCGACCAATCGATTCAAACGCCTGCCGGCCAATGCTCCACCGCCACCTCCCGCATCGGAAAGTCGTCGATGTTCGCGGTGGCGAGCGAGGCCCCGATCCCTTGCGCTGCCGCCGCGATCAGGCAATCGGCTTGGTGCAGCGTCACGCCCTGCTCCGCGAACCTGCGACGCCAGGCGCCCGCCAGCATGCCTTGAGCAACGCCAAGCGGCGCCAGCCGAAATGCGTTGAACAGACGGCGGGCAGCGGCATCTTCGCCCGGCCGCAGACCTCGCCAGATCTCCTCGACGGATATTGCGCATACCCAGGGTTCCACGCCACGGCGGCGTAGTCCGGTCAAGCGCGACGCGGCAGGACGGCCTCTGAGCGCGTCGATCAACACGGTCGAGTCGAGCAACACGCGAGCCATGGTTCAACCCGATCTGCGATCGTCGCCGCGTCGCTGCCGGCGTACCCACTCCGCTGGATCGTCGTCCCAATCGTGACCGGTATCCGGAATCCCACCCAGCGCCGCTTCGATGTCGTCCCAACGCCGCTCATCGTCAAGCCCACGTCTTATGAGTTCGGAGATAAAGGCGCTACGCCGACGAGAGCCTGCGCGCCGGTCGAGTTCCAGCACCAGGGCATCGGGCAATGCTATGTGTATTCTCATGGGCCAAGATTAGCACATGCCTGTCAGGTGCGAAATGCGCGTCGACCGTTGCCGCTGACCTGCGGATTGCATCGAGGGCCGCGGTTCTTTTTCAGCTTGTCGCGGACTTGAGATCGACGCGTTGGACCCTCGCCAGACGATGCTCGGTGAGATCGACGACAGCTTGTGCCTGCTCCAGCGGAATGTAGCCGAGCAGCGCGTTGTGTTGGTTGTCGGAAGGCTGCATGTCGATGAAGAGAACCTCCGCCAGCACCTGGCGGAAGGATTCGAACCGCAAGCGGACGGGGCCGCAAATGTCGCCGGTGACGACGGATTGACCCCGTGGAAATCGAGGCCAGGAATCGTCGATTTTGGCGCCGTTTCCGCGCATTGCGCCAAATAATGCCTGTATCCCGCTGTCGGCGTTCCCTGCGAGACTCCCGGCATGGACCACGACGCCGCTTGGAAACGTCTGTTCGATCTGCCCGTCCTAATCGAGCATCTGCTCGAAGGTTTCGCAAGCCCCTTGGCGCAGCGCCTCGACTTCTCGACGCTGCGGCAACTGCCGTCGAACTCGGTGGACGCCGATGCCCGGCAAAGGCACGGCGATGCGGCCTGGCGGGTGGACTTCGCCGACGGCAGTGGACGCTCGCTCGTGTTGCTGCTCGAGTTCCAGTCCACGGTCGATCCGTCGATGGCCGCGCGCATCGTCGGCTACGCAGCGGGGACCCGCGAGCGGTTGAGCCGGCAGGGTGAATCGGACGCGGACGGCGAGGCCCGGGTGTTGCCGGTGGTGCTGTACTCGGGGGAGCGTCCCTGGACGGTTCCGGGCGGCACAACGGAAGTGGGCGTCACGGCCGGCGGCGAGGCGTCGCTGCCGGTGAGCGGCAACTACCTGCTGCTTGACGCGAACCGCCGGGCGCGGGAGGATTTGCCCGAGAACAACCTGGTCGCCGCGGTGTTCAGGCTGAACGCTGCGGAGACCTTGGACGAGATGAGCGTACGTGTGCGCTCGCTGCTCGGCCGGTTGCGCGGCGAGCCGCGGCGGGCGGTGTTGGATTGGCTGCGCCTGGTGGCCCCGAGGATGTTCCCGCAGGCGGATACGGCGGCGGCGGTCGAATCGCTGGAGCGGGAGTTTCCGGAAATCGCGACGGAGGAATGGACAGTGATGGCATTGGCGAAAAGGGTCCGGGAATGGGAGGCCGAGTGGCATCGGCAGGGCTTCGAGGAGGGGCTCAAGCAGGGCGAGAAGCGCGGTATTGAGCGGGGCCGAGCGCAGGGGCTCGAGCAGGGTCTGGATCGTGGCGAGAAGCGGGGTATCGAGAGGGGGCTTGCTGCGGAGCGCGAACTGCTGCGCCGACAGGCGACCCGCAAGTTCGGCGCTGCGACCGGCAACGCGCTGGTCCGCCATCTCGCAGACATTTCCGACCCGGACCGTCTCGCCGGGGTCGGGGAGCGCATCGTCGATTGCGGCACGGGCGCCGAACTGATCGAGTGGCTCGGCGCAGACGGGGACGGCGCCGACGCGCATTGATCTGAGCGCATCGATCAGCACGGTCGCGTCGAGCAACGAGCGGGCCATCGTTCAACCCGATCTGCAATCGTCGCCGCGCGGTTGCCGGCGTACGCACTCCGCCGGATCGTCGTCCCAACATGGCCGGTATCCGTAATTCCACCCAGCCCCGCTTCGATGTCATTCAAACGCTGCTCATCGTCAAGCCCACGTCGTTCGGATGCCCGGAAGCGTGCGATTCGAACGGCGAAGATTCCGTCAGGGCCGATAGCGCATGATGGCGACCGCAAGGCCGAGCAGCGCGGTCATCGTGCCGATGAGGCGCCAGTATTGCGTCGACATGCCATCCATCATGCGCTCCATCATGCGTCGCTCGCTCTCCGCGATGCGCTCGATGAGTTCGGTCTTGAGCCGGCTGAGCGCGGCGTCCAGTTCGGGCCGCGTGACCGCCTCTCGGGCGTTCGCGACCAGGTGCATTTGCGTCGCGCAGACATGCGCCTGGCGCGTGTCCATGCCGGACTCCTCCAGAGTCTCCGCGACGGCGAGGATGTCGATGGACGCGGTCATGGGAACATTCTTGCGGCGGGCCGGTAGGCCGTCAAGAAGCTTTCCCGTGTCGTTCGACGAGTTTGCAAAGAAAAGCGCCGACGGCCTTTTCAGACCGCCGGCGCTGAGTCGTCAGCTACGTTGAGCGTCGCCTAGAAGTTGACCGTCAATGCGACGCCCGCTTCGCGAGGACGCGACACGGTGGCGAAGTTGTATCCCCAGATTCCGTGGAAGAAACCGGAGTTCAACATGTACTCGTTGGTCAGGTTCGTGCCGAAAACGGACATTTGCCAGTTACCGGAGCCCGGCGTGTAGGTGACGCGGGCGTTAAGAACGCCCCAGTCGCCGCTCTCGTCGGTGCCCAAGGGAATGGGTCCGCCATTCTTCGCCCCGTACCAGTCCATCCGGAGGAAGTTGAGCGAACGCCAGAACTTGTCGGAATACGCGTAGTCGAGGCGTGTCGTTACCGAACCGCCGTTGGTCAGGCTAGCATCGTACTGGATGCCGACGTTGTAGGTGAGGTCGGGTGCCTGCTGAAACTCGGTATCCAGGGCGATATCCTGCCTGGGCACGCCGGGTTCGACGTAGGTGTAGCCCGTATCGAGCAGGCCCAGGTTGAAATTGAGCATCAACGAATCGGTCGGTACGACCGTAACCTCAAGCTCAAAACCGCTTGCATTCGCCTCGCCGACATTCTGTGTCGCAAGTGACGTCAGTTCGTTGCCGTCCGGGTCGCGGACCACGCCGGCGTTCTGAATGTTGATCCAGTCGGAATCGAAATACGTCGCGTTTACGCGCAGCAGGCCGTCCATGAGATCGGCGCGTATACCGATCTCGGTGTTCTCGACGATTTGCGGATCGTACGGGAAGTACAGATTCTCGCCAGCGTCACCGACCTGTGCGGAGTCGACGCCGCCCGAGTCGAAACCTTCCGAGTAGCTGAAGTAGCCCATGACGTCGTCGGTGAACTGCATCTGCAGCGCCAACTTGTAGGTGTCCTGATCGAACGAGACATCGTTGGCCGGACCGAGCATCGCAGGACGCGTGCCGGCAAACGGATCGCCGCCGGTGTGCAGCCTGTCGCTGGTCTTGAGCCTCGGCGCCGTGACGCCCGGAATCGGGGTCAGGTTTCCACTTTGTTCGCTCTGATCGTGCTGGCGAATACCGACCGTGAGATCCAGCCTGTCCGTCAGGGCGATCGTGGCTTCGCCGAATACGGCCCAACCGTCCTGGGAGTTAAATTGCAGGCGGTCGTACGCGAAGATGTTCATCGTGAACCACGCCACCCACTGGCAGGTGTTGGCACCGGTCGGAAAACCGGCGAACGTTCCGTGGTCCGGATTGCCGTTGGTGAGTCCCAGGCAACGATCCGAGTTGTAGACGTCCGACAGCAGGAGTTCCGGTTTTTCCTCGCCCGCAAGTGTGCGGAATTCCTCGAGCGTAAAGCGGGCGTTGCGGTTGACCTGGTCCTGATCCCAGTAGTAGAGGCCGGCCACCCAGCTCACTCGGTCGGTGCCGCCGCTGATCTGGATCTCCTCGCTGAAGACATCGAGATCGTAACGGATGATGTCTTCGACGAGTTGGTAGTCGCTGTTTTCCCAGTCGACGTTGATGTCGCCTCGGACCTGTGTCATCGCGCTCAGAGATTGCACGCTGATGTTGTCCGTGATGTCCCAGTTGATGTCGAGCGAAGTCTGGGCGCGCCGGATATGCGTCGGCAGGGTCACGCTTGAGCGGTTTTCCCAAAATCCGACCTTGCCGCCAGGATAGCCCGCCTGGAAATGCTCGGCGTCGAAGGGGTCGAGCGGAAGGGTAACGCCGCGCTTCGCCGCGCCCTCGACCGCGAGCCCGTAGAACTGCGCGGGAAGCACGCCCCAGTTCTGTATGCATGCCGCTGGGGTGTTGGGGGGGCCACAGGGATCGTCAAACGATAACCCCTCCCGCACGCCGGGTATGCGTGCCGTGTCCCAAACGCCGTTCTGGATGCGCGGCTCGGTGTGCCAGGTCTCTTCCTCCGAATGAACCAGGCGAATGTCCACGGTGTCTGACGGCGTCCAGACCATGTCGCCGCGGTAGACGTTCTGGTCGATGTCGCCGAACTGGTGGTCGATGGTCAGCCCCTGGATGAAGCCGCCTCGATACAGGTTCGAGGCCGTCCACTTGGTACGGAAATTGTCCGACAACGGCACGTCGAGGGATGCCTTGGCATCGCGGCGATCGTTCGAACCCGTTATCGCGGTGACACTCCCACCAAACTCATCCCCGGGTCGCCGCGTCCAGATACGGATCGCGCCGCCGACCGCGTCGCGGCCGTAGGTCGTGCCCTGCGGGCCGCGCAGTACCTCGATGCGTTCGATATCGACCAGGTCCTGAAACAGGAAACCGTTGGTGTTCACCTGCCAGACGCCGTCGACGAACGTGCCGATGTTCGGCAGCCCGCGAACGCGGAACTGTGTGCCGTAGGTGCCGGCGCCGCCGCCCTGGATGTTGAGATTCGGGATGTAGTTGCCGACATCCTCGAGGCTGTCGAGACCCTGCAGTTCGAGGTTGTCGCCCGTGATGGCGACGATCGACACCGGAACTTCCTGGAGATCCTGCTCACGGCGCGTCGCCGTGACGACGATCTCCTCAAGGCCGCCGGCCTCCTGCGCGCCGGCCAGTTGCGGTGCAAGAGCGGTTGCCGAGCCTCCCAAGGCTGCCGCGACGGCCATCGATAAAGTTGTACGTTTCATGCGCATTCCTCAGTTATGAATTGCGTGGTTGCCAACAAAAAAGCGTTTGTGGTTCCAAACCCGGACTCTTTTCACCGAATGCAACAAACCACGTCCGGTGCGAATCCCCCGCCACTCAGGCACAGAACAGCCATTATCCAATTTGACAAGCGTCCGTCAACGGCAACATGTATTAATTTGACAACACCGGCAGCGCAAACACATAAAGCTGGTTGCCGAACCCCGTGCGCAGTTCGGGCGTGAGGCTGCCGAGACCGAACGCAGCGCCGAGCCGCCAGCGGTCACGTTCGCGTACTGCGTGTAGGCGAGGAGTGGCGGAAAGCCCGGATGGGCGGTTGGAATTCACGCCAATTCGGATTCTGACGCGGCCTGTGGGTTGACGCCCCTGGCGGGGAACACGCGGCGCTGGCCGCTGGTGTGTTTACACGGCGCCGCTTCGGGTCAGGACGACCCCGAGGATTGTAATCATCAGCGCATTGGCGGCAATCATGATGCCCACCGCAATCAGGAGGGAACGCAATATCTCGGCCCGCAGTTCGGAGCGAACGGCGTCGATGCGGGCCAGCAGCTCGGTTTGGACGGCATCGATGCGGGCTTGTAACCCGTCATGGACCGTGTCGATGCGGGCGTGCAAGGCCGCGATGCCGGCCTCGAAGTGCGCCACGGTCACCAGTTGATTGACGGATTCACTCATGATTTCCACGATGGCTTCGGCCTGTTCGGCCTCGATGCCCGCAGCCTTGAGCCTGCGTGCAGCGCCAAGTGTATCAAACGCCGTGTCGGCCATGAGGGAGTCTCCGCGAATCGCAGGGGGTGGGCGATATCTGTGCCTGAGTGCGATGTCAGCTTAGCGCGAAACAGCCGCGACGAAAGCCGCATTTGTGGGCGATTGCAAGCGATTCTGTCTTGCGCAACGCCCGGATGTGCACGCGGATACACCGTTGACTGGCTACCATGCGACAGCCGTGGGACTCAACATCCAGCGCGATGAAACGCGTCGGCCCGGCGGCCAGGCCGGCCGGCGTCAGTCCGGCAGCGCAAACACATAAAGCTGGTTGCCGAACCCCGTGCGCAGTTCGGGCGTGAGACTGCCCAAGCCGAATGCGAGTCCCGAGCCGCCCGTGCTGACGGCCACGTACTGCCTGCCGTCGACCTCGAAGGTTGCGGGATATCCGTTCACGGGCGAGCCGAGGTTGACCTCCCAGAGAATGTCGCCGTTATCGTGGTCGTAAGCGCGGAAGCGCCCGTTCACGTCGCCGCCGAACAACAGTCCGCCACCCGTGGAGATCAGCGACAGCACGCCGGAGCGTTGCTCGAACTTCCAGGCGGTCTCGCCCGTCGCGACCGAGACGGCTTCGATCGTGCCGACGTTCTCGGTACCGGGGGTTATCAGGTTCTGGTTGCGGATCGCATAGAGATCGTCGAGGCTCGGTTCTTCCGCCGCCGAGGTCGACATCATGCAGGTGTGTTGCAGCGGGAAGTACATGAGACCCGTGAGGGGGCTGTAGGCGCCGGCCGGGTAGTTCTTGCCGCCTCGGGTGCTCGGGCAGATCAACAGTTCCTGGCCTGCGGCGGTGAAGAGCTTTTCGGGAGCGACCGTCGCCGCGCCTGATTCCACATTGACGTCCGTGATGACGTTCTGCGGCGTCGTTTCCCTGGCCCAGAGAAACTGGCCGGTCTCGCGGTCGAGCGTATAGACGATGCCCGTCTTGCCCGGGATGCCGGTGAGCACCTTGCGGGTCTCCCCCGGCCGGACGAGCGGGTTGATCCAGGTGACCTCGTCGGGGATCGGCGCGACCTCGGTGTCGATGAGCAGCCGTTCGAAGGGATGATCGAGGTCCCAGTGGTCGACCACGTGCTGCAGGTACCAGACGATCTCGCCCGTATCGCCATCGAGCGCCAGAGTCGAGTTGTGGTAAAGGTGTTGTTCCTGGTTGCCGCCGAGCATGAACTTGGGCGCAGGCGACGTCACCGAGGTGCCGACGTAGATCAGATTGAGTTCCGGATCGAAGCTCGGCACCATCCACATGCCGACGTGCCAGCGCTCCTCGTAGGGCACGCCGCCCCAGGATTCGTCGCCGGGTTCGCCCGGCCGCGGGATCGTGCGGGTGCGCCACAGTTCCTCGCCCGTGCGCGCGTCGAACGCCGTGATCACGCAGGCTTCCGGTCCGCCCTCGGGTTCGCAGCTTCGGCCCGAGATGACCTTGCCGTTCGCGACGATCGGTCCTGAGCTGTTCTTGGCGCCCTCCCGGTAGTCGAGGATGAACGTTTCCCAGGCGAGTTCGCCCGTTACGGTGTCGATCGCGTAGGCGTAGCCGTCGGCGCCGTTGTCGAGAATGACGTTGCCGTGAATCGCGATGTTCCTGTTGGTCGCGGGCGCGGGGAAATACTCGCCGACATCGTCGGGCATGCCGCGGTTGTACTCCCAGATCAGGTCGCCCGTGGCGGCGTCGATCGCCTGGGTGATGTCGCCGGGGTTCGGGAAGTACATGACGCCGCGATAGACGAGCGGCGTGCCTTCCTGGTCGCCGTCGGCCAATCGGCGGGTCCACACGAGCTGCAGTTCGTTGACGTTGCCGCGATCGATCTCGTCCAACGGGCTGTAGCCCCAGCTATCGAGCGTTCGCCGCCACATGAGCCAGTCCGCGGGATCCGGGTTCTGCAGCATTGCATCGGTGACGGGCACGAAGTCCGATTCCTGGGCGAGCGCGGGCAGGCAGGCAATCATGCCGGCCATGCCGGCGATCAGGGCGGTGAATCGTGTCATCGGGCGAGCTCCATTCGTGATCGCGCCGATACTATCAGCATTACGAGATGGCGAAGCGGTAGGGGCGGTGCTGGGGGATGTCCTGATTCGCTGACGACCCCGCATACGCGGATCGATCCTGTGGGGGAACCTCCGATCGAGCTTGCCAACGTCTCTGCCGCCATCGACACTATGCACGCTCTTTCTTCAGAAACCCGAAGCCATGTTCGATGCCCGAAGCGGCGCCGAGGGCTGTCGGAGCGCTGGTCGAGATTCGGTCGCGTTTCGAATTTCCGGCCCGAAGTTGGAAACGCCGCGTCACTGCTATGATGCGCGCGGCAAGCAGGAGTCAAGACCACCATGACCGGATGCAGAATGAAGTTCGTTCTCGCGGTTGCGCTCGGCGCTTCGCTGCACATCGGCTGTACACGGGACGACGCGGCGCCGAGCGACGTACGCGAGGACCAGACGGCCCCTGCGGCTTCGCCGCCGGTGACCGAGCCCGCGGTCGGCGCGCCGCTCGTCCCGGCCGACCGGGACGGCCGGGTCGCGCTCGGGCTCGAACATGACTCGGCATGGGCGCTTTACCAGACGCTGCTCGACAGGGCTGACGGCGGTACGCCGCTTGTGCCCGGCGACATGCCCGACTGGTCGGGGCTGTGGACCCGGGTCGGCCGGCCGCTCTACGACCCCGAACAGGAATTCACCGAGCTCACGACCGCGCGCCTGACACCGGAGACGCTTGCCGAACTCGAACAGCGGCGGGCACTCTCGGCGCAGGGTATCGAGTACGACCCCATCAGCGACTGCAGCCCGCCGGGTTTTCCGCGCTGGCTCGCGATCCCGTTTCTCCGGGAACTCATCGTTACGCCGCAGCAGACCTGGATGACGTCGGAGACCGTCAACAACATGCGGCGCATCTACACCGACGGCCGCGCGCATACGCCCGAGGAGGACGCGTATCCCCTGTGGTACGGCGACTCGATCGGTTTCTGGACCGGCCACACGCTCGTGGTTCACACGAGCCAGCTCCGCGAGAACATCTTTCACCGCAACGATCCGCGCCATTCGGATCAGATCGAGGTCGTGGAAGTCTGGAACAAGGTCGATGACGAGACGATTCTCGCCGATGCCTGGGCGTACGATCCCGTCGCACTGCTCGAGCCCTGGTACGTGCGGCAGACCTACCGCCAGGTGCCGAATCCCGATCGCAGGCTCAGGGTCACCTACTGGCATTGCTCGGAGAACCCGAACAACGTCGTCATCCGGACGGACGAAGGCTCCTCGCAGTTCAGCGATTTCACGTTTGACTGACGGCGACTCGTCAGGGAGGACCGATGATCATCGATTGCCATGGGCACTACACGACCGAACCGCCGCAGCTCGGCGAATACCGCGAGCGCCAGAAGGCGGACCTCGCGCTCGATCCGGACCACCAGGCCGAAAAGGGCGCCGTCGACATCAGCGACGATGAGCTGCGCGCGAGCGTTGAAGGCGCGCAACTGAAGCTGCAGCGCGAGCGCGGCAGCGACCTCACGATCTTTTCGCCGCGCGCGAGCGGAATGGGGCACCACATCGGCAACGTCTCCACGAGCCGCGCCTGGACCGAGCACTGTAACGACCTGATCTACCGCCTGACGCGGCTTTTTCCGGAGAACTTCATCGGCGTCGCCCAGTTGCCGCAATCGCCGGGCGCGCCGCTCGATGCGTCCATCACGGAACTCGAGCGCTGCGTGAACGAACTCGGTTTCGTCGGCTGCAACCTGAACCCGGATCCGACCGGCGGTTATTTCACCGGTCCTGCTCTCGGCGACCGTTACTGGTACCCGTTCTACGAGAAGATGTGCGAACTCGAAGTGCCCGCGATGATCCACGTCAGCGGCGCCTGCAACACGCCGTACTTCCAGACGACCGGCTCGTACTACCTGAGCGCCGACACGATCGCTTTCATGCAACTCATGACCTCCGATGTCTTCAACGACTTTCCGGACCTCAGGTTCATCATCCCGCACGGCGGCGGCGCAGTTCCGTTTCACTGGGGCCGCTTTCGCGGACTGGCCGACATGCTGAAACTCCCGCCGCTTGCCGAAAGCGTCATGAACAACGTCTTCTTCGACACCTGCGTCTATCATCAGCCCGGCATCGATCTGCTGCTCGACGTGATCCCCGTCGAAAACGTGTTGTTCGCGTCCGAAATGGTCGGCGCCGTACGCGGTATCGATCCCGAGACCGGGCACCATTTCGACGACACGAAGCGCTACATCGATGCCTGCACGAAGATTGACGATGACGATCGCGACAAAATTTTCGAAGGCAACGCCCGCAGGGTATATCCGCGGCTCTCGGCGATTCTCGACGGTTGAGGCCGCGGATGCCAGTGGCCTGGCGCAGCCGGTCGTCGGTGCGGCTGCGTTGCGCCCTGGCGAGTCCAGTGCCTTCCACCATCGGCTCGAATCAGCGCCGCGTCGCTTCGGGTCATCCCTCGCTTGCCCCTTACCGATGCCGCTCGAACAGTTGGCGTGCACCCGCACCTCCAGTCCGCCGCCAGCCCAAGGGGAGGCGTACTATCGCTTGCTTGAGACCCTCGCGCGCAGGGATGCGCGCACGGAGCGTACAGGGACGTATTCACCGCGTGTCTCAAGCAAGCGATGGTGCGACTCCCCGCCAACGTGATGACTCCCTCCATCGACCTTGACGCCTATTGCCGACGCATCGGCTACGAAGGTCCGCGCGAGCCCGATCTCGCCACACTGCGCGAGCTGCATCGCCTGCACGCGACGGCGATCCCGTTCGAGAACCTGCACACGCTCATGCGGGAGCGCGTCGCGCTCGACCCGAAGTCGCTCGAGCGCAAGCTCATCCATGCCGGGCGGGGCGGCTACTGCTTCGAGCAGAACAGGCTTTTCGCCGAAGTACTCGGGTCGCTCGGCTATGCCGTCGAGTCGCTCTCCGCGCGCGTCGTCTTCAATCACGAGCACGAGCCGCTCGGACCGCGCACCCACATGGCGCTGTTGGTTCACGTCAACGGGCAGGCGTATGTCTGCGACGTCGGTTTCGGCGGCCTCACGCTGACAGGTCCGCTGCGTCTCGAGGTCGACATCGAGCAGGCGACGCCGCACGAGCCGTTCCGCCTGGTCCGCTCCGACTCGATCTACAGCCTGCAGGCGAAGCTCGGCGCCGAGTGGCGTACGCTCTACCTGTTCGACCTGCAGCCGCAGTTGCCGATCGACTTCGAGGTCGCGAATCACTACGTGTCGACGCACGCGGATTCGTTCTTTCTTACAACGTTGATGGCGGCGCGGCCGGCAACCGGCTGCCGCTACGGGCTTTTCAACACCGAACTGACGATCCGCCACACGGCCGGCGGCGCGGATCGCAGCACGCTTGAATCGATCGGCGAGCTCAAGGATGCCCTGGCGGACCTGTTTCGCATCGAGCTGCCGGCGGGATCGAAACTCGACGCGGCTCTGGCCGGCATCATCGAACGGGCCGAGCCTGGCGCGGATTGAAATCCGGGATGATCGCGCGCGGTAGCCCGGATTGGCCATCGATCCTGGCGCACCGATGTCGCTTCGGCGGCGCTTGTCCTGGATCGCGAGGCGCGCCTAAACTGGCGCCTACCCTTGCGGCACATGAAACCGGAGGCCACATGAGAACGACAATTTCCGTCATCGTTGCGGGCATTGCCTTGTCGATGGGAACCCAGGCCGCGCAAGCGCAGGAAGCCGAGGCCCGGGCCGCCTGCGAGGCGCTCGCGGACCTCACGCTTTCGGAAGTGACCTCGCTTGAAGCGGAGTCGGTGCCGGCCGGGCCGTTCTCGACGCCGGGCTTCGGCGGACAGCAGGTCGTCAACGATCTGCCGGCCTTCTGCCGGGTCAGGGGCGTCGTGGATCCCGCGATCAACTTCGAGGTCTGGCTACCCGAGCCCGATGCCTGGAACGGGCGGTTTCAGGCGGTCGGCGGCGGCGGTTTCGCGGGCGTCATCAGCTATGGCGCCATGGTCCCGAACCTCCAGGCTGGCTACGTCACGGCGTCGACCGATACCGGCCACGTGGCGAGCGATCTGGAGTGGCTGCACGACGAAGGCCTGCTGCGCGACTACGGCTATCGCGCGATCAACGAGATGACCGCGAAATCGAAGGCGGTCCTCGGCGCCTACTACGGCCGGCCGGCCGACTACAACTACTTCAACGGCTGCTCGACGGGCGGCCGGCAGGGCCTCATGCAGGCCCAGCGCTTCCCCGACGACTACGACGGCATCGTCTCCGGCGCGCCGGTCAACCACTTCGTCGCCACGCACTACACGCAGCTCTGGATCGCGCTTGCCGCGAAACCCGTCGGCGACACGCTGCTGACGCCGACGGAGCTGTCGGTCGTCAACAGCGCGGCGCTCGCGCAGTGCGACTCGATCGACGGCGTCGAGGACGGCGTCATCGAGGATCCGCGGATGTGCACGTTCGACCCGGGCACGCTGCAGTGCTCGTCGGGCGCGAGCAGCCAGTGCCTGAATCCGGATCAGGTCGAGGCCGTGCGCAAGATCTACGCCGGTCCGAGCAATCCGAGGACGGGCGAGCATCTGCACCCGGGCCTTGTGCCGGGCAGCGAACTGAGCTGGGTACTCGTGGCCGGTTCGGACCTCGCGCCCATTCCCGCCGAATACTTCAGCAGGAGCGTCTTCAACGACCGCGGCTGGGACTGGCGGACATTCGACTTCGATGCCGATGTCGAGCGCAGCTACGAAGCCACCGGCGAGGCGCTGGTCGCCACCGATCCCGATCTCGGCGAGTTCCGCGACGCGGGCAACAGGCTCATCCTCTACCACGGCTGGAACGACCAGGTCATCTTCCCGGAGGGGTCGATCGACTATTACGAGCGTGTGGCGGCGACCGTCGGCAGAGGTTCGGACGGCGGCATCGGCGAGACGAGGGACTTCTTCCGCCTGTTCATGGCGCCCGGCATGCAGCACTGCCGCGGCGGGCCGGGTCCGAGCCAGTTCGACGCACAGGCCGCGATCGAAGCCTGGGTCGAGGAGGGCATCGCGCCGGACCGTATCGAGGCGAGCCTTGTCGAGGACGGCAACGTGACGCGTACTCGGCCGTTGTGTCCGTATCCGGAAACCGCGCGGTACATCGGCGGCGACAGCAACCAGGCCGAGAGCTTCGCCTGTTCGCAGTAACTGCGGCGCAGGCTTCTCGAGAGGTGCGTGGCCAGTGCCACGACGGCATTGTCGCCCTTGCCGCTCGTCCGCCGGCGCTTGTAGAACCGCCTTGATCCGATACGTTCGGCGCGTCCGGAATTCGATGGCGTCCACGGGACAGGGCGTAGCGCTCCGATGAGCGGCGCCGACGTCATCGTAGTCGGCGCCGGCAACGCGGCACTGTGCGCCGCGCTCGCCGCGAGCGAGGCCGGCGCCAGGGTCACGGTGCTCGAGCGCGCGCCCGAGGAAGAAAGCGGCGGCAACAGCCGCTTCACCGCGGGATCCATTCGCTTCGCCTACTCGGGCCTCGACGAACTCCGCGAAGTCCTGACCGACCTTTCCGCAGAGGAACTCGCGACCACCGACTTCGGCAGCTACCCGGAGGACCAGTTCTTCGACGACATGTTCCGGGTCACCGACTACCGTTGCGACCCGGATCTCGTCGAATGTCTCGTGACGCGTTCGAAGGATACGCTCGTCTGGATGCGCGACGCCGGCATCCGCTTCGTGCCGATCTACGGCCGCCAGGCGTTCAGGGTCGACGGCCGGTTCAGGTTCTGGGGCGGGCTCACGGTCGAGGCATCGGGCGGCGGGCCGGGGCTCGTCGACGGCCTGACCGCGGCCTGCCGCAAGCGCGGCATCGAGATCGCCTGCGGCGCCCGCGTCGTCGATCTCGATTTCGACGGCCGCGCCGTCACGGGCGTCATCGTCAGGCGCGCCGGCGGCCGTCCCGAAACGCGTCCCGCACGGGCCGTCATCCTCGCGTCCGGCGGTTTTCAGGCGAATCCCGAGTGGCGCACGCGCTACCTCGGTCCCGGTTGGGAGCTCGCCAAGGTGCGCGGTACCCGGTTCAATACCGGCGACGGCATTCGCATGGCGCTCGCGATCGGGGCGGCGCCCTACGGCAACTGGTCGGGCTGTCACGCCGTCGCCTGGGATCGCAACGCGCCCGAATTCGGCGACCTCGCGGTCGGCGATCAGTTCCAGAAGCATTCGTATCCGTTCGGTGTCGTCGTGAATGCCAACGGCAGGCGCTTCCTCGACGAGGGCGCGGACTTCAGGAACTACACCTACGCGAAATACGGCGCGGAGCTGCTAAGGCAACCCGGTCAGTACGCCTGGCAGGTTTTCGACGCGAAGGTCAAACACCTGTTGCGCGACGAGTACTCGATAAGGCAGGTCACGCGCGTGCGTGCCGACTCGCTCGATGAGCTCCTCGACGCGATGGATGGGGTGGATCCGGAGGCGTGCAAGGCCGAGATCGCGAGCTTCAACGCGGCCGTGAGGCAGGACATCGCCTTCGATCCGAATGTGAAGGACGGGCGCTGCACCGAAAGTCTCGCCGTCAACAAGTCGAACTGGGCGAACACGATCGACACGCCTCCGTTCGAGGCCTACGCGGTGACCTGCGGGATCACGTTCACCTTCGGGGGCCTGCGGATCGACACCGACGGCCGCGTCCTCGATACCGACCTCGAACCGATTCCGGGACTCTACGCGGCGGGCGAACTCGTCGGCGGGCTGTTCTTCCACAACTATCCCGGTGGGACGGGCCTGCTCGCCGGAGCGGTATTTGGCCGGATCTGCGGCGCATCGGCCGCGCGTTCCCTGTCAGGCTGATGCAACGCCGGATTTCGAAATCGCCTTTCGGCGCAATCCGAGTGCCGTTGCGGGAGCGCACGACGCGGCAGGTACCTGCGGCCTGTGGGTCACGCTACCGGTGCTCCTTGCGGGCGCCGGCTTATCCGCCACCTTGACGATCAACGCCCAATCTGACGTTAATAGCGGCACGGGACACGCCACAGGAGATGCCCATGTCCGCACTACGATGGCTCCGCTGCGCTACGGTGCTCGCCGCGGCCTTTTCAGCGGCCGCAAGCGCGCAGGAGACCCGGATCTACAACACGGTCAAGACGAAGCTCGACGCGGGTCAGCAGGTCGTCGGCGGTACGGTCACGTCTGCCGACCCGAACATCTACTGTGCGATGGCGAATTCGGGCTACGACTTCGTCTGGATCGAGATGCAGCACAGCCCGCTGACCTACCAGGAAGTCGCGCGCATGATCTGGGCCTGCCGGGACGCGCCGGCGATCCCGTTCGTGCGGATTCCCGACGCGACGGCCGGCGACATCCAGAAGGCGACCGACATCGGCGCGCTCGGGATCGTCGTGCCGCTCGTCGATACGGTCGAGAAGATCAGCGACGCGGTCCGCTATACGAAGTTCCCGCCGGAAGGCGTGCGCAGCCTCGGCGGCGGGCAGTACCGCGCGCTCTGGGGCGACGACTACCGCGCGACGGCCAATGACAACATCGTCATCGTCGCGATGATCGAGTCGCCGGCCGGCGTCGCGGTCGCCGAGGGGATCGCGGCAGTCGAAGGCGTCGACATCGTCATGGCCGCGAGCACGGATCTCGGCAGCTTCTCGGGGCTGAGCCAGGGAACGCCCGAGTACGAGGCGATGGTCACGACGATCCACGATGTAACGCTCGCGGCCGGACTCAAGCTCGGCGGCCCGCAGGCCTGGCGCGACCGGCACGGATTCAGTTTCTTCCAGGGGCCGCCCGACACGACGCTGCTCAGGCTGGGCGTGGAATCCTCGCTGCGGGCTTCGGAGACCGGCGTCGCTCCGATCGAAGGCGCCGAGGACGACTGAGCATGACCGAGGCTGACTGAGCATGGCGGAAACGGTCTCGCTACAAGTGCAAGCGGCGTCGTCATGGTGATGCCGGTCTTGCGACTGTGAATTGAGTGCACAACGGTGAAGCAGGCATCAAGACGGGACGTACTCGGCGCTGCGCTCGCGGCACTCGCGCTGCCGGGAGCGAATCTGCGCGCCGCCGACTTCAGCGGCCGCGTCATCGAGATGCTGATCCCGTTCAAGGAGGGCGGCGGTTCGGACACCTGGGGCCGCTTCAACGCGCCTTATCTGTCCCGCTACCTGCCGGGGCGACCGACCGTCGTGGTCCGGAACGTGCCGGGCGGCGGGTCGATCACCGGCGCGAACCGCTTCGCGGCCCGCGCTCGGCCCGACGGGCTGACCGTGCTCGGCACCTCGGCATCGACGCAGTTCCCGTATCTCATGGGCGACCCGCGCGTGCGTTACGACTACCGGGACTGGCGCGTGCTCATGGCCTACGGCACGGGCGGGGTCGTCTATGTCTCCTCGCGGCTTGGGATTACAGACCATACGGGGCTCGCGCGGATCGCCGCGGAGCCGCTGCTCTACGGCAGTCAGGGGCCGACATCGCTCGATCTCGTCCCCGTGCTCGCTTTCAAGCTGCTCGGGCTCAACGTGCGAACGATCTTCGGAATCAGCGGCCGCGGCGCCGGTCGGCTTGCGTTCGAGCGCGGCGAGCTCAATATCGATTACCAGACCTCGACCGCGTATCTGCGCAACGTCGTGCCGTTGATCGAGCAGGGCGATGCCGTGCCGCTCTTCAGTTGGGGCACGCTCGACGGCGAGGGCCGGCTCGTCAGGGATCCGAGTTTTCCGGACCTGCCGCACTTCGGCGAGGTCTACGAGGCCGTTCATGGCCGCGCGCCGAGCGGTATCGCCTGGGAGAGCTGGTTCGCGTTCTTCACGGCCGGCTTCCCGGCCCAGAAGCTGCTCGTCGCACCGAGCGACACGCCTGACGACATCGTTCTGGCCTATGAAGACGCCGTACGCGCGTACCGGCGCGACCCGGAGTACCTGGCCGGCAAGCCAGCGGCGCTCGGCGCCTACGAGCAGGTCACGGGCGCGGCGGCCCAGACGATCTATGAGCTTGCGACCGACGTGCCCGAGAGCGCGATCGCCTGGGTCAGGGACTGGCTCAGGGACGACTTCCGCGTCAGCCTCGAGGGTTGATCTTGCTCGAGGCGCTGACCGCCGCAATCGCCAATCTCGCGACGGTCGAGCACGTACTTTTTCTCGGCGTCGGGGTCGTGCTCGGCCTGACGGTCGGCGTCTTTCCCGGTCTCGGCGGCATCGCGGGCCTGTCGCTGCTCATGCCGTTCCTGTACGGCATGGACACCGTGTCCGCGCTCGCGATGCTGATCGGCCTCGTCGCGGTCATCCCGACATCGGATACCTTCACGTCCGTGCTCATGGGCATCCCGGGATCGAGCGCGAGCCAGGCGACCGTGCTCGACGGCTTTCCGCTGTCCCAGCAGGGCGAGGCCGCGCGGGCGCTTGCGGCGGCGTTCGGTGCGTCGCTCTGCGGCGGTCTCGTCGGCGCCCTGATCCTCACGTTCTTCGTGCAGATCGCACGGCCGCTGATCCTGACGTTCGGCTCGGCCGAACTCTTCATGCTCGCTGTGCTCGGTCTCTCGATGGTCGGTGTGCTGTCGGGCAGCGGTCTGTGGAAGGGGCTTGCCGCCGCGGGACTCGGCATGACGATCGGGTCGATCGGCGCAGCGCCCGCGACCGGCGAGTTCCGCATCACGTTCGGGATCGATTATCTCTACGACGGTTTGCCGCTCGTCGTCGTCGGCATCGGGCTCTTCGCGTTTCCCGAAATCATCGACCTGCTGCGCAAGGGCCGTCCGATCGCGAGCGGCGGGCGGCTCACGGGAAGCTGGGCCAACGGGCTGCGCGATCTCGTCAGGCACTGGGCGCTCTGCCTGCGCTGCTCCGCGCTCGGCACGATCATCGGCGCGATTCCCGGGCTCGGCGGTACGGTCGTCGACTGGATCGCCTACGGCCACGTCGTGCAGGTCGCGAAGGACAAGTCGCGCTTCGGCAAGGGCGACATCCGCGGCGTGCTGGCGCCGGAGTCGGCCAACAATGCCAAGGAGGGCGGCGGCCTGATGCCGACGCTGTTGTTCGGAATCCCGGGATCGGGCGCCATGGCGGTGTTCCTCGGCGGCATGGTGCTGCTCGGGATCGAGGCGGGACCCGCGATGGTGTCGAGCGATCTCGACCTCACGTACACGATCGTCTGGTCGCTCGCGCTTGCGAACGTGCTCGGCGCCGGGCTCTGCATCGTGCTCGCCCGGCCGATCGCCCGCCTCACGACGCTGCCGTTCAACTACCTTGCGCCATTCATGATCGTCGCGATCAGCTTCGCCGCTTTCCAGGCGACGCGCGATCTCATGGACCTCGCCGCCTTGCTCGGCATCGGCGCGATCGGCGTCGTGCTCAAGCGGTTCGCCTGGTCGCGTCCGGCGTTTCTGATCGGTTTCGTGCTTGCGCCGCAGGCGGAGGGCTACCTGAATCTGGCCGCGCAGTTCTACGGCTGGCAAATGCTGCTCCGGCCGGGCGTGCTGATCATTCTCGCGATTACGGTCGTCTCCATATTTCTCGGTGCGCGCCAGGCGCGGCGCGGCCCGGCGACGGTTTTGGCCGACGGCAACGTGAGCGGGGACGGTGCTGCGGGCGGGACAGGCGCAGCGGGCGGAGCCGCGGCGATTCGCGCCGCCGGCGCCGCGAACGGCTCCGGCGCGCCGGTCGATCCTCGTCCGCAACTCGTCTTCGTCGCGCTCGTCGCCGCGATTGTCGCCTATGCGGTCGCCAGCAGCCTGCAACGCTCGCCCCTCGCGTGGATGTTTCCGGTAATCATCGGGATCGCGACGCTGCTTGCCTGCCTTGCGATCGGCGGCCTGCTTGCGTTCGGCGGTCCCGGCAGCAAGCTCAATTTCGATGCCGAGCAAGCGTCCGGGACCGCTGCGGGGAGCACGATTTCGGCCCAGTTCGCATGGATCGCCGGGTTCGTCGCGGCGACCGCGCTCGCCGGTTTCGTGATCGCGTCGGCGCTCTGGCTCGCGCTGTTTCTGAGGCTCAGGGCCGGGGCGGGAATCGTCAGGGCCGTGCTGCTTGCGGCCGCTGCATCGCTCGGATTCCTGGCCGTCGAGAGCCTGCTCGTCGTCGAACTGCCGCGTGGCCTGGTGCAGGTCTGGTGGGGATCGGTGCTGTGATCCCGGTGTGGCAACCGTTGAGCGCCGAGTCCGGTCAAGCTGTCAAGCCGGCATGGTCGGGATCCGGGACGATCGGGATGCCGATCGCGGAACGGCGATGACGCAGCGCGCGATACCCTGCCTCTTCATGCGCGGCGGCACGTCGCGGGGCCCCTATTTCCTCGCCACTGACCTGCCGGCCGATGTGCGGACGCGCGATCGCGTTCTCCTGGCGGTCATGGGCTCGTCCGACGCACGGCAGATCGACGGCATTGGCGGGGCGGACTCGTTGACGAGCAAGGTTGCGATAGTCGGCCCGTCGGCACATTCCGGTGTCGACGTCGACTACCTGTTCGCGCAGGTCGCGATCGACAGGCCGATCGTCGACACGGAGCCGTCCTGCGGCAACATGCTCGCCGGCGTCGGGCCGTTCGCCGTCGAGCGCGGCCTGGTCCGGGGCGGCGATCCCGAGACCACGGTCACGATCCACAACGTCAACACGGGCGCACGCATCCGTGCCATCGTGCAGACCCCCGGTGGACAAGTCAGTTACGACGGCGACCACGCGATCGACGGCGTGCCGGGGTCCGCGGCGCCGGTCCGGCTCGAGTTCGTCGACATCGTCGGCGCGAAGTGCGGCTCGATGTTCCCTACCGGACACTCCAGCGAAACCATCAAGGGGATTGCCGTTACGTGCATCGACGTTGCGATGCCGATGGTCATGATCGCGGCAGCGGATTTCGGACGCACCGGCTACGAAACCGCTGGGTTGGCGGCAGACAGTGGGCTCATGGCCACGATCGAACAGATCAGACGGGAGGCGGGCCGCCGCATGGGGCTCGGGGACGTCCGCGACAAGGTCGTACCGAAAGTCGCGCTGCTCGCACGGCCGCGGTCCGGCGGGCTGATCAGCTCGCGCTACTTCACGCCGGATACGCTGCACGCTGCACATGCGGTCACGGGAGGGATCTGCGTCGCCGCGTGCGCGCTGACGCCGGGGACGGTGGCCAGTCCGCTCGCAGACCCGGCTGCGGTGAGCGAAGGCCGCTGCGTCATCGAGCATCCGTCCGGCGTGCTCGATGTACGCCTCGCGACATCGGATGAGGGCGGCGCGCTCACGATCGAGTCGGCCGGGATCGTGCGGACGGCGCGCAAGATCTTCGAGGGCGAAGTGCTCGTACCCGCAAGCGTCTGGCCCTGACATATACTGCGGGCGCAAAGCCAATGGCGCGGGTCGAACAAGCTCGGCGCCGATTGGCATGACGGCGCGGCAAACGGCGCGAGGATCGCTGATCCGGGAGCGGGCGCCGCTGGGATGGAAGGCCGCAGGGCAGAGGACAACGGAACGAACGATGGCGAGACGAACGACGACTCGAGCAACGGCAAAAGGCGGTGTGGCGACAGCGCAGCGCCACGCGAGGACGGTGCTTGCAACGCTGGCGGCGTTGCTCGCGGTCCCTGCCGCACAGGCTCAGCACGGCGCAGTCGGTGGCGAATGGCGTTTCTATAACGGCGATAGCGGCGCCACGAAATACTCCGCGCTCGATCAGATCGATCGCGACAACGCTGCGCAGTTGCAGATCGCCTGGCGGCGCCCGCCCGTCGATGCATCGATTCTCGACCAGGCGCCGGACCTGCGCTACGGCAACAGCTTCCGGGCGACGCCGATCATGATCGACGGTGTGCTCTACGCACCGAACTCGATCGGCTTCGTCGAAGCGTTCGATGCCGGTACGGGCGAGACGATCTGGGTCGAGGCGCCCTTCGAGGGCGGCGCCGGGGGCTACCGCGGCACGGGTACGCGCGGCGTCTCCTGGTGGGGCGAGGGAGACGAAGCGCGCATCCTCCTGCAGCGCGGCGAGTACCTCATGGCGCTCGATCCCGCGACCGGCGAACGCATCCGGGACTTCGGCGACGGTGGGCGCGTGAACCTTAGCGACGCCCTTCCGGGTGGGCTCTTACATACCTGGAGCGGTATTCCGTTCGTCGCACGCGATGTCGTCGTGGTCGGCCATACGACCAACGACACGTTCGCCGCGATGGAAGCGCCCCGCGGCGACACCCGTGCCTACGACGTGCGTACGGGCGAGTTGCGCTGGGTCTTCAACGTCATCCCGCAGGCCGGCGAATTCGGCGTCGAGACCTGGGAAGACGGTTCCTGGGAGTACACGGGCCACGGTTCGGTGTGGTCGATCTTCAGCGCGGACGAGGAGCGGGGCATTCTCTACATGCCGATGTCCTCGCCGACCAGCGACATGTACGGCGGCCACCGTCCCGGCGACAACCTCTACGCCCAGGCCATCGTTGCGGTCGAGGCGGAAACCGGCGAGCGGCTCTGGCACTTTCAGACGATCCGCCATCCCCTCTGGGACTACGATCTTCCGGCCGCGCCGGTGCTCATGGACATCACCGTCGACGGCCGCGACATCGATGCGGTCGCCGTGGTCACGAAGCAGGCGTTCGTCTACGTGCTCGACCGCGTGACCGGCGAACCGGTCTGGCCGATCGAAGACCGGCCCGTACCGCAGTCGGACGTGCCGGGCGAGGTCACCGCGGCGACGCAGCCGTTTCCCACGAAACCGCCGCCGTTCGATCTGCAGGGCTCCATGATCGACAACCTGATCGATTTCACGCCGGAGCTGCGCGCGGAGGCCGTTGAAATCGTGTCGCGCTACACGATCGGACCCTTGTTCACGCCGCCGACGATCCGCGACGACGGTCCGGGCGGCAATCTTGGCACGATCCAGTTGCCGGGCTCGCAGGGCGGCGCCAACTGGCACGGCGCGGCGTTCGATCCCGAGACGCAACGCTTCTATGTGCCTTCGGAAACCGGTCCGTTCGTGGCCGACATCGAACCCGGCGATCCCGACTTCACGAACCTGCGCTACGTCAAGGGAACGCGGCTGTGGATGGGCGGACCGCAGGGGCTGCCTTTGTTCAAGCCTCCGTACGGGCGCATCACGGCATATGACATGAGTGCCGGCGAGATTCTCTGGCAGGAGCCGAACGGGCAGGGGCCGACCGATCATCCGGCGATCCGCCATCTGAACCTCGGTCCGCTGGGCAATCCGGGACGTCCGGCGCCGCTACTGACCAGGACGCTGCTCTTCGCAGGCGAAGGTTCCGACGCGATGATCGTCGCCGGTCGCATCCAGCCCGGCCAGCCGCTCGAGACCGCGCCGAGCTACGGGGAACCGATCTTCCGCGCCTGGGACAAGGCGACCGGTGAAATCGTCGCCGAGATCGATCTGCCGGCCGGCACGACCGGTGCGCCGATGACCTACATGCACGAAGGCAGGCAGTACATCGTCGTTGCCGTCGGCGGCAGAGAGGTCGCTCCGGAGTGGATCGCCCTGAGTCTGCCGTAGAAACTGGGCGAAAGCCGCACCGCGTGGAACCGAAGATCGCTTCGCGAAAGCGCCGGTCAGCTTCGATTCGGAGTTCGGCCGCTCGCTAACAGCGGGGCCGGGCGGCGGGTTTGATTTGTCGCGATGCGCAAACTAAAGTCTTGCGGGACCTGCGTCGAGCCCGGTCCGTGGGGGCGTTAGCGTCCACATCCGACAACAACACGTGAAGGATAGCGCCGCATGAGTTTCATCTATTTCCTTGGCCGTTTTCATGTGCTCGTCCTGCATGTGCCGATCGGCATCATCATTGCGATCGTCGTGCTCGAAGCGCTGGCGCGGCGCGAGAAGTACCGGCATCTGGAGGCGGCTTCGCCGTTTCTGTGGGGTGCGGCCGCAGTCACGGCGGTCGTTACGGTCGTGCTCGGCTATTTCCATTTCGCCGAGGGCAGCTTCGGCAGCGCGTCCGGCGTGCAGCACCGGACCTTCGGTACGGCGCTCGGCGTGCTGATCGCCGTCGTTGCGATACTCCGGCTCAGCAAGTTTGCGTCGAACTACGCGCCGGTGTACTTTCCGGCATCGCTGCTGGCGCTGTTGCTCGTGCTGATCACCGGCCACTACGGCGGCAATCTGACCCACGGTTCGACGTATCTTGTCGAGTATGCGCCGCAACCCGTCCGCTCGCTCGCGGGCCTCGGGCCGAGGCGTCCGCCCATCACCGACATCGCGATGGCCGATCCGTTTCTCGATATCGTCGCGCCGATCCTGCGGCAGCGCTGTACGGACTGCCACGGCACGGACACGACCGAGGCCGATCTCGACATGACGACCCACGCAGCGCTCATGCGCGGCGGCGAGACGGGCGGCACGATTTCAGTCGGCAACCCCCAGTTCAGCGAACTCATGAACCGCATCACGCTGCCGCCCGAGGACGAAGCGTTCATGCCGGCGGAAGGCAACACGCCGCTAACGCCCGGGCAGGTGCAGATCCTGGAGTGGTGGATTCAGACCGGCGCGCAGACCGGCGTCACGCTCGGCGAATCGGACATCGAGGTCAGCGCCGAGATCGAGGCGCTGCTGGCTGCGGAACTGGGTCTTGAGGGCTGAGCAGACCCCCGGACCGAACTGAAGCCGCGGGCAGAACCGGACCCGTAGACTGAACCGGCGGATCCGGCCTCAGCCGAGTTCGCCCTCGCAGCCGCGGAGCTGCGCGCCCCATTCCTTCGCCTTGTAGTCGACGCGGCGAGCGACGTCGAGCAGCCAGCCCTTGCCTGCGTGGGTGTTGCGGCTCCAGCCGCCCGGTCCCTCGTGGTAGGCAAGGTATTGGTTGTAGGGGTCCCACTTCGAGATACCCGCGATCTTCTGCGACTTGTCGGTGTACCAGCCGACAAAGTCGATGGCCGCGCGGAAATCGTCACGGTCGGCGAAGCGGCGGCCCGTCTCGTCCCGGTACTGCTGCCAGGTGCTCTCGAGCGCCTGAGCGTAGCCGTAGGCGTCCGACGGTCTGCGCCACGGGATGAAGCCGAGCAACTTCGTGCGCGGCGGCCTGGCATCGAACTGGAACGTGGATTCCTGGCGGATGATGGCCATCTGCACATGAATCGGCGTGCCCCAGCGGTTTTCGGACGACTTCGCGGCCCGGTACCAGCGCCGTTTGTCGTCGAAGATCAGGCAGATGTTCTCGACGCTGACCGGCGGCGAATTCGCGCAACCGGCGACGACCAGCGTTGCCAATACTGCAAGCAGCACTCGCGCTGCACGCACGGACGAAGGCGCACCGCGATTGCGGCGCCCTGCACGACGCACTGGAGTTCCCACGCCACCGATCCTACCACGAAAGGTTGCTGGGCTTATTCGAAACGTCCGACCGGCGCCGCCTCGCAGTCAGTCGCAGGAACCTCGTCGGATCGCGTTGTCACGCCCGATCAGGCGTCGGATCGCCGGGCTTCGGCGAATTGCCCGAGATGGCGGACTTCGTCGCGCCGGAGGACATCTCAGCCGAATGGCGAAGGCGTTTGTGCTTGATTACACTCCCTGCCTGCCGATACGCGGTGCGGTCGACCTTGAGGGTACGGCCCGGTCGCGTCGCAGCACTTGTTGAGTACCGCCAGGTGATGGACAACCCGCCCGAACGCTCCGGCCCGAATCGCGACAGTACGGACCTGAAGCCACCGAACAGGTCCGCCTGGCAGCGCTGGGTCCACAGGCCCCAGTTGCTCGGGTTCCGCAAGGCGCTGCTGCAGGTCCATCTATGGCTCGCGATCACGATCGGCATCTACATCATCGTCGTGAGCGTCAGCGGCAGCGCCGTTGTCTTCCGGCGCGAGGTCGGCATGTGGCTCGTGCCTCGTACCGTGCCCGAGGCCGTCGGCATCCCGCTGGCGGGCGAGGGTCTGGCCGAAGCGGTCGAGCGCGTATACGCGGACTATGAGATTCTCTCGATCGTCGAGCCCCAGCGGCGCCCGAATGAGCCGGTCTATGTGAGGCTCCTTCGCGACGGCGAGGAATCGTCGCGGCAGTTCGATCAGTTCAAGGGCGTCGACATGGGCGACACCTTTCCGCCCCCGATGCAGGTCATGGAATGGTTCGTCGACCTGCACGACAATCTGCTCGCCGGGCAGGTGGGGCGGACCATCAACGGGATCGGCGGGGCGCTCGTGCTCGTCATCGTGCTGACGGGGGCGGTACTGTGGTGGCCCGGGAAAGGACGCTGGCTCGGCAGCATGGTCGTCCGGCCGGCGCGGAAGTCCAAACCGTTGACCTGGCAACTGCACAGCGCGCTCGGCTTCTGGGCGTTCGCGATGTTGTTCGTCTGGGCGCTGACGGCCGTCTATTTCGCGTTCCCGACGCCCTTCGAGTGGGTCATGAACTCGCTCGACACGGATCCGACGGACTTCGAGCGTCCCGGGGAGCGCGCGCTGCTGTTGCTCATCGATCTGCACTTCGGGCGTTTCGGCGGACTCGGAGTGCGCACCTTCTGGGTACTCATCGGCCTGATACCGGCGGCGATGTTCATTACGGGCTTCATTGTCTGGAGGCGACGCGTGAACGGCCGGGGGCGAAGCGAACAACCGGATTGAGGTACCGGGGCCGACCTTCGGCGGGACGGCTGCCGATCAGCGCTCGATCCCGTTCAGCCGTCCGGATGGGGCGGGCTCGGCGGCGGTCAGTGCCCGTGCTGGGTTGCACGCGGCGGCCGGTCAGGGCCGATCAGGTTCAGAGCACGGTCGCGCTCACGATCATCGTCGGCTGGATTTCGAGCGATTCGAGATAGGTGTCGCCGTTGTCCCACAGGCGCGTCTGGTTCAGCCCGCCGGTCGGGTCGCCGACCTGCAGGAAGTTTTCCACGGCGCCCATGCCGTCGACGACCTTGCCGAACACGGTGAAGTTGTACTGCGGGTCGGCCAGCCGATTGTTCTCCATGTAGTTGATGAAGACCTGCGTCGAGTTCGTGTTCGGACCCGCCTTGGCGAATGCGAGCGTGCCGCGCTCGAGCGCGAACAATGTCGGGTCGTCGTCGAAGTTCCGGTTCTGCCAGGATCGGTGAGGATCACGCCAGTTGATGCCGAACTGCGCGACGAAACCGGGCACGACCCGCGATATCGGGATGTCGTCATAGAAACCGGACTCGACGAGTTCGACGAAGCGCTGGGCGGCGTTCGGCGCGGCTTCCGGATAGACCTCTATCGTCACGTCGCCGGCCGTCGTTTCGAGCCGCACGACCTGTGCCCGCGTCAACTGCGGTACCTCGGCTTCCTTGCCGGGCAAAGGGTTGAGTTCGAGGTCGAGTTCGCGTGGGACATTCACCTCGGCAGTCTCCGGATTGGTGAGGGATTCCGCGTCGGACGCCGGTGTCGGGGTCGGCGACTCGCACGCGCCGAGGGCAAGCCCGAGACAGGCTGTGCCGATCGAAAGCTGCTTGAGGCGATGCATGGTCTGGCTACTCCTGTGCGATCGGACGACACGGCGCGGATGGCAGGCGTGTCGTTCGCGATGCCGTTATGGCGGTCCGGGGCAAATGTCGCATGGCACGGTGCGGCAAACAGCCTGGCCGGTCCATGCGCCATGACGGACTCTTGCCGCCGGCTGTCAGGGGACATGTCTGCTCCGTATTGGCAATCGGAATGGTCGTGACAGATACTCACGCGTAGCACTATAGTCAGGGGCGCTCATCATGCAAGTCATCGGCGGGGGACACAAATTGCAAAGACGTAAGCTGCTCGCAGCGCTCGCTGCGTCGCCGGCGCTGATGGCGCGCTTCAAGGCGGCTCAGGCACTGGAGCCCGGCATCCGCCAGGGCAGGATCAGGCAGAGCGTCATGCCGCAGGTCTGGGGAGATCTCGATCTCGGTATCGAGGAGCGTTGCGAGGTGCTTGCGGCGCTCGGATTCGCCGGCATGGACCTGCCGCAGCCGGACCAGATCCCGATACTCGAGGACTACGGTCTGGCGCCGGCAATGATGGTTGGTACCGGTACGACCTTCGCAGACGGGCTCATCCGCCGTGAACTGCACGATCAGATCGAGGAGGCGACTCACGCCGGAATCGAAATGTGCGCGCGGGTCGGTTGCCCCAACCTGATCGCGCTGCCCGGCGAGCGGCGCGGGATGTCGCGGGAAGAGGGCGCGGATCACGCCGTTGAGATCCTGTCGCGCATTGCGCCGTACGCCGAGGAAAACGGCGTGTACGTCTGCATGGAGATCACCAACTCAAAGGTCGCCGCCGACAACCGCACCGACCAGGTGTTCGACGATATCGAATGGGGCTTCGACGTCTGCCGCAGGACCGGTTCGCCCAACATCAAGATCGTCTACGACTTCTATCACGTGCAGATCGCAAACGGCGACGTCGTCAGGACCATGCGCGATAACCTGGAGTTGATCTGCCACGTCCATGTCGCGGGCGTGCCGTCGCGCGCGGAGATCGACGACACGAGCGAAATGAACTATCGCTACATCGCGAGGGAAATCGTCGACATGGGCTATGAGGATTTCGTCGCGCTCGAGTACCGGCCGACCCCGGGCCGCAATCCGCTCGTGAGTCTCGCGGTCTGCTACGACATCATGACGGTGACGTAGCGCCGCTCGGCGTAGGCCTCGCGTGCGAAGATGCCTGCGACGGGTCGACGGGGCACTCGCCCCGCCGGTCGGGCAGTCGGCCGCGGGGTGCCGGGAGTCTGCGCCGCAAGGACAGCGATACCCTGCTTTGGCCGGCGCGTATTTCTGTGGCGCAGCTTGCCGGGATCAGTCGAGCACCTCGAGCGCGTACCGGAGTGTCCCCGGGCCATCGACCCGCTCGCGGTACGACTCGATGAATACCTTGCCGACGATCTCGCCGCCCGGATTCACCACGAACACGCCGGGGTGAGGAATGCCGTAGGCATCGTCGCCCGGTACGTAGTCCTCGTTCAGGATTCCGAGCGCGAGAATCGTCGCGGCGTCGATATCGGAGATGAACGGGTAGGTGATATCGGCCGCATCGACGAACTGCTGCTGCAGCTCCGGTGCGTCGTAGGTAACGACCACGATCCCGACACCCGCTGCGGCGAAGTCCTCAACACTCTCCTGCAACTGCCCGAGCTGCGTTCTGCAGAACGGTCACCAGTCGGCCGAGCGCACGGCGAAGAAGGCGAGCCCCCTGTCTCCCATGAACTCGTCGACGGTCGTGATCTCCTGCCCCTGGTAGAGCGCGCGAATCTCGGGGAACGCCGCGCCGATCGGCAGGCCCGGATCGAATGAGTCGTTGTCTTCGGAAAGGAAAATGTCGCCGAGATCGCGGGGTTGCGCCGCGAGTTCGGTCACGAAGGCATGACCCGCGGCGACCGCGATTGCGACGGTTGCGGCCAACAGGCTGATCGACTTATTCATATCCGGAGCCCTCAATGCGATGGTCCTGATGACAGGTCGTGATGTGGTTCGTGCCGATGATCGTATGCGGAGCCTCGCGACGCAAGGTCACGCGCTGATCTCCCCGGCAGCTCGCGGCAGGACTTGTGTTGCGTCGAGCTGCGTCGCGGGTAGTTGTGTGTCGGATTGACAGTCCGGCGGATCGCTCAGGCCAGGCAGCTTGCTGATGACGGAAGCGACGGAAACGGTGCACCGGGCGTGCGGCCTGTCCGGTTGCCACGCTGCTTCGATGTGGTATCTAATCCGCTGACTAGCTGCGAGATGGTGAGTTTGATGGACAAGTCAGAGCTCAGACAAATGGTCGAGGCGGCCAATTCCAGGTACACCGACCCGGAGCGCAACCGGGTGATCAACGAAAAACCCGGAGAGCCGCCACGCTTCGAGGTCTACCACTTTTTCATGTCGATGTGTTCCTACAAGGTCAGGGCCGTGCTCGACGAGAAGGACGCGAGCTACGCTTCCCATGACATCGACATACTGCCGCCCAACATCCAGAACTACTTTCCCGAGTACGTGAGGCTCAGGGTCAAGGGCGGCGAATCGATCCCGCAGCCGCTTGTCGACGGTTACACGGGGCGTTCATCCACGGAAACCGAAGGCTTCGATCCCTGCGTCGTCCCGACGGTCGTCGATCACGAGGCCGGCAAGGTCCTCGTCAACTCCAAGGCGACATGCCTCTATCTGGATTCCGCCATTGCGGGCGGCACCGACCTCGTGCCGAAGGACATCGAGTCCGATGTCATTGCCCAGATGGACATCGTCGATCGCACGCCGCACGTCGCTCTCCTGTACGGCGCCAATCCCGAAGGTGACGGGCGACCCGGTTTCGTCCAGGAGATGATGAAGACCGCTCACGACGTCAAGATCGGCAAGCTCCGCGAAAACATGGCGCTCGTGCCCGACGACCCGGTGCTCGTGGCGGCCTACGAGCACAAGATCGTCAAGGAACAGAAGGCCAAGGCTTACGTGAGGACCGACAGCGACATGCGCGCGTCGCTCGCGGAGTTCAAGGCGCTCCTCGCTGAACTGGAGAAACAGCTCGAAACGACGGGCGGCGAGTGGCTCTTCGGCGACCGGTTCACGATGGCCGATCTCTTCTGGGCGGTGAGCCTCTTCCGCATCCAGTGGCTGGGTCTCGGCTACATCTGGGCCACTGACGAAGGCGTGCACCTGCCGCGCGTGGAGGCCTACCGTCGGCGCCTGTTCGCCCGGCCGAGTATCGAGCGATCGACGATCCACTGGCCCAACGCGCCCCCGTCGGAGCATGTGATGGAGTTCTACGGAGGGGCCGCCGAGACGCATTAGCCGGCGGCGCAGAGCTGCCCCGCGTTGTCGGGCACTCCGCGCGGACTTGCGAGGGCTGCTAAAGCAGTTGTTCGATCTGCTCCAGTTGCTGCAGCAGGACGTTGGCGCGTGCGTAAACCTGCGTCGGGAAGATCCGTTCCGGCGTCTCCAGGGTCGGGAAGACATCGTCCGCCTCGAGCATGCTCGACACCAGCGCCAGGCCTCCCACGAGGATGGTGGAGATGTCGTAGACATGGCCGGGCTCGATGTCGTCGGGGATGTTGCGCCGGGTACTGATGTGCAGTGTCGGCGCCCCGGTTTCATCACCGATGCGCCCGAGGAGTTCCGCACAACGCAGCAGCACGCCGTAGACGTCGGCAGGGCGCTTGTAGCCGTCGAAGGGCGGAGCCGGCGGTAGGATATCCGACTCGCCAAGGTGCGAGAGAACGCCTGCGGCAAAGACCGACGACAGCGTGACCTGGCCGAATACATCTGCCGGACGCGGTGGTTCCTCCAGGAGCAGATTGACCTGCCGATTGATGTCGAGCAGCGTCATGAACGTGCCGGTCGCCGAGGAGCCGGTGGGCGGAAACAGGTCAGCTTCGGCTTCGATGCTGAGCGCGAGTTTCACCCGTCGGATCTGCGCCAGAGCTTCTTCAACGACCAGGATCGTGTCGGCAGGAGTCAGCTCGCCTTCCGGCACGGGAGGTGCTGCGACGCGCTCGATGCCGGCCTGCTCCTGAGCCAGTTGGTTGAGTTTGCGGAACAGCGACTGAGCCTGGAAGTAGACCACGTGCTGGGAAACGTCGGACGCGGGCAGGCGCGGACTGTCATCGAACGGCCGACCCATGAATTCCCGAACCAGCTCGACCTCTTCGGCGACCATCGCCGCCACGGCGAATACGTCGGGATTGTCGATGTCCTGTGCCGATGCGGTCCAGCAAACGGACAGCCCAAGACACAGCGACAGCGCTCCAGGGCGAATGTATTGCAGTGCGTATTTCATGATGTCACTACCATCGAAGGTATGGCTACGATCATATACAAACTCGCGCGCAAGGGGCAGCAGAGACGATTCGGGCAGGTCTATACTCTGTAGCTGTTCCGCGCCGGCATGCTGCCGGGGACGCAATCGCATGAACACGAGGCTCAGCATCAACGTCAACAAGGTCGCGCTGCTGCGCAACCAGCGGGATGTCGGCTATCCGAGTGTCGTGGACGCGGCCAGGCACATCATCACCGCCGGCGCGCACGGCATCACGGTCCATCCGCGCCCCGATCAGCGCCATGTACGCCCCGGTGACGTCACGGACCTGAAGGGCCTGATCGGGGACGAGTTCGGCGGCAGCGTCGAGTTCAATATCGAAGGCAATCCGACCGAAGAACTGCTGGAGATCGTTTACGAGGCCCGTCCGGATCAGGTGACCCTGGTACCGGACGATCCGGACCAGCGAACCTCCGACCACGGTTGGGACCTCGAGGCGGACGGGGAACGCCTCGCGCCGATCATCGCTGGACTCGCGGCTGCCGGGATGCGCGTGAGCATCTTCATGGATCCTGACCCTGAGGCGATGGAACTCGCCGCGGCCTGCGGCGCCGACCGGATCGAACTCTACACCGAATCGTATGCGACGGCGTTCGCGGCGGGGGATTGCGAAAGCGTGCTGGCGGGCTTCGTCGCGACGGCCGAGGCCGCACTCGCGAACGGGCTCGGCATCAACGCCGGTCACGATCTGAACCTCGACAACCTGCCCTTGTTCCAGCGCAGCGTGCCCGAGCTTGCCGAAGTCAGTATCGGCCACGCGTTTACCGCCGCTGCGCTGGAGCTTGGCTACAATGGCGCCGTCGCCGCTTATCTCGCCGCGCTCGGTTGAGGCCGGGCGAGCCCGCATCCGGAGGTGGTCGAAATGTGCACGGCCCGCTACGTTCCGCTGACCCTGGCCGTATTCGCCGCGGCGGCATCCGCCCAGACCGATGGAGGCGCTCAGGCCGCGGGCGTCGATCTTGCTTCAGCCCTGACACGCGCGAAGGCTGCCGACGGGGCGTACATCTCGTGGCGCGAGCACATCGTCGATGACGAAGCGCTGGCGGGCATCGAGCTTCGCGGCAGCGACGGCCTGGTTCTGGCCGACCTCGATAGAGACGGATTTGTCGACATCGTTTCGGTACATGAATCCGATGACCAGTACGATGGAGCGCCGGAAGGGCATGTGCGTATCGCCTATGGAAGCGCGGACCCCGACCGCTGGGAACTCGTCACGCTCGCCGAGGGACCCGAGGCGGGCGGGGCCGAGGACGTTGCCGTTGCCGATCTCAACGGTGACGGCTTGCTTGACATCGTCGCGGCCTGCGAGCTTGCTCATCTCATCTATTTCGAGAATCCCGGCGCCGATGCGCGCGCCGGTGACTGGGAGCGAGTCATCCCGAGCGCGGCGTCGGACCGCGGTTCGTTCATCCGCGTGTTCCTGGCCGACCTCAACGGCGATGGCCGGCCCGAGGTGGTCACGGCGAACAAGGGCGCCCAGGACCCGACGCGGGCAGCGCAGGAGCCGAAGCAGATCTCGTTCTTCGAGATCGCGGGGGCGCCCCTCGACGATGCGTCCTGGATCGAACACGAACTGACACGCGTGCCGTGGCCGATCAACTCGCGGCCCGTCGACCTCGATGGCGACGGCGACTTCGACATCGTTGGCGGATCGGTCGCGCAGGGCCGAATGATGTGGTTCGAGAACCGGACGGACGCCAGCGGCTTCAGCTTCGTCGAACACACGATCGATCCGGTCGAAGCGGCTGCACGCGCCGCCGATGAGCCCGCCGGTCCGACCGTCAACGGTTTCAACCTGGATTTCGCTGACCTCAGCGGTGACGGGCGGCTCGATATCGTCACGTTCGACACGTTGCGCCTGATCGGCCTGGGACCGGTCTGGCTCGAGCAGCCGGCGGCTCCGGAGGACGCCTGGCCTCTGCATCGAATCGGCGCGTATGCGCCCGATCAGCTCGTCGGCTTTGCGCTTGCCGACATCGACGGCGACGGGGATCCCGATCTCATGACGGGCGGATACAGCGGTGGATCGCGGGTCGCCGACGGGGGCGCTTCGCCGGACGATGCGCTCGGTCGGCTCGCCTGGTACGAGAATTCCGGGTCCGGTGGCGAGTGGCTCCGACACGACTTCTCGCGCCGCCAACGCGGCATGTTCGACAAGTTCGTGCCGCGCGACATGGACGGCGACGGCGATGTCGACTTCGTGTCGACGCGCGGCAACAGCGGCGTCTACGATGGCGTGTTCTGGCTGGAGCAGCTTCGCAGCGCGGATCCGCGCCACGCATTCGAACCCGCGCGCACGGTCGACAGTCCCGAATTGCCGCTTCCGGCCGCTGACTGAGCGATTCTGACGGACGCGCGCATCGCCATGAGAGGAGGGAGAATCATGTTTCGAAGCGTGGGCGCTATCGTTGCCCATGTTGCGATGCTCGTTACGGGCACGCAGGCGATGGCCGAGCTCATGAACACGGACGCTCCGGTCATCGTCGGTCATTACGACCTGAACGTCACGAGCATCGACGAGCACCTGCGGTTCTGGGTCGACACGCTCGGCGGGACCGTTGCCGATTTCGGCGACAGCGACATCGCGGTCATCGAGTTTCCCGACATCTTCATCGTGCTTCGCGAGTCGCCGCCCACGGGCCCGACACGCGGCACGACCTTCGATCACATCGGTTTCGCCGTGCCGGACGTGCCGGCGTTGACGACCGAGGTTGTGGCAAACGGTTACGCTCTGACCGTCGGCCGCGAACCGGCTCCCGGCGAGACCGCAAGTCCGCCCACCGCCGGCAACTACGGACGATTCTCGTATCTCGTCGGCCCCGATGGCGTCAAGGTGGAACTCGTCACCAGCAGCGAGGAGAACCCGCTGCCGATCGTCCATCACCATGTCCACTTCGTGAACGAAGGATTCGTTCAGATGCAGCAGTGGTACATGCGCGCCTTCGATGCGACGCTCAGGCCCGGCCAGACCGACTTTTTCATCGGCGCCGACCTGCCCGGAGTCGGCTATATGCTGAACTTCTTCAGTTGGTTGCCGGACGAGGAGCTTGTCGGGACCCAGGGGCGCGCTGTCGACCATGTCGGCTTCGAGGTCAGGAACCTCGAGGCGTTCGTAGCGGGACTGGAGGCGAAAGGCATAACGCTTGCGAGCCCGTTGCGCCGGACCGACGAACTCGGCGGAATCGCCACCGCGACGATCGTCGATCCCTGGGGCACGGTCGTTGAACTCACCGAGGGATTGCGCGAGCCGCGGTAGAGAACGAGACGACGCGGCTTCCGCCGCCGGGCGGACCACGGCAAGTTTGAAGATTCCGGCTGCGGACTGACCTGACCGCCGCGCTTGCGGACCTCAGGAACGCGGGAGGAGCGCCGTGACCTCGGTCGCAAGCTCCGGATAGGTGACCGGTCTCTTGTGGATGTGGACCCGGTTGCCGGCCGTGTCGAAAATCAACGTCATCGGCATCTCGCCGTACCAGGAATCGAGCACGGCCTCATAGAACGACTCGTCTACCGTCGATGCGAGCAGGACCGGAAACGGCGGATCGAAGTTCTGCAGGAACTCCTCGATGTCGGCCATTTCCTCGGGGTAGTTCATCGAAACCGCCAGGACCTCGAGCCCGTCATCCCGGTAGCGGTTGTAGACGTCGATGATGTCGGGGAACTCACGCAGGCAGGGCGGACACCAGGTCGCCCAGAAGTTGACGACCACGACCTTGCCTTCGTTCTCGGTGATGAGCGCCGCAAGATTCTCCGGCGTGACCACGGGAATCTCCTGGGCGCCGGCCGCAAGCGAGCAGGCTGCGACAACCGCGGCGCACGAAGAAACGAGCCAGCGGGGTCTGCTTTTTGTTGCATGCATGGTCCGGACCTCGCGCCTTTGATTACTACGTCGGCTGCTCCGTGATCTCTACGGCGTGTTCTGCGCCATCATCAACTCGGTCGCGTCAACGACTCGGCCGAATTCGTCGGAGTCGATACCCGAGACGTTGTCGACGACGAAACGATTGACCGTTACGAGAAACGTGTTGTCGATCTCGGGGTTGATTTCGTACAGGCGCATGGCGACGTCCCTGGGACCTCTCCTGAATACGACCAGCGGAATCTCGAGCCCGGCCGACGCGCTCAGTTCCTCGAGCCACGGCGAAGCCTCGTCGCCGGCCACGATCGCTGCCACGGCCTTGAAGTCCTCGTGCTTGTGGCGCAGGTACAGTTCGTCGAGCTGCCTGATCAGGTTCGCGGTCTCGTCGCTCGTCTCGCGGAAGAAAGCCAGTACGTTCGGTACGTCCTGGAACTCGCACACGTAGCAGATTCGCTGGCCGGCGTACTCGCCGGTGATGTCGAGCACGGGTATGGAGGCTGTCGGCGAGCCGATCTCGAGTCCGGAGATCGAACTTTGCGCCCACGCGGCCGCAGCGATCAGTACGGCACAGCCGGCCGCCGCCGCAGTGGTGATTCTTGTTGTCGCGTTATTCATATTGTTGAATCTCTTATTGGGTCTCCTCGACAGCGAGTCCGACGGTATCGTAACCAAGATCGAGCCATTCGAACCAGCCGCCTTCAAGCACCTTGACGTCGAGATAGCCGACCAGACCGAGTTTCTGGGCCATGTCGACGGAATCCTCATGATCGTTGCAGGCGCAGTAGATCACGAGCGTCTTGTCGCGCGGCAGCGTCACGGGCAGGGCCAGTTCATGGACCCAGGGGAAATTGACCGAGCCCGGGATGCGTTCGTCCTCGAAGATCAGTTCCGCCGCCGTGTCGACGATGACGATTTCATCCGACTCTGCCTCGATCAGCGACTTCAGTTCCTGCGGCGACATGAAGTCGGGTACGTAAACGTAGCCCTCGACACATTCGCCATCGATAAACACGCAATCGTCGAACTCGTCGTCCTGCGCGAGGGTGGAGCCTGCCGCAAGCAATGCGCCTGCAAATCCGACTGCCAACAAGGAAGGTAATCCGCGAGTACCGTGCGTCATCATGGTCCTCCTTCTTCAGCCGCTCCCGCGCCGCTACGCGGGTGGTCGAGGCATCAATCGAACAACCACATATGGTCGCCTGTATACCGCGCCGCGTCAACGAACGGGCCGGCTACGGAGCGGTCGAAGCTGTCGGGACAGCGATGCCGCCGGTCCGTGTTATCTGTCTGACAATTCGTTGTACTATTGGCTGTCCCGGAATTTCCGGGATCGTGTTTTCTTTCGCAGTGGGGGGGTATGACCATGCGGTTGATCAGGCGGGCGGTTTTGATGGCAGGAGGACTGTCGCCACGGCGTTTCGGACACCTGGGTCTCGGACTCGCGCTCGCATTCGGCGGGGCGTCTTTCCTGACGCAGGCGGCGGCGCAGACGGACGAGCGGCTCTACACCGTGATGAATCCCACGGGCATTGCGCCGCCGATCGAGCGCAGGGCCATGGCGCCGCGCCCGGAGAGCCTCGACGGCAAGACGATCTATCTCGTCGACGTGACCTTCAATGGCGGCGATCTGTTTCTCATGGAGATGGAGAAATGGATGGAGGCCAACATGCCCGAAGTCAACGCGATCTATCGCGTCAAGCGGGGCGCCTACAGCCGGGACGATCCCGAATTGTGGCGGGAGATTCAATCCGTAGATGGCCTGATGGTGATGGCCATAGGCCATTGAAGCACCTGTGCGCCGGCGGTCGTCGGCCATGTTGCTGAAGTTGAAGCGAATTACGGAATTCCGGCCGTCGGCGTCATCGTCGACGCACTCACCGACCTCGTGCAGGACAAGGCGCTCGAGGAGGGCATGCCTGGCCTGCGGCTCGCGTTCACGCACACGCCCGTCGGCGGCAAGACGCCCGAGGAGCTTGCCGGCTACATCGCCGGTTACGACCCGGTCAACAATATCCCGCTCATGGAGGAGATCGTCGGTCACCTGACCCGGCCCCTCAATGAAGAGGAGCTGACGACGGGGATATTCGAGAGGACGAAGCGCGATTTCATCGGTCCCGACACGCGGGACAACCTGCAGCGCTACTTCGATGACCGGTTCTGGAGCGACCAGTTGCCGATCATCATGCCGACCGAGGAACGCGTCAACGCGATGCTCGCCGGAACCTCACGCGACCGGGACGAAGTCATCGGCCAGATGCGCGTCACGGGAACGCGCGAGGCCTGGGAGTACACGGTCGAGACGGCCGCGATCAACGCGGTCATGGCGGGCGCGAAACCCGAGCATTTTCCCGCGATACTCGCGCTTGCGGGAACGCGCACCAATGCGCGTTCGAGCTCCACCTCGTCAATGACCGCAATGGGCGTTTTCAACGGCCCGATCGTCGACGAGCTGCTGCTGAATTCGGGCACCGGCGCGCTCGGTCTCTACGACAACGCCGGCGCGCTGATCGGGCGCGCCTGGGGGCTGCTGTCGGGGAACGTCACGGGCGGTTCCGTGCCCGGCCACACCTACCTCGGCGTGCAGGGCAATCCCATGAGCGCCGTTCCGGCCGTGTTCGCCGAAAACGTCGACGGGTTGCCCGAAGGCTGGGATCCGTTGCATGTGCAGAAGGGTTTCGCCGTGGACGAGAGCGTCGTCAGCACCTTCTCCGGCTGCCAGAGCCAGAACACGATGATGGTCCTGCGTGACGAGGACTGGGAGTGGGTGCTGCAGCGCTTCATCGGCGGTCTCGGACCGCCGAACCGTGGCTCCAAGATGCTCCTGATCGACCCGGCCGTGACGGCGCCGTTCCTGCGGTTCGGCTTCGACACGAAGGAAAAGCTCATCGATTGGGTCAAGCAGAACGTCACGACGCCGAAATACCACTACTGGCTCGACCAGGAGGTCATCAACTACAAGCTCGGACCGGCCCGCGCGGGCCGAGAGCCTTACGCGACCTGGCTGAGCCTGCCCGATGATGCGCCGATCCCCTATCTGGAGAGGGTCGAGGTCGTCGTCGTCGGCGGCAGCGGCAATATCCGCTGGAGCGTCAACGAATGCGGCTACAGCAGGAGCGTGGCCGTGGACGACTGGCGGTAGCAGGACTCGCGTCGGTCCGAAGAAAGTCAGGGTCAGGAAGCGGCCGCTCGCGGGGTCCCCGCGAGCGGCCGCTTACGGTATTGGACGCGATCAGGGATCAGGTGCTTGCGGCCGAGGGCTGCAGGTCCGACACCTCCGACTCTTCCGTTTCCGCCTCGGCCGGGATCGCCTTCTCGGGCTTGAGCTTCAACAGCAGCAATAGTCCAGCGGCGACGAGCGAGCCGACCGACATGATGATCGCGACGGTCGGCAGGCCAATTCCACCTTCGAACAGGAATCCCGCGATGATCGGAGCAAGCACGGAGCCGCCGCGCCCGACGCCGATCGCAAAGCCCGTGCCGAATGCCCTGACGTGAGTCGGAAACGCCCGGGCGAACATCGCATACAGGCCGACGATCGCGGCGTTCGTGAAGAAGCCGGCGAACGCGCTGATCATTGCCAGCCGTTCGAGGTCGGCGGGCGACCGTCCGAAAATGGTGACCAGGACGGTCGACAGCACCAGCGCGCCGATCGTCAATCCCTTGACGCCGAAGCGCAGGGTCAGGAACGCGAGCACGGCGCCGCCCGAGGCGCCGCCGACATTGGTCCAGACCAGTACGCCCCCGGCCTGGGAGATGTCGAAGCCCATGCGGACGACGATCTCCGGAATCCACTTGACGATGAAATAGAACGTCGTGATGTGCAGGAAATACGCCACGGTCAGCAGCGTGGTAATCCGGACCAACTGCGGCGAAAAAATATCGCCGATCGAACGTTTGCGCTCTTCGAGCTTCACTTCGGGCAGCGCTGCGACGGCGTCGTGTCCCATGCGTTTGAGCGTCGCGTTGATCTGTTCGAGTGCGCCCGCGGGCTGCTTGCGCGCAAGCCAGTGGATCGACTCCGGCACGAAGAAGTAGACCAGCGGGATGAAAGCCGCCGTGACGGCCGCGCCAAAATAGAACACGTAGCGCCAGTTTTCCTCGTTCCCCCCCAGCAATACCGCGACAATCATGCCGCCGACCACGGCGCCGATCGGATAGCCGATCGACATGATGGAAACCGCGAAATCGCGGCGCTTGCTGTTCGAGAATTCGGCGGCGGTGGCGGTAATCGCAGCCAGCATCCCGCCGATACCGAGGCCCGTCAGCACGCGCCAGATCGACAGATCGATCAGGCCATAGACCTGCGTCGCCATGAACATGCCGACGGTCATGAGCACGAGGCAGCCGAGAATCGTCTTGCGCCTGCCGATCTTGTCGGCCACGCCGCCCAGCAACAGCGAGCCGATCGCCATTCCGATCAGTTCCATCGACAGCACGATGCCGAGCTCCGCCCGGTTGATGCCCCACTCCCTGGCTATACCCGGCGATGCGAAGCTGATCGACAGCACATCGAAACCGTCGAGCGCGCACAGGGCGAGCGTCAGCGCAACAGCAACGATCTGCAGAACACTCATCGGCGTATTGGCGAGCGTGTCGCGCGGATCGGTCATGTTCATCGCTGTTTTTCCATCCCCATGGTTCCGCGGGCGGCGGTTCGTGACGCGCAAGCGTAGCATTTTCCGTGCTGGCGAGCCTGCATCATCGCGGTGCCACGTTCAGCCCGCCGCGATGGGTTGGTTGTTATCGTTACGGCATTACTGCGGCGTCACCGGGGCGCCGGTATCCGGATACCGCACGGAGCGGAAGTTGTATTTCTGCCCGGCGATGGTGACCTGCGCCATCAGACCGCCGATGGCCATGGTGAAAACCCGCACACCGTTCTGGTATCCGCCGCTTGCGAGCGCGCGTCCGGCGCCCGACGCGGCGACTGTCGCCTGGCTGCCCTGGGTGCCGGACGAGGTCTGGGCGCTGGCCGTGACGGCGACGGCAGATGCCGACGCGTCGAATTCGAAGTTACCGAGCGTGAACTCGTCGTAGGCGAGGCGATCCTCGAAGAAGATGATCTGCCGATAGGCCTGTCCGCCGGCCTGCAGGCCGAATGATACGTCGAGCAGACGGCTGAACCCGGTGACCTGCCCATTGACGTAGACCTGGCCCCGGCCGGTGGCCGCGCCGATACCCAGACCGCCCCTGGCGATACTGTTCCAGACCGCGAAACCGTAGGCCGTATCGAAATACGGCCCCACTTCCGGCACCTGCCTGAACATCTCTATCGCGTCGGAAAAGTCCTCGATTTGCTGGGCGAACCCGGGGCTCGAGGCACCAAGCAGCAACAGGACGAGAATCCATTTTCTGGAAACCATAACGCCTCCTCCTTTACGGACCGACTCCCACCTCAAGTCCGTGATCACGTGAAGTGCAATACGTGCAGGTCCAGTTTACATGGATTTTCGGCGCGATCCGAGTCTCCAGGGTCTTTGTGTCGTTCGCTAGCCGGCTTGCGCCTGCACTCCACGGTCTGCACCATGGATCAGCAGGCGGGATCGGACGTTCGAATGAGCGATTGCGCGACGCGTTCCGACGCACCGGGCGCACAGCACGCAGGACGATCCTGATCGGAGGGCAGCCATGTCGAGACGACGATTTCTCAAGACTTCAGCCGCTGTCGGCGCAGGAACGATCGCGGCTGCGTGGAGCGGACCGCTGGTCCGGGCGCAGCGGTCGGCGGCGGACGGCCCCATTCGCATCGTCATGGGTGGCTACGGCCCGGCGACGACGAGTTTCAGTCTCGCACTGAAGCGCATGGGCGACAGGCTCGAAGCGAATTTCGGCGACGAAGTCGAGGTGCGCTACGTCTACAACATCCTGGATCTCGGATATCGGGCGCTCGACATCCTGTGGCTGGTGGAGCAGGGGGTGCTTACGCTCGGCTACCAGTCAAGCAGTTATCTGGCCGAGAGGATCTCCGATCTCGGCATCGTGGACCTGCCGTTTCTCTTCACCGACAACACGACGGCGCGCGCTGCGATGGACGGGGAACTCGGCCGACGTCTCACGGCCGCCATCGAGGCCCAAACGGACTTCCGGATCCTCGGCTACTTCGAGAACGGTCTGCGCCATATATCCAACCGGCTCAGACCCGTGCGCTCGCTCGCGGACCTTCAGGGCATGGCGATACGGGTGCTGCCGAGCCAGGTCCATGCGCGCGCCTTCGAATTGCTCGGAGCGAGTCCCGAGATCATGGACCTCACCGAAGCCATAGAGCGAATCATGGCGGGCACGCTGGATGCCCAGGAAAACCCGTTTGCCAACACGGTGACCTATGGCGTCCACCGGTTCCACCGCTTTCATACCGAAAGCAGTCATTCGTATATCTCGCGTCCGATCTTCGTGCACCGGCAGACGTTTGATGCCTGGCCCGCGGCGCTGCAGACTGAACTGCGCCTCGCCGTGAGGGACGCCGTGGCGTTTCAGCGCGGCCTCAAGGACGCCGAGGAAATAGAGGCGGCTGAAGCGATCCGCGAAGCTGGCGGCGAGATCCTCGAACTCCCACCGGAGGAGGCTGCGGCGTTCGTCGATGCCGTGAGGCCGATTTACGCTGAGGCTCGAAACCGGCACCCGCGCGAGTTGCTCGAACTCGCCGGCTTGTAGTCGGCCGGAGTCAGTTCACGATGTCGATCGGATACGGTTGCGGCGGGGAGGATGGTGCGAGCGAGCCCATCTGCTCGACGAGCGCGGCAAGTTGTGCACGCCGATCGTCAGGGCTCGGATGTGAACTCAGGAACTGCGGCGGACGAGATTCGCCGAGCGCTTCCATCTTGCTCCACACGCTGACCGCAGCTGCCGGGTCGTAGCCTGCACGCACCGCCAGTTCCATGCCCATGCGGTCGGCTTCCGATTCCGCCGTGCGGCTGTTCGGCAGCGTGATCGCCACTTGCGCCGCAAGCGCGGCGGCGGAAAGGGCCGCGGGGTTGTTCTCGTCGCCGTCTCTTGCGGCCACCGCGATCCCCAACTGGGTAAGCAAGGCGAGCGACATACGTTCGGCCGTGTGATTGGCGATCGCATGGGACGCCTCGTGGCCCATGACGTGGGCGAACTCGTCGTCCGTCAGCGCGAGGCGCTCGATCAGGCCGCTGTAGACCGCCATCCGGCCGCCGGCCATGCACCAGGCGTTCACGGTCTCCGGATCGTCGATGAGCGCAACGCTCCATTGCCAGTCGGCGGTGTGCGGATACCGCTGCACGGCGGAGGCAACCACGCGCCCGGTGATTTCCTCGACGCGTCGAGCGAGTTCGGGATCGTCGAGCAGCTCGTCGTCGTTGTCGAGTTCCCGCACTGTTTGGACATAGGCATTCGCCGACTCCGCGATAGCAACCTCGGGTGAGACGATCATGAGCTGTCGGCGCCCCGTGGGGCTCGTGACGCAAGCTGTAACGAACGCGAGCAGCGCGACCAGCAGCCACGAGCGGCAGGACAGCGGATTCAGGCCGCGTAACGGCCTGCAACGGTCGGGATGGAGCGAATTCAGGTCTGGTTTCATCGCGGCGGCGCCTCTTGAGCGGTAGTTGGCACATTGGACAGCGTCGCGCAGATATCTACTGCACGCGGCAGCGCCAGGCAAGTCTTTGGCAAACGATGCTGATTCGACGGGGGTGGCGCGGCGTTCGCTGGACCGCCTGGCCGTTTCGCCCGTCCAGAGCAGTGCGACTCACACGACGGACTGCTAGACTCGGAGGCGCAGTAAACCGTCGCCGGGGGATCCAATCATGAAAACGACTCCGAGAATCGCGGGTATGCTCGTGTCGCTGGCCGCCGCCATCTTTGCGGCCTCTATTGCCGGTAGCGAAGCGCGGGCGCAGGCCGTCCCCAACTACATCTTCGACCCCACCTGGCCGAACCCGTATCCGAACAACTGGAAGATCGGCGGCGTCACGGGGCTCGCCGTCGATGCGAACGACAACGTCTGGGTGCTGAACCGGCCGAACGACCTCACGGCCATCGAGCTGCACGCGGAGCATTCGCCGCCGCTCGCGCTATGTTGCGTCAGGCCGCCGTCGATGATTCATCTGGACAGGGACGGCAATGTCATCGGGTCGTTCGATGCCCCGCAGGGGCACGGCATGGATGTCGACAGCGAGGGCTTCGTCTACATCGGGCAGGACACGGTGCGTAAATACGACCCGAGGACCGGCGAAGTCGTTGCGGAGGTCGCGCGGACACCCGAGCGCGAGAACGGTGCGCCGGTTGGTCTGCGGCCACCGGCCGACCGCGCTCCGGGCGAAGGCGGCGTCGGTGCGGTTTTTCGCTTCCTGCCGCAGTCAAGGGGCCCGGGACCGGATGCAGCGGCGCTGGCCATGCGTGCCGAAGCTCGTGCGGCATTCCGCGAGACGTATCCGCCCGAGACCCCGATGATCGTCGGCGGGCTCGAGGAAATCCGCATCATCGAGGCGGACAACGAGATGTACGTGGCCGACAACTATCTCGGCGGCCGCGTGCTCGTTTTCGACCTCGATACCTTCGAGTTCAAGCGCGGCTGGGGCGCCTACGGCAAGCCGCTGGCCGAGATCAGCACGGACGACGCCGATCACGAATACACGCCTAACGGCCCGATGCCGCCCGAATTCGTCGGCCACCTGACGATCAACGTCTCCAACGACGGCCTCGTGTACGCGGCCGACCGCAACGCCAACCGCATCCACGTGACGACGAAGGAAGGCGACTTCATCGACGAATTCATCCTCGCGCCGGGTACGGGTGTCGGCGGCTCGACGGGCGGCGTGGCGTTCTCGCCGGATCCGGAGCAGCAGTTCCTGTTCATCTCCGACCTCACGAACAACCGGATCTGGTTCCTCGATCGTGCGACGGGAGAACTCGTCGGCGAGATGGGCAACATGGGCGAGAACGGCGGCCAGTTCTTCGGGCTGCACATGATCGCGGTGGACTCGGAGGGCAACATCTACACGGGCGAGGTTTTCGCCGGCGAGCGTGTGCAGCGCTTCGTCCCGGCCGACAGCCCGAAGGGCCAGCTACTTCAGCAACTGGCCGAGATGGACTGAGCCGGCTTGCCGGGAACGTCAGGGCAGGCGTGCGGGGAGTCGCACTACGGGCCGCTTGAAACGCGTGGTCAATTTGTCCAGGCAGGGTCGTCGTGCGCGTTGTCGCGGTGTTGCGGGGAGTCGCACTGCGGACCGCTTGAAACACGCCGTGAATACGTCCATGCAGGCTCGGCGGGCGTCAACTCTTTGTTGCGGGGAGTCGCACTACGGGCCACTTGAAACGCGCCGTGAATACGTCCATGCAGGCTCGGCGGGCGTCGACTCTTTGTTGCGGGGAGTCGTACTACGGGCCGCTTGAAACACGCCGTAAATCCATCCCTGGAGGCTCCGCGCGCGCATCCCTGCGCGCGAGGGTTTCAAGCGGCCCGTA
>JAJEGN010000001.1 GCA_022819855.1 Gammaproteobacteria bacterium | reverse complement strand
AATAGCCGGTCGCTTGATACCCTGGCGTGCTGGGATGCTCGCGCGGTGGTTAATGGGTTTTATTCACCGCGTTTCTCAAGCGACCGTATATGCGACTCCCCGCATCATTGCGAGGACGCCTGGAGCCAAAAGGACGAATTCACCACCTGCCTTCGTTACCGCCCATGATCCGCGTTTTATCTTGAACGGGGTTTGGATACACTAGCGCGGCTTTTTCCCGGTCCGGGCGGCAGCCGTCCCGCGCGTGCATGCCGCTCCCGTGCCAGTGCGGGCCGCATGACCACGCTATTCGAACAGCAGTACGAATCGACACCGCTGCAAGGCGCGAACGCGACCTGGGTGGAAGGGCTCTATGAGGCGTATCTCAACGAGCCCGGCAGCGTGCCCGCCGTGTGGCGCCGTTACTTCAGAGCGCTCGGTTCCGAGCTTGGCGATATCGCGCACGGTCCGATCGTCAAGGCGATCGGCGAGCGCGTTCGCAGCAACGGAACGCCGGCGGCGCGCAAGGCGCGTGCGGCCTCAGGGGCCAGCGGCCAGACGGGCGCGAAGCAGGCGGCGGTCTCGCGACTCATTCAGGTCTACAGTCTGCGCGGTCATCTGATCGCCGATCTCGACCCGCTCGGGCTCTGGGAACGGCCGATGCCCGCGGTGCTCAAGCTCGACTACCTCGGCCTCGACGAGTCCGATTTCGATCGCGAGTTCCACACCGGCGGGCTGGCCGGCGCCGATCGAAGCCGCATGAAGCTGCGAGACATTCTCGGGCTGCTCAAGCGCATCTACTGCGGCAAGCTCGCGGTCGAATTCGCGCATATCTCGCGCGCCCGCGAACGGCTTTGGCTGCGCGAACGGTTCGAAACGCGCATGGCGGAGCGGCGAATCCGTGCGGACGAGCAGCGCACCATCCTCAAGAGCCTGACCCGCGCCGAAGGTATCGAGCGCTATCTGCACACGAAGTACGTCGGCCAGAAGCGTTTCTCGCTGGAAGGCGCAGAAACGCTGATTCCGATGCTCGATGACGCGATCCAGCAGGCAGGTATGCTCGGCGTCAAGGAGATCGACATCGGGATGGCGCACCGCGGCCGACTCAACGTCCTCGTGAACGTGCTCGGCAAGTCGCCGCCGGAGCTGCTCACGGAGTTCGAAGGCGACCATGACCTCAGGACGCTCAAGGGCACCGGCGACGTCAAGTATCACATGGGCTTTTCCGCGGACATTCGTACGCCCGGCGGCCCGGTACATGTCGCGCTTGCGTTCAATCCCTCGCACCTCGAAATCGTCAATCCGGTCGTCGAGGGCTCCGTCCGGGCCCGCCAGGACAGGCGCGGCGACGCCGAAGGCGATCTGGTCCTGCCGATCCTCATTCACGGCGATGCGGCGCTCGCCGGCCAGGGCGTCGTCACGGAGACCTTCCAGCTCTCGCAGACGCGTGCGTTTCGCACCGGCGGCACGATACATATCGTGGTCAACAACCAGATCGGGTTCACGACCAGCGAACCGGGCGACATGCGTTCCACGGTCTATTGCTCGGATGTCGCCAAGATGGTCGAAGTGCCGGTCTTTCACGTCAACGGCGACGATCCGGAAGCCGCCGTGGCCGCCGTTCAGCTCGCATTGCAATACCGGCGGGCGTTTCACAAGGATGTCGTCATCGATCTCGTGTGCTACCGCCGGCGCGGTCACAACGAGGCCGACGAGCCTGCCGCGACCCAGCCGTTGATGTACGCTGCGATCCGCAAGCACGAAAGCGTGCGCGCCCGCTACGCGCGCAAGCTCATCGACGCCGGAGTAACGAGCGACTTCGCCGAGCGCGAACTCGCCGACGACTATCGCCGCTGCCTCGACGAGGGGCGCAACACCAACGAAGCGGCGCTCGGCATGATCGGCAACAAGCACACTGTCGACTGGAGCCAGTACAGGGAAGCCTCGTTGGGCGCCCGGGCCGACACCAGGGTGCCGAAAGCGGAGCTTGAGCGGCTGGCAGGAATCGTCAACGCCGTCCCCGATACGTTCAGGCTGCATCCGCGCGTCGAGCAAGTCGTCGCGGACCGCAGACAGATGGCCGCCGGCGAGCTGCCGCTCGACTGGGGCTTCGCCGAATGCCTGGCTTACGCCTCGTTGCTCGCGGAGAAGTATCAGGTACGCCTGATCGGCCAGGACAGCAGGCGTGGCACGTTCTTCCATCGTCATGCCGCATTTCACGACGTGGACAACGGCGAGGTGCTGACGCCGCTGAGCCGCGTCGCTGACGATCCCGGCGCGTTCACGATCGCAGACTCGCTGCTGTCGGAGGAAGCGGTGCTCGGTTTCGAGTACGGCTACAGCACGACGGCGCCTGACTGCCTGGTGATCTGGGAAGCGCAGTTCGGCGACTTCGCCAATGGCGCACAGGTCGTGATCGACCAGTTCATCAGTTCCGGCGAAGCGAAGTGGAATCGCTTGTCGGGACTGACACTGTTCCTGCCGCACGGCTACGAAGGGCAGGGCCCGGAGCACTCCTCCGCCCGGCTTGAGCGATTCCTGCAGCTTTGCGCGGAGCACAACATGCAGGTCTGTGTGCCGTCGACGCCCGCGCAGATGTTCCACCTGCTGCGACGGCAGATGATCAGATCGTTGCGCAAGCCGCTCATCGTGATGACGCCGAAGAGCCTGCTGCGCCACCGGCAGTCGGTATCCTCGCTCAGCGATCTCTCGAGAGGCCGTTTCCGGAGGCTGATCGACGAGACCGAGCCGCTGTCTGCGGAACGGGTCAAGCGCATCGTGTTCTGCTGCGGCAAGGTGTATTACGAGCTGGCCGAGCGACGCCGCAAGAAACGACTGGACAGCGTCGCGATCGTTCGTATCGAGGAGCTTTACCCGTTCCCGCGAGCGGAGTACGCGCACACGATCTCGGCCTGGCCGAACGCGACGGAAATCGTCTGGTGCCAGGAGGAACCCCAGAACCAGGGCGCCTGGTATCAGATTCGACACCGACTGCAGGAGCCGCTCGAAGACCGGCATGAACTCCTGTACGCGGGCCGGCGCGGCGCTGCAGCGCCCGCTGCCGGAATCCATGAGTTGCACGTTCGCAGGCAGCGTGACGTCGTCGCCACTGCGTTTGCCGCATCGAGCCCCGCACGACGCGGCAACCGTGCGCGGCGCCCGGCGAAGTGAATACAGGCTCGGGGTGAATCAGCGGTGAGCGTCGAAATCAAGGTGCCTCAGCTCCCGGAGTCGGTCGCCGACGCGACACTTGTCGCCTGGCACTGCAAACCCGGGGATGCGGTGCGTCGCGACGAGAACCTCGTGGACCTCGAAACAGATAAAGTAGTACTTGAGGTTCCATGTCCAATTGAAGGAATAATAAAGGAAATAAAGATCAAGGATGGTGCCACGGTCACGAGCGGGCAGACGCTGGCCGTGCTCGAGGAAGGTGCGACCGGGGCTGAGGCCGATCCCGCTCCGGCGCAAGCTGCGGCCGCTGCGGAGCAACCCTCTGCAGCACGGCAGTCGTCCGCGCCAAAGCTTGCACGGACCGAACCCGCGCCTGCCCGGGCGCAGCGCGCCGCCGAGGCGCCGCATGAGTCAGCGGTCGAGTCCGAGCCGCAGCCCGCCAGGATGGGCCCGGCCGTGCGCAAGCTCGTCGAGGAACACGACCTGGATCCTACGCTCATCGAGGGGACCGGCAAGGAAGGCAGGATCATCAAGGCGGATGTGCTGGGCTATATCGCGAGCCGCAGCGAGACGAACGTCGGACTCGACGATCTGGCGCCGCCGCTCAGGACCGACGAACCCGAAGTTGCCGCACCGGAACGGCGCGAACAGCGGGTCGCGATGACGCGTCTGCGTTCGCGCATCGCGGAGCGACTCGTGCAGGCACAGCAGACCGCCGCGATGCTGACCACGTTCAACGAGGTCGACATGAGCGAAGTGATCGCATTGCGCAGGCAATATCGCGACCGGTTCGTGCAGCAACACGGCATCAAGCTCGGCTTCATGTCGTTCTTCATTCGCGCGACGACCGAGGCGCTGCGCGAGTTCCCGTTGCTGAATGCGTCCGTGGACGGTTCGGACATCGTCTACCACGAGTACTTCGACATCGGCGTCGCCGTCTCGACGGATCGCGGCCTGCTCGTGCCGGTGCTCCGCGACGCCGGGTTCATGAGTTTCGCCGAGATCGAGCGCGCCATCGACGATTTCGTAACGCGGGCGGGCAGCGGCGAGATCGGTATGGAGGAACTGACCGGCGGGACTTTCACCATCACGAACGGCGGTGTGTTCGGCTCACTGATGTCGACGCCGATCCTGAACCCGCCGCAAAGCGGGATTCTCGGTATGCACAAGATTGAGGAACGGCCGATGGTCGTCGACGGCGAGATCTGCATACGGCCGATGATGTACCTCGCCTTGACCTACGACCACCGCATCATCGACGGACGCGAGGCCGTACAGTTCCTGGTCCACCTCAAGGAGCGGCTGGAAGATCCCGCCCGCCTGCTGCTGCAGGTCTGACCGGACAGAGATTTCCGAGGGACGGAACACTACCCATGAGCGAACAATCATTCGATGTCGTCGTCGTCGGCGCGGGTCCGGCAGGCTATCCGACGGCGATTCGGGCAGCGCAGCTTGGTCTGTCGGTCGCCTGTGTAGACGACTGGCGCAACGCCGACGGCACTCGCCAGTTTGGCGGCACCTGCCTGAACGTGGGCTGCATCCCGTCGAAGGCGTTGCTCGAATCATCGGAACTCTACCACCGGGCCGGATCGGAATTCGCCGCTCACGGCATCTCGGTCGACGGTGTCGGACTCGATCTCGACGCCATGCAGAAACGCAAGCGGGGCATCGTGAAGCAGCTCACGGCGGGGATCGAGGCACTGTTGAAGTCGGCGGGCGTCACCGCAATCCAGGCGCGTGGCAGGCTGCTCGGCGAGCGCAAGGTCGAAGTCGTCGGCGATGACGGCACAAGCCGGTTGCTCGCTGCCGGGCATGTCGTGCTCGCCACGGGCTCCACGCCCATCGAACTTCCCGTGGCGCCCTTCGACGGCGAGCGCATCGTGGATTCGGCAGGCGCGCTCGAGTTCTCCGAAGTGCCGGCACGGCTCGGCGTGATCGGCGCCGGCGTCATCGGGCTCGAGCTCGGCAGCGTGTGGGGTCGCCTTGGCGCCGACGTCGTGCTGCTCGAAGCGCTCGACGCCTTCCTGCCCATGGTCGACGAGCAGGTTGCGCGCGACGCGCTCAAGCAGTTCAAGCGCCAGGGTCTGGACATCAGGCTCGGCGCCAGGGTCACGGGTGCCGAGGCCGACGGCGACAGCGTTGCGATCAACTACGAAGCGGGCGGCAGGGAGGAGCGACTCGAGGTCGACAAGCTCATCGTCTGTGTCGGACGGCGTCCGGTGACCGACGGGTTGCTGGCGGCGGAATCCGGTGTCGAACTCGACGACAACGGCTTCATCATCGTCGATGAGAGCTGCCGGACCAGCGCGCCGAAAGTCTGGGCCGTGGGCGATGTCGTGCGCGGTCCCATGCTGGCCCACAAGGGCACCGAAGAGGGCGTCATGGTCGCCGAACTCATCGCCGGCCATGCGGCAGAGATGAACTACGCGACGATCCCCTCGGTGATCTACACGGCGCCGGAAATCGCCTGGGTCGGCCAGACCGAAGCCGAAGTCAAGGCCGACGGGCGCGACTACAAGGTCGGCACTTTTCCGTTCAGCGCCAACGGCCGCGCCAAGGCGCTGCAACAGGCCGCGGGCCTCGTCAAGCTCATCGCCGACCGGGAGTACGACGAGATCCTGGGCCTGCACATCGTCGGGCCGATGGCGGGCGAACTGATCGCCGAGGCGGTGCTCGCGATGGAGTTTTCCGCGTCAGCCGAGGATCTGCAGCGCACGATCCACGCCCACCCCACATTGACCGAGGCGCTGCACGAGGCGGCGCTCTCCGCCGACAAGCGGGCGATCCACGCGCTCAATCGCTGACTGTCGGTAGCTTGCGCAGGCTTTCCGGCAGGTCCGGTCCGCGGCCGAGCCGGGGCGTCGCACCGGTCCAGGGAACGGGATCGTGCGCCGCATGGCTATCATTCGGCGAAGCGCCGACCCTGTCGAAGCTCGCGCACTCCTTGTCGAATCCCGTTATGATAGGCAACGGCGGCATTTGTGGGAGCGCCGCCGTTTTGGAGTTACGGGATAATTCCCAACCGGACACGCGGGGGGCGCGGGCCGCTCGGGTGTCGTGGTTCATTCGCACTTTGCGGGAGTGCACGCGCATGGCCGGCCACAGCAAGTGGGCGAACATCAGATTTCGGAAAGGGGCGCAGGACGCCAAGCGCGGCAAGATTTTCACGAAGCTCATCCGCGAGATCACGACGGCGGCGCGCGACGGCGGCGGCGACCCCGATGGCAACCCGCGGTTGCGCCTGGCGATCGACAAGGCCAGGGCGCAGAGCATGCCCAAGGACAACATCGAACGTGCCGTCAAGCGCGGCGCGGGTGGTCTGGACGGCGACAACTACGAGGAAGCGCGCTACGAAGGCTACGGACCGGGCGGTGTGGCCGTCATGGTCGACTGCCTGACCGACAACCGCAACCGCACGGTTGCCGAAGTACGCCACGCATTCACGAAGTTCGGCGGCAACCTCGGCGCCGACGGGTCGGTGGCCTATCTCTTCGAGCATGTGGGCCTCATGAGCTATCCGGCCGGCAGCGACGAGGACCGCGTCATGGATGCCGCCATAGATTCCGGCGCGAACGACGTGGTTTCCAGCGACGACGGTAGCCTCGAGGTGCTCAGCGAGCCCGAGGACTTCGCGGCAGTCAACGACGCGATGCGCGGCGTGGGTCTGGAGCCCGAGCACGCCGAGGTGACGATGCGCGCATCCACCCGGCTCGCTGTCGATCCCGGTCAGGTCGAAACGTTATCGAAGCTCTTCGACATGCTCGAGGATCTGGACGATGTCCAGCAGGTCTACTCGAACGCCGAGTTTCCGGACGACCCCGTCCTGGAATCGGCCTGATCCGGGAGAACGCATTCGATGAGACTCTTGATTGGCCAGCCCGGACGAAACTCCGCAGGGCAAACGAGCTGAGGCAGGAACGCGCAGCGAATCGATGAGCGGCAAGGTCAGAATCCTCGGTATCGATCCCGGCTCCCGAATCACGGGCTACGGGATCGTCGATCTGGAGGGCAGGTCGACGACGGCGGTCGAATGGGGTTCGGTCCGCACGGCGGGAGAACACAGCGATCGGCTCAAGACCATCTTCGATGCACTCGACGGTCTCGTGCGAACGTTCGTTCCCGACGAGGTGGCGGTCGAACGCGTCTTCATGCACCGCAATGCCGACAGCGCGCTCAAGCTCGGTCAGGCCAGAGCTGCGGCCCTGTGCGGTACGTTTTCGGCGGAAATACCGATCTACGAGTACTCGGCCCGGCACATCAAGAAGGCCATCGCCGGCCGCGGTTCCGCCGAGAAGTCCCAGGTGGAACTCATGGTCCGGACGATTCTCGGGCTGCGTCAGGAGCTTGAGTCCGACGCCGCCGACGCGCTCGCTGCGGCCCTGTGCCACGCTCACGAGCGCGGGACGCGAACCGTGCTTGACCGCCTCGCGGAAATGACGTGATCGGCTTCCTGAAGGGAACGCTCGCGGCCAAGCGTCCGCCGTGGCTCACGCTCGATGTCGCGGGCGTCGGCTACGAACTCGAGGCGCCGATGTCGACGTTCTACCAGTTGCCCGAAGTCGGTTCGTCCGCGACGCTCGTGACACATCTTCTGGTCCGGGACGACGCGCACGTGCTCTACGGTTTCTCGTCCGAGCCCGAGCGCGAGTTGTTCCGGAGCCTCCTGAAAGTGAGCGGTATCGGCGCGCGCATCGCGCTTGGCGTGCTGTCCGGGATCAGCGTCGACGGGTTCTGGCGCTGCGTGCGGGACCGCGATGCCGTGAGCCTGACTCGTGTGCCAGGAGTCGGCCGCAAGACTGCCGAAAGGCTGCTTGTCGAGATGGCGGACCGACTGCCGGAAGCCCTGGACGCCGGATCGGGCGCGGCGGCGGGGCCCGCAGGCTCCGAAGGCGAGGCGCACGGCGCCTTGCTCGCGCTCGGCTACAAGCCCGCCGAAGCCGTCAGGATGCTGCAGGACCTCGATGCGGCGAAGCTCTCGACAGAGGACCTGATCCGCGAGGCCCTGCGCCGGGTGCACAGGGGATGAATCGATGACCTGTATGTCCGGACGTAAGTGCGCCGGCTTGCTCCGGTTGTGCAAGGGATGAACGCGCGATGAGCGTCGAGGAGCGTTTCGTCAACCCCGGTCGCGGCCGCGAAGACGAGGCCTTCGACCGGGCCGTAAGGCCCAGGCGTCTCGACGAATACGTCGGCCAGGCACGTGTCAAGGCACAGATGAGCATCTTCATCGAGGCGGCCAGGCAACGCGAGGAGGCGCTCGATCATACGCTCTTGTTCGGGCCGCCCGGACTCGGCAAGACCACGCTCGCGCACATCGTCGCGAATGAACTCGAGGTGGATCTGCGCCACACCTCGGGACCCGTACTCGAACGGCCCGGCGACCTTGCGGCGCTCCTGACCAACCTCGAGCCGAAGAGCGTACTGTTCGTCGACGAGATCCACCGGCTCAGCGCCGTCGTCGAGGAAGTGCTGTACCCCGCGCTCGAAGACTTCCAGCTCGACATCATCATCGGCGAGGGACCGGGCGCGCGTTCGCTCAAGATCGACCTGCCGCCGTTCACGCTGGTCGGCGCGACGACGCGCGCGGGCCTCTTGACGTCCCCGCTGCGCGACCGCTTCGGCATCACGCAGCGGCTTGATTTCTACGATTGCGAGGAGCTTGCGCGGATCGCCGTGCGCACGGCCGGCATTCTGGATCTACCGATCGACGACGCCGGCGCCGAGGAGATCGCCAAGCGCTCGCGCGGCACCGCGCGGGTTGTCAACCGCCTGCTCAGGCGCGTGCGCGATTACGCCCAGGTCAAGGCCGACGGCCGCGTCGACGAGCGGGTCGCGACGGCGGCCATGGACCTGCTCGAAGTGGATCCCCACGGCTTCGATGCCATGGATCGCAAGCTCCTGCTCACGGTCATCGAGAAGTTCGACGGCGGCCCGGTCGGTATCGACAGTCTGGCTGCGGCGGTCGGCGAGGAGCGCGGCACGCTTGAGGACGTGATCGAACCCTATCTCATCCAGGAGGGCTACCTCGCTCGCACGTCGCGCGGCCGCATAGCGACGCGGCTGGCCTACGTACACTTCGGCATCGAACTGCCGCCGAGCCGGGAGAAGTCGGATGTTCCCGATCTCTTTGACTGAGGGGTCTGGCAGCCCGTGGCAGGAGCCCCGCTGCACGGGCCGCGCCGCGCGGCGCGTTCGGCGAGCTGCCGGGCGGGATCGCATGGCCTGGCGGAGGACTGGACCGTGACGGGATTCGCGTTGCCGGTCAGGGTCTATCTGGAGGATACGGACGCCCAGGGTGTGGTGTATAACGCTAGTTTCTTCAGGTTCATGGAGAGGGCGCGCACCGAACGGCTGCGAGCCCTCGGAATAGATCATGACGAGCTTCGCGCGCACCATGGAATCGCGCTCGTGTTGACCGGCATAAGCGCCAGTTTCAGGGCACCCGGACGCCTGAGCGATATGCTCTACGTGGGTGCCGATGTCGCCGAGGTGCGCGGTGCGCGCGTGGTGTTCGAACAGAGCGTGCGGCGGGGCGCCGTGGATGGGGAATTGCTGTGCGAGGGTCAGGCGGAGGTTGCGTGTATGGATCTGGATAGGGGCAGGCCGAAGCGGCTGCCGGACGAACTGACGAGGGAGCTGTCCCGATGAGCGGCGACCTTTCGATACTGTCACTGATTCTTGCGGCCAGTATCCCCGTCAAGGCGGTGATGCTGTTGCTGTTGCTAGCGTCAGTCGCATCATGGGCGGTCATCTTCGACAAGCGCAGGCTGTTGCGCGACGCTGTCGGAGCCGCGGACGAATTCGAAACCAACTTCTGGTCCGGAGTGGATCTGGCAAATGTCTACCGCGATATTTCGGACAACGAGAAGACGCCGCTCGGAATGGCCGGCATTTTCGAGTCCGGTTTTCGAGAGTTCGGCAGGTTGAGGCAGGAAGCCGGCATGACCTCCGGGCAGGTCATCGAAGGGGCGCGCAGATCCATGCGCGTGTCGCAGATGCGCGAGGTCGACAGGCTCGAGCAGAACCTCGCGTTTCTCGCGACGGTGGGATCGACGAGCCCCTACATCGGACTCTTCGGTACGGTCTGGGGCATCATGAACTCGTTCATATCGCTCGGCAACGTGCAAAGCGCGACGATATCGATGGTCGCGCCCGGCATCGCCGAAGCACTGATCGCGACCGCGATGGGCTTGTTCGCGGCGATCCCGGCCGTGATCGCCTTCAACCGCTATGCGGACCAGGTCGGACGTCTGGAGGTGCGCTACGACACTTTCATGGAGGAGCTGTCGGCGATATTCCAGCGCAGTTCCGGACGGCTTGAAACCGTAGGAGGCGCACCATGAACCGTGGCCGGCACCGTCGCTTGATGGGCGAGATCAACGTCGTACCCTATATCGACGTCATGCTCGTGTTGCTGATTATCTTCATGATTACCGCACCGCTGCTGACACAGGGCATCACGGTCGATCTCCCGGCGGCAGGCGCCGAGCCGCTCGATCCCGATCTCCTGCGCGACAACGAGCCGCTCGTGCTCAGCATCGACCGCGAGGGCCGGCTGTTTCTGAATGTCGGCGGCGATGTCGAGGCGCCGATCGACGAGCAGACCGTCCTGGCCCGAACCGCCGCCGTGCTCAGGCGCAACGCCGGGACGCCCGTGCTCGTCAAGGCCGACGAGGCGGTCGCATACGGGCGCGTCGTCACAGGCATGGTGTTGCTGCAGCAGGCCGGCGCCGAAACCGTGGGATTCATGACCGGTCCGCTCGAGACCATCGAGCAACAGTAGGGATTCGAGGCAGGCAAGGGACATGGGCTCGTTTCTCCGCCATCACCCGGTCGCTGTCGCCCTGTCGGTGACGCTGCACGTCGGGATCGCGGTGGTGATGACGGCTGCGGCCTGGTTGCCGACACAAACCCGGGTCGTGTCGCGGCAGGTCGCGATCGAAGCCATGGTCGTCGACGAGAGCCTCGTCGAGCGCGAGATGGAGCGTCTGGAGGAACTCGAGCGCGAAGAGATCCGGCAGCGGGAGCAGGAAGAGCGCGAAGCGCAGGAAGCCGTCGAACGCGAACGCGAGCGACTCGCGGAATTGCAGCGGCAACGCGAAGAGCAGGAAAGGCAGCAGGAACAGGAGCAGCTCGAACGCGAGCAAGCCGAACAGCAGCGGCTCGCCGCGCTGCGTGACCAGCGCGAGCGCGAGGAACGCGAGGCTGCCGAAGCCGCCGAACGCGAGCGTGAGCGCCTGGCCGAGCTGCAGCGTCAACGCGAGGAAGAGGAGCGTCTCGCCGCGGAGCGCCGCGCCGAGGAGGAGCGGCGACGCCAGGCCGAAGCCGAAGCGCGTGCCCAGGCGGAACGAGAAGCCGAGCTGCAGCGCCTGCTCGCGGCCGAGGAGGACAGGCGCCAGGCCGAAAGGGCAGGCTTGCTCGACGAATATATCCGGCTGATTGAGAACCGGATTCAACAGAACTGGAACAGGCCCCCGAGCGCGACCGCGGATCTTGAGTGCGTCGTGAACGTAAGCCAGATTCCGAGCGGCGAAGTCGTCGCTGTCAGAGTCGGGGAATGCAACGGCGACGATGCCGTGGTGCAGTCGATCGAACGGGCGGTGCTGCGAGCTTCGCCGCTGCCGCTGCCGCCTCAGCCGAACCTGTTCGAGCGCAACCTGATCGTGACGTTCCGGCCCGATGTATAGCAGCCCTGTACAGAGCAAACCACGGCGGCGCATCGTACGGCAGCCCGAAACGAAACACTCGGACGGTGCGAGACATGGAAAGTTGATGAGTTATCGATATTTCATGCAACGATGCGCTGGAATTTTCGCTGCGGAGCGGATAGTTCGCCACGGCCGCAATAGCGGTTACGGAGGTGGCATGTTGTCGTCGATCAGACTCGAGTCATGGTCCAGCCGATACGCGGCGCTCGCACTGGCCATGTTGGTGGCGGCCGCCGCTGCCGATGCGCAGCTCCGCATAGAGATCCGCAGCGGCGTCGAGCGACCCGTACCGATGGCGATCGTGCCGTTCGGATGGGACGGAGCCGGAGCGCCGCCGTTCGACCTTGCGGGGCTCGTCACGGCGGACCTCGGCAACAGCGGCCGCTTCGATCCGATCCCGGAATCGGACATGCTGTCGCGCCCGACGCAGGCGTCGGAGGTCAATTTCAACGACTGGCGGATTCTCGATGTCGACGTGCTCCTGATCGGTCAGTTGATCCAGGCTGCCCCGGATCGCTACACGATCGTGTTTCAGCTCTTCGACGTGCTGCGCGGCGAGCAGCTTCTGGGTTTCCGCCTGTCGACGGCACGGGCCGATCTCAGGGCCGCGGGCCACAGGATCGCCGACATGGTGTACCTGCAGCTTACGGGCATCCGGGGCGTATTCAGCACTAGCATCGCCTACGTCAATGAAACGCGTAACCCCGACGGCAGCCGCCGTTTCAGGCTCATCGTCGCCGATTCCGACGGCGAGAATTCACGTGTCGTCGCCGATTCGCCGGACCCGCTCATGTCGCCGACATGGTCGCCCGACGGGCGCCGAATCGCCTATGTCTCGTTCGAGGGCGAGTACTCCGCCATCTATGTACAGACGCTGCGCACCGGCGCCCGCGACCGGGTATCTTCGCGCGAGGGAGTCAACAGCGCTCCCGCATTCTCGCCGGACGGTCGCAGGCTCGCGCTCACGCTGTCGCGCGACGACGGCAACCTCGACATCTACACGATCGATCTCGCGACGCAGGTGTTGAGGAGGCTGACCCAAAGCTCCTCGATCGATACGGAGCCGGCCTGGAGCGCGGACGGCGAGTGGATCTATTTCACGTCCGATCGCTCCGGCGGTCCCCAGATCTACCGGATTCCATCGATTCCGCCGGTCGACCGGGCGGAGCGCGTGACCTTCGAGGGCAGCTACAACGCGAGGCCGCGCATGGCGCCGGACGGCGATTCACTGGCCGTCGTGCACCGCAACCAGGACAACTACCGGATCGCTCTGGTGAATCCCGGCACGGGCCTGGTCCAGGTGCTCACGAACGGTCGTCTGGACGAATCTCCGAGCTTCGCGCCGAACGGCGCGCAGATCATTTATGCGACGCGCGAGGGCGGCCGGGGCGTATTGGCGTCGGTCAGTTCCGACGGGCGCATCCGCCGGCAGATTGCCTCGGTGGCCGGAGACGTGCGCGAGCCCGTCTGGTCTCCATATCCGCTTCCGTGAGACGTTATTGAATTTGGGGTGGCTCGAAGTCTATCGTAGGACCCCGATTGTCGTAGTGCCCCTGGTCGTTTTAATTTCCATGAGGATGCAAATCGTGACTCGATCCAAGCTGCTGGCTTTATGTCTTGCCATCGCGTTTGTCGGCGCTGGCTGCGGAGGTTCCGACGTAACCGTTCCCGAAGAAACTTCCGGGAGCGCAGTGCCTCCGGCTGGCGGCGGCGGATCGGACGATTCGTCCTCCAGCGTGATCACGACCGGTTTGCCGGGACCCGGCGGCGCCGACATCAGCGAACTGAGCCCGCAGGAGCAGACCCTCGTGACGGAGAACCTCGTCGTCTACTTCGAGTTCGACAGAAGCGATGTGCGGTCCGATTTCAACGCGATGCTCGCCGCGCACGGCCGGCTCCTCGCCACGAACCCGGGCGTCGCGGTCCGCCTGGAGGGACACGCCGACGAGCGCGGTACGCGCGAGTACAACATCGGTCTCGGCGAGCGGCGGTCTCAATCGGTGCGGCAGATCCTGCTGCTCCAGGGCGCCGCGGCCAGTCAACTGAGCACCATCAGCTACGGTGAGGAGCGGCCGGCGGTGTTCGGCAGCGACGAGGGATCCTGGAGTCTTAACAGGCGCGTCGAACTCGTCTACGAGCAATGAGCCGACCCGCCGCGGTGCACGACGGCCCGCCGATGTCGTGTGGATTGGCGCCGGCGTGAACGTACGGCGGATGGCAACAGGGGAGAGCGATTCATGAAAGCCGTGTTGAGTGGAGTGTCCGTGGTCGTCGCCGGCGCAATCCTGGCGGGCTGCGAGACGACGTCGCTTGCCGACGATCCGGTTTACCTGCGCGTGCAGGATCTCGAGGCGCGGCTGATCCGGATCGAGCGCGTGCTCGACAACGACAGCCTCGTGCAGATGGCGACCAACCTGCAGCAACTGCAGACCGAGATCCAGACTCTGCGCGGCGAGGTCGAAACGCTGGGCTTCGAGACAAACAATGCCGGCCAGCGGCAGCGGGACCTGTATCTCGACATCGATCAACGGCTGCAGGCGCTCGAGCAGGGCGGGGCGCAACCGTTGGCGGGCGTCGGATCGCCGGGTGTTGCGCCGCCGGGGGCGCCATTGCCCGCAGGTACCGTGGCCGCCGGCGATCAGGCGAGCTACGACGCGGCGTTTGCGCTGATCCAGACGCGCCGCTACGAGGAGGCCGCGGCGGCGTTCAGCAATTTCCTGACCGTGCATGCCGGCAGTCCCCTTTCGGACAACGCGCAGTACTGGCTCGCCGAAACCTACTATGTACGCCAACAGTTCACCGCCGCGCTGCCGGAGTTCCAGAAGGTCATCGACGGCTGGCCGCAATCGGCCAAGGTGCAGGATGCGCTGCTCAAGATCGGCTACTGCCACTATGAACTGGAGCGCTGGGGTGAGGCGCGCGAAGCCCTGGAGCAGGTCGCACGCGAGTTCCCGAACACCGCAGCGGGGCAGCTTGCGACCGAGCGGCTGGCGCGCCTCCCGCAGGGGGCCGGTTGAGCGAAGTGACCGTTACGGCAGATCGCCGGGAAGCGGACAAGCGCCTCAGGATCACCGAGATCTTCTTCTCGATACAGGGCGAAGCCCGGTTTACGGGCTGGCCGACCGTATTCGTGCGCCTGACCGGCTGTCCGCTGCGCTGCAGCTATTGCGATACGGCCTACGCCTTCACCGGCGGTGACTGGTGGACGATCGAGGACGTGCTTGCCGAGGTCGCTCGCTACGATGCGCGGCACGTTTGCGTTACCGGCGGCGAACCGCTCGCCCAGGCACGCTGCACCGATCTTCTGAGTGCACTGTGCGATGCGGACTTCGAAGTCTCGCTCGAGACCAGCGGTGCAATCGATATCGGCGCCGTCGATTCGCGTGTCTGCCGCGTCGTCGACATCAAGACGCCCGGGTCCGCGGAGGTTGACAGAAACCTCTGGAGCAACCTCGAACTCATGGACCAATCCGATGCGCTCAAGTTCGTGATCTGCGACCGCCGCGATTACGAATGGGTGCGCGGCGTGCTTGACGAACGCGCGCTGCCGCCGTGTCCCGTATTCTTTTCGCCGAGCCATGATGAACTCGAGGCCGGCACGCTCGCCGACTGGATCCTGGAGGATAGGTTGCCCGTGCGTTTGCAGGTGCAGTTGCACAAGGTCCTTTGGGGCGACGTTCCGGGCCGGTAGTCGTGGCGCGCGCTGTCGTATTGCTGTCCGGCGGCCTCGATTCGGCGACCGTGCTTGCGCAGGCAAGGGCCGAGGGCAACGATTGCTACACGCTGAGCTTCGAGTACGGGCAGCGCCACCGGGCGGAACTTGATGCCGCGAAGCGCATCGCCGTTTCGCTCGGCGCAAGCGAGCACCGCGAAATTCCGGTTCCGGTCGGACTCTACGGCGGTTCCGCGCTTACGGATCCGGACATCGACGTTCCCGAGCACGGCGGCGACGGCATTCCAGTCACCTATGTTCCCGCCCGCAACACGGTGTTCCTGAGTCTCGCGTTGGGCTGGGCCGAAGTGCTGGGCGCCGAAGCCATATACATCGGCGTGAACGCCATCGATTATTCGGGCTACCCGGATTGCCGCCCGGAGTTCATCGAGGCTTTTCAGGCGCTCGCCGCGCTTGCAACGAAGCAGGGCGTCGAGGGCCGACCCGTACGCATCGAAGCGCCGCTGATCGAGTTGTCGAAGGTCCGAATCATCGAGCTCGGCATCGCTCTCGGCGTCGATTACGGGCTGACGGTGTCGTGCTACCGGGCCGATGCGCAGGGCCGCGCCTGCGGCCGCTGCGACTCCTGCCGTCTGCGCCGGGAAGGTTTCGCGGCCGCCGGCGTCGAGGATCCGACGCGCTACGCTTAGTCCACGTCCGTCACCGCAGGGATGCGGGGAGGCGCACCACCGGTCGATCGAGACACGCTGTGAATACTTCCCTGTACGCTCCACTCACGCATCCGCGCAGTGATGCGGGGAGTCGCATTGACGGTCGCTTGAGACACGCGGTGAATACCTCCCTGTACGCTCCACGCGCGCATCCCTGCGCGCGAGGGTCTCAAGCGACCGTCAATGCGACTCCCCTTGGCGTTGGCGCGAACTCGCAAGTCTCATCGACGGTACGCCTGCAAGCGCATTGGGCGCGATTCGCGAACTTGGTATGATGCGTCGCCGAGATCGCCTGATGCCCGACGACACGGCCTCGCAGCATCGCGGCGACCATCCCCCATCGAGGGCCGTTAGCTCAGTTGGTAGAGCACCGGACTTTTAATCCGTTGGTCGTAGGTTCGATCCCTACACGGCCCACCAAAATCAATAACTTACAAGTTTCGCCTTGTAATCCGGCACCTTGCTGTCCAGCGTGGGCACTTTAGAGTAGGTCCGAAGGAATGAAAAAAACCACGTGGAGGGGACGCTCTGGCAAGCGGTACGAATTCAACACCTATCGAATGGGTTCAGACTTTCCTAAGCGCATGGATTCGTCGGGGGTCCCTCCCGCGGCTGGGGTTTATGTCTTTTCCCGGAAGGTCGTCGTGCGTGACCGGCCCGTTTACATCGGCTGGTCGGGGGTCGACCTCAAGGGGCGGATCATTTCCGGTTGGACCTCTCACAAAAAGCGCCGATGCGTCGTCTGCCAAAAGGCCAATCGGTTGCACATTCTAGCCGGGGAGGCGGCCGAGGATGGGAACCTCAGGGCCATCGAGCGCGATTTGATCGACGGCAATCCAACTCCTTGCAACAAAAACTGAGCTTGGGACGCGCGGAGTTCCTACGTCGGGAAGGACAAGGATCGGAGCCTCTGGACAACTGGGGATGGTTCACGGCGCAGCCGCAAACCCTGCAAAGGTACAATAGCGGTTGAAGCAGGCCGAACCTTGGAGACAAAACGATGGCGGAAACACCGGACGTAGTGATTTCCTCAAGCAGCGCGAAAGCGATCGTGGATACCCGCATCGCCGCGTTGCCGGAAGATATCGCCGCGTTCTGCGAGCGCTGGAGCATCGACGAACTGGCCCTGTTCGGGTCCGTGCTGAGGGACGAATTCGGCCCGCACAGCGACATTGATGTGCTGATCAAGTTCGCTTCCCGTCCCACCCCCGGATTGTTCGGCATCGTTCGGATGGAACGCGAGTTGGCCGAGTTGTTCGGGCGCCAAGTCGATCTAGTCACCCGTCCGGCCGTGGAGAACAGCCGCAATCCGATCCGCCGAAAAGCAATACTTGAGGATGCCCGGGTCATCTATGCGGCGTGACCAGGCCGCGTACATGCTCGACATGCTGGTCGCGGCCCGCGACGCGGTCGAGTTCACAGAGGACCTTTTCATACCAGGCCTTCGCTATCGACCGGCGCACGCAGCTCTCAGTCGTCAAATCCATCGAGATCCTCCCTAAGCTTCCCCGTCAATGAGACAGCTCCAAATTGGAGTTTCTGGCGGTCTCGATTTGTCGTCTGAACATGGTCGGGGGTATCCGTCCCAGGCTGTCGTGGGGCATTCCTCGTTGTATTCGGCGATCCAGCGACGCGTGATTTCGCGGATCTGGTGAAGCGATTCGAACACGTAGGCATCGAGCACCTCGGGCCGATAGAGCGTAATCGTCAGGCTCTCATTCTTCCGTCATCGGTAGCGTCCACAAAGTCATCTCCGCGTCCGCCGAGATTTCGAGAACGTGATTGACCATGATGTCCATTGGCTCGCCGCGTTCGGACAGAAAATCGATCGCGGCACGCAGGAGGGTCTCCGAACGGGCTCGACCGACGCACGGCAGGATCACGAGACCGGGATGGATATCATGCGTAGTGACCAAGGCGCGGAAATCGCGCGCGTTCTGCGTTACGAGGATGAAGTTCCGCGCTACGCATCGGGCCAGGACCTCGTGGTCAGGCGCACCCAATCCACCGAAATCGCGCGGATGCGCGGCGAAGTGAACGCCCTCGGCGTTCAGCGTTTTAGCGATCCTCGGAGACAGGCACTCATCGAGGAACAGGCGCACTGACTTGCCGCGGGCGCCGCTCAGGCCGGCTTGCGCCACGGCTTGCCGGACGGGCGTCCCCGGAGAGGGTGGGCCTTGGCGTAGAGTTCGGCGGCTTCGAACGCCTCGCGTGGGACGTCGGGATAGTCGTGCATGAGATCGTCGACGGTGTCCCCGTCCCGCAGCCTCCCCATGACGGCGTGGACCGTTATCCGTGTTCCGGCGATGACCGGCGTGCCGCCCAGGATGTCCGCATCCGTTGCGATGTACAAATCGCGCGCTTTCCGGTATCGCTCGGCGTCGCGGAGCGAGTCCGCCGCTAGGCGCTCAAGGTCGAGCATTGCGCCGGGCGTAAATTCGATGGTCCTGAGTTTCATGGGTTCGAGCCGGGTCATGCGTTTCCAGATCGAGCGCTTGTGGCGGAGCGGAAGGTCGGTGAGCCCGGCTGCCTTGAGGGCGTGGAAGTACGCGACAGCCCGGAGGGGCAGATAGCGCATCGGAGCGCCACGAAAGCGGGCGGGACCCGCAATGGGTTTCAGGACGCGGCCTTCCACGGCTTTTTCGATCATGGTCCGGGGCACGCCTGACAGGGTGGCGGTTTCGCGAATGGTCAAATCGGCTGTGATGGGCATAATTCATTCCTCTATGGGAACGAATATAAGGTTGGATGTTCCAGGCCGCAAGAGGGGGACGGAGTGGCGCTTCCGTTGTGGACGGCGGTCAAGTCAACCCTCCTCCGATTTCGTATCGTGCCGGGGCTGCCGAACCGCCCCGTCAATCGACTGTGCGACGCCGCCGCTTCGCTGTCACCGGGAGCATTTCAAAAAATCCCCGCCTCCAGGCCGGCCGCCATCGCCGCGCCGATCTCGGCGACCCGGTCGACGAAGTCCTCGTCCCACTCGCCGCGGCAGATTACCGGCGCCTGCACTGCCCGCCAGCGCAGGCCCGTGACAATGGTCTCGACGCCCCGTCTTGCGCCCGTCCCGTCGTTCCCGGCGCGGATGTAGAGGCAGTAGGGCAATCCCTGGGTGTGTTCCAGGCACGGGTAATAGCAACGGTCGAAGAAATCCTTCAGCGCACCGCTCATGTAGCCGAGACTTTCCGTCGTCCCGAGAATCACGGCATCGGCTGCCATTACATGCGCGGGCCGCGTTTCGAACGGGCTCAGGACGACGACCCGGACGTTATCGCCATCAATCGAGGCACGCGCCGCCGTAGCCGCGGCATCACGTAGCCGCCGCGTGTTCTTCGACGGCACGTGGCCGACGATCAGAAGCTGTCTGGCGCCGTCGTCGTCGGTCATTGCGGCGTGCCCAGGCTGCGTACCTGCTCGATCACGCTGGTCGCGGCCCGCGACGCGTCCGCGTTCGCTACCCGGAAGCCGAATAGCAACTGATCTCGATCTTGCCGAGCGAGTGAGACACGAACTCGTCTGCGGTCCGGACGTGGTCGGCATACGGCCGGGCGCCAGGATGGTCGATGTTGTCGGCGACGAGCAGCGCGCCGTCGGTGAGCTTTGGTCTGAGCAGCTCAAGCATGGGCAGGTACATGCTCTTCCAGCCGTCGAGAAATACGAAACCGATGCCGGGACCTGCATCCGCAAGCGTCTCGAATGCGTCGCCCTCGAGCAGCGTAGCGACCCCGTCGAGGCCGGCCTCGGCAAGTACGGCGCGGGTCGCTGCGCACTTGTCCGGATGCGCCTCGGTCGTGACGAGACGTCCGCCGTTGTCGCGCGCGGCCGCGGCCAGGTAGGTGGTGCTCACGCCGAATGAGGCACCGAATTCGATGAGGTATTTCGCGCCGGAGCCGCGTGCAAGCAGGTACAGCAGCCGCGCTTCCTCGCGCGAGACGGCCATGTAGAGACTGCCCAGACGCGTGAGCGATTCGTCGGCGCGATCGCGCGCGGAGAGTTCCGCGCGCCGGGCGCGGTCGCCCCTCGCGCCATCGTGCAGCCGTGCGATGCAGGCGGCTACAGCGGGATCGTTGAGACTGTTCATGGCCGAATCGTAGCGAAAAAAAGACCCCGCCGATTGGCGGGGTCGAGTGCAGAGGTATCAAACCGTAATCAGAAAGCGTGCGTGTACTCCAGGCGGACCATGCGCATTCTCGGGTCGTAGAGGTTCGAGCGCACCGTGGTCAACGAGTTGGCCAGCAGGGGCGGCTCGTTGTCCAGGACGTTGAGAATGGCGAGATTGATGTCGTTCGAGGACGGCAGCGTATACGTGTAGACGACGTCATGCTGCGTCCAGGAGGCCTCGCTGGTGTTTGCCTGGAGCGGGCTGGGGTTCCAAAGCTCGATCCCGTCCGTGAAGCGCGCGCTCCAGCGGAAGGAGTGATTGCCCCTGGCATAGGTGGTGATCAGGTTTGCACGGATTTGCGGGTTGTTCTGCAAGCCCAGATCCGCACCCTGCGTGTTGCCCACCGCTTCAATCAGTTCGCCTGCAAGGTTGGATATCTTGAAGCTCTCCACATAGGAGGTCACGAGCCGCAGGCCGAACAGTCCACCGCCGGAGAGGTCCGTCCTCCAGTCGAAGGACAGGTCCACGCCCGAGGTTTCCACGGCGTTGCGGTTGACGTAGGACGACTTGAAGAGCGCAATGTCGAATCCGTCGATGCAGCCATCCGGCAACGGATCGCCGGAGCCCTCTACCCAGCGGCCGGTCACCTCGCAAACCTCGGTCGGCACGCCCGGGAAGAGTTCGATGCGCGGGTCGGTGATGTAGCCGTCCGCGATATCGGCGAGGAAGATCTCGTCGGGATCGATCTGCGAGACGAGATTCGTGAAGTCGTAGTTCCAGTAGGTCACGTCGAAGGTCAGGTCGTCCGTGACGTCCCAGGTCAGGCCGACGGTCCAGTTGTCCGACTCCTCAGGCAGCAGACCGGGGTTGCCGACAGAGAGCGCGCGGGCCTGCGTGACCTCGCCGCCGAGCTCCCGGATGGTCGTGCCGCTGGGCCCGATGCCGAAGGTCTGGCGTTCGGAAGCCAGGCGGAACGAGGAGCCGACCGAGAACCTGACGAACACATTGTCGGTGGGCGTGTAGAGCCCGGTGATCTTCGGTTCGGTCGAACTCAGCCCGAGCGTGTCTTCGTAGCGCACGGCGAAATCGAGCTCGAGATCCTCCGACGGATAAATGACCAGTTCGGCGAAAACGGCCTCGGTATCGCGCGATGCGAACCAGTCCTGAATGACCTGCGGGGCAAACCCGTAGCCGCCGTCCTTCGCGACGGAGTCGACCCGAATGTCAAGTTCCTGTTGCCGGTACTGAACGCCGACCGCCAGACCGCTCGCGCCTCCGGCCATTTCCCAGAGGCTGCCCGTGATCAGGGCTTCCACCGAGAAGAAGTCGGAGTCGCCACGCTCGATGTCGTAGTAGGTCATCCAGGCGGCGAGCTCAGGCGAGTTGTAGGTCGGATCGCCGGGTTGGGCGATGAGTCGGCTGGCAAACGGGTTCCACCACTGGCAGTTGCCGACGCCCGGCTGGATGTTCGGGTTGTTCGCGGCGCCGCTTACCTGATCGAATTTGCAGTTGCCCCCGCCGTAGCCCTGAATGGCGCGTGCGTACCGATCGGCGATCGAATCCGAGGTCCCCGACTCCTGGCTGTTCCATGAAGCCGTGCCGTTGACTCGCCATTCCCAGTCGTCGTTGATCGGGCTCGATAGTGACATGGCCGTTCTGAAGGTGTTTTGCTCCGCGAAGGAGGGCAGCGGTCCCTCAAGCGGGCTGGCCTGCCGACTGAAGATACGGTTGAAGGTCTGTAGCGGAAAACTCGGGTCGCGCCGATGCGCGTCGATGACGCCGGGATTTTCGGGGGGAAGGATCGCCCCGAGGCTCGGCAAGGCGAGCAGCGGTACGCCCGTACCGAAGCTGCTGTGCGTCTGCACACGCGCGTAATTGACTTCCCAGGTCAGGTTCGTGCCGTTGGCGAAATCCCGCGTGGCGACCGCCATGCCCGTGAACCGGTCGTTCTCCGGGATGATCGTGCGCTGCAGGCTCAGCGTGCCCCTGCAGAAGGGATTTCCGGGGGACGGCAAGCCGTCGGAGTTGTGCTCCGTGGCGCCGGCGGGATCCCAGATCACGTTCTCCGCGAGGCCGCCGATCTCGGGGCTGCCGCACAGCGGGTCCGCAAACCAGCCGGGTCGACTGCCCGGAACTCCAAAGGCGCCGAATGTCCCCGGGTTGTAAAGCCCCGTGATCAGGCCTTCGCCAAGCCGCTCGTTGCTGAAGACGTCGGCGCTTTGCAGCTCCTTGGTGCGCTTCAGGTACTCGAAGCCCATGACGATGCCGTAGTCATTGTCCTGGATGCCGAACAGACCGCCGACGAGGACTTCCGGCACATCGCTCTGGGCGGACGCGAACTGACTCGACACCGAGAACTCGATGCCTTCGAAGCTGTTTCGCGTGATGAAGTTGGCGACGCCGGCAACGGCATCGGAACCGTAGAGCGCCGAGGCGCCGTCGAGCACGAGCTCGATGCGTTCGAGCATGATGGCCGGGGTCAGGTTGTTGACATCGACCTGAGATGCGGAGTTGGCGTCGACCGTCTGGCGTTGCCCGTTCAGCAGCACGAGAGTGGACCGCGCGCCGAGGCCGCGCAGGTCGATGCTGTTCGTGGGCGTGTTCCAGTTCTCCACGACATTGGCCGAGTTGATCTGCGGCATGTCGCGCAGAACCTCGGTGACCGAAACGCGCTGATTGGCCCGGATCTCCGCAGCTTCCAGCACGGCCACCGGCTGAGGCCGGTCGGCGGGACGGGAGAGGAACGATCCCGTGACGACGATCTCTTCAATATCTGCCTGGGCGAAAGCGTTCGATGAGAGGCCGCAGGCTAGCGCGACTGCGGTGGCCAGCTTCGTGTAGCTGGCTCGTTTGTTGATGCCGGATTTCATGATGCTCCCTTGTTGTGAAAACGTTACCCGTGAAACAAAAGTTTTATCGATTGGAAAACGAACTGCTGGCGGATCGAATTGACGCGCTATCGTACAAAAGCGCCTGATTATGGGCAAGCTCAGATGTCCGTTCGCCAGTGGTCCGCTGTGAGCGTCCGACCGCCGCCCGTTCCAGACAGCGTTATGTCGTGCACGCGCCACATACGCTCAGAAACCCCACGGTCAATGTTCCGCGAGCCCCGCCGGCATTCAGCGCCGCGCGTCGAATACGACGAGCGTCCGCGCCTCGATGCTCTCGCGCGGAATGTATTCGCTCGGACATTCGGGGTTGCGAAATCCCGTGTGGGGCATGAACCGGGCGCGGCCGTCCTTGCGCGAGTCGTAGCACTTGAGCAGCAGTACCTCGTCTGGCTGCATGTCCGAAGCATAGAACCAGCGGTGCCCGGGATTGTGGCGCAGCGAGTAGACGTGGCCGCTATGGCGCGGCGCCTCGAGATCGTCTTCGCCGAAGTGGTGGATGTCGGTTGGAATGAGGTCCCGCCTGGCCACGCTGCGCGCGTCGCATACCGCGAGCGGCGTGTCGACGATCGGGCCGATGATGGGGCGCCAGAGGTTGACGAACGCGAAATGCTGGCCGGCGAGGTCAAGGCGATTCGCGCTCTCGAGCACGGCGCGCTGCCGCTCGGGACCGGACTGCTCCGTATAGTCGTTGTGCGCCTGGTCGACCGGTTCGCGCACGCCGGGTTCGCCCCTCGCCGCACGCACGGCGCTTCGGACGTTGTGGTCGAACACGACTACGGCCGCGGCGCCAGTCAAATCGCGCACGGCTTGCTCGACTTCCGGGTAGTAATGTGCCCGAACTTCCGCCTCATTGTAGAAGTCGTCGAACGCCGAGCCATGCCTGTGCAGTTCGAAACCGTGCTCGTCAAGGCTCAGACGATCCGCTGCGGGACGCGCATCGAGAATCGCCATCGCGCGGTCTGCCGGTGTCGGGCGCACGACCTCGAGCCCGCTGTCAGGCGGATAGACGCGCACCTCGGCCCGTTCGAGGCCGGAGTCGATATAGCCGATCGGAGCCTCGACCGCCGGCAGCCCCACGGCGAGAGGGTCCGGTTGCGGCGGTTGCGCCGAGATCGCCGCGCTGCGAGTTGCCGCGGACGTCAGTCCGATGTCATGCGCGTCTGGCTGCGGCGATCGCGTCTGGCTCACGGGTTAGCCGCCGGAGGCTGGCGTCCGACCGCCCTCCACAGGTCATCGCGCGTCTGCGGTTCCGCCGACCGGTGCGTGTTGATGTAGCGGTCGAAGTCGCTCAGGCCGAGCTTTTCGAGCGCCGGCACCAGCGCCCGGACGTGGTCGTTCCCCGGCTGCCCCGGAGGCGGCAGCGAAAAGTCGCCCTGGAAGATGATGCGTTCGCGCGGGATGTGGGCGACCAGCAGACCGTTCGAGTGCGGCGTCGGCCAGATGTGGTACATCGCGACCGTGCGATTGCCGTCCGAATAGACCTTGTAGTCCTCGACCGGATCGACCCAGGCCGGCCTCGGATTCCTTGCGAGCGTGTCGTCGAGCAGCGTTCGCGGCGTGTTGAGCGCACGCTCGAAGAATTCCTGGTTGTTGGCGTGGGTGATGATGGTCGCGCCCTCGGCCACGAGCGCCGGTATCCCGCCGGTGTGGTCGCCGTGCGCGTGCGTGTTCATGATGTAGCGGATGGGCTTGTCGGGAATGAGGCGCTTCGTTTCCTCTATATAGGCCAGCGCGCGCGCCTGGTTCTGGCCGGCTTCGAGCATCATGATGTGATCCTCGAACTCGACGATCAGCGAGTCGTAGCTGCCCGGCCCCGTCGTGAGTCGATACAGTCCCTCGCCGAGTTCCTCGGCCATGACCTCGAGCGCCTGCTGCTGACCGCCGCCGAAACCGCCCGGACCGTCGGCAGGTGCGGAGGCGAGGCTTGCGAGATCGGGAGGATTGGCGGTTGCGGAAGTTACGGCGACTTCGAAGAACGGCCAGCCGCCGCGGGTCTGCACAATCTGCGTCGGGGCCAAATAGCCGCCGAAGTCCCTCCAGTCGGAGTAGCTGGCGACGATGTGCATGTCGCCCATGATGTTCTGGCCAAGCCAGGTCTCGACCCGCTCGACGAGGTTCTCGTCATTGACGTAGCCGTTGATGACGTAGCTCGCGCCGGAGGGCGCGCGAACCTCCGGACTCCAGCTCAGTACGGTGTAGTCGACGCCTCCCATCCTCTGGCGGCTCGCGCTGGCATCGTTTTCGGCAGCGCCTTTCAGAAAGCCCCACGGCGTGATGTAGAGTTCAAGCGAGCCTCCCCAGGGCTCAGACACGTCGGCCTGTTCAGGCGTCACCTGCTGAAAATAGGTTCCGGGCGATACCGTAGTCGAGCCGCCTCCCCCGACGTTTACCGTGCTTCCCGTGTGCCGGGACGCCGGCGCTTCCAGGTCGATCACCCGGACGTAGCCCATGATCGGCCGCATCGGGTCGTGAGTTCCATGGCAGATCATTGCCGTGGCGTTCGCGCCGCATTGCTGGAAGGAGACGTACTTCGCCGAACCCGAATACGTGATGGACTGGACGTTGCCCAGTGCCGCCTGTGCATCGGCGATCGTCTGTGCGGCGTCCTGCGCCTGGGCGTATCCGCCAAGGAATGACAGGACAATCGCGCCTGACACCAGTTTCTTCAACATGGCCATTTCCCCCGGTAATAGGTCGAAGACAGAAGTCCAGTGCGCAATTCTACATGCGTTGCGGCGGCGCCGTGACATTCGGCTGTTACGCCGGGAAGCTGATCACGACGCCGAGTTCCGTCCGGTCTGCGACCCCCTGGAACCCGTGTCTGACCTCGTCGAGCGGGGGGGTGGACGTGATGAGCGCGCCGATGTCGACCGCGCCGGTTTCCATTGCCGTGACGAAGCGCGCGGTATCGCGCATCACGTTCATGCCGGCCATCTGGCCGCCGTAGATCCGTTTGCCCGACAGGCAGAATGCCGAGCCCGGAAAGGCGATGTCGCCGATCTGTACTGCAAGCGTCACGAGGCTGCCGCCCGGAGCCGTCACCTCCCAGGCCTGGCGCAGTGCGAGCAGGCCCGTCGGATCCGGTCCCGTCTCAACGGCAGGCGGATAGCGGTCGAAGCCCGAGGCCTCGACGACGAGGTCAGCGCCGCGCATCGAGATGAGACCGCGGCCCGCGATCTGGCCACCCGCGTCGAGGCGGTCCGTCGCCGGCGCGCAGAGTTCGCGGATGCGATCGACGAGCGTGTCCGTGTCGTCGTTCGGATCGAGTACCGTCGTCGCGCCGAATTCAAGCGCGAGCGCCTGGCGATAGCTCGCAGGCTCGACGACGATGATTTGCCCGGCCGCCTGTGCGCGGGCGCCCTGCACGGCGGCGAGGCCGATCGGGCCGGCCCCGAAGATCACGACGTTCTGGCCGATCTGCACGGGGTCGTAGACGCTCGTCGCGGCGATCCCGACGGCGCCGGTGTCGCCGAGCATGGCGATTTGCTCGTCCGGCAGGTCCGAGAAGATCGGCACGCAATATTCCTCGTAGGCCACGATGATCTCGCTCAGGCCGCCGATGACCGCGGCCTCGATCACGCCGGTTCCGTCGGCCATGTCGGCGATCGGATCGTTCGGCACGCCTCCCGGGGCGAGGTAGTTGCACCATTCGGGCGTTCCGGTCAGGCACTGGTGACACTGGCCGCACCAGGGCGTGCCGGAGACGAGCACCCGGTCGCCGACCCGCACGCGGCGAACCTGTGCGCCAACGGCTTCGACGATGCCCATGCCGGAGTGGTTCGGGATCGTCGGCGTCTGTTGCGGAAAGTCGCCGAGTACGCTCGTCGTGACGGTGTAGCAGCCGCAGGAGCCGCGCGTGCGGACGAGGACCTGGGTCGGCTTGATGTCGCGCAGCCTCAGGTCCAGGACAGAACCCTCCGTGCCGTGGCGAACGTAGGCGCGAAACGGCATGCCCGCCACGGCTCCGGACGCTACAGGCGGCGCGGCGGGCGCATCCTCCTGGGCCGACGCGCCGGTCGCGAGTGCCGCGGCTCCGGTTGCGCCGATCACGAGCATCTCGCGCCGGGACAGGGCGTTGCCGCCGGCGCTCGTCTCGACGCCCTCCGCAGAAGCGGGCGAGCCAGGCCGGATCTCGGCGCCTGGTGATTCGGTGTCCTTGGTAGTGTGGTCGATCTCGGTCATGCCGGCTCGCTCCAGGCAACCATGACCTCACGATGATGGGCAGCGGCCGATGGCCCCGTCAAGGCGAGGCGATTTCACGTTCGCAAAGCAAGGCCGCCCACCGTTCGCAACGCGAACCGATGACGCTTGGCGCCGGAGTGAGGCGACGCCGCTGCCGGGCGTGTTAAGCTACGCGCGGCGCGGCTCGCGCGCCATGATTTCACCGACGATCCACATCACAAAAAGTGAGGAAATACCAGTGGCTGACAAGCAAGTTATAGCGGTCGTGGGCGCAACCGGCACGCAGGGCGGCGGGCTGTGCCGCGCGATTCTCGGCGATTCGGCTGGCGGGTTCGCATGCCGCGCGATCACGCGCGATCCGGACAAGGAACAGGCGCAGGCGTTAGCTGCGCAGGGCGCGGAGGTCGTGGCCGCCGACCTCGACGATGTCGAGAGTCTCAAGAGCGCGTTCGCGGGCGCCCACGGCGTCTATGCGGTCACCAATTTCTGGGAGCACTTCTCCGCCGAGAAGGAAAAGCAACAGGCCGCGAACATCGCCGACGCCGCAAGGGACGCGGGCGTGCAGCATGTCGTCTGGTCGACGCTCGAGGACACGCGCTCGCTCATGGATGCCGACGATACGCGTATGCCGATGCTCCAGGAGAACTATCGCGTGCCGCATTTCGACGCCAAGGCCGAAGCCAACGCATCGTTCGACGGTCTGCCGGTGACCTTCCTCGTCACCTCGTTCTACTGGGACAACCTGTACATGTTCGGGCTCTGCCCGAAGAAAGGCGAGGACGGCAGCTACTCGTGGACCTTCCCGCTCGGCAACGCGAAGGTCGCCGGCATCTCGGCCGGTGACATCGGCAAGGTCGCCTACGGCATCTTCAAGGGCGGCGAGCAGTACGTCGGCGCCACCGTCGGGATCGCAGGCGGCATGCTGTCGATCGAGGAGATGGGCGCGACCATAGAACAGGTGACCGGCGTTTCGAGCGTCTACAACGCCGTCGATGCCGACACCTATCGCAGCTTCGGTTTCCCGGGCGCGGACGAGCTCGGCAACATGTTCCAGGTCTACCGCGATTTCGAGGGCGCCGTCTGCGGCGCACGCAGCGTCGATACGGCCAGGGCGCTCAATCCCGAACTCGAATCGTTCGAGCAGTTCGTCGAACGCCAGAAGGACACCATTCTGGGGGCGATGAACTCGTAAGCGGTTGCGGACGTCCTGTCACGCCGGGCGCGGCACGCTGCGCGCCCGGCGTCGCGTCTGCCGTGCGGCGCGCGGTCGACGTACCTGCACTGCGGCACGGTATTCACGCTACGCGCCCGCACACCCGGTGTTGAAACTCCCGTTTGCGACTCGTGATCCTGTCGCGGTCGATGCGCAGCAGATGCGCAATACGTCGAGTTTTGCCGGCTTATCCCTTGAAAAACGGACGCATTCACCTATATTTTTCTGGCCCGTCGGCATGACACATGCCGGAGAGACATAATCGTATCCATATCAATGGCTTGGAAGGCCGTTGTGGCAGAGTGGCGGGTAACGCCGTTCAGGCGGGATGCAACGTCGGTCGATCGGCCGTCTTCGTCGAGGCGGTCTTCCGGCGAATGCAGCGGGGCATTTGCCACGGATTGCAACGGAGGTAGGCATGGCTACCGTACAAATCTCGGACGATGTCGAGCGAATCCAGGAGCGCTTCGACGCTGTCCGGGCCGAGGTCGGCAAGGTGCTCGTCGGCCAGGAGGCGCTCGTACAGCGTTTGCAGCTCGCGCTGCTCGCCGACGGGCATATCCTGCTCGAAGGCGTGCCGGGCCTCGCCAAGACGCTGACGGTGAGTACGCTCGCCAACGCAATCGAGGCGAGCTTTTCGCGAATCCAGTTCACTCCCGACATGCTGCCCGGCGACGTGACGGGCACCCAGATCTTCAATCCCCGGGAGGGGACGTACTCGGTCAGGAAGGGGCCGGTTTTCGGCAACATCGTGCTGGCCGACGAGATCAATCGAGCCCCCGCAAAAGTGCAGGCGGCGCTGCTCGAAGCCATGCAGGAACGCCAGGTGACGCTCGGCGAGCATACGTTTGAACTCGAAGCGCCGTTTCTCGTCATGGCGACGCAGAACCCCATCGAGCAGGAAGGCACCTACCCGTTGCCCGAAGCCCAACTCGACCGCTTCATGATGAAGCTCAAGGTCGGCTATCCGAGCAAGGACGAGGAAGTCCGGGTCATCGACCGCATGGCGGGCGCGGGCCGCGAGCCGAAGGCGGCCCGCATCATGGCGGCGAGCGAAATCCTCGATGCGCGTTCGGTCGTGCGCCAGGTGTTCGTCGACGACAAGGTCAAGCGCTATGCCGTGGAACTCGTCGCGGCGACGCGCGATCCGGCCGCAGCCGGGCTCGCGGAGCTTGAGAACCTGATCGAGGTCGGCGCGTCGGTGCGCGGCTCGCTGAATCTCGTCAAGACGGCCAAGGCTCACGCGCTGATGGGCGGGCGAAGCTACGTGAGCCCGCACGACGTCAAGAGCGTCGCTCACGACGTGCTGCGTCACCGCATCATCGTGACGTATGAGGCGGAAGCGGAGAACCGCGACGCCGACGACCTGATCGACACGATCCTCGCCAACGTCGAGGTGCCGTGAGCCGAGCGCCATGCTGCCCTCGGAAATAGTCAAACAGGTCAGGCGAATCCAGCTACACACCGGACGCGAGGTGGCGGACGTGCTTGCCGGCGCCTACGTGTCGGTATTCAAGGGTCGCGGGGTCGAGTTCGACGAGGTCCGTCCCTACGTTCCCGGCGACGATGTGCGCACGATCGACTGGAACGTCACCGCGCGGGTCGGCTCGCCCTACGTCAAGCGCTATATCGAGGAGCGCCAGCTCACGGTGCTGTTGCTCGTCGACATGAGCCCTTCGCAGGACTTCGGTTCCGCGCATCGTTCCAAGCGCGAGGCCGCGGCGGAGCTCTCGGCGCTGCTCGCCTTTTCGGCGATCTACAACGACGACAAGATCGGCCTGCTGCTGTTCCACGACCAGGTCGACGAGTACATCCCGCCACGCAAGGGCCAGAAGCATGCGCTGCGCGTCGTGCGTGAAGTCCTCGCGCGCGGCCGCGACGAGACGCAGCCTGCGCTGCGCCTGCGGCGCCGCAGGACGCTGGCTTCGCTGCCGCGCCGCGCCGTTCGTCACTTCGTCAGACTCGTCCGGCGCACCGGCCGGCGCGGCCGGCGGTCGACGGACATCGGTCACGCGCTCGAGTTCTGCCGGCGCGTGCTGCCACGCCGCGCCGTGTTGTTTCTGATCTCGGACTTTCTCGACGAGGGCTATCTCGACGTGCTGCGCAGCGCCAATCGCAAACACGACGTGGTCGCCGTGCGGATTACCGACGAGCGCGAGCAGCGCTTCGAACGGACCGGGCTCGTCACGCTCGAGGACGCCGAGACCGGCGAGCAACGACTCGTCGATACGGAGTCCGAGGCGTTTCGCGCCGCGATCGAGGAGCATGCGCGCGAGCGCGCCGACAGGTTGAACCGCGAGCTGCGTTCGGCCGGGATCGACATGATCGCGATCGACGCCACGGCATCGGTCGTCGAGCCGTTGCTCGCGTTCTTCCGGATGCGCGAGAAGAGGATCCGGCGGTGAGGCTGCTTACTGTCGTTGTGGCTGCCGGCCGCCATTCCCTTGCGCGCCTGCGCGAGGTAGCGCGAACGGACGATTTCGCGCTGAGGCTGCCGATCGTCTTGCTGGCTTTGGCGCTCGCCGCCTGCGGTTCACCGCAATCAGTGGGATCGGGGTCTGGCGGCCAGGATGGCGTGGCAGGCGACACGCCGGCCTTGTCGCGTGTGACCGAGGAAGGCCCCGTCACAGTGACCATAACGCTCACGCCCGCCGAACCCAGGCTCGGCGACCCGCTGTCGCTCACGCTGACCGTCGAATCGGAGTCGGGCGTGACCGTCGAGATGCCCGCCTTCGGGGAAGCGCTCGGACGCTTTTCGATCGTCGACTTCACGCCGCGCGAAGAGACGCGTCCCGATGGCGTGTCGGTCGCGTCGCAGCGTTACACTCTGCAGCCGCCGATGAGCGGCAGGCAGCGTATCCCGCCGTTGCGGATCGAGTACCTCGACGCGCGGCCTGAGTACGCCGGGGAGGACGAAGAGTTCCGCGAACTGCTCAGCGAGGAACTCATCATCCAGGTGGCGTCCGTGCTGCCCGAAGGCGCCGTGCTGGATGAACTCCTGCCCCCCAGAGCCGCGTTGCCGGAACTCGGCGGCGGTTTCATCGCGCAGAACTGGCCATGGTTCGGCGGCGCAGCGGCCCTGCTCGGCGTGCTCGGTTTCGCGGTTGCGTTCTGGCAACGGCGCGCGGCCGAGCGACGAAGGATCACGGCCTGGGATCGGGCCATGCGGCGTCTCGACGCGCTCGCCGGACGCGGATTGCCGCTGCCGGTCGAGGCCGACGCATGGTACGTTGAGCTTTCCGACATCGTGCGGCGCTATATCGAGGACCAGTACGGTGTGCGTGCGCCGGAACTCACGACCGAGGAGTTCCTGCAGGAAGCGCGGCGCTCGGCGGACCTTTCCGGTGCCCGCAGGGAACTTCTCTCGGCGTTCCTCGAACGCTGCGACCGCGTGAAGTTCGCCGCGTACAGCCCCGAGCAGCGCGAGTCCGAAGAAGCGTTGACGCTTGCGCGCCGTTTCCTCGGCGAGCCGCCAGCGGCGCCGGAACCGCAGTTGCAGGAGGCGGTCTGAGATGCCGATGAACGCCGTAACGACAGGCATCGCGCCGAGCGGCTCTGGCGCGCGGCCAGCGGAGGCGACCTGAGAAGCCGATGAATGTGCTCATGTCCCTCGAGTTTCGCGAGCCGTTGCTGCTGGCCCTGGCGCTGCTCGCCGTGCCCGTCTTTCTTCTCGCCCGGCGCGCGCCCGGACGGGTGATCTTTTCCGCGCTCAGGGTATTGCCCGAGCATGGCGGCAGTTGGCGCATGCGCCTGGCCTGGCTTCCCGACGCGCTGCTGGCGCTTGCCGTCGTTGCGCTCGCCGTGGCGCTGGCGGGACCGCGCGTCGGCGAGCGTTTCACGCGTATCGATCGGGAAGGCATCGCGATCATGATGGTCGTGGATATTTCCGGTTCCATGCAGGCGCTCGATCTCTCCACGGACGATCGGGAACGCACGCGCCTGCAAGCCGTCCAGGATGTTTTCGAGGATTTCGTGCTTGGCGGTGGCGGACTCGAAGGCAGGCCCAACGACGCCATCGGCCTCGTGAGCTTCGCGGGCTTCGCCGATACTGCAAGCCCGCTCACGCTCGATCACGAGAACGTCGTCGCGATCGCGCGCAATCTCGAGATCGTGAGCGTCCAGTCCGAGGACGGAACGGCCATAGGTGACGGTCTCGGCCTCGCCGTCGAGCGGCTGCGCGAATCGCAGGCGGAATCCCGCATCGCGGTGTTACTCACCGACGGCGTCCACAATGCCGGCGTCGAGGCGCCGGCAGCGGCGGCCGAACTCGCGCGCACGCAGGGCGTCAGGGTGTACACGATCGGGGCGGGCACGACGGGACTCGCTCCGGTGCGCGTGCGCGACCCGCTGACCGGCCGCACCGCGTTGCGCGCCATGCCGGTTGAAGTCGACGAGGCCACGCTCGAGGACATCGCCGATAGTACGGGTGGGCGGTATTTCCGCGCGACCGACGCCGAAGGTCTCGAACGCGTCTACGAGGAGATCGACCGGCTCGAACGCACGCGCATTACCGAGGAACGCTCCCGGCAATACGCGGAGTTCTTCTCGATCCCGCTCGCCGCGGGATTGCTGCTCGCCGCGGCCGGCTGGTTCGCACGCGGCGCCGTATTCGTGAGGGCGCCATGATCGAGCGCCTGATCTTCGCCGATCAGCAGTGGGTCCACCTCGTGTGGCTCGCGATAGGTCTCGTCGCCTTGCTCGCGTATCTCGAGTTCAGGAGCGGCGAGGGCCTCGGCCGCTTCATGTCGACGACGATGCAGGCGCGGCTGGCCCGCAGGCAGACGCTCGCCCGGTGCGCGCTCAAGCTCGGCTTCATCCTTGCAACGCTCGTGCTCGGCGTGCTCGGCCTCATGCGGCCACAGACACCGGCCGGCGCCGAGACGGTTTCGGCGCGCCGGGCAGTCGCTGACATCATGATCGTGCTCGACGTCTCCAACAGCATGCTGGCCGAGGATGCGGCGCCGGACCGGCTCGCACGCGCCAAGGCCGAGATCGGCGAGTTCATCTCGCGGGTCGAGGGCCACCGCGTCGGCCTGGTCGTCTTCGCCGGACGGGGCAGCGTGCGCAGTCCGCTGACGACCGACTACGGGTTCTTCCGCCTCGCTCTGCGCGACGTCGACACGCGTTCCGTTTCGCTCGGCGGCACGCGGATCGGCGATGCGATCCGCAGCGCCGTTGCGGCCTTCGGTCCGAACCGCGGCGCACCCAGGCTCATGCTGCTCATTACCGACGGTGAAGACCACGACTCCTATCCGCTCGACGCTGTCGACGAGGCCGTGGCCGCGGGCGTGCGCATTGCCGCGATCGGCTTCGGCAGCGAAGCCGGCAGCGAGATCACGATGACCGATCCCGCTACGGGCGCGCGCAGCGTGTTGACGGATCAGGACGGCAACGTCGTCATTTCCAGGCTCGATGGGGACCTGCTGCGCGAGATCGCGTTGCGCAGCGAAGGTATCTACGTCCCGGCGGGCACTTCGGCGCTCGATCTGGATTCGATCGTCGAGACGTACGTTGAGCCGCTCGTGACGGATACCGCGCTCCGGGTGGCGCAACGCAGCCCCAACGAGCACTATCGTTGGTTCGTTCTCGCAGCGCTCGGATCGCTCGTCGCGGCCGTCTGGGTCGGTTCGAGCGCCGGTATGCATGGAGGTGACGCGTGAGAGGCTCGGCGGCCCTGGGCAAGAGTACCGCTGAACGCGGCGGAAGACCGCCTCGCCGGTTTCCCTGCGACGCGGAGATTCGCCACGGGCTGCGGTATCTGCACGGCGCGGCGTTCCGCCACGAGTTGCGGTATCCGCGCATTGCGGCGTTCCGCCACGGGTTGCGGTATCCGCACGGCGCGGCGTTCTTCCACGGGCTGCGGTATCCGTGCATTGCGCTTGTCCTGCTCGCGCTGGCGCCGGCAGCCGTGGCGCTCGCCCAGCAGGATGCGCAGTCACCGGCCGAACCGGCGCAGGTCGAACCGCCCGCGCTGGAGCTACTCGAGCCCGACGCGGGCATCGCCGGCGATTCGGATGGCGTCGATGCGGACGCGCAGGGCAGCGCGCCCGGCGGAAGTCCGCGAACGCGATACAACCTGGCGCTCGACGAGTTCGGCAACGGAGCGATCGAATCGGCCTTCGACGGGTTTCTCGCGGCGCGCGACGAGGCGGGTAGCGACATCGACCTGCGATACCGCTCGGCGTTCAACCTGGGCGTGGCGCTCGCCGCCCGGGCCGACACGGAGCAGACCGGGGAGCCCGAGCGGGCCATCGAGACGCTGCGCACGAGCGCGGCTTGGTTCAACGATGCGATCCGGCTGGCGCCGCAGACCGACGAAGACGCCCGCGTCAATCTCGAGGTCGTGCTGCGCCGGATCCAGCAGCTTGCCGATCAACTCAATCAGGGCAACGGGCTCGAGGCGCGGCTTGACCGGATCATCGACGATCAGCGGGGTCTGCGCGACAGCGTGCGCGGGCTGCACACGACGATCGAGGCCGAGGGCGCGGGCGCCGAACCCATCGGATTCCAGCGCGAGTTCGAGGAGCTTGCGACGCTCGAGCGTACGCTGCTCGCCGAAGCCGGCAGCATCGGCGATCTGGCTGCCGAGGAGCGTGCGCTCATCGAAGCCGGGGACGAGGCCGAACGCACGGAGCAGGAACGCATTCGCGCGTTGCAGCTCGACGCGCTCAACGCCTGGCTGCAACAGGCGCGCCAGTCGCTCAGCGATGCGCGCAGGCGCCTCAGGCGTCTCGAAGCCGAGCGCGCGCACGAGCGTGCGGAAGGTGCGCTGGCCGAACTCAAGCGCGCACGCGAGCAACTGCTCGATCCCGTGACCGTCCTGAGGCGTGTTGCCCAGGACCAGACGCTGCTGCTCTCGCATACGCAGGCGCTCGCATTGCTGGCCAGCGGCAACCTGCGTCTGGACGCCGAAGACGGACCCGCCGCCGTGCCGCCCCCGTGGCTCGATGCCGAGCATCTCGGCAACCGTCAGGACGATGTCTCCGCGCGGACGGGCGAAGTATTGGCGCGCTTCGGCGCTGGCGCCGGAGACGAGGCGACCGAACCGCCGCCCGATGCGAGTGTGGAACAGCGGCGCTTATTCGAGGCCGTGCGCGAAGCGGTGCCGTTGCTGCGTTCCGCGCTGGCGGCGATGCGCGACACGGAAGTGTCACTGGCAACCGCGGCGCTCGGCCCGGCGGTCGAGAGCGAGGCCGAAGCGCTCAGGATGCTATACCGCGCGATCGAACGTTTCGCCGGATTGCGCGACCTGATCGAACTCGCATACGCGGATCAGACGCAGGCGGTTGGGCTGCTCACACCGGCGGAGGACGGTTCGCCGCTGGCGGAACTCTCGACCGAGGAGCGTGCGGACGCGGTCGGTGAAGCCGTCGATGCCAATCTCGACCGGCTGGAGCGGCTCGAGGGCTTGCTTGCGGACGAGCGCGCCGCGGCCTCGAATGCGGCTGGCGCGGCCGGGAACGGCGAAGGATCGGGCGGACTGCAAGGCGCGAGTGAGCCGGAAGCGGACGAGCAGGGTGCGGTTGGGAGTGACGCATCGGGCGAACCCGGGGCACGGGGCGGCGGCGATCCCGGCGACACTAATGATCGGGGTGGACCAGGCAACGGGAGTGGAGGGGACGACGGACGCGGAGCAGCCGATCCCGGCGCCGACGCGGAACAGCTTCAGGCGATCGTCGAACGCTTCGACCTCGCCGAACAGTTGCGCGCCGAGGCGGCCGCGACGCTTGAATCGCTGAACGTAGTGCTTGCCGGCGACGCCGACGGCGCGGCGGGAGAGCCGCTCGGACTGGCGAGTGAGGCCCTGGCCTCGATCTCGGAACTGAGACGACTCTTCTTCAACATCGTCGAGCATCTTCAGGAATTGCTCGCGGCCCAGGCCGATACCTACGATCGCACGGCGGCATTCGGAATCGCCGCGGCCGACGCGCTCGATGACGAGCTTGCGGCGAAACTCGGCCTGGCGACGGAGCGCCAGAACGAGCACACCCGAACGGCCGACGCGCTGACTCAGGCCCTGTTCGAGCAGGCCGATGCGGCATCCGCCGCGCCCGCGGCGGGCTTGGCCGGCGGTCAAGCGCAACCGTCGGGCGAGCAGTTCGCTCAGGCGGCCGAGGAGGTGCGTGCGGCATCGGGCTCGATGCAGTCCGCCGGCATCGGGCTCGCCGATGCCACAGATGGATCCGGCGCCCTGACGCCCGATCTCGAGCCGATCCTCGGCGATCAGCTCGAGGCGATGGCACGGCTGGAGAACGCGATCCGGCTGCTCCAGCCGCCCGAACAGCAGCAGAACCAGGACGACCAGCAGAATGAGCAGCAACAGCAGCAGGAACAGCGCAGTCAGGAGCAGGAGATGACCCAGCGTCAGGCGCTGAGCCGCCTGCAGGCCATTCGCGACCGCGAAGCGGAACGGCGCCGCAACCGCCAGGAGCAGCCGGCACAGCGCGAACCGGTGGAGAGGGACTTTTGAAGGCTCCTGTTCCCAGCTTGCGGCTCTGGTCCGCGCGTTTTGGCGGGCCGCTTCCCTCGGCAACGGGTGTCGTCGTGGGACGCGGCATGACTTCGGGCGCAAACGCACGCGGGCAAATGGCGCATTGTTCTTCTGCAGTTTCCGCGATCATTGCTCGTTTCGGTGAAATCTGTGCGCTGTTGTTGGCGCTGCTGCTTCCGATGGCCGCAAGCGCCCAGTCCCTGCAACTTCAGGTCGAAAGCAGCGACATCTATGCCGAACTGCCGTTTACGCTTTCGGCGTCCGCGCAGGGCTTCGCGGAGGAACCGCAGCCGGAACCGCCCGAGCTTGCGATCGATGGCGCCGCGGTCAGCTATCTCGGCATGACGCCAAACGTCTCCACGCGCATCCAGATCATCAACGGGCAGCGTTCGGAGTCGCGCGACGTCACGTTCATCTATCGCTGGCGCATCGAAACGCCCGCAGCCGGTGCGTACACGGTGCCGCCGCTGACCGTGACCCAGGGCGATCTGAGCGCGAGCAGCCGTGCGGCATCGTTCACGGCGCGAGAAATCGAGACGACGAGCGACATGATCGTGCGCATGGACCTGCCCGAGCGGCCGCTATGGGTCGGCGAGACGTTCGACGTCGCGATCGAGTGGCTGTTGCGCCGCGATGTCGGCGAGCAGCAGTTCGTCGTCCCGCTGTTCGATCACGATGCCGTCCAGATCGAGTCGCTCGCGACGGGCCGGGAACGCACGCTCGCGTTTCCGGCTGCCGCGAGCCAGGTGGAGCTGCCGATCATGCAGGACGAGATCGTCGAAGCCGGCGCGCCGTACACGCGGTTCCGCTTTCCGGCGCGCGCCACCGTCACCCGTCCCGGGGCGCTCGATCTGGACCCGGTCATGGTCGCGGCATCGCTTGAAGTCGGCACGCGGCGCGACAGATTCGGATTTCCGACTGCCGCTTACGACCTCTTCAGGGCGGAAGGGGAGCGCCGCCGGCTCGTCGTCCGTGCGCTGCCCCTCGACGGGCGCCCGGCATCGTTCGAAAACGCCATAGGCAGTGGATTCTCGATCGATGTGCAGGCGAGCCGCACGGTCGTGCAGGTCGGCGACCCGATCGAACTCGCCATCACGATCCGGGGCGACGGGCCGCTGGAAGGCCTGAGCCTGCCGGGCCTCGGCGGCGAGGACGGCCTGCCGACGGAGCTGTTTTCCGTGCCGGATGCCGCGGCCGTCGGTATCGTCGATGCGGATGCCAACTCCAAGACCTTCGATGTCACGGTACGCGTGCGCAGCGCCGAGGCAAACGAGATTCCGCCGCTCGCGTTTTCCTACTTCGACCCTGCGACCGGGTCCTACGAAACCGCGCGCAGCCGGCCGATTGCCCTGTCGGTCGCCGGAAGCAGCCTCGTCGGCGCGGCGGATGTCACGGTCGCGCCCGCAGCGGCGGAAGCTTCCATTCAGTCGGCAATTCCCGGAGCAGCGGCGCCGACTGCGTTGTCCGGCGGCGGCCTCGCCTCGTTGACCGGAGCCGACATGTCGCTGAGCGTGCCCGGGAGCGCGCTGCGCGAGGTCTGGGCGCCTGACGATCTGCTCCCCGTTCTCGCGCTGTTGTACACCTTGCCGCTCGTCGTCGTTGCCGGCCGTATCTGGTTCGTCAGGACCGGCGACCGGCGCGGGCGCACGCGAGAGCTTCGCCAGGCCCTGCAGCGCGTCGACGAGGCGCTCGCGGCGGGCGGAACGGCGCGCGAAACCGCACCGCGCGTCGTCAATGCCATGCGCGCGCTTGCCCGCCTCACGCGGCAGGAGCCCGCACGCGACGCATCGATTCTCGAACGACTCGAAACGCAGGCCTTCGACCCGAACGCCGCGGACCGGCCGCTCGACCCGGAACTCGCCGCTGAGGTCCGGGCGCTGGCCCGCGAGTGGATAAACGAGAGGACAGTGGGGGATACGGCATCTGCGGGCGGTCCGGCATCTGCGCACGGCTCCGCATCCGCGGGCGCTACCACGCCGCTCGCGATCGGGCTTGCGTTCGTGATGGCCCTCGTATTCGCGCTCGCTGCCGCGGCGTACGCGCAGTCGGCGAACTCCGGGCTCGAAGACTCTCTCGCGCAGGCGCGCGACATCTATCAGGCCGCGCTCGCAGAAGATGACCGGGTGCGCCGCACGCGCCTGTTCTTCGAAGCCGAGCAGCAATTGAGGGGCATTGCGGATCAATACCGCAACGCACCGGAAATCCTCGCAGACTGGGGCAATGCCGCACTCGGCGCACAGGATCTCGGCCGCGCCGTGCTCGCTTACCGGCGTACGCTGAATGCGGAGCCCACGCACGAGCGCGCCCGCAACAACCTCGAGTGGCTGCGCGACAGGTCTCCGGTCTGGTTGCCGCGCCCGGTCGAGCGAGGGGCGCTCGACTCGCTGTTCTTCTGGCATTACAGCCTCTCGCTCGCACAGCGTCACCTGATCGGCGCGCTGGCGTTCGCAGTCGGCGTTCTGCTGCTCGTGCCGTGGTCGGCGCGCCGAGCGCGCATGTTCCGGCGCGCGGCGGTACCGTTGTTAATCGTATGGATTGGCGCCACAGGCTCGGCGATCCTCGCCGGCGGCGATGCTGGCGATGCCGTGGTCCTGAGCGACGGGACCATACTTCGCTCGGCCGACAGCCTCGGCGCCCCGCCGACGCTGGCGAATCCCTTGCCGGCCGGGGCGGAGCTCGGGATTCTCGAATCGCGCGATGCATGGACCCGCGTGGAACTCGGCGACGGAACCCGGGGCTGGCTGGCTTCGAGCACGATAGAATCGATTGGCCACTGAATCCGGCGGCCGCAGCGCGAAACGGGCGGCATCCGACCGGCATGGAAGCCCCGCTCCACAATCACTTGATAGCTACCTTGACAGGCAGCCGTAAATCGACGTTATTTGCGGGCCAGGACAGCAGACGGGGCAGCACGATGAAACGAATCGCAGGAATCGCCGTGACCACGTTCGGTGCGCTCACTGTCGCGGCGCACAGTCCCATCGTTTCGGCGCAGGAACCGAACTTCAACGGTGTCTGGCAGGCGTATGCGAGCGTACCGCAGTTCGGTCCGGGGCAGGCGGCGGCGCTGGGCGAGGAGGGCGCTCAACTCGTTGACGCTTACTTCGCCGCGTATGGCGATGAATTTCCCGATCCCGGCGAGTACTGCGTACCGCCCGGCATGCCGTCGACGATGACTTCGATGGTCAGCTACCCGATCGAGATCATTCACTCGCCGAACCGCGTAACGATGCTCGCGGAACTCGACATGCAGGTGCGGCGGGTCTACATGGATGGGCGCGACTTTCCTCCCGACTACCCGACATCCCGCATGGGCTATTCGATCGGTCACTGGGAAGACGAGACGCTCGTCATCGAGACGCGGCTGCTCGGCGAATACCTCATGCGTTCCTGGCCGCGCACCGAAAACACGTCCATCACCGAGCGCGTTTACCGCGCGAACCGCGACGAACTCGATGTCGAACGCAACGGATTCCCGCCCGAGAACGACAGCAACGAGATCCTCGTGTTCGAGATGACCGTTACCGACCCCACGCTTTACGTGGAGCCGCAACGCATCACGATGTACTACCAGAAGATTCCCGAAGTGGAGTTTCTCGAATACGACTGCGCGGCGGGTCTGTGGTACCGGGCGCTTGAAGGCGAAAACTGGTGATGGACCGCGTCGCAACCGAGGGCCGCGTCTGGCCCGAGCACGCCGTCTGGCCGTGGCTCGGAAGCGTGTTTTGAGGCGGCGAGCAGTGTATGGTCGCCTCGCGCTCCAGCGACACTAGATCGGTTTCCAGTGATGTACTGAGTAGCGGGAAGGACACACGCTACTCAAACCGTGCGTCATACAGGCGCCAATAGGCGTCGTAATGATCCCTGAAAGACGTCCGGTTCCCCAGGCTGGCACCTGTTCTCCACCCTGAAGTTCAATCGCATCTTACCGGCAGTACAACTACGGTACGTCTATCGCGAAATTATAGGGAGTGCCTGTCATGGTGTAGCATGCGCCGCAGACGACTACTCTGCTTACAAAATTGCATTCTGCAAGGCAAAATTGTATTTGTAAGGTTTAAGGAGGTGATGCCATGCTGGAGTCCGCGGTAACGAAAAAGGGACAAACCACCCTCCCCAAGCCCGTGCGTGAGACGCTCGGTGTGCAGGCTGGCGACCGAGTGCGGTACGTCATCCTCGGCCGCGAGGTACGCATACTACCGGTGCAGCCCATCCGGCGGCTGTTCGGCGTGCTGGAACATGACGGCCCTCCCGTCACTTTGGAGCAAATGGAGCGAGCCGTAGCCGAAGGGGCGGCTGAGGGTTGATCGCGCTCGACACCAACGTCCTCGTCCGCTATCTCGTGCGTGACGACCGGCATCAGGCGGAAGCCGCTCGTGCCCTGCTGGAGTCGCTTACGCCCGAACGGCCCGGATACGTTTGTAGAGAGGTGACCGTCGAACTCGTCTGGGTGCTGGAACGGGCCTACGGTTTTCCGCGAGACCGTATAGGATCGGTCCTGGAAGAACTCGTCGCGACCGAGGGCTTGGCCATAGAGGCCGCTGGCGACGTGGCCAGGGCCTCGATTCGCTATCGGGCCGGAGGCGCGGGATTCTCGGATCTCATGATACTTGCCGCAGCGGAGCGGTCCGGGGCGCGTCCTATGTACACCTTTGATCGGAAGGCCGCGCGGATCGACGGAGTCGAACTGCTGGGATAAAGACCGATTGCGGCAACGTAGTCGCCGACTCGGCGTTTCTGTCGACTGACCGCGCACAGTTGCGCGCAAACCTGCCTTTCGCGGAAAGGAACGTCGGTTCGTCGCGTCACTCCTCCGGTAGCCGCGCCCACAGCAGCGTGTTCTCGAAGTCCGGATTCAGGCTGATCTCGAGGTCCGGGCCGTCGAAGCGGAACCAGCGGACGAAATCGTCGCCGATCCAGGCGGGGTTCGAAGCGGCTTCGAGGTGGTGAATCACGCGACTGGTGGACTCGTCGATCGTGTAGGTGCCGTAGTAGGTAATCACGCCGCGCATCGTTTCGCGGACTTCCTCCGCGGTTGACTCGTTCGTGATCGGGTTTCGTCCCGGCGGCAGCACCATGGCCCACATGCGGCCGGCCGCGTCGTAGGAGATCCTCCCGGTCGGTTCGTCGCCGTGTCCTGCGAAGCGCGCCAGCGTATAGACGCCGACGATCTGTTCCTGGACGGACTGTGCCTTCGCGACTTTTGCCGGAACGGCGACGAAGGTCGCAATCAGCAGCACACCGAGAGTCACGATCGCCCCATGCCTCGCCAGAACCGCGTTGTTCGTCAATTCACCATCCTCTATCTCTGACTATTGTGGTCACTTACCGCCCGTTCGCCGCGCCGGCGACCCAATTGACACAAGTTCCGGTTCTCTGACAGGCCAAGGGGAGTTGCACGACGGGCCGCTTGAAACCCTCGCGCGCAGGGACGCGCGCGCGGAGCCTCCATGGATGGATTCACGGCGTGTTTCAAGCGGCCCGACGTGCGACTCCCCGACGATGGCACGCTGACTCCACAACTCCTCGCCCCCCGGCGGAGACCCGCGGGCTATTGCCCCGCGTTGATGTCGAACGCTTCGTCAGCCGAGGGCGGATCGTAGATTTCCGAGAACCCGCCGGCCGCCCGGGTACGCTCCGGAATCGGCTCGCCGTTGGCGCGCGCCTCGGCGACGCGGCGCTGGAAGACCTGCTCGCCCCTTAACGCGTTGGCCACGAAGAAATTGCCTTCGTGGCAGGAATACTCGAGGATTTCGTAGTTCGGCTGCGTCGTGAGCGTGAGCCGGAACGTCCAGGGCGCCTCGAACGTGCGCGGATCGTCAACGTGCACGACGTAGTCGATCATCTCCGGATCGATGCGCGTGAACCGCTCGGTCAGCTTCAGATCCTCGCTGTGCGGCATTCGCCCCACCCTGAGTTCGTCGGTGAAGTTCGTCGTTTCGACGACGAGCGTGTCGCCCTCCCAGTAGCCGACGGACGAACCCATGTACTGGCGCACGTCTTCGTCGGCCGGTCTGCGGCCATCGAGCGGGATCACGCGAGTGTCGTGCAGCATCTCGTAGCTGATCGCGACTTCGGTCGGCGACTGGACGATGCGTATCGCGTCGCCGTAGAGCGACGGGAGGATCGATCCGGTGACGCCGCGGCTGATGCAGCGGTCGTAGTAGGAGAAGTCCTCGGTCGTGTAGAACGGCCCGTTCGCCTGGCCCGCGCGTCGTGTCGCCTGCCGCTCGCGGCCTTCTTCGGTGAGCGCCGGCATGCGGCCGTCGACCGGCTCGATGATGTACGAGGTATAGCCGAAGGTACGCGTTCCTGTCTCGGCGGAATCAAGAGCGCTGAGCTGCAGGCGGTCTTCGTCGTCCTGTGCGGCGCCCTGGGCGGTGAGGCCTCCAGGCTCGCCCGTGAGCCGCTGCTGGAACTCCTCGGCCGTCAGGTGCTCGCGGTTGCCGAACTGCTCGGGCCGGCTCATCGGTATGCCGCTCATGTCGCGGCTCGTGAAGGTGCCCTCGAGGTTCGGATCGCCCCAGGAAAATCGCGCCACGCTCCAGTCGGGATCGGCCACGGCGGCCGCGGTCTGCTCGGCCGGTATCGGACCGTCCGCCTGCTGCGCGAAAGAGGTCGAAACGATGGCCAATGTCGCCGATACGCCAATGCCGGCGATGACCATTGCATGCAGGGGCGAGCGGCGAATCGGGTTATCGGCAACCGGCTGCCGAACGCTGGGATGGATCGAATTTCGGAGAATCATTGCGGTCTCCCGTTCGGGACGAACGTCAGCTAATATTAGGCGCATGCACGGCCGACTGCCAGACGCCGGGGTCGACCGGCTTGCGGAGAATCATCGTGGCCTCCCGTTCGGGATGATTGTCAGATAAAATTAGCGCATGTACAACCGACTGCCAGCTATCGTTTGCCTGCTCGCCGGAGTAACGCTGGGTTTCGCGCAGGGCGCCGCAGCCCAGGAGCGCGAGCGGCCCGACCGGATCGGCGACAGGCCGAATCTCAACGGCATCTGGCAGGCGATGAATACCGCCCACTGGAACCTCGAAGCTCATGGCGCCGAGCCCCTCGAGCGGTTCTGGCAGCTTGGCGCGATCGCCGCCATCCCGGCGGGGCAAAGCGTCGTGGTCGGCGGCGAAATCCCCTATCTGCCGGAAGCTCTGGCCAGACGCGAGGAGAACCGCGCAGGGTGGCCCGCTTCCGACCCCGAAGCCAATTGCTACATGGCCGGGATTCCGCGCGCCACCTACATGCCTTACCCGTTTCAGATCATCCAGGGCGAAGGCGACGTCATCCTGTTCTCGTACACGTACGCCAACGCCAACCGTCCCGTGTACATGACCGATCACCAGATCGCGCCCGTCGACCTGTGGATGGGCCGGTCAAACGGCTCCTGGGACGGCGACGCGCTCGTGATCGAAGTCAACTCGAATCTCGACCGGACCTGGTTCGACCGTGCCGGCAACCATCACAGTTCGGCGATGATCGTGACCGAGCGCTATACGCTGATCGACGACAACACGATGCAGTACGAGGCCACGATCGACGATCCGCAGACGTTCTCGCGGCCGTGGACGATCAGCATGCCGCTCTACCGGCACATCGACGACAACGCGCGGCTGCTCGAATTCAATTGCGTGAGCTTCTCCGAAGAGCTGATTTACGGTGAGTTCATGACGCGAGATCCCGAGCCTGAGGCCGAAGCCGAAGCTCCGTAAACTCTACTGCAGGGACGGGCAGCGCTGCGCTCGCTCCAGCTCACCACGGTGAAACACGAGGTACGCCCGATGTCATCGAAGACTCAAGCCGCCGCCGGAATCGCTACGGTGTTCGCCGCCCTCTTGGCCGCGCTTGCCGCGGGATCCGCCGCCGCCCACCACTCGTTCGCGGCGGAGTTCGACATCAATCAGCCGATCCGCCTGCGCGGCGAAGTGATCCGCATGGAATTCACGAACCCGCACTCCTGGATCTACCTGCGCGTCACGACCGACGCCGGAGAGGTCCAGGAATGGGCGATCGAGGGCGGGGCGCCCAACGCGCTGATCCGCCGCGGCTGGAACCGGGATTCCCTGCCGCCGGGTACCGAGGTCGTTATCCTCGGCTACCGCTCGCGCGACGGTTCGAACACGGCCAACGGCGGTTCGGTCACGCTGCCGGACGGCTCGACGCTCGAAGTAGGTTCGACCGGCATCGGAGCGCCGAGCTCGCAATAGGCACGCAAGACGTAGTGCTTTTTAGCGCTAAAGTTTTGAAGAATCGCTAATTGTCGCAGTAAAGTCGCGACAACACCTCGACTGAACAAGGGGTAAGGGCTTAACGCGCCCGCGCCCGTGTTCTACCGCCCGTCAATGCGGGCTCGTGCTACTACTCCGGCACGACGCAACTGAAACTGGCCGCATCGTCGATGCTGCCTTCGCCCGAGTAGCGCGCAACCTGCGGGTAGGGGCATAGCGGCCGCGTCCGCACGACCTCGCCATTCTCCACCTTGCTCGCGAGCATCGAATTCGGCGCCTGCCCCGCCTCGACCCAGTCGATGAGCGCGCTCACGGCGTCGTGGCGGTCCGGACCGATGCCGCCTCCGCAGTGCGCCATGCCTGGGATCATGAAGAGCCGGAAGAAGTCGGGCGTGTTCGGTCCGTTCACTTCGACCGCGCGCTCGTAGTAGTTCACGCCCATCTGCGGCTGCAGGATCGCGTCGGCCCAGCCGTAGGTCATGATGAGCTTGCCGCCGCGCGCCTGGAACGCCTGCAGATCGGGGTCGTTGGCGTCGGCCTGTTCGCCCCACGCGTCCAGCAGTTCGACGTCCCGGTCGAAGTCAAAGCTGCGGTAGTCCCAGTCCGGTTGCGGCGGATCGAAGACGAGATATTTCATCGTGTTGTCGGCAAGCCTGAAATCCGCGACGGTTGCGCCGGCTTGCGCCGGAACGATCACGTTGAGCCAGCCGCTGCCGGCGCCACCGCCGAAAAGGCCGGTCACCACGGCTTCGCTTCCCGGCTCGAAGCCCGGGAAGTACGGTTCGCCGTTGCTGACCACGCCGCCGTAGATGCTGGCGATGGCGCCAGCCTGGTCGGGCGTCAGGCAGTCGTCCGCATCGGTTCCGGCGCTGCACATCGGGATGTCGCGGGCCGGATCGAAATCGCAGGCGCGCGGATCGTCGATGAGGCCGTCGGTGAGGCCGTCGACGGCGTCGCAGATTGCCATCACGCGGTCCGCGACGAGAGTCATCTTGGCCGGCGAGACCGGCGCTTCGTCGAGAGCTCGCTGGTTCCAGAGCGCGCCGATCGTGAAACCGGTCTGGTCGACCCAGGGCGCGTTGGCGACGATGCCGTCGAAGTCATCCGGATAGCGCTGGGCTTCGATGAGCCCCTGGCGGCCGCCGTTGGAACAGGAGTTCCAGTAGGCATGGGCTACCGGTCTGCCGTAGTAGTCCGCGGTGATCACTTTCGCCGTCACCGCCGTCAGGTGCACGGCCCGATACGCGTAGTCGATTGCCTTTTGCGGATTCGAAAGGACGAAGGTCGCGCCGGGTTCCTCGCGTGCGTCGTGGCCGGTGTTCGTCTGCGCGAACGCGAACCCGAGCCCGAGCGCCTGGTGGCGGTCGGCGACGCGGCCGGGAGAATCGAGCGCCTGCCCGGCGTGTCCGCCGTTGCCGATCATGTAGAAGCGCCCGTTCCAGTTCGCGGGCAGCGCGACCTCGAAAGCGATCTCGGGATCGATGAGCCCGGTGACGAGACAATACGCCGGCGCGGCTTCTGCGACGGGCACGGCAACGGCTTCGAGTTGCAGGATATCGTCGCCGTCGAACCCGTTTAACGCCTCGCAGGCCTTGCCGGGCGCGATGTCGGCGGCGGAGTAGTCGACGCTTGAGTTGCCGGCGTTGGAGAAGGCCTGCGCGGCCGCGGTCGCGGGCAATGCGAGACTCGCGCCCATGGTCAGCATCCAGGCGAACGCGACTGCCGCCATTCGTGAAATACCCCGCATCGCCAGTCCCCCTTGTGATGTTTGCCAGGCACGTGCCGCCCGGCCGGTTCGAAGAATCTACCGGAACGGGAATTGCGGCGCCATTCGGGTTCGACACCTCGGTAATGGCGCCGCCGCTGCACGGGAGAGTCCGCAGCCTCCCGGTGGTCGTCAGGCTTGCTGGCGAGCCGACCGCGGCTACTACTGGTGTTGCCGAGTGCGAGCGAGTTTAGTAACCGCCCGCGATTGCTACTATCATCTCCGTGCAATCGCGCCTGAATCGAAACGCAGAGAGGGGAATCGCACCATGAGAGATACCGAAAACGCGAGCCGGCGAAAATTCCTGACAGGAAGTGCCGCAGTCGCCACGGCGGCCTGTGTGTCGGGCACGGCCCGTGCCCAGGGCACGGACTACGTCATCGACCCGCCGGACGTCGTCTCGATGGAGATTGCCGGTTCCGATCAACGCTTTCCGGTACGGCGCGTCTACTGCCTCGGCCGCAACTATCGCGCTCATGCGATCGAGAGCGGCGACAATCCGGACGAGACGCCGCCGTTCTTCTTCATCAAACCGCGCGACGCCGTGACCGACTACCGCAAGGGCTTCCCGTATCCGCCGATGACGAGCGAGCTTCGCTACGAAGGCGAGATGGTCGTGGCGCTGCACAGCGGCGGCAGGGACATCGATCCGGCCGATGCGCTCGATCACGTCTTCGGCTACGGCGTCGGTCTCGACATGACGCGGCAGGATCTGCAGCAGGTCGCGCAGTCGTTGTCACGGCCCTGGGCGATCAGCAAGTCGTTCGACAACTCGGCGCCCTGCGGGCCGCTGTATCCCGTGGAGACCAACGGCCATGCCGTTAACGGCAGGATCTGGCTCAGCGTCAACGGCGAGATCCGGCAGGATTCGGACCTCTCGCTGCAGCGATGGTCGGTGCCGGAAGGGATTTCCATTCTGTCGCAGCACTACGAGCTTGCGGCCGGAGACATCATCCTGACCGGAACGCCCGAGAATATCGGCCTCGTCGTTCCCGGCGATGTGATCAATGCCGGCATCGAGGGGCTCGGCGAGATCGAAGTCGTCGTGAGCTGACAGTCGGCGCAAAGTCGGCCGCAAGTCGTTGATCGTGCGAAGGTCAGCAAGACCGAAGCCGTTTTGACCCGATCGCGGCCGGGTTGACGCCGTGTCAAGGCCGAAGGGAAGCATGAAACGAAAGCTACGCAGCAGCGCGCAACCCGGGACGACCTGGGAGGCGCTGCGGCGCACTCATTGGAGGGCGATGGGGCTCACCGACGAGGATCTCGAGAAGCCGAAGATCGCCATCGTCAACAGCTCGTCGGAGCTTGCCGTCTGCTACCGTCACCTCGACGGCGTCTCGGAGGTCGTCAAACAGGGGATTCGCAATGCCGGCGGCTACCCGATCGAGATCAGGACCTCTGCGCCGAGCGACCTGATGATCGGGATGGGCCATCAGGGCGGTTACATCCTCCCGAGTCGCGATTTGCTCGTCAACGACATCGAGATCGCGGTCGAAGGCGGTCAGCTCGACGGCATGGTCTGTCTGAGTTCCTGCGACAAGACGATGCCGGCCCACCTCATGGCGGCCGGGCGGCTCGACATTCCGACGATCCTCGTCATCTGCGGTTACCAGCCTGCCGGCAAGCTCGACGGCGAGCACGTCGATATCGAGGACGTGTTCGTGGCTTCCGTGCAGGCGGCGCTCGGCAAGCTGCCTCGCGAGCGGCTGCTGGCGATGACGGATGTCGCGATCCAGGGCCCCGGCGTGTGCCAGGGCATGGCGACGGCCAATTCCATGCATGTCGTTTGCGAGGTGCTCGGCATGACGCTGCCGGGCAGCGCGCCGGTGCTTGCCAACAGTCCCCGCATGTTTGAGCAGGCGCGGCTGTCCGGCGAGCGAATCGTCGAGATGGTCCACGACGATCTCAAGCCGCGTGAAATCCTGACGCCGGCGGCATTTCGCAACGCCACGCGGGCCATGCTCGCGATCAGCGGTTCGATCAACTGCATCAAGCACCTGCAGGCGACGGCGGAGGAGGCGGGCGTCGATATCGACATCTTCGGTCTGACCAACGAACTCGGTCGCGACGTTCCGGTTCTGAGCGCCGTGCGCCCCAACGGCGAGCACACGATCGACGAATTCGAACAGGCCGGCGGCGCGAGCGCGCTGCTCAGACAGCTCCAACCGCTGCTCGACAAGGACGCGCTCACGGTCGGCGGCCGGAAGATGGGCGAACTCGTCGCCGAAGCGGAAGTCGTGGATGACGAACTGATCCGACCGCTGACGCGGCCGGTTGCGGACCAGGCGTCGATCGTGGTGCTGCGCGGCTCGCTCGCGCCGGAGAGCGCGATTCTCAAGCTTGGCGCCGTGCAGGACTCGGTGGCCAGGCGATTCGACGGCGAAGCCATCGTCTTCGAAAACGCGGCCGAAGCGATCGCGGCGATCAGGCGCGGGGACGTGCAGGCGGGGCACGTGCTTGTCGCGCGTAGCATGGGACCGAAGGGCGGTCCGGGCATGGCCGGCGGCGCTTCGTCGATCGTCTATGCGCTCTTCGCGGCGGATCTCACGCACAAGGCGGCGTTCATCACCGACGGCCAGCTTTCGGGACTTTGCAACAAGGGCATGACCATCGCCGAAGTCTCCCCCGAGAGCGCCGTGGATGGGCCGATCGCGCTGGTCCGCAACGGCGACCGGATATCGATCGACGTCGATGCGCGCACGATGGATCTCGATGTGCCTGCCGAGGAACTGGCACAGCGACGCTCGGAACTCGGCGTACGCGAACTGCCCGATGCGTCCGGATACCTCTCGATCTACCGGCGCGACGTGCAGGGCATGTCGACGGGAGCCGTGCTGCTGCCCTGCGACTGAATGCGGTCAGCGTGTTACCGGGACCGCTTCGCGGGCCTCCGGCAGGGGCATCAATCGAACGCGCGTTGCTCGTCGACTGCACGCCAGTGAATCGAATCCTCAAGTTCCGTTTCGGTACTCGCTCCGTCGTCGCGCCGGCCGCGCCAGTTGCCGGGCGGATCGATGATCGCGCCCCGCTTCTCGAGTCGCGACTGTAGTTCCGCAACAGGAACGTCGCGAACTGCGATGTTGGCGGATACGGCCATTGCCGCCGCGATTCCCGTGGCTTCCCCCATGACCCAGCATTCGGGGATCTCGCGCAGCGCCGCGTGCGACTTGGTATCGGCAGAGAGGTTGCGGCCCGCCGCGAGCAGCCCCTCGACAGACTCCGGGACGAGGCTGCGGTAGGGAATCTGCAACGTCGGGAACGCTTCGGTGAATCCCGGGCAAAGCCCGATGCTGTCGGAATAGCTGCCGTCCGCGCGCCAGTGATCGATGGTGATGCGCTCGACGCCTGTGAGACGACGCGCGTGGCGCGTGCCGATCTGCGCTGCCGTGTCATGGATCCAGGCGCGCTCGAAGCCCGGCACGTTCGCGCGGTAGAACTCGAGCCCCTTGCGGGCGACGTCGCGGGAGATGAACTCCACTTCCGTGAGATCCGCGATGTTGAGCGCAGAGTAGCCGGCGAGCTTCGGGGTCAGGAAGAGCGCAACGGACTCGTACGGCGTCGGGTGCGCCAGAAGCTTGATGCCTTCGGCGGCGGCGCGGCGCATGACGTCCTTGTGCTCGGCGTGGCGCAGCATGCGAAAGTCGAGATAGCGGCGCATGTTGACGTTGCCGAAGCGGAAGCTCGTGTTGAGCCGCGCATGGGCGCTCTCGGCATCGAAATCGTCGTCGTAACGCGCGTTCGCATAGGCGAACACGTCGCCGTCGCCGGTGCAGTCGATGACGACCGGGGCCTTGAGCGCGTAGCGGCCCTGCTTGCTTTCGAAGATCACGCCGGTGACGGCGTTGTCCTCTCCGATCGCCGCGAAAACCCAGCAATGCATGAGCACATGGACCTTCGCCTCCCGGACGATGTCGTGTGAGACGAGCTTGAGGATTTCGGGATCGACAGTGGGGGACCATTGAACGGTACCGCGCAGGGCCGCGGTCCGCACACGCCAGTATGCGGCTTCGACGGGGTTCTTCGAGCCCCAGATGTCGCGTTCCGGACCGAGTGTCGTGTCCTTGCCGCAGCGATCCATGATCTCCTCGCCGATGCCGGCAACGACGAGATTTCCCTGCCAGTCGGCCATGCGGTCGATCCACGAGACGAGGCCGCCCGTGGACAGTCCGCCCAGGCAGCCGTAACGCTCGACGAGAACGACGTCTGCGCCTTCGCGCGCCGCGGCCACGGCCGCAGCCGTTCCGGCCGGCCCGCCGCCGACGACGAGTACGTCGCATTGACCGTAGACTGGTGTTTGTCGTGCCGGCTCGGCGACGGTGTTGTTCGAGGAAGCTTCCATGATCCAATCAACGCCACGGGTACCAGAAAGTGGCGTAGTGTAAACATCCGGTCGAGGACACGTCGATGGCGCCGGCGACGCGGTACGATGGTTTCCGCCATGCGTCCTCCGGCGATGTCCTTTCGTGTGATCGTATGATTTCCGCGCCCGTGTCGCCATAATCGGCGGCCACGCGCATCGATGCCGGAGTGTCTATGGAACCCTTTCCCCTGTTGCCGATTTTTGCCGTGTTGACGGTTCTGCTCCTGCTGGTCGTCGTGATGCAACTGTGGCGGCTCGACCGCGGACTCGCGCAGGTGCAGCCCACGGACCAGTCCCGCCAGATGCGCGAGGAATTCAGCGCCAGCCGGTCCGAGGCCTCCGGGGAATCGAAGCGTTTGCGCGAGGAGATCGCGGGGAATCAGAAGGCCGCGCGCGAGTCCATCATCGCGGCATTGAAGGAGATGGGCGGACAGCAGAAGGAATCGATCACCGATGTCGAGAAGCGCGTCAGGAGCCTCGTCGACTCCAACGAGGGCCGGCTCGACAAGCTGCGCGAGGTCATCGACAAGCAACTCGCGGCGCTGCAGGAATCCAACGAAAAGAAGCTCGAACAGATGCGCGAGACGGTCGACGAGAAGCTGCAATCCACGCTCGAAAAGCGGCTCGGGGAATCGTTCAAACTCGTCAGCGAGCGCCTGGAAGCCGTACAGAAGGGCCTGGGAGAAATGCAGAACCTGGCGGCGGGCGTCGGCGATCTCAAGCGCGTACTGACCAACGTGAAGACCCGGGGGACCTGGGGGGAATATCAGCTCGGCGACATCCTCGAGCAGATCCTGTCGCCGGACCAGTACCGGAAGAACGTAAGGCCCAATCCCTCAGCATCAGAAACAGTCGAATACGCCATCCGTCTTCCGGGCAAGGACGACGACTCGCCCGTCTGGCTTGCGATCGACGCGAAGTTTCCCCAGGAGGACTATCAGCGTCTTCTGGATGCGGCTCAAACGGCGGACGCGGACGGCGTCAGAAAGTGGACGGACGCGCTCATGCGTACCGTCGAAAGCTCCGCCAGGGAAATCTCGGACAAGTACATCGAACCTCCGCACACGACCGATTTCGCCATCATGTTCCTGCCGATCGAAGGACTTTACGCGGAGGTGTTGCGACAACCCGGAATGCTCGAAACACTCCAGCGCAAGCATCGCGTGGTCATTGCGGGCCCGACCTCGCTGTCGGCGATATTGAACAGTCTGCGGATGGGGTTCAGGACACTGGCGATCGAAAAGCGGTCGAGCGAGGTGTGGAAGGTGCTGTCGGCGGTCAAGACCGAGTTCGGCAAGTTCGGCGATGTGCTCGCGAAGGTCAAGCGACAGCTCAACACGGCGTCAAATACCATCGACGCGACGGAGGTTCGCACGCGTGCGATGGAACGGCGTTTGAGAACCGTGGAAGCACTGCCGGACGACGACGCGACGGAAGTGCTGCAACTGGAGGACGACGCGCCCGCCGCTGCGGTAGACGCGGAATCCCGATAGCGCGCGGTCGCTGTCGCCCGGTTGGTTTGAAGCCGGGCCGCCGCCGTTGGCAGATCGGGCCCGTAAAGGCGGAGTGCCAGGTTGTATACTCGTCACTCATTCGGCTCCGGCAGGGCAGGCAGCATGAGTTCGCGCGAAATGCTCGACAGCCGACGGAAGCTCCTCAAGGGTGCAGGGGCGCTCGCAGCTTCGTGGCTGACCTTGCCGCACGCGCGTCTGCTCCGCGCACAGACCGCTGAAGTCGAGACCGTCACGCTCGGCGACGGGCTCGTCGCGCTGATCGGTCCGAACGGCAACGCCGTCGCCGCTGACAGCAGCGAAGGCGTCGTCATGGTCGACGGCGGCCACGCGAGCTGGTCCGGCCGACTCCTCGAGACGATCGACGCGTACTTCGGCGGGCGCCCCGTCCGGGCCTTGTTCAACACACACTGGCATACCGAGCAGACCGGCTCGAACGCCGCGCTCGGCGAACGAGGCGCGCAGATCATCGCGCACGAAAACACACGGCTCTGGCTCGGCACGGAGGTCTGGGTTCGCTGGTCCGACATCCGGTATCCGCCTCTGCCCGAGGTCGCGCGGCCCGTCACGAGCTTCCTGGATTCCGGCAGCATGAGATTCGGCGACCGCGAACTCGGCTACGGCTACATGCGCAACGCGCACACCGATGGCGATATCTGGGTGCTGTTTCCCGACGAGAACGTGCTCGCCGTCGGCGGCGCGGTCTCCAACGACGGCTGGCCCGTGATCGACTGGTGGACCGGAGGGTGGCTCGGAGGCATGCTCGACGGTTTCGACGCGCTGCTCGAAATCGCGAACGAAAACACGCGGATCGTGCCCGGCAACGGCCCGGTCATGTCGCTTGCGGATCTGCGCGCACAGCACGAGATGTACCTGACGATCTTCGACCGTCTACAGACCATGTTGCGGCAGGCTTTCGGCACGGACGAGGTTCTGGCGGCGGCGCCGACCGCCGAGTACGACGGCCGATGGGGCAATCCGGAGCAGTTCCTGACGCTGGCGTTCGAGAGCCTCTGGGGGCATCTGCGCGATGCGCACGACACCAGACTCCGGAACATTCCCTGATATCCCGGTCGGACAGGGAACGATGACTGACGTGTTAACAAGAGTCTCCCGAACGGTGAACGATGGCTGAATCGGCAACATTGGTCGGCGGGCGGGCAAGCGGCTGCCAACCGGCTGCGCGAAATGCCGCAATCGCGAACAGCCCCGAAACGCTCGCAGCACCCGGCCGGGGCTGGCGGCGAGGCGTGACAACGATCGTAGCCGCAGGATTGCTGAGCGGCTGCGGCACACCGGACGAACTCACCGCACGGACCGAGCAGCATTTGGATCTGCTCGACGAATTCTGTACCGAGTGTCACAACTCCACCGACCTGACCGCCGGTCTGTCGTTCGAATCGCTGCATGCCGATTCGATCACGGAGGACGCCGAGGTCTGGGAGAAGGTCATCCGCAAGCTCAGTTCCAGGCTGATGCCGCCGCCGGGCGGCAAGCGCCCGCAGACCAACCAGGTCGACGACTTCGTCGCGTGGCTTGAAGCGACCGTGGACGAAGCCTTTCCGGAACCGGACCCCGGCGACTTCACGCTGCACAGACTCAACCGGACCGAGTACGTGAACGCCATTCGTGATCTGTTGGGTCTCGAAATCGACCCGGACGCCGTGTTGCCGGTCGACGGTTCGGAGGACGGGTTCGACAACGTCGCAAGCGCACTGGTAGTCACCCCGGCCTTCATCGATCAATACCTCAACGCGGCGCGAATCGTGGCGGCGCAGGCCGTAGGCAATCCCGCGCCGCGGCCGGTCGGCGTGCCCTACAACATTGCGCCGGGCGGCCAGCAGTTTCACGTCGAGGGCCTGCCGCTCGGCACCCGCGGCGGAGCGCTCATCGAGCACTACTTTCCGGCCGACGGCGAATACCTGCTCAACATCGGCGATCTGGTCACGGGTCTTTGGGTGTTCAACCAGGAACATGAACACACGCTGATCGCCACGCTCGATGGCATGAAGTTCTTCGAACTGGATATCGGCGGCGGCGAGGATCTCAAGGCGCTCGACCAGATCGGCGCGCCCGCGGTCGACGCGATCAACGCAAGGCTGAAGAACATACCGTTCGTGGCGACGGCCGGCGTACACAGGCTCGGCGTGACCTTCCTGCATCGCTCGTTCGCGGAGTCGGACCGGCATCTCGATTCCCTGGTTCCGGGCCGCGGCCAGGATGCCGTCCTCGCGCTCAGGCTGGTCGAGGTCTTCGGGCCCGTCACGCCGCTCGGCATGAGCGAAACCGCGAGCCGCGAACGGATTTTCCGTTGCCATCCGGAGGAGGGTGGGGACGCCGCCGCATGTGCGCGAGAGATCGTCGCCGATCTCGCCGGAGATGCGTTCCGAGGCCTGTTGGCTGAGGAGGACATCGGCCAGCTCGTGCAGCTTTACGAACTCGGCAATGCGGCCGGCGGTTTCGAGGAGGGCGTCAAGTACGCGCTGTCAGGCGTGCTCGCGCACCCGAAGTTCCTGTACCGCCTTGAAGCCCCGCCTGAGAATTCGCCGTCCCGGGTGGCGTACCTGCTGAGCGGTATCGAGCTCGCGTCGAGGCTTTCGTTCTTCCTCTGGAGCACGATACCGGACGCCGAGTTGCTCGAGCTTGCTGCCGACGGCCGGCTTGCCGATCCCGAGGTACTCGAACAGCAGGTCAGGCGCATGCTCGCCGATCCGCGCTCGGAGACGCTCGCATCCAACTTTGCCTACCAGTGGCTCGGCCTCGGCGAACTCGAAGCGATCGATCCGGATCCGGTTGTATTCGCCGATGTCGACAACGGAATTCGCGCTCATTTCGTCGAGGAAGCGCGGCTCTTCGTCGACAGCATATTTCGCGAGAATCGAAGCGTTCTCGATCTTCTGACGGCCGGGCACAGCTACCTCAACGAAACGCTTGCGCTGCACTACGGCATCAACGATGTACGCGGCAATCGCTTTCGCCGTGTCGAGCTTGCCGACGAGAACCGCTGGGGTCTGCTCGGCAAGGGCGGGGTGTTGATGGCATCGTCCTATCCCAACCGGACGTCGCCCGTATTGCGCGGAGCCTGGTTGCTGGAGACGATCATCGGTGCGACGCCTCCGACTCCGCCGCCGGGCGTCGAAGGCCTTCCGGACAACGTCGAGGGCGAAGTTGCAACGACGGTGCGGTCCAGGCTCGAAGCGCATCGCACCTTGCCGTCGTGTAACGGATGTCACGGTGTGATCGACCCGCTCGGGCTTGCGCTTGAGAATTTCGATGCCGTGGGGCGCTGGCGGGACATGGACCGGGATGCCCGGGCCGCGATCGATGCTTCGGGAGTTCTCGCTGACGGCGCCGCGGTCGAAGGGCCCGTCGCACTGCGCGAGGCATTCCTTGCAAGACCCGAGCAGTTCGTCAGGACGTTCACCGAGAAGCTCATGACCTTTGGGCTCGGCCGGTCGCTCGAATACGGCGATATGCCGACTGTGCGGGGAATCGTTCGGGATGCGGCAGCCGGCGACTACAGGTTCCCGGACATCGTGTGGGGTATTGTCGCAAGCACGCAGTTCAGGATGCGGCGTCCGCCCGACCCGGAGTCGCTGGCCGCGGTTGCGGCCGGTAACTGAACATTGGCGTACTGCGGCCGACGTAGGTCGGACCGCGCTATGCTGCTAAGCTTGGAGCTTGCGACGAACGCTGGATGTTGATTCCGGAAGTCTCCGGGGAGAACTGGAATGTTCATAGCCAAGAGACATCTTCCGCGCCGCACCTTCCTGCGCGGCGCAGGCGCTACAGTAGCGTTGCCGCTGCTCGACGCGATGATCCCGGCGGCGACGGCGCTCGCCCAGACTGCGGCCGCGCCGGCCCCGAGAATGGGGTTTTTCTACTTTCCTCACGGTGCAGTCATGGATCGGTGGACGCCGGCGGCGGCAGGGCGGGACTTCGACCTGCCGCAGATTCTGGCGCCACTTGCGCCGTTCAGGGACCGCATGACGATTGTCAGCGGCTTGCGCAACAAGGCCGCGGAGGGCGCGGGCGTCCATACGGTGAATCCCGGCACATGGCTCAGTTGCACGCGTCCGGGTTCGGCCGCGGATGGCGGCTCTAACGCCAACGGCATCTCTGCCGACCAGATCGCGGCGCTCGAGATCGGCGGCGGTACTCCGTTTCCGTCTCTCGAACTCTGTACGGAGGTCAAGGCTTCGAGCAACGGCAACTGTAATCCCGACTATGGCTGCGGCTACGGTTCGACTATCGCCTTCCGTTCGTCGGTCCAGCCGCTGCCGATGGAACACAATCCGCGCAGGGTTTTCTACCGCTTATTCGGCCAGGGCGATACCGCAGCCGAGCGTGAAGCCATCGTTGCGCAGACGGGCAGTCTGCTTGACCTGGTCACCGGCAGCGCGGCCGGTCTCAAGGGGCAGTTGGCTGCGGCTGACCGCGTCCGGATCGACGAGTATCTGGATTCCGTGCGCGAAATCGAGCGCCAGGTCCAGATACTGAGCGACCAGGACTTCTCGCATCTGGGCCTGCCCGACGCGCCAGCCGGCGTTCCTGCCTCGTTCGATGAGCACATCAACCTGATGTTCGAGCTCATGGCGCTGGCCTGGCAGGCGGATCTCACACGCATTGTCACCTTCATGATGGCGGCCGAGATCAGCATGCTGACCTACAACCAGGTCGGGATTTCCGAAGCGTTTCATCCGCTGTCGCACCACCAGAACAATCCCGACAGGCTCGCGAGGCTTGCGGTCATCCAGACCTACCACTCCGAGGTGTTCGCGCGCTTTCTCGACAGGCTCGCGAACACGCCGGACGGCGACGGTTCCCTGCTCGACCATTCGATTCTGCTGTACGGCAGCAACATGAGCGACTCGAACCTGCACAACGCAGACCCGCTGCCTGCGGCCGTGTTTGGCAGCGGCTACGGCCGTATCGCGGGTGGCCAGCACCTCAGCTACGAGCAGGACACGCCGCATGCCAACCTGATGCTGACACTCCTCGAGCGCGCCGGCGTGCCGCTGGAGTCGCTCGGCAACAGCACCGGGGAACTTTCGGAAGTCTGATCATGGCGGTCCGCCACTTGCCGGCTTTCGTCGTCGGGCCGCTAATCGGCGCGCTGCTGGGGGCCACGGTAGCGGCGGCTGCAGATCCGCTGCCGGATCTCGTTCAGTGGGGCGAACGGGACGCGGCGATTCGCCTCATCGAAGGCGGCGCCGATGTCAACCAGCGGTCCGCCGACGGTACGACGGCACTGCATTGGGCCGCGCACCGGGGCGATCGCGAGCTCGTCGAATTGCTGCTCGAACGCAACGCGGATGCGGCGCTCATCAACGACTATGGGGCCACGGCCATAGCCGCGGCCGCGGTCGAGGCGAACTCCGGGATCATCGAGGCGTTGCTCGATGCCGGCGCGGACGTCGAATCGCCGAATCCGGAGGGTCAGACCGTGCTCATGGTCGTTGCCCGGACGGCAAATACCGACACCGCACGCGTTCTGCTCGAGCGGGGTGCCGACGTCAACGCGACGGAGCAATGGGGCGGCCAATCGGCGCTGATGTGGGCCGCGGCCCAGCAACAGCCGGATATGGTCCGCTTGCTCCTCGAACATGGCGCCGAGGTCGACGCACGCGGCCGCGCGCACGACTGGCAGCGCAAGGTGACGGCCGAGCCACGCATCAAGATCATGCACACCGGCGGGTTCACGCCGCTGCTCTACGCCGCCCGTGAGGGCTGTGCGGACTGCATCGACGAGCTCGTGGCTGGCGGCGCGGACATCGACCTTTCGGATCCCTACGGCATCACGCCGCTCGTGCTCGCGTTGCTCAATCGGCACTTCGATACGGCGGCGCGCCTGATCGACAACGATGCGGACGTCAACCGGTGGGACTGGTGGGGCCGCAGCCCGCTCTTCGTCGCGATTGACCTGAACCTCGTGCCGAGCAGCCGGCACGGCGATCTGCCGTCACGCGACGAAAGAACGGGGCTCGATATCGCCGGCATGCTGCTCGAGCGCGGCGCCAACGTCGATATGCGGCTGAAGCAGCAGCCGCCCATGCGTGCCGAGCCCGGCGATCGCGGCTACGTCGATGGCTCGCCTGACGCGCTCGTGATCAATGCCGGCGCGACGGCGCTGCATTCGGCCGCGAAGGCGAGCGACGATCCCGCGGTCGAACTGCTGCTCGAATACGGCGCCGATGTCAACATACCGAACGTTTTCGGGATCACGCCGGTCCTCGCCGCGGCGGGCGTCGGCCACTGGTACGGGATATTCAGGGACTATCCGATCCGCGGCCGCTACAAGAGCGGCGAGGACGCCGTCAGAACGATCAGGACGCTGATGGCTGCCGGGGCGGATATCGGCGCGCGGACGAGCGATCTCAATTTCGGCTTCCAGCGCGCACCCCGGGGCGGCCTGACGGCCATGCACGGTGCGGCATTCGAAGGCTGGCCCGAGGTCATCCGCTTCCTGCATGGACTCGGTCTGGATCTGGAAGCGTTGAGCGACGACGGAGCGACGCCGCGCGATCTCGCCATCGTTCAGGAGAGACACGAGACGCTCGCACTGATCGACGAGTTGTCGGCACAACGACGGCAGGAGCCATGAGGGTTGCAGCTTCGCCGCTGCCACGTCCCGGGGACCGGGCCGGCGGCCATCTTTCGAAATGCGTGTCGGCATGTACGCTTAAACGGGGTACGGGGCGTTGAAATACGGGCGGAGCAACCTGGCAGGCTGCCTGCTCCTTCTTGCCGTGTCGAGCGGCTTTGCGCACCACGGTGTCGCGCCGCATTATGACGACGACCGTATCGTCACGATCGAGGGTGTCGTCTCACGGTTCGACTTCATCAACCCGCACGCGTTCGTGTATATAGCGGCGCGCGATGAAGCGGGCGACGAAGAGCTGTGGCAGTGCGAGCTTGCTTCCCGTTCGGTGCTGGCTCGAAACGGACTGACCGCGGACACTTTCCGGGTCGGCGAGCCGATCAGGCTTGAAGGCGCCGCGGGCCGGATCAACCCGACCGGTTGCGCGGTGCGCGTGGCGTACTTCGCCGACGGCAGCGTTCTCAGGAGCAACACGCTCTTCGGTCCCACGGTCGCCGCGCCGGCCGAAGTCCCGGACGATGCGGGTTCGATTGCGGGCATCTGGGCCATGAAAGTGTTCTCGGTCTCGATGTACGAAGGCGTCCTGACGCCCGAGGGCGAGCGCGCCCGCGCAGCCTTCGATCCGATCGCCGACGATCCGGCCATCTACTGCGATCCGTCGAGTCCCGTGCGCTTCTGGGTCAACGTCAACGAACCGTTCGAGATCCGGCGCGAGGCGGATCGGATCGTCATCGATCACCGTTTCATGGATTACGAGCGCATCGTGCATCTCGACGGCGGGCCGCCGCCCGCCGAGGTGCCGCGCACGCCGATGGGTTACTCGACCGGGTATTTCGAAGGAGACGCGCTCATCGTGTCGACGAACCGTTTCATTGCGGCCACGCTCGAGCCGCGGCGCGCCGTCATGCACACCGAAGACCTCGAACTGACCGAGCGGCTCGAAGTCAACGCCGGGACGGGCGAACTCGAGATCACCTGGACGATCGACGATCCGGCCTATTTTCTCGAGCCGCTGACGCAGACGGAACACTTCGTGCGCAGCGTCAAGGACGACGAGCCCTACGACTGCCGGCCGGGTTACCAGCAATAACTGTTGTCAGCGGTACTCCGGCGGCAGAGTTCCGGGGCACGCGCGCCCACGGCCATTGAAGGCGCGCTGCGCCATGCAATGGCCGAACAGGCGATTCGGGCGCCGGGTGAGCGACCGGGCTTATGCGAGCTCGGGATAGGCCTCTCTGATGTTGTCGTCCGAGATGACCTCAAGGTGGGCCGACCTGAGCCGGTCGCGCAGTTCGATGACCTCGTCGATGGGCAGCCGGCGTTGCGGCGGGCGCAGAAACGGGTCTGGAATCAGCCCGCGCAGCCATGTGCAGACCTTGTATGCGCTGTGCAGCCTGTAACCCTTGTCACGGTTGCTCACGGCACGATGCAGATCGAGCAGGCCGTCGCCCCAGAGCCGTTCCGCTTTGGCCGCATCGTTCTCGTCCCGTGCCGCGACGATCGCGTCCAGCGTGGGTTCCATGGCGTAATTCCAGGAGCCGCTCACCGTTCCATCGAAGTAGCCGCCGACGATCGCACCGTGCATGGCGGCCGCGCCGGCCAGCAGGACGCCGACATGGCGCTTCGAATAGGCTCGCAGCGCCGCGGCCATCGCATCGACGTCGGCAGTGATCATCTTGTAGCCGACGATCTGCGGCACGGCGTCCACGATCTTCATCGCCGGTTCCAGCGGCATCGCGAAGTACATGCCGCCGGTCGGATGAATGATGACGGGCAACTCGACCGCGTCGGCGATCGCCCTGAGCTGATCGATCCAGACCTCCGGATTCTTGACCGGGTCCCACGCCGCGACGATGTCGATGGTGCCGATCGGCGGCATCAGGAAAATGCCGTGGACGCCGGCGCGCTTCAGGGCGCGGGCTTCGGCGAGGCAGGCTTTCGTGGTCGTTTGCATCACGCCCGAGAAGACCATCGTGCGGTCGCCGACTTCCTCGAGCGCGATTTCCGCGAGCCGCACCTTCTCGCGCTCGGTCGTGTAGAAGGCTTCTCCCGCCTCGGGCGAGACGAGCATGGCGCCGCCCGCATCGATGAACTTCGGTTGCCCCCAATAGCGCATGTAGCGGCGAAACGCGGCTTCGTCGATATCTTCCGTGCCGGGCCTGTAGGGCGTCACGCTCGCCACGTACATCTTGTCGTAGGCCGTGGTGCTCTCGCCGGGCACGTAGGCCGGGGGCTCGGCCAGGGCCGTGGCCGGGAATCCCGCCGTACCGGCGATGGCTGCGCCGCCGGCAAACTGCAGCAGGGAACGCCTGTCGATGGTTCGTATTGTTTCGTCGGTTCTTGTCTCGCTCACCTGCCACCCCTCCGCGTGCAAACCTTCCGGTCGGAAACACTGATGTCACAGTGAATGATACGCCTTCCTGGCATATTGACATACATTCATCCGATCACGGCCCGCGAGCGCCGAATCGACACTCGTCGTTATGGCAGCGCGAAGCTGAACAGGGAACTGCCCGCGGCGATCGCGACGTATTGCTTGCCGCCGACCGCGTAGCTCATGGGGCCGCTGTTCACCTGGCCGCCGAGCGATGCGCGCCAGAGCAATTCGCCAGACCTTGCGTCGAGCGCGAAAAAGTAGCCTTCCCTGCCGCCGCTGAAGACGACGTCGCCCGCTGTCGTCAACACACCGCCCCAGGTGATGTCGCCCATGCGAAACTCCCAGACCGGGTCGAGCGTGTCGTCGGCACTTCGATACGGTGGCGCGCCTGATCGACAACGATGCGGACGTCAACCGGTGGGACTGGTGGGGCCGCAGCCCGCTCTTTGTGGCCATCGATCTCAATCTCGTACCGGGCAGCCGGCACGGCGACCTGCCGTCGTTTGACGAGAACACCGGGCTCGACATCGCGAGAATGCTGCTCGAGCGCGGCGCCTACGTCGATATGCGGCTGAAGCAGCAGCCGCCCATGCGTGCCGAGCCCGGCGATCGCGGCTACGTCGACGGTTCGCCGGACGCGCTCGTGATCAACGCTGGTGCGACTGCGCTCCACTCTGCGGCAAAGTCAAGCGACGATCCCGCGGTCGAGCTGCTGCTCGAATTCGGCGCCAACGTCAACATACCGAACGTCTTCGGAATCACGCCCGCGCTCGCCTCGGTCGGCGTCGGCCACTGGTACGGCATTTTCAGGGACTATCCGATCAGGGGACGCTACAAGAGCGGGCAGGATGCCGTAACAACGGCGGGAATGCTGCTTGATGCCGGCGCCGATATCCATGTGCGGACCGGGGCGATCAACTTCGGCTTTCAGCGAGCACGGCGCAGCGGCATTACGGCGATGCACGGCGCCGCATTCGAGGGCTGGCCCGAGGTCATCCGCTTCCTCCACGATCTCGGCATGGATATCGAGGCGCCGAGCGACGATGGTGCGACGCCGCGCGATCTGGCCGTGCTTCAGGAACGACACGAAACGGTCGCGCTGATCGACGAACTCGCGGCCCAACGCGGAACCGAGCCATAGCAGTTGCAGCTTCGCTTGCCCGATTTTCTGCGCTTCGGGCTACCGGTCGCGGTTGGAAACGCTTTTCGGCGCGGGCTTTTCAATGGGAGTAGGGCGTTGTATTACGGACGAAGCTACCTGACAGCCTGCGTGCTTCTTTTGGCCCTGTCGACTCCCTTCGCCCATCACGGCGTCGCGCCGCACTACGACGACGACCGCCTGGTCACCATCGATGGCGTGGTCTCGCGATTCGATTTCATCAATCCGCATGCGTTCGTGTATATCGCCACGGGCGAGGAGCAGATCTGGCAGTGCGAGCTTGCGTCGCGTTCGGTGCTGGCGCGCAATGGATTGACCGCGGAAACCTTCCGCGTCGGTGAGCCGGTCCGGATCGAAGGCGCCGCGGGCAGGGTCAATCCGACGGGTTGCGCGGTGCGCGTCGCGTACTTCGCCGACGGCAGCATACTCAGGAGCACCACGCTGTTCGGGCCCACCGTCGCCGCGCCGTCACAAGTCCCGGAGGATACCCGCTCGATCACCGGCGTCTGGGCGATGAAGGTGTTTTCGGTTTCCATGTACGAGGGCGTCCTGACACCTGAGGGCGAGCGCGCCCGCGCGGCCTTCGATCCGATCGCGGACGATCCGGCCATCTATTGCGATCCCGCGAGCCCCGTGCGTTTCTGGGTCAACGTCAACGAGCCCTTCGAGATCCGGCGCGAGGCCGAGCGGGTCGTCGTCGATCACCGTTTCATGGATTCCGAACGCATCATCCATCTCGACGGCGCGCCGGTGCCTCCGGATATACCGCGCAGCACGATGGGCTATTCGACGGGCTATTTCGAGGGCGAGACGCTGATCGTCTCGACCGACCACTTCGTTGCGGCAACGCTCGAGCCGCGGCGCGCCGTCATGCACACGGAGGATCTGAAGCTCACCGAGCGACTCGAGGTCAATGCCGAGACGGGCGAACTCGAGATCAGCTGGACCATAGACGACCCGGCCTACTTCCTCGAACCGCTGACACAGAAGGAGTACTTTGTGCGCAGCGTGCGTGACGAGGACCCTTACAACTGCCGGTCGGGTTACCAGCAATAAGGAGCGCGAACTCGTTCGACAGGCAGTCCCGTAATCTCTAGGGGACGCGCGCAAACGGCCATGCGCCGGACACATGCACCTCAGCGACCTCCGTCGCCATCTCGCCTTCCTCGGCCGTGAAAACGAAGCCAAGCCCGCAGATGCACTCGAACGCGGTGTCCGACAGCGCAATCAGTCTGGATGTTTCGGACTCGGTATTGGCGTTGCGCGCGTAGGGCGGTGTGCGCAGCACGACCAGTTCCCCGTCTTCGACGGTGAATTCGACGCGGGTCCAGGCTTCCTGCCAATAGCCTTCGTACGCGCCGATGTACCGGGCCAGGACCGCCGGGTCGACTTCAACGGCCATGTCCACCGCCTGGGAGAATTCGCCGCTCCAATGACTGCGTCCGTCGGAAGCCTCGTCGCAAACCGTCTCGAGCAGCTCGTCGTCGGCCGCGAACTGCATTTCGATTACCGCGCTCAGTGGTTCGTCGAAGGTACCGGGGTCCTCGTAGCTCACGTCGATCCGGATGTGGCCGAAGTCCAATCGTTGCCAACGCTCGGTGATGCGCAACTGCTCGGTGTGCACCAAGCCACGGGCGTGCAGCCAGGTCCGGTCGTTGTAGCCGTTGCTTCGCACGACCAGCGTATCGTCTTCCCAGCGGCCGACCGAGTAGCCCGTCCAGATCGGGAGCGGATCGGACTCGAGCTCGCGGCCGTCCGTAAAGATCTGCCGGTACGTCAGGCCGGTGTTGAGGATGGCGATGACGTCCGGATGCTGAACGATCCTCCTCATGCCCTGCGTCGTGCCGGTCAGGGTCAGGAAGCCCGGCCCGCTCGGCAGGCACCGAAAGCGCGGATCGTCCAGCAGGAATCCCGCTTCGTGTTCCGTCATGCGCGTGCGCGCCCACGGCTGGACGCTGGCGGGATCGAGCAGGTTGCCCGTCACCCGAGCGGGATACCACAAGCCGGAAAGGTCGGGGCGGCCATCCGGGGTGCGCGGCGCCGGCGCCGACAGATCGGGGGCTCCGTCCGCCGTGCGCGGAATGCCAGGAGTAGGCAGTGTCAGCCACTGGGCCGCCACCGGCGTGACAAGCGCCAGCATCGACAATGCCGCGAGTCGCCATTTCATGTGATATCTCTCAACCGGTTCCATTGTATGGGGCCGCTAGGGCAGCGCAAACGTGAACAACGAGCTGCCGGCGGCAATTGCGATGAACTGCCTGCCCCCAATCGCGTAGCTCATCGGGCCGCTGTTGACCTGGCCGCCGAGCGATGCGCGCCAGAGCAATTCCCCGGATCTCGCGTCGAGCGCGAAGAAGTAGCCTTCCTTGCCCCCGCTGAATACGACGTCGCCGGCCGTGCTCAGCACGCCGCCCCAGGTGATGTCGCCCATGCGAAACTCCCAGACCGGGTCGAGCGTGTCGGGATCGTAGGCGCGCACGACGCCGTAGGCTTCCTCGTCGTTGTTGAAGAACGGCTGCAGGTTGACCTGTCCCATCGTCGTCTGCCGCCGGTTGATTCCGATCGGCCGCGGGCTCTGGCCCTCGACCACGATGATGCCGGAGTTCTCCCAGTGCGCGACGTAGTACAGGCCCGTTCGCGGGCTGAACGACGGCGGCGCCCAGTTGATCGCACCGTGCACGTGGGGCCGGATCAGCGTGCCCTCGGGAGTCGGAACCATGCCGGGGACGCGTTGGGGGCGGCCCTGCTCGTCGAAACCGTCCATCCAGTTGAGCGCCACATAGGGTTTGCCGTACAGGAACTCGCCCGTGACCCGGTCGAGCACGTACATGAGGCCGTTGCGATTCGCCCAGAGCATGACCTTGCGGGGCTCGCCGCGCCAGTCGATGTCGGCGAGGACGGGCACCTGGGTCGCGTCGTAGTCGAGTTCGTCATGCGGCGTGAACTGGTAGTACCACTTGAGTTCGCCCGTGTCGGCATCGAGCGCGATCACGCAGTTGCTGTAGAGGTTGTCGCCGAGGCGCGAGCGGCCGTCCCAGTCGGGCGCCGGGTTGCCCGTGCCGAAGAAAACGAGGTTGGTCTCCGGATCGTAGGCGCCGGCGTTCCAGACTGCGGCGCCGCCGGTCATCCACGAGTCGCCCGACCACGTGTCGTTGCCGAACTCTCCCGGTGCCGGGATCGTGTGAAAGCGCCAGACTTCGTCGCCGGTCTTCACGTCGTATGCCGCCACGAAACCGCGAATCCCCATGTCTCCGCCCGCGGTGCCGATCATGACCTTGTCGCCGACGACGAGCGGCACCATCGTGATCGAATAGCGCTCGGCGGCTTCGGCGACCTTGGTCTTCCAGATGAGCTGCCCGCTCCTGGCGTCGATCGCGAGCATGTGCGCGTCGATTGTCCCCATGAACAGCGTGTCGCCCAGGATCGCGACGCCGCGGTTGACCCGCCCGCAGCAGGTGCGTGCATCGGGTGACGGCTCGTACGCGAAAGTCCAGAAGATACGGCCGGTGGCGGCGTCGAGCGCGACGATGTCGTTCGGCGCCTGCACCGTGTAGAGGATGCCGTCAACGACCAGCGGCGTGGCCTCGAACTTCTCGAGCGAGCGCGCCTGCCACACCCATTGAAGCCGGAGGTTCTCGACGTTGGCGGTCGTGATCCGGTCGAGCAGGCTGTAGCGATGATTCGACAGGGTGCCCGAGTAGCTCAACCAGTTTTCAGGCTCCCGTTCGGCGTTGAGCAGGCGTTCGAAGCTCACTTGTGCGTGGACTTGCGCGGTCGCGGAGAGGCCGAAGAGGGTAACGATTGCGCCCAAACGGCGAATTCGGGACTTCATGGCGGGGCAAGACCTCACTAGGGCGTTCCGCGCAGGGAGACGAGCCAGGCGACGACATCGGCGATTTCCTGAGCGCCGAGTTCGTCCTGGAATGACGGCATCGGTGTGTCGACGAAGCCGTGGTCGAGCAGGTCGGCCTTGACGAACGAACGCAGGCGCTCATCGGTGTCGAAGAGCTGCACGGTGAACGTATCGTGGTTCAGCAGGCGGCCCGTAATCGGTTCGCTGCCCGCGGGCGTAACGCTGTAGAAGCGGTTGCTCGGTTGCACTTCGGCCGCGGGCTCGAGCAGCGATTGCTCGAGTTCGGCGGCGCGCCGGAGCAGTCCGATGCTGCTGAGATCCGGGCCGACGCGCGAGCCTTGCCCATTGACGCGATGGCAGTCCATGCACGCGCCCTTGCCTTCGAAGATGAGCTTGCCGCGGGCCGCATTGCCGCTGTCGGCAACGGCCGCTGGAGCGATTTCAAGGGATCGCAGATACGCGACGATGCGGTACGCCTGTTGTTCGTTCATTCGCGGCGTCGGCGGCATCGGCGTATCGGGTATCCCGTTGACGATGATGTCGGCGATCTCCGCGTCGCTGAGCGGGCGCCGGTACAGGCCGCGGCCGAGGTCGATGCCGGCAATCAGGTCGCCGTCCGGACCGTGGCAGTTCGCGCAGGACTGCGCGAACGCGCGGGCGCCGTCCTCGATGTCGAAAGCCGTCTCGTGCTGGGCGCGGGCGGAACTCGACGCGAGCGCGATGCCGAGAGTCAGTACCGTTAGCGTATGTGCGATCGTTCGCATCCTGTCGTCACCCTTCTGCGCGGGCGGCGAGCGACCGTGCTCGCCGCGTTGAAGTGGCGCGGTCCGGACGGGTCCGGTATTCCGTAATGGTTGTCGCCGACATCACGCCTGGTCGCATTCGCGTCGTTGCGTCCGTTCGGTCGCCGCCGTTTGACCTAGTTCGACGAATCCTGCGCACCGAAGAGTTCCTGACCCGTAGCCAGCTTCACGGTGACCACGGCTGCCTTCCTGCTGCCGTCACGCGCCCGTGAGGCGGTGACCGTGACCACCTCGCCGAGCGCCATCGACCGTTCGTTCCAGCCGCTGCGCATGAGTCGGTTGGGGCTGCCCATCTCGAAAGCCCAGTCCTCGATCGTGCCGTCCTCGTTCTCGACGTCGACAAAGAACCACACGTGCGGGTTGAGCCATTCGACCGCTGTGACCGCGCCGGTCAGTTGTACCGGATCGTCGGCGTCGAAAACGGCTGCGAAGGAATGGTGCGCAACGGCGCCTGGCGGGTGAAGCAGGGCAGCGACTGCTGCGGCAAATCCGGTCAATCGAGCTGGCATGGTTTCTGTCCCCCTCGGCGGCCCGCACTTCACGAATTGAGTCCCCGGCGTCCGAGCGAGCCGGAATCCGGCGAATCAATTCATGCGGCTACCACCGTTAGCGGTAGAGATTAAGCCACGCTGCGAAGTTGCTCAACAACGCCGGGGCATCCGGCCATTGCCCGAACCACGGAGTCCCCAAAGCGTTCGAGCGGGCTACCGAGCCCCGCCATCCGCGCTAGAATCGAACGAAGCCAGAATCGAACAGGGCGGTGCGGCATGTTGAGGTTGACGGTTTGGCGGTTGCGTCGGTTTGTCGTCATCGTGTTCGCGCTGCCGATACTCTCGGGACCGGCGGCTGCGCAGTGGCTCAATGCCCCGGAGTCAGAACTGCCGCGCAAGGCAGACGGCTCGGTGGACATGGAAGCCCCGCCGCCGAGGTTGCCGGACGGCAGGATCGATCTGCAGGGTATCTGGATGCCCGACGACAACCGCTACATCCGCGATCTCGCGCTCGATATCGGCGATGACCACGTCCCGTACCAACCGTGGGCGCGGCGCCTGTTCGATTCACGCAAGGACGGACTACGTTCGAGCGAGGATCCTGACGCACATTGCCTGCCGCAGGGCGTGCCGAAGATCAACTTCGTGTCCTATCCGTGGAAACTCATCGAGACGCCGGACGCGATCGTCATCATCTACGAGACGTTTACGTACTGGCGGCAGATCTTCACCGACGGCCGCGAGCTCGATCCCAACGCCAAGCCGACCTGGATGGGGTATTCGACCGGCCAATGGGAAGGGGACACGTTCGTCGTCGAGACCAGCGGTTTCAACGGCATGCCGTGGCTCGATCAGCTCGGCCGGCCCTCCACGGACCAGTTACGGGTCACGGAACGCTTTACCCGCACGGCTGTAGGGCACATGTCGATCGAGGTGACGATCGACGACCCGGGCGCCTACACGGCGCCGTGGTCCGCAACCCAGGTGGTTCACCTGAGGCCGGGCTGGGAGCCGGTCGAGTTCATCTGCGGCGAGAACAACAGGGACATCGACAGCCTGCCCGGCAGCGGCCTCGTTGTGCCGAACATCGAAGCGGAGATCGACTAGCAGTCCGACGCGCGATCGAACCGTGTCTTACTGCTTGTTCTTGAGCGACTCGAGAAACCTGATCAGCTTGATTGAGTCATCGGGCATCAGGCGGCCGATCGGCCCGCTGCTGTATGTTGCCGAGACGACCTTGCCGCTGCTGCTCAGGATGAATTCGGATGGCTGGATGATCGAGCGTCTGTCCTCCCACCAGCTTCCGATGGAGTCTGCCTGGTCCCTGGTCACCCCGTGGGCGATGGGAAACTCGAGTCCTTCCTGAACTTCCGCGGCCTTGTCCTGACCGTCCACCGAGGCTGCGAGGATGGCCACATCGAGCGCGTCGAACTCGGCCTTCAGCTCACTGAACGCGGCCAACTGCCGCCGGCAGAACGGTCACCAGTGGCCGCGGTAGAAGAGCACGACCTGGTAGGCGGTGCCGATATCGTCGGGCAGCGCGACCGCGTCGCCGGCAACCGTCGTGAGGGTCATGGCGGGAAACGCGTGTCCCGCGTCGAGCTTTTTCGTCATGCCGGCACCGTCCGTCGATTTCGATCCGATGTATTCTAGCGTCATTCGCCGGCGCCGCGAGACCGAACAGGGCTGGAATCGAGCGGCCGGCAGGGAACAGGATCAAGCGGGACAGGCCTCGATTGGGAGAACAAAACGATGAAACCCACGAACGCCAAGACTCTGACAGGTTCGGGACAGTGCGGAGCGCCGCTCGTCATTGCGGCTCTGGCTTGCGCGTTCGCCGCACCCGTCGCGGCACATCACGGCACGGCGCCGCGTTACGATTTCAGTGACCCAATCACCATCGAGGGCGAAGTCACCTCCGTATTCTGGCGCAATCCGCATGTGCGTCTCACCGTTGACCTCGTCGGCGAGAACGGCGAATCCGAGGTCTGGGAGGTCGAAGCAGGCTCGATGAACGCACTGGAACGGATCGGCTATGGCGCCGATACGATCCGGCCGGGCGATCGCGTCGTGCTCATGGGAGGCCGATCGAGGCTTGGCCTCAAGACCATGGCGGTCGTTATCGCAACCCTGCCCGACGGTACGGAGGTCCCCCTCTGGCCGCAGCGCGCAGCGGCGCTGGGTCTCGGCGCCGAACGCGCGGAAATCACGTCGAGCGCAGTCGAAGCGAGTACCGAGAGCGCGCGCGGCATCTTTCGGGTCTGGGGTCAGCGCGGTACCTACAACCGATCCGTGACATACACACCCGAGGCCCGGGCTGCGCGCGATCGATGGAGTCTTCTCGAGGACGATCCGGCGCTCGATTGCATCCCTCCGGGCATGCCCGCGATGATGAACAATCCCTATCCGATCGAGTTCGTCGACGAAGGCGACGAGATCGTGCTGCGCCTGGAAGAATGGGATGGTCGCCGCGTCATTCATCTGAACGCCGATGCGGATGTCGACAGCCAGCCCGGCACGCCGACCGGCTATTCCGTGGGGGAATGGGACGGCGACACGCTCGTCGTCGCCACGAGCAGGATCAACTATGCCTATCACGACGATCGCGGGACGCCCCAAAGCGAGGATTCGGTGATTCTCGAGCAGTTCAGCGTTGCTGACGGCGGCAATCGCCTCGACTACAGCGCCGTGGTCACGGACCCGAGGTATCTCGCCGAACCGATGACGATCGAAGGCTACTGGACCTGGGTGCCCGGCGAGGAAATCAAGCGCTACGACTGCACGCTGCCGGTCGACTGAAGCCTGCTCTTGCAGGGAGAGGGCGCTCGCTTCGCGCCGACGACCCGCAGGCAGATGACACGCCCCGTCACTTCCTGTCAAGAAATCCCGAATTCGATCCGCGACAAGCCAAGGGGAGTTGCGCTACGGGCCGCTTGAAACCCTCGCGCGCAGGGATGCGCGCGCGGAGCCTACATGGATGTATTCACGGCGTGTTTCAAGCGGCCCGTAGCG
>JAJEGN010000014.1:2500-350752 GCA_022819855.1 Gammaproteobacteria bacterium | reverse complement strand
TCGGCGATCGCGCGGACCTCCGCGAGTTCCGCTTCGGATACGTGAAATACCGGGTTGCATGCACTCGTCAGCGCCAGAACCGCAACCAGCGCACCGAACTTCAGAGTCATGTTCATGTTTTGTCCCACATAAGAACGCCCGTAATGGGCAAAAAAAGAGCCCCACGCATAGAGATTCTATGGTGGGGCCCTTGTTGCTTCAATTCCCAAGGGGCAACCGGGAATCGAACTCCCTGGCTACTGGCCGATCGCGAAGCTGATGCCTGCGCCCGCGCCGGTCTCGCCACCCGAGCTCGACACGCCAATCTGGAAGTTGATCCGCTCGCCGCCGTACTGGTAGCCGACCGCAAAGGCCGACTCGCCATCGAACGAACCGACACCGAGCGAGACGCCGTTGCCCTGGACGGCCGGCATGGACGCCATGGCGATACCCGCCGCGACGCCGGCCTTCACGACCTCCATCTCGTCGACGAGGCCTGAGATCTGCTGCGTGTGCATGCTGAGCGTGGACGAGTTGGCCGAGATGGCGCTCGCGTTGGCCGAGATCATGCCGGCATGGTCCATGAGCATCGCCGCGTTGGCGCCGATCGCAGCCGTGTTCGACTCGATCATGCCGCTGTTTTCCATGATATTCATGGCGTTCGTGGCAATGTTCCCAGCGTTCGTGGCGATGTTGCCCGCGTTCGCCGCGATGGCTGTCTCATTCGCCATGCTCCGCGCCTCGTTGAGGTCGATGCGGGTGTTACCCATGTCGTCAGCCGTGCCTTCGCCCGTCACAGGATCCATACCGATCTCGCCAGCGAGATTGTCGATGTACTCCTTCTTTTGCGCGAGCTTGGCCTCGATGTCGGCGATCTTGCCGTCCTCGCCGGTCAGGCCGTCGGTCGCCGCCTTCGCGGCGTCTGCCGCATCCTTCGCGGCCTTGGCGGTGGCGTAGTTCGAGGAAATGGCATTGACCAGAGCCTGGCCGTCGTCGTCTTCAGGGTTATCCTCCCCTCGGACCGTGTCAGGCTTGAGCAACGCATCCAACAGGGCTACCGCGGGGTTGTCCGCATCGCCTGTCAGCGCCATATGAGCCGCAAGTGCCGCTTCGGCGTCCGTTACGGCCTTGGCGGCCGCGGCGACCTGCCGGTCGGTCGCGTCATCGTCAAGCTGGCTCTGCGAGTACTTGGCCGAGGAAACAACCTGGGACAGGAAGTCGTCCGCAGAGGTCAGGCTGTCGCTGAGCTCCTTGGTCGCGGCTTCCAGAGCACCGATTGTGGTCCGGACATTCGAGCCATGGCGTGAAACCGTGCGCTTCGCCATGTCGTACGCATCCAGCTTGTCGGAATCGGACGTCTGGCCGTCGACATTACGGTTACGGTCGACTCGTCTTACGACAGCCGTCAGACGGTCCCACTCGTCCTGAACGTGATCGCGGGCGACCACGGCGCGGGCTGCATCCAGCCTGTAAAGTGCCAACGTTGTGGCGCTGGTTGTGTCAGGATCCGCGTCCGCGACAGCCTTCGCAGTTGCCCGGACTATTGCGTTCCAAGCATCCAGATGGCCCTTGAGCTGCCCCAAGGTTGTGATGGTCGTAGAACCGTCTGCGCCGTTATTATACGTCGTTATGGGCGAAGTCGGGTCGTTTGGGTCTGATCGAACCGGCATTGCGTCGTTAATCTCGAACTCCAACTCTCCGGTGGCGGCGTCAAACGCGGTTCCCCAATCGTAGGCGGTTCCAGCAGCGACGGTGGCAGCGTCATATGCGGTGGGCGTTAAGCCGGTGACACCCGCGATCGGCTGGAAGCCCCTGATCGCATCCTTACCATAGGTGTTTACGTAGGTTGCCGTATTCATTGCGGCTGCGTCAGCGGTATCGAGATTGTTGATCACCAAGTCGCTGAATTCGGCGACGGCCTTGGTGTAGACACCACGGGTGTCACCATCGGCGACGATATCGTCGTCCGTGGCGAACAGCGCGTTGTAATCCCTGATGGCCTTGTCTGCCGCAGCGTGCGCCGCGGATTCCGCATAGACCTTGTCGTACACCGCGCCGCCGTACGCTTCCTTTTCGGCATTGGCTTCGTTGTAGTCGTCAATGGCGTCCTGGGAAGCACCTTCGAGCATCGCTGAGGCACGAGCCTGGGCGGCTTCCCTGTAGAGGACTCGAGCCTGATTGATGCCCTGGGACACCGAGTTGGTGTTCGTGGTGCAAGGCGTCAGCATGCCAGCCGTGATGCCGGTGCCCAGTACCGCATTGCCAGGTTCAAGCGCAAGATCCAGAGTGGACTTGCCCGCGTTCGGGCCAAACAGCGCCGGCGTAAGAACGGACATGGGCGACATACTCACACAGCCCGTGATATCGCCATAGAGATCAGGCGCCGGGATGTCGTTGTAGGTAGCGCCCTGGCCCCAGGCCATGCCTCCCATGCCAATAGTCAAGGCTCCAAGGCCTACCCTAATCAACCATTTCATGTCATATGCTCCTAACGGCTTGGTTGTACAAACGCAAAAGGCCGCTGCCCCTGCGAGCGTGTGAAAGAACCGATGTGATATGCCCCAAAACCGAGCCTCGTGTTGTCATGGCATCACGGTCACGATCACGGAACCGAGTCTATGTAGTCTCTTGGGGCGTGTCAACACTCCGTTGAGTCCTTTATCTGCTTGAGTAACAGTTCTGCGACAACAACCTACGGAACATTCAGCAGGCTGTCGACCGGCGCGGATCATACCACACACGATTAGATGATCTACCCAAAAAAATATGCATGGCGGCAAAAAGGATGCAGTGAACTTCAAGGCCGAATTTTCTACGGGGAGAACTAATTGTGTCGGCGGGGTCAATACGGCCCATTGTACAGCAGGTCAAGGGGATCGGCGCACCCGAGCCGCGGCCAACCGAACGAACGGCACGAGGGCGTGTGCGGTGAGGGCGTCGGCCGCAGCCTGGACGGTCGCAGCGCCGGACCGAAACTGAGAGGATCGCCCGGATTCGCCGAGTTGCGCGGCGCGATGCCGGCGACAAGCTCAGTCAGCCAGGCCATCGGTCGATGGGTCGCTCAATCACCCGAGCCGATATCCGGCGCCTCGCCGATCGGCAGGTCGGCGTTGAGGATCTTGATGACGAGCGCTTCCGCCCCGCCGTCCTCGAACGCGCGCTCGGTGGCGACAGCGACCGCCGGCATCACGTCGGTGAGTTCGCCGCGAAGCTGCGTGCTCATCTGGTTCGTCAGGACTTCGATCCCCGGCGCTTCGCGCAGCGCGTAGACGAATTCCAGGATCTTCGGGATGTAGTCGTCCCGGAGCGGGTAGAGACTGAGTTCGGCCGTGATGCGCATGACATTCCCCAGGTTCGGTTCGTGTTCGGCGGACAGTGCCTACCCGACAGCGGACAACGGTTTCATGGCGGATCTCCTCAATGAGCGGGATCCGGTCTGTCCAGCGACCTGCGTAGCGCGACCGCGGCCGATCCCGGTCGGGATTGCGGCAACCGGCATCGTTGCCGTGCTTGCAATCTACAGCCCGGACATTCAGAACATGCTCGTGGTCGGCTTCGGAGGCGGCGTTGCGCTCGAGGGCGTACCGGCCACGGTAGCGAGTGTCGACGTGGTCGAACTCGAACCGCAGGTGATCGGGACGATTCGACAACTCTCGGGAATGCGCGACGTCGACCCACTGGCCGATCCGAGGATCAATGTCGTGGTCAACGACGCGCGCAACGCCCTGACTCTCATGACCGATGAAGATCTCTACTGGATGCGGGCCATGAGTGCCCGAACCCTGGGCGATGCCAATCGGCTTGTGGAATCGTCACACTTCCTCACGACTTTTATCGACAACTACCTGACCGTGTTGGCAAACAACGAACGCACGATGTCGGCTGAGCAACGCGCGCAGCTTCACCTGAACCTCTTGCTTATCGCCGACAACCTCGACAACGACCTTGACATCGCGGATCCGCTGCGCCCGGCGACCGTGATCGAGAACGTCAACGAGCTCATACGGTACGTGAACGATTATCAGGTGGAGGACCAGTGAGAGCCCGAGCGTATCGCCCCATAACGGACACAATTGCAGACTGCTAGCAGACTTAATCCGGCTCGAAAAAACACGCCTTTATGGGCGAACCGCGCGGATCCCGGCGTTTCCGGCAGGGCAACCTCCTTAAATGGATGCTCACCGCCCTGACCACCCTGACCATCCTGACCGCCCTGGTCGTGGCACTGATCCGGGTCCTGTAAGAACCCGCGCGGCCGCCTGTTGCGAGTCGCGCCGTTTCTCGGCGAATTCGCCGGTTTCCGGCTTTTGAGCCGGGTCGGCGACTGATCCATAATCGTCTTTCGTTGATGACGGCCCGGGCCGGAGCGGGGGATGCGGAAGGATACGTGGATCAGTTTGGGCACTACCATCGCCATGGCGGCGCTGATGGTCTCCATCATGGTGGCCCTGTTCGCCTCCACGAACGTCCGCATCGACGGCCTGCGCGGCGACTTGAACACGCAAATCGGTCGGGTGGACTCCCGCATCGACGGCTTGCGGGCCGACATGAGGGAAGACCACGCCGCCATCCACACGCGCCTGGATTCCCTTCAGGACGGTCTGGCCGACGTCGGCCAGCGGCTCGCCCGCGTTGAAGGGCGTCTTGGCATGGGCCGCGCCGACGAAGCCGACGCCGGGGTTCAATCCGAACCGTAGCCGGAGTGCGGCTGGCGGAACGAGCGATGAACGAGTGGCGGCAAATCATCATCATGGTCTGCACGGTGTTGCTCGCGTTCGCCGCGCTCGCGACGCTCATGCTGTTCGAGCACGCCGCCATCCGAACCGACATGAATGTCCAGCTCGCCGCCATCCGCGCCGACATGAACGCCCAGCATGCCGCTATCCGCGCCGACATGCGGGCCGAGCATGCCGACATGCGAGCGGAACACTCCGACATGCGAGCGCAACTGAACAGCATCGACCGCCGCACCGCCCGCATCGAGGGCCATCTGTTCGGCATCGAGATTCCGGCGGACGAAGCCGACGGGCAGTGACGCTCAAGTCATCCGTCGTTTCCGGACAGGTGCGGCGCTCGCCAATGCCCTCCAGCAGACCCGCGTATCAGTCGCCAGGGGAATCCTGCGTCTCGTCGTCCTGAGTTTCGTCGTCCGGCACTGCGTCTGCGAGCGCGGTCGTTGAAAGATTGTTCCAGTACCCGGAGGCGGAAGCGACGATGTTCATGACCTGCAGGGGCTGATCGGAAGACACCCGCAAGCGCCACCTGCCGGTCCCGGCGCCCAGGCGGCCGGTGATGCCGACGTCGCCGGCCTCGAGCTGCTGCGCCGTCAGGGTCGTGGCGCCGCCGGCCGCCAGCGTCAACGTGACGTCTCCGCCGGTGGCCTCGGCGCCGCTGTCGTCGCGCGCTCCGATCGTGACCGAAGCCTGCGCATCGCCCGGGTTGATCAAACGCAGGCGACTCGCCTGGACCATCTCGGTGGAGAGGTTGAAGAGCGGGACATCGTAGGCGTATTGCCCCGAATCGTCTGTCGAGGCCGCACGGACCGTGTCGTGCATCGCGCTCAGGGTGCCGTCGGCGGCGCGGACATAGGCCAGGGGCACGATCTCGAGGTCCGTATCGATCAGCAGGCGCGCATCGCCCATGTCGGCGCAGATGCCGCCGCTCAGTCCCCGGGAGGCGTTGCCGGACTGCAGGTCCGCGGCCGTGAACTCCGCGGCCGCCCAGGCGCCGAGCGTGAACGTGGCCGGACCCGTGCGCGTACCGGCGTCGTCGATGGCGTGGATCTCCACCGTTCCGGATTCGGCCGTGCCGTTGAGGATGCGCAGCATCCCCTGCGGCTCGCCCGACGCGCCGGGCGCGACCAGCAGCGGCACCGTGTAGTCCGCCGAATAAGTCCCGGAAGAAACGGTGCCGGTGTCGTCGTCCGTGGCCTGCTCGCTCGTGAAGCTGAGCCTGGCGATGGGGTTGTCGAGGAACCGGCCCGTGTTGCGGATGCTTGCGATGACGCCCTGCGGAATCGTGGCGGGGTTGCCCAGCGACCAGCGCGAACCGTTCTCGGTGCCGGCGTCGTAGGGATAGAGATCAACGACCCGGTTCCGCCAACCGTTATCGTACAGTCTGAGGTTGGAGACGCCGACGAACCAGTCCGGCGAGGGGGCGACCATGGACAGGACCGAGACCAGGGGATGGCTCGACTTCATGGTGAAGGCGCCGGACACCGTCTGGGTCGGCCGGTTGAAGGAGGTCCCCGCCCTGACGACGACGTCCGCGTGGGCGTTGCGGCCGATCTCGCCGACAAGCGTGCCCACGAGCCCGAGTTCCGCGACACTCTCGACCCCGGCGCCAGCCATGCCGCCGGCCTCCCAGAGGGTCGTGCAGGAATTGTGCGTGGCGCCGATCACCTGCGTGAAGTGCGCGCTGGCCGGCATGACGGCATCGGTGATGTCGTCGACCGTCCACAGCCCCTCGAAGGTCACGGTGTAGGTCGCCGTCTCGCCCTGCGCATGCGCCGCGGCGGATGCGAGGACGAGGGTAAGCAGCGCCGCTATGGCCGTGAGTGCCGGTTTGGACGTGAGTGCCGCTCTGGTCATGGGATGAGTTCCGCGTCCGGGCTTGGTGAGCGTCGGGCGATTGTACCGTGCCGGTCAGTAGAGCCGGGCATGCCCGAATCGGGCGTGGTGGTTGCCGCGAACGGCGGACATTTCTAGCGAATTCATGGAGAAACTCGCATGGCGTGTGTGGCGGCCTGCCAAGAAGATGCTATCGTCGGCCGGAGTTTCAAGGCGTGTATGACAGTACCAACGATGACGAGTTGGGATCAAAGGTATATCGTGATTTGCGCCACCGTGCTGTGCTACGGCGCGGCGGCAGTGGTGATCGCCCCCCTATATGCCATCCCTGTCGTCTTGTTCTGCGCCTCTTTGCTTGCGTTCCTCCGGGCGGCTGTGATGACTTTCTCTGAATTCGACGAAATGCGCGAGCAATTGGACAGCGTCAACCGCCGCACCGTCCGCATCGAAGGTCGTCTCGGCATGGCCCGCGCCGACGATGCCGACGCCGGGCCTCGATCGGAACCGTAAGCACGGCGCAGGTAACGGAACGAACGATGAACGAGTGGCGGCAAACGACTATTGTGGTTTGCACCATCATAGTGGGGGCTATCGCCTTCGCGACGTTAATGCACTTCGACCATACCGCCTTCCGAGCGGACATGCGTGCGGGCCACGCCGCCCTCCGAGAGGAAATGGGTGCAGACCACGCCTCCATGCGCGCCGGGCATGCCGAGATCCACGCGCTACTGAGCAGCATCGACCGCCGCATCGCCCGAATCGAAGGGCATCTGTTCGGCATTGAGATTCCGCAGGATACCGAGAATGGCGAGTGACGGCCCCGCCCGGCATGGCCCGTGCCGTTTCAATATAGACAAATAAGATAACTAGTCGTATAAAGTGACTATATCTTGGGCGATGCGGAAAGATGAACACGATCGGTGCAGCGAAGTTCAAGGAGCGGTGCCTGGCGTTGCTCTCCAATCTCGACCCGGACGGCCTTGTCATCACCAAACGGGGAAAGCCCGTCGCGCGGCTGCTGCCCTATGAGCAGGAACACTCCGAATTGATCGGCAGTTTGCGACACAAGACCACGGTGGTCGGCGACATCCTCACCACCGGCGTCGAATGGCATGCGGATGGTGAATCTTGACACGCACATGCTGGTCTTCGCCGTGGGCGATGAGCTTCGCCCGGGGGAACGCACAGTGCTGGCACGCGAAAGATGGTCGATCTCGGCGATCGTGTTGTGGGAGCTTGCGAAGCTCACGCAGCTTGGCCGGCTGAACCTCGACCTCGACGACCGCGAAGTCGCGGGCGTTCTCGGGCGCGTCCACGTCTGGCCGATCGATCTTGACATTGCGCAGGCGTCCATACGCCTCGATTTCAGGGGAGACCCGGCCGACGAGATCATCGCAGCCACCAGCGTCGTGCACGACATCCCGCTTCTCACGCGGGATCGCGTCATTCGCCGATCCAGGATCGTGCCGTTGGCCGCCACAGCCTGAATCGAATCCGGCCGCCCCGACATCGAGATTCCGGCGGATGAAGCCGACGGGCAGTAACGCGCCCGGTCGACCGGACATCGGCAACGTCTCGCGACGCTACGGCCACACCGTCAGCAATCTCACCCGGTCGCTGTACTCCGGAACCATCGCCCGGCGCTCCTTGTCCTGCGCGCGCGCCCAGAAGTGCGCCAGCAGGTTCAGCATGCGCACGACATCGTCGAACTCCGACACACTGAACGGCCTGCCGCCGTCGGGATAATAGGCCTCCACCACCTGCAGTCGCCGGCGCTCGTCGAAGCCGTTCATCGCGGCGACCGACGCCAGATCGAGCACGGGGTCGGCGAGAACCGCATACTCGAAGTCGACGAGCTTCGGCTCGCCGGCATCGAGAACGTTTTCCGCCACGAGATCGTTGTGGCAGACCGTGGTCGAATCGAAACGGCTGTCGTATTTCCGGGCGAGGAGCAGGAGCTCCTGGGCCAGGCGGGCACTCATGTCATCGTGCGGCTCGCGGTGATGTGCCCATTCCAGGTAGAACCTCGCGTAACGCTCGGCGTTGAACTCGGGCACGCGAACCTCGAGCGCGTGGAGCTTCCTGAGCGCGGCCGCGAGGCGCAGCATGTTGCGCGGCCGGCGCGCGGAACCGACCGACCAGACCCGGGAGTCGGCGAGATAGCGCGTGACGAGCGAGCCGGTCAACCAGTCGGCGCCGACCGCATCCGGCGCGATCCCCGCGGCCGCGGCGCTGCGCATGAGCTCGACTTCGGTATCGACGGCGAGCGTGCGGCCGAAGAAGGCCCGCCCGAGCCTGACGACGTACCTTTCGCCTCCTGTCTCGACCCGGAACGTGCGTCTGGCGAGACTGCCGGTGACCAAGCCGCAATAGTCGAGCGTCACGTCCCGGCCAAGCACCTGCGTGAGCACTTGCACGATGAGCGGTCTGAACGAGCGCGCGTTAGGCATTGCGAGCCTCCGAGGGAACGGGCTCAGGCTTGCGCCAGTCCGCAAGCCATTGCCGGAACCCGATGACGATGAGCACGAGGTAGAACACGAACAGCGCCGCGTAGAGGGGCAATTCGCGCGCCGCGTAGAGATACACCGACACGCTGTCGATGACGAACCAGTAGATCCAGTTCTCGAGCACCTTCTTCGCCACCATGTACGTAGTGACCACGGCCGCGACGGTCGTGAACGAATCGAGATACGGGAACGCCGCATCGGTTCCGCTCAGGAACCAGCCGAACGCGGCGCTGAGCGCGGCGATCAGGGCGAGCACGACGGCGTGCACGCGCAGCGGCCAGGTGCGGATGCGCACGCCCTGCCTGTCGGCGCCGCCGCTGCGCCACTGCTGCCAGCCGTAGACGGCCATGCCGGCGTAGAAGACCTGCAGCGCCGACTCCATATATAAGGAAACCTCGTAGAAGAGGACGAGGGAGAGAAGCACCGAGATCAGCGCGGCGGGCCAGCACAGGATGTTCTGGCGGATCACGAGGACGAGATAGGCCACCGCGAAGGCGACCGACGCGCCTTCGAGCAGCGAGATTCCGGCGATCAGCTCGGTCAGCCAGGCCATCGGGCGGGCGTTCCTGGAGAAACCCGGTCAGCCGGGCCGTCGTCCCGCGCTTCGTCGGGCAGCTCAATCAGCCAGACCAAGGTCCGGCGCCTCGCCGATCGGCAGGTCGGCGTTGAGGATCTTGATGACGAGCGCTTCCGCCCCGCCGTCCTCGAACGCACGCTCGGTGGCGACAGCGACCGCCGGCATCACGTCGGTGAGTTCGCCGCGAAGCTGCGTGCTCATCTGGTTCGTCAGGACTTCGATCCCGGGCGCTTCGCGCAGCGCGTGAACGAATTCCAGGATCTTCGGGATGTAGTCGTCCCGGAGCGGGTAGAGACTGAGTTCGGCCGTGATGCGCATGACATTCCCCAGGTTCGGTTCGTGATCGGCGGACAGTGCCTACCCGACAGCGGACAACGGTTTCATGGCGGATCTCCTCAATGAGCGAGATCCGGTCTGTCCAGCGAGTGGCTGCAGTGGGAGTTCCCGTCCCTGCGCCGGTACTAACCGGATCAGGTTCTAAGGGTTGAATCGCGCCCGTCGCGCGGTTCTCTCAGGCCGTCGCCGGCCACCCCTCGGATTCGAACTCGGTCATAATAGCCGAAAATCGCCCACACTCCTCAAGGACCCGACACGTTGGGGTCGCGTAGCTACCGAAAACGACACAAGGCCGCGAAACGTCGTCGCGCCGCCGAGACGAGCGCAACCGACCATGGCGACGCGGGGCCGGCCATGCCCGCGGCCGTGCAACGGTCCTGGCTCGTGTATCTCGGCGTCGTTGCCTGTTTCTTCCTCTCCGGTCTCGCGGCGCTCCTGTACCAGACCGCGTGGCTCAGGCAGTTCTCGCTCGTCTTCGGCACGAGCGAACTGGCCGTTGCCACCGTGTTGGCCGCCTACATGGGCGGGCTGGCGCTCGGCTCGGCCATCGCCGGAAAGTACGCGGGACGCATCACCCGCCCGGTGCTCGTGTACGGCCTCCTCGAAGCCGGAATCGCGCTGTCGGCGCTTGCCGTGCCCCTGCTTCTGTTCGCCGCCAGGGCGCTCTACGCGGCGATGCTCGGGGACCAGCCGGCGCCACCGGACGCCGCGGCCATCGGTCAGCCGATCTTCTATCTGCTCGTGGCCTTCGTCGTGCTCGCCATCCCCACGGGCTTCATGGGCGCGACGCTGCCGCTGCTGATCCGCTACGCCGTCAGGACCGACCGGGAAGTCGGACCGCGGGTCGCGCTTCTCTACGCGATCAACACGGCCGGCGCCGTGGTGGGCACGGTCGTCGCCGCGTTCGTCCTGCTGCCCGCGCTCGGGCTCATGCGAACCGTCTGGGTCGGCGTCGCCGTCAACGCGCTCGTGTTCGTGATCGCGGCGATGCTCGCACGGGGCCGGCGCGACAGCGCACCGACCGACGAGACGATCGCCGCGGCGGGACCACCCGGTTTCGTCGAAGCGTGCATACGGCCGCTGTTCCAGGGATCGGTGTCGGTCCGGGACAGGCTGACGTCGGTGTTTGTTGCCCAGCCCGCATGGATGCTGCCGCTCATGCTGGCCTCAGGCGCCACCGCCTTCCTGTACGAGGTGCTCTGGACCCGGATGCTGACCCACGTGATGGGCGGCAGCATCTACGCCTTCGCGACGATGCTCGCGGCATTCCTGACCGGCATCGCACTCGGCGGCGGCCTCGCGGGCAAGGTCGCCGAGCGCCGAGAGCGGGCCGCCGTCGCGTTCGCGGTCACGCAGGTCGCGGTTGGCGTGCTCTCGATCGGAGTCTACGCCTGGATGGATCTGCTGATCCCGGACACCATGACCACCTGGACGCTGGCGCTCTTCGCCGTGGCGGTCATGCTGCCGGCGACGATCTTCATCGGTGCGACCCTGCCTCTTTCGATACGAGTGCTGGCGCGCGACGAGAGCGAGGCCACGGCCAGCACGGCGCGCATCTACGCCTGGAACACGGTCGGCGCCATCATCGGCTCGATCCTCGCGGGGTTCGTGCTGATTCCCGGTCTCGGGTTCGAAGGGTCGATCCGCTTCGCGGTCGGCGCAAACCTGTTCCTCGCGCTGTGGACGGCCGGCTGCGTGGCGCGGCCGAGGCCGGTCCCCGTGGGGCTCGCCGGGGTCAGCCTCGTCGCGGTCCTTGTCGCCTACAATCCCGCCCGGCCCGAGGCGGTGATGTCGAGCGCCGGCTTCAACTCGGCCTTCACGACCCCGCCGCGGGAACTGCACTACGCCGTCGGGCGCTCCTCGACGGTCATGCTGCTGGCCGCGGACACGAATTTCTATCTGCGCACCAACGGGCTGGCCGAAGCCGCCATCTGGGTCAAGGGGTCGCCGCCGGCGCTCGATTCGCAGAAGTGGCTGGCAGCGCTGCCCGTCGTCGCGCGCCCCGACACGCGGGACATGCTCGTGGTCGGATTCGGCGGCGGGGTCGCGCTCGAGTCGGTGCCGCCGTCCGTGGAGACGGTCGACGTGGTCGAGCTCGAACCGGAGGTGATCGAAGCCAATCGGCGGATTTCGGATATACGCGACGTCGACCCGCTGGCGGACCCGAGGGTCAACGTCGTGATCAACGACGCGCGCAACGCCCTGAGGCTGACCGGCAAGTCGTATGACGCGATCGTCTCCCAGCCGTCCCATCCATGGACCGCGGGTGCGTCGCATCTGTTCACGCGCGAGTTCATCGCCGAAGCCGGGAACCACCTCAACGAGGGCGGAGTATTCCTGCAGTGGATGAACGCGGAATTCGTCGACGAGTCCCTCCTGCGGAGCCTCGCAGCCACGCTCGTTGCCGAGTACGAATACGTGAGGCTCTACCATCCCGTGTCGCGCGTGCTCATGTTCCTGGCGTCCGACGCAGCTCTCGACGTCGAGCTCGAGCTTGCGCGGAGCGGCCGGCCGATCAGCGACGCCGTCACGCACTTCAACCGCATCGGCATCAACGGAATCGAGGACCTGCTCGCGGCGCTCGTCCTCGATGAAGAAGGCGTCCGGAGCTTCGCCCGGTTCGCCGACATCAGCACAGACGACAACAACCTCATGGCGACCCGCAGCCGGCCGCGCGGCGACGGCCTGCAGCCGGCGGAGCTGTTGGACCTGCTCCTGCCCCACGATCCGTTGGGGCGGGCCGATAGCTGGGTCCATGCGCAGTTCGGCGAGCGCATCGACTACGGCTACATCGCGCGACGGCTCGCGATCGCGGGACAGACGCTGCGCGCAACGGAGATGGCGGCTGCGCTGCCCGATTTTTCCAAGCAGTTCGAGATCTTCGGACTGCTGTTCGGGGCCGCCGGAGAAACGGAGCAGGCGCGCGAGTCGCTGACCGATGCACTGGGGGCGGACCCGCTCAACGTGCGGGCGCGCTACAGCTTCGTCAGCGAATACCTCAATGCGCTGGGCCGCGGCGAAGCACCCGAGGATATCCGGCAGATTGCGGCGGAACTCTCCGGCACTCCGGCCGTCGTGATCCAGGGCGCCGCGTACGAAGTCGCGGGCGACTGGGAGGCGCTCGCCGCACTTGACGAAGCCCTGGCCGAGAGCGTCGTGACCGACATCTGGTATCCGGAAGCGGCGCAACTGCGCGCCGTCTGGCGGCTCAACGCCGGCGAAAACCGCGAACGGCTCGCCGCGGAGGCGCTTCGAATCGTCGAGGATGTCCTGCTCGTCGCGCCCTACGAGAGTCTCCACAGACTGCGGGTCATGAGCGCCCTGACGCTCGGCGACGCCGATCGACTCGTCGAATCGTCGAGCGCTCTCGTGAGGTACATCAACGACAACCTGACTGCGCTCGCCAACTCGGGATACAGGCTGTCGGCCGAAGAACTCGCGCAGTTTCGCGAGAATCTGGTGGAAATCGCGAACGACCTCGGCGACGATCTGGACGCCGCGGATCCGGAACGCCGCACGGAAGTGCGCGACAACGCCAATACGCTGATCCAGTACCTCGACGACTACCCGCTGGCGCCGGAGGAGTGAGGCGCCGGGGGGCGCGAACTCCTGGAACAGGGCGTGACCGAATATAAGGCGACCTCGTAGAAGAGGACCAGCGACAGCAATACGGAGATCAGCGCGGCGGCCCGGCACAGGATGTTCCGCCCCGCCGGATCGAAACTCGGCGGAAGGTCCAGATTCGACCGTTGAGCGCCTCCGACCGCGTGCTACGATCTCGGCGATGAAAGAGTGGCGTCAAACAATCGCGTTCATATGCACCGTCGTCGTGACACTGGTGACACTTGCGACATTGATGCTGTCCCAGTTCGCAAGCATGCGCGCCGAGCACGCCGACATTCGAATGGAGATGCGCGCCGGATTCGTCGACACTCGAATGGAGATGCGCGCCGGATTCGACACAGTTCGAGCGCAGGCGCGGATCGAGCAGGCTGCTACGCTGGAGGAACTTGCCGCCATTCGCGACCAACTCAACAGCGTCGACCGACGCACCGCCCGGATTGAAGGCAGCCTCTCCGGCATCGAGATTGCGCCGGAACCCGCAGACGAGGAATGACCGCGTGGCGGCCGATCCGGATCGGCCGCGTTCCGTCAACCCGAAAGCCGCAGTTCGCCGGTTCTCGAGCACCTTTTTCGGGAAACATTGCTTCGTTCTTCGCTTCCCGCACGAATTGACCATGGTCATGACCATAGTACAATGCGGCTCTGGCAACCCACGGCCAATACACGGTGCACGACCATGAGCAACGACAAGGCAGCCGGCGACCGCACGATCAAGGCTTCGGAGTTCAAGGCGAAGTGCCTGAAGCTCATGGACGAAGTCGCTGAAACCGGCGAAGAGTACGTCGTTTCCAAGAACGGCCGTCCCGTCGCCCGACTGGTGCCGTACCGCAGGAAGCCGAAGAGTCTGTTCGGCATCGACAAGGGCAAGATCGAGATTCTCGGCGACATCGTCGAACCCCTGGATGTCGAGTGGGAGGCCGGCGACCGCGAACCCGGCAGCCCGTAGAGCTTCGTTGCATGGTCCTCCTCGATACGCACGTCCTCGTGTGGCTCAGGGCAGGTGACGACCGCCTGGGCCGCGGCGCCCGTAGCGAGATCGACGCGGCCTGGCAATCCGGCGACGTCTGCGTGTCCTCGATCTCGTTCTGGGAAATAGCGATGCTCCGGGAGCGGGGGCGCATCCGACTCGCCGTGGAGTCGGGCCCCTGGCGCCGCGAACTCCTGGAACAGGGCGTAAGCGAAATTCCGGTCGATGGCAGGATCGGCATCCGCGCAGCCGGTCTTGACGGTTTCCATGCCGACCCCGCCGACCGCCTGATCGTCGCGACCGCGCTCGAAGGCCACCGCCTCATGACCGCCGACGAGAGGATTCTCGGCTGGCCGGGACGGCTGAACCGGTTCAACGCCTGCGATTGATCGGCGGCAGCGTCAATCGCGCCAATGCGTAAGGAACACCGCGAAGACAACGGTGAGCTTCGCAAGGATCCCGGAGCGCTCGCCGAACGCGTCGCCCGCCTGGAAGGGCTGCTGAAGGGCTCAGCGATGCCGTGACAGGCAAGGCCGCGTAGAGTTCCAGCAGCTAGTGCTGCGGCCGCTCAGAACGAATACCTGACGGTGACGCCGACCACGCGCGGCTCGCCGTACTGCAGGTAGGTCTCATTGATCCAGCCCTTGCGTGGGTCGTTGCCGAAGTACAGGCCGTGGACGGCGTAGTCCTCGTCGGCGAGGTTGCGGCCCCACAGTTGCAGTTCGGTCGAACCGAAGTCGGCCGCGATGCTGGCGTTGAGCAGCGTGTAGCTCGGCAGCGATCCGGCGTGGTAGTAGCCGAAGCGGTTGTCGTCCCGGCCTTCGACCTCGACGCGGGCGCGCCAGCGGTCGGAAAAGCTCACACTCGCGCCGACGTTGAACTGGAACTCCGGCGACTTGGCCTGCTCGATACCGGTGCGCACGACGAAATCGCCGAGGTCGAGGTCGTAGGTCTCGATCCGGTCGACTTCAGTGTCGAGCCAGCCGAGCGAGGCGAAGAACCGCGTGCGGGAGGTGGCGTCGAATTCGAATTCGAGTTCGGCGCCCGCGTTGCTGCCGTCGACGTTGTCGAGGAATCCGATCCAGAGGAAGCTCACGCCGTCCCACATCCAGGACTCGAGCTGCGCGTTGTCGCGGTCCATGGCGAAGAGCGCGGCGCGCAGCGCAAGGCGCCCGTCGGCGTAGCGGCCCTTTAGGCCGACCTCGCGGTTGAGCAGCGTCTCCTTGCCGACGAGCAGCCGGCCGCGCATGAACTCCTGGAACAGCGGCTGCATGAGCGCGAAGCTCGAGCTCGCGGCGGTGTTGACGCCGCCGGCCTTGGCGCCGCGGGCGATGGTTGCGTAGAGCGTGGTGGCGGCGGAAGCCTCCCAGGACAGGGTGAGTTCGCCGCTCGTGAGGGTGTCGTCGGTGGCCGAGGTGAAGCCGCCGGTGTCGTCGTAGGCGTCGTTGAAGCGCTCGTAGCGGAAGCCGGCGGTGAAGGAGAGCCGGCCTCGGCTGCCGCCGGATGCGGCGGCGGTGTCGCGCGTCGCGCCCGATGCGGCGGCGGTGTCGCCGGAGCCAGTGTTGCCGGCGCCGCCCCTGCCGTCGCTCCCGCCGGCGCCGCCCCTGCCCTCGCTGCCGCCGGCGCCGCCCCCGCCCTCGCTCCCGCTGGCGATGCCCCTGCCCTCGCTCCCGCCGGCGCTGCCCCTGCTGCGCATACCGCCCGGGATGATGTCGATCTGGCCATAGAGCGCCTCGCGGTCGGTCTCGTACGCGCTGGTGAAGTCGGTTACGCTCCAGGGATCGGTGCGGATGCGGTGCAGGTCCTCGTCGCGGCTCTGGGCGTACGCGCCGACGACGTAGCTTATCGAGGCGCTCCGGCGGTCCGGCTCGCCCTGTCCGCCCCGTCCACTCGAATTGCTCCGCCCACCCGGCTCGCTCCTTTCGGCCGACCCGCCCGGCTGCGCTTCGCCTAGCAGGCGCAGGTCGAACGAGACCTCGGAGCGGTTCCGGAGGTACTCGTCGGCGGCCACGTAGCGGTCCCAGACCGGGTCGCAAAGCGTGCCGTCGCAGATGCCGTCGAATGTCCAGTCCTCGTCGTAGCCGTAGGCGAGATCGCTGTCGAGCCAGGTGGCGACGGCGCTCAAGGTCGCCGTCTCGCCGAGCGACCACTCGGCGCGGCCGGCGAGCGCCGTGCTCTGCTGGTCGTCGCGGCCGGGTTCGTCGGCGAGCGTCGTGCGCGTGTTGTCGAGCGAGAAGGCGTCGTAGCCGTTGTTTCCGTCGAAATGGAACGCGGTCAGGCCGTAGGTCGCGCGGTCGTTCGGCGCCGCCTCGAGCGTCGCGCGCACGGTCGTCTCGTCGTAGCCGTTGGTGTCGGAGCGGCCGAGCGCGGCGTTGTCGATGTAGCCGTCGCCGCGGTTCTTCTGCACGGCGATGCGGGCGCCGGCCGTGGCGCCGAGCGGGCCGCTGACGACCGCGCCGAGATTGCGCGCGCCGTAGTTGCCGATCCCTGCTTCTATATAGGACATGAATTCGTCGGACGGCCGATTGCCGCGAATGTTGATGAGCCCGGCGAGCGCGCCCGTGCCGAAGCGCGTGCCCTGCGGGCCGCGCAGGATCTCGACCTGGCCCGCGTCGAACAGCATGCCGGCGTTGGCCGTACCGCCGAGGTTGATGTCGTCGAACGAGACCCCGACCGCCGGGAAGTGTTTCGGATCGATGAACTGCTCGAGATCGCCGATGCCCCGCACCTGGATGAAGCGGGCTCGCGAGCCGCCGCTCGCGTAGTTGATGTTCGGGGCGACGTTCAGCACGGACTCGAGGTGCTGCGCCGCACGGTCGCGGGCCGTTTCCTCGTCGACGACCGTCGCGCTGCCCGGGCTCGTCATGAGATCGCGGTCGCGAAAGCCGGCCGTGACGACGATTTCCTCGAGTTCCTGGGCGGGGAGCTGTGCAGGGAAAGCGGTAAGCGCGAGCAGCGCGGCGAGCGCGCTAGCCGCGGCATGCATCGCGCGTGGCGCTGCGCTGTAGAACGCGGGCGCGCGGCAAGGCGCGGCGCGGACAGGCGCGGAGGCGCGGCGCGGTGCCGGCAACGTCGGGCGAACGGCGGATATCGCCGATCCGACAGCGGACAACAGTTTCATGGCGGATCTCCTCAATGAGCGAGATCCGGTCTGTCTAGCGAGTGGGTGCAGTGGGAGTCCCGTTCCTACGCCGGTACTAACCGGATCAGGTTCTAAGGGTTGAATCGCGCTTACCGCGCAAGTCTCTCAGGCCGTCGCCGGCCACCCCTCGGATTCGAACGTTTGCATGATAGCGGAAATCGGCGCGGCGCCGTCAGAATCTGCCCCGGCGACCGAAGGACATTTCTACCGTCTTCGTGAAGAAACTCGCCTGGCATGGACGGCTGCCCGCTGGAAGATGTTATCGTCAGCCAAAGGGTCAGGAGCGTAGAGCGGGCGGGCGATGAACGAATGGCGACAAACGATCGTTCTGATCTGCACCGTCGTGGTGGCGTTTGTCGCGCTCGCGACTTTCATGCAGTTCGAGCACGCCGCCATCCGAACAGACATGCGTGCGGAGCACGCCGACATGCGGGCCGAGCATGCCGAAATCCGCGAGCAACTGAGCAGCGTCGACCGCCGTACTGCGCGGATCGAAGGCCATCTTTTCGGCATCGAGGTTTCGCAGGATCCTGTCGACGGGGAGTGACTGACGGGGCGCTGGCGCGAGCGCCTGGCCCGCGAAGCGCTGCAACTCGTCTAGCAGCATCCGCTGTTACTCGCCCAATAGCATGACCACATAGGCGAGATCCGACAGGATCAACTGCGTCTTCGGACGCGGCCATTTCCGGCCGGTTCCCCACCGCGAAACCGTGGCCCTGGAAACGCCGGTGAAGTTTGCGATGTCGGTTTCCTTAAGACCGCCATCCTTCTGCAGCCGTGCGATGAACTGAACGAAGAAGTGCGTACTAGCCTCTGTCACTAGGCGGAATCGAGGCGTGTTTCCAGACTAATCGATCGATTCCTCGCGTCAGTGATGCTGCGTTCGGATGCGGCAAGCATGCGAAATATTTCTGCGGCGGTTGCCTCATGTTCTTCCAGTTGCCCGATCGCAAGTAAGCCCTGCAATGTCATCGAGGTCCGCCTTTATGAACAGCACCGGTTCACTAAGCACGCGAGTCACGAAGCGGTCGCCTTTCGCCGACAGGGCCGAAAACCTGGCCGTTGTCATGACTACAGGATTGACTTCCCGTCGCACGGTTTGTCGTACTGAGGACAATGCCTTGACGACTTTCAGCAGCGACACATCGCCCAGGACGCAGATGTCGAGATCGCTGTCCGCGCTTTGCCGGCCGCTGGCCATCGACCCGAACACAAAAGCCACGTCGATGTCGGCATCCAGATCGGCCAACTCATCCCGCAGCAACGACACAAGCCCGATCGTCTTGCGGAAAATCGCCGCGAGTTCTTCGTATATTGGACAGCGGGAGTCCGCCTGATAGAAGACCTGATTTCCAACCTTTTCGCGGACCAATAGTCCGGATTCGGCCATCGCCTTCAGTTCACGATGCAGTGAACCGGCAGACACACCCGTGATGCGCTCGAGCGCGCGAACGTGAAAGCGTTCGTCCGGGTGCATGAACAACGTCGCGAGCACCCGGCGCCGGTACGGGCTGAACATGAAGTCGATGGGCTGTTTGCGCATGTGGCGGAAGCTTGTTCTCACAATCGCTGTGAATGTAGCAAATGTGAGAACACATGTAACCGCGCGATGCGCTCTGCCGCCCGCCCTGCTATGATGTACATAGTTATGTACATGAGAGCGATCAATGGTCGAAAAGCACTCGATCGCTGAGGCGCGTCGTAACCTGCCGCGACTGATCCGCGATGCGGAGCACGGCAAGACCGTGGAGCTTACGCGCCGTGGCGAATCGGTGGCGGTGCTGCTCGGGCGCCGGACTTTCGAGCAGTTGTCTGCGGGACGACGCGGTTTCGCGCAGGCCTACGCGGAGTTCATCGAGGCGGTCGACCTGACCGAACTTGCCGTTGATCCCGACGAGCTGTTCGATGGCGCGCGTGACGCAAGTCCCGGGCGCGACGTTCGGATCTAGGGCGTGCGCTACCTGCTCGACACCAATATCGTTTCCGAACCGCTGCGCCCGACGCCGGACGCAGGCATCGTCCGCCGGCTGCGCGAACATGACGGTGAGGCGGCGATCCCGGCTCCGGTCTGGCACGAACTGCGATTCGGCTGTGCGCGATTGCCGCCGTCCCGGCGCCGGCAGGTCATCGAACGCTATATCGAAGATGTGGTTCTGGCGAGCTTTCCCGTGCTCGACTACGACAGAGAGGCCGCGGACTGGCATGCGCTCGAGCGAGCGCGGCTTGCTGCCGAAGGCCTGGCCCGGCCGTTCGTCGATGGACAGATCGCAGCGATCGCACGTGTGAACGACCTCATGCTGATTACGTCGAACACGGCGGACTTCGAGGGCTTCGAAGGACTGCAGGTACGGAACTGGGCGAAAGGCTTGTAATTAATTAAGCGGTTAATTAATATCCTGCTCCATGCAGGCAGAACAGGTCCAGGCAAACCGTAAACCGGGGCGTCCGTCCTCGAAAGGCAGTTTCGATTCCCGGCAGGCGCTGATCGACGCGGCGCGCGAGCTGTTTGCCGGCAACGGCTACGACGAAGTGTCGATCAAGCGCATCGCCGATGCGGCGGGCGTCAACCCGGCGATGATCCAGTACCACTTCGGTAGCAAGTCGGGGCTGCTCGAGACGGCGTTCGACGAGGCGATCGCGCCGGTGATCGCGGAACTCGGCACGCTTTCGAGCCGGGGCGGCCGGATCGATCTCGGGCTCGTCTTCGACATATACATGCGCACCATGGCGGCCAACCCCTGGCTGCCGAAGATGATCCTGCAGCATGTGCTGCCCGAAGGCGGGCGCCTGCAGGAGCGTGCGGCCCAACGGATTGCGGCAGGCGTGGCGCCAGCCGTTCGCGGGCTCATCAAGCGCGGACAGACGAACGGGGAACTGCGCCCCAAGCTCGACCCGAAGTTCACGACCATCTCGCTCGTCAGCCTCGCGCTCTTTCCTTTCCTCGCGCAGCCGGTCATCCAGCGCGTGCTCGGGCTTGAACTCGACGGGCCGCTCACCGCCGAGTTCGTCAGGCATACGTCGTTGATGTTCCATCGCGGCGCGGGAGTCGATCATGGGGGCTGAGCGCGCCCTCCTCGCCTGCGCGGCGCTGGCTCTGGCCGCTTGCGAGCGCGTGGAAACGCCGCTGCCGATCGTGGGCACCCTCGAACGCGACCGCATCGAACTCGTCGCCGAAGCCAACGAACCGATCGTCGACATTTTCGTGACCGAAGGCGACGCTGTCGTCGAGGGCCAGACGGTGCTCGACCTCGATCCCTCGGTCCACGCGACGCGCATCGCGCGCGCCAGGGCTAATCGCGACCGCGCCGAGCAGCGCTTCGCGGAGCTCGTTCGCGGGCCGCGCCAGGAGCGGATTCTCGAAGCCCGCGCGCGGGTCGACGGCGCACGTGAGGATCTGGCGAGCCAGCGCCGCGAGCACGAACGCGTGCAGTCGCTGCTCGAGCGCAACCTCGCGAGCCCGTCGGATCTCGACCGCGCCTATTCACGGCGCGAGCTTGCAGAAGCGGAGTTCGAGCGGGCGACGGCGCTGCTCGAGGAACTGCTCGAGGGCACCACGGCCGAGGAGCTCGGGCAGGCCCGGGCCGCGCTCGACGAAACCGAGGCGTTGCTTGCCGAGGCCGAAATCTCCGCCGCCCGGCTCGAACTCAAGGCGCCGCGTGCCGGCATCGTCGAGACGCTGCCCTACGAGGTCGGCGAACGCCCGCCCAGGGGCGCGACGGTCGCGGTGCTGCTCGCCGATTCGGCGCCGTATGCGCGGGTCTACGTGCCGGAGCCGATCCGCGCGCGGGTCACGCCGGGGCTGCGGGCGCTGATCCGCGTCGACGGCATCGCCCAGCCCTTCGAGGCCGAAGTGCGGTTCGTCGCGGCCGATGCGGCGTTCACTCCTTACTATTCGTTGACGCAGCGCGATCGCAGCCGGCTGAGCTTTCCCGCGGAAGTCGTGTTTACCGGGGAGCGGGCGCAGACGCTGCCGACCGGTGTTCCCGTCGAGGTCGATTTTCCGTCTATCGCGCCGCCGGCTGAGTGAGTTCGCCGTGGATACCGCCACCGCCGCTGATTCCGCCCGTCCCGACAACGGCGCCGGCGAACCCGCCATCGTCGCCACGGGCCTCACCCGGCGATTCGGCCGCACGGTCGCGGTCGATTCGGTCGACCTTACGATCCCGCGCGCGAAGATCTACGGCTTCCTCGGCCCGAACGGCTGCGGCAAATCGACGACCTTCCGCATGCTCTGCGGCCTGCTCACGCCGACCGAGGGCGAGGTGCGCGTGCTCGGCCACAGCATCCCGCGCGACGCCGAGACCGTCCGCCCGCTGATCGGCTACATGACTCAGCAGTTCTCGCTGTATCGCGATCTTTCGGTCCGTGAGAACCTCGACTTTCTCGGCAAGGTGCGGGGACTCTCGCGGCGACGGCGGCGCGAACGCATCGAGGCGAGCCTCGAGACCTACGATCTCGGCCGCCTGGCCCGCCGCCGGCCCGAGAACCTGAGCGGCGGCGAACGCCAGCGGCTCGCGCTCGCGGCGGCGGTGCTCCACGAGCCGCCCGTGCTGCTGCTCGACGAGCCGACGAGCGCCGTCGATCCGCGCACGCGGCGCAGCTTCTGGGACAGCCTGTTCGCGCTCATCGAGCACGACGTCACGATCCTCGTCTCCACGCACTACATGGAAGAGGCCGAGCGTTGCCACCAGCTTGCGATTCTCGACCGCGGGCGGCTCGTCGCCGAGGGCGAACCGAAGACGCTGATCGGCGATCTCGGGCATACGGTGCTCGAGGTCGAGGGCGAGCAGCTCGCCCGCCTCCGGCAGCGCATCGCGGAACTCGGCATCGCGCGCAGCGTCGCGCAGCTCGGCAATCGCCTGCGCGTGCTGCTCGAACCGGGCGACCCCGATGCCGCCGGGCTGGTCGGCGCCGCGATTGCGGGCAGCGGCGCATCGATCGCCGAGACGCGGCCGGGGCTCGAGGACGTGTTCGTCGCCTCCACGCAAGGCGACCGGGACCTGTAAACGCCATGCATGCGCTGCAGCGGGTGTTCGCGGTCGCCGGCAAGGAGATCCGGCAGCTTTCCCGCGACCGCCTGACCTTCGGCATGATCGTCGGCGTACCGTTGATCATGATCATGCTCTTCGGATTCGCGATCAATCTCGATGTCCGGAACCTGAGGACCGGCATCGTCGACGAGGCGGGTTCGCAGCTCTCACGGCAGCTCGTCGCCGACCTCGCGGCGACCCAGGTCGTCGAAATCGTCGCGCGCGAGGAGTCGGTCGAGGCGCTCGAGGCGGCGATGCAGCGCAACGAGATCGTCGTCGGCCTGCACATCCCGAGCGATATCGAGCGCCGGCTCGCCGATCCGAACCGGGCGGCCGCGCAGCTTCTCGTCGACGGCACCGACCCGCTCATCGCGGGCATCGCGGCGGGGATCGTCGCCATGCCCTTCAATGCGCGCCCGAGCGTCGCGGCGCCGCCGCCGAGGACGCTGTTCTCCGCGCGCGCCTTCTTCAATCCCGAACAGCGCTCGGCCGTCATGATCGTGCCGGGGCTCATCGGCGTAATCCTGACGTTCACGATGGTGCTCTTCACGGCCGTCGCGATCGTGCGCGAACGCGAGCGCGGCAACCTCGAACTGCTGATCACGACGCCCGTGCGCACGACCGAGCTCATGGTGGGCAAGATCCTGCCCTACATCGCGATCGGGCTCATCCAGGTCACGCTGATCCTGCTCGTCGGCGCGCTGCTGTTCGACGTGCCGGTGCGCGGCACGCTGACCGACCTCTATCTCGCATCGGCGGTCTACATCGCCGCGGTGCTCGGGATCGGGTTGCTCATATCGACGATCGCGAAGATCCAGTTTCAGGCGTTTCAGCTCACGTTCTTCGTGATGATGCCGTCGATCCTGCTCTCGGGCTTCATGTTCCCGTTCGACGGCATGCCGACGGCGGCCCAATACATCGCGCAGGTGCTGCCGCTCACGCACTTCATCGTGATCGTGCGCGGCATCGTGCTCAAGGGCGCGGAGCTCGCCGACCTGCTCGAACCCCTGCGCAACCTCGGGATCGTGTTCCTGGTCTCGATGACGCTCGCGGTCGTCCGCTTCCGCAAGCGGCTCGATTAGCGCCTGCGCCGCGGAGATTCCCGGCAGCAAGCGGCTCGATCAGCGCCTGCGCCGCGGAAATTCCCGACGGCAAGCGGCTCGATTGGCGCCTGCGCCGCGGAGATTCCCGACGGCAAGCGGCTCGATTGGCGCCTGCGTCGCAGAGATTCCCGGGGGCAAGCGGCTCGATAGCGCCGCCTCGAATACCTTCGGTGAAGGCTCTTTGGGTATAGTTGCGCCCGCCGCGACGCAGGGTCGGGGCAGCGAGGTAGGGATGGACACGACGCTACAGGACAGGCTCGCGATCCGCGAAATCATCGACAACTGGGTGGTCTGGAGCGACTCGGGCGACTGGGAGCGCTTCGCCACGGTCTGGCACGACGACGGCTGGATGACCGCGACCTGGTTCCAGGGTCCGGCGGCGGACTTCATCGCGGCGCGCAAGGCCGGATTCGAGCGCGGCGTCAGCATCATCCACTTTCTCGGCGGGACGAGCTGCGAGGTCGCCGGCGCACGCGCCATCGCGCAGACCAAGATGACGATCAACCAGCGCGCGGAGGTGGATGGCATCGCCGTGGACGCCGTGTGCACGGGCCGCTTCTACGATTTCCTCGAGAAGCGCGACGGCCGCTGGGCCATCGTCCGCCGCCAGCCGATCTACGAAAAGGACCGCCTCGACCCCGTCGATCCGGACGCGAAGCTCGAACTCGACCAGGCGCTGCTTGAGAGCTTTCCCGAGGGCTATCGCCACCTCGGCTATCTGCAGACCCGCGCGGGATTCAAGGTCAAACTCGGCCTGCCGGGCGTACGCGGGCCCGAGGTGGAGAAACTCTACGCGGAAGGCCGGGACTGGCTCGCGGGCTCGGAGCGGCCCGGCGAGCCGTAAGCGACTTGTCACTCTTCGAGGGCCTGCCCCAACAGCGGCAGGCGCTTCCGGCCCACCTAGAACATGTCCTCGAACGCGGCGGCCGATCCCCTGGTCCGGTCGCGTATGGTCGCTTCGAGGTCGAGCGCGCCCAGGAGGGCGAAAAACGTGACCAGCTTCGTGCCGGCGATGCCGTTCTCCACCTTTGAAATGGTCTCCTGGCGAACGCCGCTCAGCGAAGCAAGCTGCGTCTGAGTCAGCCCCTGCTGCTTGCGAGCCTCGCGAAGCGCGTGGCCGACGTCCTTCGGTCTCCTTACCATGTAGTTCATGTCGGGCCTCCACGCGCAAATATGGCGTACAGAGCATAAACTGTCAATATGGTCCCTAAACCATAGGAGAGTTTTTGGATGCAAGCGTGGGATCGAGCGTCGCCGTCGCCCGACTGAACTGCGATAGTCGTCGGTCGCGTGCCTTGCCTGTCGCCCTGCAACGAGGGGCTTGCTACGGCTTCTCGATGACGATCTCGGAGACGTCGCGCCGCTTCTGGGTGGGCACGGCCTTCGGGATGCCGTACCAGAAGAACCCGACGAGGCGTTCCGCGTCGGGGTCGATGCCGAGCAGCTCGAAGAATGCCCTGGTCTGGGTGAACGCGCCGGTCGTCCACTTCACGCCGATGCCATGCGGCCAGAGATACAGCATGAGGTTCTGCACGGCGCAGCAGCAGGCCGCGTAGTTCTCGAGATCCACGATCTCGTCGTCGGAGCGCCGGCTCGTGAGGATGAAGTTGCCCGGGATGGCCCTGAGCCGGTCGTACCTGAGCTGCGCGGCGCGCTCGCCCTTCGCCTCGAGCTCGAAGTCGGCGGCGAATCGGGCGATGGTCTCTGCGGTCTCGTCGCCGATCACGTAGAAGCGCCACGGTTCCGTGAGTCGGTGGTTCGGTGCCCAGCGGGCAATTTCTATCGCTTCGAGCAGGATTTCCGTGCCGACGGGCTCGGGCTCGAAGAAATTGACCGACCGGCGGCCGCGCAGCACGTCGGCCAGATCGGCGGGTTCGAATTCCTGCATTTTTCGCTCGGTTGCTTCCATTGCTTTACTTAAATATTTGATATCAAAAAGGTTCTTTTCGATTACTTGCTTGACTGCACGGATTCGCGGCCAGACAATCCTCCGACCGCTCCGCCATGACGAGAAGCCGTGAGCCCCGCCACCCGTGACTGAAACGACGGACGCCATTGTAATCGGTGCGGGCGTGATCGGCCTTGCCGTCGCGCGCGAACTCGCGATGCACGGGCGCCAGGTCATCGTCATCGAGCGAAACGCGACGATCGGCCAGGAAACCTCATCGCGCAACTCCGAGGTCATCCACGCCGGCATCTACTACCCGCGCAACAGCCTCAAGGCGCGCCTGTGCGTCGCCGGCAAGGAACGGCTCTACGCCTATTGCAGCGAGAAGGACATCCCCCATAAGCGCTGCGGCAAGGTGATCGTCGCCGTCGGCGAGGCCGAGGCCCCGGCGCTTGCGGACCTGCGCGAACGGGCGCGCGCGAACGGCGTCGGCGACCTCCAGTGGCTCGACCGCGCGGCGCTCGGCGCGCGCGAACCCGCCGTCTCCGGCGCCGCGGGCCTCTGGTCGCCGTCGAGCGGGATCATCGACAGCCATGCGTTCATGCTGGCGCTTCAGGGCGATCTCGAGCATCACGGTGGGACGGTGGCGTTCGTCTCGGAGTTTCGTGGGGGCAGTTTCGGAGGCGGGATGATTCGGCTTCGCGTCGCGAGCGGTAGTGGTGCGGGCGGCGGGGATAGTGGCGGCAGCGGGAGCGGTGACAGCAGGGACAGTGGCGGCGGCAGCAGCCGTCACAGCGGCGACGGAAGCGGCAGCGGGGACGGCGACGGCAGCGGGGGCAGCGGCGTCGGCGTCGGCAGTGGCAGCGGCGTCGGCAGTGGCAGCGGCGACAGCGGCGGACGCGCCGAAGTCAGCGAGATCGAGGCACGGACCGTAGTCAACGCTGCGGGGCTCCAGGCGAGCCGCGTGGCGAGAGCATTCAAAGCGAGCGCAGACGCTTCAACCGGGAGCACGGGCACATTCACCGCTGGCGCGGACGCGGCTATTCCCGACACGCGCTACGCCAAGGGCAGCTACTTCCTCTACGACGGCCCCTCCCCGTTCAACCATCTCGTCTATCCCCTGCCCGTCGCGGGCGGCCTCGGCATCCATGCGACCCACGACATGGCCGGGAGCCTGCGCTTCGGACCCGACGTCGAGTGGATCGACTCGCTCGATTACGCCGTCGACGGTTCGCGAGCGGCGCGATTCGCGGACGCGGTCAGGACCTGGTGGCCGGAGCTCGAGGCCGCGCGGCTGACGCCCGGCTACGCGGGCGTGCGGCCGAAGCTCTCGGCGCCCGGTGATCCGCCTGCTGACTTCGCGATCATCGGACCGGTCGGGTCCGGAAGCACAGAGCTGGTCCATCTGCTCGGCTTCGAGTCGCCGGGCCTGACGGCGGCGCTGGCCGTGGCCGAAGAGGTTCGGAGACGCCTGGATTGATGGCTCGCTAAGCGATCATCGATTGCATCAGGAACAGCATCACGCCCGTGAGCAGCGATGCGAGACTCGCCGACACGCCCCAGCGCACGATCACGGGCCCGCGGTAGACGCAGTAGACGACCGGCACGGCCGGCAGCAGCACGAACAGGGCGCAGGTTCCGAGCCAGCGCGCCGTGCGCGGCCAGCGGTGCGACCAGCACAGCAACTCGGGACGCTCGCGCGCGGCGCGGACGATCGAGGCGTTGCTGCCGAGCCTGGCGCGGGCTTCCGCCCCGGCGGCCTCGGCATCGAGGCCCCGATCGAGCGCCTCCTGCCTGAGGTCTTCGTAATGCTCGCCGATCTCGACGACCGTGCGCCGCACGTAGCGCGGCTTGATGCCGCCGTCGAGCAGGGCCAGGCCCAGCGAATGGAACCGGGGCTCAGGCATGCTTCGGCTCCGCGAGCGCCGCCTCGACGCCGCCGCTGACACGGTCCCACTCCGCGGTGAGCCGGTCGAGGCGCTTGATCCCCTTGCCCGTGACGCTGTAGTAGACGCGCATGCGGCCGTTGACGGGCTTGCGGCGCGCCTTGAGGGCGCCCGCGCGTTCAAGCGCATGCAGCGCCGGGTAGACGACCCCTTCGCCGAGCGAAATCGCATCGCTCGTGACGACGCGCACGGCCTTGACGAGCTCGTAGCCGTACATCTCGCGCCGCGTCAGCAGCCGCAACACGAGCAGTTCCGGTACGCCACTCATGAACGGAGGATTGGTCTGCGCCATGGGTCACCATCGAAGAACGGCAATGTCCCGGAAGTTACCTTGAGCGTCAAGGCATGTCAACGCGATCCGGTCGCAATCCGGCCGCGATCCGGCCAGCCGTCAGGTCATCCGCTCGTCCGGTCGCCGGTCCGTCAGGCGCCGAACGAAGCGACGTAGATCAGGCGCATCGACATCACGGCGAGCGTGAGCCGAATGAGCAGGTCGAAGGTGCGTCGGGTCACGAAACGGCGCACCCGCATGCCGACCGGTATGAAGGCCGCTGCCGGAAACACGGCGAGCACGCCTTGCGTGAGGAGTTCGACCGTGTACAGGCTCGACACGACCACGATAAGCAGGTGAAAGCCCGCGAACGCGCCGAACGCCGCGGCCACGGCAAAGACATAGGCGTTCGGGCGCAGGCCGAGCGAGTCGACATAGGGCGCGACGATCGGCGCGGCGATGCCGGTTGCGGCCTGCAGGGCGCCGGCCCCGGCGCCGACGAGCGCCGACCAGCGCATGCGGCTTGCGAGTGTGAGCGAGAACTCCGGACGCGCGAGCCTGAGCAGCACGTAGCTCATGAGCCAGATGCCGAGCATCGCCGTCAGGAAGCGCTCGCTCGCGAGGTAGAGCACCGTCGCTCCGACGACGGCGCCCGGGACGCCGGCAATCAGGAAGCGCGGCAGTTCCGGCAGCTCCGCGTTCGCATCGCGGTGCCTCCAGACCTGGTAGACGTTGAGCACGAACGAGGGAATGAGCATCGTGAGCACAGCCCGTTCGACGCCGAGGAACTCCGCCAGCACCGGGATCGTCACGAGCGGCAGGCCCATTCCGGTGACGCCCTTGACGAGCCCGCCGAGCGCGAGCGCGCCCAGGATGATCGACAGTTCTTCAAACGTGAAAGGCAACGGCGTATCTCCCGCGACGGCGGCCGGTGTCCGGCGAACCCGCATCCGGCGAACCCGCATCCGGCGAACCCGTATCCGGCGAACCGGTGTCCGGCGAACCGGCATCCGGCGGCCGGCATCCGCCAGCCGGCATCCCGCGCCCCGGCGGCCCGCGCGTATTGTTATGCATCAGAGCGGCTCGCTGGTAGTCTCTCGCCGTGGATGACTCAAACGCGGCAAACGAACTCGAACTACCGTTCGTCGAGGCGGAGCTGACCTACCTCCTCGACACGGGCGTCACGCCCGTGAACTACCCGTCCGTGGCCGGCGGACGCAGCGAGCGCGATACGGGAACGCCGGCGCACCACACCGTCGTCGTGCGCAACGCGCGGCTCCGCCCGGAGCCGTGCTCGCTCGACCGCGAGGGGTTCGCGCTCGCCCGGCACGCAACGGCGGTCGGCGATTTCTACGACGATGCCGAGATCGACGCCGTGTACACGGCGGAAGTCGAGGCGCTGGTCCTCGAGCGGACCGGCGCCGGGCGCGCCGTCGTCTTCGACTACACGCGCCGCTCCGACGACGCGGGCGTACAGGAAAAGCAGACGGTCCGCGGGCCGGCGGCGCTGGTCCACAACGATTACACGAGCCGTTCGGCGATGCAGAGGCTGCGAGACATCCTGCCCGACGAAGCCGACGAACTCCTGAAGCGACGGTTCGCGATCGTCAACGTCTGGCGCTCGTCCGCAGGCCCCGTCTACCGCTCGCCGGTCGCGCTTTGCGACGGCAGCACTGTCGCGGAAAAGGACGTGATCGTCGTCGAGCGCCGGGGCGTTGACCGGATCGGCGAAATCTGCCGGATCACGTTCAGCGAATCGCACCGCTGGTTCTATTACCCGCAACTCGACCCCGACGAGGTATTGCTGATCAAGACGCACGACTCGGGCGCCAACGGGCGCTGCAGGTTCGCTCCGCACGCGGCGTTCGCGAACCCGGCCGCGCCGGCCGAGGCGCCGCCGCGGGAGAGCATCGAGGCGCGCGTATTCGCGTTTTTCTAAGGGGTCGGCGAGACGCTTATCAGGGACCGGCCAGTAACCTCAGATCGGCGTAGACGCTGCGCACGCCGCCGTCCTCGACGAGGTCCGTCCAGACGAATACGAGCCCGTCGCCCGCGCGGACCATCTTCGGCACGTCGAGGGGCTGGGAATATTCGCTCTCGGCGACGGTCACGATCGGGCCAAACGCGCCGTCGGCGGCAACGCTCCGGGCGACGAGCGCCGTGCCGTCGGTTTCGCCGCGCCGCCACCAGCTCACGACCGCTGCGCCGGTGTCCGTGAGCACGACGTCCACCTGGCCGAAGGAGCCAACCGTGTCGACGTCGATGGCCGCGCCGAAGCTCGCCCCGCCGTCGGCGGATCGCGCGAGCCGGACGCGCGGCACGTCGCCGGCGCCGGTGAACCAGGCGACGACCACGTCGTCGCCGGCCGTGTCCATCGAGGCGCCGTTGATCGGACAGCCCTCGATGCGCCAGTTGTCCGGACCCAGTACGACCGGATCCTGCCAGCGCTCGCCGTCGAAGCGGCGCACGACGATGTCGCGGATTTCCTCTTCCGTCCGGTCGCGGTACGAGACGAGCAGGCCGTCATCGCCGGTCAGCGCCGCGTCCGGCGCACAGCATTCGCAGACGAGTTCGTCGACGGCGCCGCGCTCCACGACTTCGCCGGCGGCGTTCAGGCGCGCGTAGCGCAGGCTGCCGCCGCGCAGCTCCGGGGCGGATGCCGGCAACTCCTCGAGCAGGTAGTTCCTGCCGTCGAGCCAGAGCACGCCGATGGCGTCGTCCCACGGGAAGAACTTCAGGAAGCCGTGCTCGGCTTCGGTGCCGTCGATGTTGAGCAGTGCCGGGTCGGTCCAGGTGGCGCCCGCGTCGGCGGAAACCGCCGTGTAGATGTCGTAGGCGCCGAAGCTGTCCGGCTGCAGCACGAGCCAGTGTGCGGCCCAGGTGTCCGCCGCGATCGGCACGACCGACGGCAGGTCAGCCCAGTTCGCGAACCAGCCCGCGCCTCGGGCGACGTCGCGCTCCGCGCTCCATTGGCGGTCCGTGAGCGTCGCGTAGCGCAGCACGTACTCGTCGTTTTCGTAGTCGAGCCAGCTCGCGACGGCTCCCGAGCCGATGCCGGCGGCGAGGTTCGGTTCGCCGCTGGTCGTGCTCTCGGTCAGCGCAAGCTGCTCGGGCGGCAGGATTGGCGTGTCGTCCGCGGACGGGCTGCCGCAGGCGGCGGCGACGAGGGCCGACAACGTGACGGCCATGCGCATCGATCGGATCATGAACTGCTACTCCGGGCAAGGATGGCGCGAACTCCCGCGCCGCTACACGCGCAGGCGAACATGGTGCCGTCGTTTTCCGGTCTCGGCAATCATGACGCCCCTCCGGTGAGGCTGGCGGGTCAGCCGCGCTCGAAGCGATAGACGACTGCGGGCGGCATGTTCAAGGCCGCGAAGCCGAGACACGATGCCCTGAGCCCGAGCCCGTCGAGCACGCGCCTGCCGACCGGGCAAACGCCGCCATAGGTGAACTGATGAAAGGCGCCGCCCTCGCCGAGCAACCGGAAGGCCGCCGTGAGCAGCCGGCGCTTTCTCACATCGGAAAAGAGCAGCAATGGCAGACCGCTGATGACGAAGTCGACGCTGCCCGTGAGTTCGTCCAGATGGCGGCCGAGCCAGGTCGCGTCGCCGTGCACCGTTTGGGCGGCGGGGAATCGACTCTCGAGGATTTCGACGAACCGCTCATCGCTTTCGACGAGATACAGGTCGCTTTCCGATACGCCCGCATCGAGGACTGCCCGCGTCAGCGCTCCGGTACCCGCTCCGACCTCGATGACGCGCGCGCCGGCGTGCAGGCCGCGAGCCATGAGCCGGCCGAGCGACGGGCTGCTCGGAGCGACGGCGCCAACCGAGCGCGGGTCGTGGACCAGGCTCTTCAGGAACCCGCCGATCTGCGTCTGGGGATCCGGTTGGAGTTCGTTGCCGGCCATGACGTTTCTTGTGCTTCGCTCTCCGCGGCGGGCGGAACGCCGCCCGGGCGCATCGAGCGTTCCGCTCTCCTGCTTCGACGGCCCTAGAGTTCGCGCACCCTCACGTTGCGGAACATGACCGTGCCCGAACCGTACTGCAGCGCGATCGGGCCGGTCGTGTAGGTTTCGTCTTCGATGTCGACGGTGAGCGCGCCGTTCAGCGTCACCCGCAGGTTCGACCCGTCGGCAACGATCTCGTAGGCGTTCCAGCGGCCGCCCGTATTGATGATGGTCGCGGGCGCCGCGAAGTTGACGATGCCGCCGCTGCGGTAGGTCTGGTCCGGGCGCGTGTCGAAAATATTGACCTCGTAGCAGTTGTCGGCGGCGATCAGTACCGGGTCCTGACAACGGATGAAAACCCCGCTGTTGGCCTCGACGTTGACGAAGAACTCCAGTTGCACCTCGAAGTTGTCGTAGTCGACGTCGGTGACGAGAAAACCGGCTTCGCCGCTGCCCTCGACGTAGTCGTTGACGAGTTCCCAGGTCGCGTCGCCGACGAGGTTCCAGCCGTCGAGGTTCGTGCCGTCGAACAGCGTCACCCAGCCGTCGTCGGCATCGGTGGCGGCAGCCGCGTCGGCAGCCGGTGCGGGACTCGCCGCGCCATCTCCGGCTGCCGGCGCCGGGTCGTCGGCGGGAGCACAGGCGACCAGCCACGCGAGCGAGAAAACCAGAACAGCGATGGTGCGTAACATGACGACTCTCCCCTTCATTCTTCGAATCCGCGGCCGTACCGCGGCTGCGGCCAGGTACTGCCACAGGCCGAACACGGCCTCAAACCGGCCGATTATGATGGCACAGTCGCGCGCGGAATTGACAGACGGCCTCGGCGTAACCGAACGGAAACTGGCTACAACAGACCCGCTGACATACCATGTCGGACATAAGCTGACACCTGCAGCGAGGAGACGGGAAATGGCCACCGAACGACTCAGCCTGCGTATCGACGCGGATCTGAAAAAAGACCTTGAACGGGAGGCCAGGCGAGAGGACAGATCCGCATCCTGGCTTGCCGTAAAAGCGATCGAAGCGATGCTCGAGAATCGTATGGCAAAGCGCGCTGCCATCCGCACAGCCGTCGAAGAGGCCCGAAACGGCGCTTTCATCTCTCAGGAGGCGATGGACGACTGGATTGACTCCTGGGATTCCGACACGCAGCGTCCGCCACCGAAGCCGGATGTCCGTATCCGCTGAAGGCTGGCGGTGAAACTTGTTTTCCTGCCATCCACCGCTCCCGACCTGTTGTGGATGCGCGCCTATTACGAAAGGGTATTCCCCCACGGAGCGAAGCGTGCGGCAGAGCACTATCGTTTGGCTTGCAGGCTTATCCGCGACAATCCTCTGATCGGACACCGCGTCGATGATTTTCCCGATGTGCGTGAGTTCGCGATTCAACGCACGCCCTTTTCCGTGATCTACCGCATCGTCGATGAGCGGATCGAGGTGCTGCGCATCTGGGACCAGCGCGGAAACCGGTCGGAGCTGGTCTGAATCGCACTTTGGACGCTGCACGCGGTTGGTCCGGCGACGGCCGACGCGATTCCCGCGATGGGCTGCTAATATCCGCGTCTGACCCAGACCGAACCCAACGCAGGATGACGACGATGACCCCGAAACGCTTGATGGTGGCCGCGGCACGCGCGGCCTGTCCGACCGGCCTCGCCGCTCTCGCATTCGCCCCTGCCGGCGCCCTCGCCCAGAACGCCTTCGACTACGAGTCCTGGGACCAGTACCTCGGCGGCGGGGATTCGTCGCAGTATTCCTCGCTCGACCAGATCGACCGGGACAACGTGACCGAACTCGAGGTCGTGTGGACCTACCCCACCGGCGAGCGCGGCGCCTACCGATTCAACCCGATCGTCGTCGACGGCGTGATGTACGTGCTCGCGCACGACAACTCGCTGATCGCGCTCGACGCGGCGACGGGCGGGGAGATCTGGCGGCGCGAGCACGAGGGTCCGGTCAGCAACCGCGGCATGAACATGTGGCGCAGCGAGGACGGTTCGGACAAGCGCATCTTCTATCTCAACGCGGGGCAGCTCACGAGCGTCGACGCGAACACGGGCGAGACCGTGACCTCGTTCGGCGTGGACGGCCGCGTCGACCTCCGCGATGCGTATGGCGGCGCCTACGGCGAGGTCCGTCCGCTGCAGACGGCCAATCCCGGCCGCATTTTCGAGAATCTCGTCATCATGTCGCTGCCGACGGCGGGCGCCGGTTACGCGACGACACCCGCCGACATCCATGCCTACGACGCGCTTACGGGCGAACTCGTCTGGATCTTCCATACGGTGCCCCGGCCCGGCGAGTTCGGCGCCGACACCTGGCCCGACGGCGCGGCCGCGGACTACGGCGGCGTGCACAACTGGAGCGAGTCGACGATCGATGAGGAACTCGGGATCATCTACATTCCGACCGGCACCGCGCGCTACGACTTCTACGGCGGCAACCGCCACGGCGCGAACCTGTTCGGCAACAGCCTCGTCGCGCTCAATGCGCGCACCGGCGAGCGCCTCTGGCACTTCCAGACGATCCACCATGATCTTTGGGACTACGATCTGCCGACGGCTCCGAAGCTCCTGACGGTCGTGCACGACGGCGTGGAGATCCCGGCCGTGGCGCTGCCGAGCAAGCAGGGCTACGTCTTCGTCTTCAACCGCATCACGGGCGAGCCGCTGTGGCCGATCGAGGAAGTGCCCATGCCGCAGACCGATGCGCCGGGCGAAGAGAGCTGGCCGACCCAGCCGATCCCGACGGCGCCGCCGCCGTTCGCGCGGCTCACGTTCACCGAAGCGGACATCAATCCCTACATCCCCGAAGAAGACCGGGAACGGATTCGCGAGCAACTGCGCACCTACCGCAACGAGGGCCTCTACACGCCGCCGAGCATGCAGGGCACGATCATGATGCCCGGCCACAACGGCGGGTCGAACTGGGGCAGCACGGCGGTCGACCCGATCAACGGCAAGCTCTACGTCGTCTCGAAGGAGCTGCCGACGACGGCGAACCTCCTGCCGCCGCGCGATGACCGGCCGCTGCCGGAGGTGCCGGGCGGGGATCCGGAGATGGTGCCCTATCGCGTGCCGATCGACTTCATGCTGCAGAGCAACGGGCTGTCGGCAATCGGGCCGCCCTGGTCGCAGTTGACGGCCTTCGACCTCAACGAAGGCACGATCGAATGGCAGATCCCGAACGGCGACGTGATGTCGCTCGCGGCCGAGGGCATCACGGGCACGGGCAGCCAGGCGCCGCGCGGCGGGCCCGTCGTCACGGCGGGCGGGCTGATCTTCGTCGCGACCTCGTCCGACCGCAAGTTCCGCGCCCGCTCCGTCGAGGACGGCTCGGTGCTCTGGGAGTTCGATACGCCCGCGGCGTCGGAAGGGGTGCCCGCGGTCTACGCCATCGACGGCCGGCAGTATGTCGCGATCGCCGTCGGCGGCAACGGGCTCTTCAGCCAGAACCTGGACCTGCCGGAGCCCGGACCGGGCCAGTACATGGTGTTTGCGCTACCGGAAGACTGAGTCGGCACACAATGGATCGAACGGACCCGCAAGCGGCCGGCGTGAAGCTCGATAGCTGAGCGCGCCCATGGACGGAAAGTACCAGCCAGTAGCCAGCTTGAAGGTCGGTAGCTGAGCCCGCGCCCATGGACGCAACGGACTCGCCCGTGGCCGACCGTAAGCTCGATAGCTGCGCCCGCGCCCATCGACCGAACGGACTCGCCAGCGGCCGGCGTGAAGCTCGATAGCTGAGCGCACGCGCCCATGGACCGAGCGGACATCATCCTCGCGACCCTCGTCGCCTATGGCGCGGCGATGCTCGCGCTCGGCATCTGGGCCGCGCGCAGGACGCAGTCCACCGACGACTTCTTTCTTGCGGGCCGGCGGCTCGGGCCGGGCCTCGCGGCGCTGAGCGCCTCGGCAAGCTCGTCGTCGGCCTGGACGCTGCTCGGCGTCAGCGGCGCGGCGTACCTGTGGGGCTTCGAAGCCGTGTGGATCTTTCCGGCGACCGTCGGCGGATTCATCGTCAACTGGCTCTGGGTGGCGCCGCGGCTGAAGCGCATCGCCCAGGAGCAAGGCGCGCTCACGCTGACGGAGGTGCTGATCGCCGGGCACTCCGACGTCTGGGCGCGCAGGATCGCTCGGTCGGCCGCCGTGATCATCCTGATCTCCTTCATGTTCTATGTCTCGGCGCAGCTTCAGGGCGCGGGTCTCGCATTCTCGGCGAGCCTCGACATCAGCGCCGGGACGGCGGTTGCCGTCGGCGCGCTTACGGTTCTCGTCTACACGCTCCTCGGCGGATTCTGGGCGGCCAGCGCCACCGATGCCCTGCAGGGGCTCTTCATGGGGGCAACGGCGATCTTCCTGCCGGCGTTCGCGCTTTACCTCGCCGGCGGCTGGAGCCCGGTCTGGGCATCGCTTACGGAATCGGCCGTGAGCGGGAGCCTGCTCCTGACCGGCGAGCAGTCGCTTGTCGTCGGCGCGTTCTTTGTGCTCGGCACGCTCGGTATCGGTCTCGGCTATCCGGGCCAACCGCACGTCGTCAATCGCTTCATGGCGCTCGAGTCCGATGCCGCCCTTGCCCGGGCCCGCACGATGGCGCTCGTCTGGGCCGTGATCGTCTACGGCGGCATGCTCGTGCTCGGCTGGGCCGCCCGGCTGCTCACGCTGGGCCCCGTCGCCGACAGCGAGCAGATCCTGCTCGACTTCGCACTCGAATTCCTGCCGACGGCGATCGGCGCGGTGGCCGTGACGGCCGTGTTGTCGGCGGTCGTCTCGACGGCCGACAGCCAGCTCCTCGTCGCAGGGTCCGCCGCATCGCACGACTGGAACCTGCCGGGCGGCGGCGCGCGCTCCATCGCCGCATCGAGGATCGTCGTCGGCGTGCTGACCCTGTTTGCGCTCGTGCTCGCGCTGCAGGTTCCGGAGTCCATTTTCTCGCGCGTGCTGTTCGCCTGGCATGCGATCGGCTCGGCTTTCGGGCCGCCGCTCATCCTCATGCTGCTCGGACGCAAGGTGAGTTCGCTCGCGACGTTTCTCGCCATAAACACCGGATTCGCGGGCACGGTGATCCTGCACTGGTTCCCGGACGGCCCCGGAGACGTCTTCGAGCGCGTCGTGCCGTTCGTGCTGTCGCTCGCGATCGTGCTCGCCGGTACGCGGCGGAGCAAGCACGCCTGAGCGGCGAACCGGAGTTCCCCGTCGTTCTCGCCAAATTCGCCCTTTGCCGCTACCAGGGGCGCGCCATACGATTCAAGCGCTTCCGAACATCCGCGCCTTGCGAGGAGCGCACAGTCAGGGCAAACACAGACATGGACAGGAATCCCGTCGACACGATCAACGCGACTGTCCGGCACGCCGGGAACGCGCGCCAGGCGGTACGCGAACGCGAATACTCGATCCGGCGCGCCGCCGGTATTACAGGACTGCCGGCGGAACAGATCCGCCGCTGGGCCAGGGCCGGTTTCGTCGGACAGCGCAGGCGCCCGCGCGCCCACTGGCGCCTGTCGTTTCGGGACCTCGCGCTGCTGAAAACGATGCGGAGCCTGCGCGACGCGGGGTTCAGCTTCAATCGCGCGACGAGAACCTTGCGCAGGGCGCGCGATCAGTCACGGCCAGGCTCCCCGCTGTCGGCCGTCGCAGTTCTCGTCCGCGACGGCCGCATCGTCCTCAGGGACCGCGCGTCGACCTGGGAGCCAGGGACGCGTCAGGCAACCTTCGACTTCAGCGTCGGAGCGTCGTCCCGGCCGCGCGCCGCCATGATCGGCTACTACGCCTGCTGAGCAACTCGCGAACGCCCACTGTCGGCTCACACAGGAACACGTCGCGGTTCCGGAGGCTCTCCGTGGAAGCGAATTTCGAGGTTCCGATCCTCGCCGCACTCCGCAGTCGCTCCGGGTCCCCGGACGACGACTCCCGGCCGGTTCTCAGTGGCGAACCTGGCTCGTCTCGTTGTCCTGCTCGTACACCTCGCAAGGCGAGCGCTCCGGAATGAGTCCGCCGTCGGCCCTGTCCTCCAGCCGCAGGACGCGGGTCGGCATCACCCAGGGCTCCACGAACATCTCCGGATCGTCGATCGTCATGTCGTAGTGGAGTTCGTTGCCGACGCGCGTGAGTCTCTCGACGATATGCATGCTGGCGGAGTGGATGAGGCCCCCCCGTCCCAACCACGACGTATTGTCGAAATTGATGGAGTCGATGACGAGCGTATCGCCGTCCCAGTCGCCGATGCTTTGTCCATAGAACGTCGCGAGGCTCTCCTGCAGCGGGGTCCGCGCGCGGCCGTCCGTGGGGATATTGCGGAATTCCCAGTTCCCGCCGCCGTAATCGGCGTTTTGCCGATAGAAGAAGAAGACATCGATGTCGCCCTGGACGATCCGCGTGGGCGTTCCGTGCCGCGGGAGTCCCAGCGGCTTGCAGGTCATGACCGGATCGTACTTGTTCGTCCACATGTCGAGTTCCTGAATCTCGTCCCAGAACTCGGGCTTGTAAACCGGGCGGCCGAGCACGCCGAAGCGCGACGGCGAGATCCACGCGTATTCCACCCAGAAGTTGTCCTGACCGCCCGTGCAGCCGAACTCGGGGTTGATTCCTCCACCCTTCACCTGCGTCGGGCCGCATCGGCGGCTGCCGTTGCCCGTGATCGGATTGGGCGCCCGACTCCAGTTGCCGGTCAGGTCCGGCTTCCCGTCGGCGCGGCGCGGCGTGGGGGCGGCCGCGGTCGCCGGCGGGGGCGTCCCGGGCGACAGGGTCCAGTCGGGAGGCTGATGCGTCGGCGTGATTGCGGCCTCGACGCTGGCCGGCACGGGCATCACGACATAGACCTGCCCCGTTTCCGTCACCGTCGTCGTGATGTCGCGGACGACGGCGCCGTTCTTCCTCTCCGTCATCCTGCCGGCGTAGAACGCCTCGGCCGGGTGGAGCGGATTGTTCCAGTCCCGGTAGTCGCCGTACGTGAACTCGTACGTGTCCGCGCCGTTTTCCACGACGACGCTCTCGGCCATGAATCTGTCGTCGAGCGTGGCCGTCGCCGTTGCATCGGGCACGCCCGGGATCGGGAACGTCAGCACCGGCGTGTCGCCAGACCACGTGACCGAGGTTCTGCCTGCCGTCATCACATCGGCCGGCACGCGTTGCGGTCGCGCTGCCATTTGCGGTGGGTTCGGGTACTGGGTGCCGGCCATTGCGGCCTTCCACGCACCCTGCGGGTTCGCCCACAGGCGAATCATCCGCTCCTCCACGGTCGCCGGCATCGGCGTGGCCGTGCCTTCGCCCGGGACGAGTTCGGCGCCCTGAATGTCCTCGTTCCAGGCATAGGCGCCACTGAGGACTTCGATCGTGGAGCAATCCTGGCCATCGGGCCGGGCGCCGGTGATCCGGATCCGCTCGCCGGACGTCTGGTAAGCGATGTCGGAGCGGTACCTCGTCACATTGCAGGGCTGTCCGTCCACCTCGACGGTCCCCGTGCCTTCGTAGACGAGCGACATGATCAGGTCGTATTCCTCGGTGCTGCGCAGCATGCCCATGTGCCAGGCCCAGTTGAATATGACCGACTTGAGGTCCCTTGCGCCGGGTACGGGCGTGTACTCCGCGTCGACTTCGCCTCGGCGGCGACCCTGTTCCCCGCTTGGCAGCGCTGCGCTTATCTCGACGTTGCCGAATTCCGCCGCTGTTTCCTGAGCGCCGGACAGGGCCGGCACGCCGATCGTGAGCGCCGCAACGATTGCGACACCTGTCCGCATCATTCTTCTCCTGGAAGCCATGGTGATCTCCGGTCGGGAACGCGGTTCGCTAATTGCCGCCGCTGTTGGTCAGGACCTGGCCATTCGCCCGCGTTATCGTCTTGAGGCCGCCCAACGGACTCCCGTTCCGTGCGGGCGTGCCCGTCACGGTCAACTCTTCGCCGATCCTGAGGGCGTTCGGGCCGACTGTGGTGATCCCTCTCGTGGCGAGCCTCGTGGCCGAACCGGTCGTGAACGTCCAGTCGGTCGTCGTGCCGTCGCCGTTGTCGACCGTAACCGTTATCGATCCGTGCGGATTGACGAACTGGAGCTTGGCCAGCTCGCCCGTGACTCTGACCTCTTTCGCCGGGTCATAGATGGCGGCGGTGGAATGATGCGCCTTCAGTGGCGCAGCGGCCATCAGGCACCCGGACAAGACGACCCATCCCAAAGCTCGTGCAGTCACTTTCGTCTCCCAGCTTGTCAAGTTGAGTCTCAATTTGTCACGGCAGTACGCTCGTGCGCAAGCAGGCCTTCCTTGAGATCGAGTCCGCCGCCGAATCCCGTGAGGCTGCCGTCCGCCCCGATCACGCGGTGACACGGCACGATGAGCGCGATGGGGTTGTTGGCGTTCGCCATGCCGACGGCTCGCGCCGCGCCGGGCCGGCCGATCTCACTGGCGATCTCGCCATAGCTTCGGGTCTCCCCGAATGGAATCGCCGCCAGCGCCTCCCAGACGGCATGCTGAAAGGCCGTGCCCGCGGCGGCTCGCTCGAGATCGAAGGACTGCCGCTCACCGGCGCAATACTCCTCGACCTGACGGCGAACGTCGGCGATGGCGTCATCGTCGCGAATTGCCGACGGGTCGACTTCTGCCGCCTGCCGCGAGTCGAAGCTGAACCTCGTGAGCCGGCCGTCGGCATCGACCCAGGCAGCGAAGGTGGCGAAGCGCGTCTTGATCTTTCCCCAGCGGTCCGGTGTTGTTGCCATGGTCGTTCCTTCGAAAGTGTTTAGCGATGATGTGTGTGGTCAGGGTCTTGCGGAATGTACGGGCTATTTCAGAAAGTCCGTCCAGCCGTTCGTCGACATGTAGGGTCGCAGCACGCCCATGGCCTCGATCTCGCGGATCCGGCTGTCCTCGATCTTGAAGATGTGCATGGCCGGCAGGTCGAACGGGTCGAAGTTCATCTCTCTCGTGGTGAGTTCGCCGTCGCGGCCGAAGACCGTGATTTCCCTGTCCTGCATCGAATGGCGGAAGTGCGACAGGCCGAACACGAGCCCCGTGACCTCGTCGGCAATCCACACCCGCCGGTAGTCGATGCTGTCGATGTAGGTGAAGACGCGCGTGTTCATCTGGTCGCGGCAGCCCAGGCGCGGCAGCCCGTCGAACCCGACGCCATCGCCGCCGGCCGTCACCATGCCGTTCTCGCGCCGTTCGCAGTCGTCGGCGTAGAGCGTCGCGTCGCCGTCGCTCTGCTCGATCGAGTCGTAGTAGGAGCCGCCGAGAACGAGCATGAGTTCGCGTGGCAGCCGCTCGGCCTCCGGCACCGTCGCCAGAAGGCCCGGGCGCGGCGTCTGCAGGTTCGCGAGATTGTTCTCGCTGAGATTGCGAACGACGATGTGCTCGGCCTCGGTGATCGCGCCGTCCTCGACCTTGAGCCTGAGGCCAAGCTGAATCGGATCGCCCGATTCCTCCATCATGCCGATGAAACCGACCTGACCCGCGACGGGATCGGGCACGTAGATTGCGAACATGGACGGCACGGCGGAGGCGTTCGCCCAGAGTCCTTCGCCAATGCTCATGCGCTCGGCGTTTTCGATGAAGGCGACGTCGTCGGCCAGCGGTGCGGCGGTCGGGTCGTGCGCGACGAGCGCTTCGAGATAGGTGTCGACGATCCCGGTCAGGCACGCCCGATCGCAGGGTCCGGGCTCCTGCCACAACCGCGCCTGTGCGGATGCAGTTCCGGCTGCTCCGGCCTGGATGACGAACGCGACTGCTGCGAGAACCTGGAGTTTCCGCATGGTTTCACTCCTCGGTGTATGCCTGCGGCCTTCGTGCGATTGCGAACACTGCACGCGGCCGTGGCGCGTTGTCAGAAGCCGGGAGTCGAGCGATTCGCGGCGCTTGCCGACGAAGCGACCGGCGGGCCGACCTGCGCGGGCCGGTCGCCCTCGAGCCTGCGCATGAGCCAGTCGAGGCCGTCGCCGCGTTCGACGAGCGCCTGGAACGTCGCGCTCGAGTCGAGCGCATCGGCTTCGATCGGGTCGGCCTTGAGCTTCAGATGCGCGAATATCGTGCGGCCTGCGCCGCCGACCGATTGCACAGACGGGGCGCCATCGCGTTCCTCGCCGAATTCGGCCGCGAACAGCTTCATGCGCACCGAACCGCGCACGTTGCCGCCGATGACGAGGACCCGATCGCCCTGTGGATCGACCTTGACGGCGATATCGCAGTGCGAGCGAATGCTCCGGCCGAGATTCCTGCGCCGCTCGGCGATCGTGCGGTAAGCGGAGCGCCGCGCCGAACACAGCAGATCGCCGGGCTCGATCGGCATCTCGCCGACGTCGTAGGCCACGTAGGCGGCGTCCGGAGATGCGCCGTCGCGCGCTTCGATCGCCTGGTCGATGTAGACGTAGTGGGCGATGTGACGCTCGAACAGGTCGTCCTCGCCGAGACCGCCCTCGCACATGACCCATGAGATGAACGCAGCGGACCACGGGTCCCGCCAGCGTACGGCGACGCCGTACGGCCCCTGCCAGAGATCGTTCTGCCGCTCGAGGATCCACCCGCCGTCGTCGGTCACGGCCCAGTAGCCGGCGATCGAGTCGGCGACGCGCTCCGATTCGGCGATATCAAGCCAGGAACGGGGCCGCCGGAAGCCGGATCGCCGCCGTTGCGAGAAGTCCTGCACGTACGTCTGGTCAAGGACACTGAACCCGAAAAATCCCCATTCCTGTACGGCGATATCGACGATCCGACGCCTGAGCTCAGCCTCCGGCAGCATCCTGCACTCGCGGTCGACGACCTGCATGCGGCCCGGCTCGCCGGTTACGCGCACGGCGGGCGGCGACACCTCGAGTTGTTCGGGCGGCAGACGATCGAGATGGACTTGCTGAGCGTTCGCGGCCGCCGCAGCGGCCAGCATCGCGGCACAGATGGGCAGGAGTTTCTTCACTGTTTACACGGGCTCAGGGACAGGATCATCGCGCGTAAATCTAACAGATTCGGCAGCGAAAACAGAAACCAGCGGCTCGGGAAAGAAACTCGCGACAACCTTGCCGCAGAGCTGGCGGACCGCTTGATTCCCCCAAATGGGGCGCCCGCCACCAACACGCCATGCAACGCGGCGGCAACAGGCCCGGTATGCAATCGCGAGCCGCTCAACGGCCGGTCGACGCCACAAGTTCCCTGAACGGGTTGACGACGCGCATGCCCGCAAATTCCTGACCATGCTGCATGTCCTCGGTGAGCAGCGTGACGGCGCCGGCGTCCAGAGCAGTCTCCACGATCAATGCATCCCAGTACGACAGTCGGGACGAAACGCTTCTGCGAACGGCCCGCCGGGCAAGTTGCGCATTGATGGGCCTGACTCTGAAGCGGCTGAGCTTGTCGACCGCTTCCAGGCCGCGCGCGGGCGACAGCGGCTTGTCCAGTTTACGCGTCACCACGACGAAGAATTCGCCCAGTACCTGCGGACTCAGGACGAACTGTGCCGCGTGGTTGTCGACAAGGTCCCTGGCAATGGCCTGCTTCGCGGGAGAGTCCGAGTCAAACAGGTAGACGAGTACGTTCGTATCGACAAACGACGGATCACCGATCATGTAGCTCATCGCGCGTCCATTTCGCGGAGCCTCGCGCGCTGGTCGCGGTGCCCGACAGAGCCAGCAGACTCTCGACCGCATCGCGCCGCGGACCGGCGGCCCCGGCATAGGCCGCCAGAAACTCCCGCACTACGGCGTTGACGGAGGTGTCCTCCGTGATCGCGCGGATGCGCGCTCGCTTCAGGACATCCTTGTCGACGGTTAATGTCAGGTTCATGTTACCGACCCCTTCTGCACGGAAACAGTGTAGCACGGGTTAAGGGGCGAAGGCGCAATTGCGCCTGAACAAACGTCGGGGGTTCGATGGGGGTTACCGGGCGGACTCGGTGGATCGAAATTCAGCGGCGGAGCAGGTCCCAAAACGCAAGGAACCGGCGCCGCTTGAACGACGCCGGTTCCGAATGTCGCGGTAAGCGACTGTAAGGCGCTGCGGTACCCGTCGGTACTCGCAGCGATCCGCCAGTTATTGCAATCGCAGGTTGAGCGATACGCCGAACTCTCTCGGCCGACCCACGACACCCTGGTCGATGCCTGCGAAAACCGCCGGGAAACCGCCTGCCCGGTAGAACTCGTCGGTCAGGTTCGTGGCGAAGAAGGCAACGTCCCAGTTGCCGGCGGCCGGCGTGAAGGAGACCCTGCCGCTGGCCAGGCCATAGTCCACGTTGGCCCGGGACGGCCAGTGAAAGCGCCGGTCGCGGAAGGTCACGACCTCGTCGATCCAGCCGTAGTCGAAGCGGATCATGACCGAACCGCCGTTGCTCAGGTCGTTGTCCCACTGCAAACCGATGCTGTAGCCGGTTTCGGGGGCGTTCACGAACTTGTCGCCGACCTGCACGGTGGTCGAGATCCCCGTGTCGGTATATTCCGCGTCGAGCGTCGCCAGCGTGAAATCCACGAGGAACGAATCGGTCGGCCGCCAGACGCTCTCGATTTCGATACCGCTGATTTCGGCCTCGCCGGCGTTCGTCGTGGTGGTTTGCCCGGGGGTGAGCACCTCACCGACCTGAATGCCTTCCCAGTTCCCCCAGAAGTAGGTCGCGTTGAAGCGCAGCCGGTTGTTCGCGAAGTCCGACCTGAGGCCGATCTCGTAGTTGGTCAGAAATTCGGAGTCATAGGGCGCGATGCCGTTGTTCGGCAGTTCCGGATTGAAGAGCGAGTTGACGCCGCCGCCATTGAAACCCTCGGCCCCGGTGATGTAGCCCATCACGTTGTCGTTGAACTGGTATTGCAGGGCGAGCCTTGGCGCGAAGGCGTCGAAGCTGGCGTTGTAAACCAACGGTGTGCCCTGAACATGCCGCTGCGCTATCCGCCCGAAATACCTCGTCCCCTGCTGCGGATCACGCACGCCTTCGCCGCCTACGCAGGGGAGGACATCGTCGGGGTCGCCGTCAATGCCGCAGTAGACTTCCGAGTAAAAGTCCTCTTCGGAATAGCGGGCGCCGACCGTGAGCGAGAGCTGTTCGGTGAGGTTGAAGACCACTTCGGCGAAGATGGCCGTGTCCTCCGTGTTGATCAGATTCTCGGCATGACGATAGCGTCGGCAGGTCCGAATCCGGCCACAGTAGGGTAGTGGCCCCCCCATGTCCCAGTTCTCCCAGATCTGGTCCTTGTTGAATTCCTCCAGGTCGTGGTAGAAGAGACCGACGACCCAGTCGAACCGGTCCGAGCCGCCGAGGAGCTGAAACTCCTGCGAGGTTTCCTCGCGTTCCTGGTAGTCCCACCAATCGAAGAACACGTACTCGGTCGAATCCATGTCGAAGAACACGCCCCAATCCTGTTTGCGCGTGGAGGTGATCGAACGGAAGGTCATGGAATCGCCGATGTCCCAGCTCAGATTGGCCGAGAAGCTCTCGTCGGTGCTGTCGTAGCCGTCGCCGGCGTAGCTCGATTCGCTGAGGTACTGCCCGCGTCTGCCGTAAGCGTGTTCCGCGTCGGTGAAACTGAAGCCGGCCGAGTTGTAGCACTCCGGGCCGTTGCCGCAACTCCAGGGCGCCCGCAACCAGGGCACGGGGAAATTCTCCACGACATCGAACAGCACATTGGCCTGCATGGACGAATCGTGGTTGTTGTAGGTCGCCGTGAATAGGCCCGTGAACGAATCGTTGGGCTCCCATTGCAGCATGGCCCTGACGATCGTGTTGTCGATCTCGCCGTAGGACTCGTCGACGACGAGGCTGTCGACGTAGCCGTCCCGGTTCAGGCTCGCGGCTGTGATCTTGGTCAATACCGTGTCGCTCAGCGGGATGTCGATGTTGGCGACGATGTCGGTGCGGTTGTATTCGCCGAAAGTCGTCCTGATTCGTGCGCCGAACTCCTCCTGCGGCTTCTGGGTCACGTACTGGATGGCGCCGCTGATCGCGTTCTTGCCGAAGTAGGTGCCCTGCGGGCCGCGCAGGACCTCGATGCGTTCGAGTTCAACCACGTTCTGCAGGGCGTCGGCGCCGCCGGACTGCACGACATCGTCGATGTAGCGCGCCACGCCCGGGATACCGCGAATGGTGAACAGCCCCGAAGTCCCTCCGGTAATTCCGCCGCCGCGGATGTCCACGTTGGGCAGCGCCATCTGCAGGTCCCTGATGTTCTCGATGTTACGGTTATCGAGGACTTCGGCGCTGAACGCGCTGACTGCGATCGGCACTTCCTGAAGATTCTCCTCGCGCCGGCGCGCCGTGACGACGATCTCTTCGATCACCGCTGCGCCCTCCTGCGCGAGCACCGGCACGGTATAGGCGCCGAACAGCGTGGCGACGGAAACGCTGAGCGCGCTCACTTTCCCAACATGGTTCATCTTGATTTTCCTCATCTCGGATTGTTGCGAAGCTCAATACACCAACGATAATATTGTCATACAATCAATAAATTACGCGTTGCATCCCTACACTTCGCCCCTGTCTGCCCCCAAAAAGCGTGCGAATTATACACTGAACGGCGTCGATTTCTGCCCGAGGCGCATACCGCTGCGTACGACCCCGGTGCATGGCCCGTGTGCGCGGCCCTGTCGCCCGCCCCCACTGCACTATTCCCGCACTCCCTCCACAGCCTGTCGGCACATGACTGCGCAAGCGACGCGACCATGCGTCGGGCCATGAGCCCAGTGCCCAACCGACATTCGGAACTGAACGGAAAACCGCCGGCAACCAAGTGGTTGCCGGCGGTTTGCACAGTCTCAGGCTAGCCTGGCAACCGCAAGGGCCACACGTGGCTCATGATGGCAGCCTCCCAAGTCACGTGAGGGGGAGTGTGCCGTACTTGGATGGCGCGTCAATCCGTAGCGAAGCAGTAGATCAGGCCCGAACCGCCCGTATTGACGAGATTCTGCTGGCTGCAGCCCTGCGACGGGTGGGCAGCTGCCCACGGCGACAGGCCCGGTTGCAGGCTGCGACGGTCGTGATGGCCCACCATGGCGCTGCCTTCGCCATCCGCGCTCGAGGTCCAGTTGCTGCAGGTTCTGTCCTCGCCCGCGGGGAACGCCATGCCGTCGGCCATGGTACCCGTGAGGATGTCGTGCTCGACGGGCTCCGGCTGCTCGGGAGGCGGAATGATCGTGCCGTCGTCCTGCAGATGCACGTAGGCAACGATCTCGCCGTTCTCGTCGAGCGCCGTTTCGTGGTCGATGTTGACCTCGTCCGTGTGAAGCTCGTCGAGATTGGCCGCGATCATGACCCCGGTGGCGTTGTACCACGGACCGGTACCAATCCGGTCGCGCGCGTTGACGGCATCCGCGCCCTGGGTGCTCAGATACGCCGCCCAGCTTCGGTCGCCGGCGCCCGCCGCCGCCGCCCGTTCCTGGCAGAGCGCGTCGGCGCCCGCAAGACCGCCGAGGTTCGCGCCATCGCCGGAACCGCTGCTCGTGACAAAGAACCCCATGTCCTGCGCAACCGCGGACGAGCCCGCGCCGAGCGCCATGACGGCGGCAACCATTGCCGCTGTACGTGAAACGGAAATCATGCTCAGTTCTCCCCTTCTACGGTCGTTTTTGTTGACGCTGCCGATGCTAGCACGGCGACATGTCCGTACTTTTCGCGATACGGCGCCGGACGCGCTAAGCGACGCGCTCCGTCGAGCGGTTGCGGGCGAGCCAGCCGTCCACGAGCTGGACGGTCGTATCGACGCTCTCCGAGCGCATGTCGCGCGATGCCGCAAGCGCCTGCACGAGCCGGTCGACGCGCTCGATGTACGGCGCACCGGCCGCGAGCGCCCGGGCAGCGGATGAGGGCTTGCCGAGCGACAGCGCCGCGTTGGCGTACTTGTCGAACGGGACGAGCGCGTTGCGGTCGGCGCCGAGCGCGACGCAGAGATCCTGCACCCAGTCGTAGACGGCGCGCGAGGCATCGGCATCGGAATGGACCGCTTCGCGGATCGGGATCATCCCGTCCTCGCGCACGCAGCGGTAGTTGCCGGCGAGCAGCATCGACCACTTGGCGAGCGGCACGAAGACCGAATCGTGCACCCGGAGCTTTACGGGTAGTTCGACCTCGGTACCGTCGGCGTCGTAACGGATGGCGAGGATGTCGGCTTCGATCTGCTTCAGAATCGCCGTGTCCGCGTCCGACTCGAAGCGTGCGGCCTTGAAGTTCGTGGGCAGGCCCACCTGCAGCACGTTGACCTTCTCCTCGGGCGGGCGGAAGGCCTGCGGGTCCGGGCTGCAGAGCGTGATCGCGTCGGGCGCCACGTTGTCCCAGACCGACGCGTCCGTGTAGCACCCACGGATCGCATCGCCATCGACCTCCGGAATGCGCCTCAGATAGCTCAACGGCGGCATGTTCATGATCGACATGCACGGTTTGCCCGACGCGCCGACGCGCTTGACGAGGTCCTTCACGACATCGACGCGGTACTGCGGTTCCTGCATGGCGAGCACGACGAGGTCGTAGTCGGCGGGATCCGCGTCGCCCGGTGCGCCCGCCGTGACCGTGCCCGGCATGTTCTTCGTGTTGAGTTCCACGGGGTTGTCGAGCCCGCGCACCGGCAGACGCACGATGGCGCCTTCGGCGTTGATGAGGTCGGCTTCCTGCGGCAGGCAGATCAGGTGGGCGGAATGCCCCGCGAGGGCCGCCTTGGCGCCGAGCAGCGATCCGTAGGACGCGCCAAGAAAGAGGATGTTGTATTTGTCAGCCATGCTGTGCTCCCGGATGGAGTGTCGAGTGGGCGGCCGTCCGCGGGCCGCGCGTGCCTTGTGACTCTGTGCTGCGTGATTTCGCTCGGTGCAGGCCCCAGGGCGGCGCATATGCTACTGCGCTGCCGAGAATTCCTCCATGACCCAGGCGCTGACATCGAGGATCTGCTGCGGCGTGAGCGCCGCGCCGAACGGGGGCATGTCGTTCAGGCCATTGCCCACGATCGCGCGGACCGTGTCGATCGCGTCGAGCGTATCGAGCGGAGAGCCGCCGCCGTGCCCGCCCCGGCCGTCGTCGCCGTGGCACGGCAGGCAGGTCTGCCGGTAGAGTTCCGCACCGTGCTCGAGGTCGGCTTGCGCGAGCGGCTCGGCAGCCGTGGCCATGGACAGTTGCGGCAGCAGCGGCGTGTCGCCGGACTGGGCTTCCCCGAGCGTGCCGTTCAGCGAGAAGAGCCAGACGCTGTCGCCGCGCGGCGAGCCGATGAGCGCGTTGCCCGCGGACAGCGTCACGACGTACTGCTCCCCGTCATGCTCGAAAACGCTCGGCGGCAGGTTCATGCCGGCGCCCGTCTGAAACTCCCAGAGCAGCATTCCGGTGTCGGAATCGAGCGCGATGATGCGCCCGTCGTTGCGGCCCGTGAAGACGAGCCCGCCGCCCGTAGCGACCGAACCGCTGTAGCACTGGTCGGGCCACTGGACGCGCCAGGCGGCCGTGTTGGTCTTGACGTCCATCGCCACGAACTGGCCCAGGCGCGGTACGGGCGGCATGCCGAAATTGCCGCCGGTCCACGATTCGCTGTGGATCGGCGTATCGAGTTCATAATGGCCGCCGCTGAAGGTGCCGGGGAAATCCGACGCGCAGACGTAAAGCAGTTCGCGCTCCGGGTCGTAGGAATTCGGCGGCCAGCTCGCCCCGCCCCAGATGCTCGGCCGGGCGATCACGGGCTCGGGGCCGTAGAACGGCGTAAAGATGCGGCCCTGGTTGACGAGTTCGAAACCGATCGGGGGGATCTCGACCGACTGCGGCACGACGGGTTCGCCGATCGGATACGGCTGCGTCGCGGCCGTCGCCTGGCGCGGTTCCTGCGGCACCGGGCGATCTTCCATGCCGATCAGCGGCTCGCCGGTCTCACGGTCGAGAAAATACGCAAAGCCGGTCTTGCCGACCTCGACGATGCCCTTGCGCATTTCGCCGTCGTATTCGGCGTCGAACAGGAGCACCGGGTTGCTCGCGTCATAGTCCCAGATGTCGTGGCGGACCTGCTGGAAGTGCCAGCGGTACTCGCCGGTCCTAGCGTCCACGGCCACCATCGATACCGAAAAGAGGTTGTCGCCGGGACGCATCGCGCCGTTGTAGTCGGGGCCGGGGTTCGCGGTCGAGAAGTAGACGAGGCCGAGTTCCGGGTCGATGGCCGGCGTCTGCCAGACGGAGGCGCCGCCGTACTGCCAGACGTCGCTGTCAGCGGGCCAGGTATCGTGGCCGAACTCGCCCGGGCCCGGGATCGTGTAGAAGGTCCAGATCAGCGAGCCGTCGTCGGCGTCGTAGGCCTTGACCCGGCCGCGCGTGCCGCGGTCGGCGCCTGCGAAGCCCGTGATGACCATGCCGTCGAAGTAGACCGGCGCGCTCGTGATCGTGAAGCCGTCCTGCCAGCGTTCGGCCTGCGTGACCCAGGCCGGCTCGCCCGTGCGCTGATCGAGCGCCACGAGCTTGCCGTCGAGCTGGCCGATGTAGACCTTGCCGGCGCCGAGCGCGACGCCGCGGTTCGTCCAGCCGCAGCAGACCGTATCCACTTCGTCGGGAATCTTCGCTTCGTAGGCCCAGAGGATCTCGCCGGTCTCGACGCTGAGCGCGAAGACATCGTCGGCGCCGGTCGAGACGTAGATCACGCCGTCGTGGACGATGGGCGTCGCTTCGCCGGAATACTTCGGATCGAGCCCCGAGCCGTTGAGGTGGGTGCGCCAGACGCCCTTGAGATTCGCGACGTTGCTCCGGTCGATCTGCGCAATCGGCGTGTAGCGCTGATTGTAGATGTTGCCGCCGTTCGTGAGCCAGCCGTCGGTCGGCGGCGCGACGAGCTCTGCGGCGCTGAACGCGGGAGCCGGCTTGATGCCCGAGTCGCCGACCTGGGCGAATGCGAGCGGCGCGCAGCCAAGGAGCGCCGCGCCGGCCGCGGCGACTAAGCCTGTCGTTCGATGCGTCATCGGTGCTACCTCCCCGATCGCCCTGCGTGTTGTACCCGAAATCCCGTCGCCTCCGCCGTCGAATCGTCGACTATACCCCTGCGTCCCCCACGAACCCTGTCGGTCAACTTGCGACGCCCACGCCGTGCGGCAGCCCGGCGCCGCCGATCATCCGGCGGCGTCCAGCAACACTTCGGTCAGTTCCTCCGGCAGATCGAGCATGACATCGTGGCCCGCGGCCATCCGCACGACCGTCCAGCCGTTCGCCCGCGCCTTGTCCTCGAACGGCCCGAACGGCGAGCCTTCGACAAAATCCGTGGCGCGTATGTAGGTGACGTTTGTGACTTGATCCAGGGCGCCGGTCAGCGCGATCGGCTGCTCGAAGGTTGCGATCGATTGCAAGGTGCACTGGCTGTTGACCCAGTCGCGATCGTTCTCGTTGACGTTGAACACTTCCGCCGGGATCGGCGGAATCTTCCAGCCGTCGCCGATCTCGCGCGCCCCGCCCTCGAGCAGCGCGCGCTGTTCGGCGGGAACGTGCTGGAACAGGCACTCGCCGTCGCCGAGCACGAACGCGTCGAGGTAGACGATCCCGTGGATGCGGTCGGGAACGCGGTCGGCGACGCCAGACACGACGCAACCGCCGTAGGAGTGCCCGCAGAGCACCACGTCCGACAGGTCTTCCCACTTGATGAGGTTCACGACATCGTCGATGTGCGTGTCGAGGTTGATGTCCGGGGCGATCAGGTGCGTGCGTTCGCCGACGCCGGTCAACGTGGGCGTGAAGACTTCGTGACCCTGCGCCCTGAGCGCGCTGCGAACGCGCTTCCAGCACCAGCTTCCGTGCCATGCGCCATGCACCAGAACGTATGTGCTCATCATCTCTCCCTTCGTTATCTCTGCAAAACGAACCGCACCCGGCATCCGGGTTGTTCGGCCCGGACGTGAATGCTAGCGCAATCGCTGGGCTCAGTGACCGTATCGCGCTGTACTGCGCCAGTTCCCGCGGCTGCCCCGCCGCTTCCCGGTCCCGCAGCAAGCGATCGACCGTCCGGGCAGCCGACACCTGTCAGCGCGAACATCGCATCGAGGCTGCGGCGAACGGGCCGCATGGTGCATTATTTCGGCTACCAACTGCCACCGAACCGGCACCCATCAAGCAACTGCGGGGAAAAGACGTATGAAGAAGCCAATCACTGCCGCGCTCGTTTCCATCGCCGTCGCCGGCGCCGCACATGCCCACCACGGCATCGCCAACTTCGACCTCAACACGGACATCGAGCTTGTCGGCGTCGTGACCGAAGTCGATTTCATGAACCCGCATTCCTGGCTCTATCTCGAAGTCACGGCCGACGACGGTACGGTCACGCCGTGGCGCTGCGAGCTGCGCGGCGCGACGGTGCTTCGGCGCTCGGGCTGGTCCGAGGAGATGTTCCCCGCAGGTCTCGAGATCCGGATCACGGGCTCGCCGGACCGGCGCGACCCGACGACCTGCTACCTCGGCACCGCGTTCTTTCCCGACGGGCGCAGCGTCGACCGCTACGGCCAGCTCACCGAACCCGTGCGGGAGATCCCGGCCGACCGGCCGCTCAGGCTTGCCAACGGCGACCCGAACATCGCCGGGGACTGGGCGGCCGAGCAGCAGGTGATGTCGGATCCGCGCGGCCAGAGCGGCACGCTCGTGCCAGTCAGCGTTGCCGAGCAGCTCGAACCGGGCGAACTGCCGCCGGGTGTGCCGGCCTTTCCCGGCGCGCGCGGCACGGACCTCTCGTTTGCCGACGATCCGGTCGACGCCTTCTGGAACCGGCGGCCGAGCGCACTGCCGCTGACCGAGGCGGGCGCAGCCGCGATCGCGGATTTCGACGGCTCCTCGACCGACAACCCGCGCCTGCGCTGCGAACCGACGAATGTCATCTTCGACTGGACGTTCGAGATGGACGTCAACCGCATCGACCAGACCGAAACCGAAATCAGGATGCGCTACGGCTCGATGGGCATCGAAAGGGTCATCGACCTCGCGGCGGCGGAACATCCCGCGGACATTGAACCCAGCGTTGCCGGCCACTCGATCGGCCGCTGGGAAGACGACGTGCTCATTGTCGACACGGTCGGCTTCGCTCCGGGGATCCTGTCGGCCGACGGCCGCGTGCCGCACAGCGATGAATTGCATATCGTCGAGCGTTTCTCTCTCGATACCGAAGCGATGGCGCTGACGCGCGAGTATGTTGCCGTCGACCCGCTCTACCTCGCGGGCGAGTACGCCGGCAGCGACACCGTGCTGATCTCCGATCTGCCCTACACGGGCACGACCGAATGCGAGGACCGCACCTACGTCGACTCGCCGGCGCAGTAGTCGGGTCGTTTCGCCGACGGCCGGCTAGGACGATGGCAGGGTCAGGCCGCCTGTCGCGATGCGTTGCAGGACCTCGATGAGGAACGGCCGTTCGTTGCCCTGCACGCGTTCGGCGAGCGAGCTTGCATCGTCGCCGAGTTCGACCGGAACCTCGCGCTGCGCGAGCACACGACCCGTGTCGTAGTCGCCGTCGACGAGGTGCACGGAGATGCCGGTCGTCGTGTCGCCGCTCGCGAGCACTGCGGCGTGGACGTTCGAGCCGTACATGCCCTGCCCGCCGAACTTCGGCAGGAGCGCCGGGTGAGTGTTGATCATGCGGCCCGCGAATGCCCTCAGGGTCCGCGGCCCGATCTTCTTCATGTAGCCCGCGAGCAGCACGAGATCGACCTCGTGCGCGAGCAGCGCGTCGCGGATCGCGGCGTCGAGTCTCGCAGGATCGGGGTGGGTGTGCCCGCTCCGATGTATGAACGGGATCGCGTGCGCCGCGGCGCGTCGGGCGGCGCCAGAGCCGCTGTTGTTGCCGATCACGACGGCGACCGTGGCCTGCAGGGCGCCGGACTCGCAGGCATCGATGACGGCTTGCAGCGTCGTCCCGGTACCAGACGCGAATACGGCCAGCTTGAGCCGCGCGGCGTCGCTCATGTTTCGCGCGCCACAGGATTGGACCTGCTATGGGCCGTCGTTCGCAGAAGTTGATCGCTCACGTTTCGCGCACCGGAGGGTTGAACCTGTTACAGCCCGTTGTTCGCAACGGCCCGACACGGTATCGCATGGGAGGCGTCACGGCGTCACGATCGGTGGCGTCAGCCCGCGATGGAATAGCCAGGCGACGACGTAGGCGATCGGCGCGATGACGACGACGAGCGCGACGCCGTAGAGCAGCGCGAGCCGGCCCATGCCCTTGAGCTTCGAGAAATCGGTCATGACGCCCATGCTCACGAAGGTCAGCATGAACATCAGGTGTCGCATCGGGCTCTGCACGGTGTTCGCGCCCACTTCGGCCGCGCCGATGTGATCCGGGAACCATGCAGCGAGCCCCACGTAACCGAGCCACGCGACGAAATAGCCGATCACGAACTTCGGAAAACGGAACCAGATTTCCGTCGGGCTGATCGACACCTGGCCCGGACGGCGCTCGACCTTGTAGACCCAGATCAGCGCAAGCAGGAACGCCCAGATGCCGATGAAGACATCGATCCAGATCTTCGTGAGCAGCGCCGCGCTCAGGATCCAGCCCTCCTCCCACTGCTCGCCGGCCGTCTGCAGGTGCTGGCCGATCATGAGCTCGTCGAGGAGCGCACCGGCCGCCGCATCGGCGCCGTCGGTCTTGACCGTCATGCCCATCGCGGCGCCGTTGACGATCGGCTCGTCCGGGGCGAATGCGGTATAGACGCCCGGCAGGATGATGAGTTCGAACATCGCGAAGATCACGACGAGCATCGACACGGTCACGGGGATAACCGGTCGGGCACGGATGGCGCCCGCCGTCGCGATCGCGGCCGATACGCCGCAGATCGAGATGCCGGACGCGAGCACGGCCGAGGAATCGCGGCCGAGCTTGAAGAGGCGCCGCGCCATGGCATAGACGATCGGCCAGAAGAAAAGATACGCGACGAACGTTGCCGCCGCGCCCGTGAGGATCAGGTCGAGCGCGAAGCTCGTCGCGTCGACCGTCATCACGCCGAGCTTGATGCCGAGAAAGACGATCGCCGTCTTGATGAACCACTCCGGTTTCGCGGCCTCCTTCAGGAACGCGGCGAGGCCCTTGGCGAAGTTGCCGATGACGTGTCCGGCGGTCAGTGCAAGCAGGTAGGCCGCGCCGTCGCCGAGCTGCAGGCCCCAGCCGAGACCGTTCTCGACATAGGGATTGCGGCCGCCCTGCGTGGCGTCGATCGTCGCGAGATGCATCTCATTGCCGATGAGCCAGCAGGCCCAGGTCACGAGAAAGAGCACCGTGAACCCGGCAATGAAGCGTCTCAAATTGAGCCCCTGGAACCAGGCTCCGACCGTGAGCAGCCCCGTGAAGACGACGTAGGTCGTGAGCCACAGCGCAAGCGGATGCCACTCGGCATAGGCGGCGCCGGCTGGCCGGAGGATGCCGGCGAAACTGAAGTCCGACGCCAGGTTCGTCAACTCCCAGGCCCGCGGCCGCGCCATCCAGCCAACGAGATCGAGGCCCCAGATCGAGATCAGACTCACGCCGAAAAGGAATAGGCCAAGCCAGACCGCCCACCAGTCCTCCGTCGAGGCCATGCCGCTGTACCACCGGCGGTTGGTCGTGTTCATGGGCGGTTTCCCGGCGAAGCCATGCCGCTCGGCCGCCACCTGTTCGCTGTCGTCATCGGCGACCCTCCGGCGAAGCCTCGGCACTGATGGTTCCGCGGATCCGCTGGGCTGTTCCGCCCCTGCCGGCGCCGCAATCCTCTGGAGCAGTCACGGCGTCGATGTCCAGCGAGTAGTTGAAGTAGTGCGCCTGGTACTGGCGCATCCAGCGCGGCAGCGAGTCGTAGTCGAACCGCAGTCGCACTCGCGCCGGCAGGCGCGCGGCAAGCGCGGGGATCGAGCGGAAGGCGCGCGCGAGCGATGCTTCGAGTTCAGGCAGATCCTTGCCGTCGACAGCGACTCCGCCCGACGCGGCGAGCCAGCGGCCGCCCTCGAAGCTCAGCACGAACTCGCGGGGGTAACGCGACTCGCAGTCCATTGCCTTGACGCTACTGCTGTCATTGCGTCGCGTACGCCGCGCCCGGGGCCCTGCCAGATACTCGCGAACCGCCGCCATGACGTACCTGCCCACCGGATGCCGTCCGGATCAGGTCAGAATGAACCTGTCGACGAGCCAGCCGAGGACGATGAGCCCCGCGAGCCCCACACCGATGCTCCACCAGACAAGCGCGGTCTCCCACGACTCCCAGGGCTCTGCCTTTTCGGCCAGCGACCCTTTGCCCGGCTGCTCCTGATCGAGATCCATACCGTCGCCCTCGCGTTGCTGTGGTTCTGTGTCACGGCCATCGGCGGATTGCTGTTCGCCTTCTCCATCTCCCCGAGGCATGGTCTTCGTTGCCGGCCGCGGCTGCGATGCGAGCATAGCAACAAAACCCATGTCAACCTGACGCCGGACGCGCGCCGCCGCGAACCAGTGAAAACAACGTCGGGCAGTCGCAGCTCATACGCGATCGCCGCGGCTACGATGACAGCATGATAGTGCTATCATTTGATGTCTTTCAATGCATGCATTCTGGAGAACGCATGAGCACAATGACCATTCGCAACGTGTCCGCGGAACTTGCTGCCGCTCTCAAGGAAGAAAAACGCCGGCGGGGACTGTCTCTCAACCGGACAGTGCTGGCACTGATCGAGGAGTCGCTGGGCGTCAGCGGCAACATCCGCAGCAACGGCCTGGGTGGTCTGGCCGGCACATGGAGCGAGGACCGGTTCAGGCAGTTCGAGGAGAGTGTGGCTCCGTTCGGCGAGGTTGACTCCGAGCTCTGGCGATGAGCCGGCTTTGCCTGGATACATCTGCTTACAGTCATTTCCGCCGTGGCGAAGCCCAGGTCGTCGCACACATCGACCGCGCCGAGTGGATAGGAGTGCCGAGCGTCGTTCTCGGCGAGTTGTGGGCAGGCTTTCTCTCGGGGACACGAGCCGATGAAAACGAAGCTGAACTCGCGGAGTTTCTTGCGCACCCTGTCGTGGAGGTCTTGCCGCTGGACGCAAGCGTCGCACGAATCTACGGTGAAATATTCACCGATCTGCGTGCGCGCGGTCGCCCGCTGCCAACCAACGACCTTTGGGTCGCGGCTGCCGCGGTGCGCGCGGGAGCGATCGTGCTCACCTTCGATGCCCATTTCCAGGACGTTACCCGAGCCGGCGCGCTCATCTTGACGGCCGCCCCGCTATAGGAAACTGCGGCTGTTGCGTTACGCTCGGCCACATGATCGCGTCGTGGCAGGAGAGGCTGGCCGAAGGCCGCGTCGTCGTGATCGACGGCGGCATGGGCAGCGAACTCGTAAAGCGCGGATTCCGCCTGAACGAGACGGCGTGGAGCGGTCTGGCAGCCGCCGCGCATGCCGAGCTTCTCCGAGACATCCACGCGGACTTCATCCTTGCCGGCGCCGAGATGATCACGGCGAACACCTTCGGCACGACGCGCTTTGTACTCGAGTCCGCCGGACGGGGCAGCGAGTTCCGCTCCATCAACGAACGCGCGGTCCGGGCGGCGTTCGCGGCCCGCGACGCCACGGGCGCGGACGTCGCCGTCGCGGGGTCGATCTCCTGCGTGCCGCCGGGCCTCGATCTCGGCGCCTATCCCGATCCGGACACCGAGGCACGCGACTATCGCGAGATCGCCGAACTGCTTGCCGAACTCGGCGTCGATCTGCTCGTGCTCGAAATGATGCAGGACGACGAGCATGCGATCCGGGCTTGCGAGGCGGCCGCTGACGTCGGCCTGCCCTTGTGGCTGGGGTTGAGCTGCCGCCTCGGCGCAGAAGGATCGTCCCTTGTCGGCTTCGACTATCCGGAAATTCCGATCGATGTGACGCTGCGGACGCTGCTTGCCTTCGAGCCCGCGGTCGTCACCGTGATGCACACACCGCCGGAAGCCGTGGCGCCTGCGCTCGCCGCGATCCGATCGCAGTGGGACGGACCCACCGGCGCCTACCCGGTGCTCGACACGGACACGCCCGACGGGGGCCGGACGCCACCCGTCCTTTCGCCCTCGGGGCTCGCGGAACTCGCCGTCCGCTGGGTCGACGCCGACGCACGCGTGCTCGGCGGCTGCTGCGGCGCGGGTCCGGACCACATTCGCGCGCTTCGCGAGGTAGCGCTCGAATTCAACGACGGTTCAGCGCGGCACGGAGCAGCCTGATCCCACCCTTGCCGTCGGAACGGTCAGGACGGCAGGCATGACCGGTCAACAGGCCGGTCGTCGAGCATCAGGCTCGTTGTCGGGCAGCAGGCTGGTCGTCGTCGGGCATCAGGCTCGTTGTCGGGCAGCAGGCTGGTCGTCGTCGGGCGTCGGAATCGGATTGACGTGGTGTGGCACGTCGTAGCCGCGTTGGACCGCCGGCCGCACGGCGATGGCCAGGTACCAGCGCTTGAGGTTCGGATAGTCCGCCCAGTCGATACCCTGCCATTCGTAGCGCGAGACCCAGGGCCAGGTCGCGATGTCGGCGATCGAGTAGTCGCCGGCGAGGAATTCCGACTCGGCGAGCCGCCGGTCGAGCACGCCGTAGAGCCGGGCCGCCTCCTTCAGATAACGCTGGCGCGCGTATTCGGACTTGTCCGGATTGAAATGGTTGAAGTGATGCGTCTGGCCCAACATCGGGCCGACGCCGCCCATCTGCATCATGAGCCATTCCATGACCTTCCACTTCGCCGGACTCGACGTCGGCATGAGCGTTCCGGTCTTCTCGGCCAGGTACAGCAGGATCGCGCCCGACTCCATGAGCGAGATGCCCGTGTCGTGGTCGACGATCGCGGGGATCTTGTTGTTCGGACTGATCCTGAGGAACTCGGGCTCGTACTGTTCGTCCTTGCCGATGTTGACGGGCGTCGCCCGGTAAGGCAGTCCGACTTCCTCGAGCATGATCGACGCCTTGCGTCCGTTCGGCGTCGGCCAGGTATAAAGATCGATCATCGTTCGAGCCGCTTCCTTCGTGCTGACAGCTTCGCGAAGCTGCGCATGGTAGCGGATACGGTCGCAACGGTTGCGCGCGGCTGCCGGTGGACACCGGCGCCGAGGGGGAATTCGGCGCCGGCAGCACTCCACTTGCGTGCGCGGGGTGGGCGCACACCGAAGCCGGGCAACGGCGCAGGGGCAGCAGCGCGGCAGACGCTGCCAGACGGGGCTGGGGAAGCGTGCTGGACTCGGCGTAGTGCGAGCATCGACAATCGGCGCTCCGCGGAATCAGCGACTCAGCCACGCGCATGAGCACCACGCCAGCAATCCTCACCGAACTCGAACAGGCCCTCGGCCCCGGGGGCGTGCTCACCGGCGACGGGATCGGCGAAAAGCATCACGTCGACTTCAGCGGCGAACACGCCTGCGCGCCGGCCGCCGTCGTCCGGCCAGGTTCGACCGAGGAACTCTCCGCCGTCATGAAATGCTGCCACGCAGCAGGACAAGGCGTCGTCGTGCAGGGCGGCATGACGGGGCTCGCCGGCGGCGCGACCCCGCAACCCGGCGAGATCGCGATCTCGATGGAACGAATGTCGGGGATCGAGGAGATCGACACGGACTCGATGACGGCCACGGTGCTCGCCGCGACTCCGCTGCAGACATTGCAGGAAGCCGCTGCGGCGGCCGGCTTCCTGTTTCCGCTCGACCTCGGCGCACGCGGCTCCTGCACGATCGGCGGCAACATCGCGACGAACGCGGGCGGCAACCAGGTCATCCGCTTCGGCATGATGCGCAACCTCGTGCTCGGGCTCGAGGCCGTGCTCGCCGACGGCACGGTCGTAAGCTCCATGAACCGCATGCTCAAGAACAACGCGGGCTACGATCTCAAGCAACTCTTCATCGGCACCGAAGGCACGCTCGGCATCGTCACGCGCGCCGTGCTCAGGCTCTGGCCGCAACTGCCGAGCAAGACCGCGGCGCTCTGCGCGCTCGAAGGCTTCCCCGAAGCGGTAGCGCTGCTGCAGGCGCTGCAGACGCGCCTCGGCGGTTCGCTGAGCGCGTTCGAGGCGATGTGGGAGTCGTATCTGCACTCAGTCGTCGATAACGTCGAGACCGTCCGCTCGCCGTTCGCCGATCGCCATCCGATGTACGTCCTGATCGAGACGGAAGGCTCCGACGAGGCCGCAGACCGCGAGCGCGTCGAAGCAGCGCTCGAGTTCGCGCTCGACGAGGGCATCATCGTCGATGCGGCGATTGCCCACTCGGAGCGCGAGCGCGAATCGTTCTGGGCAATCCGCGACGGCATCGGCGACATCACGCCCCTGCTGCAACCCATGCTCGCCTTCGACGTGAGCATGCCGATTGCCCGGATGCCGTCGTTTCTCGCTCAGGTCGACCGCGAATTCACCGCGGGCTTCGACGCGGTGCAGAACCACGTCTTCGGCCACATCGGCGACAACAATCTGCACCTCGCCGTGACGACCGGACGCGAGGCCGACATGCCGGCGCTTTGCGACATCGTCTATGCGGCGACCGGTGCGCACGACGGCTCGGTGGCGGCCGAGCACGGCATCGGCACGCTCAAGCGCGGCTACCTGCACGAATCGCGAACGGCGGAAGAGATCGAACTCATGCGGCTCCTTAAGGCCGCGCTCGATCCGAAGGGGATACTCAACCCGAACCGGGTGCTGCCGGGATAGCGCGAACATCGCATCAAGCGCCGCGTTGATCGCACTGGATTACTACGCGCAGGCGCCTGCTCGAGTGCGCAACCCTCGCCCGGGCCTTTGCGACCAGGTTCAGTGATCGATCGCCTGCTCGATCTGCGCGGCCGGACCGACGCCTTCAGGCTCGCGAACCTGGTCGACCATGTCCTGCGAGGCTTCGCTCGGCGGCGGGAAGACCGGCGTCAGCGACAGCGTCACGCCGAAATTGAGCAGCATCCCGATGACGCCGATGCCCTGCGGATTGAGGCCGTTCTCGAGGATGCCGAAGGTCCACGGCGCCATGCCGAAATAGACCGACGACACGATGTACGACGCCGTGAAACCGATGCCGACGACCATGCCGGCGATCGCCGGGATCGTACCGACCCGTTTGGAGAAGATGCCGAGGATCAGCACAGGGAAGAGGCTCGCGGCCGCGAGGCCGAACGCGAACGCGACGACCTGGCTCACGAAGCCCGGCGGGTAGATCCCGAAGAGTCCCGCGATGACGACGGCGACGGCGATGACCGAACGGCCGACGAGCAGCCGCTGCGCCTCGGTCGCCGTCGGCCTGAAGATCCGGTAATAGAGATCGTGTGAGATCGCCGACGACATGACGAGCAGCAAGCCGCTCGCCGTCGACAGCGCGGCGGCGAGGCCGCCCGCCGCGATCAGCGCGATGATCCAGGACGCGAGTTCCGCCATCTCGGGCGTCGCGAGCACGATGATGTCCTGGTCGGGTCCGGCGAGACCCCGCGCACTGAGTTCAGCGCGCGCGTCGGCGCCCTCGGCGCCGCCCGTGTCGAGCCATCGCTGGTGCGCGAGTTCGATCTGCACCATCTCCGCGGCCCCGACCGAGCCGTTGCGGTAGATCTCGTTGTCGGCGCCGGCCGAATAGAGGACCTGCCCGTCGCCGTCGTCGAACCAGTTGATGAGCCCCGTCTGCTCCCAGTTGCGGTACCACTCGGGCAGGGTTTCGGCAGTCGCTCCGTTCAGGCTCTCGATCATAAAGTAGCGCGCGAACGCGGCCGTTGCGGGCGCGGTCAGATACAGCAGCGCGATGAAGAACAGCGCCCACATCGCGCTCCAGCGCGCGGCGCGCACGCTCGGCACGGTGTAGAAGCGCACGAGCACGTGCGGGAGGCCGGCCGTGCCGCACATCAGCGCGAGCGTCACGCAGAAGACGTTGACCTTGTCCCAACTGCCGACGAAGGCCTCCGTGTAGCGCGAGAAGCCGAGATCGACGCTGATCTGGTCGAGCCGCTCGAGCAGGAACGCGGCCTGTCCGCCCGACTGCTCCGGTACGAGCTCCGCGCCCATCGCCAACGACGGCACGGGCACGCCGGTCAGCTTGATCCCGATCGCGATCGCCGCCGTCAGAAACGCCGTGATCAGCACCCAGTACTGCGCGACCTGCGTCCAGGTGATGCCCTTCATGCCGCCGAGCGTCGCGTAGAAGAACACGATCGCCATGCCGAAGAAGACGCCCGTGTTGATGTCGACCTCGAGGAAGCGGCTGAAGACGACGCCGACGCCACGCATCTGGCCCGCGACGTAAACGGTGCTGATGAAGAGCGCGCAGAGCACCGCGACGACGCGCGCGGTGTTCGAGTCGAAGCGGTCGCCGACGAAATCCGGAACCGTGAAATAGCCGAACTTTCTCAGATACGGGGCGAGCAGCAGCGCGAGCAGCACGTAACCGCCCGTCCAGCCCATGAGATAGACGCCGCCCGCAAAGCCCATGAAGGAGATGAGCCCGGCCATCGAGATGAAGGACGCCGCGCTCATCCAGTCCGAAGCCGTCGCCATGCCGTTGGCCATGGCCGGCACGCCGCGCCCGGCGACGTAGAAGCCGCCCGTGTCGCGAACGCGCGAGAGCCACGCGATCGTGAGATACAGGCCGAAGGTCAGCGCGACGAAGAGCAGCGTCCACTCGCGCGTTTCCATCAGGCGCCCTCCTCCGCGAACCAGGCGAGCGTTGCCGTTCGGCCAGCCTTCGCTGCCGCCCTGGCGCGCGCAGCCATCAGGCGCCCTCCTCCCCCGCCTGACTGCCGGCGTCCGCTGCGATCGCCTCCAGTTCCTCGTGATGGCGCCGGTCGAGCCGGTTCATGGCCACGCAGTAGGTGAGTATGCAGAGCACGAAGACGACGATGGCGCCCTGCTGCGCGAACCAGAAACCGAGCGGGAAACCGGTGAACGGCAGGCGGAACTGGTTGAGCCAGTCGGCGATCAACACGCCGCAGCCGAGCGAGACCGCCGCCCAGATCACGAGCAGCGTCGCCATGATGCGCAGATTGCTGCGCCAGTAGCGATCGAGCGCCGCGTGAACCCGCGGGTCGTGGAGGTCGGGGCCTGTTGCCTGCAAGGCTATCTCCCGAAGACGGCAAGCCTGAGCGGCGAGTAACCGAGGCCGTCGGGGTCCGGCAAATCGCTTGCGAGCGCCTGCGCGGAGGGAAAGTTGTCGAGGTCGTAGATCGAGATCGACCGCTCGCCGCGGTCGGCGACGAAGGCCGTCTCGCCGACGATATGGATGCCGAACGAGCCCGTGCCGGGGCGCCCGTCATTCGTCGCGAGTTCACCGATGACGCTCCGGTCCTCAATGTCGTAGAGCGTCAGGTACCTCATGGCCGCCTGCGCGCCGGTGCCGTTCGGCACGAGCGCCTTGCCGCCCGCCGAAATTTCGGCTCGTCCCGCGCCGGGCTGGGTATCGAGCGTGTCGACGATACTCAAGGTCTCCGTGTCGACGACCGAAATCGTCCCGACCGCGCGGTTGACGACCCAGACCTCGCTGCCGTCGGGCGTCACGGCGAGGCCTTCGGCGCCCATGTCCGTCCGGATCACGACCGGATCGGAATCGTCCTCGAGCGAGATGACCGACAGCGTGCCTTCGGCGCCGCGGCTCGTCACGTACGCCTGCGTACCGTCGGGGCTGAGCCTGACCATGTGGCCTTCACGTCCCCCCGTCGGCCAGGTGTCGAGCACCTCGAGGTCGACGGTGTCGACGAGCGCGAGCCGGTCGGAATCCTCGAGCGTCGCGACGGCGCGGCGGTTGTCGGGCAGGAACATCATGCTGTGCGGGCGGGAACCCGGACCCAGATCGATGCGGCCGGTGATCCGCGCATTCTCGACGTCGATCACGACGAGACGGCTGCCGCGATTGTCGCCGGGGCCGTACTCGCCGGTCAGGGCCCAGCGCCCGTCGGGCGAAACGGCGATCTCGTGCGGAATGACCGGCCCGATCGGCAGCCTCGCCATCTCGAGACCCGTCGTCAGGTCGAAGAACGACACGCTGCCGCCGATGCGGTTGGCCGAGATCAGGGTGCCATCGAGTTCCTGCGCGGATACCGTCCCCGTCAGCCCTGCGAGGGCCAGGAACGCGGCCAGTCCGCGGACAACGCGGTTGAGCGCCCCGCTGAGTTCGATTGTGTGCCTGTTGTTCATTGTGCCTCCCGCTGTTCGTGCGGATGTCCTGCTTTCACGATGGCCGTCGCAAGGGTTACGCCGAGGGTCGTCACAAGCCCAGCAGCCAGAGGCTGAGCCCGGGGAAGGCCATCAGGAGAATCGTGATCGCGAGCGTGATCAGCACGAACGGAAACGCGCCCGCGAATATCGTCCCGAGCGAGATGCTCTCGTCGTCGAGACTCGATTTGATGACGTAGACGCTGAGCCCGAGCGGCGGCGTCATCAGTCCGATCTCGATGCCGACGACGGTCACGATGCCGAACCAGATCAGGTTGCCGCCGAGCTCGCCGATGACGGGCAGCGCGAGCGGCAGCAGGATCAGCAGTATCGAGGTGGAATCGAGCACCGTGCCGAGGATGATGAGCAGCACGAGATACGCGGCCAGGAATCCGAACATCCCGAGCCCCGTGCTGCCGAGGAAGGTCGCCACATCCTGCGGCAGCTCCGTCAGCGTCAGCATCCTGCTGAAGGTGCTCGCGGCGATGATCAGGAACAGGATCGTGACCGACACCTGGCCCGTCTCGCGCATCACTTCCCAGAGCTTCGCCCAGTCGAGCCGCCGCTTGACGAGCGCGATGAGCATCGCGGCAAAGGCGCCGGCCGCACCGGCTTCGGTCGGCGTGAATACGCCGCCGTAGATACCGCCGAGCACAAGGATGATGAGCGCGAAAACCGGCAGGATGCCGAGCAGCACGTCGAGCCAGCTCATCGATTCGGTGTCGGCCCGGGCCTGATCGACGTCGCCGACGAAACCGGGCGTGAGCCACGCCATGAGCACGACGCCCGCGGCGAACGCGATCGAGAGCAGGATGCCGGGGATCACGGCCGCGATGAAGAGCCCGCCGATCGAGACCTCGGCGATCACGCCGTAGATGATGAGCAGCAGGCTCGGCGGAATCAGCATGCCGAGCACGGAGGAGCCGGCCGTGAGGCCGACGGCGAACCTTGCCGTGTAGCCCTGCCGCACCATCTCGGGCACCGCGATCTTCGAGAAGATCGCGGCCGATGCGATCGAGATGCCGGTAATGGCCGCGAAGAGCGCGTTTGCCGCCACGGTCGCAACGCCGAGTCCGCCGTAGATCCAGCCGAAGATCCGCTGCGCGGCGCGGAAGGCGTCGCGGCCAATGTCCGAAGCGTTGACGAAAAGGCCCATGAGCACGAAGAGCGGCACGGCGGCGAATACGTACTCGGAGATCGTGCCTTCGGCGGCGAGCGCGAGCGTGCGCGTCGCGATGCCGAAGTCCTGCTTGAGGATCGCGAGCCCGAGGAAGCCGACGAGCAGCAACGCGATCGCGATCGGCATGCCGAGCGCTATGAGCAGCAGCACCATCGCGATCATCACGCCGCCGACCGTGCGCTGCTCGACGCCCGCGGCCCAGAGGATCGCGACACAGGCGACGATGAGCACCGGGACGATGAGCGCGGCCAGGCGCGGCATCGAAGCCGCCGCGCCACCGCCGAGACGCGCGGACTCGGCGAGCCGGCCGACGAGCTGGCGCAGGCACTCGAGCGCGGCAACGGCGGCGCCGACAACGAGCAGCATCTTGATCGGCCAGACCGGGATCGTGAAGATGCCCTCGACCCCCGCAAATTCGCCCGTTCGGGCCGCCCGGATGAAGTCGGGCCAGGCGCCGACCGCGAGCAGCGCGAATATCAGGCAGCCCACTCCCAAGAGCACCGCCGACCAGTCGCTCACGAGCACGGGTTGGCTCGCTTGAACCTTGTTGACGACGACCTCGGCCCGGGTGAGCCGGGCGCGGTGGATCGCGTAGGCGATCTGCAGGAAGACGCAGGCCACGAGCGACAGCGAGACCATCTCCGTGACGCCGCGGATCGGGCTGTCGAACACCGTGCGGCCGGTGATGTCCGCGCAGATCAGGAACATCAGCGCGAACACCCAGACGACGCCCGCGCCGTTCATCCAGCCGACGAGGTTCGTGAAATGGCGCTGCAGCATTGCGAAAGGCCGAGGGGGGTTCTTACCGAACCGTGGCAACAGGCCCGCTGCGTGGAGTGAAAGACTGTCTCGCCGAAGACAGTTGATCAGGCGCAGCGCTCGCTTCCGTCACCGGCTGCACGCCGTTGTCCTTGCCCAATCTTCAGTCCCCCCGGTCCCAGTCCCTGAGCGGCTCACCGCCGCGCTCGCGGATCGCATCCATGTAGGTGTCGAGGATCTCTCGCGCCGGGATGCCGCGCGCCTCGGTCAACTCCGCCCAGCGGGCGGCGATATTCGGCATGCCGTCGAGCCACCGGCGCTTTTCGGCTTCGGGCAGCGGCGTCACGATCGCGCCGTCCGCCTGCATCGACTCGAGCCCGCGCTCGTAGCGCACGCCGAGTTCGTCGGCGACGCCCTTGCTGTACTCGGCCCCGAGTTCCTCGATGACTTGCCGGACATCCTCGGGCAGACCGTTCCAGGTGTCGAGATTGATCGCCATGCCGCCGGTCAGCATGGAGCCCAGGCCGACGAGCGTGATGTAGGGCGCAACCTCGTGGATCCGGTACGGCGGCGCGCCGGTCAGGATCGTCAGTACGCCGTCGGCGACGCCGGTCTGGATCTGCGTGTAATAGGTCGTGAGCCCGCCGTCGACGGGCACCGCGCCCGTGCCTTCGAGCCATGCCGCTGACGGACCGGGTGCGAGAATCTTGCGGCCGTTCAGGTCATCGACCGAGTCGACCGGAAAATTCGTCATGAGGTGGTAGGTGTCGAGCACGCTGCCGCCGAGAAAGCGCGCGTTGTGGTCGGCCCAGGCATCGCGCAGCGACGGCAGCTCCTCGTGCAGCTCGTTGAAGATCTCGAAGAGCATCTGGTAGTCGTCGTTCGCGAACGGCGTGTAGTAGGTCACGTTCTGCAGGGGCATCTTCGACAGTTCCCACAGCGTGCCGACCCAGCCGATGTCCGTGAGGCCGATCTCGATGGCCTCGAGGGTGTTCTCGTACTTGTAGAGCGAGCCGCCGTAGGCCTGGGTCCAGCGGATGCGGTTGGGACTGCCCATCGCCTCGAGCCGACGGTTCGACTCGGGCACGACGAGCGACTGCATCACGCCGACCCAGGGCAGCGCCGTGGTGTGGCTCGCGGCGACGGTCAGGCGGATCGTCTCGGCCTGCGCGGCGGCGGCGAAGGTCAACGCGCCAAGCGCGAGCGCGAGTACGCGCAAGCCTGTCCCAGGAACGTTATTTGTCTTTTGACGCCGCACGGATCGCACCCCCTTCGACTGCCCCCCGACTGGCCAAGCGACAGTACCACGCGTCGGCGGCAAGTCAAACGGTCGTCCTTGCCCTATCGGACGCGAGGCGGATCGACAACCGCGGCATCCATGACTGCGGTAGCCAGGCTGGTCGCCTTGAGTTGAGTGGCAGCAGATCCGTGCAGGGGTGCGGAAGCATGCCGCAGGAGGATGGTGAGCATCAGTGCGAGGGGTTGCTATTCCCGGTTCCCGGTGGTATGAATTTACAACTTTCCGACACGCTTATGCGAGGTCGCCATGCCGTTCGTAACCGTGAAACCGAAGTTCCAGGTGACCATTCCGGCCAAGCTGCGCAGAGACATCGATCTTCGCGAGGGCGACATCATGGAGGCGACGCTGGTGGGCGATGGAATCCTGTTCAAGCCCCAGGAGGTAATGGACCGGGCTGCGGCCGCCGACCGCATCGCTGCGAAGTTTGCGGCGGCTCAACCCTCGTCTGACGATCTCGGGCGTTCCGAAGACGAGATCATGAGAGACATCATCGCCGAAATAGCCCGATTGCGCCGTGACTGACGCGGCCGCAAGGCATAAGAGCCGTGCTCGACTGCAATTCTACATAGAGGCTATACAGACGCGTTGAATAAGCACGCGATGTTGACGGCCGCTTGCGAATCGTTAAGGTAGCCGCATGGGCATGCTGGTCGACGGAAAATGGCACGATGTCTGGTACGACACCAAGGCGTCGAAGGGGCGCTTCGTGCGCAGCGAAGCGCAGTTTCGCAACTGGGTCACGGCGGACGGCAGTCCGGGCCCCTCCGGCAAGGGAGGTTTCCGCGCCGAACCCGGCCGCTACCACCTCTACATCTCGCTCGCCTGCCCCTGGGCGCACCGCACGCTGATCTTCAGGAAGCTCAAGGGGCTCGAGCCGATGATCGGGCTCTCGGCCGTCAATTCCTTCATGGGGACCGAGGGCTGGACCTTCGAACCGGGGCCGGGCGTGATCGCGGACCCGATCAACGGCGCAAGCCGCGTCTACGAGGTCTATCTCGCCGCGGATTCGAACTACAGCGGCCGCGCGACCGTGCCGATCCTCTGGGACAAGGCGCAGGGAACCATCGCCTCGAACGAGTCGAAGGAAATCATCCGCATGTTCAACAGCGCCTTCGACGGAGTCGGCGCGACGGGTCCCGATTTCTATCCTGAGCCCCTGCGCGGCGAGATCGACGAGCTCAACGAGCGCATCTACCACACCGTCAACAACGGCGTTTACAAGTCAGGCTTCGCGACGACCCAGGACGCCTACGAGGAGGCGGTCGCGGCGGTGTTCGAGACGCTCGACATGCTCGAGGAGCGGCTCGCAACGCGGCGCTATCTGACCGGATCCACGATCACCGAGGCCGACTGGCGGCTCTGGACGACGCTCGTGCGCTTCGATCCCGTCTACTTCGGGCACTTCAAGTGCAACCTGCGCCGCATCGTCGATTACCCGAACCTCTGGGGCTACACCTGCGACCTGTACCAGCAGCCGGGCATCGCGGAGACCGTCGACATCCCCTATATCCAGGCGCATTACTACGGCAGCCACGAGAGCATCAACCCGCACCGCATCGTGCCGGTGGGTCCGGACATCGATTACTCGGCGCCGCACGACCGCGCGCGGCTCGGGAACTGAGGTAGACGCCGCCGGGGAGACGACCGGACGACGGTCCGGCACTCGTGCGATGCACGCGGGCGCTCGCCGCCCGGCAACACAAGCGTCTACGCCGCGCTGGATCCCGCCGCACGGCAACGCTCGGACCAAACATCGGGCAGATTGACGATCGGTCAGCCCGAAGACCGGTCAGAGCTTGCCGGCGCGGTAGTCCGCGAACGCCTGGTGGATCTCCTCGGCCGTGTTCATGACGAACGGGCCGTAGCGCGCGATCGGCTCGTTGAGCGGCCGGCCGCCGACGACGATGAGCTTCGCGCCGTTGTACTCCGCCGCGACTTCAACGCGGCTGCCGTGACTCAACAGCGCCATCTCGCCGCGCCGCACGCGCCGCGCGGACCCTTCCGGACCCGCCGAGATGCTGCCGTCGTAGACGTACAGGAACACGTTGTGCCCGCCCGGCAGCGGCACGGTGTACGATGCGCCGCCGTCGAGATCCAGGTCGTAGTAGACGGGGTCGGTCGCAACATCGGTCACGGGCCCCTTCACGCCGCCGAGTTCGCCCGTGATGACCTTGGCCCGGACGCCGTCACCGAGCTCGGCCTCGGGAATCCCGTCGGCCTGGATGTCCTGGTAGCGTGGCGCCGTGAACTTGTCGCTGGCCGGCAGGTTGACCCAGAGCTGAAAACCCCACATCAGGCCTTCCTCCTGCTCGGGGAACTCCGAGTGGACGATGCCGCGTCCCGCCGTCATCCACTGCACGCTGCCGGGACCGAGCAGGCCCGTGTTGCCCTGGTTGTCGCCGTGCTTCATGCGCCCGGCGAGCATGTAGGTGACGGTCTCGAAGCCTCGGTGCGGATGATCGGGGAACCCCGCGATGTAGTCGTTCGGGTCGTCGGAGCGGAATTCGTCGAGCAGCAGGAACGGGTCGAAGTGATCGAGTATCGGCGTGCCCATGACGCGCGTCATGCGTACGCCCGCCCCGTCGCTCGTCGGCTGGCCCCTGACCTTCCTTGCGACAGTTCGGGAGGAGTTTGCAGCGTTGTCGGACATGGATCGATTCCTTGCGGTTACCTGGTCTCGCCCGAACGGCTTGCGCCGGCCAGGCGATCGAACGGGTGAGAAGCGTCAGTCGTTCGCGCCGCCCGTGCGGGTCACGCTGAAACCGTCGGCCGGCCGCTCGAGCGTGACCATCCGGATCCTGCGCGTGCCGTCGCGCGCCGGATTGCCGCTGACGACGACCTCGTCGCCCGCCCGGATCGTGTCCGGCGTGAACCCCATGCGCGCCATGATCACCGTGTTGTGCCACTCGAGCGCCCAGAACTCCGGTTCGCCCTGCTCGTTCGTCACCTCCAGGTGAATGAACGAATGCGGATTGCGCCAGAGGAACTCCGAAACCGTGCCCTCGAGAACGACGTTGCCGTCGGCGACGTAGTGCGCCGGAAAGGAGTGATGCGCCGCGGCGATCAACGGCGCGCCGATCATTGCAATGGCTGCCGGGAGCAGCCGCGACCTCGTGTTCATTCCGGTCCTTTCGCCTGGTGTGGATCGCGTTAGTTTATCGGCAACTTCGGCTGCGCGCAGGGCTGGCGGCCGGCGCGGTCGTGCGCCACTCGCGGCCCGGCGCGCTGCTGACCTATAATCCGGCAGATTCGACCCATAGTCGGGGAGCACGCAAGTGAGAACAACACTGATAGTCGGATTGGCGTCGTCGCTCGTGTTGAGCACGGGCGCGTGGGCGCAGCAGGATTTTTCCGATGTCGAGATCCAGACCGTCGACGTGGCCGACGGGCTCTACATGCTCGTCGGCCAGGGCGGCAACATCGGTCTCTCGGTCGGCGATGACGGCGCGTTCATCGTGGACACCCAGTTCGCGCCGCTCAGCGAGAGGATCCAGGCGGCCGTGAACGCGGCCGGCGGCGGTCCCGTCGCGTTCGTCGTCAACACCCACTGGCACGGCGACCACACCGGCGGCAACCAGAACTTCCGCGGGGGCGGCGCCACGGTCATGGCCCATGACAACGTCAAGGCCAGAATGAGCACGGACCAGGTCCGCGCACTCCCGGCGGGGGAAACCCCTGCGTCGCCGGCCGACGCCTGGCCGAACATCACCTACCCGGGCCGCATGACGTTTCACTGGAACGGCAACACCGTCAACCTCATCCACGTGCCGAATGCCCACACCGACGGCGATACGCTCGTGCACTTCACGAACCTCAACGCCTTCCACATGGGCGACACGTTTTTCCACGGCTTCTTCCCCTTCATCGACGTATCGAGCGACGGTTCCATCGACGGCCTCATCGCGGCCGGTGAAGAAGTGCTGAGCCGCAGCGACGGGGGCACGATGATCATCCCGGGCCACGGGCCGCTTGCCACCCCCGATGACCTGCGCGACGACCTGGAAGTGCTCAGGACCGTGCGCGAGCGAATCCAGTCGATGATCGACCAGGGCATGAGCGAGGACGACGTCGTCACGGCCAACCCGACGGCGGAGTGGAACGACAGCTATGGCGTCGGCTTCATGAATCCCGAGACCTTCACGCGTCTCGCGTATCGAAGCCTGAGCCCCTGAAGGCAGCACCGGCTGACGGAGACGGACCGGGGAGCCTGCGCCGTGGCGATTCACGGCTTTAGCTGCGAACTCTCGCGAGTTCCTGCGATGCAGCTTTCCCGCCGCGCAAGCCGCACGAGGCAGCTTTCCCGCCGTGCAGGCCGCATGACGCGGCGTTCTCACCGTGCAAGCCGCATGAAGCAGTTTTCTCACCGTGCAAGCCGCATCCTCGTGGCCGGGCAGTCGTCACGGGCGGCGGGTTCCGCAGGGACGAAGCATGTCTGATGTGTTTCAGGCCGGAGTCAATGTCACGCTGATCGGGCTCGGCGTCGCGTTTGTCCTTTTGACCGTCCTGATCTTCGTCGTCCACGCGATGTCGGCCGTTGCGAGGCTGATCGAAGCCGAACGCCCGCAGCTCGCTGCCGCGGCGGCGCCCGCGACGGCTACGGCGACGGCGAAACCTCCGCTTGCCGAGCCGCAATCCGTTGAACCGCACATCGCAGGCGTGGTCGCGGCGGCCGTGCGGATGTATCGCACGAGGCGGCGCTCATGAGCAACCCGCTGAAGATCACCGAGCTTGCGTTCCGCGACGCGCACCAGTCGCTGCTCGCGACCCGCGTTCGCATCGAGGACATGCTGCCGATCGCCCCGAAGCTCGACAAGGTCGGGTTCTGGTCGTCGGAAAGCTGGGGCGGCGCAACCTTCGACGCCTGCATCCGCTATCTCGGCGAGGACCCCTGGGAGCGCATCCGGCTGCTCAAGGAGGCGATGCCGAATACGCCCCAGCAGATGCTGCTGCGCGGCCAGAACCTGCTCGGCTACCGTCACTATGCCGACGATGTCGTGGACGCCTTCGTCGAGCGCGCGGCCGTCAACGGCGTCGACGTCTTCCGGATCTTCGACGCGCTCAATGACTTCCGCAACCTCGAACACGCGATCAGGGCGACGCTAAAAGTCGACAGGCACGCGCAGGGCGCCATGTCCTACACGGTGAGCCCCGTGCACACGATCGACATGTGGGTGGACATGGGCAGGCGCTTCGAGGATCTCGGCTGTCAGTCGGTCTGCATCAAGGACATGGCGGGCCTGCTCAAGCCCTACGTTGCCGAGGAACTCGTCTCGCGCCTCAAGGAAGCGTGCAGCGTGCCGATCGCGATGCAGACCCACGCGACGACGGGCATGAGCACGGCGACGAACATCAAGGCGGCCGAGGCCGGCATCGACATGATCGACCTCGCGATCTCGCCGCTCAGCATGACCTACGGCCACTCCCCGACCGAGACCATCGTCGCGATCCTCGAGGGCACGGACCGCGACCCGGGCCTCGACCTGCCGCTGCTCGGCGAGATCGCCGCGTATTTCCGCGACGTACGCAAGAAGTACGCGAAGTTCGAGGGCAGCCTCAAGGGCGTCGATGCGCGGATCCTCGTCTCCCAGGTTCCGGGCGGCATGCTCACGAACATGGAGAACCAGCTCCGCGACCAGAACGCGCAGCACGCCTACGACGACGTGATCGCGGAGATCCCGCGCGTCAGGAAGGAACTCGGCTACATCCCGCTCGTGACGCCGACCTCGCAGATCGTCGGCACGCAGTCGGTGCTCAACGTGCTGCTCGGCGAGCGCTACAAGAACATCACCAAGCAGACCCAGGCCATCCTCAAGGGCGAGTACGGCGCCACACCCGCTCCGGTCGACGAGGCACTGCAGGCCCGGGTACTCGACGGCGCCGAGCCCGTAACCTCCCGCCCGGCCGATCTGATCGGCCCGGAGATGGAGAGTCTCACCACCGAACTCGAGGGGCTGGCGCGCGAGAAGGGCATCAAGGTCGAGGGCGTCGATGACGTCCTGACCTACGCGCTTTTCCCCGAGGTCGGGCTCAATTTCCTCGAGCACCGCGGCGACGCTTCCGCGTTCGAGCCCGCGCCGGGCGATCCCGAAGAAGCGGCAGAAGCCCCGGCTCCGGCAGCGGCGGTCCCGGCTGCCGGCGGACCGGAGCGCTACACGGTCAGCGTCGACGGACGCGACTACGACGTCATCGTCTCGCCGGCGGGTGACATTGCCGGGATCAGTCCGGCCGGAGCGCCGGCACCACAAGCGGAGGCCGCGGACGGCGAGGCCGTCGAGGCGCCGCTCGCGGGAAGCGTCTTCCGGATTCTCGTCGAGCCCGGACAGCAGGTGGCGACCGGCGACATCCTCGTGATCGTGGAAGCGATGAAGATGGAAACGGAGGTGCGCTCGCCGAAGGACGGCACGGTCGCCGCGGTCGCCGTGCAGGAGGGCGACTCGGTCGAACTCGGCCACACGCTGGTGTACGTCGCCTGACGGTTACGGATGAACGAAGGGCTCAGGGCCCTCTGGGCCACGACTGGGATCGCGAACTTCGGGTTCGCCGATCTCGCGATGATCGTCATCGGCGCCCTGCTCCTCTACCTCGCCATCCGCAAGCGCTTCGAACCCCTGCTGCTCGTGCCGATCGGCTTCGGCGCGATCCTGAGCAACATTCCGGTCGCGGGCATCGGCGGCCCCGACGGCCTGCTCGGCTACGTCTCGGCCGTCGGCATCGACACCGGCATCTTCCCGCTGCTGATCTTCCTCGGCGTCGGGGCGCTTACGGACTTCGGCGCGCTGATCGCCAATCCCAAGACGATCCTGCTCGGCGCCGCGGCCCAGGTCGGCATCTTCCTGACGCTGCTCGGCGCCTTGCTGCTGAACGCGCTGCCCGGGTTCGACTTCAGCCTTGCCGATGCCGCCGCCATCGGCATCATCGGCGGCGCCGACGGCCCGACGGCCATTTTCCTCGCGTCGCGCCTCGCGCCGGAACTGCTCGGCGCGATCGCGGTCGCGGCCTACTCCTACATGGCGCTCGTGCCCATCATCCAGCCGCCGATCATGCGCGCGCTGACAACCGAGCGCGAACGCAGGATCACGATGCAGCAACTGCGTCCCGTGTCGCGCCTCGAACGCATCCTGTTTCCGCTCATCGTGCTCGCCGTCACGGCGGCCTTCCTGCCGACCGCGACGCCGCTGATCGGCATGCTGACCTTCGGCAACCTGCTGCGCGAATGCGGCGTCGTCGAACGGCTCAACCGCGCCGCCCAGAACGAACTCCTGAACGTCGTGACGATCCTGCTCGGACTCGCCGTCGGCTCGAAGCTCAGCGCCGACCAGTTCCTGAACGTCGAGACGCTCGGCATCCTCGTGCTCGGCGCCGTGGCCTTCTCGATCGGCACCGCGTCCGGCGTCCTCATGGGCAAGCTCATGTGCTGGGTCACGCGCGGCCGGATCAACCCCCTGATCGGCGCCGCCGGCGTCTCCGCCGTGCCGATGGCAGCCCGCGTAGTCAACCGCGTCGGACTCGAAACCGACGACTCCAACCACCTGCTCATGCACGCGATGGGCCCGAACGTCGCAGGCGTCATCGGCTCGGCCGTAGTCGCGGGGGTGCTGCTCGCGATCGTCGGCGGCTAACGGTACGGCTGCGTACTACCCCTGCGAGCCTGATCTCGCCGCGACATCGCTGCGCTCAGATCGGCCCCATGAGCAGGTCCGGCAGCCACGTCACCAGGCCCGGGAAGACGCTGAGCAGGACGATGCCGACCACCATCATGATCACGAAGGGCAGCGCGCCGCGCAGCACGGTCTGCAGGGACACGTCGGGCACAATTCCGTTGATCACGTAGAGGTTGAGTCCGACCGGCGGCGTGATCAGGCCGATCTCGAGGTTGACCGTCATGATGACGGCGAACCAGTAGGGATCGAAGCCCGCGCCGTTGACGATCGGCAGGAGGATCGGGGCCGTCATGAGGATTACCGCGACCGGCGGCAGGAAAAACCCGGCGATCAGCAGGAACACGTTGATGATGCCCATGAGCACCCAGCGGTTGACCTCTAGCACCGCGATGGCTTCGGCGACCGACTGCGTCACGAACAGCGACGAGAGCGTGTAGCCGAACAGGCTCGATGCCGCGATGATCATCATGATCATCACGCTCTCGCGCATGCTCGAGCGAAAGATCATGGCGATCCGCTGCGGCTGCCACTGCCGGTAGACGATCGCGACGAATATGAGGCAGAGCATCGCGCCGACGCCCGCCGCTTCCGACGGCGTCGCGATGCCGCCGTAGAGCACGTAGAGGATGCCGAGCACGATCAGGAAGAACGGCAGTACCCTCGGCAGGGGACCGAACTTCTCCGCCCAGCTATAGCGCCGGCCCGCCAGCGCCGAGCCTTCCCCGCCGCGGCCGTGCGAGTAGTACAGCGCCCAGGCGATGAAGAGCGCCGTCAGCAGCAGGCCGGGCACGAGTCCCGAGAGGAAGAGCCGCCCGATCGACGTGCCCGTGGCGATGCCGTAGACGATCATCGTCACGCTTGGCGGGATGAGGATCCCGAGCGTACCGCCGGCGGCGATGGCGCCGGACGCAAGCCCCGCCGGATAGCCGCGCTTGCGCATCTCGGGGATGCCCATCTTGCCGATCGCGGCACAGGTCGCGGGCGACGAACCGCTGAGCGCGGAGAAGATCGTGCAGGCCCCGATGTTCGAGATCACGAGCCCGCCGGGGACGCGGCCGAGCCAGCGTTCGAGCACGGTGTAGAGATCGCCCCCCGCCGGCGAGGACGCGATCGCCGCGCCCATGACGATGAACATCGGGATGGCGACGAGCGTGAAGTCCGCAAGGTACGAGAACAGGAGTTCGCCGACGAAGGCAAGCCCGCCGGGTCCTTCGAAAATGAGCAGAAAGGCGAGCGACACGAAGCCGAGCCCGAACGCGATCGGCACGCCCGAGGCGAGCACGAGCAGCGTGACGATGCCGATCAGCGCGCCGATTTCGAGCGGGCTCATGCCGGAGGCTCCTGTGCCGTGTCAGGCAGGTCCTCGGGCTCGTATCCCGTGATCAGGCAGGCGATGTCGACGATGTACTGCAGCACGAGCAGCCCGAGCCCGAGCGGCAGCGGCAGCAGGATGATCGAGAGCGGAGGCGCCCAGACCGACTCGGTGACCCAGCCTTCCGTCCAGGCTTCGTGGTAGTAGTTCCAGCCGCTCCAGGCGACGACGACGCAGAACACGATCCCGAGCGTCGACGCGAAGACACTCAGGACCTTGCGTGCTCGCGGGCCGAGATAATGGCTCACGAGGTCGACATTGACGTGGCCGCGCATCGCGAGCACGTAGGGACTGCCGATCAGCGTCGCGGCTACGACCGAGTAGAGCACGAACTCCGTCTGCCAGATCGTCGATGCGCCGAGCACGTAGCGCACGTAGACCATGTGGCAGACCGCGATGCAGGCGGCGCCCAGACACACGGCCGCGACGATGCCGAAGAAGCCGGACAGGCGGCGGACCGCGTGGACGATGAGCTTCATCTACACCGGGGCGAACTTGAGTGAGGGCCGCGGTCGACGCGCGCCGCGCATTCAGTCGACAGCGAATGCGCTGTCGAGCAGCGCCTGGCCGCCTTCGACCTCGGCGGCGAAGACGCTGTAGGAGGTGCGCTCGGCGATCTCGCGCCAGGCCGCCATCTGCTCCGGCGACATGCGCACGACCTCGACGCCGGCGGAGGCGAACATCTCCTCGGCCTGCCGGTCCTGCAGGCGCACCTCGGCGGCGAAGTACGCCTCGGCGCGCTCGGACGCGGCGCTGAGCGCCTCCTGCTGCTCGGCATTGAGCCGCTCCCAGCTTCGCTTGGACATCAGGATCGGCTCGTACATGAACCAGAGCGGCGAGTCGCCGGGGCTCGTATAGCACACGGCCTGCTCGTGGAGCCGGAACGACATGAAGCTCGTCGAACTCGTGTTCGCGGCGTCGAGCACGCCCGTTTGCATGGCCGTATAGATCTCCGAACTCGGCATCGAGGCGATCGAGGCGCCGGCGCCTGCGAGCATGCGCTCGAACGCGGGCCCGGCCGCACGCGTGACCTGGCCCGCGATGTCGTCGGGCCACAGGATGCAGTTCTCCGCCGACGCGAACCCGCCCGCGACCCAGGCGTCGGCGAGCACGATGACGCCGGCTTCGTCCATGATCCGCTTGATCTCGGCCATGAAGGGCGAATCGTTGAGCCGCAGGGTGTGATCGTGGTCCTTGACGAGCCCGGGCATGAGCGTTGCGCTGAACTGCGGGTGGCGGCCGCTCATGTAGTCGAGCGGCAGGGCCGTGATGTCGAGCCGGCCACGCACCATCGCCGGCCACTGGTCGCGCGCCTTGTAGAGCGCCTCGCCCGGATACACGCGGATCTCGAGCCCGACGTCCGCCGCCGCAATGTCCCGGGCGATCATCTGGACGGCCTCGTCGCGCACGTCGTCGATACCGCCCGGCCATTGATGCGACGCCCTGAGCACCGTCTGGGCCGCCAGACTGCCGCTTCCGAGCAGCATTGCGAGCGTCAGGCCCGCAATAAGCAACGATCGAATTCCCGTCATGGCTCACCCCCGCGGCACGGCGCCGCTGCGGTGGAAAATACCAGACAGCGGCGGTGTGTGTCTCGGTGGGTAAGGGTCCCGTGCGCGAGCGGTGTTGCAGGAATCACGCCCAATGAGCCTGCGGCGCAGACTTTCGGCCTTGACAGGCTGCGCTGAATCGACGTTATCTACGGGACAGGAGACTTGCCGAGGTTGCGGGGAGCCGCACTGCCGCTCGCTTGAGACACGCTGTGAATACATCCATGTTCGAAGCCACCGGGCGCGAACCGATGGTGCGAGGACGCGTTTCGGCCCTGAAGCGCCTTGTCGAGACATTGGGGCTACTCACCTGTGCCGCCGTTCTCGTCGGCGCGGTCCACGCGCAGGAGCGCTTTCCGTCGGGGCCGATCGATATCGTCACGCATGCTTCGCCCGGCGGCGGCACCGATACGACGGCGCGCACGCTTCTGATCGGCGCCCGCGAGGCGCTCGGCACGGATATTGCCGTGATCCCGAGAACCGGCGGCGGCGGAATCGTCGCCATGAGCTACGTCGCGAACCGGCCCCGCGACGGGCACACCGTGCTCGCCATCACGCCGACGCATCTCTTCGCGATAGCGCGCGGCCAGGGACCGCTGACGATCGACGACCTGGTTCCCGTGGCGCGCGCGACCGACGATCCGCTCGTAATCACCGTGCGAAGCGACAGCGGCATCGACGACATCGAGGATCTCATCGCGCTCGGACGCGAACGGCCGATCAAGTGGGGCTCGACCCAGGTCGGCAGCATCGACCACGTCGCGGGCGCGGTGTTCGCGCAGGTTGCCGGCACCGAACTTGCCGTCGTGCCGTTCGCGGGCGGCGGCGAGATCGTCACGAACCTCATGGGCGGCAGCATCGATGCGGCGGCGCTGAACCTCACCGAGGCGCTACAGCAGATCGAGCGCGGCGAGTTTAGCGCGCTCGCGGTCATGGCCGGCGAGCGGATCGAGGCGCTGCCCGATACGCCGACGACCGTGGAACTGGGCTACGATGCCACGTTCTCGACCGTGCGCGGCTACGTGGTGCTCAGAGGCACCGACGAAGCGAGCATCGAAATCCTCGAGCAGGGCCTGCTCGCGGCAATGGACCACCCGAGTTATCTGGCCTACCTCGACGGCGCGGGACTGAGCCGTTCGGCGGTCGCCGGACGCGAGGCCTGGGGCGAGCAGCTCGAGCAGCTCTACGGCGACGCGCGCCAGGCCATGATCGACCTCGGCATCATCCAGCCCTGAGGGGTTGAATCCGTGGCCGGAGGGAACCGTAAGGGGCGCAGACTTCATCCGGACACGGTCGCCGGCATCGCCCTGCTGGCGCTGAGCGCAGTCGGATTCTGGCTGACCACGGGGTTCCGCGAAGTCCCGGCGATGCTGTCGCAGAACGTGCCGCCGACCTTCTTCCCGCGGCTCGTGCTCGGTCTCATTGCCGCCGGCGGCATCGGGCTCATCGCCGGCGGGCTGCGCGCCCCTCGCGCCGGGTCATCAAGCCCGATCCGGCCGCTCGTGTTCGTCACGGCCGGACTCGTCGTGCTCCTGCCCTTCGCGATCACGCTGCTCGGCACGCTCGCGACGATCTTTCTGGTGACGCTCGGGCTGCCGCCGCTCTGGAACGAGCGCCGGCTCAGGTTCGTCGTGCCGCTTGCGCTCGGCATGCCGGCGGCGGTTTACCTCGTCTTCACGGTCGCGCTCGAGGTCAGGTTCCCGACCGGCCTCGTGGCGACGCTCCTCGGCTGAGCCAATGGAACGGCCCGACCGCAAACAAGCTCGACATGCCGCCGCCCGTCGCGCGGCGGCGCCGGCCGGCTGAACCGATGGGACTGCCGGGGCTCGAATTCGCAGCGGCCGTGTTCACCGATCCCACGGTCATCGGGCTCATCATCGTCGGCACGCTCGTCGGCGTCGTCGTCGGCGCACTGCCCGGCCTCTCGTCGTCGATGGCCGTGGCGCTGCTGCTGCCGTTCTCGCTCTATCTCGACCCGATCCCGAGCATCGCCTTTCTCGCCGCGCTCTACTGCGCGGGCACCTTCGGCGGATCGATCACGGCGATACTGATCAACGCGCCGGGGGCGCCGCCGGCCGCTGCCACGGCCTTCGACGGCTACCCGATGGCGCAAAAGGGCGAGGCCGGGCGCGCGCTCGGCACGGCGACGATCGCGTCCGTCACGGGCGGCACGATCAGCGTGCTCGTGCTGCTCTTCGCGGCGCCCCTGCTCGCCCGGGTGGCCTACAGCTTCGGACCTCCCGAGTATTTCGCGCTCGCCGTGCTCGGCCTGTCGATGCTCGCGACGATCAGCGGCGAGGCGCGGCTCAAGAACCTGATCGGCGGATGCCTGGGGCTCCTGATCGCGACGATCGGCATCGATCTCACGACCGGCGTCGACCGGTTCACCTTCGGCGTGCCGGAGCTGCTCGACGGCATCCACTTCATTCCAGTGCTGATCGGGCTTTTCGCAGTCACCGAGCTGCTGACACAGGCGCAGCATCTCGGCAGGAAGACCAGCGTGGTGACGCTCGCCGCGCTCAAGCTGCCGTCGCTTGCGGACATCCGCGGCGTCTTCGCGACGATTCTGCGCTCGAGCGGCATCGGGACCTTCATCGGCATCCTGCCGGCCGAAGGCAGCACCGTCGCCGCGATGATCGGCTACAACGAGGCCAAGCGCTGGTCGAAGCGCCCGGAAGATTTCGGCAAGGGCGCGATCGACGGCGTCGCGGGGCCGGAAGCCGCCAACAACGCCGCCACGGGCGGCGCCATGGTGCCGACGCTCGCGCTCGGCATTCCCGGCAGCGCTACGGCCGCAGTCATCCTCGGCGGACTGCAGGTGCAGGGGCTGAGGCCCGGACCGTTCCTGTTCGAAGAACAGCCGGCGCTGCTCTACGGGATCTTCTTCGCGATGCTCTTCGCCAACGCGCTCTTTCTCGTCATCGGCCTGATCGGCGCGAAGGTGTTCTCGCGGCTCAGCCTCGTGCCGCCGGCGCTGCTCTGGCCGAGCGTGCTCGTGCTCTGCTTCGTCGGCGCCTACGGCCTCGAGCAATCGATGGTCGACGTCTGGGTCATGGTCGCCGCCGGCATCCTCGGCCTCGCGCTCAAGCGCTACGGCTTCGCGGCAGCGCCCATCGTCATGGGGCTCGTGCTCGGCGGCCTCGTCGAGACCTCGCTCGCCCAGTCCATGATCATCTTCGATCAGCAGTGGTCGGGGTTCCTTGGCCGGCCGATCGCATTGGTCTTCTTCGTCCTCGCAATCGGCGGTATCGCGGGCGCACCGGCGCTCAGGGCCTTGCGCGCGATGCGCGGGCGCTGACATCGCTGCGCAAACCGACCTCCGCCGCTTTCGAACGGCGTCAACGCGCTGAGCCACGATCTGTCCTTCCGCTACGCGCCTCCGGCAATCTGGCACAATCGGCGCGCGGCGAAACGCCTCCCGGAGCACGGACCACAAGCGATCGCCTACCTGTTAGCCAGAACAATCGAAGGAAGCAACCCGATGTCAGCAAGCCCGGCCAACGGCAGCATCCGTCACTTCACGCCCGACATCCATTCCGAACACGGCGAGGGACTCACTCGCGAGGTCGCCTCATTCATCGTCGACAGCGCTACCGGCGACTTGCCCGAGGAACTGCTCGATGTCGGCCGCAAATCCATCCTCGACGGCATCGGCCTTGCGATCGCGGGCTCCGTCGCGCGTAGCGGGCGAATCGTCCAGGACTATCTGGTCAAGCAGAATCTGGCGGGCGAGGCGACGGTCATCGGCACGGCGCTGCGCGTTCCGGAACGCTTCGCGGCGTTCGCCAACGGCATCGGCGTTCACGCCGACGACTACGACGACACCCAGCTCGCCGTACAGGAAGACCGCGTCTACGGCCTGCTGACCCACCCGACGGCGCCCTGCCTGCCGGCGGCGCTCGCGATCGCCGAGTGCCGCGACAGTACCGGCAGCGAACTCAGCCTCGCCTATCACCTCGGCGTCGAGGTCGAGAGCAAGATCGCCGAGGCGATCTCGCCGAGGCACTACCAGCATGGTTTCCACTCGACGGCCACCTGCGGAACGTTCGCCTCGGCCGCCGCGACGGCGAAGCTCAACGGGCTCGATCTCGATACGACCCTGCGCGCACTCGCGATCGCCGCGAGCCAGGCCGCGGGGCTCCGCGAGAACTTCGGCACGATGACGAAGCCCTTTCACGCCGGGCGCGCGGCCGAAGCCGGCATCATCGCGGCCGACTTCGCGACCGCCGGCTGGACCGCTGCCGACTGCATCCTCGAGTCGCCGCGCGGCTTTTTCCAGGCCCACGGCGGCGGCTATGCACTCGAGGCGATCCGCGGCAGGCTCGGCAAGCCCTGGACGTTCATCGATCCGGGCGTCTCGATCAAACCGCACCCGTCCGGTTCGCTGACCCACCCCGGCATGACGACGATGCTCGACCTCATCGTCGAGCACGACATCCGGCCGGAGGACGTCGAGCGCGTCGCCGTCGGCACCAACCACAACATGCCGAACGCCCTGATCCACCATCGCCCGGTCGACGAGCTGCAGGCGAAGTTCTCGATGGAATTCTGCATCGCGATCCTGCTGCTCGAGCGGCGCGGCGGCCTGCCGGAATTCACCGACGAGGTCGTCAACCGCGACGACGTCAAGGCGATGATCGAGAAGATCGACTTCGGCGTGCACCCGGACGCCGAGGCCGCCGGCTACCACAAGATGACGACGATCATCGACATCGAACTCACCGACGGGCGCAGGCTCTCCGGCCGCGCCGACTTCGGCAAGGGCAGCCCGGCGAACCCGATGAGCTACGAGGAGGTCGCCGACAAGTTCTTCGGATGCGTCGAGTTCGCGCGCTTCGACATCGCACGCGCGAAGCGGATCGTCTCGCTCGTTCGCGAACTCGAGCAGCTCGATACCGTACGCGAGCTGACGGCGCTGCTCGGCCAGGAGCCTGCGCTGCAGGAAGTCGCTCCAGCGAATTTGCAGCCGTGAGTTCCTGCGGCGCAGGCTCCTGGCGATCCATGCGGAAGTATTTTGTAGCGCACGGCGCCGATCGGCCGCACCCGGCCCGTACTGAAAAAACGCCGCCGACTAGGCTAGAATTGCCCGGATAGGCGGCTTCAGGCCGCCGCGAAAGAATTAGCCCGAGGCTGCCGGCTGCGGCTGCCCCGGCGCAAGACGCTCAGGAGACAACTCATGGTCGCAAAGCTGTCTGAACCGACAATCATCGCCGACGCCGACGTCGATCCCGGCCACAACTGGAAGCGGGCGCTCTCCGCACCGGGCGTGATGAACGTCGATTTCGAGGAACGCATCAACTTTCAGCGCCTGCACCGCTACCGCCTCGCGAGAACCCGCCAGGCCCTCCGGAACTCCCAGCTCGGCGCCCTGCTCACCTTCGACGGGAACAACATCCGCTACATCACGAGCACGAACATCGGCGAGTGGTCCCGCGACAAGATGTGCCGCTTTGCGCTGCTGGCCGGCGATTCGTCGCCGCACCTGTGGGACTTCGGTTCGGCGGCGGCGCACCACAGGCTCCATGCGCCGTGGCTCGAGACCACGCACTGTCACGCCGGCATGCTGGGCCTGCGCGGCGCCGTTCCGCCGGATGCAGGCCTCATGCGCGGCGCGGCGCTGGAGATCAAGGCCATCCTCGAGGAGAACGGCGTTGCGAACATGCCGATCGGCGTCGACCTCGTCGAACCGCCGATGCTCTGGGAACTGGAGAAGGTGGGCCTGAAGGTCATGGACGCCCAGCAGGTCATGCTCGACGCCCGCGAGGTCAAGAACCAGGACGAGATCATGCTGCTGAACGTCGCCGCCTCCATGGTCGACGCGGTCTATCACATGATCTACGAGGACCTGAAACCGGGCGTGCGCGAGAACGACATCGTGGCGAGAGCCACGAAGATGCTGTTCGAGATGGGCGCCGACGACGTCGAGGCGATCAACGCGGTTGCCGGCGAGCGTTGCAGCCCCCATCCGCACAACTTCACCGACCGCATGGTCCGGCCCGGCGACCAGGCCTTCTTCGACGTGATCCAGGCCTACATGGGCTACCGCACCTGCTACTACCGCACGATCAACGTCGGCACGGCCAACGACGCCCAGCACGACGCCTACAAGCGGGCCCGCGAATGGATCGACGCGTCGATCGACATGATCCGGCCCGGCGTCAGCACCGACAAGGTCGCGGCCGTCTGGCCGAAGGCCGAGGAACTCGGCTTCTCGAGCGAGATGGAGTGCTTCGGGCTGCAGTTCGGCCACGGCCTCGGCGTTGCGCTGCACGAGCGCCCGATCATCAGCCGGCTCGTCTCGATGGACAATCCGCTGGAGATCAAGGAAGGCATGGTGTTCGCGCTCGAGACCTACTGCCCGGCGAAGGACGGCTACTCGGCGGCCAGGATTGAGGAGGAAGTCGTCGTGACGGATACCGGCTGCCGCGTCATCACGCTCTTCCCGGCCCAGGAGTTGCCCGTCGCAAACGAGTACTGAGCGGCCGAACCGCCGGTATTCGCCCCGACACAAGGACCCACAGCAGGGCACACACGCAGTGGCTGCAAAACCCAAGCGCGCTGCGGCTGCAAAACGCAAGCCGCAGCCGGCGATCGACGCCGCGACCCGCCTGAAGCTCTACCGCACGATGGTCGAGTGCCGTTTGCTCGAGAAGCGCGCGCATGACCTCTTCATGCAGAACCTGATCAAGGGCACCAGTCACCTCGCGCTCGGCCAGGAAGCCGTCGCCGCGGGCTTCGGCGTCGCGATGCGCGAGGACGACTACACCTTCTGCACCTATCGCGGCCACAACCACACGTACGTGCGCGGCGTCTCGATGACCGCCATCCTCGGCGAGCTCATGGGCAACTCGGCCGGGCTCATGCGCGGCAAGGGCGGCTCGATGCACCTGACGAGCGTCGACCACGGCGCCATGGGCTCGTACGCGATCATCGGCGCGCACCTGCCGATCGCCGCCGGCGCCGCCTGGTCGGCGCAGTACCGGGGCACCGAGCAGGTAGCCGTCTGTTTCTTCGGCGACGGCACGACGAACATCGGCGCGTTCCACGAAGCGCTCAACTTCGCCGTGATCTGGAAGCTGCCGGTCGTCTTCGTCTGCGAGAACAACCTCTACATGGAGTACACGTCGATCTACGACGTGACCGCCGTCAGGAATCCCGCGGCCGACCGCGCGAGCGCCTACGGGCTCGAACCCATTCTCATCGACGGCAACGATGTCGATGTCGTCTACCGGACGGCGGTCGACGCGCTCGAGCGGGCGCGAAGCGGCGGCGGCCCGAGCCTGATCGAAGCGGTGACCTACCGCCACGGCGGCCATTCGAGGGCCGATCCCGGCAAATACCGCCCCGACGACGAGGTCAAGGAGTGGCTCGGCAAGGATCCGGTCCCGACCTACCGCAAGCAGTTGCGCGGCCTGAAGATCGCCGAGAAGGAACTTGAGAAGATCGACGCCGAAGCCCTCGCGATGATCGACGAAGCCACGGAGACCGCACGCAACGCGCCGCTGCCCGACGTGGACATCGCCTGGATAGACGTGTGGGCCGACGGGGGTGCGCAATGGCGCAACTGACCTACCGCGAAGCCGTGACCGCAGGCCTCGCCCAGGAGATGCGGCGCGACGAGAACGTCGTTTTTCTCGGCGAGGACGTGGCGGCGGCCGGCGGCGTCTTCAAGACGACGGTGGGGCTCCTCGAGGAGTTCGGCCCCGATCGCGTCCGGGATACCCCGATCTCCGAACAGGCGATCCTCGGCGCCACCATGGGCGCCGCGATGACCGGGCTCAAGCCCGTCGCCGAGATCATGTTCTCCGACTTCTTCGCGGTGTGCTGGGACATCGTCGCGAACCAGATCGCCAAGACCCGCTACATGACCGACGGCCAGATGAGCCTGCCGCTCGTGATCCGTTCGGGCAACGGCGGCGGCGCAAGGTTCGGCGCGCAGCATTCGCAGAGCGTCGAGAACTGGGCCATGGCGATTCCCGGACTCAAGGTCGTCGCGCCCGCGATGCCGGCCGACGTCAAGGGCCTGCTCGCAGCCTCGATCCGCGATCCGGATCCGGTGCTGTTCTTCGAGCAGAAGTCGATGTACGGCGTCAAGGGCGAGGTGCCCGACGACGATCACGTCGAGCCGCTCGGCGCGGCCAGGGTGCTTCGCAGCGGCAGCGACGTCACGATCGTCGCGCTCGCGCTCATGGTGCCGCGCGCGCTCAAGGCTGCCGAGGAACTCGAGGCCGAGCACGGCATATCGGCGACCGTCGTCGACGTGCGCTCGCTCGTGCCGCTCGACACGCAGACGATTCTCGCCGAGGTCGCGAAGACAGGCCGGCTCGTCACGGTCGAGGAGAACCCGCGGCTGTGCGGCTGGGGTGCGGAGATCGCGTCGATCGTCGCGGAGGAACTGTTCTGGGACCTCGACGGCCCGATCGTCCGCGTGACGACGCCGCACATTCCGCTGGCGGCCGCCGACAGCCTCGAGGACGCGATGCTGCCGAGCGCGGACAGGATCGTCGCGAGCGTCAGGGAACTCGTGGACTGACAGGTCCCGTGGCCGAGCCCCGCATCGCAGCGATACGCCCGAGGCACCTGCCGGAACCGGCGCGCGGCGCGAGTTTGGCGGGCAATGTTGAGCGACGAGCAAGACCCTGATCGCTATGGAGTTTTAGCGCCATGGACGTATTGATGCCGCAGCTCGGTGAGACCGTTGACGAAGGCACGGTCTCCGCGTGGCGAAAACAGGCCGGCGACCCGGTCGAAGTCGACGAGATTCTGCTCGACATCGAGACCGACAAGGTGTCGATGGAAATTCCGTCTCCGGGTACGGGCACGCTTGCGAAGATCCTGGTCGACACCGGCGAGACGGTCGACGTAGGGACGGTGCTTGCCATCGTCGAGGTCGAGGGCGAGAGCGCTGCGGGCGACGATGGAGCCAGCGAGGCTGCGTCGGAAGCTGCAGCGGCAGCCGGCGCGGCTGAGGCGGCCGCGGCAAAGCCGGCGAAGACTTCGTCCGCCGATGCGCCCGCCGCCCGGACGTCGAAATCCGGGGCGGCGCGTGGCGCCGCGGCCGGCAACGGCGGAGATCGGCCAATGCGCCTGTCGCCGGCCGTGCGGCGGCTGGCCGCCGAGCACGGCATCGAACCGGGCGCCGTGACGGGCTCCGGCCGCGACGGCCGCATCACACGCCGCGACATATTGGAATTCATCGAGAGCGGGCAGGCGGCCCCGGCCGCGGCGAGAACGCCCGCTGCCGCCTCCGGCACCGTCCCGTTCAACCGCATCCGCAAGCTCACGGCCGAGCACATGGTGCAGTCGAAGGCGACGAGCCCGCACGTGCTGCAGGCCGTCGAGGTCGACTTTGCCGGCGTCGACCGCGTCCGCGCGGCCGTGCGCGAGTCCTGGCGCGCGAAACGCGGCTACTCGCTGACCTACCTGCCCTTCATCGCCTACGCGGTTTGCCGTGCGCTCAAGGAGTTTCCGAACGCGAACGCGAGCGTCGAGGGCGACGCGCTCACCCTGCACGCGGACGTCAACCTCGCGATCGCCGTCGACCTCGGCCCGGAAGGCCTCGTTGCTCCGGTCATCGCCCGCGCTGACCGACTCTCGGTCACCGAACTCGCCGAATCCATCCACGACCTTGCCGGGCGCGCAAGAGAGAATCGGCTCAAGCCCGACGACCTCGCGGGCGGCACCTATACACTATCCAATTCCGGCACGTTCGGCACGCTGATCACGGCGCCGATCATCAACCAGCCGCAGGTCGCGATCCTGTCGACGGACGGCGTCCGCAAGAAGCCCGTGGTCGTCGAACACCCGAGCGGCGACTCGATCGCGATACGGCCGGTCGGCGTGCTCGCGCAGTCGTTCGACCATCGCGCGATCGACGGCGCCTACTCGGCCGCCTTCCTCGATCGCGTGCGCAAGCTGCTCGAACTCACCGACTGGTTCCGCGAAGTCTGATGCCGCTCACGCATACGATCGGCTGGATCGGGGCCGGCGGCCGTCTGGGTTTCTCGATGGCGAAGCGGCTCATCGATGCCGGCTGCGACGTTTCCGTCTACAACCGCACGCGCAGCAAGGTCGAGCCGCTGGCTGCGCTCGGCGCAAGGGTTGTCGATACTCCGCGCGATCTCGCCGACCGCGACATCGTCTTCAGCACCGTATCGGCCTCGGACGACCTGATCGCCGTGACCCGGGGTCCGAACGGCGTGCTCGGCGGCGACTCGAGCCCGCAACTGCTCGTCGATTGCTCCACCGTGTCCGAAGAAGCCTCGGCGCAGGTGCGCGAAACCGCCGCGGCGCGCGGCACCGCGATGCTATCCGCACCGGTCAGCGGCAACGCCAAGGTCGTCTCGGTCGGCAGGCTCACGATTGTCGCCTCGGGACCGCGCGAAGCGTTCGACACGGCGAAACCCTATCTGGATGCGGTCGGCTCGGGCGTAACCTGGGTCGGCGAGGGCGAGCTCGCGCGGATGGTCAAGATCTGTCACAACCTCATGCTCGGCGTCGTCGCCCAATGCCTCGCCGAGATCACCGTGCTCGCCGAGAAAGGCGGCGTCTCCCGGCACGACTTTCTCGAGTTTCTCAACGACAGCGTCGTCGGCTCGACGTTCACGCGCTACAAGACGCCGGCCTACGTCAACCTCGACATGACGCCGACGTTCACGCCCGTCCTGCTGCGCAAGGACCTCGATCTGGGCCTTGAAGCCGCCGGCAAGCTCGGCGTGCCGCTCCCCGTAACCGCCGTGACCCGCGAAATCCTCAACGACGCCGTCGAGCGCGGCCACACCGAGTGCGACTTCGCCATCATTCTCGACATGCAGGCGGAAGCGTCCGGGCTCGAACTAACACCTGAGAACGTGGCCGTAGACGACGGGCTGTAGACGGCATTCGCGGTGGCGCGAGTTGCAACCCGCTCGTGGGATCAGCTCACGCCGAGACGGGCCTTCGCATCCGCCAAGGATACCTCGTAGCCGGATTCAAGATCGGCCAGCCCTTCGACCACCGCCCGCATGAATGCGCGCTCGTCCTCGCCGGACTCGTAATCCTGAATGGACTGAACGACGGCCACGCCGCGACCTCGGCTTGTCAGAAGCACCGGACGGCCAACCCGCGCCGCATGCTTGACAACGCGACCCGGGTCGAGCTTGAAATCCGTGACGGTAAAGACATCCTCGGACATCCTTGTCGTCATGTTCAGGTTCCGAAAGGGCTGTAAACGACACGAACAATAGCACGCTCAACTGGTGACAATAAGCGCCTGCGGACCCTCGCCCCCGGCCTGTAACCGAGCCAAGGGGAGGTGCACAACGCGAGGATGCCGGTCCGAGGAGTGGCCTCAGGCCCAGATCTCCTCGTCCGTCGGCACCGCTTTGTCGGCGATGACGTTGCCGATGCGCGAGACGTTCATGAGGTGCTTGTAGTCGAGGTTTTCCGAGATCGAGTTGCCGCCCCATGAACCGCAGCCGAGCGTCGTCGTCGGCGCGAAGCCGTTCGTCAGGGAACCGCCGGCCGACACCGAACTTGCCTGGTTGACGACGAGGCGGCTGACCGGCAGGTCGACTCCCGCGGTCCGGATGTGGTCGTCGTTCTCCGAGTGCAGCGCCGCCGAATGTCCGGCGCCTTCGACGAGGAGGTTCGCCCTGGCCTTGGCGACGGCTTCGTCGAACGACCGGTACGGCAGGATCGCGATCACCGGACAGAGTTTTTCCTTCGCGAGCACGTCATCGGCGCCGGCGCCGCTGGCCGGCAGCAGGATCAGCCGCGCCGACTCCGGAACGTCGATGCCGACCATCGCGGCGATTTCGTGCGGCGACTGGCCGACGACGTCCTTGTTCAGGTGGCCGTCCGGGAACACGAGATCGCGCAGCGCCGCGATCTGCGCCTCGTCCTCGGTGATCCACACCTTGCCTGTTTCCTCGAAGAGCCTCAGCGTCCGCTCGTACTCCTCCTCGGGCGCAAACACGAACTGCTCGTGCGAGCAGATGATGCCGTTGTCGAACGAAGCCCCGAACACGATCTTGTCGATCGCGGCCTTCATGTCGACATCCCGGTCGATGATCACGGGCACATTGCCGGCGCCGACCCCGTAGGACGGCTTGCCGGACGAGTAAGCTGACTTGACCATCGCCGGCCCGCCCGTGGCGACGACGACGTCGACGGTCTCCATGAGTTCCTTGGTCTTCTCGATCGAGCCGTTTCTCACGACCTGCACGAGATCGTCGGGTCCGCCGTTCGCCTTGACGACCTTCATGAACTCGTCGGTGAGGTGCTCGGTGCACTTCTGCGCCTTCGGATGCGGCGCGAAGATCACGGCGTTGCCGGCCTTGAGCGCGAACATGCCGTTGCACATGGGCGTCACGATCGGGTTCGTGACCGGCGTCACGGCGCCGACGACGCCCATGGGCTTGGCCACGAGCACGAGGTTCGAGTCTGGGTCCTCGCCGATCACGCCGCGGGACTTCTTGTCCTTGAGGTTGTTCCAGATCGTGCGCGCCTTGCCCTTGTTCTTGAGGATCTTGTCCTCGTAGAGGCCGATTCCCGATTCGTCGACCGCCATTCTTGCCAGCGGTTCGGCGTTGTCGAAGACGTATTGCCCCACACCCTTGACGATGGCGTCGACCTCTTCCTGGCTCATCTCTTCGTAGACGGCCTGGGCCGCGCGGGCCCGCGCCACGAGGTCCTGGATTTCGGTGTCGGGAACGATCGCGCGCTGTGCGGTGCTCATCGGCTGGTACCCATGATCTGGTTGCGACGGGACGGCCGATTATAGCCCACGACCGAAGCCGCCCGGACCGCTCGGCCGGGCGGCCGCACGCCGCGGACAGGCGGCATGGCCGATCATGAGAAGCGTGTCGACAACGTTGATGGGATGGCGCGCCCGGAGAGATTCGAACTCCCGACTTCCGGCTTCGTAGGCCGGCGTTCTATCCAGCTGAACTACGGGCGCCCTTTGTGGTTCTGGACCGGTCCCGGGGCTGCCGATCGAACGGCGCCAACGGGCGGACCACGCGCGGGATTGTACCCCACCCGGCGCGACCCGGCCGACAAATCTCGCCATCACCCCCCGACCCCTTCGAGCCTGCCAGGGGAATGGGGACCGCGGTATGAGCGTTCGCATCGCAAGCATGGTGTAGCGGCCGAACGCGTTGTCTTCTCCCCGACCCGTACGAGCTCACCGGCGGAAGGGACAATATTGCGCGCTGGCGCCTTCCGGCCACGCGGGCGTCGCACATCCCCGCGCTCAGAACAGGGCGTAATCGGCGTGTCTTGCGAGGTAGTCCTCGACGTGACCGCGATAAAGCTCAGCGACCCTGCGGGTGACGGGACCGCCGCCGTCCGGGAAAGAGCGCTCGACGCCCTCCCCGATCACGAGTTCCCGCACGGGCATGATCTCGCGGGTCGCGCTCGTGAAGAAACACTCGCTGGCCTCGAGTACCGAGTCGATCGGGATCTCGCGCTCGTAGGTCGGCAGGCCGTGCGAACGGCACACTTCGTGCACCGCCGCCTTTGTCAGGCCGCGCAGGTTCGCCGCAAGCTGCGACGGCGTCACGAGCTCGCCGTCGATCACGAAGAACACGTTGCTGTTGGAAGCCTCGGTGACGAGTCCGGCGTCGTTGAGCATGAGACTGTCGTCGGCGCCGAAGTTGCGGGCCTCGATGACGCCGAGGACGTTGTTCAGGTAATTGCCGCCCTTGATGTTGGGGTCGAGCGAGGCGGTGGGATTCCTTCGCGTCTGCGACACCGCGACCCTGAGACCCTTCGCGTAGAACTCGGGATTCCACTGGGGCACCGCGCGCACGATGATGACGAAGCTCGTTGGCAGATCTTCCGGCGGATGCAGATCGAGCGGGCCTTCGCCGCGCGTGACGATGTAGCGCACATAGACGTCCCGCCTGGCCGCCGGGGCGCCGCTTGCATGGACGGTCCTGCGAATCTGCCCGGTCATCTCGTCCTTCGTGAGTCCGATCGCAAGATGAATGAGGGACGCGGAATTCTCGAACCGCACCCAGTGCTCGTCGCCGAAGAGCGGGATACCGCGATAGGTGCGGAACACTTCGTAGATCGAATCCCCGTACAGAAAGCCCCGGTCCATGACCGGGATGCGAGCCTCGTCGGTCGGTGCGATCGCGCCGTTGACGTTCGCCATGCTCCTGAACTCGTTGCGATCGCTCATTCCTGCCTGCTCCCTGTGTGCGTCAGGCTGCTTTCGGCCGGGCTGGCCTTGACGACTTCGGTGGCTTCGGCGTCGGTCGAGATGGCATAGGACCCGACACCCGCCGGCACGAGCGCCGACTCGCCGCGGGCCAGCCTGCCGATTTCCACGCCATCGGCACGCTGCACGACAACGCGGCCGCCGAGCGCGTGCAGACAGTGCGGGGGCTCGGACGGGACTTCGACGGTCAGCGCCGGCGTCGGCCGCAGATGCTCGACGCGGTAAGACTCCGAGTCAATGGAGAGAAAGGCGCCGGGACGGCCCGCCACGGGTGTCGGTGTCACGAGAAACTCCCCGGGCTCCGTTCTCGACAGGTTCATTGCATCGAACGCCGCATCGACGTCGACGGCGCGAACCGGAAACCTGACGTTGTCCCAGGCCCTCAGCGTCGGCCCCGGGCGGCGAATCTCGAGCGCGAGGATCTCGCGCCGTTCCGGGTTGCCGAGCACATGGACCTCGGCCGAGGCCATTCGTCCTGAACCCTCGAGTACGCGCTGCGGCGTTGCGTTGTGAATGACCTGGCCGGGCGTCACGGGGATCGCGTTCAGCGTATCGAGCGTTTCTGAGTAGAGCGTCTTGAGGCTGTCGAGCAGTTCCATCGCGGCGGACCAGCGGTCGGCGGGCACGAAGTGCGGAACGAGTGCGGATTCGAGCGCGTCCGTACGCGCCGGGCGACGAGCGAACCAGTCCGCCACGACGGCCTGTAGTCCGCCCGGATCCACGTCCGGCCGCAACAGATCGAGCAGGCGCTGCTGGTGCTCGAGTCCGTGCCCGAGCCCGGCCTTCATCGAGAGGGCATCGATGTCGGCATTGAACCCGACCCGGATCGTCGCCCCGGGCTCGGCGGCGATGATGACGTAGACCTCCGTATGACCGGGCGGGTGCGCCTGGACGGAAAGGAGTTCCTTGATGTCGAGGATCTTCGGCAGCAGCGGAAACCCGGCGCCATGCTGAGCGACGAATCCCTCGCCCAGCAGCGTTTCGCCGTGTACCGCCAGTAGATCGGCAAGTGAGATCAGGGAACCGTCGGCCAGCCGCACGCGGCTCGGATACTCGCGAGCTTCGGGGTCGGCGTCGCAGGCCGCGATCTCGAACGACTCGCCGAGACCGAAGCCGGTCCGCATGTCGTCCTCCGGCAGCGGGCTGAGCCTCTTGAACTCACGGATCATCGTGCCGCCCCACGGCCGTTCGACGAAGTTCGTCGCGACGGGTTTGATGAGCTTCGAGCGCAGGTCCCCGACCAGGGCGGCCGGCGCGCCCGGCGCGAGCAGGGCCTCGGCCAGCGTCCCGGACGGCGGCATTGGCATCCCTCCCGACGTGCCGGCCCGGTTTGTCCGATTCCTCATGGCGTGCGCGTGGTCCGGGCTGCCGGGCTATGCCCCGAAAAGAGCGAGCAGGCGACGCTCGAAGTCCGCGCGGAACCGGGCCGGGTCCGCATTGCCGCAGAGATCCGCAAGCTGCGTGACCTCGACGTCGTCGAGACCGCAGGGCCGGATCCGCCTGAACGGCGCAAGATCCATCGAGATGTTGACCGCAATGCCGTGGTACGAGCAGCCATGCCGGATTCTGAGCCCGAGAGCGGCGAGCTTCCGGCCGGCAACGTAGACGCCCGGCGCGTCACGGCGCCCGTAGGCTTCCACGCCATAGTCGGCGACGGTATCGATGACCGCAGCCTCAAGCGTTTCGACCAGTGCCCGCACGCCGAGCCCGAGCCGCTTGATGTTCAGGAGCACGTAGCACACGAGCTGACCCGGGCCGTGATAGGTCACCTGTCCGCCGCGATCGATCTTCACGACCTCGATATCGGTGTTCTCGGGCAGATGCTCGGGATTCGCGGTCAGGCCGAGCGTATAGACGGGCGGGTGCTCGACGAACCAGATCTCGTCGCCAGTTGCTTCGTCCCTGCGATCCGTGAAGTCCTGCATGTCGGCCCAGACGGCTGCCAGGGGACGACAGCCAAGGTCGCTTACGCGGATAGCGTTCACAACGCCATGAGAACGTGGTTGCTCGCGGTGAGTTCCCGATACACGGCGTCGATCTGCTCGCGCGTTTCGGCAACCACGGTGACCGTCAGGCTCAGGTATTTGCCCGCGCTGCTCAGCCGTTCGCTGATCGCGGCGTCGTCGACCGACCCGCAATGCCTTCCAACGATGGCGAGGACCGCCCCGCGCAGGTTTTCGGTCCGGTGTCCGATGACCTTGATGTCGATCTCGCAGGGAAAGCTCAGCAGTTCGTCGTCGGACATCGGCACTTCACGCGCTGTCGTGCGGTGTCAGAAGTCAAAAATCAACTGACTTTGGTCAATCCCGATGGATCGGAGTCCCGCGTTGACCTCGTCCGTATGGTCGGCGCCGTCGAGCGGGCCGATGCGCACGCGGTGCAATGGGCCACCACCCTCGCTGTCCGTGACGACGAAGCTGTCTTCGAAGCCGTTGAGCCTGAGCCGTTCTGCCAGCGCGTCGGCGTTCTCGCGCTCGGAGAACGCGCCCACCTGGACGAAGATCTGCGGGAACGCCCGCGTGGCGGACCCGGCGGAGTCCGGAAGCGCCTCGACGACGATGGAAGACCCGTCACCGCGCCCTGCCCCGCCCGCGTCCGCCGTGGCAGGCGCCGCGGGACCGATGCCGGGCACTCCGAGCGCGCGCACTTCGACCAGTGCCGTGCCCGCCTCGACCATCCCGAGGTACTCGGCAGCGCGAAAGCTCAGATCGATGATGCGATTGTCGACGAAGGGCCCCCGATCGTTGATTTCAACGACGACTCGCCTGCCGTTCTCGAGATTCGTGACTTCGACCCACATCGGAATGGGCAGCGTCCGGTGCGCGGCCGTCATCGCGTACATGTCGTAGGGTTCGCCGCCGGACGTCGGCTGGCCGTGAAAGGCCTCGCCGTACCATGAGGCGACGCCCTGCTCCATGTATCCGTATCCGGAGTCCATCACGAAGTAACGTTCGCCGAGAACATCGTAGAACGGCGGGTTGCCGCGGTCGGCGTCGGGACCCGCGACGAGCGGCGCGCTGCCGCCGTCGTCCGGAAACACCTCGACCGGCCGGCTGGCAGGAACGGTCGCGGCAGATCCGCGCGCTGCAGGGCCGGGAACAGCGGGACCGGGAACGGCGGAGGTATCGACGCGAGTGGTGCTGCACGCAGCCAGGAGCGCGAGGCCGAGCCCGCCCACGATGCCGGGCAGCCCGTGGCAGCGCGACCGGACGAACTGCGCCGCCTGCATTAGCGGCCGCTCTCGGCCGAGGCCTCGTATGCGTTCAGTATGGCCTGACCCAGTTGATGTGCGGCAAGCGCGTACTTGGAGCTTCTGTTGTAGCGCGTTATGACGTAGAAGTTTTGAAATCCGACCCAGTATTCGAACGAGTCCGCGTCGCGCTCCATCGCGAAAACCCGTGCCGGCGCGTCGTCGGGAAGGTCAACCTCGAACTCGTATCCGAGGGCTCTCAGCGAACCCACGGTGGCATCGAGATCGAGGCCACCGCCGGGCTCCGCGCCCGACCAGTCCGCCGGCCGCGTAGCCTCGACGGCAACCGGCTCGCCGGTCTGCCAGCCGTGCACCCCGTAGTAGTTCGCGACGCTGGCAAGAATGTCGTCCCAGTCGTTCCACAGGTCGCGGCGCCCGTCGCCGTTGCCGTCCACGGCATAGGCCCGGTAGCTCGACGGGATGAACTGCCCGGCGCCCATCGCGCCGGCATAGGAACCGGAAGCATCGAGCAGCTCGGCGCCCTCCTCCCGGCTCAGCAACAGCAGCGACTCAAGTTCACCGCTGAAGAAAGCGGACCTCGGCGGATAGGCAAACGCGAGCGTGCTCAGAGCATCGAGCACGGGAATCGCACCCATACGCTGACCGAACAGCGTTTCGATCCCGATCGTCGCGACGATGATGTGCGGCTCGACGCCGTGGTTCTCCGCCATGACCGCGAGCGCGACGGCATTGTCCTGCCAGAACTCGACGCCGGACTCGATGCGGCTTTCGTTCAGAAAAATCTCGCGGTACTCGTACCACGGCACCACCCGCTCGGCCGGCCGCGAGATCAGTTCGAGGACGCGCGCGCTGATCGTTGCGCCTTCTAGCATGTCGGTGACCTCGGAGCGCTCGAAGCCGTGTTCGGAGACGACGTTGTCGATGAATGCCTGACGCGCCTCGGCCACGCGTTCCGCGTCGATTTCGACCTGCCCGTAAACCGCCGTGACCGGCAGCATCAGCAACGCCGCCTGGAACATCTGTCTCGCAACCGTCGCAATCATGCCGCCAACCTTTTCTTCTGGCCGGAAATCGCCGCGAGCATACCGAACCCTGCCATCAGCGTCACCATCGAGGTGCCGCCTGCGCTGACCAGCGGCAGCGGCACGCCGACGATCGGCAACAGGCCGCTCACCATGCCGGCGTTCACGAAGACGTATACGAAAAACGTCAGGGTCAGGCTGCCGGCAAGCAGCCGCGTGAACGTGTCCTGCGCAGCGAGTGCGATAAAGAGGCCCCGGCCGACGAGAACGAGGTACAGCGCGAGCAGCAGCAACAGTCCCATCAGGCCGAACTCTTCCGCCATGACCGCGAAAATGAAGTCGGTGGAGCGCTCGGGCAGGAACTCCAGGTGCGCCTGCGTGCCGTTCAGCCAACCCTTGCCGAAAATGCCGCCCGAGCCGATCGCGATCTTCGACTGGATGATGTTGTAGCCGGCGCCAAGCGGATCGGACTCGGGATTCAGGAAGGTGATGACCCGCGCCCGCTGGTAATCGAGCATGAATTGCCAGGCGATCGGCGCCGACACGAGTCCTGCGAGCCCGACGGCGGCAATGATGCGCTTGCTGACGCCGGTCAGCAGGATCGTCAGGCTGCCGGCCGCAACCACGAGCAACGCCGTGCCGAGGTCGGGCTGGCGGGCGATGAGCAACGCCGGAACCAGCACGATCAGGACGAGCACGGCCACCTGCGGCAGCGTCGGCGGCAAGGACCGATCGTGCATGAACCACGCGACCATGAGCGGTACGGCAAGCTTCATGAACTCCGACGGCTGGAAGCTCACGACGCCGAGGCTGAGCCAGCGTTGCGCGCCCTTGCCGACCTCCCCGTCGATCATGACCAGCAGCAACAGGCCGAATACGCCGCAAAACACCCATGGCGTGAAGGCCCTGAGATAGTTCGGCGGAACCTGAGCGAGCGCGAAGAACGCACAGAACCCGATCCCGCACCTCACGGCCTGGCGCAACAGCAGACTCCCGTTCTCGCCAACGGCGCTGTAGAGCACGATGAAGCCGAAGCCGGTGATCGCCAGCATCGTCAGCAACAGCGGCAGATCGACGTTCAGGCTGACGCCGCCCGGCAGCAGCGACCGCAGCGGGCGTTGCTGGTTCGCGCCCCAATCAATCGTAGCTGTCGCCATGGTCCTCAATTCCGAAGTAGGCATCGAGAATCGCGCGCGCCACCGGCCCCGCGGCGCGGTTGCCGCCGCCGCCGTTTTCGACGACTACCGCCACGGCGATCTCGGGCGCGTCGAATGGCGCGAAAGCCACGAAGAGGCCGTGATCGCGCAAGCGCTCGTCGACATTGTCCTCGTCGTATTCCTCGTCCTGACCTACCGAAAACACTTGCGCCGTTCCCGTCTTGCCGGCCACCGTGTACGGCGTCCCGAGCATCGCGGTCAGCCCCGAGCCGCTGGGTTCGTTCGTGACTCCGAGCATCGCGTCCTGGATCATCTGCCAGTGCGACTCGTCCGCGACATGCACGGGATCGGCCTCGACCGGTTCGACCTGCTCGAAGGCGCCGCTGACAGCGTCTTCGGTGCCGATCAGCAGTCGCGGTCTGAAACGCCGACCGCTGGCGGCGACCGCCGCCGAAGCATTGGCGAGCTGCAGAGGCGTCACCTGGGTATATCCCTGGCCGATCCCCGCGATCACCGTCTCCCCGGGAAACCAGACCTGGTCGGCCGGGTTGGCGAACTGTTGCCGCTTCCACTCGCGCGAGGGAACGATTCCGGCGGCCTCGCCGCTGATATCGATGCCGGTCGGCGCGCCGAAACCGAATGCCGTGAGCGATGACCCCAGACTGTCGATGCCGAGCTCGACCGCGAGCTGGTAGAAATAGACATCGCAGGACTCCACGATCGCCGAGTGCAGGTTCATCGCGCCGTGGCCCTGCGGACGCCAGTCGCGGTACCGGTGCGTGCTCCCGGGCAGCCTGAAGTAGCCGCCGCAGTAGTGGTCCTCGTGGGGATCCACGCTCTCATGGTGCAGCGCCGCGAGCCCGAGCATCGGCTTGATCGTCGACCCGGGCGGATAGCGCCCGGCAAGCGCCCGATTGAACAGCGGATTGTCGGGGTCCGTGGTGAGCGCCACGTAATCGTTGCGGCTGAGCCCCGCCGCGAACCGGTTCGGGTCGAACCCCGGCGTGCTGATCAACGCCAGCAGATCGCCGTTGCGCGGGTCGATCGCGACTGCGGCGCCTCGCTGGACCCCCATGGCCCGGGCGCCGGCAAGCTGCAGGCGCATGTCGATCGACAGGATCAGGTGCCTGCCCGGTGTCGGCCAGCGCGTCAGCAGGGTTGGCTGGTTCTCGCCGCCCTCGGTCATGGCGGGATCGAGCAGAACCCGGCCCTGGGCATTGACCTCCTGCTGCCGGTAGCCCACCTGACCATGCAGGACGCTCTCGTAGCTGCGCTCGACACCGGTCTTGCCGATCTGCGACGTCGCGGCATACTCGCCGCGGTCGATGAGTTCCAGATCATCGCTGCTGATGCTGCCGACGTACCCCACGGCGTGGACGCCCGCACCCGCGTACGGGTAGTGGCGAACGAGCCCTTCCTGAATGTCGACGCCGGGGTAACGATGCCGCCGCACGGCGAACCGCGCGGCCTGCGACTCGCTGAGGTTGCCGAGCGTGACGCGTTCGAAGCCGAGGCGGGAACGGACGCTTCCGGCCAGTTCCTCGAGGTCGACATCGGTGAGCAGGTCGAGTCGTGTGAGCGCGTTCAGCGTGCCGTCGAGATCGTCGATCTCCTCGGGAACGGCAACCAGTTGCCATGTCGGCAGATTCTCGGCGATGAGCAGGCCGTTGCGGTCGAAGATCAGGCCGCGCGTCGGCGCCAGCGGCGCGGTCCGGATGCGGTTGCCCTCGGAAAGCTCCGTGAAATGCTGGGTATCGACGACCTGCAGTTGGACGAGACGGCCGACGAGCATGGCCGTCAGGAGCAGCACGCCCACGGCACAGGCGATCACCCGTGACTGAAAGAGCTTCTGCTCTCTCATCTGGTCCTTGAACGGCCGCTCTGCGTTTTCCATGATCGGCTCAGATGCGCGCGTGCGCCACGCGGCGCCAGCGATCGAGGACGGCCAGCGCCAGCAACCATACGGCCGTGCTGCTGAGCACCGGCGCCCAGCGGTCGACGAACGGGACCGTCCGACCCGCGAGGCCGTCCACCCAGAACAGCACGAACTCATAGAGCGCGAGCAGCGCGACGATCATGAGTGTGAGCTGGGCAAGGGGAATCACGCGAATGCGTGGCTGGAACCTTTGACAGAGGTAGACGACCAGCAGGAGGGCGAGCGCGTGCTGGCCGAGCAGGGCGCCGGTCAGGACATCGAGCGCCAGCCCCATCCCCGCTGCAGTCAGCATTCCGAACCGGTCAGGCGCCACGAGCGACCAGAACAGCAGCACGACCGGGACCCATTCGGGCCGGAACGAGGCGGACCATCCCGGCACCGGCGCGGCCGCCAGCATCAGTGCGGCCAGCAGGCTCAGCGCCGGCATGATGCGGTTGCCCATGCCGAGCGTCATCACTGAAGCTCCGACACGAGCGATGGATCCTCGACCGCCGAGGTCTCCGTGGCCGTATCCCAGACGAGCAACACCTCCCGGTCGCGATCGAGCGCGGAAACCGGCTCGGCAATCACGTCAGCGAACGACTGACCGGGCCTCAGGCGGACTTCGAGAACGTGCGCCACCGGATAACCCAGCGGGAACACGCCCCCAAGGCCCGACGAGACGAGCAGGTCGCCGACCTCGATGTCTGCGCTGTTGGTCAGGTAGGGCAGGCGCAGGCGGTTGTTGTCGCCGGTTCCGATGGCCACGGTCCTGAGCCCGTTGCGGTTCACGCGCACGGGCAGCGCATGATCGGCGTCGGTGATCGCCATGGCCTCGGCCGTGAACGGCCCGACTTCGACGATCTGCCCGACGACGCCGTTGGCATCGAGCAGGGCCTGCCCGACGAAGACGCCGTTGGCCAAACCGCGATTGAGGTTGAACCGTTGCCGGTAGGGATCGAGGTCGACGGCGAGAATCTCGGCAACGAGCACGCGGTGGTCGAGCGCGGCGGGCGAATCGAGCAATTCGCGCAGGCGGGCGTTCTCCGTTTCGAGCGTGGCCAGCCGCTGCAACTGGAAGTTCGCGTTGAGCTGCTCGCGGCGGAGCCGTTCGTTCTCCTCGAGCAGCTCGCGCCGGGCGGTCAGTGAGTGGCTCGCGGATTCCCAGGCGGCAACCGGCAGGTCCACGAGGACGCGGATCGGGTGAACGGCGACTGACAGCACCTGGCGGACGCGCTCCAGGTGACTCTCGCGATGATCGACCACCATCAGCGCGATACAGGCGAACGCGAGCACGACGAAGCCGATACCAAGCGCAACCTCGTTACGCTCCGTACCGCCCCCCGTTTTTCCTGGAGCACTCACTGTCAGCCTGTTTCTGCTCGTGATCTCCTGTACGCCGATACTCCTCTTGTTGGGGTTTACTCGACTGAAAATGCCGTCGGCCCGTACTCGTCCACGAGTTCAAGCAGCCGGCCTCCTCCTCGCGCGACACAGCTCAGGGGCTCTTCGGCGACGAAGACGTTCAACCCGGTCTCTTCCGTCAACAGCAGGTCGATGTTGGTCAGCAGCGCGCCGCCGCCGGTCAGGACGATGCCGCGCTCTGCAACGTCCGCGCCAAGTTCGGGCGGCGTTTGCTCAAGCGCCGTGCGCACCGCGCCGATGATGCCCTGCAACGGTTCCTGCAACGCCTCGAGAACCTCGTTGCTGTTCAGCGTAAAACTTCGCGGCACGCCTTCCGACAGGTTCCTGCCCTTGACCGATATCTCGCGCAGGTGCTGTCCCGGATACGCCGTGCCGACCTCCTTCTTGACCATCTCAGCCGTCGCTTCGCCGATCAGCACGCCATAGTTGCGCCGCACGTAATTGACGATGGCGTCGTCGAAGCGGTCGCCGCCGATGCGGACCGACGCCGCGTAGACGATTCCGTTCAGCGAGATCACGGCGACTTCGGTCGTGCCGCCGCCGATGTCGATGACCATCGAACCGCGCGCCTCGTGCACCGGCATCCCCGCACCGACCGCGGCGGCGAACGGCTCCTCGATGAGATAGACCTTGCGGGCGCCGGCGCCTTCGGCCGATTCGCGAATCGCCCGCCGCTCGACCTGGGTCGCGCCGTACGGCACGCAGACGAGCAACCGCGGGCTGCGACGAAAAAAACGGGAGCGGTTGGCCGTGTCGTGAGCTTTCTTGATGAAGAACTGCAGCATCCGCTCGGTGACGTTGAAGTCCGCGATGACGCCATCCTTGAGCGGCCGAATCGCCGTGATGTTGCCGGGCGTGCGCCCGAGCATGTTCTTCGCGTGAAGTCCGACCGCCTCGAGCACCTTGCCGCCGCGGCCCGGATCCTCGCGGATCGCGACCACCGACGGCTCGTCCAGCACGATCCCGTGACCACGCATGTAAATCAGCGTGTTCGCCGTGCCAAGATCCATCGACAGATCGTTGGAAAAACTTGGGAGAAAGTCCTTGAACATTAGAGGCCATGGCCCCTGAAAAAGAACCAAATTCCAGACTTTAGCAACGGGGGAGACAGTCGGCAAGCGAGGTCAGCAACCTGGCCGGGCACGCGACTGTCCGGCTTGAAGCGTGCCAATGCGGCCAACGCTCTTGCGCCCGAGAGATACATGCAAGTGAAAAACCAGTGGAGTGCCTGAAAGGATTCTACAGGATAAATGGGGAGCCTCAAACGAAAAATCGGTATCTTTTTCAGATACGTGACTGCCGGCCTGCCATGAATGCGCGGGCTCGATCGCACGCCTGCGCCGCAGGCTCCCGGGCCGCTTGATCGAACGGATCGGGGCGGCCCGCCATCTCGACGCTCCCGGCGAGACGGCGAGTCCGCAACGCCTGCAGCAACTTCTTCAGCCCATCGCGTCTGTGTAACAATCCGGCTTCAGGAAACCAGCGAGTTCTCCGCTGACCGTAGCCGTGTCCCTGAATACCAAAGACATCGACAAGCTCTGCGAACTCGCGAGGCTCGCGATCCTTCCCGACGAGATCGCCGATGTCTCGGCGAAGCTCTCCGACATCGTCGCGCTCGTCGATCAGCTCCAGAGCGCAGATACCGACGGCGTGCCGCCGATGGCGCACCCGCTCGACCGCTCCCAGCGGCTCAGGGCGGACGTTGTGACCGAGGCCGATGAACGCGAGCTCTTCCAGGAGAACGCGCCGCTCGTCGAGCGCGGCCTCTACCTCGTCCCGAAGGTGATCGATTGACGCGAGCCATCCGGCCCGGGCGGCAGCCGATCTCCGGCGGTTTCGCATTCCCATTCGCACTCCGAGCAACGCAGCAGCCATGCACGACAACACGCTCGCATTGACGGCACGGGCACTGCGGGCGGGCGACTACTCGTCGCTGGAGCTCACGAAGCATTGCCTTGAACGGATCGGCCGCTTCGACGGCACGCTCAACGCCTTCGTCAGCGTCACCGCGGAGCACGCACTCGAGCAGGCGGCCGAAGCGGACCGTCGCATCGCGGCGGGCAACGCCACCCCGCTCACGGGCATCCCGATCGCTCACAAGGACATCTTCTGCACGGCAGGGATCAGGACCTCCTGCGGTTCGCGCATGCTCGACAATTTCATCGCCCCGTACGATGCAACCGTCGTGGAACGGCTCGGGGCAGCCGGCGCCGTCATGCTCGGGAAGACGAACATGGACGAGTTCGCCATGGGTTCGTCGAACGAGACGAGCTACTACGGCGCGGTGCTCAATCCCTGGGACCACGACGCCGTGCCGGGCGGCTCCTCGGGCGGCTCCGCGGCCGCCGTCGCGGCCCGGCTCGTCCCGGGCGCGACGGGCACCGACACGGGGGGCTCCATCCGCCAGCCCGCGGCGCTGTCGGGCATCACGGGACTCAAGCCGACCTACGGCCGGGTGTCCCGCTACGGCATGATCGCGTTCGCATCGAGCCTCGATCAGGCCGGCACGCTGACGCAGACCGCCGAGGATGCGGCGCTGCTGCTGGAGGCGATGGCCGGCTTTGACAGCCGCGATTCAACGTCGCTCGACGAGCCCGTGCCCGCGTACTCGAAGGCGCTCGACGAACCCTGGGCCGATCTCACGATCGGTGTGCCCGAGAACTTTTTCGACGAAGGCCTCGATGCCGGGAACGCGGCGGCGGTGAACGAGGCGCTCGGGGAACTTGAGAAACTCGGCGCCAGGCGAAAGAGCATTCGCCTGGACAACGTGCACCTCTCCGTGCCCGCCTACTATGTCGTGGCGCCCGCCGAAGCGTCCTCGAACCTTTCACGCTTCGACGGGGTGCGCTACGGCTACCGTTCGCCCGAAGCGATGGGCGACGACCTCAACGGGTTCTACAGGCGCAACCGGGGCGAAGGCTTTGGGGCCGAGGTCAGGCGGCGCATCCTGATCGGCGCCTGGGTGCTTTCGACCGGCTACTACGATGCCTATTATCTGAAGGCGCAGAAGGTGCGCCAGTTGATCAGCAACGATTTCGCGAAGGCGTTCGAGGCGGTCGACATCGTGGCCGGGCCCACCACGCCGACGCCGGCCTTCGGGCTCGGGCAGAAGACCGGGGATCCGGTGCAGATGTATCTCAACGACATCTACACGATCGGGGCGAACCTCGCCGGCCTGCCGGCGATGTCGGTCCCCTGCGGCTTCAGCGGTGGGCTGCCGGTCGGCCTGCAGCTCATCGGACCGCACCTCAGCGAAGCGCGCCTGCTGCGGACGGCGCACCGCTTCCAGCAGGCAAGCGACTGGCACGCACGCGTGCCGGCCGGCTACGGATGAAACGTTGACGACGGAACTCGAAGCGGCCGGCAGGCCATGACGCGTTGCGAGCGACATCAACAGGACAAGTGAAACGGTAACGATGCAATTCGAAGCGGTCATCGGACTCGAGATCCACACGCAGCTCGCCACTGAGAGCAAGATCTTCTCGGGCGCGGCGACGCGATACGGGGCCGAGCCCAACTCCCAGGCCTGCCTCGTCGACCTCGGCTATCCCGGAGTCCTGCCGGTGCTCAACCGCGAAGCCGTGCTCATGGCCATCCGGTTCGGTCTCGCGACGCATTGCCGGATCGCCGAACGCTCCGTGTTCGCGCGCAAGAACTACTTCTATCCGGACCTGCCGAAGGGCTACCAGATCAGCCAGTACGAACTGCCGATCGTCCACGGCGGCTACATCGACGTCATCTGCGACGATGAGATCAAGCGCATCGGAATCACGCGCGCGCACCTCGAGGAGGATGCCGGCAAGTCGCTTCACGAGGACTTCCAGGGCATGTCGGGGATCGACCTGAACCGCGCCGGCACGCCGCTGCTCGAGATCGTTTCCGAACCCGACATGCGCTCGGCCGCCGAGGCCGGCGCGTACATGCGCACGATCCACACGCTCGTGCGCTACCTCGGCATCTCCGACGGCAACATGCAGGAAGGCTCGTACCGCTGCGACGCGAACGTCTCGATCCGGCCGCGCGGCGCAACGGAACTCGGCACGCGAACGGAACTGAAGAACCTCAACTCCTTCCGTTTCGTCGAGAAGGCGATCGAGATCGAGATCGACCGCCAGATCGACATTGTCGAAGGCGGCGGCAAAGTCGTTCAGGAGACCCGGCTCTACGATGCGGACCGCGGCGAGACCCGCTCGATGCGCGGCAAGGAGGAAGCCGAGGACTACCGCTACTTTCCGGACCCCGATCTCCTGCCGGTGTCGATCGACAGCGCGCTGGTCGAGGAACTTCGCGCCGCGCTGCCGGAACTGCCGGCCGACAAGCGCGAGCGCTTCATGAGCGAGTACGGACTGTCGGCCTACGACGCCGATATCCTGACGGCGAGCCGGCCGCTCGCCGACTACTACGAGGACTGCGTCGGACACACGCAAGCCACAGCGAAGCTCGCGGCCAACTGGGTCATCGGCGACCTGACCGCCGCGCTCAACCGGGCGGGACTCGAGATCGGCGAATCGCGCATCGGCGCCTCGGAACTCGGCACGCTGCTCGACCGCATCGAGAGCGGCGCCATTTCCGGCAAGATCGCCAAGGAAGTCTTTGAAGCGGTCTGGAGCGGCGAGGGCGGGGTCGACGAGATCATCGAGCGCAGGGGGCTCAAGCAGATTTCCGACAGCGCGAGCCTCGAAGCGCTCGTCGACGAGGTCATCGCCGCGAACCCGGCCCAGGTGCAGCAGTACCGGGACGGCAAGACGCAGGTGCTCGGGTTCTTCGTGGGTCAGGTCATGAAGGCTTCGCAGGGGCGGGCGAACCCGCGGCAGGTCAACGAGATCCTGAGGGCGAAGCTGGGCGGCTGAGGCTCCGCGTGCGTTCCCACGGCGTGGCGGGGATGTGCGCTACGGACCGCTTGAAACACGCCGTTAATACATCCATGTAGGCTCCACGCGCGCATCCATGCGCGCGAGGGTTTCAAGCGGTCCGTAGCGCACATCCCCTTTGCTTGTCGCGGATTGGGGGGCGGTTACTTGTGACTTGAGTGCCGAGGTGGGGGTCTCATGCGACCGGCAGGCGCCTCCCCCTGGCGTCTGCGCGAGCCCGGATCTTCTACAACTCAGGCTTGCGGACCTGCAACATCACGAAGCGCGGCAGGCCGCTCAGATCGCGCCGCGCCGTGACGATTTCGTAACCACGTTCGCTCGCAAGCGCCACGACATCGGCCTGTTGATCGTGACCGTGCTCGATCAGCAATGCCCCGCCGGACGCCAGGTGGGCGGGCGCCTCGTTCAATACGGTACGGATCGCGTCGAGCCCGTCGCGGCCGCCGTCCAGCGCCTCGCGTGGCTCGTGGCGCAGCGCTCGATCGAGGACGGGATCGGCGCTGCGAACGTACGGCGGATTGCAGACGACGAGATCGAATCGCTCCGCTCCGAGCCCGGCGAACCAGTCCGATTCGAGGCAGCGGATGTCGAGACCGAGCGATGCGGTATTCGCGCACGCGGCGGCCACGGCGCCGGCACTGGCGTCGACGGCCGTGACGAGCGCATCCGGCCGAGCCTGCTTGATCGCGAGCGCGATCGCGCCGCTGCCCGTGCCGAGATCGAGGACGCTGCAGTCCGTTCGCGCGCCGATCATCGCCAGCGCCTCGTCGACCAGGCATTCGGTCTCCGGGCGCGGGATCAGCACGTCACGCGTCACGTGCAACGAGATCGCGTGAAAGTCCTTGCGGCCCCTGATATAGGCAAGCGGTTCGCCGTCGAGCCGCCGGGTGAGCAAGGCGCGAAACCGTGCCTCGACTTCGCCGGACGCCTCGCGCTCGGGAAAGGCAACGATGCTGCTGCGGCCGACGCCCGCAGCATGAGCGAGCAACAGTTCGGCGTCGAGTCGCGGCGTCGCACTGACATTTTCAAGCGCCCGCGCCGCATCGGCGACCAGGCTACCCAGGGCGAAGGTATTTCCAGGTCGTTGGACATCCGCTTGAACTGTGTCGACATTCATGAAGCTGACAACGCAAGGGGAGGTGCACTACAGGCCGCTTGAAACCCTCGCGCGCATGGACGCGCGCGCGGAGCCTCCATGGACGGATTCACGGCGTGTTTCAAGCGGCCTGTAGTGCACCTCCCCGCCAACATCGCGACAACGCGCATGCCGGACAACTCAATCCTCCACACCGAGCGCCGCGAGCTGCTCGGCCTGGAACTCGTCGCTCAGCGGACCGACGACGCCGTCGAGGTCGCCGGCGAGAATCTCGTCGAGCCGGTAGAGCGTCAGGTTGATGCGGTGATCGGTGACCCGTCCCTGCGGGAAGTTGTAGGTGCGAATGCGTTCGGAGCGGTCGCCCGTGCCGACGAGGCTGCGGCGCTTGGCGGCCTGTTCCGAGTCCCGCTTCGCGATCTCGGCATCCTTGAGGCGCGCACGCAGGAGCCCCAGTGCCCGCGTGCGGTTCTTGAGCTGCGAGCGTTCATCCTGGCATTCGACGACGATCCCGCTCGGCAGGTGAGTGACGCGCACGGCGCTGTCGGTCTTGTTGACGTGCTGGCCGCCGGCGCCGGAGGCGCGGAAGGTATCGATCCTGAGGTCCTTGCCGCTGATTTCTATCTCGTCGAGTTCGGCGGGCTCCGGCAGCACCGCAACCGTACATGCGGACGTGTGAATCCTGCCCTGCGACTCGGTTTCGGGCACGCGCTGCACGCGGTGCGCACCCGACTCGAACTTGAGCTTCGCGTAGGCGCCCCGGCCTTCCAGGCGGCTGATGACTTCCCGGAATCCGCCGTGCTCGCCCTCATTCGAACTCAGCACCTCGACCTGCCAGCGCTGCTGCTCTGCGTAACGGCAGTACATTCGAAACAGGTCGCCGGCAAAGAGCGCCGCCTCGTCGCCGCCGGTGCCCGCGCGAATCTCGAGAAAGAGATTGCCCTCGTCGTCAGGATCGTCCGGGATCAGGTGTTTTGACAGCGTGTGCTCGAGCGCCAGTTGCTGCTCGGTGAGCGTGTCCAGTTCCTCCTCGCCGAGGGCCTTGAGCTCCGGGTCGCTGCTGGCCTTCAGTTCCTCGGCCGCACCGATGTCCCGGTCGATCGCGCGCCAGGCTTCGAAATCCCGGGTCACGGCGCCCAGACGAGCGTATTCGCGGGACAACTCACGGAACCGCTCCTGGTCGGCGATCGTCGCCGGATCGCTCAGGAGAGTTTCGATGTCCCCGTAACGCTCGGTCAGGAGCTGGAGTTTTTCGCGGATGGACTCTTTCACGGCTGCACCGACTGTGCGCGTCGCTTGCGACTTGCGGGCCTCGAGCCGTCGGCGCCAACGCCAACCGCCGGCCCCGGCGCGATCTCGTCCGGCGCGCCAGCCGCCCCTGACAGGCGGCAGCAAGCGGGCATTCGCCCGGTCATTCGCCGGTACGCGCGCAGATTGTCGGCAAATCGACAAACGTCCACAAGTGGCGGGCGGGTCCGCCCCGTTGTGGGGTATAGTCTCACGCCATGTTCACGAGCGCCGCGATGAAGCACGTTCGCCTGCTGCTGTTCGCCTGCCTGGCCGGCTGTGCTGCGACCCGCACGACGGCGCCCGAGGACCGCCGCGTCGCCGTCGACTCGTACGTGCTGCTCGGTCAGGTCGCCCTCGAACAGCAGCAACCCGAAGAAGCCACGGGGCATTATCTCAACGCCGCCCTGGTGTCCGACGACGCCGCCGTGGCCGAGCGCGCCACGCGCATGGCTCACCGCCTCGGCCTGACCGATCTCGGGCTTGCCGCCGTCGAACGCTGGCGCGAGATTGCGCCCGGCGACGAGCGCAGCTACTGGTTTTCCGCAATCTTCGAGACGCGCTCGAGAAGGCTCGGGCGGGCGATCGACGACTTCACGACGCTGATCGACCGACTTGACGATCCCGGAGCGGGGCTTGCGCTCGTGATCGACGCGCTCACCGCGGAACCCGACAGCGCGGCGGGAACGGTGATCATCTCCGCGCTCAACGAAGCGTTCCCGGGCACCGCGGAGGGGCATTACGGGGTGGCGACCCTCGCGCTGCGCTCGGGCAACTTCGACCTTGCGCTGGAGAATGCGGCCGCGGCCAGCGAACTCGCGCCGGACTGGCTCGAGATCCAGCTTCTGTACGCGCGCACGCTGCTCGGCGCCGGCCGGACGGATGAGGGCCTTGCGCTCGCGGCGGAACTCGCCGACGAGCACGACGATCCGGAGGTGCGCCTGCAGTACGCGGAACTGTTGCTGTCGGCGGGCCGCGGCGATGACGCCGCAGTCATCCTCACCGAGATCCTCGCCGACAACCCGGGGATGCCCGAGGCCGTCCGGGCACTGGCGTTTCACGCGCTCACCAGCGAAGACTTCGACGGGGCGGCGGAGCGGTTCAACGAACTGAGGTCCGACCCCCGCTACCAGAACGAGTCGTTCTTCTATCTCGGCCGGATCGCCGAACGACAGGAGGAATACCTGCGCGCCACGCGCTCGTACTCGCGCGTGATCGACGGCAGCCACGTGGTCGAGGCGCAGGTGCGCGTCGCGTCGATCCTGAGGCTCGAGATGGACGACCCCGAAGGCGCGCTCAGGCACCTGGAGGAGTTCGGCAACGCGAATCCGCGCTTCAGCTCGGAGATGCTGCTCGCCCGCTCCCAGTTGCTGCTGCAGATGCGCGAACCGGAACAGGCGGTGAGGCTCTTCGACGCGGCGCTGGCCGAGGATTCGGCGGATCCGGCGCTGCACGCCGCCCACGTGCGCCTCTACGTCATCCTCGCTCAGGACGCCATGGAGCAGGCGGACTACGATGCGGCCGAGACGTCGATCGACGAAGGGCTCGACCGTTATCCCGGCAACATCTCGCTGCGCTATTCGCGCGCGCTGCTGCTTCAGGAACAGGGACGCCACCGCAGGTCCGTCGATGTGCTCGAGGCGCTGGTCGCGGAGAATCCGAACGACGCCTCGCTGCTCAACGCGCTCGGGTATCTGCTGACCGACCAGTTCGACCACCGGCACGACGAGGCGCGCGGCTACATTCAGCGCGCGCTCGCGATGAACCCCGACAGCGCGGCCATCATCGACAGCATGGGCTGGGTGCTGTTCAAGCTCGGCGACTACGACGCGGCGCTCGAATATCTCGAGCGGGCCTGGCGGCTCGAGCAGGACCCGGAGATCGCCGCCCATCTCGTCGACGTGCGCTGGGCGCTCGGCGAGCGCGAAGCGGCGCTGGAGTTTCTCGAGAGCTCGCTCGAGGAGCACCCCGACGATCAGCATCTCAGGGACGTGAGCCGCCGGCTCGATCAATGAGATACCGCAGCCCGCGGAGGCTGTCGCGCCGCGATCAGCCGCGACGCGGTATTCTGCCGCGGACGGCGGTGCTGCCTCTCCTCGGCGCAGCGCTCGTGCTTGGCGCCTGCACACGCCTGCCGGTCGCCGACGACGGCCGCGGCTACGACGAGCGCCGCGAATTGCTCGAATCGCTTTCCGGCTGGGAGATGCGCGGCAGGCTCGCCGTCGATACGGGCGAGCGCGCGTTTCAGGGGCGCTTCGCATGGCGCCAGGATCGCGACCAGCTTGCGCTCTCCGTGCGCGGCCCGTTCGGCGCCGGCAGCTTCGAGATCGCAGGCTCGCCCGAGGCGATGACACTGCGCGCGCGCGGCGAGAGCTGGACGCTTGTGGATCCTGAAACGGAGCTTTCGGATCTCGTCGGCTGGTGGGTACCGGTCGGAAGCCTCGGGGCCTGGCTCGTCGGCGTTCCCGACCGCCTCTTCGATGCCCGGCCGCAATTCGATCCCGACGGACAGCTCGTCGCGCTCGAGCAACGGCTGTGGCGGCTCGATTACGGCGCCTACCAGCTTTCCGAAGGCGTGCTCGTCCCGCGCAGCATCCAGTTGTCCCACGACGCGCTCAGGCTCAGCCTGACCGTCGATGCCTGGAACCCGATCGGGGCGGCGGCAACGCCTTGAAGTGAGCCGCGCTCGAACCGCACAATACCCTTCGCGCTGCAGATGGGGTGTAGCCAAGCGGTAAGGCAACGGGTTTTGATCCCGTGATACGCAGGTTCGAATCCTGCCACCCCAGCCAACGCCCGCCCGTATCGCAAAGGAACCGCCTTGGACGCAAACACCACGACGATCTTCTCCGGCAACGCCCATCCGGACCTCGCCCACGGCATCGCCCGGCACCTGTCCGTGCCCGTCGGCCGCCTCGTAGTCGGCCGGTTCAGCGACGGGGAGATCAACGTCGAGATCATGGAAAACGTGCGCGGCCGCGAGGTCATCCTCGTCCAGCCGACGAGCGCTCCGACCAACGACCATCTCATGGAGCTGCTCGTCATGGCCGACGCCTGCAAGCGCGCGTCGGCTACCCGGATCACGGCGCTCGTGCCCTATCTCGGCTACGCGCGCCAGGACCGGCGGCCCCGGGCGGCCCGGGTGCCGATCACGTCGAAGCTCGTCGCGGACCTCATGGGCACGGCCGGGATCAACCGCGTCATCACCGTCGATGTCCATGCCGAGCAGATCCAGGGCTTCTTCAACATGCCCTTCGACAACGTCTACGCCTCGCCGGTGTTGCTCGGCGACATCTGGAAGCAGGAGTACCCCGATGTGGTCGTCGTGTCTCCGGATGTCGGCGGCGTCGTTCGCGCCCGCGCATTTGCGAGGCGGCTCGACAACACGGACCTCGCGATCATCGACAAGCGCCGGCCGCAGGCGAACATGTCCGAGGTCATGAACATCATCGGCGAGGTCGGGGGCAAGACCTGCATCCTCGTCGACGACCTCGTCGATACGGCCGGCACGCTCTGCCATGCCGCGGTCGCCCTCAAGGAGCGCGGGGCCGTAAAGGTCGTCGCCTACATCACCCATCCGGTGCTCTCCGGTCCCGCGGTCGAGCGCATCGAGGCGTCCGAACTCGACGAAATGGTGGTTTCGGACACGATTCCGCTGACCGAGGCGGCGGCCGCCTGCAGCCGCATCCGCCAGCTCAGCGTCACCGAATTGCTCGCGGAGACGCTGCGCAGAATCAGTCAGGGCGATTCGGTCAGCTCGCTCTATATCGATTAGCGGCCCGCGGCCGGAAGCGCTGCGGCGCGTGGTGAAATATGCCGACCGCCCTGCTATGATGCGCGCCCCTCAGGAGGGCAACGGCCGTGGAATTCCAACTCACAGGTGAGGCGCGCAGCGACCTGGGCCGCCGCGGCAGCCGGCGGCTGCGCAGGAGCGGGCGCATTCCCGCGATCGTCTACGGCGGCGGCGAAGAACCTCTGGCGGTTTCCCTCGGGCAGAACGAACTGGCCCACGAAATGGGCCGCGACGGGTTCCATACGAGCATCCTGACGCTCAAGGTCGGCAAGGCGAGCCAGTCGGTCGTCGTCAAGGCCGTGCAGCGGCATCCCTCGAGGCCCCAGATCCTGCATCTGGACTTTCAGCGAATCGTTGCCGACCAGGCGATCACGCTGAACGTTCCGGTCAACGTCGTCGGCGAAGACGAGGCTGTGGGCATCAAGGAAGGCGGGGTCGTGCAACGCCTCCTGACCGATGTCGAAATCTCGTGCCTGCCGCGCCACCTGCCGGAGTATCTCGAGATCGACATCTCGGCGCTCGAGATGAATCAGCTCCTGCAATTGTCCGATATCGTTCTGCCGGAAGGCGTCTCCTGCGTAGCGCTCGACCATGGGCAGGACCAGCCGGTCGTGGGGATCACCATGCCGCGCCGCGAAGAAGTCGACGAAGTGGAGGTCGAGGAAGAGCTCGAGGGCGACGAGATCCCGACCGAGGACGCCGAGGCCGGCGACGAAGACGAGACCGGCGGCGACGCACCCGACGAGGCCTGACGATCGGTCCAAGCCGCGCCCGCGGCGGCCCGCGGGCTTCGCCGGCGGCGCGCTAGTCAGTTGGGGCGGAAGACCGCCTCGCAAGGCCTGATGGTGCTGCGATGGGACAGCAAATCGACCTCATTGTCGGGCTCGGCAATCCTGCGCCGGAGTATCTGAGCACGCGCCACAACGCCGGTTTCTGGTTCGCGGACCTCCTGGCCCGGCAATGCGGCGCGGCGTTCGCGCGCCAACGGAAATTCCAGGCGGATACGGCGGACATCGAGATCTCCGGACAACGCATCCGGCTCATCAAACCGCAGACCTGGATGAACGAAAGCGGCCGTGCCGTGTCCGCGGCCATGCACTACTACAGGATTCCCGCCGAGCACGTCCTCATCGCCTACGATGAACTCGATCTTCCGCCCGGACGCGCGAAACTCAAGTTCGCCGGCGGCGATGCGGGACACAAGGGCATCCGAAGCGTCATCGAGCACATCGGACCGACGTTCTGGCGGCTGCGGCTGGGCGTCGGCCATCCGGGGCCCGGCCGCCGCGAGAGCGTGCTCGGTCACGTGCTGCGTCGCGCCTCGAGCGACGAGGAGCAACTCATCCTCGACACCATCGCCGAGGCGCTCGACGTGCTGCCCGTGCTCATCGAAAACGGCGCGCAGATCGCCAGGAACCGCCTGCACGCGCCGCGGCCGGACCCGAACGGCGAGGGCGAGGCCGACGGCGATGGCAGTTCCACCGACTGACCGGGCGCCATGGGCATCAAGTGCGGCATCGTCGGCCTGCCCAACGTCGGCAAGTCCACGCTCTTCAATGCGCTGACGGCCGCGCAGGTCCCGGCCGAGAACTACCCGTTCTGCACGATCGATCCGAACGTCGGCGTCGTCGCGGTCCCGGACCCGAAGCTCGACGCGCTCGCCGGGCTCGTCCGGCCCGAAAGGGTCGTACCGAGCGTCATCGAGTTCGTTGACGTCGCCGGGCTCGTCAGGGGCGCATCGCAGGGCGAAGGCCTCGGCAACCGGTTCCTGGCCCACGTGCGCGAGACCGATGCCATCGTGCACCTGGTGCGCTGCTTCGAGAACGACGACATCGCCCACGTCTCCGGGCGCATCGACCCGACCGCGGACATCGAACTCATCGACACGGAACTGCTGCTCGCAGACCTGCAGACCGTGGAGAAGAGTCTCGAGAAGGCCGAGCGCACCGCGAGGACGAACCTCGCGCAAGACGTCGCGCGGCGCGACCTGCTGCTGACGATCGCCGACGCGCTAGGTGCCGGGCAAGCGCTGCGCGAGGTCTCTCTCACGGCGCCCGAGCGCGCAATGCTGCGCGAGCTGCACCTGATCACGGCGAAGCCAGTCCTCTTCGTCGCCAACGTCGCGGACAATGAGCCGCACGGAAACGCGTCTACCAAGCGCGTCCTGAATCACGCACGCCGCAACGGCGCCGAGACCGTCGTCGTCTCCGCGGCTATCGAAGCCGAGCTCGCCGAACTACCGAAGGACGAGGCCGAGGAATTCATGGCGGAACTCGGTCTCGCCGAATCCGGCCTCCAACGCGTGATCGCCGCCGCATACCGGCTACTCGATCTCGTTACCTTCTATACGACGACCGGCGAAAAGGAGCTCAGGGCGTGGACCGTGCCGCGGGGCGCGACCGCGTTCGATGCGGCGGGCGTCATCCATACCGACTTCCAAAGGGGATTCATCCGAGCCGAGGCCATCGACTGTGACGCATTCGTCCGACACGGCGGCGAGCAGGCCGCTCGCGAGGCTGGCGAATTGCGCCTCGAAGGGAAATCCTACGTCGTCAGAGAAGGCGACGTGATCCACTTCCGTTTCAACCTCTGAGCGTCACCACAAGCCCAGCATCATTCAAGGGAGTCCGAACTCGTGACGACCCAAGGGGAGTCGCACTACGGGCCGCTTGAAACCCTCGCGCGCATGGACGCGCGCGCGGAGCCTCCATGGATGGATTCACGGCGTGTTTCAAGCGGCCCGTAGTGTGACTCCCCGCCACATCGAGACGACGCTCACATCGAGCCTGCACGAACGAAAAACGAATTCCCAGCCTGTCTCAAGCGACCGGCAATGCACCCCTCCGCTTGTCAGGAACTGGCGCGGATAGAAATGACGCGGGACGCGGGCGGCGGGGTGCCGTCACGCACCCCCCGCGACCTGCCGCTCAGGGCTTGCGGAACACGAGTACCGCGCGATCCGTGTTGCCGCGAATGGCCGGATCGCGCATGCCGAGCGTGCGGTCGTCGTCGGGGTTCGCCAGCAGGTCGCTGTCCTCGACGAGCTCGAAACCGGCCGCCTCGACCTCCTCGCGAATCGTCGCGGGGTCGATGCGATGCAGCGTCGTGCCGTCGCGCCAGCCCGAACCGTCTTCGGCATTGTGGTCGACGATGAGATAGGTGCCGCCGGAGCTGAGCGCAGCGAAGATGCGGGCGTTCATGTCGGCCGTGTCGACCGTGTCCGCCTCGTTGTCGCGGTGCAGGTCATGGTAGAACAGCACGCACATTACCGTGTCGACGTCGCTCGGCAGCTCCATTTCGTTGTAGTGCACCTGGTGGTAGGTCGCGTTGTCGTTCGCGGCATCGACGGCCATCCCGGACTCGCCGCCGAAGGGCCCCGTCCAGGGCATGTCGACCATGTGGACGTGACCGTCGGAGCCGACGGCCTCGACGAGCATCGTGGTGTAGTAGTGACCGAAAGCCGCAAGCTCGACGACGGTGTCGCCCTCGTCGATCCCGGCGAGCGTCATGACTTCGGCGGGCTTGCGGCCGGCGTCGCGCGCACGCTGATCGTCGGTGCGGGTGTCCGACTCGACGGCGCCGCGGATGTTGGCCGGAGTATCGGCGGGGATCATGTAGTCGCCGGAATCCTGTGCCCCGGCCTGTGACAGGCCGAGCGCGCACATGGCGATCGTTGCAAGACTCGTGACTGGGCGCATTCTGTTCTCCCGTGTTTTTTCTGGCGCTATGGTAGCGCAGGCACAGCGGGCTCGGTAGGCTTGCGAGACGGCGCGCAAACGCTTCCGGACGAGCGCCCCTGCAAGTGGAGGTCCTGCCGTGAAATCCCATCGCTTCCCCGTCCTGACGCTGCTGGCTGCTGCTCTTTTCGTCTTCTCCGGTCCGTACGCCGGGCATGGCAATGTTGCGCAGGCACAAGATGCTTCGAGCCCGGGCGCGGCTGTTCCCGACTCCATCTTCACCAACGGCAGGGTGCTGACCGTTGACGCCGAATTCAGTGTGGCCGAGGCGATCGCCGTTGCCGGGGAGCGCATACTCGCAGTCGGAAGCGCTACCGACATCCTCGCGCTCGCGGGACCGGCGACCGGGACGATCGACCTCGCCGGCAGGACGGTCGTGCCGGGTCTCATCGACAACCACATGCATTTCGCCCGTGCGACGCGCGACTGGTACCGGCATGTGCGCCTCGACGGCGTCACGTCGCGCGACGACGCACTTGCGCTCATCGCCGAACGGGCGAGCGTACTGCCCGACGGCGAGTGGGTGCTCGTGATCGGCGGCTGGAACTTCGCCCAGTTCGGGGCCGACAACTCGCCGTTCACGCTCGCCGAACTCGACCGCACGCTTCCGGACCGTCCGCTCTATATTCAGGAGAGCTACCGAAGGGGCTTTGCGAACTCCGCAGCGCTTGGCGCGGCCGGCATCGCCGCCGGCTCGGCTTACGACGGCCCCGGCACGCTCGTCAGGGATGCTTCGGGGAACCCGACCGGCGAACTCGCGGGCCCCGCGATGAATCTCGTCACGGCCGTCATTGCGGACGTGCCCGCCGATGTCCGGGATGCGAGCCTCCGCGCAGCCATCGCCGACATGCACGCCATGGGGCTCACGAGCGTCTACGACGTCGGCGGCAACGGCGTCACTCCCGCTTACTACGATGCGCTCGGGCGGGCGGCCGAGTCCGGCGACCTGACGATGCGCGTGTTCTACAGCCTCAACGGCCAGCACGGCATCGGCTCGTCGGCCGACGAGATCGTCGCGGCGCTGAGCTCCCGCACGCCGGACCTCGCGGGACTACGCTTTGCGCAGTTCGGCTGGGGGGAGACCACCTACCCACCGATGCGAGCCACACCGTGGCAGATCTCCGCCGAAGAGCTTGCAAATTACGAGGCCATCGCGCTTGCCGCCGCCGTACACGGCTGGCAGTTGCACGAGCACTCGCTGCGGGACGTCAAGGTCCGTGCACTGCTTGATGTCTTCGAGGCCGTCGACGAGGTCCGCCCGATCGGCGAGCTGCGCTGGACGATCGCCCACACGAACGGCATGTCGGCGGAATCCATCGAGCGCGCCATTGCGCTCGGCGTGGTCTTCGCGACGCACAGTTCCAGCCGGCTCGCGACACCCGAGGCCATCGCCCGTGGCGCGAGCACTCCGCCGTTTCGGACCATCCACGAGTCAGGCGGCACCTGGGGGCTCGGTTCGGACGCAACGACGGTGGCAAGCCCCAACCCGTTTCACAACATCGGCTGGGTCGTGAGCGGCCTGTCGCCGGCCGGCGAACCCATCCTCAGCGAAACAGTGCGGCGCGAAGCCGCGTTGACGGCCCACACGCGAACCAACGCGTGGCTGCTCTTCCGCGAAGACGATCTCGGCAGCATCGAAGCCGGCAAGCTCGCCGACTTCGTGGTGCTCGACCGCGACTACATGAGCGTGCCGGAGGACGAGATCAAGGATCTCAGCGCGGTGATGACCGTCGTCGGCGGCGCAGTCGTCTGGTCGGCGACGGATTGACCGACCTCGCGGGGCGCCTTGCGGCGCTTTGCCGTGCTCCGTGGCGGTCGGGGGCGCGACCGAGCGGTCGTCTCCGTGCGCTGTGGCGCTCGAGACTCTCGATCGTGCGTCTGGGGGCTCCGCGGCGCTACTTGAGCGCCGACCAGTCGGTCGCGCTCATCATGAACACGTTCGGCGGCTCGAGGGGCACGAAGTACTTCGCCCGAAGCTCGGTCCACTCGGGATCGGCAGCGAAATCCGCCCAGACCTGTTCGCGGTGTGCCCGGTCCCGATAGGCGAGCATCCAGATCATCATGTTGGGGTTGCCGAGGTTCTGCCATGAGCCGATGATCTCGGCGCCGTGCTTCTCGAAGATCTCGACCTCTTTCTCGCGGAAGCGTTGGTGCAGTTCGTCGATGCCGCCGTTGAAGTCGCCGACGCCGACCCTTTCGGTGTCCACGGTGTACATGCGCAGTTCGAAGCAGCGCGAGTCGGCCGCAACGTTGCCGCCGAGTTCGTCCGGCAGGTCCCCGGCGGAACCGCAGGGCGCAGGTGGGGCCGGCTGCTCCTGGGCATCGACCCGGCTTGTGCCCAGGTGGGCGACAGCCAGCGCCAGAACAACGAATCCCGATGTTGTCAGCCCGATACGCGCCTGCGATAGCGACTGTTTCATGCGTTCTCCCCCCGGATTCATGACAGCCTGTACGAAGTGACGATTCCGCAGCCTACGCCATCGGAATTCAGCGTTGCAAATCGCTTTCACAACTTCCCGCGGCACATCTCCTGGAATGCGCCGTGTCGCGACTGTCTTCCACTCGCGACGCGACGTTGTCCCGATCGGGCGGTCCGGCAAAAGTGCTACAGTCCGGATGGGAATCGTCCGCGCCCGACGCGGTGGAGAAACGCCCGATGCGAACATCAGCCGATTCTTTCCCCAAGCTCATGCGGCGCCTGCTCGGCGCCGGTGCGGCCATGGCGCTGGCGGCCTGCGGCGCCGACCCCGGCGGCCGGACGTCTGCCGGGGCCGCCGATACGCCGGAAGCGCTGAACATGCGGCTCGCGGGCCTGCACGACCTGCAGGGGCGCTCGGCCTACCAACCCGTCGTTCACAACTACGCCGGCCGCCACATCCTCTTCGTCGGCCATCACGCCGGCGAGGCGGTCAACCCGGCGACCGGCGTCACGGAACGTAATGGCATGTCGATCCTCGATGTCACGGATCCCGCCGCACCGGAACTGCTCGTCCACGTACCGCCCTCCGGACTCGACGCGAACGGCACGCAGCATGTGCAGGTCTGCGCCGGCGCGGACCTGCCGAACGGCGATCCGGCCATCACCTACCTCGTGCGCACGAACGGCCAGTTGAGCTACGAGCTTTGGGACGTCAGCGACCCGGCGGCGCCCGCCTTCCTGGCGACGATCGCCGAGACCGGTGAATCGTCGCGGCGCGAATCGTCGCGCGGTACTCGCGAGACCCACAAGCTGCAGTGGGAGTGCGCGAGCGGTATCGGGTATTTCAACGGCACGCCCGAGGGCTGGCGGGTGACGCGCGTGCTGCAGGTCTTCGACCTCGGCAATCCCGCCGAACCCCGGCACATCCGCGACTTCGGCCTCGTCGGCTGGGAACCGACCGCCCAGGGACCGATGCCGGCGAACTCGATCTCGGGCCTCCACCAGGCATTCGCCCACGGCGACAGGCTTTACCTCGGTTACGGCAGCGGCAACGACGGCACGCTGCAGATCATCGATGTCGAGAGCTTGCTGCAAGGCGATCCGAATTCCGACGATCCCATGCTGCCGACGCGCGACAACCTGCTCTATCCGCAGATCGCAAGGCTCGACATGCCGCGCTACTGGGGCGTGCACACGGCCAAGCCGATGCTCGACGTCGAGGTGCCGGGACACGTGGACGACGGCGCCGTCCGCGACTTCCTGATCGTCGCGTCGGAGTCGGGCCCGGCGTCCGAGCTATGCCGCGATGTCTTCGACGTCGTCTTCCTCCTCGACATCACGGAGGAGGACAAGCCCTGGCCCGTCTCGTCCTGGGAAGTGCCGCCGGAGCCCGGCGGCTTCTGCGAGCGCGGCGGGCGGTTCGGGCCGCACTCCATGGAGGACGCGTTCCACCCGAACTTCGACCGCAGGCTCATGGTGGTCTCGTACTTCAATGCCGGCGTTCGGGCCGTCGACATCAGGAACCCGTTCAGGCCGGTCGAGGTCGGCTACTTCGTGCCCGGGATTACCGACGCGACCGCCGAATTCTGCGTCACCGAAGCAGGTGTCGAGACCTGCAGGCAGGCGATTCAGACGAACAACGTCAACGTCGACGACCGCGGCTACATCTACGCCGTCGACCGGGCGAACACGGGGCTGCACATCGTGGAACTGACGGGCGCGGCGCGGGAGATCGTCGGACTCGACTGAACGTGAACGGCCGCGACCCGGCCCTTCGGCGCAGCAGCGCGCTCACTCCGTGATGAAGTGCGCGATGTCGCGGTTGTTCTCGGTGCAGATGAACTCGAGCAGGTCGTACTCGGAGCGCGTGAATTCCGACGTGACGCTCCAGGGCTCAGTGAAGAACACGGGGTCGTCGTAGGTCACCGTGTAGCGGATCGTGTCCGGGTCCGTCTTCTCGAAGACCTGGGTCAGCTGCAACTGGTCGCTGTGCTGTACGCCGCTCGTGTAGAGCCAGGTGCGATCGTTGAGCCCGACCGTGTCGACGATGAGGCTGTTGCCCTCGTAGCGGCCGATCGAGTGCCCCCACCAGGTCTTGTCGACGGGATTCGGGTGGTCGCGGCCGTCGGTGAAGACGCGGTGATACATGTGCAGCATCTCGAACAGGAAGCTGACCTGGCTCTCGGTCTGGATGATCTGCACGGGAAACGGTGTATGGAATACGCGCGACGGCCCGCTCGGCTGGCAATAGCCCGTCGGATCCTCGCCCATGACGCGGTTGTCCCAGGCTTCCTGGCCGACTTCGGTGTACGGTACCGGCCCCCCGATGCGCTGTTCGACGTTCGGGATGTATTCGACGGCCCAGACGCCGTTGAAATCCGGAAGACCTTCCGGGCCGGGGTCCGCAGGCGGGGGTGCTGCGAGCTGGCGCGGCGCCTGGCCGCTCGCTGCCGCAGCCGCGAGCGTCGCTACGGCGGCCACCGCGACGGCGCAGCGCCGCCCGCTCCTGCTAGCGCGCATCGCGGGAGAAGACGCGGCGCCCGTCGGGCAGCGTGACATTGCGGGCGTTCATGACGTTCTCGCAACAGAACGCGCGCGCGCCCTCGACCGTGACGCGATCGCCGACCTTGAGATCGTCGGGCTTCCAGCCGCGCCTGAGCAGCGTATTCGGGTTTGTGGTCTCGGCCTCCCAGTGCACGACGTTGCCGTCCTCGTCGACCGCGTCCACGTAGAACCAGACGTGCGGATTCTGCCACTCGATCCGCGTCACCACGCCTTCGAAGGAAACGGGATCGTCGGCGTTGAACTGGCCGGAGAACGAGTGGTGGGCTGACGCCGACGTAGCGGCGAGCAGGACGAGGGAGGTTACGGCGATTCCAACGCGAGCGGGATACCTGGCATTCATGCGGTTCACTCCATCTCCGGGCGAGCCTGCCGCTCGCCATCGACCGTCGATCATAGCGCGCGCCGGTGCGTTCGGATAGCCGTCGCCGCGCAGGCTCGCGCGACCTGCAAGCGACTGATCAGGCGAGCGACTCGAGCACGGCGTTGAACGTCGGGCTCGGGCGCATCGCTTGCGAAGTGAGGTCGGGGTCCGGGTGGTAATACCCGCCAATGTCGACGGGCCGCCCCTGCGCGGCGTTGAGTTCGGCGATGATCCTGTCCTCGTTGAGCGCAAGCTCTCGGGCGACCGGTCCGAAGCGCTCGCGCAAGGTTTCGTCGTCGGTCTGCGCGGCCAGTGCCTGCGCCCAGTAAAGCGCGAGATAGAAGTGGCTGCCGCGGTTGTCGAGTTCCATGACCTTTCGCGACGGCGACCGGTTGTTCTCAAGGAACTTGCCGTTCGCTCGTTCGAGCGAGCGCGCGACGACGGCCGCCCTGGGGTTGTCGGTCTGTCTCGCGAGATCCTCGATCGAGACCGCGAGCGCGAGGAACTCGCCGAGCGAATCCCAGCGCAGGTGCCCTTCGACAACGAACTGCTGCACGTGCTTCGGCGCGGAACCGCCGGCACCCGTCTCGTAGAGCCCGCCGCCGGCAAGCAGGGGCACGATCGACAGCATCTTCGCGCTCGTGCCGAGTTCGAGAATCGGAAAGAGGTCCGTCAGGTAGTCGCGCAGCACGTTGCCGGTCACCGAAATCGTGTCGCTGCCTGCGCGGACGCGCTCGAGCGTCGCGCGCATGGCCTCGACCGGCGCCAGGATGCGGATGTCGAGGCCGGCAGTGTCGTGATCGCCGAGATACAGCCTGACCTTGTCGATGAGATTGCGATCGTGGGCGCGCGCCGCGTCGAGCCAGAAGATCGCCGCGGCTCCGGTCGCGCGGGCGCGCTCGACCGCGAGCCTGACCCAGTCCCTGATCGGCAGATCCTTCGTCTGGCACATGCGCCAGATGTCCCCGGCCTCGGCTTCGTGCTCCAGAAGTGTGCGCCCGTCAGCGCCGGTCACGCGTACGGTCCCGCTTGCCGGTAACCTGAACGTCTTGTCGTGCGAGCCGTATTCCTCGGCCTTCTGCGCCATGAGGCCGACGTTGCAGACGTTGCCCATCGTCGGCACGTCGAACGCGCCGTGCCGCTTGCAGTCCGCGACGACTTCCGCGTAGATGCCTGCGTAACAGCGGTCGGGAATCATCGCCCGGGTGTCGTCGAGTCTGCCGTCCGGTCCCCACATCTTTCCGGAAGCGCGGATCGCCGCGGGCATTGACGCGTCGATGATCACATTGCTCGGCACGTGCAGGTTCGTGATGCCCCGGTCGGAATCGACCATCGCGAGCCTCGGCCGCGTCGCGTAGACGGCGTCGATGTCGGCCTCGATCCCGGCGCGCTGATCAGTCGGCAGCGTCGCGATCTTCGCGTACACGTCGCCGATCCCGTTGTCCGCATCCACGCCGAGTTCCTCGAACAGGGCGGCATGCTTCGCGAACGCGTCCGCGTAGTACACGCGCACCGCGTGCCCGAAGATGATGGGATCGGAGACCTTCATCATCGTGGCCTTGACGTGCAGCGAGAGCAGCACGTCCTGGTCGCGGGCGGCTGCCGTTTGAGCCTCGAAAAACTTCGATAGTGCGCGGCAGCTCATCACGGCCGCGTCGACGACCTCCCCTTCGAGCACTTCGACGGATTCCCTGAGCACCCGCCGGGTACCGTCGGCTTCGACAAGTTCGATCCTGAGGCTGCCGGCCCCGGCCATCACGCATGACTGCTCGCTCGCGTAGAAATCGCCTTCGTTCATGTGCGCGACATCGGTCTTCGAGTCCGGGCTCCAGGCGCCCATCGAGTGCGAGTGCGCCTTCGCGTACGCCTTGACGGGCGCGGCGACGCGGCGGTCGGAATTACCTTCGCGCAGCACCGGATTTACGGCGCTGCCAAGCACCTTCGCGTAGCGGGCGCGGATTTTCGTCTCCTCGTCGTTGCGCGGCTCCTCGGGATAGTCCGGGACCGCGTAGCCCTTGCCCTGAAGTTCCGCGACGGCGGCCGTCAGTTGCGGCACCGACGCGCTGATGTTCGGCAGCTTGATGATGTTGGCTTCGGGCGTCGTGACGAGTTCGCCGAGTTCCGCAAGATCGTCGGCGCGGGACTGTTCGGGCCCGAGATGGCCCGGGAAAGCCGCGAGAATCCGCCCCGCAAGTGAAATGTCCCGCGTTTCGACGGCGATGCCTGCGGGCCGCGTGAACGCTTCGATGATCGGCAGGAGCGAATACGTCGCAAGCAGCGGCGCCTCATCCGTCAGCGTGTATACGATCTTCGCCTTGCTCATGTGTTTCCCTACGTGCGCTCATCCGTGCAGTTGAAGCGAATGCGCAGACGCTAACGCCAGTCGTCCACGGTCACGGTCGTGCGGCGTGGTCCGCTGCCGAGCATCTTCCATACGGCGCCCGTCTCGCCGCCGACCACGACAATGTGGATGTCCTCGGGCCTGAATATGCGGATCTCCTCATCCGGGTCGGCCGCGAGCATCGTCGCGTAAGGCTCGATGCCGGCGACCGCGCGCGGATGCAGCAGCGTCTGCACCCATTGATTGTCCCAGAACTCCCGGGCCGGCAGGCGGGCATTCTCGACGCACCAGTCGATGAGTTTCTGCTTGCTGTCGAAGCCGAGCTTGACAAAATCTCTCGCGACGATCGGGTCGAGCGCGATGATCGGCCCGGTGTAGGGGTCGCAGGCCTGCAGGGAGCGCGTGAACTTCTGCTCCCAGGTCTCCCGCGGCCCGCCGCCGAACATCGTGTACCAGCCGCCGAGGAACAGGCTCACCGTGCTCTCGTCAGGGGCATGGCCGTGCTGGACGTGAAACGGTTCCCAGGGACTCGCCGCTTCGTTCTCGGCGAAGGTCGCGTTGTAGCTCAGGAAATTGCCCTGCGATCCCATGTAGGACTCGTGCGGCACCGAACCGCCCTGCAGGTTCTGCGACAGCAGGCCGTAGGCGCGGCCGATCGTCGCGTTGGCGTGGCTGTAGGGGCCCATGGCGCCGATGCCATAGTTCATGCCGATCTCGTCGCGGATCGGACCGTTGACGAGCGCCACGGTCGCCTGCGATGTCGTGGAGCTCGAGCGGCCCGACAGGCCGCTCGCCGCCATCGCGAGTATCACGGGGAGGTACTCCGGCCGAGCCCCGCCCATCACCGCGTTGACCGCCACCTTCTCGACCGTGGACTCCCAGAACTCGCGATAGTAGGTCGGCCGAAGGCGTCCGACGGTCTCATCGGCCGCGCGGCTCGTGCCCGCGAGCATCGCCGCGACGCGTTCTTCCGTCGGCAGCACGATCGGCTGATGGTCGGTCCAGCCGTTCTCTGCAAAAAGCGCATGCAGCTTGTCTTCGCTGTCAGGCTCGAGCAGGCGGGGCGTCGAGCGTTCGAAGGAGAGTCCCGCCAGATCCGCATCGTCGAGCGGGTCCGTGAGTCCGGCGATGAGTTCCTGCGCGAACGGCCTCCCGCTCACCGGATCCTGGCCGTCGATATAGGCGCGAAGCTCCGCCGCGGACTTGCCGACGACCGGCTGCGGGACGAACGCCTGGCGCGTCGTCGGCATCCCGTTGGCGCGCGCGACCGATTGCGCGAGCCGCGCGAAGACGTTCGTGTGCACGGCAACGGTCGGAACGCCGCCCTGCTCCAGTGCCATCGCAAGCCCGACGACCGTCGGGCTGCAGGTGCTTCAAAGCCCGACGCCGAGGATCGCGGCGTCGCCGTCGGCCTCGATGCGGGCGCGCATGTCCGGGTCGTCGACCCAGCTCTCGCGCGGCTTGATGAGCCTGAGGTCGGCAGACGCGAAACGTTCGCCGAGCCAGTTGCCGAGTTGCGTGATGAACACCTCGGAATTGTCGAAGAGGCAATCGACGAGGTAGACGACCTTGCCGTGCAGGCTTTCCAGACGCGGAGCGAGGCGCTTGCCCGTGACCTTCGGCGGGTAGCCGCGCGGGTCGTGAACGGCGAGCTTGAGATTCATGATGCTTTGTCCCTTCGATCGCGAGCGGCGCGACCAGTGATGCGGAGGCGGAAGGATAGCGAAAACCGGTACCCGGCCGCGAGTGCCAAAGGTGCGGCGACGCTGGCCCGCAAGCGTGATAATGTTACGCGCCGTTTGCGACCGGCGACGCTGCAACGCGGTCTCCGCGTCCGGCGCGCCAACCGCGCAATCATGGCGCGAAATCAGGGGAGACCAAGGGGACGATGCAAGGGAAAATAGCTTTCGAAGAGCACTTTGCGATCGAGGAAACGCTCGAGCAAACGCGCGCCTTCGCCGGCGATTCGGGCCAATGGGACGACTTCGCGCGGCGAATTCTTGACCTCGGGAACGAACGCCTCGAACACATGGACAGGACCGGTATCGAGTTTGCGATCCTGTCGCTCAACGCGCCCGGTGTGCAGAAGATCCTCGACGCGGACGAGGCCATGGCGGTCGCAAGAATGGGCAACGACCGCATGGCCGACGCGGTGGCCGAACATCCGGACCGCTATGCGGCGCTCGCGGCACTGCCCATGCACGACCCCGACGCCGCCTCCCTGGAACTTGTGCGCTGCGTCAGGGAACTCGGGCTCAAGGGTTGCTTGATCAACGGGTTTCAGCAGGTCGGCGAACCTGACAACGTCAAGTATTACGACCTGCCGGAATACCGCAGCTTCTGGGCGACGGTCGCGGAACTTGACGTACCGTTCTACCTGCACCCACGCATGCAGATTCCCTCGCGTGCGTCGATCTACGAAGGCCATCCCTGGCTCATGAGCTCGCCGTGGGGCTTCGCCGTCGAGACCTCGACGCACGCGCTTCGCCTGTGCGGCTCGGGCCTGTTCGACGATTATCCGAATCTGCGCATCTGCCTCGGTCACCTCGGCGAGAACATCCCGTTCGGCCTCTGGAGGATCGACGCCCGCATGGCCTTCTCGCGCCGGGGCTACCGCGGCGCTCGGCCGCTCGGCGACTATTTCCGCGAGCACTTCCACCTGACGACGAGCGGCAACTTCGACGATGCGGCTTTCCGCTGCACGCTCGACACCATCGACCACGACAAGATCCACTTCAGCGCCGACTATCCCTTCGAGCGCATGCAGGACGCGGCCGATTGGTACGACTCGACCGACGTCATCACCGACGAGCAGCGCCTCAAGTTCGGCCGCTCCAACGCAATCCGCCTGTTCAAGCTCGATCTCGACTAAGGCGCATTGCGGCGCCGGGCGCGGCCGAAGTACAGTTACCGCGTGAATCTGGATACCGCCAGCCGCAGGATTCTCCGCTCGACGCGAGCCCGTTCCGCGGGCATCGTCGCGGCCATGTCGATCGCGATCGTCGGCGCGCTGATCGCGAGCACCGTCTACGGCCAGTTCGGCGGCCGCGGCGGCAGGTTCCGCCAGGCGCAGCCGAATCCCGTCAGCCTGCCCGAGGCCGAGTTCCACATGGCCAGGCTCGCCTACAACACGCGCGGCTGCGCGGGCTCGCGCGGCTTCTGCAATACCTGGTGGGCGATCGACTATCCGTATGCGGAGATTCACTTTCTGCCGGCCGTGACGCGCATGACCCGCATCGAGACGTCCGAGGACAGCGCCCACGTGCAGGCCTTCGACGACAGCATCTTCGATTACCCCTGGCTCTTCGTGCAGCAGATCGGACAGGGCAACTGGAACCCGTCGATCGAGGAGACCGAGCGGCTGCGCGAATACCTGTTGCGCGGCGGCTTTCTCGTCGTCGACGACTTCCACGGCGAGTACGACTGGAGCGTGCTGCAGGCCGTGATGGCGAACGTGCTGCCGGGCCGGGCGATCGTCGATATCCCCGAGAACGACATGCTGCTGCGCATCCTGTTCGAACTCGACGAGCGCACCCAGATTCCCGGCGAGCGGCACCTGGGCTGGCAGCGCATGGAAGGCCCGCCGCACTGGCGCGGAATCTACGACGATCACGGGCGCCTCATGGTCGCGATCAATCACAACATCGACATGGGCGATGCCTGGGAACATGCCGACGATGCGCACTACCCGGCGCCGATGACGGCGACCGCCTATCGCTTCGGCATCAACTACGTCATCTATGCGATGACGCATTGACCAGGCGCATGCACCGGTAGCGACGGCAAAAAGCGTTATAGTTGGCGGCCCACCGGAGCACGACGAACCCATGCTTCGAGGCGAGGCGAAACCACCGGGGAGAAGAGCATGTACCGAGTTCCGTTTGACAAGCAATCCGGGATGAACCGGCGAATCTTTCTCGAGACGGGCGGACTGGCAACGGCCGGTCTCCTCGTCGGCGGTGCGGCAACGCGCGCCCTTGCCCAGGACATGCGCCTCACGACGGTCGGCGATGTCGCGCTGACCCGCCACGGCCGGGTTCGCGGGCTCATCAAGGACGGTGTGCAGCAATTCTGGGGCGTGCCCTACGGCGCATCGACGGCCGGCGCGAACCGCTTCATGCCGCCGCAATCGCCCGAATCCTGGAGCGGCGTACGCGACCACTTCCAGATCAGCAACAACGCGGTTATCGCACCCGGCGCACAGGAGCCGGCGCCGGTCGTCACGGCGCTGAACCGATTGAGCGCCCAGGGCGAGGACTGCCTCACGGTCAACGTCTTCACGCCCGCGCTCGACAACGCCGCGCGGCCTGTCATGGTCTGGATGCACGGCGGCGGGTTCTCGGCCGGTTCAGGCAACTACCTGCTCTACGACGGCACGAATCTGGCCAAGAAGGAAGATGTCGTCGTCGTCGTGGTCAACCACCGGCTCAACATCTTCGGCTTCCTGCACCTGGCGGACATCGGCGGCGAGAAGTGGGCGCAGTCGACGAACGTCGGCGTTCAGGATCTCGTCGCGACGCTCGAATGGATTCGCGACAACATCGAGAACTTCGGCGGCGATCCCGACCGCGTGACGATCTTCGGCCAGTCCGGCGGCGGCGGAAAGACGACGACGCTCATGGCCATGCCGTCTGCCGAAGGCCTGTTCCACCGCTCGATCGCACAGAGCGGCTCGCGTTCGCGCGGTATGTCCGCGTCCGACGCGAGCGACGCGGCCGAACGCTTCCTCGGCAAGCTCGGGATCGGTAACGATCAGCTCGACCGCCTGCAGACGATGACGATCGAACAGATCCAGGACGCCTTCTACAGCGAACCCAGGATCGCCGGCCTCGGCAACGGCCCCGTCGTCGACGGCAAGATCCTGCCGCGCAACCAGTGGGATCCGACCGCCCCGCCCTGGTCGGCCAACGTCCCGTTCATGATGGGCTCGACCGAGACCGAGGACGGCTGGGTCGGCCCGCCGCCATACGAGCTTTCCGACGAGGACATGCTGCGCAATTTCGTCACCGAGCTTGCGAACAACGACGAGGAGGAAGGCCAAAAGCTCCTCGATCTCTACAAGCGGCTGCATCCGGAAAAACGCAACCAGATGCTCTGGCTCACCGCCGAATCCGACAACACGCGGCGCTGGAACTCGCAGACGCTCAATCGGCTCAAGCACGAACAGGGCGGCGCACCGAGCTACCTGTACTTCTTCGACTGGTACTCGCCCGTGCACAACAACCGGATGGGCGCCTACCATACGCTCGATATCCCGTTCGTGTTCTACAACATGGATATCGGCGCATCCATGACGGGCTCGTCGCAGGCGCGTTACGAGCTCGGCCACATCATGAGCGCCGCCTGGGCCGCGTTCGCACGCAACGGCAACCCGGATCATCCGGACATGCCGCACTGGCCGGCGTTCAACCCGACCGAGCTGCCGACGATGATGTTCGGCGACGAGGTCCGGGTCGCCAACGATCCGAACCGCGAAGAGCGGCTCGCGCTCGCCGCGATTCGCGGCGCCGCAAGCTGAACGGGGACGCGCAACGGGAAATCCGCTGACGCCAGCGCCAATGACCGCTAAACTGCCACTATGGAGACTCTGGAAGGAGACTTGAGACCATGAAACGAACGATTGCCGCAACGACAGCCTGTGCCGGCGCTGCGCTGGCCGCCTCGCTGCTACTGACGCCCGCGCTGGCCCACCACTCGGCCGCGATGTTCGACGACCAGGTCGAACTCACGCTGACCGGCGAGGTCACGCGCTTCGACTATCTGAATCCGCACTCCTGGCTCTACGTCAACGTCGCGAACGACGACGGCACGTATACCGAATGGGGATTCGAACTCGGCGCGCCGCCCCGGCTGCGCCGCTCCGGCATCTCACCGAACTTCTGGCGGCCCGGCGACGCGGTGACGATCAAGACCAATCCGCTCAAGGACGGCCGGCCCGCCGGCAACCTGCGCGGCGCGATCAACGCCGAGGGCACCACCTACGGCAATGCGGCTGGCCTGACCGCTCCGGGAGCCGACTGAGCCGGGATTCACTACCCGCGGGCAACGTGCTCGCGTGTACGGTTCGGAAGTCGCGCTGCGGTTGAGCGGTGTCGCGGGGAGTCGCACTACCGGTCGCTTGAGACCCTCACCGCGGCACTCGGGTCACAAGTACCTGACCACAATCCTGGACAAGCCAAGGGGATGTGCACTACGGGCCGCTTGAAACCCTCGCGCGCAGGGACGCGCGCGCGGAGCCTGCATGGATGTATTCGCGGCGTGTTTCAAGCGGCCCGTAGTGCACATCCCCGCAACTATGCGATGACCTGCGCGAGCCGTCCGGTCATGTCAAGCCAGACGTCGGTCTCACGGATGAACCGGCGCGTCGGCGTCCCCTCGAGCGCAATGGCGATGAGGCCCACGACGTAGACCGGGTGCAGCAGCCGGCGGCTCAGCCAGTCGCGGATCATCGCGATCCATATCGGGGAAACCCACACCACGTAGACGAGCAACACGTCGCCTCCCAGGAAGCGCATCCTCGCAACCGCGGCGATCAGCAGCACGGTCGTCGCCACGATCATCAGGCGCTTGTGCACATCGGGCACGCGGCGGAAGTACACGGCCGCGGCGAAGAACGGGGTGAACACGATCATGTCGGTCAGCGGGCTGACGAGCCCCGCCTGCGCCTCGGCGACGGCGCCGGCCTGCACCCGGACCCAGAACATGCCGAATGCCGCCAGGAGCCCCACGAGGATCACGACGACGCCGTAGCCGATCAGGAAATTGCCGAGCCGCATATGCTGGCGAAGCTTCCCTTGCGCCGCGAGCGCCGTCTGGGCGACGAAGAGCCCGAGCCAGCCGACATAGACGACGGCATGGAAGTGGATGAACCAGGGCCGGTCGACGTCGCCCGTGGTCAACGCCCCGAAATAGCTCGGCCAGAAGCCCACCGCGACGATGAGCACGAAGAGCAGGCTGAGGCCCAGATAGATCGACCAGCCGGATCGGGCTCTCGGCAGAACTCCCGTGACCATCTCGCGCCTCCTTCCCGGTTCTCCGGATTCTAGCGCGACGGACCGGGAACGAGCCGCCGGGCGCGGGCGCCAGGAGACGCCCGGTTCGCCCGGCGGATCAGATTCGTATCCTGCGCCGCGCCAGAGGATGCGGACGCTGCCGCCGCTGCTCTTGCTACTTCTTCAGGACGACGCTGATGTCGTCGGGATCGATGAGATCGGGCACGGTCCAGCCGTCGAGGTTGTATTCGTCCATGCACTGTTCGGCGAAACCCTTGTACTTGTCCGCCTGTCCCATGGCCTCGGCGAGCATGACGACTTCCGTGCGGATGTTCTCGTGGTTGCCGAAGTAGTTGCGCTCGTATAGCGCGTGGCGGCCGCCGAACTCCGTGCCGAGCGCATCCCAGACGAGCTTCATGAGCTTGATGCGCTCCTCCGCACCGTAGTTGTTCGAACCGCGCACGTACGGGTCGAGGAACTTGCGCACTTCGGGCACCTTGAGGTCATTGCTGTGCGAGGGCAGGTAGATCAGCGCGCTCGCCAGCACGTTCTCGGCGATCTCCCGGATCTTCGTCCAGACGATGTTCGACATGACGCGGTAGGCGAGCCCGTACTCGATGTTCGGTGAGACGTGGCCTTCGGTCCACGGTGTGACCGTGCGCGCCATCGCGTCGGTCAGGCCCCAGAACAGGTTGCGGTAGGCGAGCACCTCGCCGACCTGCGCCTTGACCCCGCGGAAATCCTTGACGCCCGTGGCCTCGGTGCTCTTGAGCATGAGCCCCGCGATGAAATCGAGCTTCACGGCGAAGCGCGTGCAGCCGTGGAACATGAACCGCGGCAGGAAGCCCGAGCGCGGGAAGAAGTTGTTGACCTTGTCGATGTCGCCGTAGGCGAAGACGTTCTCGTACGGCACGAACACCTTGTCGAAGACGATGATGGAGTCATTCTCGTCGAGCCGGCTCGACAGCGGATAGTCGAACGGGCTGCCCATCGCCGACGCCGTCATCTCGTACGACGGGCGGCAGTAGAGCTTCACGCCCGGCGCGTTGGTGGGAACGATGCAGACGAAGGCGAAGTCCTTCGTCTTGATCGGCAGGAGACCATTGTTCGCGATGAAGTTGTAGTGCGTCAGCGTCGACGTCGTCGCCACGACCTTCGCGCCGCTCACGATCAGACCGCCGTCGGTCTCCTTCTCGACGTGCATGAACACGTCGCGCACTTCGGCCAGTTCCTTGTCGCGGTCCACGGGCGGGTTGACGATGGCATGGTTGACGAAGGTGACCTCGTTGTTGACCTTCTCGTACCAGTAGCGCGCGTTGGCGTCGAAGGGCTCGTAGAAGCTCTCGTTCGCGCCGAGCGTTGCGAGAAACGCGGCCTTGTAGTCCGGCGACCGGCCCATCCAGCCATAGGTCACGCGCGCCCACTCGGCGATCGCATCGCGCCCGCCGACCATGTCCTCGGCGCTCGTCGGCGCCTTGAAGAACTTGTGGGTGTAGCCGCCGTTACCCGTGTCGGTATCGGTGCAGAGGATGTCCTTGCGTTCGTCGTGCAACGCGTCGTAGAGCCGCGCGAGCATCCTGACGGTGTTCCTGAAAGCCGGATGCGTCGTGACATCCTTGACCCGTTCGCCGTAAATCCAGATCTCGCGGCCGTCGCGGAGGCTTTCGAGATATTCGTCCGACGTAAAGGGTTTGCTGCGTGTGCTGTGGTCGGCAGTCTGGGCGACTTCCTGCGTGGTGGCCATAGTTGCTCTCTTTCTCCTTGAAAAAACAGCCCTGTCACTAAGGGCTACAGGGCCGAAACCCGGCCTGCGGTCACGGGACGCGACGGCGGAACCGACGAACGTGGAGCCGGCAGGCAGCGAGGCACGGCGACTATACCGCAAATCCGCAGCATTCGTGACCCACCGCGCGACCTTGAGCACTGCACGCCCGATGGCCCATACTCCGGCCGCCGTGAACCAGCTTCAGCTCATCGACTGGACCGTCATCGCGCTCTATTTCTGTGCGACCTACGCGGTCGTCTTCTGGCATGGAAAGACGAACAGGGCGAACTCGACCGAGTTCTTCCTGGCTGGAAGAAACGCGGGCTGGTTCATCGTCGGGGCGTCGATTTTCGCCTCGAACATCGGCTCCGAACACCTGATCGGTCTCGCCGGCAGCGGCGCGGCGGGCGCCTTTCCCGCGGCGCAGTTCGAATTGCTCGCAGCGTTCGCCCTGCTGCTGCTCGGCTGGCTCTTCGTGCCGTTCTACATCCGTTCGGGCGTCTTTACGATGCCGGAGTTTCTCGAACGGCGCTACTCGGCCGGCGCCCGCTACTATCTCGCGGCGATTTCGATCCTCGCCTACGTGCTCACGAAGATCTCCGTGACGATCGCGGCCGGAGGGCTCGTCTTCGAAGCCCTGATGGGCATCGATTTCTGGACCGGGGCCGTGATCATCGTCGTCGCGACCGGGGTCTATACGGTGATCGGCGGCATGCGGGCCGTGCTCTACGCCGACATGATGCAGTTCATCGTCATGATCGGCGGAGCCGCCGCGGTCACGCTGATCGGGCTCGACCGCGCCGGCGGCTGGGAGAGCGTGCGCTCGACGGCGGGGCCTGAGTTCCTCGATCTCTGGCGCGCAAGCTCGGACCCGGACTTCCCGTGGACCGGCATCATCTTCGGCGCACCGATACTCGCCGTCTGGTACTGGTGCACCGATCAGTTCATCGTGCAGCGGACGCTGTCCGCCGCGTCGATCGCGGCCGCGCGACGCGCGACAATTTTCGCCGCGTTTCTCAAGCAGTTGCCGCTCTTCGTCTTCGTGCTGCCGGGCGTCATCGCCTACACGCTCGCCGAACAGGGCGCGCTCGAACTCGGCGACGCGGACCAGGCGCTGCCTGCCCTGATCGGCGCGCTGCTGCCGGCCGGCATCAAGGGCCTGGTCGTCGCGGGACTGCTCGCCGCGCTCATGAGTTCCCTGTCATCGGTGTTCAACTCCTGTGCGACGCTGATCACCATGGATGTCTACAAGAAACTCGCGCCGCACCACTCCGAACGCCGCCTCGTCGCCGTCGGGCAGGTCGCGACGCTCGGCATGGTCGGGTTCGGGCTCGCCTGGATCCCGTTCATGGACGTGATTTCGACCCAGCTCTACGTCTATTTGCAGAGCGTGCAGTCGTACATCTCTCCGCCCATCGCGGCGGTCTTTCTCGTCGGAATCCTGTGGCCGCGCGCCAACTCGAAGGGCGCGCTCGCGGCACTCGGTGCGGGCCTCGTCGTCGGCCTCGCGCGCCTGATCGCCGAACTCAACCGAACGTCGCTCGGCGGCTGGCTCGAGACGTTCGCGACGATGAACTTCCTGCACTTTGCGGTCGTGCTGTTCCTTGTCTCGATCGCGATCCTCGTGCTCGTGAGCGTATGGACGCAGGCGCCGGATCGCGACCGGGTCGCACCACTTACGCTCGCGAGCGGGAGCCCCGACCGTCAGGCCGACGTCAATCGGGGCGCAGATCTCGCATTGAGCGCGCTCGTGCTCGCGCTCGTCGCGGCGGCCTGGATCGGGTTTTCCTGACGCCCGCGCGGCGACGCGCAGACGCAGCGGCTATTCGTCCGTTGCCGGATGCGTATCGAGGTTGGCCGCGTTCTCGAGCCAGCCGTTCGATTCCCAGCGCTCTATGGTCTGAGGCGCATTGCAGACACCGTCGTTCGGCTGGACGATGGACTCGTCTTCCTTGACGACGAAACAGATCGCGCCGGCGAGCCGGCCGTCGCGCAGCGGGCTCATGACGACCCTGACGAACTCGCCCTGCCGGAACGTGTTCCCGTTGACCCCCTGGCGTATCGCGTGCACGCGGGCCGCGCCCTCGAATCCCCACTGCTGCACTTCGCCGTCCGCGTCGGGTGCGTCGATGTACAGCCAGCTATGGGGATTGTTGAAGTGCCAGTCGGTGATCGTACCTTCAACCAGCATGTGCCGGGACAGATCGAACATGGCAAAGGAGTGGTGCGCCAGTGCGGATCCCGCGACCAGCGCGACGCCGCCCGAGATCGTTGCCGCCAATACTGCAATCGTTGTCTTCATCGGATACTTTCCCGTTTCTGGTCGTGTACCGGGCCGGGCCGGCGGCCCGTAAACCCGACAATGTTCATCCCATCGAGTCAGGTCTCGCGAGCGCCGGTTCAGGTTCTCATGATCTGCACGGGGATGCCTTCAGGATCGCGCACGTAAAAGCCGTAGTCGAGGTTCTGCTGCGCGGTCAGGCCGTGCTCCTCGAGCAGCGTCCGGGTGACGGCCTCCTGGTCGAAATTCTCGATCGAGATCGCGAAGTGGTCGACGATGCCTGTGGGTTCCTTTGCGTGCAGCGAGACGAGAACGCTGGTCGTGCCCATGCGGACGATCCGGTTCTCCACGTCCTCGTTCAGTATCTCCAGACCGAAGACGTCGCGGTAGAAGGCGATCGAGCGCGGCATATCGGTGACCTGGATGCTGACATGATCGATCCGGGTCGAACTGAACGGCGTTTGCTGGGCGCCGGCGCGCGTCGCCGCAGCCGTACCGGCCAGGGCCGTGAGGCCGCCGATCAGTTGCCGACGCGACAGCTTGCCGCGTTCGAAGCGCTCGACGAGATCGGAAATGACTGTTTCCATGGTACGTACCAAAGCAGGGCCGGTTCGAGAGTCTACAGTCCGGATGCGGCGGCTCACAACAAGCGCGAACGTCCGGCTGCAGGAGAACTCCGCACCGGGCGCCCGCGACAGGCTGCCGCTGCGCGGCGCCGCGCCAGATGCGGTGGGGACCTGGGGTGCGCCCGGCTAGAACCGCCAAGTGTAGTTGAACTTGACGGCGACATCGGCGCCCGTGGAATGGAACGAGTCGTTCTTGTCGCGGTCGGCGAGGGCGTGGTTCAGGACGATGAACCCTTCCCGGCCGGCTTCGGGAATCCAGTGCAGGCGGCTGTTGAAGCCGATGGTCTCGGAGAAGTTGTCGTACTGGATCAGGTTGACCCAGGACAGCGTCGATGAGAACACGTACTGAAGCGTCATCGAGGACAGCCGCACGACGAAGTCGCCGCCGGGCAGCGAGACATTGTTGACCTGATAGCCGAGGTTGAAACCGATGGTCGGCGACGGCCGCCAGGTGGCGTTCGCCCGAATCTGGGTATTCTCGCCGTCGTAGTATTCGCCCGTGCCCACGCCCGTGAAGAACGCGACCGGGCGATGTTCACCGGTTCTCAACCCGACGAAGGCCGAGGTCCAGGTGTAGTCTCCGGCCGGAAGGATGACGGGCGCGGAACCGTCGGAAGGCCGATAGATCGGGAAGTCGAAGGGGATGACTTCCCGATTCAGGTTGACGCGGGAAAACAGCCGGTCCGCGGTGTTGTTGCTCATCTCGATTCCGGCCGACACGTCCTCACGGTCTAGCGCGCCCGTGTCGAGGCGCTCGACGCGAAACGCTCGCACGCTCCCGCCGAACTGCCTGAGGTAGCGATCGCGAAACCGGTGCCGATATCCGACTTCTCCGCTGTAGCCGCGGATTCCGGTCTCGTTGACGAAGCCCATCGCCGGATCGAAATTCTCCTCGATGTAGCGCGTGCTGAAGCTGCCGCGCAGGCCCGTGGAATTCGGCGAGGAGATCCCGAAGCCGTAGGACGCGTTGTCCGTGCCGCCGATGCCCTGGGTATCGCTCTGCTGATACCAGGCCTCGCCCTCGAGGACCCGGCCGCCGGGCAAGCGCGTGTTCCGGTACCTGAAGTCGGCGCCCACGGTCGAGCTGTTGAGGTTCGAGTGCGGATCGCCGTCGGTGACTATGAATCCGACGGTCGATTCGGCGAGCACGTTCGCCGACGCCCGCCCGACAAAGAGGTCGGTCTCGCCGACGTCCCCGAATTCCGCCTGCCGTACCGCCAGTGCGCCGAGATTGAAGCGCCCGGCGCGGCCGCTGAGCTTGCCGCCGTAATCGATGTCGACCGGCTGCCCCGTCCTGCTGAGACCGATCGTGCGGGAAAAGAACGGCCGGCCGTTCTGACCGAAGCCGCCGCCGAAGCCGCCGCCTCCACCGCCGCCGCCGAAGCCGCCTCCACCGCCGCCGCCGATGCGGCCGAACTCGAAGATGTCGGCATCCTGCAGGAAGAAGTCGCGCTTCTCGGGGAAGAACAGCCCGAACCGGGTGAGGTTGACCTGCCGGTCATCGACCTCGGTCGAGGAGAAGTCCGTGTTGATCGTCAGCGCTGCATTGAGCAGCGGCGTGATCTTGTAGAAGACATCGAGCGAGGGCTCCCAATCGAGCCCCGATCGGCCCCCTCCATCGAAGTGGTTGTGTTCGACGACGCTCAGAGACGGCACGATATCCAGCCCGCGGCCCTGCTCCAGGCCCTCGAAACCTGAAATCGTGCCCGCGACGCCCGGGTTGAGCTGGCGGTTGCGCGAGACCCAGCCCAGGGACTCGTCATTGCGCTGAATCGTGCGCTCGAAGTTCACGCCCCAGGTGTCGTTGGCGGGATTGAACGACAGCGTCTTGAACGGGATCGCCATTTCCGCGGTCCAGCCGCCGTCGTCGCGCGTCGATGCGCCCTGCCAGATCCCTTCCCAGTTCGACTCGATATCGGAGGTGTCCTGGTAAAGCGCATCCCAGCGCACGCCGTTGGGGTTGAGCTGGAAGCGATAACCGCTGCGCCTGTCGAGATACGGGTCGAGAATGATCGCGAACCGGTCCTCGTCGCTGAGCCCCTCGCCCTGGCGCAGGACCTGCGCCGTGATCCCTTCCGGGTCGCTGTCATAGAGCCGTGCGGAAACGTACAGGGCGTTTTCGTCGTAGGCGAGGCGGATCTCCGTCGGCTGGGACGGTTCGGCGTATTCGACCGGATTGAGCTGATGCAGGTCTTCGATCAACGTCGCCCGCGACCAGATCTCGTCGTCGAGCACGCCGTCGATCTCCGGTTCCGAATCGACACGCACAATGGCGGCGCTCTTGTCACCGTTGGCGGCCTCATTCGAGTCCTGCGCCCGGACGCCGGTTGCCGCGATGAGCAAACTGACGATCAGGACAACCGGAGCTGCGCTACGGTTCAATCGATTTCTCCCCCGGCGGTCCCGGTTATTGCGGTCTCACCCGCCCCCGATTCCGGCGCCGCGAATCCGCTTCATGTATCAGTCTTAGTCCGCCAACTGTCCGCATAGTTCTCGCGCGCTTCCCTCGCGTAGGGCGTCGGCGCGACCCTGACCCGGATTTCCGCCTGCCTGTGGCGCTCCGTGGAGGTCTTGCCCGTGGACTCCGGCTCGCCCCAGATCAGCGTGAGCTGGTCGCCGATCTCGACATCGCTGTCGACCACACCGAGCGACAGCATGCAACGCTCGTTGTACGAGTAGCCGCTGAACATCGACATGCCCGCCATGCGATCACCGTCCATGAGCGCGTCGGCACTGGTCGACGCGTAGTTGGGCTGCGGGAAATCGATCCATTTGTACGGCGTTCCATCCTCGAACGATGATGCTATGACCTTGAGCACATCGTCGCGGTTCCATTCGAGCGTGACTTTCTTGCGGTTGTTGCGCTCCTTGAGCTTCGCAAGCGCATCCTTGCCGATGAAGTCGGTCTTCCAGCCGATGTAGAAGCCGTAACCGAGCTCGAAGGGGTTGACGTAATAGTCCTCGATGTTGTCGCTGACGAAGCTGCCGCCGATGGAACCGACGGCTTCGTAGCTGTCCGCGCCAAGCCAGTCGCGATACTCCTCGAGCATGCCGCCGCCGGTGTAGATTCCGGGAAGAGGAGACGGGATCCAGCCCGATTCGAGCGTGTTCGTCGAATAGGCGCGGCTGCCGACGAGGTGGAGGTCGACGCCGACGTCGCGGGCGGCCTCTATGATCGTCGTCTGTATGTAGTGCTTGTCGGCATAGGGCCCCCAGATTTCCAGGCCCGGCGCGCCGGCCATGCCGTGCCTGAGCGCCTGTACGCGCCGCGAGCCCACGTTGATCCAGTCGACATGGAAAAACCTGACCTGCGGTACCGGGCCGCCGTTGATCCGGTCGAAGATCTTTGCGGCGTCCGGACCCTGGATCTGGAAGCGGTAATGGGTGCGGTACACGGCCTTGCCGTCGGGGCGGCCGTCGGAACGCGGGTCGTGGATCAGGCGCACCTTGCTGTCGCCGATCGCCTGATGGAACTTGACCCAGTTGGCCGTCGGCGCCCGGCCGACGAGTATGAACTTGTCGGCGCGCTCGCGAAAAATGATCATGTCGCCGACCACGTGACCCGCGGGCGTCACGGGCACGAAGTGCTTGGCGCGGTTCAGGTCGAAATTCGCGAAGCTGTTGATTCCGATGTTCTCGAGGAAGCCCGCCGCGTCCGGCCCCTCGACGATGAGTTCGTCCATGTGATGCGTCTGGTCGAACAGCACGGCCGACTCGCGCCACGCCGCCTGCTCGCTCCGCCAGTTCGTGAATTCCGCGGCGACGATCGGGTAGATGTACATGCCGATCCTTGAATCGCGCAGCAGCTTGACTGTATCTCCATGTGCCTTGAGTACGGCACTCAGGTTTTCCTGGGTCATCCTTCCTCCGGAAGCGTCAGCATTACATTCAGGCGGTCGAGAAAGCGCGCAATGATCGCATACTTTGGGTTGCCTTTCGGCTACCGGGAGGAGGCTGCGGCAGGCAGCGCACGCCATCGACCGACGAAGAACCGTTGCTCGTGCACCGTCTGCACGTAGCCCTCCATGACGCCGTCGCCGATCCGCCCGTCGAAGCTCAACCGCACGGTGTCCGATTCGGCGTCGAACCGGATCCGGTCGCCCGTGAGCGTTGCGGTGCCAGCGGCGAGCCCGGACCATACGCCCGCGACGTCGCTTTCGATACCGATGTCGACATCGATTTCCTGAAACTGCTGCTGTACGACGAGCGAGAACGCGCCGTCGTCAATCTCGACCGACCACTCTCCCGCGATCCGCGCGGGCACGATCCACAGCAGCACGCCGCCGCTCGAACGTGCGCTCATGTCGTGGACATCGGGCTGCCATTCGCCCATGTGGAAACTGTTCGAGACGACGCGCGTGCCGGGCCGAAGCTCCGCGAGCAGCTTCGGCCGCAGCATGAGGTTCGCGTCGGGAAAGAGGTATAGCGTCACGACCGTGGCGCGGCCGATGTCGGCCTCGAAAATGTCGCCCTGCAGAAACGCCACCCGCTCCGACACGCCGGATTCCGCCGCGTTGGCCCGTGCCAGTTCAACGAGTTCCGGATCGAGTTCGACCCCGTGAGCCAGCGCACCGCGGCGCGCTGCCGCGATGGCGATGCGTCCGTCGCCCGAACCGAGATCGATGACGTAATCGTCGGGGCGAACGCCTGCGACATCGAGCATGAGCTCGACATCCTCCTCCACGGTAGGCACGTAGGGAGCGACGAATTCGTCGTTCTGCGCCTGGGCAGACGCCGCCAGCAGCAATCCGCCTGCAGCGAGGGTCCGCAGCGCAGGCAGGCTGCGGCAATGCTCCCGCATCGAAACTTGCGCACGGACCGTTACGACAGCAGGGCCGCCCGGTCCGCGACGGGCGGCGTCGACGCTTGCGCGCGCCCGGACCGTCACGTCGATCGCGCCGCCGAACACTGGCATGACCCTGTCGAAGATTGCACGCGCACGCGGACCGTCCCGCTCGTCAATACGGCCTGAGTTCGAGTTCGATCCCGTCGGGATCCAGAACTCTCAGCGCGTTGCCGTCGTCGGCAGGATCTGCTTCGCCGCCCATCGCCGCGATCCCGTCCGCGACTTCGGCGGCATCGAACGGCTCCGTTCGAACGGCATAGCTCGCGATGCCGGGGACTTCGTCGTCCCGAGTCTCGCGGAACGCGAGCCTCAGATCGCCGTCGCTGATCCAGATCGTTCCCGCATCGCTTGCGGAGACTTCAAGACCGAACATGCGCTCATGGAACGCCGCAGTCGCATCGAGGCTCGAAACGCGCAGCAGGAGGTGATCGAAACCGCGCGGCGCGACGAGCGGCTCACCCTCGTAAAGCGGTTCGAGCGCCGTGATCGATCCGGCCGCGAGGCTCTCGCCGCCCTGCCCGCCGGCGACCTGGATCGCGATCCCGTCCGGATCGGCGAAGACGCCCTGGCCGAGATAGTCCAGATTCTCCGCTTCGAGCCGCCGCTGCCAGGCTACGGCGTCGAACGGCGCGGCGGTGACGCAGTAGTGATCGATGTGCGGTACCGTCAGGCTGCTTGCCGGAAAGGTGCCGATCGGGCCGATGGCGACGCTGCCGGGGTTGAGCCTGATGAAGTAGCGCAGGAACGGCTCCTGCTCCCCTCTTGGGTTCGTACCGCCGAAGAGCCGGCCGTGAAACGTGGCGGAGGCGATCACGTCCGGCGCCGACACGCCGATGTGGTTGATGAGCGATTCGATCGCGAGCGGCAGATCGAGCGGCGCGGTTTCGGCCGTCTGGGCGAACGCCCGCGGCGCGAACCCCGCTGCCGCGAACGCGGCGAGACCTCCGACGGCGGCGCGGCGGGTCAGTCCGGCAAATGGACTCGCTGCAGTATGGATATAAGGCATGGTCAGCACCCTCACCGAGGCCCTGCTGTGGTGGTCGGCGGTACTGAAATTCTACGGTGAAACCAGTATGCTTGTTGACAATCTTACGCAGCGTGCGGCAGCTTGGCCGTGCACGCTGCTTTCTGCTATTTGACTCGTATCCGAACGAACGGGAGAAGACGTTATGAGTCCGAGCCGCATCGACAGCCAACGGGGCAAGCCCGCAACCATGAAGAAGCTGGGATGGTGGAGCGTTGCGGCGCTCGCCGCGGGGGCCTGGCAGGCCGCGGGGGCGGCGAGCCCCGTCGCGGACGCTGCGAGCGTGGGCGACCTCGATCAGGTCAACGCACTGATCGCCGGCGGGCAAGACGTCAACATCTCGCAGCCGGACGGCTCGACGGCGCTGCTCTGGGCAGCCTACGAGTCCAACCCCGAGATGGTGGCGGCGCTGATCGAAGCAGGCGCCGACCCCAACGCCGCCAACGAGTTCGGCATCACGCCGTTGCTGCAGGCGAGCCGCATCGGCGACGCGGCCGTCATCCGCACGCTGCTCGACGCCGGCGCCGATATCGCATTGACCTCGCCGAACGGCGAAACCGCATTGATGGCGGCGGCCCGCACGGGCAGCGCCGACGCCGTTTCCCTTCTGCTCGAGCGCGGCAGCGACCCGAACGCCATGGAGTCCCTGTGGGAGCAGACCGCGCTCATGTGGGCAGCGGTCGAAGGTCACACGCACGTTGTCGATATCCTGCTGAACGCAGGCGCCGACCCGAACATGCAGGCGCGCGTGTCCGAACTCGAGCGGCGCACGACGCGTACCGATTTTCCGAGCGGCGGATTCACGGCCCTGATGTTCGCCGCGCGCAATGCCGACGAGGCAGTCGTTCGCCGCCTTCTCGAAGGCGGAGCGGACATCAACCTGACGAATGCCGACGGCGCGACTGCGATGATGATCGCGGTCGTCAACGACCGCTTCGATTTCGCCGCGATGCTGCTCGAACTCGGCGCCGACCCGAACGACGGCTCGCTCTACCAGGCCGTCCTGATGCACGACGCGACGACCGACTGGCTCGCCAAGGACGGAACGCAATGGCGGGCCGATCATCCGAACCAACTGACAGCGCTCGACCTCACGCGCGCACTGCTTGAAGCCGGCGCGGATCCCAACAAGCCGTTCATCGGCCAGTTGCATTCGACCTCCATGTGCTGCGACACGAAGGAAAACGCGACGCCGCTGTATCGCGCGGCCGTTGCCGCCGACGTTGAAGCACTCGAACTGCTCATCGAACACGGCGGCGACATCGAGTGGTCGCCCGAAGAGCCGGACGGAGAGTCGGGCGGTGGCGGCTTCGGCCCCGGCAACATCGGCAAGACGCCGCTCATGGTCGCGATGAACGGCGGGCGTGGCGTCGGCATGGCCGGCGGCCCCGGCGACATTCGCGAGGGGCGCGCACCTCCGTTCCGCGAGGAAGCCAATCGGGAACCGCTCGATGCGGTCAATCTCCTGCTTGGCGCCGGCGCCGATCCGGATGCGGTGACCCCGGACGGGGAGTCCGCGCTTCACCAGGCCGCGAAAGCCGGCAAGCTCGACATCGTTCGCGCGCTCGCCGAAAACGGCGCGACGCTGGATCTGGCCGACGGCGAAGGCAAGACCGCGCTTGAGATCGTGGAGGCGATGGAGCCCAGGGAGCCGCCGCCGCTGACGGGCGCACAGGCCGGCCGGCCCCAGGGCGCGCAACCGGCTGAGGTCGCCGTAGTTCTGCGTGAGCTCATGGGGCTCGAGCCTGCGCCCGAAGAGGTCACCGAATAGTGAGACGCTGGTACTACACGGCCGGCGCCGTCGTCATCGTCGGCGCAATCGCGGCCTATACCTGGACGAGCCGCCAGCCCGAGGCCGTGCTCGCGCGCAACTGGCAGATGCTCGACGCCTACTGCGTCGAGTGCCACAACGACACCGAGTTCACGGGCGGCATGTCGCTCGAAGGCATTTCGCTCGATGACGTTCACGCGAATGCCGCGTTGTTCGAGGAAATCCGCCGCAGGCTCATGCTCGGCGTCATGCCGCCGCGCGACGGGCCGCAACCGGATGCCGAGGTCCGGGTCGAGTTCGTCAACGCGCTCACGCAGACGCTCGACGCTGCGGCCTTTGCGCAGCCGTATGCGAGTTCAACGAAGGTCCATCGCCTCAATCGCGCCGAATACGCGAACGCGATCCGCGACCTGTTCGGAATCGAGGCCGACCTGACGGCGCTGCTGCCGAGCGACGGCGGCGACTTCGGTTTCGACAACATCGCGGACCTCCTGACCACCTCGCCGCTGCTTCTGGAGCGCTATCTGGCCGTGGCCCTGCAGGTCACCGACATGGCCATGGGCAACCCGGAGGCACAACCGGCCCGCGCCACCTACAACATCCCCTTCGACACGACCCAGGACTACCACCTCGCAGGCCTGCCGCTCGGCACGCGCGGGGGAATCGAGGTCACGCATTACTTCCCCGCGGACGGTCAGTACGTGTTCGGCGGACGGCTCATGCGGGGCGTCGAGGAGGGCCTGTTCGGGGTCGAAGGCCACGACCGGCCGCACGAATTCCTCGTGCTGCTCGACGACGAGGTCGTTCACACGGCGCTGATCGGCGGTCCCGAAGATCATCAGGTTTCGCTCGACGAAGGTTTCAACACGCTGCAGTTCGACATCGACCCGAGGCTCACCTCGCCCCCGGTCTCCGTGACCGCCGGTCCGCACACGATCGCGATGACCTGGCGAGAACGCACGGGCGTCGACCAGAGCGTCTGGGAGCGGGTCGACCGGGCGTCACTCGAAATCCACAACCCCTCCGGCATGCCGAGAATCGAGTTTGCCTATCTCGAAGGGCCGTTCGATGTCACGGGTGTCAGCGACACGCCGACCCGCGATCGAATCTTCGTCTGCGAGCCCGCATCGGCAGCCGACGAGGCGGCCTGTGCCGAGGAAATCGTCGCGACGCTGGCCCGCCGCGCCTTCCGGCGGCCGGTCACTGCCGAGGACATCGCGTCGCCGCTCGCTTTCTACGAGGACGAACGCGCGTTCGGCGGCGACTTCCACGCCGGCATCCATGCCGCCGTCTCACGCGTTCTTGTAAGCCCCTGGTTCCTGTTCCGCTCAGAGACCGAATCGCCCGACGTGCCGCCCGGCTCCGCACACTCGATCAGCGATGTCGAGCTTGCATCCCGGCTGTCGTTCTTCCTCTGGTCGAGCATTCCGGACGAGGAGTTGCTCGAAGTGGCCGAACAGGGCCGACTCAGGGAACCCGCCGTGCTCGGGGCGCAGGTCAGGCGAATGATTGCCGACAGCCGTTCCGATGCACTCGTCGACAACTTCACGGGCCAGTGGCTGCAGCTCCGGAATCTCGACTCGCGGGTCCGGCCGAACCTGCTGCTGTTCCCGGATTTCGACGACAATCTCAGGCAGGCGATGCGCCGCGAGACCGAATCGCTGTTCGCGCACGTGCTCAGGGACGACCTGCCCGTGCACGAACTCATGACCGCAAGCTACACCTTCCTCAACGAGCGCCTGGCGCGTCACTACGGCATCGACGGCGTCTACGGGCAGCGCTTCCGCCGCGTCGAACTCGAGGACCCGAATCGCTGGGGCCTGTTCGGCCACGGCAGCATCCTGTCGCTGACGTCGCAGGGTACGCGGACCTCGCCGATCGTCCGCGGCAAGTTTCTCGTCTCGGAGTTCTGGAACAACCCGCCGCCGGCGCCGCCCGACGAAGTGCCGGACCTCGAGGAGAGCGCTCCGGAGGGCCGGCCGAGCACGGTGCGCGAACAGCTCGAGTTGCATCGCGCCAATCCGGCCTGCGCCGCGTGCCATGACAACATCGATCCGGTGGGGTTCGCGCTTGAGAACTTCAACGCGGTCGGACAGTGGCGAGTGGTCGACCGCCAGGGACTTGAGATCGACTCGGCGGGCATACTCGCCGACGGTACCGTCGTCAACGGCCCGGCCGAGCTTCGAGAAGCGCTTCTCGCGGATCCGGAGCTTTTTGCGAGCACCGTCACCGAGAAGCTCATGATCTATGCGCTCGGCCGAGGGCTCGAGCCGGCCGACCTGCCGGTCATCAGGCAGATCGTAAGAAATTCAGCCGTGCAAAATTACAGTCTGGAAGCTATACTTTTGGGAATTATCGACAGTTACCCGTTTCAGATGCGCCGCAACCTTCCTGAGGGCGACGGGACTGTCACAATCGCTACCAGCGGGGAGTAGTCACCATGTTCATCACCAAGAAGCATCTGGATCGTCGAATGTTCCTGCGAGGCGCAGGCGCCGCCGTTGCCCTGCCGCTGCTCGATTCGATGGTACCTGCCGCAACCGCCCAGAGCCTGACTGCCGCCGGCGAGCGGCTGCGGTTCGGCGCGGTTTACGTGCCCAACGGCATCTATCCGCAGATGTGGCACCCGGAGCAGGTCGGCAAGGACTTCGCGTTCAACCAGATCATGCAGCCGCTGGAGCCGTTCCGCCAGTACCTGACGACGATCAGCCAGATGAAGGCGCCGGACGGCAGCAAGGACATGGGCGGCATCCACATGGGCGCCAGCGCCGCGTTCCTGAACGGCACCGGGCCGCTCAGCAACAACGGCGACTTCAACATCGTCCGTTCGAAGAAGACCGTCGACCAGTACATTGCCGACGTGATCGCGGACGATACGCCGCTGCGTTCACTCGAACTCGGCACCGAAGACATGGGCACGTCGGCGGGCGCCTGCGACGGCTATCCCTGCGTCTTCTTCAACACGCTGTCCTGGCTCGACGACGAGAGCCCGTCGCCGGTCGCGATCAACCCGCAGGTCACGTTCGAGCGCATGTACGGCGAGCCCGGCACTCCGGAGCAGCGCCTGGCGAGGATGCGCAGGAAGCAGAGCATGCTCGACTCCGTCCTCGACGAGACGAAGCGCCTGCAACGCGTGATCGGCGCCAGCGACAACGCGATTCTCGACGAGTACCTGACCAACATCCGCCGCGTCGAGGAGCAGCTCCAGAAGATGGAAATGCGCTCCGATGTGGTTGCCAACGCGCCGGACGGCCCGGTCGGCATCCCCGAGGACTTCGACACGCACATGACGGTCACGTACGACCTGCTGCACCTGGCGTTCCAGGGCGACATTTCGCGCGTCTTCACGTTCATGACGGGTCACGAGGCCAGCGGCCGCAGCTACGCCTTCCTCGGCGTCACGGAGCCGCACCACACCACCTCGCATCACAAGGACACCGAAGAGTCGCTCGACCAGTACGCGCGGATCAACTCCTACCAGATGGTCAAGCTCGCCGAGTTCCTCGGCAAGCTCGAGTCGACGCCTGACGGCGACGGCACGCTGCTCGATTCCTCGCTGATCTACTTCGGCTCGGGCATGAGCAACGGTCCGGTGCACGACCGCCACAACGTCCCGGCCGTGCTGCTCGGACGCGCCGGCGGCCGCCTCGAGGGCAACCGCCACATCGCGGCCGAGAAGGATCTGCCTACGGCCAACCTGCTGCTCGCGATGGCCGACATGCTGGGCTCGGAGATCGAGTCGGTCGGCCACAGCACGGGCCGCATGGAAATCTAGCAGCGCATCGCGCGCCGCTACGACGGCACCCAATACGGCGGGGGCGAAAGCCCCCGCCTTTCGTTTGGGCTGCTGTTTCGGCGGCGGCGGGCGGAGCTTACTCGACAGCGCGGACTCGCACGCGCAAGCGCGGACCGAGCCGCAGGAAGCTCGAACCCAGCGCGCCGTCCTCGAGCGTGGCCGGAAACGGCGCGTCGGGGAAGTTCCGGTAGTTGCTGCCGCCGCTCGTCTGAACGAAGACGCGCCCGTCGTCGGTGATGAAACGCGCGGCGCCCGGTATCCGGGTAGTCATTTCCACGATCGTGAATGCCGACGCTTCGGCGCGTTCGGAGCCTGCCGCGACCGCGACTTGCGTGCGATCCGCTGCGGCGCGAGTTTCGCTTGCGGGCGCTGGCTCGGCCGACCGGCCTCGGGACGCGTTCGAGTTCGATGTCGCTATTGCGGCCTCCTCGCCGCCTGCGCTTGCGGCCGCGGTTCGCTCGGCAGTTGCGGTTGAAGGCTGCGCCGGGGGGCCGCCTGCAGGCGGTGCTTCCGGCGGGTCGCTCTGCGCGATGCTCGCAGCCACCGCTTCCGGAGGTTCCGGCTGCGGAGCGGCCGCGACGGGAGATTCGGCCGGTTCCGGCTCCTCGGAACGCACGACAGGCGTTTCCGTCGGTTCGGCCGCCACAGGCGACGGCTCCGGCGCGACCGTCTCGGTGACCGGGACGGACGCGGCGACCTCGTCGATGCCACCGCCTTCGCGGTCCGCGGCGAGTACCCCATCGAAGCAGGCCAGGCGCGCACTGTCGCGCTGGAGTGCGCCGCAGGCGCGAAAATCCGCGAGGGTCGCGGCGTCATCGGTCTGGGCGAAACCCGGTTGAGGCAACGGAAATGCGACGGCGGCTCCCAGGGCAGCCGCGAAACCGGGTACCAACGTTGCACGGCGCCGTGCTCTGTTCATTGTCGACTTTCCCCCTCGAACTCGATCCGGACTGCTTCAGATCGGCAGCAATACGAACCCTCCGTCAAGCATACAACAGCGCAAACGCGTCACACGGGACCACCGGAAGCGCAGTCATCATTTTGTCTGATTAATTGTCAATTTCTCGGTTTTCTGCGCTAGACTGCTACCGGGATGACGCAACTGTTGCTGTCGTCCTACAAGGGATTCGAAGCTTGTTGCTTTCGAATTTCCTTGAATTGTTGTATCTGCGCAATACAAGAAAAAGATGGAGGGCTATCTGTCATGACAATAAGAAATGTCAGACCAGCACCTTCCGGCCCAACCAATCTCACCGTGCTCGCATCTGCGATCTCAGCCGTGCTCGGCACGGCCGCGGTGAGTCCGGCCATGGGCCAGGAGGATGTGCTGGAAGAAGTGACGGTCACAGGATCGCGCATCGTGCGCCGCGACCTGACTTCGGCGAGTCCGATCGTGTCGATCGAGACCGAGCAGTTCGAGCAATCGAGCACGCTCGCGGTCGAAAGCGTGCTGAACGCCATGCCGCACTTCGTTCCGGAGACCACGCAGTTCACGACCGGCCAGACGGAACCGTCGGGTTTCGTCACACCCGGCGTCGCGAGCGTCAACATGCGGGGCCTCGGTCCCAACCGTAACCTCGTGCTGCTCGACGGCCGACGGGCGCAGCCCGCGAACGCTCTGCTCATCGTCGACGTCAACACGATTCCGTCGGCGGCCATCGAGCGTGTCGAAACGATCACGGGCGGCGCTTCGGCCGTGTACGGACCGGATGCGCTGGCCGGCGTCGTGAACTTCATCCTCAAGGAGGATTTCGAAGGCGTCGAGATGGACTTCCAGTCTGGCCAAGCGTCTCAGGGCGACGGCGCGGAAACGAAGTTCAGCAGCGTGATCGGCATGAACGCGGCCAATGGGCGCGGCAACGTCCTGCTCGGAGTCGAATGGACGCGGCGCGATGAAGTCAGGGTCAGAGACCGCGACTGGGCGACAGCCGGCTGGTTCGACCCGAACTCGGACTCCGGCGGATTCCTGCAGACGCCGGGCTATAGGGCTAACCGCAATTCGCCGAGCCAGGAAGCCGTCGACGCGCTCTTCCGGAGCTACGACCCGAACTACGTGGACGGCACGGTGCCGCGCAACAGCGAGTTCTACTTCAACCCGGACGGCTCGATCTTCCTGCTCGGTGGCCGTGGCGTTCCGGGCGGTTACAACTACAAGGGACCGCTGCACAAGACGGAAATCGACGGGCTGGGTTACTCGGGCGTCCGCTTCGAGCCGAACGGCCAGCTCCAGCAGGTCTACATGGAACGTAACCTGTCATCGCCGCTCGAGCGGCGTTCCGCCTTCGGACGCGCGACCCTCGACATGAGCGACGACATCACGGCGTTCGTGCAGGCCAACTACAGCGGCGTCGACGTCCAGCAGGTCTCGAGCTACGTACCGGCGATCACCGTCTGGCAGGCCTACGTGCCGGTCGACGGCCGCGAGATCCCCGAGGACCTCGCGACGCTGCTCGCCTCGCGCGCCAATCCGGATGAAGCCTGGACCGTGTTCCGCGGCCTCGACTTCATGGGCCCGGAAAGGGCGCGCAACCAGTCCGACGTCTACCAGATCATGGCCGGCGTCGAAGGCGGAATCGATGCGATCGACGGGAGCTGGGAAGCCTACGTCTCGACCGGCCGCACTTCCAACTGGTATCTCGGCGCCAACAACGGTTCGCTGCAGCGCTATCAGTCGATCGTTGCCGCACCGGACTGGGGCCGGGCCGGCAACAACGTGCTGAATCAGCCGACGAGTCCCACTACCGTGAGAAGCACGAGCTATCGCCAGTCCTGCGAATCCGGCGTGCCGATCTTCGCGGCCCAGGGCATCGTGTCGCTGCCGATCTCGCCTGACTGCAAGGAATCCATCGAGTCGAAGATGAAGCAGCTCACGCAGATCACTCAGGACATCGCGACGGTGAACATGGAGGGCAGCGCCGGCGAGAACTGGGTCGGCGAGATGCGTTTCGCCGTCGGCGGCACGCAGCGCAAGAACAACTTCCTGTTCCAGCCGTCCGAGGTCAACGACGACGTCAATACCGAAGTGCAGGTCCAGGGGCTCTTCGCCTCGAACCAGGTCGAGGGCGCCCAGACCATGACCGAGATCTACGGCGAGTTCCTGATGCCGGTGATGGAAAACCTCGAGCTCGAACTCGGTCTGCGTTTCTCCGATTCGGACATCACGGGCAGTGCGGAGACATGGAAGGCGCTGTTCAGTTGGAACGCGACCGATGCCGTTCGCCTGCGCGGCGGCTTCCAGTTCGCAACGCGCTCGCCGAACGTGTCGGAGCTCTACACGGGACCTGCCGTCGACGTCGTCTCGTTCCCGCCGAGCGATCCCTGCGCCTACACGACGCTGGCGCCCTGGGGCAACCGTGCGGACAACCCGCGGCGGCTCGAGGTGCAGGCGCTCTGTCGGGCGATCATCGGCAACAACACCTCGGACTTCGATACGGGTCCGGGCGGTCCGGACTTCCACGCCCGGCCGGGCGCGCCGTTCTTCCCGCTCGAGATCGAGATCATCCAGGGCAACGAAGACCTGCAGCCCGAGGAAGCTGAAACCTGGACGCTCGGCGTCGTGCTCAACGGCCCCGGCGGCCTGGACAATCTCGTGGCTTCGTTCGACCTCTACAATATCGAGATCGCGGGCGCAATCTCGCCGCTCGATTCGGTGTTCGTCTACCAGCAGTGCTTCAACGGCACGCCGACCGGCAACGACGGCGACACGAACCCGAGCCTCTCGATCGATGACCCCGGCGGCTGGTGCGCCTTGATCACGCGCAGCCCGTCGAGCGGTTTGCGCTCACGCGTGCAGGCGCCGTTCTTCAACTCGGGCGTGCTCGAGACGACGGGCATCGACATGTCGGTCAACTGGGGACGGGACATGGGCCCCGGCAACTTCAACATCAACACGGTTGCCACGATAGTCGATCGATTCGAGACGCAGGACAATCCCGCCGCACCGGTATTCGATGCGATCGGGACCTTCGAGAACGGCGGTCAGTTCGATTACCGACTCGTGTCGACGTTCAGCTATGCGTTCTCGAACGCGTCGGTGGGCGTCCAGTGGCGGCACTTCCCGTCGATCAAGGACGAGACGGCGGCCAGGGATCCCACGACGCGCGTCCGGCCCGTCGACTCGTACAACCTGTTGAACCTGTTCGCGCGCTATTCGATCAACGATCGAATGGAACTGCGCGCCGGAATCGACAACCTGTTCGACGAGGATCCGCCGGTGGTGGGACTTGATCCGGGAGATCCCTCCCGAGGCATCAATCCCGACCACAACCTCGGCAATACCGAGCCCGGTTATTACGACCCGCTCGGGCGGCGGTACTACGTGGGCCTGAAGATGACGTTCTGATCGCCCTGAGGCGAAACCAACCTGGCGGCGGGCTTCGGCCCGCCGCTTTCATTTGGAGGGATGTGCTGACGGACAGCGTGCCTGACGCTGCCGGAGCGGCGCGTACCCTGCACGGCGACTGCCGCCGTGTGACCGGGAAGCTCTCCCGCGCCAGTTCGCGAAACGATAACTGGAAGGCGCAGATACTCAAGCCAGCTTTCTACGGCGCGGGCTCCCGGTCTCGCGTGACGACGTCGAACGCCATCGTCAGGCGCGGCTCGTCGCCGTGGATGGCCGTCGTGCCGTGCCACATGTACGACGGGAAGAGCACGAGGCGGCCCGGTCTCGGCTGAATCGTCCTCGCGGGTCCCGCGCCCGGCACGGGTTGGGCCGGTTCGCCGAACTTGAGCCAGCCGGATTGTTTCGCCGTATCGGCCGTCTCGTCCGGCGCGGACACATAGTAGGCGGAACTCAGCCAACCCTCCGGGTGCAGGTGATTGACGTGGAATCCCTGCGCCTTGAGCCGCACCGACCAGCAACCCCTGTAGTCCGCCTCGCCACGGTTGCGGACCGACAGGGGATGGTCGACGGCTGCGCCGATACTGGAGCGATAGTCGGCGATCGGGTCGAGAAACGCGGCGAGCGCCGCGCGGATCGCGGGGTCGGTTGCCGCGACGAGATTGCCGGTCGTCTGCGTGCCGAACCGCATGCTCTGGTTGAACGGCGGGCGAACGAGTCCATGCCGTGCGGAAAGGGTCTCGGCGAGCGCGGCATTGAGTTCGTCCACCGAAGCGAAGCCCGGCGGCGCCTCGATGTCATAGACACGGACGACGCGATCGTAGTCGTAGAGTTTCTCGTAAGCCGGATCGTCCAGAAGGCGCGCAGCCGTCGCCTCGTGGGCGATCCAGACCTGGTCGAGCGGCGCGCGCTCGCGCTCGGCGCGGATCAGCGGCATGGACTCGTCGGCGCGGCCGAGCGACAGCAGGATCGCGGTGACCGTCTCTGCCGGTACGAGGTCTGCAGGCTGAGCTGTCTCGCGGGCCAGCGCCACCTCAAGGGCTTCATCGACGCGACCGGCTTCGTGAAGCGCGATTGCGAGCCCTGCCCGGAATTCCGCGCGAGAACCTCTGCGCGCGATCAGTTCGCGCCACAGCAGCTCCGCGCCGGCAAGATCACCCGTCATGCGCAGCACTTCGGCGAACTGCATGCGGAGGTCGTCGTCGTCGCGCCTGCTTGCGGCCGCGCGAGACAGGTCACGCGCAAAGGCCGGGTCGCCGCGCATGTAACGGAGCTTCGCGAGCCCGAACTGTGCTGCGGTGTCGGACGGTTTCAGTGCGACCGCCCGTTCGAGCTCCCGCTCGGCCTCATCGAAGCGTTGAAGTTCAAGGCACTCGTTGGAGCGCAGGACCGCGCGCTCGAAGTCACCCATGGCGCCATCGCGAGTCTGGCCCGGAAAGCGGCCCGTGTCCTGGCCGGACATCTTCAGCGCGGCGTACCGCTCAGTAGAGCGTCTCCGCCGGCGTGTTGTACACGGGGCGCGCGCGAACGAACTGCGACAGCAGCCACTTCTCGCCGCCGGTCGGAGGGCGTCCTGCGTGCAGCGAGCGGCCGTCCGGCGTGCCGTCCTGCTTCACGTTCACGAAGAAAATGCCATCGCCGCCGATCCCCTTGTGGCTCAAGCCCATCAAGGGGAACGCGGTCTCGCCGCCCTCGAAGTCGCCGTTGAGATAAAGCAGAAACGTGATGAGCCGCTCGCCGTGCGTGGCGAGTTCCTGCTCGTAGTTCGGGATCTTCGGGTGGATATAGTCGCAGTGATCCTTGATTTCCTCGCCGATATCGTAGTGCAGCGCCGTCGGTCCGTCGAAGTTGTCGACCGGCATTCCGCATACCGCGGAGATTCGATACTGGACGACCACGTTCACGACATCGATGCATGCCAGGTGCATGGCGCCGACGCTGTTCGTGCGCATCTCGTCCTGGACGTGGCGCAGCTTGTCGCCGCTGTAGATCTGCGCGGGCTTCAGATAATCGCGCATGTGGTCCCGTATCCAGACGCAGGCCGCGTCGTTGAGGAATGTCGGGAAGTACCGGACCAGCGGGCCTTCGTGCAGGGTTTCGCCGGGCACCGGCGCGAGCCACGCGGCGAGGTCGATCGACCGGGCGAGGTCCGCCCAATCCTCGTCCGTGTCCGACGCGGCGTCTCGTCCGGCCAGCACGCGTAGCTGCCCGCGCGCCGATTTCGAACCCAGAGTCGCCGCGTGCACGAGCAGCCCGAGCGCACCCTCCCAGCTCTGCGGCACGTGCGCGCCGAGGGCGGTCATGCAGGCGAGCCGGAGCGAAGCGTCGACGTTGCCGGCACGTGCGGCATCGGACAGGAGCTTCGCGCCGTCCTTGGGCATGTACGGCGCGCGATCGCCGATGATCAGACGCTTGCCGAGCGCGGTCGTCGCCTCGAGATCGCCCTGGGCGCTCGCCCTCGCCAGGGCATTGACCGCATCCTCGTGGCGCCCCGCCGCATCGTGTCGGTCGGCCAGGCCCAGTGCGTCAGTTACTGCCTGCCTGCTTTCTGCGCTCAACGTCGTGGAGTGTTTGCCTGTCGATCAGTCAGTATCCCACACACGCCGGTCCTGATCGAGCCGCCTCCGGAGACGTTCGCAACGGATGCGGTGACCTCGATCGATCGTCCGGCCATGGTGTCATGGCTACAGGGGAGCGCCGGTTCACACGGTCTTGCGCAGCCGGTCCGCTGCTAGAATGTCCCGCCGGAAAGTCACCCGCACCGATCCACAACCCGAGGTCCATCATGAACGCAGGCTTCATCGGTCTTGGCCGAATGGGGCAAGGCATGGCCGGGCGAATACTCGCCGCCGGACATGATCTCGCCGTGTACGATGTCGTCGCCGCGCAGGCGGCCCCGCTGACCGCCGCCGGCGCACAGGCAGCGTCGTCGGTCGCCGAGGTCGGCGCCGCGGGCGAGGTCGTCGTGACCATGCTCGTCGCCGATACCGTCGTCTCCGAAGTCGCGTTGGGACCGGGCGGCCTCTGCGAAACCCTCGGCGCCGGCGGCATCCACCTCGTCATGGGCACGCATGGCGTCGCCACGATCCGCGAGCTTGAAGCCGGGCATGCCGCGGCCGGACAGACGCTCGTCGCGGCGCCCGTCCTCGGCCGGCCCGACCTCGCGGCCGCAGGACAACTCGGCATCGTCGTCGCCGGTCCCGACGAGGCCGTCCGCCGCTGCGGCGGGCTGCTCGAGGCGATGGGTCGCCGCGCCTTTCTCGCCGGGACGAAGCCTGAATCCGCAAGTGCGATCAAGCTCGCCAACAACGCCGTGCTCGGCTGCGCCATGATCGCGATGGCCGAAGGCTTCTCGCTCGTGCGCAAGTACGGCGTGGAGCCGCAGGTCTTTCAGGACGTCATGACCGAAGGGCTCTTCTCGGCCCCGGCCTACAGGATTTACGGTCAAAAGATGGTGGACGAGACCTACGACGAGGTCGGTTCGCCCATTACGGTCGGACTCAAGGACGCCAACCTCATCGCGGCGACGGCCGATCTGGCGAGCGTGCCGATGCCGAGCCACAACGTCTATCGCGACCGTCTGATCGAGGCCGTCGCCCACGGCGACGGCGACCGCGATCAGGCCGTGCTTGCGCTCGAGCAGGCACGCGCCTCGGGGCTTGCCTGAGGGGGGCTACGGCAGAGGATCGGGCCGGGCGAAAGCCGTCGCCCGCGCTACCTGCGTCGGCTCGACTCGTAGAGCCTGATCAGGAGTTCGCGAATCGTCGCCTCGGCTTCCTCGTGCGTCATGAGCTTCTGCTGATCGAACACGGCAACGATGTCATCGAGCGAACGGCGCCCGTCGATCAGCGACAGGATGTAGGCGCGAACGCGCGTCGATTCGGCCGTCAGGTGGAAGGAATCGAGCAGCGGCACCGGATCCTTGCCGAGCACCAGCCAGTCGGGCAGCGCCTTGTGACGCGGCGCCTTCGGCACATCCCGCTGCTTGTCCGCGGTCCAGCCGAGCACCTGTTCGTGACGCCCGTGCCGGCTCGCCGGCGAGCACAGGTACGGCATCGACGTTTCCGAAAACACAGGCGCGTCGAAACCCGTTTCGGCGATGATCTCGGCGCACTCCTCTTTCGAGTACTGCAAAGCCGGGTCGCCGACATGAAAGCTCAGCGATCCGAAATTGATCCAGCGGCCGCCGTCCGACAGCAGCGCGTTGATGCGCTTGCACAGCGTCCCGAAGCGTTCGGGCAAAATGTCGACGAGCCAGGGTGTCAGCACGGTATCGAAACCGCCCTTGACGAACGGCGGACGGTGTGCGTCGGCGAGCACGTAATGCAGGCCGTCGCGGCAGGGCTGTTCCGCCTCGAGCGTGCGCAGCACCGCATGGTCGTCGATTGATCTTGGCGCGAGTGGGAACTCGTAGAGTTCGACCGTCTCCCCGGTCGTGATGCGTCGCGCGAGGAACAGCAGGAACGGATTGAAATCGACCACGACGGTGGCTTCGGAGTCCGTGCGCGTGTGCACGTCGTAGGCGAGCCTCCCGGCGCCCGCGCCGAGCACGAGGGTCTTGCCCGGCGATGCACCGGCGAGCGCCTCTCGCACGATCGCGAACGAGGCTTCGTTCTCGTCCTTGCCCCACGACCAGTCCCGATGGATGTTGTAGGCGTACTTCATCAGGCCCTGATCGGACGGCACGCGCGTTCTGAACGCGAGGTTGGTCGCGAAGCTCGCCGTCAGCGGCTCGAGTTTGAGCGGCGCGAGCAGCGTACCGAGATGCTCGGCGTGCGCCCGGGTCGCCTCGGCATGCTTCGTGAGCCGCCGGCGCGTGAGGTCGCTGACGTCGCCCGCGGAAGCGGCCGCCTGCAGGCGCCGCTGCTCGTGCGCAAGGGTCTGCATCGTGAAGTCGGCGCGACTCCGCCACTCGCCGAGCGACGCGGAAGGTTCGGCGAAAAGCCACGGGATCCCGTCCAGAGTCGGGAAATCGATCCGGCACGCGTCGCAACGGTGCCGGCCGTCGGCTGCGGTCAACGGCGCGTGGTCGCAGCGCGGGCAGGCAAGCACGCTGACCAGCTCGAATCGTCCACTCATACTCTCAACGCCCCGGTGAAGCGGGCTCACACGATGAAGAGAAGCGCCTGTCGTGTCAATCGGGGACGGCAGGTTCGACGAATCACGCCACCGGGTGCTTTAAACGCGCCGGGTGAGCGTTGGCGCGAGGGTGCGGGGAGGCGCATTACGGGCTGCTTGAAACACGCCGTGAATCCGTCCCTGGAGGCTCCGCGCGCGCATCCCTGCGCGCGAGGGTTTCGAGCAGCCCGTAATGCGCCTCCCCTTGGCTTGTCGCGGATGGGGGATCGGAGGATCGGGAATGCGCGACGCGATTGCGTGGATAGGATCGAGAACTCCGCGCGCACCTCCCTTTGGCTTGCAGCAGATTGGGGGTTGTAGTTGTCAGTCAATCTGGACTGGATCGATGCGGGGTTCTATGCTTGATCGGATGCCCGCAAGCAGGCAAACACGCAAGGTTCTGATTACGGTCGGCATGTCCGGAGCGGTCGTTGCGGGCGCGATCGGCGTCTATCTGCTTGCGCCGTTTGCCGACCGGCCCGCGCAGCACTGGAGCCTGCTCGAGTCCTATTGCACGGAGTGCCACAACGAAGCCGAGTTTGCGGGCGGCATCGTGTTCGAAGGGCTGACGCCGGACGCCGTCCCGGAGCACGCCGAAATCTTCGAAGCGGCCGTGCGCAAGCTGCGCGGCCGCCTCATGCCGCCGCCCGGCAATGCGCGGCCGGAAGAATCGCGCATCGACAGTTTCGTCGGCTGGCTCGAACGGACGATCGATACGGGCAGCGAGGCGCCGGTGGCGGGGCACGTGCCCGTTCAGAGGCTGAACCGCACCGAATATGCCACGGCGGTCAGGGACCTGCTCGGCGTCGAGATCGATCCCGCCGAATACCTGCCCACCGACATCGAGGTCGACGGCTTCAGCAACATCGCGGCTGCACTGAGCGTTTCGCCCGCCTTCCTCGAGCAATACGTCAGCACGGCGCGAACCGTGGCACGGCTTGCCGTCGGCGAAACCCGACCCAAGCTTGCGAGCGTTTACTTCCCGCCACCGGGCGGAGATCAGGACGGCTACGTCGACGGCATGCCGCTCGGCACGCGCGGCGGGACCATGTTCACGCACGTGTTCCCGTCCGATGGCGAGTACCGGTTCAACATCACCGACCTCGACGTGGGGCTCTACCCGCGGTCGCTCGAAACCGAGCACACGCTCGTCGTCCTCGTCGATCGAACCGAGGTATTCCGCGCCCGGCTCGGCGGTATCGAGGATCTCGAGTTCGTCAACCGCTTCGGCGCACCGGCCCGGGCGGACCTCATGCAGCGGTTTGCCGATATCCCCGTAACCGTCACGGCCGGCGTGCACGAGATCGTCGTCACCTTCATCGAACGCTCGCAAGCGGCGACCGATGGCACGATCTACGGCTTCACCCCCTACGGCGGCTTCAGTTTCTCCGGCCAGATGCGCGTGCCGCGCGTGATCGGCGGCATCGAGATCGTCGGACCGTTCGATTCGACGGGCGTCTCGCGCACCGCGAGCCGCGAGAAGGTCTTCATCTGCGAACCCGAGGTTCGGGAACGGGAACGGGGCTGTGCCGAACGCATCGCCGCCAATCTCGCCCGGCGCGCGTTCCGCCGACCGGTCGACCAGGACGACATCGATCGGCTCATGCCGTTCTACGAAGCGGGCCGCGAATCCGTCGCCGGCGCGGAGGGCGCGTTCGACGCGGGCGTCGAGCAACTCCTGACGGCCGTCCTCGCAAGCCCCGAATTCCTGTATCGCGCGATCGCTCCTCCAGAGGACCACGACAGCGAAGGCCTCCACGCGCTCAGCGAACTCGAGCTCGCGACACGGCTGTCGTTCTTCCTCTGGAGCCAGGGTCCGGACGACGAACTCCTCGACCTTGCAAGTTCCGGCGCCCTCGGGGACCCGGGAGTCATCGAAACGCAGGTCAGGCGCATGCTCGCCGACCCGCGCGCCGAATCGCTCGTCACAGGCTTCGCGCTGCGCTGGCTCAACCTCGACGAACTCGAGGACGTCGAACCGGACGAGCGGCTGTTCCCGGATTTCAGCGACGAACTGCGCGCGGACTTCGCGACCGAGCTTGAACTTTTCATCGCCAGCGTGCTGCTCGAGGAGCGTAACGTCCGTATGCTGCTTACGGCCGATCACACTTTCCTCAACGACCGGCTCGCGGAGCATTACGGCATCGATTCGGTGCGCGGCCCACAATTCCGGCGCGTCGTGCTCGAGGACGACTACCGCCGCGGGTTGCTCGGCAAGGCGGCCGTGCTGCTGCGCACGTCCTACGGCGACCGCACGTCTCCCGTGCTGCGCGGCGCCTGGGTACTCGAAAAGCTCATGGGCACACCGCCCGCGCCGCCGCCCCCCAACGTCGAAACGGACCTAACGACACCCGAGGGCGAGCAGCCGAAGACGATCCGCGTGCGCCTGGAGCAGCACCGCGAGGCGCCGAACTGCGACGGCTGCCACGGCGTGATCGATCCGTACGGCCTGGCGCTCGAGAACTTCACCGTGACCGGCCGGTGGCGCGACTTCGACGAACTCGCCGATGCGCCGATCGATGCGAGCACGAATCTGCCCGGGGGCATCGCCGTGGATGGTCCCGTCGAACTTCGCGAGGCCCTGCTCGGCCGGTCCGACCAGTTCGTGCAGGCCCTGACCGAGAAACTCATGATGTACGCGCTCGGGCGCGAGCTTGAGTATCATGACATGCCACAGGTACGCGCCGTCGTGCGCGCCGCCGCCGAGCAGGATTACCGCCTGTCGGCGATCGTGACCGGAATCGTCGCGAGCGACGCTTTCCGCATGCAGGCGCCGGCCGACGAGGCCGAAGCGGACGCACTGCGGGCCGCCGCCGCACCGCAAAGCGGCGCCGCGCGGCTCAACTGACAGGGGGAAGGTTCATGTATCTCACGAAGAAACACCTGTCCCGAAGAACGCTGCTCAAGGGCGCCGGCGTCTCGGTCGGGCTGCCGCTGCTCGACGCGATGATCCCGGCAGCGACCGCCCTGGCCCAGACGGCCGCCGCGCCGAAGCTGCGCGCAGGCTTCTTCTACATCCCGCATGGCGCAATCATGTGGAACACGGCTCATGGGGCGGAACTCGATCACTGGACGCCGAGCGGGTCGGGCGCCGACTTCACGCTGAGCCCGATCCTCGAGCCGCTCGAGGACTACAAGCACAAGCTGACGTCGTTCGGCTACCTCGAGAACAAGGCCGCCCGGAACACCGTGCATACCACGACGCCGGCCACCTGGCTCAGCGGCATCGCGCCGGACCAGGGCCAGCGCGGCGCGAGCATGGCGCCGACCATCGACCAGATCATCGCCGGGCACATCGGCCAGGACACCGCACTGCCCTCGCTCGAGGTCGCGTCGGAAACCACGATCCAGGTGGCGGCCTGCTCGGGCGGCGGCGCCTGCTACTACAGTTCGACCCTGTCGTTCCGCAACGCCTCGACGCCCCTGCCGATGGAATTCAATCCGCGCAAGGTGTTCGCGCAGCTATTCGGCGAAGGCGATACGCCCGAAGAACGCGAGGCGATCGCGCGCCAGACCCGGAGCATCCTTGATCTCATCTCCGAGCGCACGCATGCCTTGCAGCGGCGCCTGAGCGCAAGCGACCGCGCATTGCTCGGCGACTACCTGGACACCGTGCGGGAGATCGAGCGGCGCGTCGAGTTTGCCGAGCAGCGGGATCTCTCCGGTATCGAAGTGCCCGAGGCGCCGATCGGCGAGCTCGATTCCTTCGACGAGCAGGTCAGGCTCATGTTCGACCTGATCGCGCTCGCCTACCAGGCGGACCTGACGCGCGTCGCGTCGTACATCATGGTTGCCGAAGGCACGAACCGGACCTACAACCACATTGGCGTCTCCGACGCGTTCCACCCGCTGTCGCACCATGCGAACAACGTCGACCGGCTGCGCAAGCTCGCCCTGATCCAACGCTACCACGTCGAGCGCTTTGCGGACTTCGTCGCGAAGCTTGACTCGATTCCCGACGGCGAGGGCACGCTGTTCGACAACTCGCTGCTCATGTACGGATCGAACATGAGCAACAGCGACCGGCACAACAACTACCCGTTGCCGACGATCCTGGTCGGCGGCGGCGCGGGCACGCTCGCAGGCGGCCGGCACATCGATCTGCCGGAACGCACGACGCTTTCCAACCTGCATCTCACTGTGCTCAACAAGGTCGGGCTCCAGATGCAGAGCTTCGCCGACAGCACGGGCGAGATCGCGGGCGTTTGAGGCGTGTGGGCATCGCGCAGGACGGTTCAGCGCACCCTGGTCGCGGTCCCGGGCAGTTGTCTCACGGGGTGAGCTGAGGCGATGGCAATCCGAACGAGAATCCCGGTATTTTGGCTGACCGGCCTTCTGCTCGCCGCGGGCCCCGCAGTGGCCTGCGGAGCGCTCGCCGAGCTGATCCAGAGCGGCGACCGGGACGCTGCATTCGAGGCGATCCGGGACGGTGCGGACGTCAACCAGGCTCAGGGCGACGGCACGACACCGCTGCACTGGGCCGTCTACCGGCTCGATGCCGAACTCGTGGAAGCACTGCTTGGAAACGGGGCGCGGCCCGACGTCACGAACCGCTACGGCTCAAGTCCCCTGGCGGAGGCCGTCAAGACCGCGAACGTCGAACTCGTCGAAATGCTGCTGGACGCCGGCGCCGACGTCGAGGCGCCCAACCAGGAGGGGCAGACGGCGCTGATGCTGAGCGCGCGCGCGGGCTCGCTCGAGATCGCCGAGTTGCTCGTCCGGCACGGCGCCGACGTCAGCGCGCGCGAAACGTGGCGCGGCCAGACGGCGCTCATGTGGGCCGCGGATACGCCCGCACCGGACATCGTCGAGTTCCTCGTCAACCACGGCGCGGACGTCAACGTACAGGCGCTGGCGCACGACTGGTCTACGCAGATCACCTCCGAACCGCGCGCGCAGTACCGGCCGACCGGCGGGCTCACAGCGTTGCTGTATGCGGCACGGTCGCGCTGCACGGCCTGCGCCGCGGCCATCGTCGCGGCGGGCGCCGACGTGAACCAGCCGAACCCTGACGGGGTGACGCCCGTGCTCGTGGCCTTCGACAACTTCAGCTACGACACGGCGAGGCTCCTGCTCGAGAACGGCGCGAACCCCAATGTCTGGGACTGGTGGGGACGCACACCGCTCTACGCGGCCGTCGACATGAGTTCGTATAGCGGTGCGAACACGGGCCCTGCCATGCCCGTGATCACCGGCGAGACGACGCCCCGGGACATCGTCCGCATGTTGCTCGAGGCGGGCGTCGATCCCAATCCCCAGCTCAACATGCTGCGCCCGGGCCGCGGCGGCAACAGCAGCCGCTTCAGGGACAACCTCCTGACGACGGGGGCGACGCCGCTGCTGCGCGCCGCGAGCGGCCACGACACCGAAACCGTGCGCGCGCTGCTCGATCACGGCGCGCTCGTGGACCTGCCGAACGTGATGGGCGTCACGCCGCTCATGGCCGCCGCGGGCATGGGCGTCTCGCGCAGTGACCGGCGGATCAATTTTCGCGGTGACGTCGAATCGCGCGTGATCGCAACACTCGAGGTCCTGCTCGCCGCAGGCGCAGACATCAACTCGAGGGTCACCGACATCCATAGCCGTACCGCGCGCATCGCCCGCAGAAACTCGATGACGGACCGCGAAGCGCAGACGGCGCTCTACGGCGCCATTCGCTTCGGCTGGCCACGCGTCGTCGAGTACCTGATCGAGCAAGGCGCCGAAGTCGACATCGTCGACGCACTCGGCAGGTCGCCGCTCGACACCGCGCTTGAAGGGATCGACGGGCGGGTCGACGAAGTGTCGGACGCGGTCGTGGAGATTCTCATGCGGGCCGAGAACGGCGGCGCGTAAGCGGCGCGACGTTCGGCGCTTGTCGAACCGTTTAATGTCGAAGGGTTCTGCCGCACGCACTCCCAAGGCGCCCTACCCGCCCATGGACATGGCCGTTGTGTGCGTGCTCCGGAGACAGCGCCGTTACATGGCCGTCCGCCGCGAAATATCGCGACGCTATCGTCCAGGGACCCTCACACGCCGAGTCGCGCCCCCTTCCTGATGCCGGCAGCGGCGGCCCATTCGCCGGCGCCGATCTTGCCGCTGCCGGCCGGCCGGACCTTGAGCAAGCGAAGCTGGCCGTCGGCCGTCGCAACCGTCACCGAGTCATCGTCCACGGCCGTCACCTGGCCGGGCTGGACGCTCAGCGCCTCGGGCACCTTGACTGCATCGTAGATGCTGACGGGTTCACCTTCGAACGTCGACCAGGCGCCGGGCTGCGGGTTCGCTCCGCGCAAGAGGTTCCAGACCGCCTGCTGCGGCATGTGCCAGTTGATCCTGACGAGATCGCGGCGGCACCAGCCTTCGTAGGTGGCCTGACTGTGGTCCTGCTCGATGCGCGGCGCATTGCCGTCACGGACGAGGTCGACGCCCTCGAGCATCGCTGCAACCCCCATCGGGTACAGGTGATTGAAGTAGAGCGAGCCGAGCGTGTCGTCGTCGCCGATCGCGATGGTCTTCTGCAGCAGGATCGGACCCTCGTCGAGACCGTCATCGGGCCAGAAGATCGAGAGCCCCGTCTCGGTCTCGCCCCAGATGATCGGCCAGTTGATCGAGCTCGGGCCGCGGTGCCTTGGCAGCAGCGACGGGTGGTACTGGATCGTGCCGTGAGTCGGGATGTCGAGCGCCTGCTGCGGCACGAAGAGCGTCACGTAGGCCATGACGCAGAGATCCGGTTCGAGCGAAGCCATCTGCTCCCAGACTTCCTCGCGGCGGTAGGACGCCGGCTGGAACACGGGCAAGCCGTGTTCGAGCGCCGTCTCCTTGAGCGGGTCCGGGCGCCCCCCGGTCTTGTCGGGCGCGCAATAGACGCCGACCACCTCCTCGGAGCGAGCGAGCAGCCCGTCGAGCACGCTCTTGCCGAAAGCCTGCTGGCCGTTCACGATCAATCGCATCGATCCCGTCCTCCCTGTTGCGGCGCTGATTGGCGCGCAAGTTTAGCAGTCCGCGACCGCGCACTCGATTCGGCGCCCGTAAGGGACTACCATCGCGGAACGGGGGACCCGCACAGGAGAAAACACGATGCGTATGAATCAAATCGTCGCTGCCGTTCTGGCGGCGCCTGTCCTGATCGGCGCAGGCGCGCCGTACGCGCTCGCGCATCACGGCTTCGGCACGTTCGTGATGGACCGGGACATTGAACTCACGGGCACGGTCACGGACCTCAGCTTCGTAAATCCGCACTCCTGGCTCTATCTCGATGTCGTGCAGGACGACGGGCAGGTCGTGGCGTTCCGCTGCGAGATGCGCTCGGCCAATACGCTGCGGCGTTCGGGCTGGACTCCGGACCTCTTCCCGGTCGGCGAGGAAGTCACGATCACCGGCTCTCCGGATCGCGACGACCCGTACTCCTGCTACGTCGGCACGGTGATCTTCGACGACGGCAGCAGCCTGGACCGCTACGGCCAGATCATTCCGCCGGCGCCGGCCGAAGAAGGCGAGCGGCCGCTCCGGCTCGCAAACGGCGAGCCCAACATTTCCGGCGACTGGGCGACCGAGCAGCGCGTGATGACCGATCCGCGCGGCCAACTGGGCACGCTCGTGCCGTTGAGCCAGGCGAACGACTTCGGCGTCGGCGGCCTGCCCGAGGGGCAGCAGGCGATCCCGGGTGCGCGCGGCACGGAGCAGGCGCGAGCGCGTGCCGAGGGCACCGAAGGAGAACGCACGGGCTTCAACTTCCCACCGCCCGACTGGCTGACCGAAGCAGGCCAGGAAGCGCTCGCGGCCCTGGCCGACGAGGAACGGTACGCGCGCTCGTGCGTCTTTTCGAGCATCGTCTCGGAGTGGTCCGGCGAACCGATCAATCGCGTGACCCAGCGCGTCGACACGATCCTGGTGCAGTACGGCCGCCTCGGGATCGAACGCACGATCCATATGGACATGGCCGAACACCCGGCCGACATCGAGCCGAGCCGGGCCGGCCACTCGATCGGCCACTGGGAAGACGACGTGCTCGTCGTCGACACGGTCGGATTCGAAGCCGGACTATTCCGGCGGCGGGCGCCGCACAGCGAGCAACTGCACGTCGTCGAACGGTTCCGCTTCGATCCCGAAACGACGCAACTGCGGCGCGAATACACGGCCGAGGACCCGCTGTTCTGGACCGAGCCCCAGACGGGCAGCGATGCGCTCGACGTCTCGACACTCGGCTATAACCCGGAGCTTTGCGAAGACCTGACGCTCGACGACGACGTCGAACTCGGGCCGCGCGGATAATACCCGGCTACCGGTTGACCTTAGCAATCGAGCCGGCACGCCCGCCCCGGCCTCCGACGGGGCGGCGAGCAGTCGCCCCTGCCGGTCGTCCCGCGGACACTCCCCCCGTCCGGGCACTTGCACAGAGGCGTCGCAAGCGTCAGGATGCACGCTGGCCTTGAGGCCGCTTGAAACAACCACTCAAACAACGGGCAAAACCATGAAGAAAACGCTATTTGCCGTACTTGGCTCTGCCGCACTTGCCGTTCCCGCACTCGCCGCGCTCAATGCGGGCGACGAGGCGCCGCTATTCGAGGCCAGGGCCTCACTGGCCGGCGAGGCCTTCGATTTCTCGCTGCGCGAAGCGCTCGACGAAGGTCCGGTCGTCGTCTACTTCTATCCCTCCGCCTACACGCAAGGCTGCAACATCCAGGCTCGCGAGTTCGCCGAGAACATCGAAGAGTTCCAGGCCGCGGGCGCAAGCGTCATCGGCGTTTCGCTCGACAGCATCGAGCGGCTCAACGACTTCTCCGCCGATCCCGAATACTGCGCCGGCAAGCTTCCGGTCGCCTCCGACGCAACGGGCGACATCGCCCGCTCATACGACCTCATGGTCCGCGAAGGCCGCCCGGGAATGACCGATACGCGCGGCGTCGAGATCGATCACGGCTTTGCCGAGCGCACGACGTTCATCGTGACGTCCGACGGCCGGATCGCCGAAACCATCGGCGGCGTCTCCCCGATCGAAAACGTCCAGCTATCGCTCGCGAGCGTGCAGGGACTGTAATAGCCGCAGCTTCGCCTACTGGCCGGCGGCCTCAGCGTCGACGTTCGACGTGAAGCCCTGCTCGAGCCAGCCCTTCCAGCGCTCGATGTTGGCGTCGTTGCCGTTGCAGCCGCCGTCGCTCGGATTGATGAAGCTGCCGTCCGCAAGCTGAACCCACCCCAGGTGACCGCCGTTGCGCCCGTCAACCATCGGGCAGTACATGAACGTCAGCGTGTCGCCGGGCTCGAACGTGCTGCCCGTGATGCCGCGGTTGATCAGCGAGACGGGACCTGAGCCCTCAAAGCTCCAGAGCGTCTCGTTGCCGTCCTCGTCGGCGATGTTGAGATAGAGCCAGGAGTGCGGGTTGTTGAACGCCCAGCGAACGACCGTGCCCGTTTGCAGGTACTCGCGCGTGCGGTCGAACTGGGTGAACGAATGGTGCGCATCGACCGCGGCGGTCATCGTCAGGAGACCGGCGGCCAGCGCAAGCGGCAGTGAGTCTTGCAGTCGTCTCATCGTGCTTTCCTCTTATTCGACCGGCAGCGTCGTGTTGTAGATGGGGTCTCGCGACTGACCGGGCAGTTCCGGGAACAGGGTATACCCGCGCGGATCCACGAAGCCTTCCTCGCCGGGCAGGCGGTAGGTCGTCGACCCCTGGGCATCCATGAGCGCGTTGTTGGTCAGCTCGCACTCCCAGTGCACCACGCGGTAACCGGCGTCCTCGAGATCACCGGCACGCCGGTAGGCGTAGACGGCGTGAACGGGCTTCTCGAACGCGAAGGAATCGTAGAACGTCACCTGGACCTCGAGCCGTTCCGTACCGTCCTCGTAGGACTTGAGCTCCCAGACTTCGACCGACTCGAACTGGTTGCTCGTCATCGGCGCCCAGCGCGTGAAGTCTGCCGGCAGCAGATCGACGGTATGCGTGACGAGCCGGTCGCCGTCCCAGAAGCCGATGATGTCGCCGTACCATGAGTGCGTGCCCATGATGTTCGCGTGTTCCTTGCCGATGTAGATCCGCCGTATCGAACTTGCAAAATCGTTAATGAAATACGACTGGTCCGGCAGGTTGATGAACTCGTGCGTATAGGGTTCGAGCAGGATGCGCGGATAGCCCTGCGGCTCGCAGTGCGTGAGCCGGTCGTACTGGACCTCGCCGAGTTCGATCTGCTCGCGCCAGCGTTCCTTGTAGGCGGCCTCGTATTCGGGCGTCAGCACGCCTTCGCGAACCTGACCCTCGAAACGCGGCGCATCGACGAAACTGTCCATGGCCGTATTGCCGGCGGTTTGCCACAGCCCGTCCCAGCGCGGCAGGGTTTCGAAAGTGTGCGTGGTGCCGCCGTCGGCCTGTTCGAGCAGCCAGGCGTAGTGCTCGGCCGAAGTCTCGAACTCCATGGGCGGCGGGACCGTCACGAGCGGCGGCCCGTAACCGGCGCCGAACTGCGCGCTGGCCGCAAGCGGCACGGCGCCAAGCAGCAGCGCGCAGGTGCCGAACGCTGTCCGGCGTCTGCTTGAAGTCATCGCGTATCCTCCTTCGTTCTTCCGAGCGCCGACCGCGTCACGGCCCGTGCACTCGATTATAATCGCGCATCCGGTGGTGATGTAGCTCAGGTGGTTAGAGCGGCGGATTCATAACCCGCAGGTCGGTGGTTCAAGTCCACCCATCACCACCAGCAGGGTAGGAGGCTGGGTCCCCCCAGTCGTCTTCCCACACCACCGTACGTACGGATTCGCATACGGCGGTTCACGACACACGCTGCAGCCGCAGTACGGTGTCCAGTACCGATACCAGTCCCCATCGATCAAAGCGGGCTTCAGGCATCGCCCGGATGAGGATCTGGTCCCGTTCCGGCAATCGGTGGACCTAGCCGCAGCGCTCGAAGCCATGTCAGCGCCAGTCACCCTGGAGCTCCTTGACGGCTACCGGCACGGTGACCCGCGATTCAACGCGCCTGCCGCCCACGCCGGTTTCGAAGCCTTTATCGACCAACTCGTCGCCACCCGTGACGGCGACGATTTCGGCGAGGCGGTGTTTCCGACGAATTTCCCCTTGGCACCACAATACAGCCTCCGGTTGACTTGAACTAACCAGTGGGTACACTTGAAGGTTCAGACAGGACAGTTCGCCTGGCTGCAGGCCAAATAAAGGGGTGAGTTGTGGGTATAGTCAGAATCGGCTGGCGTATCGGCGTACGAATGCTCGCGCTCGCGGGTTGGCTCGTGGTCGGCTGCAGTTCGGCATCGGAAAACCAGTCCGTCGGCGACAGGATTGCCGGCAACGTCGATGTCGGCGCATCCGTACAGGCGGTCGGGGCCGATTCGTTAAGCGGTCGCGCCGTCGAATTCGACAATGGTGTGCTCGCATACCCGGATCTGACCTACGCGGTAGTCACCGGTTTTCGGCCATTGAAGCTCGACCTGTTCCTGCCGCCCGACGGCGACACGGCGTCAGAATTACGTCCTGTCGTCGTGTATGTGCATGGCGGCGGCTGGGCCTGGGGCGGTCCGCGCCGGAGTGGCGCGTATTCGGACTGGCCGCAGGTGCTCGCCGCGATCGCCAGCGAGGGCTATGTCGTCGCGTCCGTGGGTTATCGTTTTTCTCTGGAGTCGCCGTTTCCGGCGGCGATCCATGACGTGAAATCGTCGCTCCAATGGTTGCGTGCCAATGCGGGCCATTACCGCATCGACCCGTCGAGATTCGCTATCTGGGGCCAGTCGGCCGGCGGGCATCTCGCCGCGCTGGCGGCAACCAGTTGCGGCGCCGAGGCGCTGCAACCGCCGGCTGATTCGCTCGCCGCGCCCATCAACCCCGAGGCCGAAGCGCTACGGGCAGAAGGCGCCTCGTCGCAGGATCTGTCGAGCTGCGTCCAGGCCGTGGCGGGGTGGTACGGTGTCTACGACTTCAAGACCCAACTCGAGCACTACGAACGCCCGACGGCCGGCTTCGCCGCGCCGCTCGCATTTCTCGGTTGCGAGGACGCGCCGTGTAAAGACGCGGCATACCGCGATGCATCACCGCTTTCCTACATCGATCCCAGCGATCCGGCCACGCTGCTGATTCACGGCACGGACGACACGGTCGTTCCCGCGTCGCAATCGCAGAGGTTCTACGATGCGCTGCTCGCGAACGACGTTGCCGCGTCACTGACGCTGATTCCCGACGTCGGGCACAGCTGGATCGGCGCCAATGCGGCGACGACCGGTGCGGTGAGCCGCGAGGCGCTGCAACTGACGATCGACTTTTTCGCGTCGACTATCGGCGATCCGGCGGGCGCAGACTAGCTGGCCAGACTCGGCCTGAGATTCAAGATTAGCCATTGTCAGCCTGCTGGCTACGTTGGGGGATACTGAAATGAAATTGTCGTTGGGCCGGCTCTCGCTGGCCACTGCTTGTGCTGCATTCCAGTTTCCGGGCCAAACGTCGATGGCGCAAACACAGGCCGGGGAACAGGTCGAGGAAATCATCGTTACCGGGTCTCGTATCGCGAGGCGCGACTACGTGTCGCCCAGCCCGATTGCGACGCTCGTCTCGGAAGACCTGTTGGCAAGCGGTGAGGTAAATCTCGAGAACGCGCTGATCCAGGCACCGCAATTCGGGCTTGGAGAAGGCCAGCAGACGAACGAATTCGGCGGCGGCGGCCGCGCCTCGGTCAATTTGCGAGGCCTCGGCGATCATCGCAATCTCGTGCTGCTCGATGGCCGGCGTTTGCCGAATTCGAGTCACCGCGCCGTAACCGACATCAACCTGATTCCGCACATCATCCTCGAGAATGTCGAGGTCATCTCGGGCGGTGCATCGGCGGTGTACGGCTCCGACGCCATTTCCGGCGTCGTCAACTTTCGTACGAAGCAGGGCTTCGAAGGTACGCAGGCCAACGTACAATTCGGCGCGTCAGCCGAAGGCGATGCCGAGAACATCGACGCGTCCTTCATGTTCGGCGACGGCTTCGCTGACGGGCGCGGCAGTTTTCTCGCCGCAATCAACTACACGGATCGCGCCGAACTGGTCGGAGCGGAACGTGACTACTATGCCGGCACCGGCATATCCGGATTCCTGACGCCCGGACGGACCCTGAACGTGATTGGCGGCGGTGCGCCGAGCCAGGCAGTCGTCGATGCGATCTTCCTGCAATACGGCGTCGCGCCTGGAACTGTGAATGCGAGGTCACAAGTCGGATTCAACGACGACGGCACCCTGTTCGCGGTTACGGGCGGCGCCAACCTCATCGATCCGACCGGCCGGCTGTTCGTGCTGCCCAACGGATCGGTTTCGGAGACCATCCAGGACGATCGCACCATTATCCAGCCGATGGAACGCACGACCGTTTACAGCAAACTCGATTTCGACGTTTCCGACGGTGCAACGCTGTACGCGAGTGCATTGTTCTCCAACTCCAACGTCGTCACCTCGATCGGTTACCCCCTGGGCGTCGGTCAGCCGGGGATCCCTGTTGTACCGGTGACCAATCCCTTCATCTCCGCCGGATTTCAGGCCTGGCTGGCAGGTCGGCCGAACCCCCATGTACCAACCTTGTTCTTCAAGCGCTTTACCGAAACCGGCCGGCGCGTGTACGACACCGACTACGAGAGCCACCAGGTTGTTGTCGGTCTCAGGGGCGAACTCGGCGGTGGCTATAGCTGGGACGTCTATTACGCAAATGGCGGGACCGACGTCACCGAGGATCACCCGAACAGCGTGCTGGGTTCGCGCGTACAGGAATTGCTGAACGCGCCGGATGGCGGCGCCTCCATTTGCAGTGGCGGCTACAACATCTTCGGCCGGGCCAATAATTCCCAGGAGTGCCTGGATTACATCTCGGTGGGCGCCACCAATTTGTACGACCTGTCCCAGGACATTCTCGAGGGAACGTTCCAGGGTACGTTGTTCTCGATGCCGGCCGGCGATGTTCAGTTTGCTCTGACCGGCACGTATCGGGAAGACAGCTTTGCCCGTACGGCGGATCCGCTGTTTTCGAGCGGAGCCATTTACGCTGCAACGCCCATTCAGTCGCAACCGGAACAGTCGATCGACGTGACCGAGCTGGCCGGGGAAGTCCTGGTTCCTCTGGTGGATAACCTGAACCTCGGTCTCGGCTATCGATTCTCGGACTACAGCCACGCCGGAAATATCGACACCTACAAGATGAATCTCGATTTCCAGCCGCTGAATACCCTGTTGCTCCGGGCCAGCTACGAGCGCGCCGTTCGCGCGCCGAACTTCTTCGAGGCGTTTTCGCCGATCACGACCTCGATCGCGTCGATCGGTGCGCCGCCGAACGCGGGCGATCCCTGTGACGTCAGAAGTTCCGAGCGGATGGACGCGAGTATCGCCACGGCACTGCGCGATCTTTGCGTTGCGCAGGGGCTGCCGGACAACCTGTACGATACGTTTCAGGAAGACATTGTCTCGATCGCCGGAACCTCGTCCGGTAATGTCAACCTGGATCCGGAAGCGGCCGATACGTTTACCACAGGCTTTGTGTTCTCTCCCGAGTTCGGCGGCGAGACGCTGCAGAACGTGAACGTCTCGGTCGACTACTACTCCATCGAAATCGAGGATGCGATCAACAGTCGCTCCGGTCCGTCCATTCTCAGCGGGTGTTTCAACCGCGACGGGTCCAACCCGACGCTGGACCCGAACAACGTCAACTGCCAGTTGATCGCTCGTGAGCAGGTGACCGGCGGCATCGACGACATTCGTTCGACCTTCATCAATTCCGGCGGTTTCAAGACGGACGGTGTCGATGTTGCGATCGAAGGAGAATTTCACTTCGACGCCATGCCGGGCATTCTCGCCGTCGGTTCGTCGATGAACTTCCTCGGCAGCTTCGAGATTGCGGACAGCGATGTCGATCCATTCATCGACTACGCCAATACGATCGACATTACGGAGTTCCCGCCGTTGTCGCCGTTGCCGGAGTTCAAGGCATTGACGACTGTCGACTATATCGCGGACCGCTACAGCGCTGGACTGCGTTGGCGTCGCCTGAGCAGTATGGACAACCGCACGTCGATTACGAATCCTGGCGCCAATGACCCGGGTCCGAGCACCTACGACCTGTTCGACCTGATTGGCAGCTTCCAGATTACGGACAGCGTGCTGTTGAACGGCGGTATTACCAATTTGGCTGACGAGCAGCCGGAAGTGTTGCCGCCCGGAAACTACATTGCGTGGGGCCAGAATGCCGTCGGCAGGGCGTTCTACCTGCGACTCAGCGTGGACTTCTGAGGTGGACCGATCGGTGCAGGGCATGTCCCGCTCGACGGCGCATGCCGCCATCGCCTGTGATTGTGAGGAGATACGCGCGCACCATTCCCGTAGGGCTCTTCCTGCTCGGCTTGTTCGTTTGCGGTGACTCGATTGCCGACGAGCTGCGGCCGCGAGTCTTCGACCGGATCGAACGAAAGTTCGACATCATGCAGGTACTCGGCGCCGACCTGATTCTGCTGTGCTCGAATTGTTCGCCGCCGGCACGGCCGATGTTGTTGCCGCTGCCAAGGCCGCCCGGCAGACCGATTTGCCGGTGCTCGAGATTCCGGAAAATTACTACGACGATCTCGAGGCGCGCTTCGGTCTCGACGGAGAACTCGCCGACCGCATGCGATCGCTGAACATTCTGTATGACCGTGATGACCAGGCCGAGTACTACCAGTTCTGCAGTCGCGCGTTCGCGAAGCGCGTGTTTGTCGAGGTCGTGCAGCGCAAGGACTACGACGCAATCGGCGCAACGAATGCCCTCATACGCCTGGCCGCGCAGGCCCGGTTCAAGGGTGAAGAGGGCGCGGTCAAATGAACGTTGATTCCGTGGCGAAAAAGCGCACCCGCGTACGCATCGGAGTCCTTGGCCTGATCAGCTTCGCAACGATGCTGAACTATGTGGATCGCGCCGTCATGGGTGTCGCCGCGCCTGCCATTACAAAGGAACTCGCCGTCTCGCCGGAAATGATGGGGCTATTGTTCTCGGCCTTCTCCTGGACCTACGCGCTTGCACAGGTACCCGGCGGCGTCGTTCTCGACAAGCTCGGAACGCGTCTGACCTACGCCCTGTCGCTTGGCTTCTGGTCGCTGTTCACCCTGTTCCACGGTCTTGCGACCAATGTCGCGGCACTGTTCGGTTGCCGGCTCGGGCTCGGCATTGCGGAAGCGCCGTGTTTCCCGACCAACAGCCGCGTCCTCAGTACCTGGTTTCCGCAAACGGAACGCGCGCGCGCCAACAGCGTATACGCTGTCGGTCAATACGTCGGCCTGGCCTTCTTCAGTCCCGTGCTGTTCTGGATCGTTAGCTCATTCGGTTGGCGGGCTTTGTTTTTCATCTTCGGTATCGCCGGCATCCTGTTTGCGTTCGGTTGGCACGCGGCCTATCGAGAACCCGGGCAGAGCCCCCGGGTCAACCAGGCCGAGCTGGACTACATCGAGGCTGGCGGCGGACTCGAGCACAGCGGCAATTCCGTGTCGTTTTCCTGGGCCAATGTCGGCAAATTGTTCTCGCAACGACAAATTCTGGGCGCGTCGATCGGCCAGTTCTGCGGCAACTCGACGCTGGTGTTTTTCCTTACCTGGTTCCCCACCTATCTCACGACTGAACGTGGCATGGACTGGCTGAGTTCCGGCGTGTTTGCCGTAATGCCCTACATTGCGGCTTCTGTCGGCGTACTACTCGGCGGCGCGCTCTCCGACAAGCTCATCGAGAAGACCGGCTCGGCGAACATCGGTCGAAAATTGCCGATCGTCGGCGGGTTGTTGCTGGCATCGACGATCATTCTCGCGAACTATGTAGACGAGAATCGCCTTGTTATCCTGATTTTGTCGATCGCGTTCTTCGGACAGGGCATGGTCAATCTTGGCTGGACGCTGATCTCGGACGTCGCACCGAAACCGATGATCGGGCTGACCGGTGGCGTGTTCAACTTCTGCGCCAACCTGGCCGGAATCATTACGCCGATCGTCGTGGGCGTCGTCGTCGGCGCGACGGGTTCGTTCTATGGTGCGCTCGCGTACATCGGTGTGCTGGCGCTGGTCGGTGCAGCGGCCTACATCTTCATCGTCGGCGAAGTCAAACGGGTCGAGATCTAATGAAGAACGGCGTGTACAGGACAGGACTGATCGGCCGCGGCATCGGCGGTTCGCGTTCGCCGTGGATGCACGAGAGCGAGGCGCGGGCACAAGGTCTCAAGCTAACGTATGAACTGTTCGACTTTGCGGTGCCGGGGCGCGGCGAAGGCGGCCTTGCGGCAACACTCGATGCGGTACGAGCGGCAGGATTTTCGGGCGTCAATGTCACGCATCCCTATAAGCAGGCTGTCATTGAATCGCTGGACGGCTTGTCTGACGGGGCGCGCCGGATTGGCGCGGTCAACACGGTCGAGATCGGCGAAAGAGGCCTGATCGGACACAACACGGACGCCTCCGGTTTCGCGGACAGTTTCCGTCGCGGGCTCGGTGATATCCGGGCCGACACGGTCTTGCTGTTCGGCGCCGGAGGCGCCGGCTTAGCCGTGGCTAACGCGATGATGGGCCTCGGCGTAAAACGGCTCGTCGTGCACGATCTCGGCTCCGATCGCGTGGAGTCGTTGCTGCAAAATCTCGGTCGGCATTACGATCGCGGCCGGTTGGCCCATTGCACCGACATCGAAAGAGAATTGCGCGCGGTGGACGGCGTCGTCAATGCAACGCCAATGGGCATGGCCGAACATCCAGGTACGCCGTTCCCGGTCGAGTGGTTACGAGAAGGCGTTTGGGTTGCGGATATCGTTTATTTTCCGCTCGAGACGGCGCTGCTGAAAGCGGCACGAGAAACCGGCTGCCGCACGTTGGACGGCAGCGGTATGGCGGTTGCCCAGGCCGCCGCCGCATTCGAAATCTTCACCGGCCACGAGGCCGATGTCGAACGAATGCGCGCAACGTTTCTGGCATTTCCCGGCGAGTAGGTTGCGGACAATACGCGTCGTTCAGGCAGCGCGCACGTAGCGCAGGATCGATTCCACGATCTGTTCGCGCCGGGCAGCATGCACCTCGGGATCGGAAAAATTGCGGTCGAATATGAAACCGAAGGTGTATCGGTTCGACACGTTAAAAAACGACAACGCGCTGATATTCATGTGCAAATCGACCGGATTGATGTCCTCGCGAAACGAGCCATCGTCGACGCCGCGCGCACACAGCCGCCGCAAAAGATCGATCGCGCCGGAATTGACCGACCTCAACTCCGGCAGGCGCTCGATGTTGCTGCCCTGCAGGATGTTTTCGTTCATGATGATGCGGATGAAATCCGGGTGGCCGGCCTGGTAATCTACGGTTGCCTCGACCAGTTTCCTGAGCGCATTGACGGGCGAAAGCTCGTCCAGGCTGACTTCGGTTTCGAACGCTCGTATCTTTTTGTAACTTTCCTCGAGAACCGCCAGGTACAGTTCTTCCTTGTTGGAAAAATAGTAGTAAATCATGCGCTTGCTGGTCTGCGTCATATCCGCGATCGTATCGACGCGTGCGCCGCTGAAACCGCTACGCGCGAATTCGCTGAGAGCCGCCTCGAGGATGTTCTGGCGCGTGGCTTCCGCGTTCTTGGCCCGGGTCGTGCGCTTCCTGGCTGGCGGCGCCGGGGTATCTGAAAAATTGTCGGGGTCCCGCATCGCTGGCTACTTGAGCGCCCGAATAACACAATCCGCAATGTACCAAATGGTACAACAAGGATAAGCAAATTCTCGGTTCTTGCGCCACTGCCGCCTGACCGTGGCAGCGAATCGTTTGCGTATCGGCGAACGTGCACCCATTCTGCAGCTTCTCGGTCGATGCCGAATTCGACCCATTTTTCCTTGCTGGTACCGGTTGAGTGGCGTTGCGGCCGTTGCCCCAGGGGGACACAGCACGAACAAGGTGCATATTGCGCCAGTTCTGCTGTTGGCGCTGCGCGGCGTTGGTACGTCGACCGAGGTCCGAATCACCGGCGATCGCGAGGTCGGAATTGCATCGATGACGACTACCACGCCCGACTCAGCGCAGATTTCGCGGAAAGCGCCGCGACGGGTGCGAGTTACCGGGTAGGTATCCGATCGATACTATCCATCACCACCACTTAGCCGGACCGTCTAGTGCGGCGCATCGCGCAGTCCCTCCGCGCAAGCGAATTCGCGCAGTTCGTCGTTCGGGTACGCCGCCCTCCTGTAGGTCCGCACGATCTCCCAGGGCTCGAGCAGGGCGACCGGGTCGTTCACGGTGATCCGGTCCTCAAGAACACCCGGTGCGATGAAGCGGATGCGTTCGTGGATCGTCATCTGGTCGCTGTGCGGCGACGAACTGTCGATGAAGGACTTCGTCGTCAGCGCAACGGTGTCGACGACGAGCGTGTCGCCGTCCCAGTAGCCGGTCGAATAGCCAGCATAGGTCGGATCGTTGAGGTGGCGTTCGGTCGGCTCGCGGCCGTCGAGGTAGACGCGCCGCAAGGCATCCTGGTGCTCGCTGAAGAACGTGATCTTGTCTTCGGTCTGCATGATCTCCATGCCGTACGCCATACCCATCATTGCCGGCATCCCCGGCGGCAGGCAATTGGCGATGTTGTCGTATTCGTAAGATCCGGCCGTGCGCGACGCGGCAATGATGTCCCATTGCGCCAGGTATTCGGGCGTGAGCTTCGGCGCGTTGGGACTGCGCCCCGTCGAGCCGTCGCTGGTCGGGCCCGTACGCGTCGGCGGCGGCAGGGGGCCGGACTGGGGCTGCGGCGGCCGCGGGGCCGCGTTGGGATTCCATGGATAGTAGACGCCCGAGAAATCCGGGCGCTCGACGGAGTCGACGCCTGCCGATTCCTGCGCGCCCGCGAGTCCTGCTAGGAACACGCCCATGGTGAGCGTGACTACCGCTGAAGCCGTTTGAACCTTGTTCATGACTTTGCTTCCTTCGACAGCCTCGATCGCCGCCGGTCCGGGAAATGAAAACGTGAGCCGGCGCGGTGCCTACTCCCCGCCGAAAAAGTCCGGCCTGTTACCGAGAATCGTGCCGTCGGCCTTGGTCACACGGGAAATGATGCCGACGGCACTGCCATCCTTGGACGGGCTTGCGTGGACGGTTACGGTCTCGCCCGGTTGCAGCACGGTGGGATGCCAGCCGGCGCGTCCGAGTATGCCTGGCGCACGACCTTCGACGGCCCATTCGAGCTCGTTGCCGTCCTCGTCCTCCACGGTCATGAACAACCAGGTGTGCGGATTGGACCAGCGCCACTCCGTCACCGTGCCGACCAGCGTGATGATCTCATCGACCTGGTAGGAAGAATTGCTGTGATGCGCCAGCGCGGGAAGCGCCGGGACGGCGAGGATGGCCAGCGCCGCGAGAACCGCCAATCGTTTGTGCATGCCTTGGACCTCGTTTCCTGTGACTCTCCAGCCCATGTCAGGCCGTAGGTATAACTGCATGCAGATTGCCAGTCAATCGTGAGCGGAGCGCTCCCGCCGTGGCGTTTCCCGGACGGATCGGACTTCACGCCGGGTATACGGGCGGTTGACCGTCCGGACGATTCTTGTAACGCCGGTGCGACCAAAGGTATTGCTCCGGATTCTGCATGATCATGGCTTCGAGAACGTCGTTGACGGCTCTCGCATCGCTCAGCGCGTCACCCGTCGGAAAACCCTCCAACGGCGGCAGGATCGTGAGCGTGTAGCCGCGCCCGCGCGGCTTGCGGCGAATGAAATACGGCACGACCGGCGCGCCCGAGATCTGGGCGATCCGGGCCGGCGCCGTGAGCGCCGTGGCCTCGACGCCGAAGAACGGCACGAAGACCGTGTCCTTGCTGCCGAAGTCGTGATCGGGCGCGTACCATGCCGCGTAGCCCTTCCCGAGCCCCCGGATCAGAGCGATCGGCCGGTTATGGTCGACGGCGGCGCCCCCGTACTCGGAACGGTGGTGGCGCATGAACGCATCGAAGAGTTCATTGTGCGCGCGCTTGTACATGACCTGGAACGGAACGTGCTGGCCGAGCGCCGGACCCCCGATCTCAAGGCAGGAGAAATGGGCCGTGAGCAGGACCGCGCCCCTGCCCTGGTCGAGCGCGCGGCGCAGCTGCTCGAGCCCCTCGAACTCGCACATCGCCCGGATTCTCTCCTTTTCCCACCAGGAGAGCCCGAGTTCGAACGCGGCGACGCCGAGATTGCGAAAGCAGATTCTCGTCATCCGGCGAATCTCGCGCCCGGACGCGCCCGGAAAAGCGATCCGGAGATTGATTTCAGCGACGCGTCGGCGCCGTGACGACAGTAGACGGGCCGATTCTCCGAGCGCCGAGCCGAACACGACGATTGCGGACAGGGGCAGCAGGGCCACGAGGCGCATCACGGCCAGGATGGCCCAGGTCAGCCAGTGACGCGGCGCGAGCCACTCGCCCGCATTGACGGCGCGGATCAGCCTCATGGTCTTGACAAGGCCCGGAAGACCGCCAATCGCGCTACGGGCAGCACGCGGCAGAAACACGCAAGCCGGTTGATTGCCCGACCTCGACGAGTCGGTCCTTCGACCCTTTCAGCAAGGCTCCTGCCAGCTTGAGATGCCATGGTCGAATTCATGATTCCTAATGGTAGAATGCCGCGCCTTGGCGCGGCCTCAGGCTGGAGTTTATTGCCCCATGCAGTCAACAGCGACCATGAGCGGACAGAGTCTGGAGGATCTGTTACAGGAGTCCTCCAGTCCGGTTGAAATGCTGCGCAACTCACAGATCGGGCCCTATGCTTTTCCCGTGGTCCCGCCCGAGTTCACGAACTGGAGAGACGAGCAGCGCGCCTGGCAGGAATCGGCCGTGCTGTTTGACCAGTCGCACCACATGACCGATATGTACATCGAGGGCCCCGACGCACTCAAGCTGCTGTCGGAACTCGGCGTCAACAGCGTCAGGAACTTTTCCGTCGACAAGGCCAAGCAGTTCGTCGCCTGCAACCACGACGGTTACGTGATCGGCGATGCGATCCTGTTTCATCTTGCCGAGCATACCTTCAATCTCGTCGGCCGGCCGTCCGCGCACAACTGGGTTCAATACCAATGCGAGACAGGCGGATACGACGTGTCCATCGAACGCGACGAGCGATCCGCGGCACGCTCCGGGCCTCCGCTGCGCAAAGCCTACCGCTACCAGGTCCAGGGCCCGCACGCTCAGGAGCTGATGCGCAAGCTCACGGGCGCGCCGGTCCCGGACATCCGGTTCTTCAACATGGACGTGTTCTCGATCGCCGGGCGGACAGTCCGCGCGCTGCGCCACGGCATGGTCGGGCAGCCTGGCTGGGAACTCTTCGGCCCCTGGGAGGACGGCGCCCCGGTCAGGGACGCCATAGCCGCGGCGGGGGAGGAATTCGGGCTGCGGCTCGTCGGCGCGAAGGCTTACTCAACCAGCGCGCTCGAATCCGGATGGATTCCGTCGCCGGTACCCTCCGTCTACAGCGGCGACGCACTGAGCGCGTACCGCCGCTGGCTGCCGGCACATGGCTACGAAGGCACGGCCTCGCTCGGCGGCAGCTTCGAATCCGACGACATCAACGATTACTACCTGACGCCGTACGATTTGGGCTACGGCCCGATGGTGAGCTTCGATCACGACTTCATCGGCCGTGAAGCGCTGGAGGCCATCGCCGACGACCCGCCGCGCAGAAAAGTATCGCTGGCCTGGAACGGCGAAGATGCGATGCGCGCGTTCGGAACGCTCTTCGGCGACAGCGACTGCGCGAAATTCATCGACCTTCCGCTCGCGAACTACGCCACCCTGCCCTACGACACGGTGCTCCGCGATGGCGCGGCGGTGGGTCTGTCAACGTATACCGGTTATACGCACAACGGCCGCACGATGCTGTCGCTCGGCATCGTCGACGTCAGGTACAGCGCACCGGGCACCGAAGTCACCGTCGTCTGGGGAGAAGCGGGCGGCGGATCGTCCAAGCCGACCGTCGAGCGCCACGCGCAGACGGAGATCCGGGCGATCGTGTGTCCCGTACCCTACTCGCGCGTCGCGCGCGAGGAGTACGCTGAGGGTTGGCGAACGCGCCAGCATTGAGAGCGTGGTGGAACGCGATCGGGCAGCCGGTGCGGCGGACCCCAATCACGCGTCATTTGATTTCCGACTAGCAACTGGAGAGGAACTGGCAGTCATGAGTGAACGGAGCCTGGAAGAATTACTGCAGACGACGAACCCCGTGGATCTCTTGCGCGACTCGCAGATCGGCGCCTACGTCTATCCGGTCGTCCCGTCCGAATACACGAACTGGCGCGACGAGCAACGCGCCTGGCGCGATAGCTGCGTGCTGTTCGACCAATCGCATCACATGGTCGACATCTACATCGAAGGCCCGGATGCGCTCAAGCTCGTCTCCGACACCGCGATCAACACGTTCTCGAACTTTGCCGTGAACCGGGCCAAGCAGTATGTGCCCTGCAGCCACGACGGCTACGTGATCGGCGACGGCATCCTGTTTCACCTCGAACAGAACAGGCTCGTCTTCGTCGGCCGTGCGCCGTGCGCGAACTGGATCGAGTTTCATGGCCAGACCGGCGGCTATGACGTCGCGATCACCAAGGACGACCGCTCGCCGGGCAACCCGAAGGGCAAGGCCGTCAACCGCATCAGCTACCGCTTCCAGATCCAGGGGCCGAACGCCTGGCAACTCATCGAGAAGCTCAATGGCGGACCCGTCGACAAACTCCGCATGTTCCACATGGCCGCGATGACTATCGCCGGCCGCCAGGTCCGCACGCTCCGTCACGGCATGGCCGGGGCGCCGGGCCTGGAGATCTGGGGGCCTTATGAGGAGCGCGAGGAGATTCGCGAGACCATCGCCGAAGCCGGCCGCGAATTCGGCCTGGCCCAGGTCGGCGCGCGTGCCTACGCGACCAACACGCTCGAATCCGGCTGGATCCCCTCGCCGCTGCCCGCCGTCTACACCGGCGAGCGCATGAAGCCCTATCGCGAATGGCTCAGCGAATCGAGCTACGAGGCCTCGGGATCGCTCGGCGGCAGCTTCTATTCGGACAACATCGAGGACTATTACGTCACGCCCTACGAGATCGGTTACGGCTCGTTCGTGAACTTCGACCACGACTTCATCGGCAGGGAAGCGCTTCAGGCGATGGCCGCTCAGCCCCACCGCCGGAAGGTGACGTACGCCTGGAACGCCGACGACGTGGGCGCCATATTCAGATCGATGCTCAATCCCGGCGAGCCGCACTACAAGTACATCGACCTGCCGCTGTCGAACTACGCGTCGGCCTCGTTCGACAGGATCGTCAAGGACGGGAAAATCGTCGGCGCATCGATGTTCGCCGGCTACAGCTACAACGAGCGCGCGATGCTGTCGCTCGGCATCGCAGACCCCGATGTCGCCATCGGCGACGAGGTCACGCTCGTCTGGGGCGAGGAAGGCGGCGGATCGACCAAGACCACCGTCGAACGGCACGAGCAGCTCGAGGTGCGCGCCGTCGTGAGTCCGACGCCGTATTCGCAGGTCGTACGCGAGACCTACGCCGAGGGCTGGAGAAGCCGCGCGGCGCGTTGACCGCGGCCGGGGCTCTCAGGCAGCGCGAAGGAGCAGGAGTCCTTGCATCGAACGGCTTCGCCCGCAAGCAATTTCAGCCGACGGTCGCCGGCGTCGAGGCACACCTTTGGACGGCGCTTGCATCGAACGGCTTCACCGCCGAGCGGGTTCCGAGCAGGATGGCTCGTTTCCGCCGCCGCAGTCATCGGATTGATGGCCTGCAGCGTGCCTGAACCGGAGATCGTCCCGGGCGTTTCCAGGGAACTCGCCGGGCAGCGCGCCGCGACGATCTCGGGACTCAACTATGTGCTTGAGCTCGATATTCCCGCGCAGGCGGACGCGGATATCGACGGGCGCGTCGTCATCGAGTTCGACCTGTCCGACGCCGCAACGCCCCTTCAGATCGACTTCACCGGCGGCCCCGAGCGGATCCGCCATGTCACGAGCAACGGCGAACCCGCCGCGTGGCGCTTCGAGCGCGAGCACATCGTCATCCCGGCGGCGGCGCTTGTGCCCGGACGCAACGAAGTCGAGATCGAATTCGTCGCGGGATCCCAGGCGCTGAACCGCAACCCGGACTACCTCTACAGCCTCTTCGTCCCGGACCGGGCCCGCACGGCGTTTCCCCTCTTCGATCAGCCCGATCTCAAGGCCACATTCGAGCTGACGCTGACCGTGCCCTCCCGATGGCGTGCGCTGTCGAACGCATCCGTCGAGTCCGTTTCGCCGAACGGTTCGCGCACGACTCATCGTTTCGGGCGGTCTGCCCTGATCAGCTCGTATGTCTTTGCCTTCGTTGCCGGCGAGTTCGAGTCGGTCACGCGCGAGCGAAACGGCCGTTCGATGACGATGCTGCACCGGGAAACGGACGCTGCGACCGTCGAACGCAACGTCGAGGCCATATTCGACCTGCATGCCGCCGCGATCGACTGGCTCGAGGACTACACCGGCATCGACCACCCGTTCGCGAAACTCGACTTCGCACTGATCCCTGCGTTTCAGTACGGCGGCATGGAACATGCCGGTGCGATCCTGTACCGCGCCCGCAATCTGCTGCTCGACGAAGCGCCGTCGGACATGGATCTGCTCGGCCGCGCGAGCCTCATCGCGCACGAGACCGCGCACATGTGGTTCGGGAATCTCGTAACGATGGAGTGGTTCGACGACGTCTGGCTCAAGGAGGTGTTCGCGAACTTCATGGCCGCGAAGATCGTCAACCCGAGCTTTCCGGCGATCAACCACGACCTCGATTTCCTCGTTCGGCACGCGCCCGCAGCCTATTCGGTCGACCGCACGGCCGGCGCCAACCCGATCCGCCAGCCGCTGCGTAACCTCAACGAGGCCGGGCAACTCTACGGGCCGATCATCTATAACAAGGCGCCGATCATGATGCGCCAGCTAGAGTCGCTCGTCGGCGAAGTGCAGTTTCAGGCGGGGTTACGCGAGTACCTTGGCCGCTACGCGTTCGGGAACGCCTCCTGGTCGGACCTCATCGACATCCTCGACGCGGCGACCGGCGACGATCTCGGCGCATGGAGCGAGACATGGGTCAATACGCCGGGGCGCCCGGTCCTGCAGCGACAGGGCGAACAGGCGCCGGGCGGCGATGCCCGCAATGTGCTGGTTCAACACGACTCCGCCGGCGCCGGGCGGGTCTGGCCGCAACGATTCGGAATAGCGGTGGTGGCCGATACCACCGCGCCCGGGACGGACCTCGACTTGTCGGCGAACGACCTCAACACGCCCCGCTCACCCATGGCGCGTGCCGCATCGGTCCTGTCCTCGTCACGCGCGACATCGCTCGACGAGCTTGTGGGCAACGGAGACGAACGGTTCGTCTTCAATTCCGACGGGCGCGGCTACGGCCTGTTTCCGGCGGATGCGGACAATCTCTCGGGCTGGGACGCGCTGGGCCAGGTCGCCAGGGCTTCCGAACTCATCAACCTGTACGAGAACATGCTCAACGGCGGCGAACCGCGGCCCGCCGACTACCTTGCCGCGTTGCTCGGCATCGCCGAGCACGAAACGAACCAGTTGCTGCTGGGTCTCGAGCTCTTCCACATCACCACGATCTACTGGAAATTGCTTCCGGAGGAGGCACGCCCGGAAGCGGCCGAAGCACTTGAAAGCATGCTGTGGCAAACGATGCTCGACCAGGCGGACGAGAGCTCGAGAAAGGTCCGCTTCGATGCGTTCGCCGAGATCGCGACCACGCCCGAAGCGCTGCGCAATCTGCGCAACGTCTGGTCGGGAAGCCTGTCGATCGAGGGACTACCGCTGTCGGAGAACGACCTCATCGCACTGGCGCAATCGCTCGCGGTACGCCTGCCGGCAGAAGGACAGATGATCTTCGACACCCAGCTCGCGCGAACGGAGAATCCGGACAATCGCCGCAAGCTCCAGTTCATCGCCCCCTCCATGTCCGCAGACGAAGCTGTCAGGGACGCGTTCTTCGCCTCGCTCGCGGACGTTGGGCAACGCGAAGTGGAGCCGTGGGTAGTCGAGGCGCTCGAAAACCTCCACCATCCGCTCAGGATCTTCCAATCCGAGAAGTATCTGCTCCCGAGCCTCGAACTCCTCGAGGAGATCCAGTCCACGGGCGACATCTTCTTCCCCTCGCGTTGGCTCGATGCCACGCTCGGCAACCACCGTTCCTCCAGCGCGGTCGCGACCGTCAACGGTTTTCTCGCCTCGCGGCCCGACTACAACGCGCAGCTCAGGGCGAAGATCCTGCAGGCGGCCGATCCCCTGTTCAGGGCGAACGCGCTGGCCTCAGCCGGCGGCGAAGCCTTCCCAGCCGGCGAGGAAACTGCGCGCTAGGAGTTCGCCGAACGGTGCGGCCTGGATTCGTCCACTGTTTTCGGTCGCTGCCAACCCCGCTCCGAGTCACTGGATCAGGCGCATCGACACGCTCCCAAATCACTGGCCAACCCCGGCCGGACTCACTAAATTAGGCACAGCGACACATGGTCGAAGCCGCCAGGGCGACAATGCCGCGATGAATCCGGGAAGATGCCGTTGCACGAGCGCATGAGCAAGAAACCGATCCGCGCAGTTCTGCCGGCGCCGCCGGCCATTGTACTTGTCGTCGCGGCGCTTGCCGCACTTGCTGCCACACCCGCCACGGCCCAGGTCGATCTGTCCGGAACCTGGCGCTCCATCCGCCACGAGGACCTGCCCGACCGCGGTCCGGGCGTCGGCCTCGGCGACTACACGGGCATCCCGCTGACCGATGCCGCGCGGCAGTGGGCCGAAAGCTGGAGCGCCGCACGCCTGAGCGTTCCCGAGGAACAGTGCCGCGTCCACGTCGCACATTACATCTACCGAGGCCCGATGAACCTGCGCATCTGGGAGGAGAAGGACCCGCGCACCCAGGAAGTCATCGCGATCAAGCACTACATCAGCACCTACGAGCAGACGCACGATCTGGATGGACGGCCGGCCTCACCCGCCCGAATACGCGCCGCATACCTGGATGGGCTTCTCGACCGGCCGCTGGAGCGGTGACCGGCTCATCGTCGAGACGACGCACATCAAGCAGGGCTGGCACCGGCGCAACGGCGTCCCGGCCAGCGATCTCACGACGATGACCGAGCATTACGTGCGCCACGACAACCGCTTCACGCACATCGAGGTGATCCGCGACCCCGTCTTCCTGTCCGAGCCCATGGTCAAGAGCCAGCACTTCGAGCTCGTTCCGAGAGCGCTGCCGTCGGACAACTGGCTGTGGCCCTGCACACCGGTCGTCGAGGTCGCGACGCGCGACCCGGGCGACGTGCCCCACCATCTGCCGGGTACGAACCCCCATATCGAACCGACGCGTGCCGAGGCCGCACTGCTGATCGCGGGCGCCGAGGGCGGCGCGGAAACCACCTACCCGGAATGGGACACGGACGGGCCGCCGCGCACCGCGCCGCGCGGCGGTCCCGTCGAGACCGCTGTCGAGATTCCGTCGAGCCTCGCGGACGGAGAGGTGCGGATCTGGCCCGTGCGCAACGACGTCTACATGCTCGTGAGCAACGCCGGCAACGCGACCGTGCAGCTCGGCGAGGACGGCGTGCTCGTCGTCGACACGATGCCGGCCGAGTACGTTGATGCGCTGCTGGCGGCCATCGAATCGCTGACCGACCGGCCGATCCGCTACGTGGTCAACACCCATGCGGACAACGCGCACATGGGCGGCAACGAGACGCTGGCGCGGGCAGGCTCCACGCGTACAGGCGGCGTCGTGGTCAACACGATCGGCGAGGACATCGTCGACACGGCCGCCATCGTCGCACACGAGAACGTGCTGATCCGGGTCAGCGCGCCGACTGGCGAGTCCTCGCCACTACCCTATGCCGCCTGGCCGACGGAAACCTTCTTCAACGAGCGGCGCGACTTCCCGTTCAACGACGAGGGCATCGTGCTGCTGCACCAGCCTGCCGCGCACACCGACGGCGACATCCTCGCGTTCTTTCGCCGCTCCGACGTCATCGCCGCGGGCGACGTCTACCGAACGACGGGCTACCCCATCATCGATATCGAACGCGGGGGGTCGATCCAGGGCACGCTCGACGCGCTGAACACGATCATAGAGATCGCGATTCCGGGCAGCGACGAGCAAGGCGGGACCATGATCGTGCCGGGGCACGGCCGGCTCAGCGACGAGATCGACATCGTCGAGTACCGCAACATGGTCACGATCGTCCGCGACAGGATCAGGCACATGATCGATTCGGGCCTGTCGCTGCAGGACGTTCGCGCCGCGAGGCCGACATACGACTTCGACGCCCGCTACGGAGCCGACGAGGGGCCGTGGACGACCACGGACTTCGTCGATGCCGTGTACGAAAGCCTGAGGGCGGCCGCGCAATGATGCGCCTCGTTCGCCTCAGCGCTGTCGCCACCTGGACCACGTGGGCCGCCGTCGCCGCCTGGACCGCCGGCGCCCAATCCCTCCCGTCTCCGCAGGCGTCGGCGCCGGTCGATCTCACGGGTTACTGGGTTTCGGTCGTCACCGAGGACTGGGCCTGGCGGATGCGAACGCCGCCCAGGGGCGACTACGCAAGCGTCCCGCTCAATCCGGAAGGCATCCGTGCCACCGACAACTGGAACGAAGCCGAGGATGGCTCCTGTCTGGCGTTCGGCGCCGCGGCGCTGTTGCGCATGCCGACAAGGCTCCGGATCGCTTGGGAGGATGAGCAAACGCTCAAGCTCGAGTCGGACAACGGAGAGCAGGCGCGGCTATTGAGGTTCGGGGCGGATACCGGCGCAGCGGGCGCGCGGACCCTGCAGGGCCGTTCGGGGGCCGAATGGCAGGTCGAGACCGAAGTCGTCGCGAGCGGCGCGACGGCAGGCGTCCTGACAAGGCAGCTCGACGCACCGCCGTGGGCGTCGCTCAAGGTCGTGACGACGGGCATGAGCGGCGGCTGGCTCAGGAGAAACGGCGTGCCCTACAGCGAGAATGCAGTCCTGACCGAGTACTTCGACCGGTTCTCCGACGGCGAGGACGAGTGGTTCACGGTCACCATGATCGTCGAGGATCCGGCGTTTCTGACGGAACCCTTCATCACGAGTTCGAACTTCAGGCGCGAGCTCGACGACTCGAAGTGGCGCCCGACGCCCTGCCGCCCCTGACCCGAAGCCGGACTACGCCACGGCGTGGAGCAGAAATCCGCCGAACGCGACGCCGGCGAGCAACCAGGCCCGAATCGCCAGTCGCGGCCAGGCCTCCACCGAATCAAGCAGACGGTTGATGTAGGCCCTGCCAATTACGGGCAGGGCGATCGCCGCGGCAATTGCGATCCAGCCCAGTACGCGGAACACGGTGGGGAACATCGATGCGGACGCCGCGATGAGCAAGGCGAATCCGAGCAGAAACCTGACGCCGACAGCGACGCGCATTCCCCAGGGCTGAGCCATGGCGCCCTTGACGAAGTCGATGAGCCGGCGAGGAACGACGATTCCCCAGATCGCGAGCCCGGCGATGAGGATGCCGAATGCGCCGACGAGAAACTGGCTTGCAACGAAGGCGCCCTCGAACACGCCAACGAGGAACTGGTTGAAACCGTTCACGAACCCCCCTCTCGTCGCCCCATCGAATCCAGCGCGATTATACGCACGGCACGCGGGCTGCACCGGATGCAGCGGCCTCGCAGTTGCCCTCGCCGCGCAATTGCGTGATCCTGTCCGGATCCTGGGGGACGACCCATGACAAGCGCGAACAACCGCAAAGCGAAACGCGCGTCCGTCGACCAGCCGCAAGTTCCGGACAGCGTGCACGATCGAGTCCAGCCGAAACGTTGGAGTTTCTGGGCAGGCGTGCTCTCGGTCGCGCTACATTGCGTGCTGATCGCAGCATTGCTTACGGTCAGGCTCGATCCGGCCGTGCCGGTCATCACTCCGTCGGTGATCAACGTCGAACTCTGGCAACTCGCCGATGGCCTCGACTTCGAATCCAGGGAGGCCAGCGTCGACTCCGGCGGCGAAGCGCCGCAAACCTCCGGAGCGAACGAGATTACGGAACTTCCCGATCCCGACACCCGGCCCGTCGAGGCGGAGACCATCGCTCCGGAGCCCAGGGCCGAGGCATCGGTGGCCTCGCAGAGCGAGCCCGAGTCGGTGCCGGTCGAGGACGAGCAGGACGAAGTGAGCTTCCAGGGCACGGAGGAAGCGCCGGTCGAACCCACCGCGCCGCCTGTCGTCGCCGAAGAGCGCCCGCCGTCGAGCAGCGTCGACGTCGTTTCAGTCGAGGACAACGAGGATCAGGGCAACACCGGCACCGTCACCACCGCGGAGCCTGTTGCTGCGACCCTTCCCGAAGCCGTGACAGTCGCCGAGAGCGGCCAACCGCAGGTTTCCGAGGACGGCCCTGAATCGGAAACACCCGTCGCGCAACGCATCCCCGTCCCGGAAGCGGAGCAGCGCATGCTCGAGAACCGGCTCGAGCGCCTGGCGCGGAACTTCGATCGCGCGGCGCAGGTCGAATCGTCGCAAAGCTGGGAGCACGACGGCCTCGTGTACACGGCCGAGGTCACGCAACTGCCGGTCGAGGGCGACATGGGCATCGAGCGCGTCGCGATCAAGGTCAGCACGGAAGTCGACGGCGACCGTTTCTCGACGGAACTGCGCATGATGCGGATGGCCTTCTCCAGTTTCGCGCATTTCATCGACCGCTGGGACCCCAACGTGCAGATGCACGACGACGTGATCGACGGCCGCTTCCATTCGAATTCGGAAATCGCCGTGAGCTCGAGCGGCAATGCCACCCCCCGGTTTCTCGGCAAGGTCACGACCGCCTCGCGCAGCATCAACACGAGCAACTCAAGGCGCCGCGTCCGGCGTAACGAAGTGTTCCTCGGCGGGCTCGAAACGGGCGTCGGCCGAATCGCGCTTGCGAAAGGATTTGAAGAAATGCTCGAAGACGCGGCCTTGAGCGACCGCGCCCACCGATTCGAAGAAGACACGCGGATCACGTTCTATGCCGACGGCAGCTACGGCTTCACGGCGGTCGATTCTGACGAGCCCGAGCAACGGCGTTCCTTCCCGCAAGGTTCCGCGTATCTCATTGCGGAGCGCAAGGCGCAACTGCACGTGAAGGGCGTCGTGAACGGGGCCGTGCTCGTCTATTCGCCGGAAAGGATCGTCATCGAAGGCGACCTCATCTACGCACTCAACGCGGACATGACCCCCGATCCAGCCGATTTTCTCGGACTCGTCTCCGAGAAGTCCGTCGAGATCGCGCCGCCGGACATCACCGGCCCCGGAAACCTGACCGTCAACGCATCGATCTACGCCAAGCGCCGATTCATCGTGAGCCGCTACCGGACACGACAGGATGCGACGCTATTGATCCACGGCAGCCTCGCGGCCGGTTCCGTTTCAGCCAGCGAACCGCGCTTCGCGATGCAGATCCGCTACGACCCGAGACTCAGGACCGTGCGGCCCCCCAGCTTCCCAACTACGGACAGATACGAACTCGAGCCCTGGGAAGCGGAATGGGAGCTTGAGACGCTCTGACCCGCACTCACGACGCTTGTAGTGCACACTCGCCCATCTCGCGATAACGCAAGGGGAGGTGCACTGCGGGCCGCTTGAAACCCTCGCGCGCAGGGATGCGCGCGCGGAGCCTCCATGGATGGATTCACGGCGTGTTTCAAGCGGCCCGCAGTGCGGCTCCCCGCATCACCGCGACAACGCCCACGCCGACCCCGCTTGTATGCATTCACCGCGCGTTTCAAGAGGCCCGCAGTGCGGCTCCCCGCATCACCGCGACAACGCCCACGCCGACCCCGCTTGTATGCATTCACCGCGCGTTTCAAGCAGCCCGTAGTGCGCCTCCCCGCAACATTGAGACGAGGCGCGTGCGGAGCGTACAAGATAGTATTCGCCGCGCGTCTCAAGCCGCCGGTAGCGCAGCACCCGGCATCACCCGCGCTATCGCTCTTCGGTCGGCGGCCACACGACGATGAAGCCGTCGCGGTTCGGCATCTCGACAAGCGGCAGCGACTCGGCGTCCATGACCTCGTCCTCGCCGATGATGCCGTTCAGGTGCAGCAGGTAGGCCGTAAGGGCGTACGTCTCGTCATCGCTCAGCGACTGCGGCAGCGCGTACGGCATGGCGCGCCTGATGTAGTCGAATATCGTCGTCGCGTACGGCCAGAAGCTGCCGACGGTCCTTACTGGCGCGGCGCTCGCGAGCGTACCGTGGCCGCCGACGAGGCGATCGTTGAGCCCTTCCGACCCGTCAGTGGTATGACAGGCGATGCACTGGACGGCGAACACTTCGGCACCCTCGCGCGCGTCGCCCGAGCCCGGCGGCAGACCCGACCCGTCGGGTGCGATGTTGATGTCCCAGGCCGCGATCTGCTCCGGCGTGAGCTCGACGCCGAGACCGGGACCTTCCTGAGCGTTGAGCGCGCCCGGCCATGCGGCGCCCGCTGCGGGAATCCCAAGCGCAATGGCGAGTGCGGCTGAGCGTAGCGCAGGTCTCGTTTCGCGCCGCGAGCTGCGGCGCCCCTTTCGCCCCGGACCGCTAGGCATAGATGTTGCTGACCGCGCCGTCGGCGGCAACGAGCCAGCTTTGAATCGCGTTGTGGTGGTAGTCGAAACGCGTGCCGAGTCGAGCGTGCAGTGCCGCGCGAGTCGGCTGCACGGCGCCTGTCTCGTCGATCGCCCGGCTCTGGAGCACCGCGGGACCGCCATCCCAGCGCCACGGCATGCGAAAGCGCGTCAGCGAAATCGGCAGCAAGGGGTCCGTCAGCGCAGCTTCCGCCCAGGTCTGACCACCGTCGGCAGAGACTTCCACGCGGCGGATCCGGCCGGCGCCCGTCCAGGCGATGCCCGATATCTGGTAGAGGCCGGGACCCTGCATTTCAAGGCCGCCTGACGGCGACGTGATCACGGACTTCACGCCCATCTGGAAAGTGAACTGAAGCGCCCGGCCGTCAGGCAGCAGGTCCGTGTACTTCGAAGTTTCCTCCCGTGTCATCATCGGCTCGGCCGTGACTTCGATGCGCCGGAGCCACTTGATGCTCATGTTGCCTTCGTAGCCGGGCAGGAAAAGCCGCATCGGGTAGCCGTTGTCCGGTCGCAGCCGCTCGCCGTTCTGGTAAAGCGCGATCATCGCGTCGTCGAGCGCCTTGGCCATCGGCACGCTTCGGTTCATCGCGGCCGAGTCAGCGCCCTCGGCGACAATCCAGCGGGCCTCGGGCTCGACCCCTGCTTCGTCGAGGAGCACCGACAGGGGCACGCCCGTCCAGTCGCTGCAGGACACGAGCCCATGAATCTGGCTGACCGGGACCTGCGGCGGCTCCGGCGCGTCGTTCGCCCTGCCGTTGCCCGAGCACTCGAGAAACTGGATTCGCGATATGAGCGGGTAGCGCGCCAGGCTTTCGAGGTCGAACATCAACGGCCGCGCGACGAGCCCGTGGATCACGAGCCGGTGGCGACCGGGGTCGATGGCGGGAATGCCGTTGTGGTGGCGCTCGAAGTGCAGCCCGCTCGGCGTGATGATGCCTTCGAGCTGTTCGAGCGGCGTCTGCGAGGCGCCGGACCCGACAGTGCCGGGCCGGGAGAAGAACGCCCGCTGGACGTGCGCCTCGTGCGGCGAAGGGGACCCGTAGCCGCTCATGGGCGCACCCGGGACTTTCGTCCACTCCGGCACGTCAAGCTGTGCCTGTGCCGCCGCGGGTCGGGCCGTCATGAAGCCGAGTCCGGCGGCGCCGGCCAACGAGGCAGTCTTCGTCAGGAAAAGGCGACGGTGCAACAGGCCGTTGCCGGCGACCTGCTCAAACCCTCGGCCGGAGCATCGTGATCCGGTCATTTGCGCGTCCCCGTCCGTGGCTTGCGAGACCCTGAGATCATCGGGGCCGGGTTACTCGACACGGATGGTCGGAGCCGGGCCGATGCCCTTGATCTCGACGATGGCTTCCTCGTCCTTCGCTCCGTCGTAATGCACGGCGCCGGCCGGATGCATCATGTAGCTGCCGGGCTCGAGCGGAATCATGGCGTCGGTGTCGAACTCCGGGCCCGTCCCCGTGTGCCAGGTACCGGAAATGACGGTGACGTGGCGGTCCGAAGGATGATAATGCGGCGGCGACATGACTCCAGGAGGGAACTTGGCGCGAATCATGTAGAAGCCTTCCTCCTGCGGGTCGCCGGCAAGCACCACGAAACTGATGCTGTTGCCGTCGGATTCGGGCCAATCGAGCGCATCCGGCGCAAGCCGGATGAAGCCCTCCTCGTCCGCCTGGCCGAAAACCACTAACGTGACGGGCACCAGTGCAAGGATCAGCCAACCCAATCGAAATCGCTTCATTGCATGTTCCTCCGCAGCGGAGCCGCGAACACGCCAGCGCGCCGTGTTCGACGGCGACAAGCCAACCAAGAACCTAACGCCATTGCCGCGTCGAGGCAAGGCGCTCCGGGAGCGTTCAGGACCGAACGGGATGTCGCTCGACGACACGCATGTGGCGACTCCGGGCCTGGCGGGCGAACCTCCTGTAACCGCACCGTCCACCAGGAACTGTTCCAGTCGTGACCTCGGGCAGCGCCAACAGGGCCGCGTGGTTCACTCGCCGTTCTGCCGGCGCGGCCGCGCCGCTCGCAGCCGGTCGAGCGCGCCGGCAATCGGCAGGGGATTGTCGCGCGGGTTCTCGCCGCTGACGGCTTCGGACAGGCCCGACGCCAGCCGCTTGCCAAGCTCCACGCCCCACTGGTCGAACGAGTTCACGTCCCAGATCACGCCCTGCACGAAGGTCTTGTGCTCGTAGAGCGCGATGAGGCTGCCGAGCGTTGCGGGATCGAGCCGCTCGAACAGCAGCAGCGAACTCGGCCGGCTGCCCGGGTATTCGAGGTGGGGACTGTCCCTGGATGCCTCCCGATCGCCCACGGCCAGGGCCAGGGTCTGTGCCAGACAGTTCGCCGCGGCGAGATCCTGTTGCGCCTGTCGTCCGACGCCGCTCGAGGCCGGCAGCAGGAAGTCGATCGAGATCGGGTCGGTGCCCTGGTGCAACAACTGGTAGAACGAGTGCTGGGCGTTGGAGCCGGGCTCGCCCCAGACGACCGGGCAGGTTCGGCACTCGACGGGCTCGCCGTTGCGCCGCACCGACTTGCCGTTGCTCTCCATTTCGAGTTGCTGCAGGAAGGCCGGCAGGCGGCCCAGGTGATCGTCGTAGGGCAGCACGGCATGGCTGCCGGCGCCGAGAAAGTTTCGGTTCCAGATGCCGATGAGCGCGAGCATGACGGGCAGGTTCCGCTCGAACGGCGTGTCGCGGAAGTGCTCGTCCATGGCCTGGCCGCCGGCAAGCATGGCTTCGAAGTTCCGCCAGCCGATCGCGAGAGCAAGCGCGAGACCGACGGCCGACCACAGGGAGAATCGACCACCGACCCAGTCCCAGATCGCAAGGCGTCGTTCGGGCGCGATACCGAAGGCATCCATGGCTTCGTGATTCGTCGAGACGGCGACGCACTGCGCGGCGACGGCGGGTTCACCGCCGCGCGCAAGGAGCCAGGCCCGCAGCTCGCGTGCGTTCGTCAGGGTCTCAAGCGTCGTGAAACTCTTCGAGCAGATCACGAACAGCGTCGTTTCAGGCGCCACGCGCTCGAGCACATGGGAAAGTTCCACGCCGTCAACGTTGGAGACGAAGTGGATGCCGATCTCCGGGTTGCGGTATTCGCCGAGCGCCTTGGCGGCCATGACGATGCCGAGGTCGGATCCGCCGATGCCGATATTGACGACGTCCGTGATCCGCTCTCCCGTGTAGCCGCACAGCGTCCCGGCCGCAAGTTCGTCTGCCAACTTGCGCATCCTCGTGCGCTCCGTTTCGACGAGCGGCATCACGTCCTTGCCTGCCACCGTCAGCGGCCGGTTGGCGGGACGGCGCAGGGCGACGTGCAGCGCGGCGCGGTTTTCGGTGTTGTTGATGGGCTCGCCGCCGAACATCTGCCCGATCCGCTCGGCGACGCCGGTCTCTGCCGCAAGGTCGAGCAAGGAGGACACCGCCCGCCGATCGAGGCGCTGTCTGCTGAAATCGAGCAGCAGCCCGGGACCGTCGAGCGAAAACGCGCCGAACCGCTCCGGATCGGCTTCGAACAGCGCTTCGATGGTCATGTCGGACAATGCGCCGGCACGCTCGCCGAGCGCCCGCCAGGCGGCCGTGCGCGGTGCGTAACTCACGTCGCTCATGGCCGGATTATTGCAGAACGTCCGATGGCCCAAGGACGCGCCCGGGCTTGCCGCCGTGCAGCCGGCGCGGACGGCCGGGCGCGGCAAGTACCAACGCAACACCACGTTTGCCGGACGCAGCTACAGCTCGACATCGTAGAAATCGACATACCAGTCGACGAAGCGCCGGACCCCTTCCTCGAGCGAAGTGCCTGGCCGAAAGTCGAAGTCGGCCGCAAGGCTCTCGACGTCGGCCCAGGTCTCCTCGAGGTCGCCGGGCTGCCGGGGCAGCAGACGCTTGTCGGCCTTGCGGCCGAGGCACTGTTCAAGGGTCTCGATGAACTCGATGAGTTCCACGGGCTGCTGGTTGCCGATGTTGTAGAGCCGGTACGGCGCCGCGCTCGCGCCGGGATCGGGGGCATCGCCGCTCCAGCCGGCGTCAGGCTCCGGAACCCGGTCCACGACACGAAGGACCGCATCGACGATGTCGTCGATATAAGTGAAATCGCGCCGATGCCTGCCGAAGTTGAATACGTCAATCGGCTCTCCGGCCAAAATGCGCTTCGTGAACCTGAACAGCGCCATGTCCGGCCGGCCGAACGGCCCGTACACCGTAAAGAACCGCAGGCCCGTCACCGGCAGTCCGAAGAGGCTCGCATAGGCATGGGCCATGAGCTCGTTGGACTTCTTGGTCGCTGCATACAACGACAGGGGGTGGTCGACGTTGTCGTGAGTCGAGAACGGCAGTTTCGTGTTCGCACCGTATACGGAACTCGTCGAGGCGAAGACCAGGTGTTCGACGCCGCCGTGCCGGCATCCCTCGAGTACGGTCATGGTTCCGTGGAGGTTGCTGTCGACGTAGGCGAACGGGTTCTCGAGGCCGTAACGCACGCCCGGCTGGGCGCCGAGGTGAATGACGCGGTCGAAATCCTCGGCCGCGAAGAGCCTTGCCATGCCGTCGCGGTCGGCAAGATCGAGCTTGACGAAGCGAAATGCGTCGTGGGGTTCCAGCAGTGCCAGGCGCGCGCGCTTCAGGGCGACGTCGTAGTACTCGCTCAGATTATCGAGTCCGACGACGACGTCGCCGCGCCGTGCCAATGCGTCAGCCGTGTGAAAGCCGATAAAGCCCGCGGCGCCCGTGACCAGAACCTTCATCGCAGTTGCTCCGCACCCTGTCGCGCCGGGCGGATACTATAACGCCGTCTGCAGCGCCACAATGCGGCGCGTGGCGGCAAGGCGGCAACCGCCTTGACGTCTTGAAGGCGCAGGAAACGTCCCCATAATTTTGGCTGCCGTGCGATCCCGGGCCGACCTGAGCGGCGGACCCGTTGTGTCCTGGACGATCCATCTGAAATCTGCCAGAGTCGCGGACCGTCGAACCGCCCGGTGAGACACTGCCCGACTTCCGTGCAGCCACGAAAAGGGCGGCACGAGATCGCATGGATCCGCAACACCCGGGAGCCCGCTCATGAAGACATGGAAAAGGTTTGCTGGCCGGTTCACAACGGCCGCGGTCGCCGGCTGCTTCAGCAGCAGCGCATTTGCACAGGCTGAAGCCGCAACGATGCTCGCACAGCATTGGGCGGGCCTGACGGCCGTCGCGATCTTCGTCTGCGCCTATGCCCTCGTGATTTTCGAAGAGACGATCCATCTGAGGAAGTCCAAGCCCGTCATGGTCGCTGCCGGCGTGATCTGGCTGCTGGCTGCGGTGGCGCTTTCGCAGGCCGGCGTACCCGAATCCGCCGAGGAAGCGGTCCGCCACGGGCTCCTCGAGTTCGTCGAACTCTTCCTGTTCCTGCTTGCCGCAATGACCTACATCAATACGCTCGACGAGCGCGGCGTTTTCGACGTGCTCCGCGCGAGACTGATATCGCAGGGCTACTCGCTGCGGCAGATCTTCTGGATCACCGGAGCGATTTCCTTCGTGATGTCCCCCGTGGCCGACAACCTGACTACGGCGCTGCTCATGGCGACGGTCGTCATGGCCATCGGCGGCAAGAATCGCCGCTTCGTGGTTCTGGCGTGCATCAATGTCGTCGTTGCGGCCAATGCCGGCGGCGCGTTCAGCCCATTTGGCGACATCACGACGCTCATGGTCTGGCAACGCGGATTCGTCGAGTTTCAGCAGTTTTTCGCGCTCGTCATCCCGTCGCTCGTCAATTGGCTCGTGACCGCGGGCATCCTCAACTTCGCGCTCCCGGCCGGTCAGCCCGCCGAAGTCAGCGAGGAGGCCGAACTCAGGGAAGGCGCTTTCGTCGTGATGGGCCTGTTCGGGCTCACGATCACGATGGCCGTGCTCGGCCACAGCGTGCTGCACCTTCCCCCGGTGGTCGGCATGATGACCGGGCTTGGCCTGCTCAAGCTCTACGGCTATTACCTGCAGAAAAGCGGCACGCGGTTCGTCGATGCCGGGGATCCGGCCGCGGAAGACAGCGCCGCCTATGCGCTCGAGCACGACCGGCACTCTTCAGCCGCCGGTCAATACGACATCTACCGCAACCTGCAACGTGCGGAGTGGGATACGCTGATGTTCTTCTACGGCATCATGCTGTGCGTCGCCGGGCTCGGGACCTTCGGCTATCTCGCGATCGTATCGGACTTCATGTACGGCGAACTCGGCGCCACGACAGCCAACATCTGGGTCGGCGTGCTTTCTGCGATCCTCGACAACATCCCGGTCATGTTCGCCGTGCTCGAGATGGCGCCTGAAATGAACCTCGACCAGTGGCTGCTCGTCACGCTGACGGCGGGCGTCGGCGGCTCGATGCTCTCCGTCGGGTCAGCCGCCGGCGTCGCGGTCATGGGTCAGGCGCGCGGCATCTATACGTTCTTCGCGCACTTCAAGTGGGCGTGGGCGATCGCGATCGGTTATGCGGCGAGTATCGCCACGCATCTCGCCATGAGCGGCATCGGCTTCTGAGCCTGCCGGAGCCCGCCGCGCGGTAGCCGGCGCGAAGCAGTGCGTCAGCCTCGAAGCTGACGCACTGCCGGCGGGATCGTTCGGTTCGTAACGCCTGGTTCGGCAGCGGAGCCGTCGCGCCTAGTTCGGCAGCGGCGCCTCGAACCAGCCGAAGAACAGGTAAAACAGGATCGTCGCGATCACGAGCGTGCCGAACATCACGGGCGAGCCCTTGCGGAACCAGAGCCCCGGGGTGATCAGGAAGCTCGGATCGTTCTCTTCGCGGGCGAGGCGTTCGGAGATCGTCACGATGAAGACGTTGGCCGTCGAGCCGATGTGCGTGCCGTTGCCGCCGAGCCCGACACCCATCGCGAGCCCCCACCACAGCGGCGTCACGTTGATGCCCTGCGCGTCCATGCCGAGGAGGATCGGGATCATGGCCGCCGTGAACGGGATGTTGTCGATCGCGGCGGAGAGCACCGCGCCGACCCACATGAGCACGATCGTCGCCATGAGCAGGTCGGACTCGACGAAAGGCGTGATGAAGGTGCCGACCCAGATCAGGAACTGGCTGTGCTCGACGCCGCCGACGATCATGAAGAGCCCAATGAAGAACATCAGCAGCGGGATCTCGACATGTTCGACCGCGATGTCCATGATCATCTTGCGCGACGTCAGCACGAGCGCCGCCATGCCGAGCACGGCGACGAACCAGGCCTCCCAGTGCAGGGCCCTGTGCAGCATGAAGAGCACGACCATGGCGCCGAGAATGATCAGCGCCGCGTTCCAGGTCCACTTGTCCTTGATCTCGACGACCTCGGTGAACTCGCCTTCGGGCTTCTCGGCCAACTGTTTGGCGAACAGGAACCTCAGCATGATGAGCACGCCGATCCAGCAGATGAGGACCGGCCAGCCCATGCGGATCACGAAGGTGTTGAAGTCGATGTCGGCCGCCGAGCCGATCATGATGTTCGGCGGATCGCCGACGAGCGTGCCGATGCCGCCCGTGTCCGACAGGAGCGCCGCCGCGAGCAGATAGGGGATCGGGTTGATCTTCTGCGCCCGGGCAATGAGGATGATGAGCGGACCGAAGATCACGACGGTCGTGACGTTGTCGAGCAGGAGCGACAGGAAGGTCACCGCGCTGCCGATCAGCACGAGCATGAGATAAAGCCGGCCCTTGCTCATCCGGGCGAGCCTGTAGGCGAGCGCATTGAACCCGCCCGTCGGGATCATGATCGAGACGATCGTCATCATGGCCGCGAGCAGGAAGATCACGTTCCAGTCGACGGCCTCGACGGCCTCCTCCGGCGAATAGAACCCGTAGACCTGCCCGACGACGACCATCGCAACGGCGCCCGCCGCAGCGACCTTCGACCGCTCGAAGCCATGCAGGTACTCGGTGAAGATACCGACGAAGGTGACGGTGAGCACGATCGCGGACGCGAGCATTGCATCGTTGAATACGAGGTCTTCCATGTGCGGGTTCCCCAGGTTCGACTTGGTGTTGTCAGCGGACGGCGATTTCCGCTGCGGGGGCAAGCTTAGCGACTACGGCGCGCCGCTGCAAAGGATTTCGGTCAGGACTCGTCGCGGCGGTCCGGTAACGTGTCCCAGAGCGCAGATCCGCCGCTCTGACTGCGTATGAATTCGAGCAGCGCCTCGTGCGCGGCGTCCTCCTCCGGCGACGCGCCGGGCACCGTGAGCGCGAGTCCCGCGCGCTCGACAGGCACGTACTCTCCTGCGTGAGCGTCTGCCGCCGCGTCGTCGGTTTCGAGCGACAGACTGACCTGAGCGCCCGTCATGATCAGGTAGATCTCGGCGAGGATCTGCGCGTCGAGCAGGGCCCCGTGGTATTCGCGCCTGGACGCGTCCACGCCGTGGCGGCGGGCCAGCGAGTCGAGGTCGTTGGCCTTGCCCGGATGCATGCGCCTGGCGAGCGCAAGCGTGTCGAGAACCTGGCATAGCTCGCGGATGTCGCGGGGCGCATCGGGCACCCGCCTGAGTTCATGGTTGATGAACTCGACGTCGAACTCGGCGTTGTGGATGACGAGTTCGGCATCGTGGACGAATTCGAGAAACTCCTCTGCAACGTCAGCGAAGGACGGCTGCGTCGCCAGGAACTCGTCGTCTATGCCATGCACTTCAAGCGCTCCGGCATCGACGGTCCGGCCCGGGTTGACGTAACGGTGAAAGCTGCTGCTCGTGACGCGGCGGTTGACGAGTTCGACGCAGCCGAGTTCTATGATCCGGTGACCGGCCGCAGGTTCCAGCCCGGTCGTTTCGGTATCAAGTACGATCTGCCGCATCGTCCAGCCCCTGATTCGCGAGCCGGTCGGCCCGCTCGTTGCCCGGGTGCCCGGCGTGCCCCTTGACCCAGTGCCACGAGACCTCGTGCTGCTCGGTCAGCGCCGCGAGACTCTGCCACAGATCCCGGTTCTTGACGGGCTTGCGGCCGGCAGTGCGCCAGCCCCGCCGGCGCCAGTTCGGCAACCATTCCGTGATCCCGTTTCTGACGTAGGTCGAATCGGTATGGACGCGGACCCGGCAACGTTCGGTGAGCGCTTCCAATGCACGGATCGCGGCCGTGATCTCCATGCGGTTGTTGGTCGTGTCCGCCTCGCCGCCGCACAGCTCCCTGACGCGGCCGTTGTAGCTCAGCACGACGCCCCAGCCGCCCGGACCCGGATTGCCGCGGCAGGCGCCGTCGGTGTAGACCTCCACTTCCTTCATGCGTGACTCGCGTCCTGCGCCGCGTATCCGGAACAGGACATCACTTGCCGGACGCGACCCCGGGAGCCCGTGACGCTCGCGTCGTGGGCTCGACCAGACCGCCGACGGCCTTGAGCCGCGGCCGCCTCCAGGCCGGCCGTATCGGGGTCAATCCCTGGACGCGTTTCCGGGCGCACAGCATGTAGCTGCCGGCCAGAAACGGCAACCAGCGCCCCGCCCAGCGCTCGCGCGGCAGAGTCCCGAGTCGCCTGATCCGCTCCAACGGGAGTGTGTGGCAACACGGCGTCACGGACTCGACCTCGAAGCTCAGCAGCGTGAGCCAGTCCCTGAGGCGCCCCTCGCGGATCATGCGCCGATGGCCGGGCGGATAACCGTCACGCGCGAGCAGGTGACGCAGCCCCCAGGGACCGCTCGGAACAAAACCGAGCACGACCAGGTGCCCATCGGCACGCAGGACGCGGTCGACTTCACGGAGCAAGGCATGCGGCGACGGGGTGAGTTCCAGAATATGCGGCAGCAGCACGGCATCGATCGAATCCGTCGACACCGGAAGCTCCTCCGCCGCCGCGACCAGGTCGGCGTCACGGTCATCGCTGCGCACACCCGCCAGGGCCACGTGCTGGGTCCTCGCGTAACGCAGAAAGCTCTCGCGCCCGCCCCAGCTACCAATCTGAAGCAACTGTTCCCCGAACACGCGGTCGAGCGCCTGCCGGACAAGCCGTTGCTCGTTGGCAAGACAGCGCCGCCCGAGCGCCGTCTCAAGCCAGGCGGTGCCGGCGTCAGGTGCAGGCACCTATCGCTCCGTCCCACGATTCGTCGCACATTTCAGTGTCCTGATCGAAGCTTGCGAAACGCCCTGCAATCGGGCGAAGTACCAGGCAAATATCGGCCAAATCAGGTGCGAGCGCAACGGTGCCGCGGCACGGCCGCGACGCTCCGGATCGCGGCGCTGCGCATATGGGCGGCTCTTTCGTTTCCATCCGATGCGCGACGGGCTGTGGACGCCCCCGCGCCCAGCGCCTAAGCTAGCGCCCGCTTGAGGGCGCCAGGATCCGCCCACGGCTTCGCCGGAAGCGGATTCGGTCCCGCACAGGACAACAGGGCATCCACGGAGCAGGCACATGGGTTTTCTCGCAGGCAAGCGGGCTGTCGTGATCGGGCTCGCAAGCAACCGCTCGATCGCGTGGGGTATCGCGCAAGCCTTGCATCGCGAGGGCGCGGAACTCGCGTTCAACTACCAGACCGACAAGCTTGCCGGGCGCGTCGGCAAGTTCGCGGCACAACTCGGCAGCGACATCGCGCTGCCGCTCGACGTGAGCGAGGATCGCCAGATCGACGGGTTCTTCGAGCAGCTCGCGGCGCACTGGGACGGCTTCGACATCCTCGTGCACTCCGTCGCCTACGCTCCGGCCGACCAGCTTGACGGCCGCTACATCGACTCGGTCAGCCGCGAGGGCTTTCGGATCGCTCACGACATCTCCAGCTACAGCTTCGCGGCGCTTGCCCGGCGAGCGGAACCGATGATGGCGGGCCGCGCGGGCGCGTTGCTGACGCTGAGTTACCTCGGCGCGATGCGCGCGCTGCCGAACTACAACGTCATGGGTCTGGCCAAGGCCAGCCTCGAAGCCAACGTCCGCTTTCTCGCGCTCGACCTCGGCGCACAGGACATTCGCGTCAACGCCATTTCGGCGGGGCCGATCCGCACGCTCGCCGCATCGGGGATCAAGGGTTTCAGGAGCATGCTGGCGCGCGTCGGCGCCGCCGCGCCGCTCGGGAGAAACGTCGGCATCGACGATGTCGGCAACGCCGCCGCGTTCCTGTGTTCGGATCTCGCCGCGGGGATCACCGGCCAGGTGGTCTACGTCGATGCCGGCTACAGCATCGTCGGATTGAGCTCGGGAAGCGACGGAGCGTAACGCGCGACGCTCGATCCCGCCGATAACGCGGCCTGGGGAGCCTGCGCCGCGGGCTCCTAGAAGAACTGGGGATTCAGGACTTCGTCGGGAATGCGCACGGTCGCGCTGTCGACGACGCCCTCGACGTAGCCCGCAAGCTCGATCGCCGCCGCCTGTTCGGCCAGCTCGCGTTGCCGCTCGTCGCGCAACTCGCGCGGAACGTCCTCCGGGTCGCCCGACTGCACGCCTGACAGCAGCAACACGGCGCGGTCGCCGTTGACCAGCGGCACGAGTTCCCGGGTCGGGTTGCCGGCCTCGGGCCTGCCGAGTCCAAACGCGACAGCGAGCACCTCCGTCGGCAGCTCGGGGTTCGCGCGCTCCGTCCACAACGGCGCGTTCCAGCGGCCGCCGTGTTCTTCGGCGACGGTCTGGTCCTCAGCGCCCGGCGCAACCGCTGCAAGGAAGGCGTCCGCGGCTTCCGTCACGAGACCTTCGGCAGCCCGGCGCGCAAGTTCGTCGCGGATTTCGTCGGCCACGGCTTCAAGCGCTTGCGGCGCGGGAAGCTCGTGCCCCGTCACACGCAGCACGACGACGTGGTCGTCGGCAAGCTCGATCAGTTCGCTGTTCGTGCCGCTGTTCAGCGTATCCGGGTTGAATGCGGCCTGCACGACCGGCGCACTGTTCGCAAACAGCGACGGGGCGCCGCTGCGCGAGAAAGCTGACGCCGTCTGCAGCGGCAAGCCGGTCTCCCCGGCCACCGTTGCAAGTTCGTCGAAAGCGTCGAACGCCAGGTCGGCAAGCTGATTGGCGCGATCGAAAAACAGCGCTTCTGCGCCCTCGTCCTGGAACTGGGCGCGCAACTCGTCCTGAACCTCTTCGAAGGTCTGCACGTCGCCCGCCCTGACTTCATCGAGACGCAGCACGTGGTAACCGAAGTCGGATTCGACGACATCGGAAATCTCGTCGACCTGCATGGCGAAGAGCGCATCCTCGAATGCGCCGCCGATCGTGCCGCGCGCGATCCAGCCGAGATCGCCGCCCTGCCCGCTCGTTCCCGCATCGTCGGAAAGTTCCGCTGCCAGCGCCGCGAAGTCCTCGCCGGCCCGCGCGCGTTCGAGCGCCGCGCTGGCTCTCGCCAGGGCCTCGTCGGGACCGCCTTCGCCGACGGTCATCAGAATGTGCCGGGGGCGCCGTTCCTCGTTTGTCGCGAACAGTTCCTGCTGCTGCTCGTAGTAGCTCCGGAGCGCCTCGTCGCTCGTGTCGATTTCCGCGGCTACGGTCGCGCGGCTGAGCTCGATGTATTCGAGGTCGACGGTCTCCTCGCTCATGTACAAGGCGCCGTTGGCCGCATGGTGCGCGGCGACGGCTGCGTCGTCGATTTCGACCTGATCGAGGAAATCGTCAACCGAGAACAGCGCATAGGCCAGTTCGCGCCGTTCGTTGACGAGACCGATGTAGCGGCGAAACTCTGCAGGCGTCAGGAAGGTCGTGTCGACGATGGCGTCCTGCAGTTCCTCGAGCCCGAGCTGCCTGCGCTGCAGCGCTTCGAAGCCGGCCGGCGTCAGACCCTGGCTGCTCAGCACGGCCCGGTACACCTCTATCGAGAACACGCCGCCGACCTGGAACGCGGTCAGGCCGCGGATGCTTTCGCCGACGCGCTGGTCGGATACGCGGTAGCCGGCATCGGTCGCGCGCTGCGTCAGGGCCTCGGTGCGCACGAGCTGATCTATGACATTGCGCCTGAATTCGCGCCTGAGCTCGTCATTGAGATCGACGCGGAACAACTGCTGGTATTCGCTCTGCTGGCGCTGCAGTTCCTGCTCGAACTCGAACAGCGGGATGTCGGTCCCGTTGACCTTCGCGGCGAACGTCGTGCCGGTCAGGGAGAAGTCGATTCCGAAGAAGACGAACGTGACCGCGATCAGGGCAAGTATCGCGATAGCTACCCAGCGGCCGATCGATTCCCGAAAGCTCTGCAACATGATTCGCTCGAAAAAACTGAAGGGACAGATTCGCGCCCGCTCTCACGGAGCAGCAAATCTGTCCCAATCAGTCGATCTGGCGGAGTGGACGGGACTCGAACCCGCGACCCCCGGCGTGACAGGCCGGTATTCTAACCAGCTGAACTACCACTCCGGCACTTGCTGTGGTGGGTGCTGAGGGGATCGAACCCCCGACCTTCGCCTTGTAAGGGCGACGCTCTCCCAGCTGAGCTAAGCACCCCCGGGATCGAACTGGTTAATTTACGGCATCCCTCAATGCCTTGCCAGCCTTGAACCCCGGTACGTTACTGGCCGCGATCTGAATCGTCTCCCCCGTTCTCGGATTGCGCCCTGTTCTGGCAGCCCTGTGCTTGACGCTGAACGTGCCGAAACCCACCACCGAAACCTGGTCTCCATCACTCAATGCCGACGTAACGCTGGCTACGACGGCATCCACCGCACGACCGGCATCAGCCCTGGACAGGTTTGCGGCACTTGCTACGGCATCAATCAACTTGGCTTTGTTCATTCCAATCCCTTACGCGCTCTCGCGACTCGTTAATTACCCCAAAACGCCAAACGGCGTCTCCCAAAGTTACTTCTCGTTGTCCTCCGGAAGCGGACTCCGCCTGGCCGATTGCGCGTGCGGGGACTTCAAGAGAGCTGATCTTATACCAAGGCGGATTTTGACGTGTCAACCGGCCGGAGAGCGCCGCGCTAGTGAGGCAAATGGGCCTCGCTCGGATCGCCTTCCTGCGGTTTGGATTCCCGCTCCGCGGCGGTCGGCTCGGCCGCCTGCGGACGTGGCTGATGCTGCAGCGCGAGATCGAACACCTCGTCGATCCACTTGACCGGAATGATCTCCAGTTTGTCCTTGATATTCTTGGGAATTTCCACGAGATCCTTCTCGTTGTCGGCGGGGATCAGCACCATGTCGATGCCGCCGCGGTTGGCCGCAAGCAGCTTCTCCTTCAAGCCGCCGATCGGCAGCACTTCGCCGCGCAGCGTGATTTCCCCGGTCATTGCGTAATTGGAGCGTGCGGGGATCTTCGTCAGCGACGACACGAGCGCCACGCACATTCCGATGCCCGCCGACGGTCCGTCCTTCGGCGTTGCGCCCTCCGGGACATGGACGTGGACGTCGAGCTTCTGCGGAAACTCATCGTCGATGCCGAGCACGCCCGCCCGGCTGCGAACGACCGTCATCGCGGCCTGGACGGATTCCTGCATCACGTTGCCGAGTTGTCCGGTCAGAATGAGCTTGCCCTTGCCCGACACGGTCGCAGCCTCGATGGTCAGCAACTCGCCGCCAACCTCCGTCCATGCAAGCCCCGTGACCTGGCCGATCTGATCGTTCTCCTCGGCGCGCCCGTACCGGAAGCGGCGCACGCCCAGATACTTGCCGACATTGCGGTGATTGACGCGCAGGGCCTTCTTGCGCGGTCTGAGCAGCAGTTGCTTGACCACCTTGCGGCAGATTTTCGCGACCTCGCGCTCGAGATTCCTGACGCCGGCTTCACGCGTGTAATAGCGGATGATGTCGATGATCGCCGTATCGGAGATCGCGATCTCGCTCTTCTGAAGGCCGTTCTGGCTCATCTGCTTCGGATTCAGGTAACGCTTGGCGATATTGAGCTTCTCGTCCTCGGTGTAGCCGGGCAGGCGGATGACTTCCATGCGATCGAGCAGCGGCGGGGGGATGTTCAGGCTGTTGGCCGTGCAGACAAACATCACTTCGGAGAGATCGAAGTCGACTTCGAGGTAGTGATCGTTGAAAGTCGAGTTCTGCTCGGGGTCCAGGACCTCGAGCAGGGCCGAGGACGGATCGCCGCGGAAGTCCATCGACATCTTGTCGACTTCATCGAGCAGGAACAGGGGATTGCGCACCTTGGCCTTGCCGAGGTTCTGGACGATCTTGCCGGGCATCGAGCCGATGTAGGTGCGGCGGTGACCGCGGATTTCGGCTTCGTCCCGGACGCCGCCGAGCGACATGCGCACGAACTTGCGGTTCGTGGCCCGAGCGATGCTCTGGCCGAGCGAGGTCTTGCCGACGCCCGGAGGGCCGACCAGGCACAGGATGGGGCCCTTGAGCTCCCTGACGCGTTGCTGGACCGCCAGGAACTCGAGAATCCGTTCCTTGACCTTCTCCAGACCGTAGTGATCTTCCTCGAGCACCTGTTCGGCCTTCAGGAGGTCGTCGTGCACCCTGGTGCGTTTCTTCCATGGAACCTTGACGAGCCAATCGACATAGTTCCTGACGACCGTGGCTTCCGCGGACATCGGCGACATGAGCTTGAGCTTGTTGAGTTCGGAGGTGGCCTTCTCCCGGCCTTCCTTCGACATGCCCGCGGACTTGATCTTCTGCTCGAGTTCGGCGAGTTCGTTCGGCGCCTCGTCCATGTCGCCGAGTTCCTTCTGAATGGCCTTCATCTGCTCGTTCAGGTAGTACTCGCGCTGGCTCTTCTCCATCTGCTGCTTGACGCGGCCGCGAATCCGCTTCTCGATCCCGAGCATGTCGATCTCGCTGTCGATCAGACCGAGCACGTGCTCCAGGCGCGGGCGGATGGAGACGAGTTCGAGAATCTTCTGCTTCTCGGACAGCTTCAGCGCCATGTGAGCGGCCACGGTATCGGCCAGCCGGCTGTTGGAATCGATGCCGGCCAGCGAAGTGAGAATCTCCGGCGGAATCTTCTTGTTGAGCTTCACGTAGTGCTCGAATCGCGTCACGACCGAGCGGGACAGGACGTCCATCTCGCGTTCGTCGCCTTCCTCGTCCTCGACCAGCGTCTCCGCCTCGGCCGAAAAGCACTCGTCGATCTGAAGATCGTGCATCCGGGCGCGTTCAGCGCCCTCGACGAGCACCTTGACCGTACCGTCGGGCAACTTGAGAAGCTGCAGGATCTTGGCCAGCGTCCCGATCCGATAGAGGTCGGACTCGGCAGGCTCGTCGACATCTGCCTGAGTCTGGGCGACGAGGAAGATATCCTTGCCGGCCGCCATGGCCTGATCGAGCGCGACAATGGACCTGGCCCTCCCCACGAAGAGCGGAATCACCATGTGCGGATAGACGACGACATCCCTGAGGGGCAGTATCGGCACACGCCCGGGGTTTGCGAGTTCGGAACTGACAGTTTCCATGCGTTATTCCAGAATGCCTGCCCGCGCGAAAGGACGCCTGCAGGCGCTCAGACTACAGCTTGGGGCAGATTGCCCCGAATTCAACGGCTGGCCGGCTGCTAGTCTCCGACGGCCGCCCGCTCCTCGGTCTCGTAGATGACGTAGGGCTTCGTGTCGCCGGTTACGACCGCATCGTCGACGACGACCTTGGTTGCGCTCGTCATCGACGGCAGGTCGTACATCGTGTCGAGCAACACGTTTTCGAGGATCGTCCGCAGACCGCGTGCGCCGGTCTTGCGCTGCATGGCCTTGTACGCGATGGCGCGCAGCGCATCCTCGCGGAACTCGAGCTGCGCCCCTTCCATCTCGAACAGCCGCTGGTACTGCTTGGTCAGCGCGTTCTTCGGCTCGACCAGGATCTCGACGAGCGCATCCTCGTCGAGTTCCTCGAGCGTCGCGACGACGGGCAGCCGGCCGACGAACTCGGGGATCAGTCCGTACCTGATCAGGTCCTCCGGTTCCACGTCGCCGAGAAGTTCGCCGATGTTCCGCCTGGAGTCGGCGCTTTGCACGTCGGCGACGAAGCCGATACCGCTTCGCCTGGAGCGATTCAGGATGATCCTGTCCAGGCCCGAAAACGCGCCGCCGCAGATAAAGAGGATGTTCGAGGTATCGATCTGCAGGAATTCCTGCTGCGGGTGCTTGCGGCCGCCCTGAGGCGGCACCGACGCGACCGTGCCCTCGATGAGCTTGAGCAATGCCTGCTGGACGCCTTCGCCGGAGACGTCGCGCGTGATCGATGGGTTGTCGGACTTGCGCGAGATCTTGTCGATCTCGTCGATGTAGACGATCCCCGTCTGCGCCTTCTCGACGTCGTAGTCGCACTTCTGCAGCAACTTCTGAATGATGTTCTCGACGTCCTCGCCGACGTAACCGGCTTCGGTCAGCGTGGTGGCATCGGCGATCGTGAACGGCACGTTGAGCAGGCGCGCCAGCGTCTCGGCGAGCAGCGTCTTGCCGCAGCCCGTCGGGCCGATCAGCAGAATGTTGCTCTTGGCGAGTTCCACATCCTGCTTGCCCTTGTCCTTGAAACGCGTCTGCAACCGCTTGTAATGGTTGTAGACGGCGACCGAAAGCACCTTCTTGGCGATCTGCTGGCCGATCACGTACTCATCGAGGATAGCCTTGATTTCCTGGGGCTTGGGCAGATCGTCGCGGCCGCGCTCGGCGCGGTCGTCGAGCTCCTCGCGGATGATGTCGTTGCACAGTTCAACGCACTCGTCGCATATGAATACGGAGGGGCCTGCGATCAGTTTGCGGACTTCGTGCTGGCTCTTCCCGCAAAACGAGCAGTAAAGCAGTTTACCGTCGTCGGGTTTGCCGCGAGAATCGTCGGTCATGTGCAGTCCTTACGCCCGTGCCGGAAGCGTGTTCTGGCGTTATAGCATTAGTGCCGAACGTCTGCAAAGCCGGGATTCGCGCCTGATCGGCACGAAAACCGAATCCTAAGCCATTGACTTGTCAGCGATTACTGCCCTCGTCCGTTCGCGTTTCGAGAACGGCGTCGATCAGGCCGTACTCGACGGCGGTCGCTGCGTCCATGAAGTTGTCCCGATCGCTGTCCTCGGCGATCTGCTCGACCGTCTGACCGGTGTGCCTTGCCAGGATGACGTTGAGTTGCTCGCGCAACTTCAGGACTTCGCGGGCATGGATGTCGATGTCCGACGCCTGCCCCTGAAACCCGCCGCTCGGCTGGTGGATCATGACGCGCGAATGCGGCAGACAGAAGCGCTTGCCCTTCTCGCCGCCGGCCAATAGCAGTGCGCCCATGCTCGCGGCCTGGCCGACGCAGATCGTGCTGACGTCGCACTTGATGAACTGCATCGTGTCGTAGATGGACAGGCCCGCGCTGACGATGCCGCCCGGCGAATTGATGTACAGATGAATGTCCTTGTCGGAATTCTCCGACTCCAGGAACAGCAACTGCGCCACGACGACGTTGGCGACATGATCGTCGACCCCGCCGACGACGAAAACGATCCGATCCTTGAGCAGCCGCGAGTAGATATCGTACGCGCGCTCCCCGCGGGCCGTCTGCTCCACGACCATGGGGACGAGATTCAGCCCTTTCGTGCTCACCATTCCTTCCTCAAGCGGTGCCTGCCGACGCTATGCGGATTCCGCGGCATCGGCTGTGCCCATGAACTCGTCGAAACTCATCTTCTTTCCGGAGACCTTGGCGCGCTCGGTGAGAAGTTCCACAACCTGGTCCTGGACCACCGCCGACTCCACCTGCGCCATGAGCTCGCTGTTGCTCCGGTAGATCTGCGCGGCTTCCTGCGGGTCCTCGTACGGCGCGGTGAGACTCTCGATGCGCTCGTCCACGCGTGAGCGATCGAGCGCGAGCCCCTGCCGGGCGATGAACTCCTGCACGAGCAGCGAGATCTTGACGCGCCTGGCCGCCCCGGCCGCAAAGGCGTCTCGTGCGGGGGCCTGCGCGGGATCGTCGGTGCCGAGCCTGCGCATCGTTTCCTCTTGCAGGAAACTGATTTCCTGCGCGACGAGCGCGTTGGGCACCTCGATATCGTTCGCCGCGAGAAACGCCTCGAGCACGGTGCTGTTCATCGTCGACCTCAGCCGCTCGTCGAGCTCGCGCTGCATGTTTTCGCGGACCTGCGTCCTGAGCTGCTCCACGCCGCCGTCCTCGATGCCGAACCCGGCAAGGAATTCCTCGTCGATCTCCGGCAGCACCTGAGCTTCGACCCCATGCACGCTGATCTCGAACGTCGCCCTCTTCCCTGCGAGTTCGTCGACCGGGTAATCCTTCGGAAACTTGACCCTCGCGCGCTTCTCGTCTCCCGCCCTGACGCCCTTGAGCGCCTTGTCGAAGTCGTCGATGACCTGCCCCGCACCGATGACGATCGGGACATCCTTGCCCTCGCCGCCTTCGAACGTCTCCTTGCGGATCTTGCCGACGAAGTCGACGGTCACGCGATCCCCCGGCGCCGCGGCGCGTTCCGCGGGTTCCCAGGTCGCAATTCCGGCGCGAAGCTTGTCGATCATGGCGTCGACATCGCCGTCCTCGATCTCGACCTCCGGACGCTTGACCGCGAGCCCCTCGACACCCTTGAGCTCGATTTCCGGATAGACCTCGAACACGGCCCGGTAGCCGAAACGGCCGTCCTGCTGACTCGTCAGAGGTTCGATCGAGGGACTGCCGGCCGGGTTGAGCTGCTCCTGCGTGATCGCGCGCGTGAAGCTCGTGCGGATGACATCGGACATCACTTCCCGGCGTACCTGCCCGCCATAACGCTTGCGCACGACCTTGGCCGGGACCTTGCCGGGCCGAAAGCCCTTGAGCCGAGCGGTCTTGCCCACGGTCTTCAGGCGCGAGTCGACCTCGCGCTCGATTTCGTCGGTCGGCACATGCACCGTCATGCTGCGCTGCAACGTTCCGGATGACTCGACCGAAACGTCGAGGTTTGCCGTGCTTGCCATCTGCCTCCGTTCTCCGGCGCCGCCGCGCCCATGCACCGGGCGAGCCATTGTACTGGTGCGAAAGGGGAGACTCGAACTCCCACGGGTTGCCCCACTGGATCCTAAATCCAGCGCGTCTACCAATTCCGCCACTTTCGCGCTGGGCCCCTGCGAGCCGCGCCATTATAGCGGAGTCGTGCCGAGCTCCCGCGCCCTGAACGCGGCGCAAATTGACAGCCTTCGAACCCGAGAGCCAGAATCGACATCGACTCGCAGACCCCGGGCATTTCCATGCAACGACTCGTGTTCGCGCTCGCGCTCGTCTGGACGCTGCTGCCGGCGGCAGTTTCGGCCGCGCCCAACATCCTGGTGATCATCGCCGACGATCTCGGCACGGAATCCGTGGCAAGTTACGGGATCGGAGAAGCCACGGCAGTGACTCCGACGCTCGATCGGCTGGCCTCGGCGGGCGTGCGTTTCGAACGCTTCTGGTCGCAGCACGTTTGCTCGCCGACGCGCGCGGCGGTGCTGACGGGGCGCTACGCGTTTCGTACGGGCGTGCGCTCGGCAATTCAGGCGCGATGGACGGGGGCGGATGCGCCGACCCCGACGCCGCCCGAGCACGCGACCACGGAACTCGTCTATACGCCCGCCGGTCTCGTCCGACCCGGCAACCCGTCGCCGTCCGCGAGACGGCCGCTGCCGCCCGACCAACGCCCGCACGGACCCTCGCCAGACGAAGTCATGTTGCCGCAACTGCTCAAGACCGCGACAGAACCCTACGCGACCGCGGCCGTCGGCAAGTGGCATCTGGCCGACCTCCTGAACGGCCAACTGGATCATCCGAACGATTCCGGCTTCGACTACTTCTCGGGCGTGTTCTCCGGCGGACCGTCGAGCTATTTTGCGTGGCAGCACCTGGAGAACGGCCGGCTCTCCGCCGAGTCGGGCTATTACGACACGCACATCACGGAAGATGCCATCCGCTGGATCGGTGAACAGGGCGGCAATCCCTGGTTCCTGTGGATGTCCTACTCCAATCCCCACACGCCGGTCCACCTGCCGCCGCGCGAGCTGCTCAATAGCGAAGCCCGCGACTTGCCGCCGAACTTTGACACCGAAGAGAACAACCGGGCCTATTTCTTCGCGCAGGTCGAAGCCATGGACACGCTGATCGGCCGGCTGCTCGACAGCATCCCCGAAGAAATCATGCAGGACACCTACGTGATCTTCTTCGGCGACAACGGCACGGTGGAATGGCACGATCCGCCGCCGCCCAGGGACCGGGACCGCGTCAAGGGAACGGTCTACCAGGGCGGGATCGAAGTGCCGCTGATCGTCACGGGCCCGGATATCGCGGCGGGAAGGGTAGAGCGCCCGCTGGCGCACGTGGTCGATCTCTTCGCGACGATATTGCAACTTGCGGAGGTCGATCCGGAAGAAGTGCTTCCCGACGAGCTCGCGATCGACTCCGTCAGCATCGCCGATCACCTGTTCGAGGAGAACCTGCCGGGCCGGCGGTCCTGGGTGCTCAGCGAGGGGACCCTGGGCAGCGAGGTCGGGACGGCGATCCGCGACGAACGCTACAAGCTCGTGGTCATCAACGAGCGCGAGGAGTTCTACGATCTCGTCGACGACCCCTATGAGCTCAGGCCGCTCGCCGTACCGGATCTCACCGGCGCCGCACGGACCTCATACGAAACGCTGACCGAACGGCTTCGGGCGCTCGCATCGGAATGACAACGCGGGCTTGAAGCCTCAAGGGCGCTGGACGTCCGGCCAGGCGGCGATCACTCGGGATTGTTGCGCGTCAGGTATGCGGCAAGCGCCCGCATGTCTTCCTCACCGATCTCCGTAAGCCGAAACGGCGGCAGTCGGCGTACTCGGCTTGCCCTGATGGCCGAGCGGTGGCCCGAAAAACCGATCGGCTACCTGATCCTCACCCATCACCACATCGACCACACGGGCGGCATGAGGCCCGTGGTCGAGGCGGGCGCAAGCGTCGTCACGAGCGAGAAGAACACCGATTACTTTCGGGCGATCTTCGAAACGACCATGGCACGGAGCGTGAACCTCATTGAAGTGGGCCAGTTCCTGTCCCTTGACGAACTCGGACGGGAGATTCACATTTACGACGTTTACACCGAACATGCCGAAGGAATGATCGCCGCATACGTACCCGACGAGAAGCTGCTCTTCAATGCAGACCTCTTCTCCCCAAACCGCCCGCTGCAATTCAGCCTGTGGTTCGACGACCTCATGAGCGCAATCGAGTGGCACGGAATCGATGTCGAGAAGCACGCGGGCGGTCATGGTTCGGGGTTCGCCGCTCATCCTGTCGACACATCCGGACACACGATGCCCGTGATCCGTCGGGTGGAGACCGGACAATGAACCCGGCCATGACCGCAGCGGCCACCGGCGCGTTGAGCATTTTCATGCTCGTGCCCCGGCCGGGCTTTTCTCAGGGCGAATCCGGATCGATCGGCGGCAAGCTCATCGATCCGAACGGCTCGATCGTGACGGGACTCGATACACCGATCCATCTCACCCACAACGATACGGAAGTCGTCTATTCCGCGGATGTTTCCGTCGAGGGATCGTATGCGGTCGACGGGCTGCCGGCAGGCAGCTACCGACTGAGCTTTCCGACGTCCTGTTGCATGTATTCGAGCTACAGCGAGGACAGCGTCGCCATTGCGGCCGGCGAGCAACTCGTCCATGACCTGAATCTGCAGTGGCATATCAACCTCGGCACGATCGGTGACGATCCGGCGATGCTCGGCAACGACATGCGGTCGAAGTCGAGCGAGGTGTCCGACCCGCCACCCCGGTTCGCTGACGGGACGCCGGATCTGTCCGGCATCTGGTACAACATCGCTGCCACCGGTCCGGGTCGGCAGCCGGCAATGCAGCCCTGGGCGCAGGACATTGCGCGCCAGTTACGCGAGATGAACGTCGATCCGATCGCCGGCGCCTACTGTCTGCCCTATAGCGCCGTCCCGACGACGCTGAATTTTCCGTACAAGATCGTGCAGACGCCGGATCTGATCGTGCAGATATCGGAATTCGTCACACCGGCGTATCGGCAGATTTTCCTGGACGGCCGCGACCGCCCGGAGTTCTGGAATCCGTCCTGGTACGGTCACTCGCTCGGTCACTGGGACGGCGATACGCTCGTCGTCGAGACGATCGGCTACAACGAGATCACGCCCGGCTTCGGGATACACAGCGAGAGCCTGCGGATCGTCGAGCGCTACCGGCGAACGAGTTTCGGTACGCTCGAGCTTGAAGTCACGGCCGAGGACCCCGATGCGTGGACGGAGCCGTTCACGATACGCCGCACGGCGGGCATCGCTGCCGCCGATCAGGAGATTCTCGAGTTCGTGTGCATGGAAAACAACGACCGGGAAATGAACATCGAAGGGCTGCCGTGGCGGGGCAGGCCATGATAGTCGGGAGAGTCGATACGATGACCGGAGCAACGCTGAAGCTCGGTGTTGTCCTGTTCGCTTTTGGCGGAGCCATGGGGATGGCGTCGGCGCACCACTCGTTCGTCGCCCAGTTCGATCCGGAGAAACTCGTCCGCATGACCGGCACCGTGACGAATATCGAATGGACCAATCCGCACGCGTTTTTCTATCTCGACGTCGCCGATGGCGGCGACACCGTCAGCAACTGGGCGTTCGAACTGGGAAGCCCGAACACGCTGATCCGGTATCGATGGGGCCGCGATACGATGAAGATCGGCGACCGGATCACCGTCGAGGGCTATCTCGCAAGAGATGGATCGAATCTCGCCAACGCGAAGACCGTTACGTTTCCGGACGGTCGGGTCGTGAACGCGGGCTCGTCGTCGGACTTGAGAAGCACGCGATAGATCGTTGGGCGGCAGCGGAAGCCGGCCGTCGCAGTATGGCCATGCCGGATGGAACGACTGGAGTCGCACTCATCCCTGCAGCCGCTTCGGCAAGCCATCGGTCAAGTCGTAGTAGCTGCCCTTGTCGGCGACGTAGATGTGTTCGCGAGCCTGCAGTCCGTCGGGGTCGTCCAGCGTCCCGGCCATGATGCTGACATGGTCCCCGGCCACCCGACGCCAGAACAGGCTCGACCCGCAACGCCTGCAGAATCCGCGCGAGGCGAACTCCGAAGAGGCGAACCATTCGAGGCTCTCGGCGGCGACGATTACGAGCGCATCCTGCGCCACGGCCGTGGCCGCGACGAAATGGCCGCTCGTCCGCCGGCACTGACTGCAGTGGCAATACACAACCGGGCGCGGCGGTGCCGTGAGACGGTAACGCACGCCGCCGCACAGACAACTGCCGCTCGCCTCAATGTAGCTGTTGGTTGGCATCCGTAGATTCCGTTTGCAAAGGCGCTCCATTGTCCCATGCAAAATTCTGGCAGCGCTGACTCCAGGTAGCTTGGCCCAGCTTTAATTCAGGGTGACACAGCAGGAAGGAGCAACGGGACGGCCGACAAAGCCCCGGAGCCGGTTGGCGTAGAGCCGGAAATGTACTACCCTAGTAGCATTCAAATTAAGACCGTCGACCACCCGCTTATGAAACTCAGCATCAGCCTCCCGTCCGAGGAAGTCGGATTCGTGGACGCCTATGCGCGCTCGCAAGGCATCAAGTCGCGATCAGGCGTCATACAGGCAGCGCTTCGTCTACTGCGCACATCGCAACTTGCCGACGACTACGCGTCGGCCTGGACCGAATGGACCGAAGAAGACGCCAGGAACTGGGACGCGACAGCAGATGACGGCATCGTGGAGTGAACTCCCCGGTGGCCCTCGGCGGGGCGACATATGGATGGTCGATTTGGCTCATCCGATTGGCGCCGAGGCCGCTTTCGAGCGGCCGGCGGTGGTCGTCAGCAATAACGCGGCCAACGAGAGCGCTTGGGCGATAAGGCGGGGCGTGGTCACGATCGTGCCGGTCACCGGCAACGTTCGACGCGTGTATCCCTTCCAGGTCAGGCTCGCGGCCCGACCGTGCGGTCTGCGGCAAGACTCCAAAGCACAGGCGGAACAAATCCGCGCCATTGCCGTTGAGCGCTTGAAGAGTCGCTTGGGCCGCGTGCCGCGAAGGACCATGAACGAGATCGACGCGGCGATGCGGCTGCATCTGAGTATCTGACGGTTCCTGCAGTGCGTCGAACGCGCGTCTGAGTGGGAGTCGGCGCTTCAACGCAAGCGCCCCTCCGGATCCGCGACGTCGAGCCCTGCGATTCCCGCGAAATCCCTGACGTTGCGGGTGAGTAGAGTCGCTCCACGGGCGACGGCCGTGACGCCGATCGCCACATCGGCAGCCCGCCGGCGAGGCGACCCAAGCTGTCGAAACATCTCCGCTGCCTCCGCCGCGATGGACTCCGAGAAAGGAATGATGCCGTCTTGCTGAAAAAAAGCTCGCGCTCGGCCCATCTGCTGGGGAGTACGAGGCCCTCGCATGAATTCGTACCACGCGATCGCGCTCATCTCGATCGACTGGCCCGAATTCGAGATCTCTATCAGCTTCCGCCTCTCTGGCCCGGCTACCGACAACGCGTATACCAGAAAATCGGTATCCAGATGTATCGGCATTCAGAAGTCCTCATCCTGTTCCTTGAGCCGACGGATTTCCTCTTCGGCATCGTGACCCTCGAAAAGATCGAACAACTCCTCAAGGACCCGCATCCTCGCTCTGCGCCGCCCCGGAGAAATGCCAAGTGTCGCGTCGCGGTGGCGCAGCACGGCACGGCGAATGGCTTCGGACACCGAACAGCCGTATTGGAGAGCCAGTTCCCTGGCCGCCGTGCGCACTTCGTCATCCAACAAGAGAGTTGTCCTGGTAGCCATATGAAGTGCCTATTAGATATACATATGATATGCCAATATTAGCGCGCGCGACCGCACGCTGCCCACCAACCACCGAAATCCGGTCGATTCGACCGGAATCGGCGGAAGCGGGACTTGTGCCTGCCTGTCGCGGAAACCGTGCCGGAGCGGATAGACCCAGGCGCAGCGCATGGAAAAGGGCGTTGTCTTTGCCATGCTCCGGTCGGGCGGCAGGAAGGTCGTGACCACCGCAGCCTGAACCGGATTCGAAGCCCCGCCCGTAGGGCGCTTGGGGATGGCTGGAATCGGTATCGGATTCGCAAGTCCGATATTCGCGTCGCGAGACGAGGCGGGCGCCGGCCGTCTCGTCAACGCCCGGCGCCCGCAGACCGCGCAGATTCTAGTGACGGTACTGCGTCTCGATGTCGTCGAGTACGATCTGCTGGCAGTTGCCGCGCTCGGCGCCGACCAGACTGTTCCGGTCGCCCTGGCCGGCGGTCATGAGCATCGGGTTCTGGACCCAGGGATGGAGCAGCACCTGGGGATCCTCTACGGTCACTTCGTAGAGCATCTGGTCGCCCTGCCGCGTGAAGCGTTCGGTGACCTTCATGTCCTCGGAGTGAAAGAAGCCGCCGCGCGCGAGCCAGGTCAGCGGCGTAAAGCCGATCGACTCGATCACGAGCGTGTCGCCGTCCCAGTGGCCGGAGGAATGCCCGGTGTACTTGGTCTGTCTGACCTGCCTTTCGTCCACCTCGCGGCCGTCGGTCGCGATCACGCGGAAGTCCGGATAACCGCCGCCGCCATCGCCGCCGCGACCATAGAGCAGGGTGATGTCGCGTTCGGTATGAAAGATACGCCCGGGTGCGCCCTGGCGCGGAATCCCCATCGGCTGGCAGGTCATGATCGGATCGTAGAGGTTGGTCCACATATCCATATAAATGACCTCGTCCCATTGCTCGGGCCGGTAGATCGGGCGATTCGGCCCGAATCGCGACGCGGCTTCGAACACGAAATCGACCGTCTGATTCCACTGCGTGCTGCAGCCTTCGAGCTGGGTCGGCCCGCAGCGGCGGCTGCCGTAGCGCCAGATGAAGAACTTGCCGGGATTGCTCCAGCTCCCGGTCAGGTCGGGCCTGCCGTCAGCGAGCCTCGGCGTCGGCGCGGTGGAGTCGAGCACCGGCGCCTGCTGGTCGGTCCCGTACATCGCCACCGCCTCGGTGGCGGGGCCAATGCTCGACGGCACGGGTATGACGACGTAGACGCTGCCCGTTTCCGTCACGATCGTGTCCAGATCGCGCTGGACCTCGCCGTTCTTGGTCTCCGTCATTCTGCCGGGCAGGTAGACCTCGATCTTGTGCAGCGGATTGTTGTAGTCGTCGTAGTCGCCGTAGGCGAACTCGTAAGTATCCCCGCCGTGGGTCACGACCACGGATTCGGCCATGAAGCGATCGTCGAGCCGCGCAACGCCCGTGGCGCCGTCGACGCCGGGAATCGGGAACGAGATGACGGGCGTCTCGCCGTCCCAGCTCAGCGACGTTTCGCCGATCGTCGCGGGACCGTCCTCGAGCAACCCGCCGGGATCGCGCCAGACTCTCCTCAAGGGGATTCCGGCGCCCGCCAAAGCGGCCTTGGGCGCGCCGAACGGGCTGGCCCACAGACGAATCCGACGCTCTTCAAGGGCATCGGGGTTCGGCGTGGCCGTACCTTCGCCCGGCACGAGGCCGGCGCCCGGGATGTCTTCGTCCCAGGCGTATTCGCCGCTGACGACCTCGATGTTGGCATACGTCTGGCCGTTCGGCAGAGTGCAATCGATGTGTGTGCGGTAGCCGGGCGTCTGGTAGCTGGCGCTGATGCGGTATCCCGACGTGCCGAGTTCGCCCCGCCGCGCCGCGTCCTCGTACGGCGCGATCGCGCAGGCCTGACCGTCGACCTGGATGGTGCCTTCGCCCCGATACTCGAGCGAGACGATGAGCTCGTGCTCCTCGATGCCGCGCAACATTCCCATGTACCAGGTCCAGTTGAACAGCACCGACTTCAGGTCGCTGGCGTCGGGCTCCGGCGTGTATAGCTGCGGCGGCTGGCCAAACTGGGCGCGCGCCGAGAACGACAAACCGATGGCAAGCGCCACCGCAGCGGCGCCCGCTTTCCTGACGATTCCATTGTCAAGGAACATGATCGTTTCCCCCGTGAATTGTTGGAATCAGGCCCTATTCGATCTCGAACTCGATCGTGCGCTCGTCCGCCAGTGTGATCGAGCGGATGAAGCCCAGGGGCGTGCCGTTGCGGGCCGGGTAGAACGTGATGGTGACGACATCGCCGGCAATGACGTTGTTCGGGCCGTCGCCGCCGAAGCCGAGGCTCGACAGCGTGTTGGCCGAACCCGTCGTCAATTCCCATTCGGTCGATTCGCCGTCGTCATTCGGCACCTCGATCGTCATCACCCCGTGAGGGTTGACGAACTCGACCTTCTTGACGACGCCCGTCACTTCCCCCTGGCCGCGGATGTCGTAAACCGCTGACAGGGAGTGATGCGCCAACAATGCGCCGCTGGCCAGAAACCACCCGGAAAAAATGATTGTTCCCAAAGTCCGCTTTAGCATTTCATTTGCCTCCAAAGGAGTCAGTGATCGACAACCGTAAGCCCGTTCTGCCTGATGTTCAGACAATTTCTTCTTCGTATCAGACTAACACCACCCCCCATTTCATCACAATCGGTTCGGGACCGATATGCCACGGCCACAGATCACTTGACAACGCGGGACCGCAGACAGGCAGAATTGCCGGCATCGAAGCCATCGGGGCCGGTAATCGGTCATGCGAGTCACCGTTTCATCCGCCGTCATCGCGCTGGGATGGGTCCTGCTGATGTGGCCGCAATACGGCCAAACCCAGACAGACCGGAACTTCGTCTTCAGGGACGATGACGGGCATCTGCTGATCAGCTTCGCAGGCACCGGCGCCACCGGCCTCGACGCGTCACAGTTCGAGGAGATCGTCAACGCCGAGTTCTCGGTCATGGTTCACGATCGCCTGCGCGCCGATCTGCTGTTCGCGGAAGAGCCGCCCGACCCCGATTGGGCGCGGTCGATGCAGCCCGAGATCGAGGCGCACGTCAAACACGCCGGTCCCGAGTTCTCCGACGTCTTTGTCGAATGCCGGGCAGCCTCGTGCCGGGTCATCATGGAGCAGCCCGGGCACTGGAGCGTGCCGGCGCATCAGGCCGTGCTGGAGACTGTCCAGGAGTCCCTCGACGCCTTCATCGCAGTCCATCTGCAGCACTTCGAACCGGTCTTCATGATTACGGCCTACTATCAGGAGTTCGAGACATCGCATATCAAGGCGTTCCTGCGCAGAACCGAACACGCACGGACGGACGGACCGGCTGGCGAATGAACGGACTGCGACGGCAGCAGGGACTCTGACAATGTGCGCGCCGGCGGCGACGGTTCAGACCCCGCCGCGCCCCATCCGTAACGCGGCTTCCATCCGCTCATGCTCGAACGCCTGGGCGTATTCCGAACACTGCGTCTCGGTGACGCCGTTCGCCAGCAGGAGTTCTCGCCACCGCCCCGCGATTCTCCCCGCCATCGCCCCTGCGGTCTCGCGGGCCGTATCCTCGGAGACCTCGAAGAACGGAGGCGGTGGCACGAAGAAATCGTAACCTGGTGAAGATTGGTGGGCCGTGTAGGAATCGAACCTACAACCAATGGATTAAGAGTCCACTGCTCTGCCTGATTGAGCTAACGGCCCGTGCGCTGCTGCGTGTGAAGTGGGGTGGACGATGGGATTCGAACCCACGACGACCGGATCCACAATCCGGGGCTCTACCAACTGAGCTACGCCCACCATCGTTGTGCGGATGAAATTGTAATCAATTTGTGGCGCGCCCGGCAGGACTCGAACCTGCAACCCTCGGCTTAGCTTACCAACTACCGCTTTCGCGGCCCCACATTGGCGGGTTTGTGGTCTGGACTATCTCTTCGCCGTCTCAGGCGCCGCACGTATAGTCTCTACGGATCCCTTCCAACAAACCGTCGGCGCCATGCGGGCCGACCGAAGGTTTCCACGGGGTTGCCATCAGCGTGATCTGTTAAGGGTTCCCCGTTACAGTGCGGTCCACTGCATCGGTTCGGTTTCCCGATACAGGCTCCTCACTCAAAGGCCGATGCTCTATCCGGTTGAGCTACGGGCGCTCTCGTAGTGGTGATTACCTCCTGTCGAATTCATTGAAACTGGTCGGGGCAGACGGATTTGAACCGCCGACCCTCTGCTCCCAAAGCAGATGCGCTACCAGACTGCGCCATGCCCCGACTCGCACCGCCGAGCGGCGCAACCAAGGATGGTAGGGGCCGCGAAGCCCCGAATCAATCGAGAGCGGCGCTTGAGACTCGCCGAAACGCCGTGCGAGAATCCGCGCTTCTTCGCCCACGGGATCAAGCAAATGCCGGCCAGAATTATCGACGGGAAGGCCATCGCGCAGCAAATCAGGGATGACCTCGCAGCACGTATCGCCGCCGTGCGCGAAGGGCTCGGGCGTTCGCCGCACCTGGCGATCGCGATCGTCGGCGACGATCCCGCTTCACACGTTTATGTCCGAAACAAGCTCAGGACTGCCGAAGACTCCGGTATGGGAGTCACGCTCGAGACGCTGCCGGGCGACTCGACGCTCGACGAGACGCTCGCCGTCGTCGAACGGTTCAACATGAGCGCTCAAATCGACGGCATCCTCGTGCAGTCGCCCTTGCCCGCCGGGATGGGCCGCAACGCCGCGCAGCGGGTCTTCGACACCATCGATCCCGGCAAGGACGTCGACGGCTTCAGTCCGATCTCGGCCGGTCACCTCTCGCAGAAGCGTTCCGGCTTCGCACCGTGCACGCCCGCCGGGATCATCGAGATGCTCGATCGCGAACGCCTGGCCATCGAGGGCGCGCGCGCCGTCGTCATCGGCCGGTCCGACATCGTCGGCAAACCGATGGCGATGCTGTTGATGCACCGCAATGCAACCGTGACGGTGTGCCACTCGAGGACTCGAGACCTGCCGGGCGTCGCCCGGGAGGCGGACATTCTCGTCGCGGCGATCGGCCGCGCCGGCCTCGTCACGCAGGACTTCGTCAAGCCCGGCGCCGTCGTGATCGACGTCGGCATGAACCGGGTCACCGATGCTGACGAAGCCCGCCAACTTCTCGCCTCGCAGCCGAAGCGGCTCAAACTCTTCGAACGCCGTGGTTCGGTGCTCGTCGGCGACGTGCATCCGAACGTCGCCGAGACGGCCGGCGCACTCACGCCCGTGCCGGGCGGCGTCGGGCCGCTCACGATCGCGATGCTCATGGCGAATACGGTCAGAGCCGCGGAACTTCGCCTGAGCGGATAGGGCTCTCCGACGCGCGGCAGTGCAACCGCAGCGTCGACTTGGCTATTATCGGGACTCCTCATCGAACAAGGCACGGTACCGAATCATGAGGTCAGCGATCGCATTGCTTAGCCTGGTGTTGCCTGCGGCGCAGGTTATTGCCCAGGAACTCTCAACGATTTCGACGGACCCCCGCGTTCGCGTCGAAACCAGCGTCGGCGATTTCGTGATCGAACTGGACCCCGGCCGGGCGCCGCTGACCACCGAAGCTTTCCTGACGAACGTCACAACCGGCTTCTATGCGGGCACCGTGTTCCACCGCGTCGTCAGCGGCTTCATCGCCCAGGGCGGAGGCTATACGCCCGATCTGCAGCTCAAACCGACCGAGAACTCGGTCATCAACGAGTCGGGCAACGGACTCAGCAATCTGCGCGGCACCGTCGGCATGGCGCGCACTGCCGAGCCGCATTCGGCGACGACGCAGTTTTATGTCAATCTCGCCGACAACCTCGATCTGAACCCGCGGCCGACGCGCTGGGGATACACGGTTTTCGGCACGATCGCCGAAGGGATGGATGTCGTGGACGAGATCGGCCACGCACCGACCGGTGCGGGCGGCGAGTTCGACCGCAGCGTCCCCGTGAATCCGATCGTCATCGAGAACGTCACCCTGCTGATCGAGTAACCGCTGAGTGGCGGTTTTTTTCATTTCCGACCTTCACCTGGAGTCGGCGCAGCCCGAGGGCGTCGAGCGCTTTGTCGACTTCGCCGGAAGCGAAGGCCCTGTGGCGGATCGCCTGTACATTCTCGGCGATCTGTTCGAGGCGTGGATCGGCGACGACGACCCTGACCCGGGGCTTCGACCGGTGCGCTCGGCACTGAGGCGGCTGACCCGGTCCGGCACACCGTGCCATTTCATGCACGGCAACCGGGATTTCCTGATCGGCGAGCGATTCGCTGCGGAAACCGGCTGCACGCTGCTCGGCGACTACGAAACCATCGAGGTCCACGGCACGACGGTTCTGCTCACCCACGGCGACCTGCTGTGCACCGACGACAAGCGCTACATGACCTTGCGCGGGACGGTGCGCGATCCGGCCTGGCAGGCCGATTTCCTCGCGAAGCCGCTGGCGGAGCGGCGTACGATCGCTGACGGCCTGCGGCAGCTCAGCCGCACGGAGATCGCCGCCAAACCCGAGGACATCATGGACGTGAACCAGTCCAGCGTCGAAGACACGATGCGCCGCTTCGGAGTCAGCGTGCTGCTGCACGGGCACACGCACCGGCCGGCCGTGCACGAGTTCGAGCTGGATGAAGAGCCGGCTCTGCGCATCGTGCTCGGTGCGTGGCATGACCGCGCGAGTATCGTGCGCTGGGACGAGCAGGGTTTCGAGCTCGTTGAAGTCTGAGCGGCGGCAGCGTCCGGCAACTACGGGGAAGAACCCCCTCTCACTGCACGGGTGCGACGCGGGATTCTGTCAAGGGCTGCTATAGCCCTGCTGCGGCCTGGATCGTATCGTCCTCGCCGAGTTCTTCCCGCCGTACGCGTTCGTCGCGCCTGGCCTTGGCCAGATTGGATCTGGCGACCTCGAGCTCGTTGAGATACTCGCGGCTCACGTCCCCGGTAACGTATTCGCCGGAGAAACATGAGGTATCGAACGAGACGATATCGGACTCCTCGTGATCGACGGCGTCGACGAGATCCTCAAGATCCTGGTACACGAGCCAGTCGGCGCCAATGAACTGCTGTATCTGTTCCTCGCTGCGGCCTGCGGCGATGAGTTCGTGGGCGGCGGGCATGTCGATTCCGTACACGTTCGGATAGCGTACGGGCGGTGAGGCCGAGGCGAAATAGACCTTGTTCGCACCCGCCTCTCTGGCCATCTCGACGATCTGCTTCGAAGTCGTGCCGCGGACGATGGAGTCGTCGACGAGCAGCACGTTCTTGCCTCCGAACTCGAGATCGATCGCATTGAGCTTGCGCCGCACCGAGGCCTGCCGCGCCGCCTGTTCGGGCATGATGAAGGTCCGCCCGATGTAGCGGTTCTTGATGAAGCCTTCGCGATACTTGAGCCCGAGCCGGTACGCGACCTGCATGGCGGCGGTCCTCGACGTGTCAGGGATGGGAATGACAACGTCGATGTCGTGATGCGGCCGGGTCCGCTGGATCTTGGCAGCGAGGGTTTCGCCCATGCGCAGACGCGCCTTGTAGACCGAAAGATTGTCGATGATCGAGTCGGGACGCGCGAAATAGACAAATTCGAAGATGCACGGCGAATAGACCGGGGCGCCGTCGTATTTCCTGCTGTGCAGCGTTCCGTCCTTGTCGATGAACACCGCTTCGCCCGGCAGGATGTCGCGGTCGATCTCGAAGCCCAGGGCATCGAGCGCGACGCTTTCCGACGCCACCATCCGCTCCTTGCCGAACGGCGTTTCCCGAACACCAAGGATGATCGGCCGGATACCGTACGGGTCACGGAATGCGACGATGCCATGACCGCAAATCATCGCGACGACGGCGTAGCCGCCCGAACAGCGGCCGTGCAGAGCCTGCGCGGCATCGAGAATCTGGTCGGGACGCAGACCGTTGCCCGATCTTTGGCCAAGCTCGTGGGCGAGCACATTGAGCAGGATCTCGGAGTCGGAGTTGGTGTTCAGGTGCCGACGATCCTGCGCCTCGACGAGCTGCTTGAGGTCGTCGGCGTTGACGAGATTGCCGTTGTGGGCGAGACAGACGCCATAGGGTGAATTGACGTAGAACGGCTGGGCTTCGTACTGGCTCGCGCTGCCGGCCGTCGGGTAGCGCACGTGCCCGATTCCCACGTTGCCCCGCAGTCTGAGCATGTGGCGTTCCTCGAACACGTCGCGCACGAGCCCGTTGCCCTTCCTGATCTGCAGCAAGCCGTCGGCCTCGGTGATGATCCCGGCGGCGTCCTGCCCGCGGTGCTGAAGGACGGTGAGCGCGTCATACAGCGGCTGGTTGACCGCTTCGCGTCCGACGATTCCGACTATTCCGCACATCGTTGCCTACCCGCCAGTATTGAGATGAGCAACGGCTTCTTCGGCAGCCGTCGGCAACACGCCATGCTGCCTGCCGATTGGCCGTCCTCGGCCAGGCGTTTCGCCCAACGCGGTGGGGTCTTCGTCCCGCGCCGCCAGGTAGCTCCCGCCGAGTTCGGCGTAGTAGCGGATCGCATCGGCGACCTGGTTGCCTGTCGGTCGCAGCTTCGAACCCTGCCACCAGGGATCCTGATCGAGTCCCGCGAACTGCATGCCGATGACCCCGAGGCCGACGATTATGACGCCGCGCGCCACGCCGAAGAGTGCCCCGAGGCTTCTGTCGGTGCCAGTCAGGAAGCTGTGTCTGACGAAGCCCCGGACCAGCCAGGCCAGCAGGCCGCCGGCCACGAGCACCGCGATGAAAACCACGAGGCGGGCGGCCCAGACCCGGAGCTCCGGCGCCGCCTCCCAGACACCGAGCAGCGGTTCCACGATCGAGCCGAAGCGCCAGGCGAGCCAGATCGCGGCGAGCCAGGTCGCGAGCGAAACGATCTCCTTGGCGAATCCGCGCCAGAACCCGAATGCCCCCGACGCCAGGCAAACGCCGATGATCAACCAGTCGGCCCAGGACATGATCTCTCGTCCATCGGCGAATCAGTTTGCAACGACCTGCGCCACAAACCCGTTCGCGGCGAGTGTCGACACAGTCTCGTCGGCACGGCCACGCGAATCGTAGGGCCCGACGCGCACTCGGTACAGGGACTGCCCTCCGGCTGTGAATACGGAAACAGCGGGCTCGAAGCCGTGGGTCGCCACCCGAGCCGCCTGCCGGTCGGCGTTGTCCCTGTCGCGGAAACTGCCAAGCTGCACGACCCAGCCGCCGGTGTCATTGCGGGCGTCGCCGGCGGCTGCGGCCTGTACCGGCGGTGCGGGCTCCGCGTCAGCACCGGCGGCCCGTGTTTCGCGCGGACGTTCCGCAATCGCCTCGGCGACTTGCGGCGGTGCCTGCTCGATGCCGGCAACAGTGGCCGGATCATCGAAAATTTCATCGGGCGCCGCTGCTGCCTCGGGCGTAGCGCCCGCGCCGCCGGGACGACGGTCGAGGTCGATGGTGCGCGTTCTGATCGGGACGGACTCGTCTGCGTCCGTCGGCAACTCCACCACGGGCTCCGTTGCGGGCTGCGGGTCGGGGCCGTCGAGTATCCAGGGAATCAGCCATACCCCCAGCGCCACCAGCACGGCCGCCCCGATGAGTCGTTCCTTCAACCGCGGATCCATCTCGAGGATCACCCAACTGAACGTGCTTCGCAGTATAGCCCAAGCGCCGCCGTAGCGGGACCGACCGTATAGAACGAGCCGAAGACCAGGACCCGGTCACCGGGTTCGGCGCAAGCGCGGGCGGCCAGAGTAGCGGCTGCGATATCGCCATGGATTTCGATGCTCCGCGCGCCGAGCGAGCGCAACAGATCGCGCAAGCCTTGCGGCGTCGCGCTGCGGTCGGAATCGACCGGCGCGACGAACCATCGCTCGACCTCGGCCGTGAACGGCTCAAGCAGGCATGCGAGCTCCTTGTCGCGCATCGCCGCGAAGACGGCCACGGTACGTTGCCGCCGCGGCAAGCCATCGAGTTCGCGCCTGAGACAGGCCGCGGCGGCCGGATTGTGCGCGACGTCGAATATCCATTCCACGCCGTCGATCGTAAGTCGTTGCCACCGGCCCGGCGCGCTCGCCCGGCGCAGACCCTCCGCGAGCGCTTCCTGTGTCACGGGCAGCTCCGCTTCGAGCGCATCCACGGTCACGGCACATGCCGCCGCATTGGCTGCCTGAATCGCCCCGCCGAAACCAGGCAGCGGCAGCGGCACGGCTGGCATGCCCTTGCGAGCCAGTTCGAACCGGCCGCCGTCGGCAAGGTAATCGAAGTCCCTGCCGCGCAGGATGCCGTTCGCGCCGCTGGTCCGGATGGCCGACAACAGGCTTGCGGGCGGGTTCGCATCGCCGACGATCACGGGCCGACCGCCGCGCACGATGCCGGCCTTCTCACGGCCGATCGAGTCGCGGTCCTCGCCGAGCCATTCGCGGTGATCGAGATCGATACTGACGATCAGGGCCGCGTCGGCGTCGATGGCGTTGACCGCATCGAGCCGCCCCCCCATGCCGACTTCGAGCAACGCGACGTCGACCCGTTCGCGGGCGCAAAAGAGAATGGCGGCGACCGCCGACCATTCGAAATAGGTCAGCGATACCGCACCGCGCCCGGCATCGATGATCCGGAAGAGTTCAAGGAGTTCGGCGTCGCTTGCTTCGGCGCCATCGCGGCGCAGGCGCTCGTTGAACCGCCAGAGATGCGGCGAAGTGAAGGCGCCGACCGAGTATCCGGCCGCAAGATAGATGCTCTCCAGCAGAGCGACGCAGGAACCCTTGCCGTTCGTGCCGCCGACGGCGATCACCCGATAGGGCGGCGGTTTCAGGTCCAGTGAATCGAGCACGGCGCGAACGCGGTCGAGCCCGAAGTCGATCTTTTTCGGATGCTGCGTTTCGAGCCAGGCGAGCCATTCGTCAAGCGTGGCGAAACGCGTGGACTCGGCCAAGGCGGATCGGCCCCCGGTCAGGAGACCGCGGGGCGGTCTGTCAGCTTGGCGAGCAGGGACGCGATCTCGTCCCGGACCTGGCGGCGGTCGACGATCATGTCGAGCGCCCCCTTCTCCAGCAGCAGTTCCGCGCGCTGAAATCCCTCCGGCAAGGTCTCGCCGACGGTTTGCTGAATGACCCGAGGCCCTGCGAAGCCGATCAACGACCCGGGCTCGGCCACGTTGATGTCGCCGAGTGACGCAAGGCTCGCCGACACCCCGCCCATCGTCGGGTCGGTCATGACCGACACGTAAGGCAGACCGGATTCGCTCAATGCCGCAAGCGCCGCGCTCGTCTTGCCCATCTGGAACAGCGAAAACAGCGCCTCCTGCATGCGAGCGCCGCCGCTCGCCGAGAAACACACGAACGGCCGGCGGTGCTCGATGCAGTAGCGGATGCCGCGAACGAAACGCTCCCCGACGACCGAGCCCATGGAACCGCCCATGAACCGAAACTCGAATGCCGCGGCGACGAGCGGGATCGCCTTGAGCGTCCCGGCCATGACGACGAGCGCGTCCGTCTCCTCGGTTTCCTTCTGCGCCGTCGACAATCGTTCCCGATAGCGCCTGCTGTCCCTGAACCTCAAGGGGTCCTGCGGTTCGAGCTTCGCCGCGATCTCGAATTCGGAGTTCGCATCGAGGAACACTTCGAGGCGCTCCCGCGCGCCGATCCGCAAGTGATGCTCGCACTTCGGACAGACGAAGAGGTTGCGCTCGAGTTCCGCACGGTAGAGCTGCGCCGAACAGGCCGTGCAACTGACCCACAGGCCTTCGGGCACCGAACGGCTCCGCCGCTGCGTGCGGATGCGCGATGGCATAAGTTTGTCGAACCAGCTCATGGTCTGACCGTAACCTCCGATGACCGCATGATACACGCGCGTTCGGCGTCCACGGGCAAGCCGCAGGCGTCCGGATAGCTCACGGCCATGAGCGTCAGCCCCCGAGCGGGGGCAGTCGCGGGCGCGAGCGTGCGGTCCCGGCTGGCAAGCAGCTCGCCGGCCCAGTGCGCCGGAGCCCGACCGCAACCGATGTGAACCAGCGTGCCGACGAGGTTGCGCACCATGTGGTACAGGAAGGCGTTGGCAGTGAAATCGAGCCGCATCCCGGGACCATCGCGACTGATTTCGACCGAGCTCAGACAGCGCATCGGCGTGCTCGACTGGCATCCGGCGGCGCGAAAGGCCGAAAAGTCGCGTTCACCGAGCCATTGCACGGCGGCAGCGCTCATTTCGGCCGGATCGAGCGCATCGCGGACCCACCAGGCGCCGCGGCGCGCGAGTACGGGTCGGGTCGGACTCGAGACTATGCGGTAGCGGTACGTGCGCGACAGCGCCGAGCGGCGCGCGTCGAAATCCGCGCCTACCGGCGTAACCCAGCGCACGGCCATGTCGTCGGGCAGGTTGGAGTTGATTCCGAGCAGCCATTGGCGCGTTGTTCTCTTCGCCGCCGCATCGAAATGCGCGACCTGCCGCCAGGCGTGAACGCCCGCGTCGGTTCGCCCCGCGCCGTGAACGTCGACGTGCTCGTCGGCAACAGCGGAGACGGCGGCAACGAGCGCCGACTGCACGCTGCGGCCGGAACGCTGCGTCTGCCAACCGACGAAATCGGTCCCGTCGTACTCGATCCCGGCTGCGAATCTCGGCATGTGCTCGTGTTCCGTCCCGCTCGGGACCCCATCGCAGCGTCCGCGAAGCGACCCCGCGCGGCGTTGCCGCTACTCGTCGAGCGCGTCGAGCAGCGTCTGCGCTTCCTCGCGCTGGTCCGAATCGCCCGCTTCGAGCACTTCGGCGAGCACTTCCCTTGCCTGATCGGCGTTGCCCATGTCGATGTACGCGCGGGCGAGATCGAGTCGGGATCCGATATCGTCGAGCTTCTGCGGATCGGACGGGCGCTCGTCATCCCCGCCCGACTCATCGGGTTCAGCCTGCAGGTCCCTGAGGTCGAGTTCGAAGTCGGTGGCCTTCCTGAACCCGCGTCTCATGAAGAGAAATGCCGTCAGGAGGACGAGCGCCGCCCCGCCTGCGATCCACGTCCACGTGCTGGTGAGGATCGCGCGCGTTACGGAAACCGGCGCGGTATCGGCATCGGACTGCGATGCCGCGGACTCGGCCCCGTCGCCTGCCGGCGGTTCGTCCCCGTCGGCAAAGAGCTGTTCGGAATCGGGGGCGCCGTCGGCCTCTGCGCTGACGCGCGCCTGCAGGTCGCGCAGCTCCTGGTCCCTGATCTCGAGCAGGCGCTGGCTTTCGTCAAGCTCGGAACGCAGCGCGGCAACCTGATCGCGCAGCTCGCTGACCTCCGCGTCTTCGCCCGTGTCGCTGCCGGACGCTCCGGGCTGTGACTCGGGAGTCGGCGGTACGAGGCGCAAACGCGCCAACTGCTGGGTGCGCTCCTGCCATTCGCCCGTCTGACGCAGGAACTCCGCTCTCGCACTGTCGGCTGCGATCGAACCGATCTCGGTACGCTCGGGGATCCGCAGAATCGCACCGGCATACAGATGGTTCATGTTCCCCGCGAAGGCCTCGGGGTTGGCTTCATAGAGGGCGAGCAACATCTGAAACAGCGAGGCATCGTCGGGCCGGTATTGCGAGGCTATGGCCCAGAGGGTGTCACCCCGCTGTACCGGTCCGTAGGTTCCGCCGAGATCGCCCGCAGACGCCGACTCCACGGACCGGGGCGGGCTCGGGGCGACTTGCGGCTCGGGAGCCTCGTCGGGAACGGGTGGCGGCGCCGTAGCCTCTTCCGGAACGTTTGCCTGCAACTCGGGCGCATCGTCCGGAACAGGCGGCACGGCAGGCGGCGGCGGAGCAGCCTCTTCCGGGACGCTGGCCTGCAACTCGGGTGAATCTTCGGGAACCGGCGGCACGGCAGGCGGCGGGGAAGTCGTGTCTTCGCTTACGCTCGCTTGCCGCTCCGGTACATCGTCGGGAACGGGCGGCGGCGCCGTAGCCTCATCCGGAACGTTTGCCTGCAACTCGGGCGCATCGTCCGGAACCGGCGGCACAGCAGGCGGCGGCGGAGCAGCCTCTTCCGGAACGCTGGCCTGCAGCTCGGGTGAATCTTCGGGAACGGGCGGGACCGCAGGCGGCGGGGAAGGCACGCTCTCCCGGACGGTCGCCTGCGGCGCGCGCGCCTCGGCGGGCTCGACCGGGACGGCCGCCACTGGTTCGGGCAGCAGCAGCGGCGGATCGAGCAGCACCGTGTATTCGCGCACGTTCCGGCCGCGCGGCCAGGCCGCTTCGACGAGCATCGTGACGAACGGCTCGGCGATCGGTTGTGTGGAAGTGATCAGAACCACATCGGCGCCATCGGCGTCGCGACCGACGTTGAACCGAAGCGAGGACAGGAAACCGGGGCGCTCGAGTCCGAAGCGCTCGAAGGTTTCCTGGCTCGAAAGCGTCACCGACAGCCCCTCGAGTTCCTCCGGCGTCGCATCCTCAAGCAGTATCTGCGCTTCAAACGGCTGGTTCAGCGCCGACTGGATCCGGATTTCGCCCAATTCGACCGCCCATGCGCCAAGCGGCGCGGCCAGCAACGGCAGAGCAACCCAACGTGCCGGTACGATCATGGAACCTCCATCGCCGCGCGTTTCATCGTGGAGAGCCGCGTCTGGCAGCCCGGAATCGGGTATCAACCATACCCCAGGAGCGCGCGCCACCGAAAGTGGCGGCAGCGAAATCCGATGTGGCGCTCCCGTCGTTCGACCGATCGCGGCAATCGTCGGCCCGGCGTCGACGGAACCCGTCGGCCGCTCAATTCGAGGTTGCGGCCGCGACTGCCCGCGGCGCAACTTCCGTGAGGAAACGACTCGCCAGAATCTCCGCGATCTGCACGCTGTTGAGCGCCGCGCCCTTGCGAATGTTGTCGGCCACGATCCACAGATCAAGGCCCTTCGGGTGCGACGGATCCTCGCGAAGGCGCCCCACAAAAACCGGATCGCGATGCGCGGCGTCAGTGGCGGGCGTCGGATAGCCGCCGAGTTCATGGCCGTCGATGACGGAGACTCCGGGCGCGTCCTGCAGCAATGCCCTGGCATCAGGCGCCGTGAGTTTCTCGCGCGTCTCGATGTTCACCGCCTCGCAATGCCCATAGAGGACGGGTATCCGTACCGCCGTGGGATTGACGCGAATATCGGGGGCTTCGAGGATCTTGCGGGTCTCGAATACCAGCTTCATTTCCTCGGTCGTGAAGCCGTTGGCCTGGAAATCGCCGATCTGCGGGACCGCGTTGAACGCCACGTGCTTCGCGGCGCCGCGTGCGACGGGATCGCCGCCGGCGACGATTCGTTCGGCGTCCTCGTTCATGTCTTCGAGCGCGGCGCGGCCCGCGCCCGAAATGGCCTGATAGGTCGCGACGTTGATGCGCTCGATGCCGACGGCGTCATGGATTGGCTTCAGCGCGACGACGAGCTGGATCGTGGAGCAGTTCGGGTTCGCGATGATTCCGCGGTTCGCGTAGTCGGCGACGCGGTCCGCATTCACCTCGGGGACGACGAGCGGAACGTCGTCATGCATGCGGAAATACGAGGTGTTGTCGATCGCGACGGCGCCGGCGCTTGCCGCGCGCGGAGCGAACTCGGCCGATACGGATCCGCCGGCGGAAAACAGCGCAATCTCCACCTGCCCGAAATCGAACTCGTCGAGCACGCCGACCGGAATCGCTTCATCGCGAAACGTGACCGTTCGCCCGGCGGAACGCGAACTTGCGAGCGGATACAGCTTCCCGACCGGGAAACTGCGTTCCTCGAGCGTTCGAATCATGGTTTCGCCGACGAGGCCGGTGGCGCCGACGACAGCAACGTCAAATTTCCTGGACATGATGGCAACTCAACTGGGGCATCGTGAAAAACCAGCTTGTCGCGACGCTCGGGAGCGATTCTTCCCGAGCGGCCTGACGATCTTCTAGACGGATTCCGTCATCGCAGGTTCCGCTTCGCGCACGTCGGCGTTCTGCGCCCGGTCGCGCAGATAGTGATCCATCAGCGTCAACGCAACCATGGCTTCGGCGATGGGCGTCGCGCGCAGGCCCACACAGGGATCGTGGCGGCCGGTCGTCACGATCTCGGCGGCCTTGCCCTCGGTATCGACCGTGCGTCCCGGCACCTGGATGCTCGAGGTCGGTTTGAGCGCGATGCTCGCGAGGATATCCTGACCGCTCGAGATGCCGCCGAGCGTGCCGCCGGACGAGTTCTTTTCGAAGCCGTCGGGCGTGATCTCGTCGCGGTGCTCGCTGCCGCGCTGCTGAATGCACCTGAACCCGTCGCCGAATTCGACGCCCTTGACGGCGTTGATGCTCATGAGCGCATGCGCGAGGTCGGCCTCGAGCTTGTCGAACACGGGTTCGCCGAGTCCGATCGGTACGTTCGAAGCGATCACGTTGATCCGCGCGCCGATGGAATCGCCCGCGCGCCTGAGCCTGTCCATGAACCCGTCAAGCGCGTTGAGCCTGGCTGGCTCCGGGCAGAAGAACGGATTGTCGTTGACCGCGTCGAGATCGAGGGGCTTCAGTTCGAACGGTCCAAGTTCCGCGAGATAGCCGTTGATCCTGATGCCGGCCCGCTCGGCAAGATACTTGCGCGCGATGGCGCCGGCCGCGACGCGCATGACGGTTTCGCGCGCCGAAGCCCGGCCGCCGCCGCGGTAGTCGCGAATCCCGTACTTGTGCTGATAGGTGTAGTCGGAGTGGCCCGGCCGGAACTTGTCCTTGATCTTGCTGTAGTCGCGCGAGCGCTGATCGACATTCTGCACGAGCAGGCCGATCGCCGTGCCCGTGGTCAGGCCTTCGAAAACGCCGGAAAGGATCGTGACCTGGTCAGGTTCCTTGCGCTGGGTGACGTGTCGCGACCGGCCGGGACGGCGGCGGTCGAGATCATGCTGGATGTCGCTCTCGGCGAGCTCGAGCCCCGGCGGACAACCGTCGACGACACAGCCCATCGCAGGACCGTGGCTCTCGCCGAAGGTCGTCACCGTGAACAAGCGCCCGAAGGTGTCGCCCGCCATATCTCGTATCGTCCTATGTCCTGTTCCGTCCTGCGCCGTCCCCGGCGCTGTGCCCGGAACGGCGCAGATCGCCTGCCTCGAGCACGAAGACCCCCTGACCGCCGCGTTCGAGCTCGACCCAGACGAAGGGCAATCGTGGTCTGGCCTTCATGAGCGCCTCGGCGCTGTCGCCGACCTCCACGATCGCGACGCCGTCCGGCAGCAGGTAATCGGCCGCCCGGTCGAGCAATCTCAGCGTGGGCCCCAGGCCCGCAGCGTCACCCCGTAATGCGAGCTCGGGCTCGTGTGCGTACTCCGGCGGCAGTGAGTCGATCTCCGCCGCGGGCACGTACGGTGGGTTCGATATGATAGCGCGATAGCGCGCGTCCGTATCCGGGAACAGGTCCGCGCGGTAAAGCCGGACTCGATCCTCAAGGCCGTGCAGGGCTACGTTGTCGGCCGCGACGGCGAGTGCATCGGCCGACAGGTCCGTCGCATCGACCCGCGTGCCGGGACAGTGCACGGCGACGGCAACGCCCAGGCAGCCGCTGCCGGTGCCGACATCGAGCACCCGGTCGCCGGGTTCGAGCGCACACCACGGCGCGAACCGGCGCTCGATCAGTTCGGCGAGCGGCGAGCGCGGCACGAGCACGCGTTCGTCGACCCTGAACCGCAAGCCCGCGAACCAGGCCTCGCCAAGCAGGTAGGCGAGCGGCTTGCGTTCGCGCACGCGCCTGACGGCGAGTTCAACGAGCGGATCGAGCAGCGTGCGGTCCGGCGGCGCATCCCGGAGCTCGTCGCGCCACTCATGCAGGTGGCGCAGGAGCCAGTACGCTTCGTCCGTGGAATTGTCGGTGCCATGGCCGAACGCGAGGTCGTGGCTGTCGAACCAGTCGGCGAGCGCTGCCACCCAATCCTCACTGCGCCCGGCGCGTTCGAGCCGTCGGCGAAGCTCCGGGGCGTTCGTGGCCCGGCGGGTAGCGATGCCGCGCCGATGCGCTTCGAGCCGCTTGCGAGGTTCGGAGTCTTCCATGGGTCGCCGATGATATGCCTTGTGAGATAATTTGCCGCGTGACCGGCAAAGCGACCAGCAACCTCGTCGTTGCGCTCCTCATCAGCGCCGCGCTCGCCGTCGGCCTCGCGATGCTGTTCGCGTTGACGGCGCGCAACACGATGCCCGAGCCTGAAATCGCAACGGCGCTGTCCCCTCCGCTCGCCATTCCCGATGCCGTGCTCGTCGATCAGGCCGGCCGCGAATTCACCACGAGCGATCTCGAAGACCGATTCAGCCTCATGTTCTTCGGGTTCACGCACTGCCCTGACATCTGCCCGCTGACGCTGCAGGTGCTCGCCCGGGCCCGGGACGAAATCCGCACGCAGGCGCCGGAACTCGTCCCCGACGTCGTCTTCGTGAGCGTGGATCCGTATCGCGACACGCCCGAACGCATCGGCGACTACGTGAGCAACTTCGACCCCGGCTTCATCGGCGTCACCGGCTCCGACGAGGCGCTCGCGCCGCTGCTCAGGGGGCTCGGCGTCACGGTGCACAAGAACGAGCGCGACGGTGAGTGGTACAACGTGGTCCACAACGGCACGGTGTACGTGATCGGACCCGACGCCGATCTGGTGGCGCTGTTCTCGGGCTCCTCCCATGACGCCACCGCGATCGCGACCGACTTCGTTCGAATCCGCACACGCTACGCGAACTCGCCGTCTTCATGACAGCCAGGCTTCGCGTCGGGCTGCAGGCGCTGTTGCCGCAGCGCCTGCTCGGGGCGCTGGTTTATCGCATCGCACGAACCGGGAACCGCGTCGTAAAGAACGCGCTGATCCGCTGGTTCAGCGGACGCTACGCCATCGACATGAGCGAAGCGGAGCTCGCGAGCCCCGCCGACTACCCGACCTTCAACGCCTTCTTTACCCGCGCGCTCAAGTCCGGCGCGAGACCCGTAGACGCCGGCGCCCGTTCGATCGTGTCGCCGGCCGACGGCAGGCTCACCGAGTACGGCGCGATCGACGACGGGACGCTCCTGCAGGCCAAGGGGATTCGATACCCGATCGAGGCGCTGCTCGGCGAGCAGCGCGCGGACCTCGATGCGTTCATCGGCGGATCGTACGCTACGGTCTATCTCGCTCCGCGCGACTACCACCGCGTGCACGCCCCGGCAGCGGGCGGCCTGACCCGCACACGCTACATCCCCGGCCGCAGGTTCGCCGTCAACGAAGCGACTGCCAGCGTCGTCGATCGACTCTTCTGCCGCAACGAACGTGTCGTTTGCCATTTTGAGGGCGAGTTCGGCCGCATGGCGGTCGTGCTCGTCGGCGCGCTCAACGTCGCGAGCATCAGCACGGCCCGGCACGGCGAGGTGCCGAGCGGCCGTGCCAGACTCTGGGACGAGCCCGCGCCCGTCGGCTACGGCAAGGGCGAGGAGATCGGGCGCTTCAATCTCGGCTCGACGGTGATCGTGGTCTTCGAGCGCGGCGCCGCGGTCTGGAGCGAGGCGCTCGAGCGCGGCCGGACGCTCAGGATGGGCATGGCGATCGGGACGCTTACGGCGCGTGGCGAGACCTCGGATTCGTCCGAGAACCGCAATACGGAGCCCAACTCCGGGGCTGTTGAGTGATCCCGGACGTTACCTGAGCAATCCGTATGTCGTACGGCCTGTCCGCATCCCCGGACCTGCTTCGCCTCAGAGCGGGCCTGCTCGCCCGCATCCGCGAGTTTTTCGCCAAGCGAGGCGTGCTTGAAGTCGAGACGCCGGCGCTGTCGTCGGCGGGCATAAGCGATCCGGCCATCGAAAGTGTCGGCGCGAGCGTGGGTGGACGCCAACACTGGCTGCACACGTCACCGGAGTTCGCCATGAAGCGTCTGCTGGCGGCCGGGATCGGCGACAGCTACCAGATCTGCCGCGTCTTCCGTGACGCGGAACTCGGCCGCTGGCACCAGCCCGAATTCACGCTGCTCGAGTGGTACCGCGTGGGATGGGACGAAACGGCGCTCATGGACGAGGTCGAACAGCTCATCCGGCACGCTGTCGGCAAGTCGGTTGCGTTCGGGTCGCTGTCGTCGACGCGCGATCCGTTCGGGTCGGCATCCGTGAAACCAGACCGGTTCGAGTCGGCATCCGGGGAACCAGGCCGGTTCGGCCGCGCCCCCGGAGGACCGGTTCGGTTCGCATCCGCCTCACGCCTGACTTACGCGCGCGCCTTCGACCGCTGCCTCGGCATCGATCCTCACGGCGATCTCAAGGAGCTGCCCGGATGCCTCGAGAACCTCGGAATCGACGTGCCGGACGGGCTCGACCGCGATGCCCTGCTCGACCTGGCGCTCAGCGAGTCCGTGGTCCCCGGTTTCGATCCCGACACACTGACGTTGATCCACGACTATCCCGCGAGCCAGGCCGCGCTCGCCGCGATCAAGCCGCAGACACCGCCGGTCGCCGCGCGTTTCGAGGCGTTCGCCGGAGGGATCGAGCTCGCGAACGGCTTCCGCGAGCTGACCGACGCGGCGGAGCAACGCGCCCGATTCGTTCAGGAAATCGAAACCCGGCGCGCGCGAGGCCAGCCCGTGGCGCCGCTCGACGAGGCCTTCCTCGCCGCGCTCGAACAGGGACTGCCTGCCTGTGCGGGGGTGGCTGTCGGCATCGACCGCCTCGTCGCGCTCGCGGCGGGACTCGACAACGTGGCCGCGACGATGAGCTTTGCGCATTGGTGAGCGATGCCCGCAGGGTCGCTTGTGACGAGCGGACTATTTTTTCCGACGAAGCGTGGTCGGCGATACCGGCCAGCAGCGAATGACAAACCGATCATCACTACGCCGTCCAGGGATTGACGGTCTTCAATCCAGCCGCCTCGAACGGTGCGGTGTCCCGTGTCGCCACCGTCATGGCGTTGGCCGCCGCAGTCGCCGCTATGTAACCGTCAGACACGGAAATCGCGCGGCCGGCAGACTGCACTTTTGCCATCAGTTTTGCATAGGCTTGCGAAGCCGCCAGATCGAATGCCAGAACCCGGCCGGCAAACATCGGCAATACCTGCCGCTCCAGATCCTCGTTCAATCGGTCACGGCGACGGCCGGCCGGTAACGACCGGACTCCGAAACGCAGTTCCGCGACGGTAATCGCAGACAGATACAACGTTTCCAACGCCTGAGCATCGAGCCATGCGGCCACGCGTGGTTCCGGAACACTGCGCAATGGTTCCGAAACGACATTGGTGTCAACCAGAATCATTCGAGATCAATCGGACGAGCGGGAGTAGTGTCGCGCTGGGCGAAGCCCGCGGATTCTTCCTTCGTCAAAACGGCTCGCCGGCCGACCGCGGTCAACAGTGACCCCAACCCGACCCGCCCTTCCGGCAGGACCGTTTCCTTGAGGATGGCGCGCACCTCGGCCTCGGTACTGCGGCCGCGAAGTGCTGCCCGAACACGCAAGGCGCGATGCACCTCGTCCGGCACGTTGCGCACGGTCAGTATGGCCATAGTCGAAAGTCCATCATGCTTTCAATGCATGCTTTATATCAATATGAAGGCAATGCAGCAAAGCCACCCCGCGGACAGTCGCGTTTCCTTGCGGTGGTCGACTCTGACGATTCAGCCGATACTGATTACTTAGATCAGCATCGCGGACAGGTTCACGATGCCACCGAGCGATGAACGGCGAACCGGCTTCTCCGGCACCGACCTTGCGTGCCGGCTGCAAGACCGTGAAACTGGTCACCGGATCGGGAAACGTCGCTTGAACCGCACGAGTTCCCGGTGTCCCATAGGAGCGCCTCGGAACCGCTCCGTCAGGGGCTGAGCGGACAGGGATTTTGGTCGCTACGCTCTTCAGTCAGTGAGGATGGTTGCCATGGCCGATAGATCGAAGCGCCCGCCGGAACGCAGGAACGTTCGCAGATCCGACGATCTGATGCCTTCGCCGGAACGCGCGGACACGGTGGCTCAAATCAACTTGGATACGGAACACGAGGATCCATGGAAGGACAAGCTGCCTCAGTTCAAGAACGCGTCTTCTTTCTCTACGCCCGCGAGGACGAATACCATTCCGTCGACTCCAGACACGTTCTCGGAACCTGCTTCGCATTCAGACGACCAGGACTCTTCCTGACCGCAGCTCATGTCATCCGTGACATTCCGATGGATGCGCTCTCGGTCGCGTCCGCCGGTCCTGATTCGGAGAGATGGCAGATCGAGGCGACGCGCTTTCATGAAGCCAGCGACGTGGCCGCCTTCCACATAGACCGCACCACAAAAGAACAGTACTTCGGCTGTTTCACGCACGGTGTGCCTTCCCCAGGACTTACCGACTTCGCATTGGGAGAGAACATTTTGTCCGTCGGCTATCCCATATTGGCCGATGAGAAGCTACTTCGGATCCGGATGCTGAAAGGGCACGTGCAAGCTCTGTATCGACATCGCGCTGGGCCGTACGAGTACGGCGCCCTTGAACTGCCCTTTCCGGCGTTTCCAGGACAGAGCGGTTCGCCGGTACTCAGGGATAGGGCAAGAAACGAAGTCATCGGAGTCGTCACGAAAAGCGTGATGTACTCGTCAGAACGGGGCGAAAACCGCACCGATGCCTACTGGACGCTGGCCGCCTCGCTCGCGCCGCTGACCGCGTGGCTCGATTCGCTGTAGGTCCAACAAGACAACGTGGCGGGCGCCGGGTGATCTGAAGTACGGAGCAGTCGCTGTTGCGCGTAACCGGCAGCTCGGTCGCTACTCTGTAGCGCCTCGAAATCCCCGGCACTGGCGAGAGCCTGTCGCGTTGGTTAGTCGGCACACGCTGCGTGTGTTTGATCCGGCGGTCTGCCGAATGCCTGCTCCGACGAATCGGTCTGGCTCATCGCGCATGCCGAACGCCTGCGGCCACCTCGCTAATCCTTCACCCGCGACACATACTCCCCCGTCCGCGTGTCGACCTTGACGACCTCTCCCTGCTCGACGAACAGCGGTACGCGCACGACGGCCCCGGTCTCGAGCCGTGCGGGCTTGACGCCGCCCTGCGCGGTATCGCCGCGGACGCCGGGATCGGTCTCGACGATCTCGAGCTCGACGAAATTCGGCGGCGCGACGTGCAGCGGCGAACCGTTCCAGAGCGTAATGAGGCAGACGCCCTGTTCCTTGAGCCACTGCTCGGCATCGCCGATGGCGGACCTGTCCGCGGCGAACTGCTCGTAGGTATCGGCGACCATGAAATGCCAGAGATCGCCGTCGGTGTACAGGTACTCCATTTCCTGCTCGATCACGTCGGCGGCCTCGACGGAGTCGCCGGACTTGAACGTGCGGTCGACGACCCGGCCCGTCTTGAGATTGCGGATCTTCACGCGATTGAAGGCCTGGCCCTTGCCGGGCTTCACGAACTCGTTCTCGATGATCACGCAGGGGTCGGAGTCGATGATGATCTTCAAGCCACCGCGAAATTCGTTGGTGTTATAACTGGCCATGGGAGGGTCTAAATCCGTAGCAGGGGTCGGAGCGGTATCGTGGTCGCCTGGCAGCGCGTCGTGTTGGCGGCGTCCGGCAGCGCCCGGCGCCACGCCGGATGATAACCGCAACAATGAATGAAGCGAACCGGTGACGGTCGCTCGGCAGGGTCGTCCCGAAGCACCGGGGCGTGAGCGGAGCCGTGCGTAATTTGTTGGAAATGCGCTTTAGTCCTGCTCAATTGACGCATAAAACGACATGAAGCTGCGTTAAGCGACGATATTGGACATGTTTCAACGACCTTCGATCGACCCCGCGGTCACGGGCTCCATCGACGTGGCCAGGCACGACCGCCCGTCGTGGCAACGGGTGCTGCAGGACGCCGTGCGGGACATCGACGAACTGGCCCGGCTGCTCGAGATTCCGGCCGCGCGGTTGCGAGCCGTGGCCTGCGAGCCCGACTTTCCGCTGCTCGTGCCGCGCGGCTTCGTCGCGCGGATGCACAAGGGCGACCTCGAGGATCCGCTGCTGCTGCAGGTCCTGCCCCGGGCCGAGGAAGAGGTTCGCGCCGCCGGATTCAGCGACGATCCATTGCGCGAACAGGCCATCGCCGACGACGGCGTTATCCGCAAGTACCGGGGGCGCACGCTCCTGATCGCGAGCGGCGCCTGCCCCGTCCATTGCCGCTATTGCTTCAGACGCGAGTTCCCGTACGCCGGGCAGCTCGCGTCCCGCCACGGTTGGGAGGGCGCGATCGACAAACTTCGAAGTCTCGGCGATATCGGCGAGGTCATTCTGAGCGGAGGCGATCCGCTCAGCGTTTCGAACCGGGGCCTTCAAACCCTGTTCGACGCGCTCGACACTATCGACTCGGTCCGCAGCATCCGCATTCACACGCGCTTCCCCGTCATGATCCCGGAGCGCGTCGATACGGGGCTGCTCGCACTGCTCGGGCGAAGCTCGGCACGGATCGTCGTGGTCGTCCATTGCAACCACGCCAACGAACTCGACGACAGCGTGGAGGTCGCGCTTCGCGAGCTGGCAGGACCGGCGGACCTGCTGCTCAACCAGTCGGTGGTGCTGCGCGGCGTCAACGACGACGCGGCAACGCTCGCGAATCTCAGCCGTCGGCTCTTCGACTGCGGCGTGCTGCCGTACTATCTGAACGCGCTCGATCCGGTCACGGGCACGGCGCATTTCGAGGTCGCCGACGAGCGGGCACGCTCCTTGCTTGCCGACTTGCGGGCGGAACTCCCCGGTTACCTCGTTCCGAAACTCGTTCGAGAAATTCCCGGAGCGTCGAGCAAGATGCCGCTCTGAGCGGTGGGTGTGCTCGCGACTGCGGGCCACGCGGCTACTCGCAACCGTTTCTCCCGCTCAAGCCGAGCAGGTTCGAAGGTGTTCGGGAGAAACGGTTGCGATCAGTCGCTTGCGGTCCGGTGGGGACTGGTGGACGTGCGGGCGTTATCCTCTCGCCACGCGCTCGACTTTCTGCCAGCCGCGCGGCAAGAGCAGTCCGCGGCGGCCCCGGTTGCCGCGGTAGCGGTCGAGGTCCTTGTATTTGAGCGTCATCCAGCGGTCCAGGGCCTTGATCCTGACGCGCTGACGCTCACCGAACGCGCAGACGCCGGCGAGCGTCGCGCCCGAGGCCGGCGGCAGCCCCATCATCCTGCTTCCCTTGCCCCTGGCGAGTACGGGCAACTCATCGAGATCGAACGCGAGCAGGCGCCCGTCGCTCGACGCCGCGGCGATCCATTGCGCCTTCTCGCCGACCGGCGCCGCCGCAACGACGGTATGCCCCTCCGGCACGCGGAGCACCGCCTTGCCGGCCTTGGTGCGCGAGTGCAGGTCCTCGAGCCTGACGACGAATCCGTAACCGGCCGACGACGCGAGAATCCAGCGGTCCTCGGGAGCGCCGATCAGCACCGTGCAGAAGCTCGCGCCGTCCGGGGGATTGACATGGCCTGACAGCGGTTCGCCCTGGCCGCGGGCCGAGGGCAGCGTGTGCGCCGGCAGGCTGTACGCACGCCCTGTGCTGTCGATGAATACCGCGAACTGGTTGCTGCGGCCCGGCGCCGCGGCGAGAAACCCGTCCCCCGACCGGTAGGAGAGCGCTTCGGCGTCGATCTCGTGGCCCTTGGCGGCCCGCGCCCAACCGTGCTTTGACAGGATCACGGTGACGGGATCGCTCGTCACGAGTTCCGACTCCGCGATCGCCTGCGCCGCCGACGCATCCTTCTCGATTACCGTGCGCCGCTCGTCCCCATGGGTTTCGGCAAGCTCCGCAATCTCGCGCTTGATGAGGCCGTTGAGCTTCTGTGGCGATTGCAGCGTCGCCTCGAGTTCCTCCCGTTCGGCTTCGAGGTCGGATTGCTCGGTGCTGAGCTTCATCTCCTCGAGCTTCGCAAGGTGCCGCAGCTTCAGTTCCAGGATCGATTCCGCCTGGGCATCGGTGAGGCGGAACCGTTGCATCAGCACCGGCTTCGGCTTGTCCTCCTCGCGGATGATCGCGATCACCTCGTCGATGTTGAGGTAGGCGATCAGGAGGCCTTCGAGAACGTGCAGGCGCGCCGACACTCGGCCGAGACGATGCTCGAGCCGGCGCCGCACAGTTGCCTTGCGGAAACCGAGCCACTCCTCGAGCAGGGCCTTGAGCCCATAGACGCGCGGCAGGCCGTCGACGCCGATGACGTTGCAATTGACGCGCACGGTACGCTCGAGATCGGTCGTCGCGAACAGGTGGCTCATGAGCCTTTCGACGTCGACGCGGTTGGAGCGCGGCGTCAGCACCAGGCGCGTCGGACATTCGTGGTCGGATTCGTCGCGCAGGTCGTCCATCATCGGCAGCTTTTTCGCGCGCATCTGGGTTGCGATCTGCTCCAGCACCTTGGCGCCGGAGGTCTGGAAAGGAAGCTGCGTGACGACGATTTCGCCGTTCTCCTTCTCCCAGCAGGCACGCAGGCGCAGCGATCCCGTTCCCGTCGCGTAAACCTGCTCGATGTCGCTCGCACTGGATACGAGCATGCCGCCGGTCGGGAAGTCCGGACCCCGAATGTGTTCCATGAGCTCGGGCAAGGAACTGCGCGGTCGATCCAGCAGCCGGATCAGCGCAGCCGCGACCTCGCGAATGTGGTGCGGCGGCACGTCGGTCGACATGCCGACCGCGATCCCGCTCGTACCGTTGAGCAGCAGGTTCGGCAGGGCCGCCGGCAGCAGCGAAGGCTCCTTGAGCGTGCCGTCGAAATTCGCGACCCAGTCGACGGTGCCCTGACCGAGCTCGGCGAGCAGCACGCGCGCATAGGCGGTGAGCTTCGCCTCCGTATAACGCATCGCGGCGAACGATTTCGGGTCGTCCTGCGAACCCCAGTTGCCGTGGCCGTCGACGATCGGATAGCGGTAGCTGAACGGCTGCGCCATGTGCACCATGGCTTCGTAGCACGCCGAATCGCCGTGCGGGTGAAACTTGCCGAGCACGTCGCCGACGGTGCGCGCCGCCTTTTTCGGCTTCGAGCCCGATGACAGCCCGAGATCGCTCATCGCGTACACGATGCGCCGCTGCACGGGCTTCAGGCCGTCGCCGATGTGCGGCAATGCGCGGTCGAGGATGACGTACATCGAGTAGTCGAGGTAGGCCTTCTCGGTAAACCTCGCCATAGGCACACGCTCGATGCCGTCGAAGTTGAGTTCCTGCACCTTCATGATCGCTGCCTCAGTTGTGTTGTGCCGCAGCCCGTGGCATGGGCTCCGCCGTACGGGGCGGACGACCGCCTCGCCGCATCACAGTTCCGCGAGATTGCCCTTCTCCTGCAGCCATTCGCGCCGGTCCGGGGCGCGTTTCTTCGCGAGCAGCATGTCCATGAGCTGCACCGGGTCGTCTGCGCCGTCGAGCGTGAGCTGCACGAGCCGGCGGGTCTCCGCGGCCATCGTCGTCTCGCGAAGCTGGGTCGGATCCATCTCTCCCAGGCCCTTGAAGCGCGTTACCGTCACCGCAGCGCGCTTCTTCTCGGCCTCGATCCGGCCGACGATCATGTCGCGCTCGGCGTCATCGAGGGCATAGTGGACGTCCTTGCCGGCATCGATGCGATACAGCGGCGGCATGGCCACGAACACGTGACCCGCCTCGACGAGCGAGCGGAAATGCCGCAGGAACAAGGCGCACAGCAGCGTCGCAATGTGCAGGCCATCGGAGTCGGCATCGGCCAGGATGCAGATCTTGTGATAGCGCAGCCCGTCGAGTTCGCCGGTGGCCGGGTCCACGCCGAGCGCGACGCTGATGTTGTGGACTTCCTGGGACCCGAGCAACTCCGCCGTATCGACTTCCCAGGTGTTGAGGATCTTGCCTCGCAGGGGCATCACGGCCTGGCGCTCGCGATCGCGTGCCTGTTTCGCCGACCCGCCCGCGGAGTCGCCCTCAACGAGAAACAGTTCCGTCAGCGCAGGCTCCTGCAGCGTGCAGTCGGCGAGCTTGCCGGGCAGGGCGGGGCCCGAGACGACGCGCTTGCGCACGACCTTTTTTGCCGCCTTGACGCGCTGTTGCGCCCTTGCGATCGCCCCCGCGGCGATCTCGTCGCCGGTTTCCGGGTGCTGGTTCAGCCAGATCGCAAACTTGTCCTTGATGACCCCGGAAACGAAAGTTGCACATTGGCGCGAGCCGAGCCGTTCCTTCGTCTGTCCCGCGAACTGCGGGTCCTCCATCTTCACCGCCAGGATGAAGCTCACGCCGTCCCAGACATCTTCGGGCGCGAGCTTCATGCCGCGCGGCAGCAGACCGCGAAAATCACAGAACTCGCGGAGCGCTTCGGTGAGTCCCGAACGCAAGCCGTTGACGTGGGTGCCGCCCTGGGGCGTGGGAATCAGGTTGACGTAGCTTTCGGTGACCCCGGGCTCGTCGTCGACTCGCCAGACGAGCGCCCAGTCGAGCGCCTCGCGCTTGCCTTCCATGTGCCCGGCGAACGCGTCCTCCGGCAGCCATTGGCCGGCCACGAGGCTCTCGTTCAGATACTGCTCGAGGCCCTCGTCATAGTGCCAGGTCTCGGCGGATCCCGCCTTCTCGTTTTCGAGCGTGACTTTGAGCCCCGGACAGAGCACGGCCTTCGCCCTGAGCATGTGCCTGAGCCGGGAAAGCGAAAACGCCACCGTATCGAAGTATTGCGGATCCGGCCAGAATCGGATCGTCGTCCCCGTGTTCGCCTTGCCGACCTTGCCTACCGTCTCGAGCGCGCCCTGGCGGCGGCCGTTGACGAAGCTCATGTTGTATTCGCCGCCGTCGCGCTTGATCCAGATTTCGAGGTTCTTCGACAGCGCGTTGACGACCGACACGCCCACGCCGTGCAAGCCTCCCGAGAACCGGTAGTTCTTGTTCGAGAACTTGCCGCCGGAGTGCAGCTTCGTGAGGATCAGCTCGACCCCGGGCATGTTCTCCTTCGGGTGCATGTCGACGGGCATGCCGCGCCCGTCGTCCTCGACCTCGAGCGAACCGTCGCTGAACAGGCGCACGCAGATTTTCTTCGCGTAGCCCTCGATGGCCTCGTCGACGCTGTTGTCGACGACCTCGTGGGCCAGGTGATTCGGCCGCGTGGTGTCGGTGTACATGGCGGGCCGGCGGCGCACGGGCTCCAGCCCGCTAAGGACTTCGATGTCGGCAGCGCGGTAACTCTTGCTCATCGATGGCGCTCCGCGTTCGGGCGGCCGCATGCCCGATCCGGTCGGAGTAGTACGATTGTAACTTGTTTGGCCGGCACTTCAGACGGGCGAAACTCGAAAGAACGCCTCGATTGAAAACGGCGCCGAGCGCCAGCTCCATGGCGACGGATCGCGGGAACGATTCCAGGCTATTGACCAACTCTATTCGGCATCATATAAACGTCCCCCCCACAGCTTCCGGGGGACGTCGCCGCGAGGGTGTCGTCCGTGCGGGTCGGCATGAACGCATGAAGAGCAGCGACATATGCCTGCTCTCGAGAGACCCGGGATAAACAGAGTCGAAAAACACAGATCAGGATCGGAGCGAATATGAACACCGCAAGCAAGTGCCCGGTGATGACCAGCACTCACCAGGCCGTTGGCGCAACAGCGAACCAGCATTGGTGGCCGAACCAGTTGAACCTGCGGATCCTCCGCCAGAACCATCCGGACGCCGACCCAAACGGCAACGGGTTCAACTATGCCGAAGAGTTCAACAGCCTCGACTTCGAATCGCTGGCACGAGACGTCGATGCGCTGATGACCGACTCGCAGGACTGGTGGCCGGCGGATTACGGCCACTATGGACCGTTGTTCATCAGGATGACATGGCACGCGGCCGGTACGTACCGCATCGACGACGGCCGCGGCGGCGGCGGCAGCGGCGACCAGCGCTTTGCGCCGCTCAACAGTTGGCCCGATAACGTGAACCTCGACAAGGCGCGCCAGTTGCTCTGGCCGATCAAGCAGAAGTACGGCCGCAAGATCTCGTGGGCCGACCTTCTGATCTTCGCCGGCAACCGCGCTCTTGAGACGATGGGCTTCAGGACCTTCGGCTTCGGCGGCGGCCGCGAGGACATCTGGGCCCCCGAGGACGACGTCTACTGGGGTCCGGAGCGGATATGGCTCGACGACGAGCGCTACAGCGGCGACCGCGAACTCGCGAATCCGCTCGGCGCGGTTCAGATGGGCCTGATCTACGTCAACCCGGAAGGGCCGAACGGCAACCCGGACCCGCTCGCGGCGGCCCGGGACATCCGTGAGACGTTCCGCCGCATGGCCATGAACGACGAAGAAACCGTTGCGCTCATCGCCGGCGGACATACCTTCGGCAAGGCGCATGGCGCGGCCGAAGAGCACTACAAGGGCCCGGAACCGGAGGGCGCCAGCGTCGAGCAGCAGGGCCTGGGCTGGAAGAGCAGCTACGGCAGCGGCAAGGCCGGCGACCAGATCGGCAGCGGCCTCGAGGGCGCGTGGACCAAGAACCCGATCGCCTGGGACAACGGCTACTTCGAGAACCTGTTCAGCTACGAATGGGAGCTGACCAAGAGCCCGGCCGGCGCGCAACAGTGGACCCCGAAGAACGCGGAAGCGCAGGACACCGTGCCGGATGCGCACGATCCGTCGAAGCGGCACGCTCCGATGATGCTGACGACCGACCTCTCGCTGGTCGTCGATCCGGTCTACAAGGAGATTTCCAAACGATTCTACGAGAATCCGGACGAACTGGCCGACGCCTTTGCCCGTGCGTGGTACAAGCTGCTGCACCGGGACATGGGACCCGTCTCCCGCTACCTCGGCCCGTGGGTGCCGGACGAACCGTTGCTGTTCCAGGACCCGATACCGGCGGTCACCCACGCGCTGATCGACGCCGCGGACATCGATGCCCTCAAGGGCAGGATTCTCGGCTCCGGTCACTCCGTCTCCGAACTCGTCTCGACCGCGTGGGCGTCGGCGTCGACCTACCGCAACACCGACAAGCGCGGCGGCGCCAACGGGGCGCACATCCGCCTGGCGCCGCAGGCGGGCTGGGACGTCAACGTGAGCTCCGGCGTGCCGGCGGTGCTTGAGACCCTGGAAGGCATCCAGCAGGAGTTCAATGCCGCGCAGGCGAACGGCAAGAGGGTCTCGCTCGCCGACCTCATCGTGCTCGGCGGCTGTGCGGCCGTCGAGGCGGCAGCGAAGCAGGCCGGGCACGAAGTTGAAGTTCCCTTCGCGCCGGGACGCGGCGACGCCGTCGAGGAAATGACCGACGCCGAATCGTTCGACGTACTCGAGCCGACCGCCGACGGGTTCCGCAACTACCTGCAGAACGGCCACGCGGCGACGTCCGAACACCTGCTCGTGGACAAGGCGTTCATGCTGACGCTGTCAGCTCCCGAGATGACGGCCCTCGTCGGCGGCATGCGCGCCCTGAACGCGAACGCCGGGCAGTCCGGGCGCGGTGTCTTCACCGACCGGCCAGGTACCCTGAGCAACGATTTCTTCGTGAACCTGCTCGACATGGCGACGGAGTGGACCGCGACCTCGGACGACGCTGAAGAGTTCGAGGGCCGCGATCGTGCAACGGGCGAACTCAAGTGGACCGCGAGCCGCGTCGACCTCGTCTTCGGTTCGAATTCCGAACTGCGGGCGCTTGCGGAGGTCTACGGGGCCAACGATGCCGAGGCCAAGTTCGTTAGTGACTTCGTCGCCGCCTGGGACAAGGTCATGAATCTCGATCGTTTCGACCTGGCCTGAACCGAACGGAACGGTTTCAGAGCACTTCGAGACGACACGCGCGGCTGAGCGCCGGGTGAACCGGGCCGTGGTCGAATACGATCGACGCCACGACCCGGGTTCGCCGCGCAAGTGTCCGCAAGCGCCGGTCGTTCCTGTATGGTTGGCGCTATTGCCACGTCCAGCAATTCAAATGACCGAGCAGACCGACAATCTCTCGCAACTTGAGAAGTCGCTCGAGCAACTCGAGGCCGTGGTCGCGAACCTCGAGAGCGGCGAACTGTCGCTCGAGCAGGCGCTCAAGGAGTTCGAGCGCGGTGTCAAGCTGACGCGGCAATGCCAGGCGACGCTCAAGGAAGCCGAACAGAAGGTCGAGATCCTGCTCAAGTCGAGCGCCGATGCGGAACCTGAACCCTTCGAGGCGGCGGGCGAGGACTGAGCGCTCTCAAACGAGGAAATCGATTCCGGCGAGGCAGATCGCCGCGTAAGCGGCCGCGAGCACATCGTCGAGCATGATGCCCACTCCGCCTGAAACCGACCGGTCCACGGCGCGGATCGGCCAGGGCTTGGCGATGTCGAAGAGCCGAAACAGCACCAACGCCGCCAGCAGCCACGGGACACTTGGCTCGAGGAACACGGCCAGCAGCAGCATCGCCGCGATTTCGTCGAGCACGATCGCCGGGTGATCGTGAACTGCGAGACGCCGCGCGCTTTCCCCGCACACCCAAACGCCCGACACGACGACCGCGAGCGCCACGGCGACCCGCCAGGGCAGCGGCAGATCGAACATGAGCCAGACCGGTGCGAGCGCAAGCAGGCTGCCCGCCGTGCCGGGCGCCCACGGCACGAGGCCGCTGCCGAAGCCCGTGGCAAGCAGGTGAACGGGGTCGCGGAGAATTCGAGGACTGACGGGTGCGCTCGCCATGTCAGAAATGGGCGTATCCAGTTGCTGCGGCGCGGTACGGTTCGCCGCTCCGACGCAGTTCGACACCGCTGCCGGCAACCAGTCTGCCGATTCGCGTGAGCCTTGTGCCGGTCGGGTGCAGCGCGGCCTGTAGCGCCTCGGATCGGCCCTCGGGCGCCGTGAAACACAGTTCATGGTCGTCGCCGCCGCCGAGCGCGTGGGCCAGGGCCTGGTCGGGCGTGCACGCGGCGCGAAGTTCCGTCGAGAGCGGAACGTTCTCCACGTCGACGATCGCCCCGCAGCCGCTGCGCGTGCAGATGTGCCCGAGGTCGGCGATGAGTCCGTCGGAGATGTCGATCGCGGCGTTCGCAAGCGGCGCGAGCGCAAGACCCTCGGCGACGCGCGCGTCGGGACGCGCGAACCGGTTCTCGAGCCTTGTGCGAACGGCATCGTCGGACAGCGGGCAACCGCTGAGCGACTCGAGTCCCGCGGCCGCGTCGCCGAGCGTCCCGGTCAGGTAGATGTCGTCGCCGATCCTGCCCGCGCCGCGCGTCGTCATGATGTCAGGATCCACGGCGCCCATGATCTGTACCGTCGCCGCGAGCGGGCCGCGCGTCAGATCGCCGCCTATGAGTTTGACGCCATGCCGGTTCGCAAGCTCGAAGAACCCCTTCGAGAAATCCGCAAGCCAGGCCCCGTCGACATCCGGCAAGGTCAGGGCCAGCGTCGCCCAGCGAGGTCGCGCGCCCATCGCCGCCAGGTCGCTGAGGTTGACGGCCAGGACGCGGTAGCCGACCCGGTCGCCCGGAAAATCGGCCGGAAAGTGGGTGCCCGCGACCAGCGTATCGGCCGCGATCGCAAGCGGTCCCTCGGCATCGATGACGGCCGCGTCGTCGCCGATCCCGACCAGGACTCCGTCGGGGCCCGGCCGCCCTTCCGCGGGCGATGCCAGGCCGGCGCCTGACCGGCGCCCGAAATAGCGTTCGATGAGTTCGAACTCGCCCAATGCTTCGTCGTCATCCCGTGAGCCTGCCATCACGCTCTCCGAGTTCTGCAGCCGCCTTGTCGAGCAACGCGTTGACGAAGCGGTAGCTGTCGGTGGCGCCATACCGCTTCGCAAGTTCGACGGCCTCGTTGATGATCGCATTTGTCGGAACGTCGGGGCGATGCCTGAGTTCGGCGAGCGCGAGCAACAGGATCGCGCGGCCGACGGCGTCGAGCTGCGCCGGGGACCGTACGGCAAACCGGGCGATGGTCGCGTCAAGCGTCTCGACGTCCTTGAGCACGATCTCGAGCAGCACACGAAAATAGGCCTGGTCGATGGAGGCGAAATCGGCCTCGAGTTCGAACTGGCGGGCCAGTTCGGTCAGGTCGTGACCGGCAAGCTGCCACTGGTAGAGCGCCCGCACGAGCAAATCCCGGGCGCCGCGCCTGCCCCGAATGTCGCTCCTGGCCGCGTCCGGGATCGGAGAGTCGCCTGTGGTGTTCATGGACTTGCTCGACCATCCAGGCCGTGGCGCGGGTGAGGGATTACGCTGGCCGCGCCCTCGCCAAACCTTAGCGCTCCAGCTCGCGCAACACGGCGGCCGTGCGGATCGCCGCGAGCGCCGCATCGACGCCCTTGTTGCCGGCCTTCGTGCCTGCCCGCTCGATCGCCTGCTCGACGGTGTCGACCGTGAGAATCCCGAATCCGACCGCGATGCCGTGTTCGAGGCTCACGCTTGCAACCCCGCTGCTCGCTTCGCCCGCGACGTAGTCGAAATGCGGCGTGGCGCCGCGAACCACGCAGCCGAGCGCGACGAGCGCATCATGGCCGCCGCTTGCCGCCATCCTGCGCAGCGCAAGCGGCGTCTCGAACGCGCCCGGTACGCGGACGACCGTGATGTCGGCCGCGTCCGCTCCGTGATCGAGCAAAGTAGCGACCGCCGCGTCGAGCAAGCGGTCGACGATGAAGTCGTTGAACCGTGAAGCGACGATTCCGAAACGCATTCCACGCGCGTTGAGGTCGCCTTCGATCGTCCGGATCTTGTCAGCCATGTCCATCGTCACCGCCGTCTTCCGGCGCCACGTACTCGACGACCTCCAGACCGAAGCCCGACAGCGCATGGATGTGTTTCGGAGCGCTGAGCACCCGCATCTTGGTGATGCCGAGCGCGCGCAGTACCTGTGCGCCCGTGCCGAAGGTACGCAGGTCCATGCTGCGCTCGCGCCGCGCCGCCAGCGAGTCTTCCGTTTCGCTCAGCGAACGGAGCGCCGACATGAGGTCCCGCGCCGATTCGTCGTGCCTGAGTATCACGATCACGCCGCTGCCCTCGCGGGCGATCTGCCGCATCGCGTCCGCGAGGGGCCAGCCGAGGCGCGGATGCCGGATGTTGACCACGTCGCTCAGCGTGTCCTGGCGGTGCACGCGCACGAGCACGGGACGATTCGTTTCGATCGTTCCACGCACGAGCGCGAGGTGCACGTTGCGGTTGATGTGATCGTCGAAGCACACGAGCCTGAACGGGCCGAACGGCGTCTCGATATCGAGCTCGGCGATCGCTTCGACCGTTTCCTCGTGCGCGAGGCGGTATTCGATCAGGTCAGCGATCGTGCCGATCTTGAGATTGTGACGCCGCGCGAAGGCGATGAGATCGTCGCGCCGCGCCATCGTGCCGTCGTCGTTGAGGATTTCGACGATCACCGAGGCGGGCTCGAGTCCCGCGAGCCGCGCGAAGTCGCAACCGGCCTCGGTGTGACCGGCGCGGGTCAGCACACCGCCGGGCTGTGCCATGAGCGGAAAGATGTGGCCGGGCTGGCGCAGGTCGTCCGGCTGCGCCTGGGGTGCGACTGCGGCGCGCACCGTGCGGGCGCGGTCATGTGCGGAGATGCCGGTCGTCACGCCCTCGCTTGCCTCGATCGAAACCGTGAAGTTCGTGGTCTTGCGCCGGTCCGTGCCGCTGACCATGAGCGGCAGGCGCAACTGCTCGCAGCGCGATCGCGTCAGGGTCAGGCAGATCAGGCCGCGGCCGTAGCGCGCCATGAAATTGATGTGTTCGCTGCGGACCTTGCTGGCGGCCATGATCAGGTCGCCTTCGTTCTCGCGATCTTCGTCATCGAGGATCACGGCCATCTCGCCCTTGCGGATCGCGGCGATGATGTCCTCGATCGGATCGAGTCCCGACCACGCCTTTTCGGTTCCTGCTCGCGTAATCATGGTTTCTCTGCAGCGGGATGCCAGGTTCGCTTCGCCAGGTGTGCCTGATCCGTGCGCTCCGGATCTTTCGTCACGAAGACTCCCGGCCTCCGAGACGTTCGACATAGCGTGCGACGATGTCGACCTCAATGTTAACAGGCGTGTCGGGCGCGTACCCGGAAATGACCGTCGCCTCGCGCGTGTGCGGCACGATGTTGACTTCGAAACGTCGGCCGCTGACCGCGTTCACCGTCAGGCTCACGCCGTCCACGGCGATCGAACCCTTGCGCGCCACGTAGCGGCTCAGCGCCTCGGGCAACTCGACGGCGAGAAAGGTCGAACGCGCGGCAGGTCCGATCTCGACGACCCGGCCGACACCGTCGATGTGACCGGTCACATAGTGGCCGTCCAAGGGATCGCCGACCTTGAGCGACGCTTCGAGGTTGACGGGGCTGCCGACCGCCAGCGCGCCCAGAGTCGTCACCGCGAGCGTCGCCTTCGATACGTCGGCTTCGAAGCGTCCGGGACCGCAGGCCGTCGCGGTCAGGCAGGCGCCGTTGACGGCGATGCTCGAACCCGGCGCGAGCGCGCCCAGTTCCCCGGTCTCGTAAGCGATCGCCAGCCGCGCGTCCGCACCCATGTCGGTCCGCTCGAGAACCCGGCCGACGCATTTGACTATCCCGGAAAACACCTCGATTCGCCTTCTGCTCGCTCGCCGTCCGGCGATCTGCGGGGAAAGCCTCGCTGCGTCGAACCGCAGCGCGGCGTTCCGTCGTGACCTGTCGGGCATGCTCCGAACAATTCCGTTCTCCGGCGTTCGCCGATCCGAAAACGACCGGTTCGGGTCCTGTCGGGCCTTGACGAACGTAGTCGTTCCAGAGGTTCCTCAGGGGGGCAGCACCGTACCGGGACGCGCCCGGATGCGCAAGTCCGGACCGATCCTGCGCACGTCATCGATCGATAGTTCAAGGCTGTCGGCAAGGCTCGCGAGCGGGGCCAGCGAGAACATGCCGCGCGCATCGTCGCCGAGCAGTCTCGGCGCGAGATAAAGCACGAACTCGTCGATGAGGCCGTGCTCGAGCAGCGCCCCGTTGAGCGTCGCGCCGGCTTCGATCCAGACGTCATTGACCTCGAGTTCGGCCAGGCGACCGAGTACGTGTTCGAGATTGCAGCGCGGCCTGCCTTCGACCGCCTCGATTCGCGCGCCGCCGGCCTCGAGCGGAGCGCGCCGGTCAGCCGCGTCGGTCGTCGTGAGGATGAGGACTTCTCCCGGCAGCGACAGCGTCCGGGCGGTCGGCGGCGTGCGCAAGGCGGAATCGACGATCACGCGCAACGGCTGCACGAACCCACCGTCGTCATCCGGCCGCGCGTCCAGCGAAGGATCGTCGGCGAGCACCGTCCCGATACCGGTCAGCACCGCGCTCGACCGCGCCCGCCAGCGGTGCACGTCGCTCCTGGCGCCGGCTCCCGTGATCCACTTGCTCTGGCCGCTCGAAAGGGCGGTCCTCCCGTCGAGACTCGCAGCGACCTTGCTCCTGACCCAGGGCCGGCCGCGGGTCATGCGCGCGAGATAACCCTTGTTGATCTCGCGTGCGCCCTGTTCCATGAGACCTTGCTCGACGGCGACGCCCGAGTCGCCGAGCGCACGCAGTCCCGCACCGTTGACGAGCGGATTCGGGTCGCCGATCGCGCACACGACGCGCGCGACCCCGGCCTCGAGAAGCGCCACCGTGCACGCTCCGGTGCGCCCCTGGTGGCAACACGGCTCGAGCGTGACGTAGGCGGTCGCGCCCCGAGCCCGGTCCCCGGCAGCCGCCAGCGCGGCGCGTTCCGCATGCGGCCCGCCGACCGGCGCGGTCCAGCCTTCACCGACGACTTCGCTGTCCCTGACGAGCACGCACCCCACGGTCGGGTTCGGGTCGGTCGAGCCGAGTCCCCTGCGGGCCAGCCTGAGCGCCCGCGCCATGAACTCGTGGTCGGCGGTCGAACTCACCGTTTCGGCCTTTTCGCATCGTCATCGGGGAGCAGGGACATCTGGCGACGCTCCTCCGCCGCATCGGTGCGCGCTCTCAACCGCCTGATCTCCTCCTCGAACTCGGTCACGTCCTGGAAGCTCCGGTAGACCGATGCGAATCTCACGTAGGCGACCTCGTCGAGCCGCCGTAGCTGATCCATGACCAGACTGCCGATGTAACTGCTGGCGACATCGCGCTCGCCGGTGACCCGAATTCGATGTGCGATCTGCTCGACCGCCCGCTCGAGCGCTTCGCTGCCGACGGGCCGTTTCCTGAGGGCCGCTTCGATGCCGCTGCGCAGCTTCGCCAGGTCAAAGGGCTCGCGACGGTCGTCGCGCTTTCTGACGTGAGGCATGACGAGTTCGGCCGACTCGAAGGTGGTGAACCGCTCCGTGCAGTGCAGGCACTCGCGGCGGCGGCGCACCTGGCGGCCTTCCGCGGTGAGTCTGGAATCGATCACCCGGGTGTCGCCGTGGCTGCAGAACGGGCAGTACACGATCGGCTACCCCGCCTTGCGGCCGCCATAGACGGGAAACGCGTCGCACATCCCGAGCACCGACTCGCGGATGCGGGCGATCGTCGTCTCGTCGGCAATGTCATCCAGCACGTCGGCGACCCAGCCGCCGAGAACGTCGATCTCGTCGGCTCCGACACCGCGGGTCGTGACCGCCGGAGTGCCGATCCTGAGGCCGGGCACGGTCTCGTCAGCCGATCCGGGGCGCGGCAAGGGCATGGAGTTGACCGCGATGTGCGCTGCTTCGAGCGCGTGTTCGGCGCGCCCGGCATCGATGCCGCGTCGGGACAAGTCCACGAGCAGCATGTGATTGTCGGTGCCGCCCGTGACGATCTTCAGTCCCCGCTCGGTCAACCGGCGCGCGGCCTGCCGGGCATTGGCGACGACCTGCCTCTGGTAATCCCTGAATTCCGGCTGCAAGGCTTCCTCGAGCGCGACGGCCTTCGCCGCGATCACGTGCATGAGCGGTCCGCCCTGGGTGCGGGGATAGACCGCCCGGTCGAGCCGCTCCGCAAGTTCCGCATCGTCGCGTGCGAGGATCATGCCGCCGCGCGGCCCGCGCAGGGTCTTGTGGGTCGTCGTCGTCGTGACGTCCGCGATGGGCACGGGGTTCGGATGAAGCCCGGCTGCCACGAGCCCTGCGACGTGCGCCATATCCACGAGCAGCCACGCGCCCGCGGCGTCGGCAACGTCGCGGAAGCGCTGCCAGTCGAAGGTCCGTGCATACGCGGAGAACCCCGCGACGATGACCCTGGGACGATGGCGGTCGGCGAGCTCGGCAACTTCATCGTAGTCGATCTCGCCGTTGTCCCCGAGGCCGTAAGCGACCGAGTTGAACAGGCTGCCGGCGAAGCTGCTCGAATCGCCGTGCGTGATGTGGCCGCCGTGGCTTGCGGCGAGTCCGAGCAGCGTGTCGCCGGGTTCCATCAACGCAAAGTAGACGGCCGCGTTCGCCTGGGAGCCCGAATAGGGCTGCACGTTCGCGTACGCTGCCCCGAACAGGCGTTTGGCGCGCTCGACGGCGAGCTGCTCGGCCTCGTCGACGAACCGGCAGCCGCTGTAGCGGCGTGCGCCCGGGTAGCCGTCGGCGTACTTGTTGGTCAGCGGCGAGCCCTGCGCCTCGAGCACCCTGGGACTGACGTAGTTCTCCGACGCGATGAGTTCCATGAACTCTTCCTGGCGCTGCCGCTCGCCCGCGAGGGCCGCGGCGAGCGGCGGGTCGAACCCGGCTATGCGATCGTCGGTGCTGAACATTCTCGGTACCCCGGCCGGGATACTAGCAGCCCCGCCGGGCGTCTCGCTGCTTGCGGGCGAGACAGGGAATTCTGCCATGGGCTGCGAAGTACCTACCGCGCAGGATCCCGGGCCAGCTCTTCGACGACGCGCGTCCAGGCACGCCCGAGATTGTTGAGGTCGTAACCGCCGCCGCCCATGCCGAGGATCCGTCCATCGCAATGGCGATCGGCGAGGATTCTCAGCCGGCGCGTTGCGTGCGCATGGGCTTCTTCCGTGTACGCCAGATGCGTTATGGGATCGCCGCCCAGTGAATCCGCACCGCACTGCAGCAGGATCAGTTCGGGCGGATGGTCCTCGAGGAAACTCTCGACCTCGTCCCATGCCTCGAGGAAATGTTGATCCCCCGCGCCCGGCGGCATGGGCACGTTGAGCTTCTTTCCGACCGCGGCGCCCTTGCCGATCTCGTCGCGGGAACCTGTGCCCGGGTAGAGAAAGCGGCCATCCTCGTGCAGATCGGCGAAGATCACGTCCGGATCGTCCTCGAACCCGTAGAACACGCCGTCGCCGTGGTGCGCATCGATGTCGACGTAGGCAATACGCTTCAGCCCGTGGCGGCGCCGCGCCGCTTCGATGGCGATACCGCAGTCGTTGAATACGCAAAAGCCCGCCGCCGCGTCGCGCGCCGCGTGATGCAGACCGCCGATCGGGATAAACGCGCACGGGACCGGGCCTGTCATGATCGCTTCAAGCGCATTGAGCGTGCCGCCGACCACGAATGCCGCGTTCTCGAATACGCCCGGATAAGCGGGCGTGTCGCCGAGGTCCAGAAAGCCGCTGCCAATACGCGACATCTCGGCCACGCGATCGACATGGCCCGGCGTATGAAAGTACTCGAGTTCCTCGCGGGTGGCCTGCCGCGCCGAGATCCTGTCGAGACGGCCGCTGCTTTCGGACTTCTCAAGCTCGTCCATGAACGCATCATGCCGGGAAGTGCCGAACGGATGGCCGTCGGGAAAACCGTACGATGCGATCTCCGGCCCGCAGACCAGAACGGCAGTCGCTGACATCGATGTTGTTCTCAGAGTTAGCCGGATTGTTGCTCGGCCGGACCGTTCGCGGATAATCCGGTCGCGCTCAGCCGACCCGCTCCGGGAAGAGGACCATGGCCCAGTACATCTATACCACGAACAGCCTCGCGAAAGTCGTGCCGCCGAAGCGCCATATCCTGCGCGACATCAGCCTGAGCTTCTTTCCCGGCGCGAAGATCGGGGTCCTCGGCCTGAACGGCTCCGGCAAGTCGACGCTGCTCAGGATCATGGCGGGCGTCGACCGGGACTTCAACGGCGAAGCGCGGCCGCAAGCGGGCATCCGGATCGGCTACCTCGCGCAGGAGCCCGAGCTCGATGCCGGCAAGTCCGTGCGTGACGTGATCGAGGAAGGCATCGCCGAGATTCTCTCGCTCGTCGCGCGGTTCAACGAAATCAGCGAACGCTTTGCCGAACCGCTCGGTGACGAGGAGATGGCAGGACTGCTGGCCGAGCAGGGCGAGCTGCAGGACGCGATCGAAGCAGCCGACGGCTGGGAAATCGAACGCAAGCTCGAGATCGCAGCCCAGGCGTTGCGGCTGCCGCCCTGGGATGCGTCGGTCGCCACCTTGTCGGGCGGCGAACGCCGTCGCGTCGCACTCTGCCGCGTGCTGCTCTCCAACCCGGACATGCTGCTGCTCGACGAACCGACGAACCACCTCGACGCCGAGTCTGTCGCCTGGCTCGAGCGCTTTCTCGACGAGTATCCGGGCACCGTCATGGCCGTGACCCACGACCGCTACTTTCTCGACAACGTGGCAGGCTGGATACTCGAACTCGATCGCGGCTACGGCATTCCCTGGAAGGGCAACTACAGCTCCTGGCTCGACCAGAAGGCCCAGCGGCTCGCCGTGGAAGAGCAGCGCGAAGCCGCCCGGCAGCGCGCGATCAGGTCCGAACTCGAGTGGGTCCGTTCGAACCCGCGCGCCCGCCAGGCCAAGGCGAAGGCGCGCCTGGAACGTTTCGAGGAACTCACGTCCAGGGACTTTCAGACCCGCAACGAAACCAACGAGATCTACATCCCGCCCGGACCGCGTCTCGGCGACCTCGTGATCGAAGCTGATTCCGTAGGCAAGTCCTTCGGCAGCCGCACGCTCTTCGAGAACCTGTCGTTCGAACTGCCGCCGGGCGGGATCGTCGGCGTCATAGGACCTAACGGCGCCGGCAAAACGACGCTGTTCAGGATGCTCGTCGGCGCCGAATCGCCGGACACGGGCACGATCCGCATCGGCGACTCCGTCGAGCTCGCCTACGTGGACCAGTCGCGCGACCTTCTCGACGCTGCCAGGACCGTCTGGGAGGAAATCAGCGACGGTCAGGACATTTTGCGCGTCGGCAACTACGAGACGCAGTCGCGTGCCTATGTCGGCCGCTTCAATTTTCGCGGCGCCGAACAGCAGAAGAAGGTCGGACTGCTGTCCGGCGGCGAGCGCAACCGCGTGCATCTGGCGAAGCTGCTGCGCTCGGGAGGCAACGTGCTGCTGCTCGACGAACCGACCAACGATCTCGACGTCGAGACGCTCAGGGCGCTCGAGGATGCGCTATCGAGCTTTCCGGGTTGTGCCGTCGTCATATCGCACGATCGCTGGTTCCTGGACCGCATCGCGACGCATATGCTCGCGTTCGAGGGCGACGGTGAGGTTGTCTGGTTCCGCGGCAACTACGCCGACTACGCCGCAGACCTCGAGCGGCGCAGCGGCAAGGACGCGTCCCGGCCGCAGCAGGGCCGCTACACGCGGCTGGATCTGTAGGGGCTAAAAGGCGCCGCGCACGAGGCCCGTTCGAGTATCGAGCCTCAGGCCGAGAATCGCCTCCCAGTCGCGCGTGAGTTGCGGCGAATCGGCCGGTAGCGGGGCCTCGGCGGGCCGGGTCAGGTCGAGATTCAGAACCGCGGCGCGGCCCGTTTCCCGGCCGCCGGCCAGGCGCACGAACTCCGCCTGTGCGCCGCCGGGCACGGCAGCGGCCTTCAGTCCCCCGGGGAGCAGGCGCGTATCCACGATCGTCATGTCCTCGCCGGCAAGCTCGAGCCGATGCATCCAGTGGCCACTCTGCACCAGCAGGAATCGTCCGTCGGGGCTGAAGTCGAGCCATTCGAGCGCATGAGGGAACACGGTGGGGTCGCCGCGCGGTGACGCGGTGTCCGCGTCCCAGAGCTGAAGATTGCCGGCAGCGTCGCCGGTTGCGAAGAACACCGCATCAGGCGAGAACGCGATCGCCCGCACGGCGCCCTGCGTGCGACTCGAGAGCAACGGCTCCGAACCGCGCGGTGCGCCAAAGAAAATATTGCCGACGCTGTCGCCGACTGCGACGAGTTCTGCGTCCGGCGAGAACGCGACAGCGAGCGCCGAGCCGTTGACAGGGATCTCGCCGGCCAGCTCCCCGTCCTGAGCGGACCAGACTCTGGCGGAGTACTCCGCCGCGCTGACGACCCAGCGGCCGTCGGAACTGATCTCGACCGCACGGACCGGCCCTGCCGGGTGGCGCATGAATGCCGGGCCCGGCGCGACGCTGGTCGAGTCCCAGACGCGCACGACGCCATCGGCGCCGCCGCTCGCCACCAGATTGCTTGCGGCATTCACGGCGAGGCTCGTGACCGCGCCTCGATGGCCGATGAAATCCACGCTGTCCGCCACGGCGCCGGCTTCCTGCAGTTCCTCGACGGGACGAACCCGCACGTGTCCACCCCGATACCCGAGCGCCACCGACGGGCCATGGGAATCGAGCGCGAGTGCGGACAGTTCGGGATCGGACGCGGATGGCTCCCCGGACTCGCGCGGATCGAGTCGCCAGAGCCGAAACACCGTACTGCCCGTGAGGGTAAGCATCTCCCGGCCGTCGGCCGAGAGCCGCGTCACGACGCCCGGGGCGAGGCGCAGGTCCGTCAGAGCCGTGCCGCGCAGATCGCGGACCTGCACATGGCCGGGCGACGCCTCGAACGCGAGTACCGCAGAGTCTGCTGCCACGCTGACGCTCGCGGGATCGATCGTCGTGCCGAGCAGCGATGCCTCGGGCGGCGCGCCGGCCACGGCACCGGGTTCGATTCGCCACGCCAGGAGATCGCCGGCGCTGTCGACGGTAATGACAAGAGCGCCGTCCGGTACGGCGATGAGCCGCTCGATCGCCCGGGAATGGCGGAGCTCCGCAAGCAGCCGCCCGCCGCGTGGATCGACGACACGGACCCTCCCGGCGGCATCGAGCATGGCCAGATAGTTCGCGCCCGGACCGAGCACCCAGTCCGCCGCGTCGGCGATGCCGGCTCCGCCTCCGACCACTCGGCCATCGTCGACACGCGCGAGACTGAAGCGCGGCTCAGCGAACCCCGTTCGCTCGACGACCGCGAAGTAGTCGCCGTCGGCGCTGAGCGCCGGCGGGAGAACGAATCCGGCTGGCGCTTCGATACGGGCAAGCTGCGCGTCCCGGCCGATATCCCAGATCGTCATCGCGTCACGGGTCATGACGAGCGCGCGCGAGTGCGCGGAGCCGTAAACGACGTGTTCCACGGCTGAGCGCATCTGCACGTCGCCGATGAGTTCGCCCTGCAGCAGGTCCCAGATGGCCAGCGCACCGCCGGTTCCGGGCCGCGACGGCCGGGCCAGCGCGATGCGGCCGGTCACGTCGAGGTCGATCGCAACTTCGTCGGTCCTGATGGGGTCCGGCAGTGCAACGCCCTGCTCCGGAGTGTCCATGTACACCGTAGCGCCACCGGGAAACTGCAATCCCCAGCTCAAGAGCACACCGACTTCGCCCGAGCCGCGGTCGACCGCGGTCAGACGCCACGGACCCGGACTGTCCTCGTCGGCCAGCGCGACCAGCGGCGAACCGGGCCGCGCACTGAAACGCAGCGCCTGCTGATCCGCGCGGGGCTGAGGCACGGCAAGCGTCGCCTGTTCGCCGCTCGGTGCAGTCAGAGTCACGAGCAGGTCGCTCGCCCGGTCATGCCGCAGGGTCAGCAGAAGATCGAATCCCCCGGCCACGCGGCGCTCGTCCACCACGAGTTCCCGCTCGACCGGCACATGCTGCAGCGCCGTCAACCTGCCCTGCACGCGCTCGACCCGCCCGACATCCGACGCGGGCAGCAGCTGCGGCGTCTCGCGCAAGGACAGATGCTGCGCGCGATGAGCCTGGTCGATGACGACCAGGTCTCCGCGTTCCCAGTCGACCCTCCAGTCGAGCGGCGGTTCGGTCAGGCGAAAGCTGCGCACGAGCTGCCGATAGTCGGGGCCGACCAGTTCCGCCGCGGTCGCGTGTACGGCTTCACGTTGGCCGGGCAACGCCTGGAGCGCGAGCAGGAGGGCTTCGTCGCGTTGCTCGCGGCGCACGGCTTCCCGCGAGCGACGCAACCAGTAGGCACCCATGAGTTCGTCGGCGAGACCGGCGCGATCCGGCAGGGTTCTCAGTACGGCATCGGCCGCCAGAACTTCGTCGAGCGTGCGGGCGGAGCGGCTGCGGCGCGTCATCGCGTCAGCGAACAATCGGTCCGCGCGACCGGCGAACCCCGGTATTCCATGCAGCGCCTGGTATGCGTCCTCGGCGACCGCGTAGTCCTCCGTCACCACGGACAGGATGTCGATGTAGGGCCGAGGCAGGACTTGCAGGTACCAGTACGGCAGCAGCATTGCGATGGCCGCGGCTGCGGCGACTGCTAACGGCCGACGCCAGGCGATCGGGCGCGCCGATGCCGCCCACTCGCCATCGAAAACGCGCTCGTAGATCCTGTTCCTGTAGTGCAGGCGTCCCGCGTCGTCGTGGCTCACGACTCCGGCAAGATTCAGGAACTCAAGTGCATTTCGCACGGCAGCGGGCGCGATCTCGTTGCCCCGTCCCATCTTCTCGAGCAACGACAAGGCCTGCCGCGCGGCCTGCGATCTGCGGCTGAGCAGGCTCCTCACCTGGCTCAGCAACGGCTCCTCGCTTCCGGCGCGCGGAGCGAGAAACAGCTCCTGGACGCAGCGATCGACATGGGCGAGCTTGCCGCCCTTTCTCGCCACGGCGCGCGCCAGCTTCTGCGTGAGGTACGGTTGTCCCCGCGTCCAGCCGTAGACCCTGTCCACGAGCGCGCGGCCGGACTCCTCGTCGAATCCGAAACCTGCCGCGAAGCGATGGCATTGGGCGGCACTGAATTCGGGCAGTTCGATGCGGCGACCGTCCGTGAACGGCGACCAGCTTTCGTCCGGGCAGAGCCTTGCGGGCGTCGTGACTCCGAGAACGACGAAATTGAGCCGAGTGAAGTCCGGTTCGGAGACGCGCCGCGCGTAACAGGTGCGAATGGCCGAAAACAGTTCCTTCGCAAACGGCAGCTCCTCGGCGCGCTCGATCTCATCGAGAAAGATCGTCACGGGCTCGAAGGTATGCGCGAGCACCACTTCGGAGAAGAACTCGACGAGCCGCTGCTCGTTGAGCAGGACGCCCGTGCCCTGCCACCACGCCTGCAGGTCGACCTTGAGCCTGAGTTCGCGCAGCACGCGATAAGCGATGCTGTAATACCAGCGCCCGGCATCGTCGCTGTCGCTGCGAGCGCCGATCTGGGTCAGGTCGACGACGGCGGCGAGCTGGCGGCGCTCGCGCAACACCGAAATCGTGCGCGCCATGAGGCTCGATTTTCCCGACGCCCGCGGGCTCAGGACATAGGAGAACTGCTGATCGGCAATACTCTTGAGCAGCTCCGCGTCGGCGGGGCGCTCGACATAGCAGGCTCGGCCCGGCTGCACGGCACCGCCGACGACGAAGAAATCCCCTGCATGCGTTACTCTTGACACGGCTCGTAGTGTAGCAATGAGCGTTGGACGAATCCTGAAGCGAGACAGCCTCGGTACGGTGGGACTCGGCGAGGAAGACGGCGCCGTCGTGGTCGTTCGCGACACGCGGTCAGCCCACCGCTGTGTGCGCTGGCTTGCCGAAAGACTCGCGCGGCGCGAAGCAGCGGCGCTCACGGCGCTGGACGGTCAGGCAGGCACGCCGCGCCTGGTCGGTTTCGACGGCCATGCACTCAGACGGACCTGGCTGCCCGGCGTGCCGATGCACGTCGGGCAACCGGCCACAAGGCAGTATTTCCGGCGCGCCCAGAGACTCCTGTTCCGGATGCACCGCTGCGGCGTCGCCCACAACGACCTCGCCAAGGAGGCCAACTGGATCTGCATGCCCGGAGAGCGCCCGGCCGTTGTCGATTTCCAGCTCGCCGTCGTCTCAGCCCGGCGCGGCCGATGGTTTCGCCTGCTCGCACGCGAGGACCTGCGCCATCTGCTCAAGCACAAGCGCCACTATCTGCCCGACGAGCTCACGCGAAGGCAGCGCGAGTTGCTTGCGCGACCGTCCCTCATGGCGCGGCTCTGGCGAATGCTGTTCAAGCCGCCGTACCGCTTCGTGACGCGGCGCGTCCTCGGCTGGCCCGAACGCGATGGAGCCGAGGAACGTCAACTGGGTTGTGCGCGGCGCCAGTGACCGCACTCATGCCGCCTCCCGCGCGTTGGGCTATGATTTGCCGGTCACTGACGCGGTCCCGCCCATGGAGATTTGCGACGCACACAATCTGAGCCGCGAGCCTGCGGCGGCAAAGCCGTTCGGCATTCGCGTAAGCCTGCCGCGCGGCGAATCCTTCGCACGTCTGCTTGGCGCGGATTGGGAGCGCTTTCACTGGTATGCCACCGCCGACGAACGCGATGCGGCACTTGAGGACATGGCCAGCGAGCACCGCTATTCCAGGCGCGGTGATCGGCCGACGCTGCGTTTCGAAGCCGTCGACACCACCTGACGCCAGGTTCCACGAGAAAATCGCTTTGTCGATGCTCGACAAGCGCCGCCTCTTTCGAATTTGGAACGGGTACGAATGAGGCTCAGCGCACAAGTGTTTCTTGCAGAAGATCTGAGGCTGGAGTGTCCGGGGTAGTCGCGACCGCCCGGAGCACGATCATCACTCTTTCACGAAAGTCGTTGTAATTGCGGCCCCTGTGGAGTTCGTTCTCCGGTCAATGTGCGTCGGCGCCGTCGCGGTTCGCATCGAGCCACCCAAGCAGCTCGGCTCCCGTGCCGCAATCGATGATGCGTTCCCCGATCCCCGCGAGACGTTCCGGGTCGGAAACGTCGGCAAGATAGCGGACCAGCGCGTCACCGATCGCGGCACCGAACTTGCGGGTCGCCTGTCGGCACAGCAGTTCGCGCTCCGCCGCGAGACCCTGCGCTCGGCCCTGTTCGAGCCCCTCCTCCAAGCCTTGCCGGCGCCACTCCGCCTCCCACTCCTGGACCCGTTTCGCCAATGCCATCATCGTCCTTTCCTCAGTCTCGATTGCCGGAAACTCCCGCTCCAACGACTCGACCGCCCCCGCCGCGTCCGAAAGCGGGAACATCCTCGGGGCCACCCGTTCCCTAATAGGCCGTGCCGTCTTCGTCATGAATCTCGTACATGTCTACCCTGCCTCGATTAAGAGCACGGCGATTGTCTTGCCGCGTTGTGCCTCAATCAAGTCCGGGATGTCCACAAGCGACCGCTCGGAGAAATATCTGATTGATTCGTTGAATCCTGCCGCGCGGGGAATCCCCCGCACGTCTGCTTGGCGCGGATTGGGAACGCAATCGGTGCTACGGGACGACCGAGGATCGTGATGCGGCGCTCAAGGACATGGCCAGCGAGCATCGCTATTCCCGGCGCGGCGACGGTCCGACGCTGCGCTTTGAAGCCATCGACGGGGCCTGACGTTCAGAGGTGGGCGCGGTAGTTTGTCGGCTGCAAGCGCGCATGCCCCCGAACGTCCCCAGGCAAGACGAATAGTCTGGGTGCGCGCCGAAACTCGAACAAGCGGTAGAGATGGTAAGCGTCCGCGTGCGCTCCAGAGAACCGAACCTCGCCGGCGCTGATGTAAAACGGCGTGTACTTGCCATAGCGCGTCGTCTTGACTTCGATGAATCTGTCCCGTCCATCGGCATCGTACGAACGGATGTCAAAACCCGCTTGGTCACCGACAGTCTTCGAGACCTGTTCGACTTTCTCCGCGAGGCGTTCTTCGCCGGCGTTCCGCAGCCTCACGCGTTCGAACTCCATGACCAAATCTTCGCCAGCGTCGCCGAGATCTCGATTGAGCGCCTCGCGACGAAGGTAATCGATCGGGTCGACACGGTCGCGGACTGCGACAATGTCCCTTACCGAGTAGCGCGATCCGTCAGCCGATGCCTGGGTTGGCGCCGGTGGTTCTACCATGATTTCGAGCACGTCATCGACGACAGCCCGGTCTTGCGGCGCCGTCACATCCGCGGCTACCAAGTCATCGAGTTCTGCAACGTGTTCCGGTACGATTTCCCTTAGCATTCCCTGGATGTTGCCGAGCGGTTTGTAGCCGTTAATGTACGGACGGCCCAGATCGATCAGGACCGCGCTGATGTTCTGGTGCTTGCGTTCGACCGCCCCGCGGCTGCGCCCGTTCAGCTTGCGACGGAGAGTCCGGTTGTGGGCAGCCTTGTTGAACGGCTCGCCGCGAATTTCAGTCGCCAGCATGTCGAGATAATCCTGAACGGTGGCCTCGACTTCCTGTCTGCTCCAACTACCCGATGGCATCCCGGTACCTGTCCTCGTCACCAGGATCGACGGCTACGACCACATTTGCCCCGACCGGCCGGCCGTGCCGTTGAACCCATCAAGTTCGATGTTTTTGAGTCGCCTAAAAAGTTAGAAATCATTACAGGAAGCACATGCAGATATGGCAACCATTCGAGGAATTCTAATGCCACGCCGAAACTTCTGCGTAGCCAAGCAAACTTGGCCAATCTTGAGGTATCTACAGAGACGGCGTTGCGCTCCGCCGCGCATGATTGCCCTGTACTCGATGTCAACGGACTCATACAGGGAGCACGGCAATGAACGCACAACGCAACTTTTTCTCGGCAATCGTCCTTCTGGCGGGATCGGGCGTGGCCCACGCCGCGGGCGCGGCCGCCTCGGAGGAACCTGCCAACATCACCGACGCGCAGGCAAATGCGAGCGTTGCGGTCATGGAAGAAGTGATCGTCACGGTCAGTCCTGACGACTTCCCGACCATGGAGTTCCTCATGGCCAGGCTGCGCGAGCTCCCTCCCATCGAGGTCGTGACCGTGACCGCGAAGTATCCCGCCGACCTGCAGACGGAACCGGTCGCCGCGACGCAGTGGCAAGGGCCGGAGCGCCTGCCTCCGGTGGTTCGGGTGTATCGGGCGAGCCCGCCGAGCTTCGATGCCGCTGGGCCTGTCGACTTTTCGGTCGCTGACGCCGCCGCCGTGACGGTCGCCTGGGAACTCGATCCTGCCTCGGTCGAGATGGCCGAACAGGAATTTCTGCCGAAGCTGCCCGATCTCGATGCCGATTCCGATCCGGGACATATCCTGCGGTTCTGACCGCCATCTGACGAATCGGATTCCGACGACCCATACCAACGCCAGCGGCCCGCCTCCCGGCTCAAACTCCGGGGGCGGGCCGCGGCTCGTTCAGGGGTCGCCGGCAATCTGGCCGAACGGCTGACGGGCAGAAGAACCGGCGTTGGCGGCCTCGCAGCGCGGGTAATTACGGCCGCGTCTGTCCCGAACCGTGCACGACGTACTTGTAGCTCGTCAGTTCCGCCGCGCCGACCGGTCCGCGCGCGTGGATTCGTCCCGTCGCGATGCCGATCTCCGCGCCCATGCCGAACTCGCCGCCGTCGGCGAACTGGGTCGAGGCGTTGTGCATGACGATCGCGCTGTCGAGTTCGCGCGCGAACTGTTCGGCCGCCGCGGCATCCTCGGTCACGATGGCATCGGTGTGCCCGGAGCCGTGAGTCCGCACATGCTCGAGCGCCGCGTCGATGCCGTCGACGACCCTGACGGCGACGATCGCGTCCAGATACTCCTTGCCCCAGTCGGAACGCTCGGCCGGTTTGACGCCTGAGCCGGCGGCAACCGTCGCCGGATCGCCGCGAACCTCGCAGCCGGCTTCGAGCAGGTCGGCGACGATCGGTCCGAGGTGGGTGTCTGCGCAGGCGCGGTCGACGAGCACGGCCTCGGTGGCGCCGCAGATGCCGGTTCGCCGCATCTTCGCGTTGACCACGAGGCGCCGGGCCATGTCGAGGTCCGCCGCCGCATGCACATAGGTGTGGCAGATGCCCTCCAGATGGCCCATCACGGGCACGCGCGCGTCCTGCTGGACGCGAGAAATCAGGCCCTTGCCACCGCGCGGAACGATGACGTCGACGTACTGCCCCATGTCGCGCAACAGGATGCCGACGGCCTCGCGATCCTGCGTCGGCACCATCTGGATGGCGGTCTCGGGCAGGCCGTGAGCGGCGAGCGCACGCGCGAGGCAGGCGTGAATCGCGGCGCTCGAGCGCGCGCTTTCCGAACCGCCGCGCAGGATCACCGCATTGCCGCTCTTCAGGCACAGGGCGCCTGCATCCGCGGTAACGTTCGGCCGGCTCTCGTAGATGATGCCGATCACGCCGAGCGGCACGCGCACGCGCTCGATCCTGAGGCCGTTCGGACGATCCCATTCGGCGATGACCTGACCGACGGGGTCGTCGAGTTCGGCGATCGACTCGACGCCCTGGGCCATGGCCTCGATCCTCGAGTCGTCGAGCGCGAGCCGGTCGATCATGGCGGCCGAGAGCCCGAGCCGCTTGCCGTCTTCGCAGTCGCGCTCGTTCGCGGCGAGGATCGCCGCCGAAAATTCGCGGATCTCGCTCGCCGCGCCGCGAAGCACGGCGTTCCTCACATCGCCCGGCGCTCTTGCGAGCACAGCGGCCGCTTCCTGAGCGGCGCGCCCGAGACCCATCATCTGCTCGTACAGGCCGAGTTCAAGTTCACGGTTGGCGATAGTCATCTGCGTCATCTCTCAATGCATCAACACCAAGTCGTCGCGGTGGATCATCTCATCCCGGCCGCGATAACCCAAGACGCTCGCTATGAAGTCCGATTGCTTGCCGGCGATCGCGCGAGCCTCGTCGGACGAGTAGCCGATCAGCCCGCGGCCCAACTCGACGCCCAGTCGGTTCAGTACGCGTACCGCGTCGCCGCGCTCGAAACTTCCCGCGACATCGGTGACGCCGGCGGGCAGCAGGCTCCGGCCCGAGGCCAGCGCCCGCTCGGCGCCGGCATCGACGCTCACGCTGCCCTTGGGCTTGAGCGTTCCCGCGATCCATTGCTTGCGGGCCGCCGCGGGCGTCGCCGTCGACAGGAACCACGTCGCCCGGCCACCCTCGCTCAAGGCCTTGAGCGGCCGCCGGACGCGCCCGCTGGTGATCGCCACACGGCAGCCGGCGCCGGTGGCGATCCGCGCCGCATCAAGCTTGGTATGCATGCCGCCTGAACCATGCGCCGAACCCGGACCGCCGGCCATCGCGCGGATCCGCTCGTCGATGCCGGTGACTTCGGGGACGTGCTCGGCATCGTCGTTGCGCTGCGGATCGCGGGTGTAAAGACCGTCGACGTCGGACAGGAGGACCATGCAGTCGGCGCTGACCATCTGCGCGACCCGCGCTGCGAGACGATCGTTGTCCCCGTAGCGAAGCTCCTGCGTCGCGACGGTATCGTTCTCGTTCACGACGGGGACCGCACCGCGGGCAAGAAGCGTCAGCAGCGTCCTGCATGCGTTGAGGTAGCGGCGCCTGCTCTCGCTGTCGTCGAGCGTCAACAAGACCTGTGCTGTCGTCAGTTCGACCCTGCGCAGCGCCTCATGATACGCGTGGGCGAGCAGAATCTGTCCGGCGGCGGCAGCGGCCTGGTTGTCCTCGAGGCGCGCGCGGCGCGGGTCGATCCCGAGTTCGCGCGCACCAAGCGCGACGGCGCCCGAAGACACAAGCACGACCTGACCGCCCGATTCGCACAGCCACACGACATCCTCACAGAGCGCCGTGAGCCAGTCTTCGTCGAGCGCACCGGTGTCCTGATCGATGAACAGGGCCGAGCCGATCTTGACGACCACGCGGCGCGCGCCGAGGAGTCGGTCGGCGTTTGTCGATCCATCGCTCATTGGTCTGGCCATCCGGACAACTTGTTCGGCCGAGTGCGCTCAACCCCTGGCGAACACGGGCGCACCGCGGGCCACGGCCATCGCACCGCTGCGCACGACCGTGGAGAGGTCGGAAAGGCGCCTGATCCGGTCGAGAAACCGGTCGATCTCCTGGCTGCCGCCGATGAGCTCGATCGTGTAGTGGCCCTCGTGGTCGTCGAGCACCCGGGCGTTGGAGCTGGCGAGCAGTTTCTTCAGTTGCTGCGTCTTGCCGTCGACGAGATGCAGCTTGAAGAGCGCGAGTTCCCGCTCGACATGATCGGCGCTGGTCATGTCCGTGATGTCGACAACGTCAACGAGCTTCCCGAGCTGCTTGCTGATCTGGTCGATCACCTCTTCGGATCCCGTGGTCACGAGCGTCAGTCGCGAGACCGTTTCGTCGGCCGTCGGCGCAACGTTGAGGCTCTCGATGTTGTATCCGCGCGACGAAAACATATTGGACACGCGCGACAGCGCGCCTGCCTCGTTCTGAAGGAGAATCGAAATGATATGTCTCATGGCATTGCCGCCAGCCCTGGCCAAGCCGCACAATGCTGGCTCAGAACAACAGCTATTGCAATGCTGTAACTTTTAGTCAACACTCGACCCGCATGTACCGGGCTGATGGGCCGGGCTCGACGGAACAGACGACCGTGAACACGCAGACCCGAACGCGCATCCCGACCGCACATCCGCTCGCCGGCCAGCGCATGACCGGCGCCGACACGATCGTGCAGGTGCTGGCCGACGAAGGCGTCGACACGATCTTCGGTTACAGCGGCGGCGCCATCCTGCCGACCTACGATTCCGTGTTCGTCTACAACGAGACGCACGGCAGCCCGAGCGATGAGCCGATGCCGCTGATCGTTCCGGCAAACGAACAGGGCGCGGGCTTCATGGCGGCGGGCTTCGCGCGCGCGAGCGGCCAGGTCGGCGTCGTCATGGTGACCTCGGGGCCCGGCGCCACGAACTGCGTGACGCCCGTGCGCGATTCCATGGCCGACTCGACGCCGATCGTGGTCATCTGCGGTCAGGTGCCGACGGGCTCGATCGGCTCGGACGCATTTCAGGAAGCGCCGGTCAGCGCACTCATGGGGTCGGTCGCGAAGCACGTTTTTCTCGTCACCGACCCGACCAGGCTCGAAGCGACGGTTCGCACGGCGTTCGAGATTGCAAGAACCGGCCGTCCCGGACCGGTCGTCATCGACGTGCCCAAGGACGTGCAGAACTGGGAAGGCCCCTTCCGCGGCGACGGCAACCTGCCGATCCCGGGCTACCGGCGCCGCCTGGCGGAAGTCGAGCACAACGCGATCAGCGAAGCGAAATGCGAAGAGTTCCTGTCGATGCTCGCCGAGAGCAAGCGTCCCCTGCTGTACGTCGGAGGCGGCGTCGTCAACGGCGATGCGAGCGCGGCGCTCAGGGCGTTCGCGCTGCAGTTCGAAATCCCGGTCGCAACGACGCTCATGGGGCTCGGCAGCTTCGACACCAAGCACACGCTCGCGATGCACATGCTCGGCATGCACGGCCTTGCGAGCGCGAACTACGCGGTCGACGACTGCGATCTGCTGATCGCGGTCGGGGCGCGCTTCGACGATCGCGTGGCCGGCATCCCCGATCAGTTCGCCAGGCGTGCGCGCAGGGTCCTGCACCTGGACATCGACGCTTCGGAAATCCACAAGGTCAAGTCCGCGGACTGGCACCACGTCGGCTTGCTGCCCGCGGTGCTCGAGGCGCTCGTCGCGTACGCGCGCCGTTCGGGCTTCTCGGCAGACTTCTCGGACTGGCACGCCGAAACGGCCGAACTCAAGGCGAAGTACGGACTCAACTACGACCGCGAGAGCCCGCTGATCCAGCCGAACTACCTTATCGAGACCATGAACGCGATCACGCGCGGCGAAGCGATCATCTCCACCGGCGTCGGCCAGCACCAGATGTGGGCGGCGCAATATTTCGATTTCCGCGAGCCCAGGCTCTGGCTTACCTCGGGCAGCATGGGCACGATGGGTTATGGGCTCCCGGCCGCGATCGGCGCACAGTTCGCGCGGCCCGACAAGCTCGTGATCGACGTCGACGGCGACGCGAGCATCCGCATGAATCTCGGCGAACTGGAGACCGTCACGACCTACGATCTGCCGATCAAGATCATCGTGCTCAACAACTACGGCGACGGCATGGTCATGCAATGGCAACGGCTCTTCTTCAAGGGCCGGCTGTCGGCCAGCGACAAGTCGCTGCGCAAGAAGGACTTCGTCAGGACCGCGCAGGCCGACGGCTTCTCGTACGCCAAGAGGCTCGACGACAAGAAGGATGTCCCCCGGGTGCTCGATGAATTCCTGAACCATGACGGTCCCGCCTTCCTGGAAGCCATCATCGATCCCGAAGCGGGCGTCTACCCGATGGTCGGCCCGGGCCTGAGCTATCGCGACATGGTCACCGGCGACTTCATCCCGAACCGCTACGATCAGGAAAACCGCTCGGAGCCTGACGCCTCGGAGCTGTTCTAGGCCGTTTCGGAAACCACCGTTCCGACGGCGCCGATCAGCGCGTCGAGTTCCGCCGTGTCGATCGTGAACGCCGGCATCAGGTAGACGACCTTGCCGAAGGGCCGCACCCAGACGCCTTCATCGACGAATCGCGCCCGGAGCCGTTCCAGCTCCGGCTGCCGCTCGAGTTCGACGACGCCGATCGCACCCTTGACACGCACATCGGCAACGCCGCGGCATTCCCGCAGTTCCTCGAGACCGTCGGCCAGGCGCGCTTCGATGGCCGCGACCTGCTCGAGACGCGGCTCGCGCTCGAAGAGGTCAAGCGAGGCGTTGGCCGCGGCGCAGCCGAGGGGATTGCCGGCGTAGGTCGGACCGTGCATCAGCGCCCGCTCGGGATCGTCCGAAAGGAACGCCTCGTAGACCTGCCGGCGCGCCACCGTCGCCGCCAGCGGCAGCGTTCCGCCCGTGAGCGCTTTCGAAAGCGTGATGATGTCGGGCACGAGACCAGCCTGCTCGCAGGCGAACATCGTGCCCGTGCGGCCGAAACCCGTCGCAATCTCGTCGAAGATGACGATGAGATCGTGCGAACGGGCGAGTTCGACCAGGCGTGCGAGCACGGCGGGAGAATGGAACTTCATGCCGCCTGCAGCCTGCACGAGCGGCTCGACGATGAGCGCCGCGAGTTCCGGCGCCTGGCGGGCGAGCGCATGTTCGACCGCCGCCGTGTCGTCCGGATCGGCAGGGAGGTCAAGGACGAGTTGCTCGGCCAATGTGCCGCGAAACATCGCGTGCATGCCCTCCTCGGGATCGCAGACGGACATCGCGGCGAAGGTATCGCCGAAATAGGCGTTGCTGAACGTCAGGAAGCGGCGGCGGCCGGATTGGCCGCGGTTGATCCAGTACTGCAGCGCCATCTTCATCGCGACCTCGACCGACACGGATCCCGACTCGGAGAAGAACACGTGCTCCAGATCGCCAGGCAGCATGCCGGCGAGCCGCCGCGAGAGAGTCAGCGCCTGCTCGTGTACCAGGCCGCCGAGCATGACGTGGGGCATGGCGGCGAGTTGCGCCTCGACCGCGGCCCGGATGTGCGGATGGTTGTAGCCGTGGCAGGCTGTCCACCACGACGCCGTGCCGTCGATGAGCCGGCGGCCGTCCGCAAGCGTGATCCACACGCCCTCGGTCCGCTCCGCCTCGAAAGGCGGCGGCGCCGTTTGCATCTGTCTGTACGGCAACCAGAGTGTGGACAAAGGCATATCGGTCGCGGGCAGCGTGCGCCGATACTACGACAATCCCCGGTTGACATCTTCCCGCTATACTGACGCGCGTTCTCCGCCGGAAGCCCGCGGCCATGAAGGGAATCGACTGTTTCAAGGCCTACGATGTCAGAGGCCGCGTCCCCGAGGATCTCAACGAGGAAATCGCCTGGCGCATCGGCCGCGCCTATGCGGCCCACGTCGCGCCCGCAACCGTCGCCCTGGGACGGGACGTACGCCTGTCGAGCCCGGCGCTTTCCACCGCGTTGACCCGGGGACTGACCGATTCGGGCGTCGATGTAGTCGACATCGGAATCTGCGGTACGGAACTCGTCTACTTCGCGACATTCCACGACGGGCTCGACGGCGGGATCATGGTCACGGCGAGCCACAATCCGCGCGATCACAACGGCATGAAGATGGTCAGGACCGGCGCGCGGCCCATCAGCGCCGACACGGGTCTTCAGGACATTCGCCGGATCGCCGAGTCCGGCGAGTTTCCGCAAGCCCCGCAGCAGGGCGGCGTTAACCGGCGGGACCTCACCGGCGACTACATCGATCACCTGCTCGGCTACGTCGACAGGGACGCGCTACAACCGCTCAGAATCGTCGTCAACGCCGGTAACGGTTGCGCGGGCCCGTTCGTCGATCTGCTCGAGCCGCACCTGCCGTTCGAACTCGTCAAGCTGCAGCACGAGCCTGACGGCCACTTCCCGAACGGCGTGCCGAATCCCATGCTTGAAAGCAATCGCGGCACGACATCGGCGGCCGTGCTCGAGTCCGGCGCCGATCTTGGCATCGCCTGGGACGGCGACTTCGACCGCTGCTTCTTCTTCGACGAGCGGGGCGCGTTCATCGAAGGCTACTACCTGGTCGGCCTGCTCGCGCTTGCATTTCTCGAGAAGTTGCCCGGTGAACGCATCGTCCACGACCCGCGATTGACCTGGAGCACGATCGACGCGGTCAGGCAGGCGGGTGGCGAAGCGGTGCAGAGCAAGTCCGGGCACGCGTTCATAAAACACACGATGCGCGAAGCGGACGCCGTCTACGGCGGCGAAATGAGCGCCCATCACTACTTCCGCGACTTTTCCTACGCCGACAGCGGAATGATCCCGTGGCTCATGGTCGCCGAGATCATGAGTCGCCGCGCGGCTCCGCTGTCGGCACTCGTCGCGGACCGCGTCGCGAGGTTTCCGACGAGCGGCGAGATCAACAGGCGCGTCGACGACGCCGCGCAGACCATTACGCGACTGGAAAACGAATATGCAGGGCGGGCCGAGTACGTCGAGCGTGTCGATGGACTGGGCGTCGAGTTTCCCGACTGGCGCTTCAACGTGAGAGCGTCCAACACGGAGCCCCTGCTGCGCCTCAACGTCGAAAGCCGCGCCGATGCGGAACTCATGCGAGCCATGACTGAAGACTTGCTTGAGATCATCGGCGGCGAACCCGGCTGAGGCGCGCTAACGCGGGCCGTTCGACGCATCCCTTTCGCCAACCGGCTGAAGATTCGACGTTCAGATGGCGGCCCGCGCGTCTTTTCGGGACAATTCGAGCGCTCTTGCCGCGGAGACGACGCTTGCCTGACCGATCGCTCGACGAGTTCGCAACGCGAAAGTTGCAGGCGCTTGAGCGCCGCGAACTCAGGCGCTCGCTTGCAGGCACCGAGAAAATCGACGGCCGCCGCGTGCGAAGCCGCAGCCGCGAACTCGTCTCCTTCGCAAGCAACGATTATCTCGGCCTGTCGCACCATCCCGAGGTCGTCAACGCAAGTCTCGAGGCCACGCGCCGCTACGGCACGGGAGCCGGCGCCTCCAGGCTGATTACGGGCAATCACCCGCTCTATGCTGCGCTTGAAGCGCGGCTTGCCGCGCTCAAGGACACCGAGGACGCGGTCGTCTTCGGCAGCGGCTACCTCACGAACATCGGCGTCATCCCGCTGCTCGCGGGCGAAGCGGACCTCATCGTCATGGACGAGTTCTGCCATTCCTGTCTGCTCGGCGGCGCGGCGCTGAGCCTTGCGAAGGTCGTGCATTTCACCCACAACGACGCGGACCATGCCGCAGCCGTACTCGCCGCGGAACGCCGCAACCACCGCCATTGCCTGCTGCTCACCGAAGGGGTTTTCAGTATGGAGGGCGACCTCGCTCCGCTGCCGGAGCTTTGCGAACTCGCCGGACGTTTCGATGCCTGGCTCATGACGGACGACGCGCACGGACTCGGCGTCGTCGGCGCCGGCCGCGGCTCATCGTTCGCATTCGACGAGCCCGTCGACGTGCCCCTGCAGATGGGAACGCTGTCGAAAGCCGCCGGCGGCTACGGCGGGTACATCTGTGCGAGCCACGAGGTCTGCGAGCTCATCCGCAATCGGGCGCGCAGCTTCGGCTTCTCGACGGGACTGCCGCCTGGAACCGTCGCGGCCGCGGCAACCGCGCTCGAGATCATCTCGACCCGGAAGGACCTCGTCGGTATCCCGGTCGAGCGCGCACGTTCCTTCGCTGCGGCCCTCGGACTCGAACCCGCGCAGTCGGCCATCGTGCCGCTCGTGCTTGGTTCCGCTGCACGCGCGGTCGAAGCGGGACACACGCTGCGCAATGCCGGTTTCCTCGTCGCCGCGATCAGGCCGCCGACCGTACCTGCCGGCACATCGCGGCTGCGGTTTGCATTCTCGGCCGAGCACTCCGAGCGCGATGTGGGCGCACTGGCCCAGGCCGTCCAGGCGATTCCGGACCGAAGATGACAAGCGCAGCAACGAGTCATGGGAGAGATACCGGTCCGGACACACCGTCCGCGGACCCGGGACGAACCACGAAAACGGGCCCCGCGACCCGTGAAGGGCACACCGGTCAGGGAGCGCAATTCGCCGGGTCCGGCAACACCGGGAATACGGTCTTCGTGACGGCGTCCGGGACCGACGTCGGCAAGACCTTTGTCATGTGCGCGCTGCTTGAGGAACTCCGCCGCACGCCGCTCAGGGTACGCGCGCTCAAGCCGATAATGACGGGCTTCGACGCCGCCGAGATCGAAGCAAGCGACACGGGCCGCCTGCTCGCCGGACAGGGACCTGAATCAGTGGCTGCGGAGGAGCTCGAACCCCGGACCGCGCAGGGCCGCAAACCCGTAACCGCGCAACTCGACGCCGTGTCGCCATGGCGGTTCGCCGCGCCGCTGTCGCCCGACATGGCGGCCGCGCGCGAAGGCAAACACATCCCCTTTGACGAATTGCTGAGCTTCTGCCGGGCATCCGACGGCTTCGATCTCACGCTCATCGAAGGGATCGGCGGCGTCATGGTGCCGCTCGACGAGCGGCACACGGTCATCGACTGGATCGCGGCGCTCGGTGCGCCGGCGCTGCTCGTCACGGGCAGCTACCTCGGCACGCTGAGCCACACGCTTACGGCGGCCGGTGCGCTGAGGGCTCGGGGCGTCGAACTGCTCGGCATCATCGTCAGCGAGTCCGTCGAGCAGCCCGTCCCGCTCGACGAGACGTGCGAGGTTCTCGAGCGGTTCCTGGCGCCAACTCGGGTCGTCGCCCTGCCTCGCGAGCGCGGCGACGGTCCGTCGCTACCGGAACTCCTGCCGCTCATCGCTCCGAGCCGTGACGCGACCGACAGATGAAGAAGGGCCGCGCCATCCCTGACGCGGCCCGGTCCTGACTCCGCCCTGGCGATCCGCCCTTCCGGAGCAGGTCGGTTCCTCGGCCTCGGCGCCTACTGTTGCGCGACGCGGTTCACCGCGTCCCGATCCACGATACTCAGGTTCACGCGGCGGTCGAGCGCCATGGCGTCGAGGTCCTTCTCGTCGGCCGTCGAATGGCGCTCGCCTTCGGCAACCCAGAAGATCCGGCCGGGCGAGACGCCGGCCTGCACGAGCGCGTCCCGTACGGCCTGTGCCCGTGCGGACGACAACTGCTCGTTGTAGTCCTCGGCACCGCGCGCGTCGGCATGACCTTCGACGACGACGGTCAGATCGGCGAGTTCAGCGACGAGTCCCGCAATGCGCCCCAGGCGTTCGTCGCTTGCCTCGTCGAGCACGCTCTCACCCGTACGAAAATAGATCTGCGTGTCCAGCGCCTGCTGCAGCGCGTTACGGTAGTTCACCTGCGCGGTGCGCCACTCGGCCCTGAGCTGCCCGAGATCGGCGTTGCTCTCCTCGAGCATGGCCAGCAGTTCGTCGGCTTCAAGCCGCGCCTGCTCCAGATCGACGCGCGCCTGCTCGGACCGCCGCTCGAACTCGAGCTTCGCCGAGCGCTCGCGGTGGAACTTGTCACCGAGCCAGCCGCCCATCGCCGCGCCGACGATGGCGCCGACGGGCCCGCCGGCAAGCGCGCCGGCGACCAGGCCGCTGCCGACGCCGATGCTCTCCTCCTTCGGTGCGGCACTGTTCTCGGCCGTCCAGGCGGGGCTCGCAAGCCCGGCGGTCAGTGCCAGTATCAGGATGTTCTTCGTCATGATTCGCTCCTTTGCGTCCAGCTGTCTGCTGACACCTGCCATTGGAGCGCCGCCGGGGGGCAATTCCGGGTCGAATCCGGGCCGGACCATGCCCGAATGATGATCAATTCTGACGAGGGCTGAGCAAGGTGCCTCTGGCGCTGCTCGCGGCCCCTCGATCGGCCGTCGTGCACCCAATGCGGCAGGACGCCGGCCGCACGTTGCCGGCCGCCAAACCGCCCGGCAGCTCAGATGTCGCGGCGCGAGGGCAGCGCGACGAAGGTTCCGCCGTTGCGCTGGCACAGCACCCGCATGAGCGTGGCGTAGCGCGCGGACGAGACGAGGTCGCCCATGACGTCCCAGTAGACGGGGAAGGCGACGGCGTGGATCCGGACCCGGCGAGTGCCGTCCTCGTCGAGCCGGTTGCGCCGGTCGACTTCGCCGACGACCTGGCGAATCGTGGATGTCGGCGCGAAATCGTCGCTGTAGACGTACAGGGAGATCTTCTTCTCCGGATCGTAGAACCTCTCGATCGCCTCGAGGATGCCCTCCCTCGGGCTCGAATCGGAGAAGGCGTTCCAGTTCGGCAGGGAATCGAGGATCGCGCGCCGGCGGGCCGGCGTATCGGGTATCCACTGGCCCCGGTAGCTTCTGAAAAGGTACGTTCCTTCGTCGTTGATGATCTGCATGCCCTTGACGGTGGGATAGACGTCGAGCGTCTCGCTGATCTGCTGCTGGACGCGGTCCCAGGCGTAGCTGCGCATGCTGCCGGAGGTGTCGATGATGAAGATGATGTATTCGCTGTCGACCGGAACGCCGCCGATCGCGTAGTCCTCGACATTCGGTGTCTGGTTGGTGAGCAGGCGCTCCATCTCCTCGGTCAGCGACTGCTTGGCCGCCGCAAGCCGGCCGGCGAGTTCGTCGGCAACCGTGTCGTCGTCCTGCCGGTCGAGCAGAACGGAACGGATGCGCGTGAGTTCCTGCTGCAGCTCGAGGACCTGGATCTGGTCCTCTTCGACCGTTTCGGCGGTCGTGACGCGTTCGCGTTGCACGGTCTCGGTTTCGCCGAGAATCTCGGCGAGTTCCTGCTCGTAGCGTGCGAGCAGTCCCTCCAGTTCCAGATTGCTCTCCTCGAGCCTGATCGGCTCGAAGAGCTTCGTGATCACGAGCAGCAGGATGATGGCCCCGAAACCGCAGGAAATGCTGTCGAGAAACGACAGGCTCAGTGTCTCTATGCCGCGGCGCTTCTTCTTGCTCACGGCCAGTCCTCCGCCGGCGCCATCATCGAGCCGCCGCTTTCGAGCGCGAGCTGCCAGTAGGCGGGCGCCGCGAGCGGATCGCCCTCCATCGCGAGCAGTATGACGTTGACGGGCGTGCCGATCGGCCGCTCGCGGCTCGCGCGCTCGAAATGACCCAGCCGCTCCCTGCTGTTTACGCCGTCCCGCGTCGGCTGGACCCCGCCCATGGTGGGCAGGCCATCGACGAGCAGGTAGATGTTGTCCGGTCGCGGTTCCAGGCGCCGTGCCGCCTGGAACGCCACGTGCAGGCTCGTCGGGCCGTCGGCGACCGTCTCCTCGCGCAGCCGGCGCACGGCCTCGTCGAGCTGACTTGCGTCGGTGGCCGTAAGCCACTGCCCGTCGGTCCCGTCGACAAGCGACCAGGCTTCGTCGTTGAACGCGATCACCTGAAACTGCGTGCCGGGCGGAATCTGCGCCGTGAGCCAGTCCACGGTGTTGACCAGTTGCTGCCACTTCGGCGCCTGGCGCTTTTGCGCGTCGGGCAGGTTGCGGCGCCGGATGATGTTGACGAGCGTACGGTCGAGCATGCTCGCGGACACGTCGACGAGAATGACGATGCGCTGGCCGCCCATGCGCAGCCCCGTCAGGTACTGGCGGTAACCCTCGCCCTGGACGCTGCGGATCGCAGCGCCGGCTTCTTCGGCCGTGTCGTCGGTCAGCGCGAGCTGCTCGGTCTCTTCTTCCAGTGCGGCGAGATCCGCCCGCAGTTGTTCGATGAGATCCTCGCGCGCGTCGGCGGCTTCGGCCTGCGTGACCAGGTCATCCCGCGTCGTATCGATCTCCGCCATGATCTGTTCCTTGACGCCGCGTGTCGTGTACCGCTCCTCGAGCAGGCGCGCGAGATCCTCCCTGAGTTGCACGAGGTTCCGGCGGCCGGCCACGACCCTGATCTCCATGCGATCGACCTCGGCGGCCACATCGTCGAGCACGGTGTCGCGCCTGAGATCGATGTTGGCCGTGATAATCATGAAGAACAGGATCACCGCGCCGAAGCCGCAGGTCATCGCGTCGAGAAACGACATCGAAATGACGCTGAATTCCCTACGGCGTGCCATGCGAATGCTCCGGGGTCCTGACCGTTACGACCTGAAGCTCGGCGCCGGGAGAGCCGATCCGGATGATGTCCGCCGGCTGCAGCGTGGCCTCTCCCGAGACGCGCTTTTCGTTCACGAAAGTACCATAGCTCGACAGGTCGCGCAGCCGCAGTTCGCCGTCGCTGAGCCTGAGCTCGCAGTGCGAACGGGACACGCCGCCGGGCTGATCGTCGATGACGATGGCCGTACGATCCTCGGCGTTGGACCGCCCGATCAGCAGGCCCGTCCCGTCGACCGGATAAGCGACGCCGCGATAGACCACATGGGTCGGCACGGGCGTGTCGGGCGCGGCGATCGGCGCAGCGGCGCTTTCCGTTGCTTTCCCGGCAACAGGCGCAGGCGCAGGTTCGGCTCGCCATGGCATGCTTCTGCGCAGCTTCACCTGGCCGCTCCTGTCGATCGCGCCGAAACCTTCGAGCGCGGCGCAGGCCGCATGTCCCGGCGAGAGAGCGACGACCTCGGAATCGTCGAGGCGCGCCAGTTCGCCCATGACGCCCGGTAAGCGCGCCAGCCGGTCGGACAATTGCACGACCAGGCCGGACCCTGCCTCGCGCGTTTGCGCAATGAGTTGCAGCAGCGCCTTGTAGAAGCCAAGCGCGACCTTCAGCAGTTGGCCTCGCTCGACCTGGACCTCGACTTCGTCGGCGCCGTGCGGCAGCGCAAGCACCGCCGAGCCCTGCTCGTGCAGCGACGCGAGCCATTCGGGCAAACGGTCATAGAGCCGCTGTTCGCTGGCGGCGTCGTGAAACGGGTCGAAGCGGCTCGCGAACACGAACATCTCGGCGACGCGCCGCGCGAGCAGGTCGTTGAGACCGGCGAGCCCGGTCGTATCGAGGCGCTGTTCGGACCTTACGCTCACGTCGTCGCCCTGCGCGAGCGCCGTGACGGACACCCGATGCAGGCCGGCATCGACATAGACGAGCTCGCGGCCGGGGTACGGCCGATGGCTTGCCGCGACCGCGGCATCGACCATCGCACGCACCGGTACCGCGCACTCCTCGGCGAGACCGAGGAGCAGGCCGAGCTGGGCCTGACCATAGTGTCCGGGCACGATCAGCAGGACATCGTCGGTGGAGCCCGCGAACTTGCCCCAGAGGGCGCCGAGCTGCTCGTAGGCGAGTTCCGCGGAGTTGGGCACGCCCTCGACGCCCGCACTGCCCTGCTCGAGACTCAGATTCGTCCAGAAGCTGTTGCTGACCTGACGCGGCTTCAGACGCGCCTGACCGTACGCCTGCAATCCGGTCGTGATCCTGCCCTTGTCGACCAGCGCATAACCCGGCTCGACAGCCAGGATGCCCGACGCGTCGGCAACGACGAGACCGGCATCGTTGATTTCGATTGCGCGTGCAGGCATCTCCCCTCGCTTGGCTAACTCGCGCGGCGGCTGCGCATGTGTCGGATGAGATTGTGGTCGACGTAGGTCTGCGTATCGAAGACGAGGCGCTCCTGGAACAACTGCAACTGGTGGACCAGGAACATCACGACGATCGATATCAGGAGCGCGATGAACGTCGAGTTGAATGCCACCCCAAGGTTCTCCGTAACGCCCGCGATGTCCCCTTCGACGGCCCGTTGCGCTTCGCCGAGCGCCTGACCGATACCCCTGACCGTGCCGATGAACCCGACCGAAGGAATGGCCCAGGCGATGTAGCGGATCATCGACAGCTCCGACTCCAGCCGCTCGCCCTCCGCCTCGCACAGGGAATTCGCGACCGACGACACATCCTGCACGTTGCGCGTCGACCCGAAGCGCTCGAGCGACGACAGCAGCACGCGCGGCAGGAGCATGGCCCTGACCCGCTCGGGCAGCGATTCGATCGTGCGGCCGTACTCGCGCGTGTCTTCGGGGAGTATTCGAACGCCGTCGGGCACCGGCAGGAACTCCCGCTGCAACAAGGTCCGCTCGTTGAACATGAAGACCGCCTTGTAGCCCATGATCGCGAAAGCCCAGAACATGAGGATGAAACAGGCTTCCTGCTCGAAATCGCGGATGAGCACCCAGAACGAGCGCTCCGGCGTGTAGTTCTCCTCCTGCTGGATCCTGAGCGCCTGCTCCTCGAGTATCGCCGTCGCGTTGGGCCGCACATTCGTCACGTAGAACGCGTGCACGAGAATGACCATGACGATCAGCGCGAAAGCCTGAAACAGAAACTCGCCGAAAAAAGTGCGTCTCATCTTGCAAGAGTCCTCAAGGTACGTTGGCTGCCGTCATATGCCCGGACGAGCGCCGCACAGCAACCCCCGACCAGACGCCGCGGCGTTCAGGCAGCGCCGCGGGGTTCTGCCGCGGGCCAGGGTGCTTTTGCGGAAATTCTCATACTGTCGAGTGCGCGCAGATTCCAAGGCAAGTAATTGTTCTTGTGAGCTGTTTTTCAGCCTCGCGCTCGCGCCGGAACGGTGACTGACTTGCGAGCTTGCTAGATGTCCACCGGAAAAACGACTTCCTCGTCGGCCTGCACCTCGACGGTCGGAATGAACACGTCATCGGAGCCGCCCCGCGGAGCCTCCTCGGCCTCCTCGGCGGCTTGCGCGGCCGGCTCCGGGGCAGGCTCCTCGGCCGCCGGAGGCGGGCTCTCGGGTTCGCCTTCCGCTTCCTGGCCGCTGGTCACGAACGCGGCCATGCTCAGGCCGAGTATTCCCAGAAATATCCGGATCGCCTTCATCGTCCTTCCTCGCACCGCGCGATGGCCGCCCGTGACCAGGCCCTGCCGCATTAGACCGCGCCAGCGACGAATCATTCCAGATTCCGCGCGATACGGAAACCGAGATCCTCGCGAGGCTGGGATCCGTAGTTTCGGTAGGCGAGCCTGAGGTCCGTCACGGTCGCGCTCCGCCAGCTCGCGCCGCGAATCATGTTGAAGCGGCCGGTCTCCGGGCCCAGCGGGTCGATTTCCAGGGTCTCCGGGGAGATGACCCTGACCTCGTAGAAGTCCTGCAGCCACTCCGAAACGTTGCCGCCCAGGTCGAAGATGCCGAGCATGTTCGGCTCGAAGCTGCCCGTGGGTGCGGACACCGCGAACCCGTCGTTGTAGGTCACAAGTGTCGTCGGCAGGATCGCGGACGCCGAGAGATCCGCGTAGTTGCCCGAGCGGTCGGGGGGCGGCGGTTGCGGGCCCCAGGGATAGACGAGCGGCTCGTCGCGCTCCGCCGCGCGCGCCGCCCAGGCCCACTCCGCCTCGGTCGGCAGGCGATAGCCGTTCCTGAGCGGCCGGATCGGCGCCCACGAAGTCGTCGTCGGTGCATACACCGGCTGCAGCCCGTCGCGCGTGCTGAGCCAGTTGAGGAACATCACGGCGTCTTCCCAGGTGACCCGTACCACGGGCTGATCGTCGCCGTCGAGCGACGTATTGGCGAACTCGCCCGAGTAGTGCTCCTGACGAAACATGCGGAACTCGGCATTGCTGACTTCGCGCACACCGAGATAGAAGGCGCGGCTGATCTGTACTTCGCGCAGCGTCTCGTTGGAACGCCGGCCCTGCTCGCGCCGCGACGAGCCCATCGTGAACGTGCCCGCGGGCACGAGCCTGAGTTCCTGCCCGATGGCCGTTTGCACGATACGCGGATAGCCGCTGCCGGAGGCATCGTCGAGCACCTCGAGGTCGAAATTGAGCGTCTGCGTAAACCCGGGCCTTGGAGTCACTTCGGCGCCCTGCGGCACGTAGCCGATCTCACGAATCTCGATCTCGTGACTGATCGCGAGCAGATTCAGCGTCGCGGGCGTCGAGGCCTCGCGGTTGCCGTCAACCCAGATCTCCGCGCCCGGCGGCGTGCTTTGCACGACGATCTCGCCCAACAACTCCTCGAGTTCGAGCTCCACGACTCGGCCGCTGTCGGCGGCGACCGACAACTCGAGTGTCCGGGAAACATAGCCCGGCCGACTCAGCACGATCTCGTGAGTCCGTGTGGGGCTAAGACGCAGTTCAAGCGGCGTGCGGCCCCGATATTCGCCGTTGACGCTCACGGCAGCTTCGCTCGGTACGCTGACGAGTTCGACGCGTCCGTCGGCCGGATCCAGGGTGATGAGCGGGAGACTTTGTGCGTTGTCGGCGACGACGTTCAGCAGCATGCCCCACGCGTTGTAGCCGCCGAGCCGAACCTCGATGCGCCGCTCGCCGGCGGTGATTTCGACCTCCATCGGCGTAATGCCCACGGTTTCGCCGTCGACGACGATGTCGGCGCCCGGCGGGACCGTGCTGATCGTCACGGGCGCCCAATCGGGCGTCAGCTCCGCTGTCAGCGACTGCCGGACGCGCCCCCCCTCGACCTCAAGCTCGCGAACCTCGGGCAGATAGCGCTCTGCGGAAAACTCGATGCGGTGCAAGCCGGGCACCAGTTCGAAATCGACGAGCGGCGTCTGGCCGAGCAGCTCGCCCTCGATGCTCACGGCGGCGCTCGCCTCGGGTTCCGTCGTGAGCGTAATCAGGCCCGGTAGTTTCGTGAACGGCAGTTCGACCGACTGATCGGGCAACGGTCCGACCTCGATGGTGGTATCGAGGGGGTAGTAGCCCTCCAGTTGCGCGGACACCCGGTGCGTTCCCGACCGCAGCAACATCCGGTCGCCGAGCCGGACCTTGAACAGCGTTGACGGCAGGCTGAACTCGTCGGTGGCCGGTTCGAACACGATTTGCACGGACTTCGCAGTGAACGCGAACCAACCGAGCACGGCAAGCACGGCGAATGCGGCCGCGACCACCATCGTCGCCACGCGCGGCCGCCTGGAACGCGACTGCCGGGCTGCACCCGCCCCGGAGCGAAACGCGACGGGCGCGATCGCGATCTCGTCGGCGCTTTCGTCGCCGGCGCGCGCGAGTTCCTCGAGATCGGGCGGTGCGGTGTCTCCCGCGGTGACCCTGGCTTCGATCGAAACCGTCAGCTTTCCGGCCACGATGGCGCAGTTCAGGCGCGCGCTGTCGAGTGCGATGACGTCGCCGTCGGCGAGCCGGTGCGAACTTCTGAGCAGTTCTCCGCCGATCCGCACGTTGGCGGTGTTGCGCCCCGCCTGCACGAAGAAGACGCCGTCGAGCACTCCGATCTGCAGCGAGCCCGATATGCCGCCGAGCCGGATGTCATCGTCGCTGCCTCCGCCGATCGCCACCGGCAGCGACTCTGCTTCGAAATACCGCTTGTGCCCCGACTCGCTCGTGGCCAGGATCCAGGCGTTGGATTGATTCATCCGCGCAACCTCAGATCGGTTCCACGCAGATGACGCTGATCGGCGTCATCTCGCGGCCGGGCAGAACCGTGAACGTCTTGCGAATGTCCCTGTAACCCCTCCGGCTTCCGACCACCGTGTAGGTGCCCGGCCGGACTTCGATCTGCGTCGCACTGAACGTGCCGAGCCGGCCGACGCGAAACACCGTGACCTCCGTGAGCTCATCGGACTCGAGCTGCACCGGCAACGGCGTGGTCGCGGCCAGGATGAGTTCATCGAGGCGGACGAGTTGCTCGTCGAGCCTCGCCCCGGGATCGGCGATCGCGCGCGCCTGGGCGACGAGCAGTTCGGCCTCCGCGAGCACGGAATCGGTCAACAGCAATTCGGGCTTGTCGATCAGGTTCACGAGCTTCGCGTCGAGGTCGCTGCGCTCGCGCGAGCGCGCGAGACCCGCGAGCGCGAACTCGAGCGTCGCGTCGGCGGCAAGCGCCGACTCGTACTGCGCGATCGCGCGGTCCCAGAGTTCGCGCCGCTCGAAGGCGAATGCCCTGGCCTCGGCCATCTCGATCTGCGCGAGTTCGATGCCCTGCTCGGCCAGCGTCAAGCCATCGCGCGCCTCCGCGGAATCCGCCCGCATCGCAAGCGCCGCAAGAAAGTTCGACTGCGCCTCCTCGAAGTCCTCATCCGCAAGCGCCGCAAAACCTCCCGAGAGCAAGGTGTCGAAGCTCGAGCGCTCGATGTCGGCCATTACGGCGCCCAAGGCTGCGCGAGCCGGGTCCCAGCGCCCGTCGATCGCGAGCGCGCCGCGGTAAGCGTCAGCCGCAGCCTCGAACTGCCGCGCCTGGCGCAACTCGTCGCCCTGACGCACCAGCGCGATGACTTCGGGCAGGCGCTCGGCGCGCGCTCGGCCGGCCTGCGCCGCCGCGTTGCCGGGTTCGATGCCGAGCACCAGATCGAACTGTTCGATCGCAAGTTCGGAATTGCCCGCATCGAGGGCCTGGAGACCGCTGTCCAGCGCCGCACGGATGATCTCGCCGGAACGGCCGAGCAGACCTTCGCCGACGGCAAGCGCGGCCTCGTACGCCGACGCGGCCTCCGTAAAGGCATCAGCCAGCAGTGCGTCATCGCCGCTGCGCGCCGTTTCCTCGTAGCGCTCCCATTCCGATCCGCCCCAATCGGCCGCCGACAGTTCCTCGAGCCGCGCCTGCTGCGGCAGAAGATCGGCGAGCAGCGATTCTGCCCGGGTTTCGAGCGCGGCGAGTTCCTCTTCGGACAGGACCGGTCCCGCGGGCTCCGGCGCCTCGACGACGGCGGGCGCCGCGACGGGCGCGTTCGCCGCCTGTTCCTCGACCCAGTCCGGCAGCACGAAGAACACGGCAGCGGCCAGCAGGACCAGGAACGCGGTCGCAAGCGCAAGCCACGGCAGCCGCCGTCCGGGCTGACTCGGCTCGGCGGAGGACCCTCGCTTTGCGGCGCCGAACCCGGGCTTGACCGCGACGATGGTCTCTTCGTGTTGCGGACTCGGGTCTCGTTCGGTCACGGTTGTGTGGACTGGTTGGCGAGCACTGATTCTATGACATTGGAGAACTGCGATACGCTGCCGATTCCCGACCCGTCACCGGAAGCCAGCGTGCCGAGCACGAGCTGCCCGAGCGCGGCAAGTTCCGGGCTGTCTTGACGTTCGATACCGGCATCGGGCCCGGTCGAGCACGGCAGCCTCCCTGCCAGGAGTTCGTGGAGCAGCACGGCGAATGCGTAGAGATCCTGTGCCGCGGCCACGCGGCCTGAAGGCGGCTGCGCGGGGCGGTGTGCCGCGGTCGTGCCGCGTTGTGTCCATGGCGCGCCGATGCGGGCCGCGGAGCCGAAATCGATGAGGCGCGACCGGCCGCCGCTGTCGAACATCACGTTGCGCGCCTTGACGTCGCGGTGTGCAAGACCGCGATCGTGCAGGTACTCGAGCGCACCGAGCAGCTCGCGCACGGCAGCGATCCAGTGGTGCGCCGGGGATCCCGCGAGACTCACGAGGTCGCCGCCGCCGAGATACTCGCAAACGAGCGCCGCGCAGTCGGGCGTGTCGACAAACGCGTCGGCGGTCACGATGTTCGGATGCCGCAGGCTCGCCAGCAGTTCGTATTCGCGCTGCAGTAGCGCTCGCGCGCCGGGCTTCGCCAGCCAGTCGGAATTTAGCGTCTTGATCGCGAACGGCCGGCCGTCGGCAGCGGAACCGAACCAGACTTCGGTCATGCGCCCGGCTGCGAGCCTGCGTTCCGGACGAATCGACGCAGCGGCCAACGAGCCGCTGCTCAAGGGGAGTGGGCGCCGGGCACCGTTTGCCGGCGGGCAACCGGCAGCCTGTGGCACAGGCCGGACCGCGCTCGGTCGCTTATCAGACTCCGCTGACCGTGCCCCCGTCCGCATCGCTCACGTCTTCCTCGGCATCCGCTTCGGCGCCGGGATCCACGTCGGTTTCGAGCAACTGTGTTTCGGCCGCAGGTTCCGGCTCGTCTTCCATGTAGACGTCGAGATTCTCGGGAGCAAAACCCGTTTCGCTGACGAAGAGCTCCTTGAGCAGTTCGCGCCACTCCGCGTACTGTGTCTCGACCGTGCCGGTCAGGCGGTGCTGCGTCCCCTGGATATCCACGACGAGCGGCTCGACGGACTCGTCGAAACTCAGCGACAACTCCTCGAGCGTCTCGGTGTGCAGGCGTCTCTCCTGGCGCCTGATCGCACCGGAGCGGATCATTTCCATACCGATGTACGTGACGCCCTGCTGGATCAGGTAGTCCGAATAGGCGTCGTTCGAGGAATTCGAACCGTAGGCGATGGCCGCCAGGATCGTTGCGATGCCAAGACCCGTTTGCCAGCGGGACTGGCGCGTGATCTCGCGGATCGCGATCGCCTCCTCGCGCGCGTACTCCCGCCAACTGTCGTACGACTCCCCGGCGTCGGCCGAGAAGCTCGCGTAGTGCTGGTTCAGGGTGTCGAAGAACAATTGCTCGCGCTGCCGGATCTGCTGCGTGCGATCGAACATCGGGTCGTCGGCGGCAGGCAGTCGCGCCGGCTCGAACCGGCCACTGCGGTTCACGATCACGTAGCCGTCGAAGGCGTCCGGGCTCAGCTCCGATGCATAGCGCAGATCCGCCACCGTACGGATTTCACTGGCCTCGTCGGCGGACAGGTCCGCGCGCAAGGCGGCGAGATCGTTGGCGATCGAGTTGAAGAGATCCTGATACGGATCCTTGTCCGGATAACGTCCGCGGTTGTATACGCCGGCCGCGGTTTCGAGTTCGTAAGGCTCATTGAGCCAGACGCGGCCCAATGCGTCCCTGGCCTCGACCTGCAGGCGCACGGTGGCGCCGTCGGACTGCAGGATTTCGGCGGTCACGTTGAGGTCGGAGGCCGTCGACTCTTCGGGGGTGACCCATACGCCGCCCCAATGGCCGCTTTGCTGCAGCGTGTCGCGCAGTTCCACGGCCATGTACAGGGCCTCCGCGCGGCGCACCTGCGGGAAACTGCCCTCGGCCATCAGTTGCTCGACTTCCGCCTCCGGAATCTCGCCCTCGGGAACTCCGGGGTCGAACACCACGATCCCGACATCGAGCAACTGCTCCTCGGGTATCGCCTCGACGCTCGACTCGAGATCGACCGAGTGAGCGACGAGCACTTCCGATGTGGTGCAGGCTGACAGCGAGTACAGCCCGATCAAAACTATGAAAATTCGGTGCATGAATCCTTCTCCCACCTACTGCCGCGCAACGATCTTGAGGTACTCGTTGTATTCCTCCCAGAGCTGCTCGCGAAGAACCGGATCTTCCTCGTCGGTGGCAAGCTCACAGAGTTGACGCGCGACCGTGTCTTCATCGTTGCAGCCTTCGACGGCCACCGCCGGTTCGTCTTCGACGAAGTCGGGGGGGCGCCGATCGGCCGTGCGCGCTCCCGAGGATGCCGTGGCGCCGACGCTGCCGCCCGTCGGCTCCCCATCCTGCTGAGCACCCGCACCGCGTGCGAGACCGTCGATGCCGCCGATTGCGCCGACGCCCGCGGCTTCAGTGAACACCTCATCGGCCGCCGTGCCCGTGCCCGTACGGGCGAGGACTTCCTGCTCGGCGCCGAGGATCGCGTCGAAGTCTTCGAGCGAGCGGTCGAACGCATCCTCGCCGCCGGAACCTGTCGATGCCAGGCCGCCGTCGCCGAAGACGCCTTCCTCGACGCCCGAGCCGTCGCCCTGCGAGCCGCCCGGAACGCCTTCCTCACCTCCGGCCGAAGCAAGCTGCTCATCGCCGCCGGCCCCGTCGCCTTCTTCCTGTCCCCCGGCTCCGGCAAGCTCGTCCTCGCCGCCGGCACCGGACTGTTCGTCCTGACCACCGGCTCCGGCAAGCTCGTCCTCGCCGCCGGCGCCGGACTGTTCGTCCTGACCACCGGCCCCGGCAGTCTCGTCCTCGCCGCCGGCGCCCGCAACCTGTTCCTGGCCACCTGCGCCGGCCCGATCCTCCAATCCGCCGGAACCGTCCTGATCCTGCTGTCCACCGGACTGTGCCTGTTGACCATCGGCGCCGGCGCCGTCCTGCCCACTCTGGCCGCCGCTCCGGGCCTGCCGGCCGCCGGCCGAATCGCCATCGTTCGCACCGCTTTGCGAGTCTGCTCCCGATTCACCGCTCTGGCCCCGCGAACTCGGCGGAGACGGTATCCCTGCAGAAGGCGATGGGATGCCTGACGACGGTGACGGGATACCCGACGAAGGGGACGGAATTCCTGACGACGGCGACGGGATGCCCGACGATGGCGGCGATGGGATGCCTGACGACGGTGGCGACGGGATCGAACTCTGCGGACCCGGTTGACCGCCCGACGGCGAACTTTGACCGCCCGCCGGTGAGCTTTGGCCACCGGAAGGGGAACTCTGACCGCCGGAGGGGGAACTCGGTCCGCTGCTCGACGGGCTCGGCTGGCTCGGCGCACCCTGGGAACCCTGCTGGCTCTGCTGCGGCATTGAACTGCAAGCGGCAAGGCCCGCTGCGAGGCCGACGACTAGAAGTATCCGAAGCATTCTGAGTTCCACTGTTCACCTCCTTCGGCCCCGACCGAAGGTCGAAAGCGATGCAGCCCTTCCGCAAGCTTATGTTATGTTAGTGACCGCTTCGCGAGCATAAGTTCAACGGATCAAATTGAGGAATCTTAAGGAATCTATTGATGAGAACAATAACACTGTTCGCCTGCCTGCTTCTATCCGTCGCTCCGGGTCTCGCAGGCGCTCAGGATGCGGTTCAGGAAGGCGAAGCGGTCGAGCTGCCGAGAACGCCGTCGCCCGACGGCGCAATGGTCTATTTCCTTGAACCTCGGGACGGAGAGACGGTCTCGTCGCCGTTCACCGTGAGCTTCGGCCTGCGCGGCATGGGCGTGGCGCCGGCGGGCATCACGTTCCCGGATTCCGGTCACCACCATCTGCTCGTCGATGTCGAGGAGGCGCCTCCCGAAGGGCTGCCGCTACCGACGACCGATCAGATCCTCCACTTCGGGGGCGGCCAGACCGAAACGGAACTCGAGCTGCCGCCGGGCGAACACACGCTGCAGCTCGTGCTCGGCGACCCGCTGCACATTCCGCATGACCCGCCCGTGCGGTCCGAGGTCATCACGGTCACGGTCGCAGCGCCCTAGCCGACCGCGTTCACTCAACAACCCGCTACCGTTTACGGATGCACGATCCGATGGACACTCGTGACGACTTCGTCGACTCGGTCGGCAACACGCCGCTCATCCACCTGCGCAAGGCCTCCGAACTCACCGGCTGCACGATATTCGGCAAGGCGGAGTTCCTGAATCCCGGCGGCTCGGTCAAGGACCGGGCCGCGAAGTACATCGTGCTCGATGCCGAGCAGCGCGGCGTGATCGAGCCGGGGGGGCTCATCGTCGAGGGCACGGCCGGCAACACGGGCATCGGCCTCGCGCTCGTCGGCAACTCGCGCGGCTACCGCACGCTGATCCTCATGCCCGACACCCAGACCCAGGAGAAAAAGGACGCGTTACGGCTTTGCGGCGCCGAACTCAGGGAAGTCCCCGCGGTGCCCTACCGCAACCCGAACAACTACGTGCACATCGCCGAGCGTACCGCCCGGGAGCTCGCGGCCAGCGAGCCGCATGGCGTCCTGTACGCCAATCAATGGGACAACGAAGCCAATCGCGACGGCCACACGGCGAGCACGGCCCCCGAAATCTGGGAGCAGACCGGCGGCAGCGTCGACGGGTTCATCTGCGCCGTCGGCACGGGCGGCACGCTAGCGGGCGTCAGCGCCTTTCTCAAGGAACGCGATTCCAGCATCGTCGTCGCGGCCGCCGACCCGATGGGCGCGGCAATCCATAGCTGGATCAAGACCGGCGAACTCGCGTCGAGCGGCAGTTCGATCACCGAAGGCATCGGCCAGGGCCGCGTGACCGGCAATCTCGACGGCGCGCGAATCGACGATTCCTACCAGATCCCGGACAGCGAGATGCTGCCGGTCGTCTACGATCTGCTGCAGGAAGAAGGCCTGCTGCTCGGCGGATCGAGCGGCATCAACGTCGCGGGCGCCATCCGGCTCGCGCGCGATCTCGGGCCCGGCAAGACGATCGTGACGGTGCTTTGCGACTCGGGACAGCGGTACCAGTCGAAGCTCTTCAACCCCGAATTCCTGCGCTCGAAGGACCTGCCGCCGCCGCCCTGGCTCACATAGCGGGGCGATGCCCGGCGATCGGCGCAGTGCCCGCAACCCCGGTCATCGGCATGTGCGATAATCCGCCGCCGCCATGCAGTTTCCCCAATCCGACATCGCCAGACCGCTGCCGAGCGAGCGCCGATCGCCGCTCGACCGCTCGATCGCGAAAGCGCTGGCGTGGCTCGATCGCGAACAGACCGAGGACGGGTTCTGGGTCGGCATGCTCGAATCGAGCTACTGCATGGAAGCGGAATGGCTGCTGGCCATGCACTTTCTCGGCTACGAACATCCGCGCGAAGCCGATCTTGTCGCCACGCTGCTCGCGGCGCAACGTTCCGACGGCGCCTGGGAAAGCTACTACGATGCGCCGAGCGGCGACATCAACAGCACCGTCGAGTGCTATGCGGCGCTCAGGTCCACGGGCATGCCGCCCGACGCCGAGCCGCTCGTACGGGCCAGGCGCTGGATCCAGGCCAACGGCGGCCTGCGCGGGATACGCGTCTTCACCCGCTACTGGCTCGCACTGATCGGCGAGTGGCCCTGGGACCGGACGCCGAACCTGCCGCCGGAGGCCATCGCCTACCCGAAGTGGTTGCCGTTCAACATCTACAACTTCTCGAGCTGGGCGCGCGCGACCCTGCTGCCGCTCACCGTGCTCTCGGCGCGCCGGACCGTCCGGCCGCTGCCGGAGGACCGCCGTCTCGACGAGCTGTTCCCGGAGGGTCGGGACAACGCCGACTACCGGCTGCCGCACGACCAGCCGCTGTTCTCGTTCAAGCGGCTGTTTCTCCTGACCGACCGCCTGCTGCACTGGTACCAGAACGTCGGTCTCACTCCCGGCAGGCGATTGGCGGTCCAGGCTTGCCTGGAATGGATCGTGCGCCACCAGGATGCCGACGGCGCATGGGGCGGAATCCAGCCGCCGTGGATCTACAGTCTCATGGCGCTCAGTGCCGAAGGCTACGATCTCGGCCATCCGGTACTTGCGAAAGGACTGGCCGCACTCGATGCGCACTGGTCTTACGAGCGTAACGGCACGCTGCACATCCAGGCGAGCGAGTCGCCGGTCTGGGATACCTGGCTCGTGCTGCTCGCGATGCGCGACTGCGAGCGCGACGCAACTCCCGCCATGGAGCGCGCGCTCGACTGGCTGCTCGACAACGAGATCAGGTACCGGGGCGACTGGGCCGAGCAGAACGGCCGCCTCGAGCCCGCCGGCTGGGCCTTCGAACGCGCCAACCTGCATTATCCGGATATCGACGACACGGCGGTCGCGCTCTGCGTGCTGGCCCGCCTGCCGCTCAGGCTGCGCAACCGGCCGCGCGTCAGGGCGGCGCTCGAGCGGGCGCTGGCCTGGACGCTCGGCATGCAATCGAGCAACGGCGGCTGGGCCGCGTTCGACCGCGACAACGACAAGCTCATCCTGACGATGATCCCGTTCAGCGACTTCGGCGAAGCGCTCGATCCGCCGTCCGCCGACGTCACCGCGCACATGGTCGAGGCGCTCGCCCTGCTCGGCTACTCCCGCAACGATCCCGCGATCCGGAAGGCCTACCGCTTCCTGCGCGACGAGCAGGAACCCGACGGGCCGTGGTTCGGCCGCTGGGGCGTCAACTACATCTACGGCACGGCGGCCGTGCTGCCGGCGCTTGCAGCGATCGGCGAAGACATGAACGCCCCGTACGTGCGGCGCGCCGCCGAGTGGCTCGTCGGCTGCCAGAACGCCGACGGCGGCTGGGGCGAAACCTGCGCCTCGTACATGGACAAAACGCTGCGCGGCCAGGGACCGAGCACGGCTTCGCAGACAGCGTGGAGCCTCATGGCGCTGCTCGCGACGAACAACCGCGACTACGATACGGCGCTGCGCCGCGGTCTCGCCTGGCTGACCGCGACGCAACGCGAAGACGGCAGCTGGGACGAGCCCTACTACACCGGCACGGGCTTCCCGGGCTACGGGTTCGGCGCCCGCCTGGATTTTCGGGACGAACGCATCCGGCGCCGCATCGCCCAGGGCACCGAGCTGCAGCGGGGCTTCATGCTCAACTACAACATGTACCGCCACTATTTCCCGCTGATGGCGATGGGACGGGCGCGCAGTCATTTTCGTGGCGTGGAGGGGTAGCACAGCTATCTCGCCGGACCGCACCGGTTTCGATTCAGACAACATGCAGCTATTCGATGTCCGGAGGAGCGAACCTCGGGGACACCGCGAATAGCGGTATGCGCTGGCCGCCCTCGCATCCGGCCGGGCGGCGGCCGCCATCGAGCCCCCGATGCACGCGTTTCAGCAGTTACGCCGGGTACAAGGAAAACGATCCGAATGAGTGAAGCTGCAGCAGTCGTCGTCGGCGTCGGCCCCGGTCTCGGCTCGGCGCTCGTCGAGGCGTTCGCCGACGAGGGCTACGCCGTATTCGCCGCCGCACGGAACGCACGCAAGCTCGCGGGCCTCGGCAATGCGCGCGAGCGGGGCCGGGTCATCCCGTTCGACTGCGACGCCACCGTCCCCGAGCAGGTCGACGCACTGTTTCAGGCCGTCGCCGGACTGGGGCCGCTTCGCCTGGCCGTCTTCAACGCCGGAGCGTTCGCACGCGGCGACGTCGTCGGCACCGATCCCGTCGAGTTCGAGCGTTGCTGGCGCGTCGGCTGCTATGCCGGCTTCCTCGTCGGGCAGGCTGCGGCACGGGCAATGCTCGAACACGGCGAAGGTACGATCATCTTTACGGGCGCGACGGCTTCGCTGCGCGGCGGCGCAGGCTTCGTCAACCTCGCTTCGCCGAAGTTCGCGCTCAGGGCCGTTGCGCAGAGCATGGCGCGGGAGCTTGGGCCGAAGGGCATCCACGTCGCACACGCGATCATCGACGGTCAGATTCATTCCGAACGCTACGCGCAGCTGCTCGGCGACCGCGGTCCGGACTCGCTGCTCGAGCCCGCCGCGATTGCCGACGCCTACGTGAGTCTGCACCGGCAGCCACGTAACGCCTGGACGCAGGAACTGGACCTGCGGCCGTTCGTGGAGAAGTTCTGACACCCGCAGGGACCCTGCACTCCGGCGCAACGCTTGCGTGGCGTACTACGCCGCGCAGCTTCCCGGGCACCATCAAACCGAAGAGCTGCCGCAAGGCGCCGAACGCCAACAAGAGCCGCACGCTCAGCGTTGTCCGCGCGGTTCAGCCGAAGACCTTCCCGAAGGCCTGCTCGAGATCGGCGATCAGGTCGTCGACGTGCTCGATTCCGACCGCCAGGCGCACCGTCGACTCCCGGATGCCGGCTCCCGCCGCTTCCTCGGCGCTCAGGTCGCCTGCCTGGTAGAGATCGACGGGCGAGACGAGCGACTCGGTGGCGCCGAGGCTCGCCGCCGTCGCAAATAGTTCAAGCGCGTCGATGAACGCCCAGGTCTGCGCCTTGTCGGCGCGCAGGTCGAAACTCAGCACGCCGCCGAAGTCGTCCATCTGCCGCGCGGCAAGCTCATGGTTCGGATCGTCGGGCAAGCCCGGATAGCAGACCCGTTCCACTTCGTCGCGTCCGCTCAGGAACTCGGCGATCGCCAGGGCGTTCTCGGAGTGGCGCTCGTAACGCAGGTAATAGGTCTTCAGTCCCCTGAGCATGAGATACGACACGCCCGGATCCATCGTCGAACCCATGTTCACGGCCAGCTTCCGCAACGCCGCGATGCGTTCGCTGCTGCCGATGACCATGCCGCCGAGCGTATCGCCGTGACCGCCGCCGTACTTGGTCATGCTGTGGACGTAGTAGTCGATGGCGAACCGCCCGTGGCTGTGCAATCCCGCGAACGTGTTGTCGAGGACGGTCGTCACGCCGTGCCGCTGCGCAAGCGCGACGAACGCGGCGATGTCGGGTACGAACATCATCGGATTGGTCGGCGATTCGAACAACAGGAGCTTCGTATCGTCTCGCGCGAACTCGCGCTCGATGCCCGCCCGATCCTCGATGCCGAGCATCGTGAACTCGATGCCGAAGCGCGGCAGAAGCTCACGGATCGCCACTCGCGTCGGTCGGTAGGTTTCAGCGAAGATGACGATGCGATCGCCTGCCTTGAGCTTGCCGAGCAACACCAGCCAGATCGCCGCCATGCCCGAGGCAACGGCGATGGCGTCGTCGCGGTCCTGCAGCTCCGCGGCGAGGAGTTCAAGCTGACGCGTCGTCGGGTTCGCGTCGCGCGAGTAGTCGAAGCCGCGGGCCTTGGCGTCGGCGCCGAGCGAAGCCTCGATCGTCGGGTACGTGAACTTGACCGAGCGGTAGATCGGGCTCACGACCGGGACGTTGCCTTCCGGCAAGGCGACTTCGGGCTGATGGGTCACGCGAGTTTCTTTCTTCATGATCCTGGTTTCGAGTTCTCTGCTTCCTGTTGCCTGCCGGCCGTAACCTGCTTCGCGGTCCTGCCGCTCAGGCGTCGTGCTTCATGCCTCACGCCGGCGGAGGACTTCGACCTCATCCCCGACCCGGACCCTGCCGAGCTTCCGCGGCAGGAGGTTCTGACCGAACATCACGAGGCCATTGACCCGCCGAAAGGTCTTGAGGGTCGCGATCGGCTCGCCGCCCTCGTCGCGCTCGCCGGTGTCCGGGTCGACGGTCGTCAGGATACATCGCGAACACTGCCAGGCCACGTCGAACTCGGCTTCGCCGACGCGAATCCGGTCCCAGCCATCCTCATCGAAGGCCGTGTCGGCCGTCACGACGAGGTTCGGCCGGAAGCGCCGCATCGACACGGGTTCGGCGAGCCGGGCATTGAGATCGACCAGTGAAGCCTCTGAAATCAGCAGCAGCGGCGCGCCGTCGGCGAAGCTGACCTCGTCGTCGAACGCCGCGCTCGCGTGGCGGACCGCGCGATGCTGATGAGCGGCCATGTAGACGAGTCCGCAGTCCCTGCCCATGAAGCGCGTGAACCAGCGGTTGATCCCGGGGTCGGCGAGTTTCGCGTCGAGCGTGTCGCGGTGAACCCGCACGCTGCATTCGCGCGCGCTTTCGAGGTCGAGCGGCAGCTCGAGCGCATCCTGGCCCGGCGCTTCGACACGATAGCTGTCCCCCGTCTCGCTGACTTCGATCAACGCCATCCTCGGCTGCTCGCGCTGGCTGATGAAACGTCCGTTGGCGTCGACGAGCATGAAACGGCGGTCGCGGACCAGACCGCGCGGCTCGACGACGGCGCTCTCCAGCGAGATGCCCCGGCAGGACTTGATCGGATAGATCAGGATATCGCTGACGCTGGGCCGCATCTCCCCTTACCTGACTCGAACTGAAACCCGTGACCGGCCAAGGGGAGGCGTACTACGGGCCGCTTGAAACCCTCGCGCGCAGCGACGCGCGCGCGGAGCCTCCAGGGATGGATTCACGGCGTGTTTCAAGCGGCCCGTAGTGCGACTCCCCGCAACACCGCGACGATACGGACGTCGTCCAGGTCCTCGAAACCGCATCAGATGCGCTGCAGCGCTTCGCCCAGGTCGTCGATGAGGTCCGCGGCGTCCTCGAGACCGACGGAGAGCCTCACGAGGCCGTCCGTGATGCCGACGCGATGGCGCTCGGCTTCTTCCACATCGGCATGGGTCATGGTTACCGGATGGGTGATCAGCGTCTCGACCGAACCCAGGTTCTCCGCGAGCGTGCATAGCCGCACCGAGTCCATGAGCTTCTTGCCCGCGGCGACGCCGCCCTCGACCTCGAACCAGAGCATCGCACCGAAACCACTCGCCTGCTTTGCCGCGAGCTCGTGCTGCGGGAAAGACGCGAGTCCCGGATAGAACGCTCGCGTCACCTTCGGGTGCGCCTCGAGAAACTCCGCGATGGCCTGGGCGTTCGCGGACTGACGCTCCATCCGGATCGACAGCGTCTTGATGCCCTGCAGGGTCAACCAGGCCACCCACGGCGACATGATGACGCCGCCCGCGTTCTGGACGAAACGGATCTTCTCGTCGAGTTCCTCGCTGTCGGTAATCGTGGCGCCGCCGACGGTGGCGTTGTGGCCGTCGAAATACTTCGTGGTGCTGTGGATCGAGATGTTGGCGCCGAGTTCGAGCGGTCGCTGGTAGAAGGGCGTCAGAAACGTGTTGTCGACTGCATGCGGAATACCGTGCTCGCTCGCGATCTCCGAAACCGCAGCGATGTCCGTGAGCTTCAGCGTCGGGTTCGCCGGGGTCTCGGTCAGGATCAGGCGCGTGTTGTCCCGCACCGCGGCGCGCACTTCGTCGGGATCGGCGGTGTTGACGAAGGAGAACTCGACGCCGTAGCGCTGGTACACGGTCGTGCAGAGACGATAGGTGCCGCCATAGGCGACATCGGAGACGACCGCATGGTCGCCGCCGCTGAGAATCGCCTGGATCACGGCCTGAATCGCCGCCATGCCGGTCGCATAGCAGGTGCAGGCGGCGCCGTTCTCGAGCACGGCGAGCTTCTGCTCGAGCGCCTGCACGGTCGGATTGCCGCTGCGCGAGTACGAATAGCCCTTGGACAGGTATTCGTCGACCGAGTCCTGCACGAACGTTGTCGTCTGGTAGACGGGCGTGAGGATCGACCCGGTGACGGGGTCGGGCTCGACGCCGGCGTGAATCTGCTGTGTCGAAAAGCCCATCGGCTCATCTCCCGAACGCGGTGAGGCGGGGATGATACCGGAAAAGCGGCCAGCGTCTTGCGTCGCAAACCAGCGCCGCGCAGCGACTTCGAAGTGGCCGGCGTGCGTTCGCGCACCCCTTCGCATATCCGGGGCGAACGGGACGTGCGCGCTACAATGGCGACCCTTCGCGGCAGTCGAGGTTTGGCGATGCTACTTGAAGGTTCCTGTCAGTGCGGGAAGGTGCGGTTCAGGCTCAACTCAGCGCACCCGTATCCGTACAACGTCTGCTACTGCGAAATCTGCCGCAAGACCGCCGGCGCCGGCGGCTTCGCGATCAACCTGAGCGGCGACTCCGGCACGCTCGAGGTCGAGGGCCGCGAACACGTCACGATCTACCGGGCCAGGATTCGTGACGCCGAAACCGGCGAGACGCGCACCAGCAGCGGCGAACGCAATTTCTGCTCGATTTGCGGCAGCATGCTCTGGGCCTGGGCGCCCGACTGGCCGGAACTCATCCATCCGTTCGCTTCGGCCATCGATACTCCGTTGCCTGTTCCGCCGGAACGGACTCACCTGATGGTCGGCTCGAAGGCCGCTTGGGTCGGAGTGCGCGCCGACCCGCAGGACAAGTTCTTCGAACGCTATCCGTCGGAGTCGATCGCGGCCTGGCATCAGCGTCTGGGCCTCGAGCGACCCGACTGACCGGGTCTCGTCATGGTTCAACGCAGACAACCGCAGCGCTCAACCGTCGAACGACGGGGAGCCGGCCGGACCGACAGGAGGGCCGCAATGTATCGAAGTACACCGATCAGCTTGCTGGCGTTCATGCTCGCGGCCCATGGGTCCGTCTCCCTGGCCCAGCTCTCGCCGCCGAACGACGCCGGCGTCGCGATGGGCCACCTGCACTACCAGGTTCGCGACGTGGCAGCCAACACGGCCTTCTGGATCGCGCTCGGCGGCGAGGTCATCGAATCCGGTGTGACCACCGTCATCGAATTCCCGGACGTGCTCGTCGTACTCGACCGCGGCGAACCGTCAGGCGGCACCCAGGGTTCGGTCGTCAATCACGTGGCCTTCCGGGTACGCTCGCTCGCGGACATCGAAGCCGCCGGGTTCGACGTGCACCACACCGAGGGCTTCCCCGGTGTCGCCTCGGTGGTCACGCCGGGAGGCGAACGCATCGAACTCTTTGACGATCAGCTCGCGACCAACCTCTGGTTCGCCGTCGAGGACGGCGAGATCGACCCGGTTGCGGATCGTCACAACCGGTCGATCACCGTACCGATCATCGCCCACCACGTTCACCTTTACGTGCCCGAGGGCCAGGTGCTCGAAGCGCGCGACTGGTACGTCAGGCATTTCGGCGGAGTACCCGGCAAGCGCTGGCGCTACGACGCGGTCGACCTGCCCGGAATCAACCTGAACTTCTCGGAGGTGGCTGAGCAACTGGCGCCAACGCGCGGCCGGATGCTCGATCACATCGGCTTCGAAGTCGACAGGCTCGAAGCCTTCTGCAGTGCGCTTGAGTCACAGGGCATCACCTTCGATCAACCCTACACGGTGCTGCCATCCGGCATCGCAAGCGCCGCGCTAACGGATCCCTGGGGCACGTCTATCGAGGTCACCGAAGGGCTGCGCACGCGCCCGTAGAGGCACCCTCCAGCCTGCTGCGAACGCGAGGGGAGGCGCACTACCGCTTGCTTGAGACCCTCGCGCGCAGGGCTGCGCGCGCGGAGCGTACAGGGGTGGATTCACCGCATGTCTCAAGCAAGCGGTAGTGCGCCTCCCCGCCATCCTGGCGCAAGTCAGGCCTTAGGCCGCTGGTGCCCGCCCCTTGCGGATGGTGTGCGTGGCGGTCGCGGCGAGGATGATCGCACAGCCCACGAGCGCAACACCCGTCGGCATCTCGGCCAGCAGGAGCCAGGCCCAGAGCACCGACAGCGCAGGTTCGAACAGGATCAGCAGCGACGCCTCGAGCGCCGGCACCCGCCGCACGCCCCGCGTAATGAAGACGTAAGCCAGGCCGATCTGGAAAAGGCCGAGATACAGCACGATGACCCAGTCGAGCATTCCCATCGAGGCGACGGGAAACGCGGCCGGGGCGCAAACGACGAAAGCGAGCACGCAGCCAGCGACGATGACCACGAGCGGATCCTCGGTCGAGTCGCCTTCGCGCCGCGCGATCCAGCGGAGCCCTGTCAGCGCCAGTGCCCAGGTCAGGCCTGAGGCGAAAGCGTAGGTGTTGCCGAGGACCGGCCGGGGCGCGGTGGCAAGCGGCTCTGAAGTTGACACGGCGAGTAACGTTGCGCCGACGACGAGTGCTGCCATGAACGCGAGGTCCGACCTGACGATGCGCTCGCGGAGCAGCCAGGGTCCGAGGATGAGCAGGTAGAAGGGCGCCGTGTCCTGCAGGAATATCGCGTTGGCCGCCGTCGTCTCCTTGTTCGCAAGCGTGTAGAGCACGAGCGTCGCGGACCACGGAACGGCAACGAGGGCGCCGCGCCAGCTCAGGCCCCGCCGTGCGGCAGGCAGCAGGAGCACCATAAAGACCGCGGCAGCGGCAGCCCGGAAACCCGCGACCTGCCAGCCGTCGAGGGTCGACAGCTTGATCGCGACGCCGCCCGTGGAGAAGAGCGCCGCGCCGAGCAGAATCTGCACCCTGGCCAGCATTGACGAGTGCATCGAATCGGGACCGCGGCAGCGGCCCGCGTGCGCCGCCGCCTTCGGTCAGTGCCCGTCCGGCAGCTTACTCGGGCTGCGGCCTGAGGTAGTAGTTGTAAGGCGTGCCCATGCCGCGCGCGTTGGCCCAGATGACGAGCATTCCCTCGAGCACGTACGCGTAGTCGAGCGGGCCGACATCCATCGCGTGCAGGCCCATGCCCTCGACGAGTGACGCGACGAAAGCCTTGGCTTCGGCGTCGTCACCGGCGAGCGGGATCGTCAGCGGACCCCCGGAAGTCTCCGGATCGATCATCTGCACGTAGTTGAGCGTGTTGAACGCCTTGACGACGCGCGAGCCGGGCGCCGCGGCCTGGATCAGCGCCGCGTTCGAACCCTTGCCCTCGACGCCGTGCATGGGATAGTCCCCGCCGCGGGCGATGCGGTTCGTCGGGTCGAGGATGATCTTGCCCGACAGGTCTCCGAGGCCTTGCGTGATCTCCTCGGCCGCCGTGCCCGGCACCGCGAGGACGACCATGTCGGCGCCGACGACGGCCTCGCTCGGCGTCGTGGCCGAAGCGCCATTGCCCGTGCGTTCGACGAGCGCGACGACGTCGTCCCGCTCCGGTTCCCGCGAGCCGTAGACGATCGTGTGGCCGAGCGCCGCGAACTCCGGTCCGAGCGCCCCGCCGACGTTGCCGGTACCGATCACGGCGATCGTTTCGGCGGCAGCGGGGAGCTGGAAGGCAAACGTCAGTAGCGCCGTGGACAGGAGGCTCGCAAGGAATCTTGTCTTTCTGGTCATGGCCGTCGTCCTCTGTAACCGTTACCTGGCTGGTTTGGATGTTCTCGCCCGCATCATAACCATGCTGCCGGTTGCGCGCGACCGGAGAGCGAGTTGCGGCGACGCTGACTTCCGGCCGACCGGCGCCTTGCGCGCAAACGGGTCGCGCGGTGTCAGTGCCCCATGGGCGGGGCCGGCCGCTCGCCGCGCCGGCCGGCAGTCTACTCGGCGGGCTCGAGGCCGATCTGCTCCGGAAACCTGTTGTCCTCCTGGCAGATGTGCTCGATCAGGTCCGTATCCGGCAGGTAGTGCATCGTCTGCCTGACCGTCCATGGCGCCGTGTACGCGCCCGGATCGTCGACGGTGATCTCGACCTCGAGGCGGCCGAAGCTCGGCCGCGTAAACCGCTCGGTCACGCGAAGCTGCTCCGTCGACGGGCGCCCCTGGGTATCGAGCCAGAACCTGTCCGTGTAGCCCATCGACTCCACCACCAGGGTATCGCCTTCCCAGTCGCCGACCGCGTATCCGTACCAGGCCGGTTGCGGATCCTCGGGGAAGGGACGCGCATCGGTGAAGATCTGCCGGAAGATCGTGCGCGATTCGTAGAGGATCACGACGAGGTTCGGATCCTGGATGATCTTGAACGGAGCGGGTACCGCATGCTTCATGACCGTGCCGCTCGGCATGCAGAAATTGTTCGGATCGTCGGCGCCGCGCCGCGCCATGCGCTGCTCGAAGACCTCGCGGGCCCAGGGCTGGAAAGGCACGTCGCCTTCGAGATCGGACGCGAGGTTGAACAGGTACCTGAGCGGGTTGTCGTGTTCCCACAGGCCCGCCAGCGACGGCCGGCCGTTGGCGAGCATCGGCACCGGGCCGTCGAGGTCGACCGAACCGTCCTCAAGGCGTGGTATGTCGGGTTCGTGATGGTAGAACCACTGCGCCGGAGCCTCGGCGGCGGCCAGGACGACGCCCGTCAGCGCCAGCGCACCGAGGAGCCGATGACGCGCCGACCGCCTCACTGAAGCCCACCCTGCTGGCCGTCGCCGGAGAACATCTCGCTGCCGTCGGCCAGGGTCACCGAGCGCGTGTTCGCGCGCGTGGAGCCGTCGCGCGCCGGGATCCCGACGACCGTGACCTCGTCACCGGGCTTGAGCGAATCGCGCCGCCAGCCGAGCCGCATGAGGCCGTTGGGGCTCGCAAGCTCGAAGTCCCAGTTCTCGACGGCGCCGTCCTCGTTCTCGACATCGACGAAGAAATGCGCGTGCGGATTGAGCCAATCCACATTGGTGACGACGCCGGTCACGGTCACGCTCTGTTCGGTGTCGTAGATCGCCGCGAAGGAATGATGGGCAAGAGCGCTGTCGGCGGCGGCGATCAGGCCGCTCGATACCAGTACGAAGAACACGATTCGGGTCCTTTTCATGAGATCAGCTCCTCTCGAGTGCAGGCCGAGTCTCGAACGCGGCACGTGGCTCAATACTCCCCGACGCTCGTGTCGGCGCCGGCCTCGACAAGCATCTGCGCGGCGACGGGGAAGTCCTTCCTGGCGTTCGCAAGAAAGAGGCCCTGCGTCATCATGTACGGCGTCCAGCCAAGCTCGTTCCTGACGTTGACATCGGCGCCCTGCTCGATGAGGTAGGCCAGGATCGACGGCTGATTGGAGATCACCGCGCCGTGGATCGCGCGCATGCCGTCGAAGCGGAAGTCGCCCACGCCAAGATGCACGAGTTCGTCGAAGTTCTCCGGATAGGTCAGCAGGGTGAACGCGGCGCTGCCGACCATCTCGTAGTCGCCGAAATCGGTTTGCGCCTCGATGTCGTTGCCGAGTTCGTGCGCGAGCCTGACGGCCAGCAGCCGTTCGGCCTCGGGCACGCCGACGAAGGGACCCGGCGTCTCGCCTTCGTAGTAGTCGAGTCCGGCCGCGGCCATGAGCGGAGTGACGCCCGAGAGCGTCGGCATCGTCGCATCGGCACCGAACTCGGCCAATAACTCCATGAGCCGGTAGTCGCCGTTGCGCGCGGCGACATAGAACGGTGTCGCGCCACGGTAGCTCAGGTAGTGGCGCCCGAGCATGAGGCCCGGCAGGTTGCGCGTCGTGCCGAGACCCTTGGTGAACGTCTGCTCCTCGAAGTCGACGCGGAAGTCCGGATTCGCACCGTGTTCGAGGAGCTTGCGGCCGATATCGAGCGCGGTCAGGCGGCCGAGCGGCCGGGGCGCGGTTTCCGGTTCGCTCGAGAGCGCCGCTGCGTCCCAGGTCGACCCCGGCTTGTGCAGCCATGCGAGCGTGTGCAGCGCGGAGCCCCGCGGATCCCGGGCATTCGGATCGGCGCCGTGGTCGAGCAACAGCGCGGCGAGATCGTAATAGGCGTTGAGCACGGCGACGTTGAGCGCGCTCGTGCCGTCGGGCGCCCTGTCCTCAACGTTGGCGCCAAGTTCGAGCAGCTCCCTGGCGGCTTCGATCCGGTTTTCGCGCACGGCGAACAGGAATGCCGTGAACCCCGCGGCCGACTCCGCCGAGATGTCGGCGCCCGCAGCAAGCAGCGTGGTCAAAGCCGCCGTATTGCCCTTCGCCGCCGCCCACATGAGCGCCGTCTGGCCGCGAAACCGCTCCGCGGCGTTCACGTTCGCTCCATGGGTCAGCAACGTCTCGATCATTGCGGGCGTGCCGTTCAATGCGGCGTTCATGAGCACCGTCTGCCCTTCGCGCGAAGTCGCGCCGGGGTCGGCGCCCGCGGCGAGCAGACGGGTCACGAGTTCCGCGCCGCCGCTCGCTGCGGCGAGCGCAAGCGGGGTGATTCCGTAGCGCGTCCCGGCATCGACTTCGGCGCCCGCGGCAATGAGCTGATCGGCGATCTCGAGCGCGCCAAGCCGCGCGGCATGATGCAGGGCGGTGGTCCCGTCGGAGTCACGCTCGTTGGCGTCGGCGCCTTCGGCGAGCGTCGCGCGCACGGCGGCGATGTCGCCACCGAGGACGGCATCGAGCAGCGGCGTGCCGGCCGGGGAGAATGCCGGCGCGAGTGCGAGACAGATTGCCGTCAGAACGGGAAGTGGACCGGGTCTTGTTGGTTTCGCGTCCATCCGTCGTGTCCCCGCGCTTCGTTTCAGGCACTATAGCAATGTTTGAAAATGGATCGAACCCAAAGCCGAAGTTCCGGGGTCCTGCACCGCAGCAAGTCGCTATCGGCCGTCTTCGGTCAGGCGTTTCGCCCGAAGCGAACCTTCGCCTGAGAGGACAGGCGGCCGTCGATTCCGATGGCTCAGGCTCCAGGACCCAACAGTCTCGGGGGAGTGTCGCGATGCATGGGAGGCCAGGCACAAAGCCGCTCTATCTGGCGGTGCTCGCCGGCGCGGTGGCGCTCGCCGGCGTCTGGCTTGCCGAGCGTTACGGGCTCTTCGGGCGGGACCTCGCCGCGACACAGGCAGCGATCGACGCAAACTGCCTGGACTGTCACGACGAGATCACCCGGTCGGGCGACCTGGTACTCGATCCCGCGACGCTCGCCGACGTCGCCGATCATGCGGAAGTCTGGGAGAAGGTCCTCCGCAAGATTGCCGACCGCGCCATGCCGCCGCCGGAGGAGCCGCGGCCGCCCGAACGGGACTACCTCAAGATCGAGCGCTTCCTGGTCGCGGAACTCGACGCGCTGGCCGCCGCGCGGCCGAACCCGGGCGATCTCCCGCAACTGCACCGCCTGACGCGCACCGAGTACCGCAACGCCATACGCGATCTGCTCGCGCTCGAGGGTCTGCCGGCCGAACTCGACTTCGAGCTGCTGCTGCCGGCCGACAACCGCTCGAGCGGCTTCGACAACATCGCCGAACTCCTGTTCATCTCGCCGAGCAACATGGAGCGGTACATCGACACGGCCGGCAAGATCAGCCGCCTTGCCGTCGGCGACATGAGCGCCCCGCCGCTCGTCAATCGGCATCGCATGGCGCTGCAGTTGCCGCAGGACAGCCACCTGCCGGGGCTGCCGATCGGTACGCGCGGCGGTCTGCTTGTCGAGAGCTTCCTGCCGCTCGACGGCGAATACCTCGTCCGCGTCGAGTTTGCGGGCGGTTCGCGCGAGCCGCACGAACTGGAGGTTCTCGTGGACGGCGAACGCGTCGCGATGGCGACGGTCGTGACCGGGACTCGCGGGTTCCCGCGGCGCCCGCCGCCGCTCGAGTTCCACCTGGAGCTCCCGGCAGGGCCGGCCGAAGTCGGCGTGACCTTCATCGAGCGCAGCGAAGCCTTCGATGAATCGTCGCTGCGGGTCCGGCGCAGGAGCCGCGGGGCGCTGCCCGACATCGAACTCGTTACGATCTCCGGCCCGTTCAATCCGACGGGTCCGGGGAACACGCCGAGCCGCGAGCGCATTTTCACCTGCACCCCCGGGGGCGACCTCGGCGAGCGTGCCTGCGCAAGCGAGATTCTCGGCACGCTGGCACGACGGGCGTACCGGCGGCCCGTGACCGACGCCGATCTGGATGAGCTCTGGCCGTTCTACGAGACGGGAGTCGCGGATGGCGGTTTCGAACGAGGCATCCAGTACGCACTCGAGCGCATTCTGGTCAGCCCGCGGTTCCTGTATCGCGTCGAGGTCGATCCGCCGGGCGCCGCGCCCGGCGAAGCCTACGCACTCGGCGAGTTCGAACTCGCATCGCGCCTGTCCTTCTTCCTCTGGAGCAGCATTCCCGACGACGAACTCCTCGAGCTTGCGGCCGCAGGACGGCTCCAGTCGCCCGGAACGCTCCAGGCCCAGATCGAACGCATGCTCGCCGACCCGCGCTCGACCTCGCTCGTGAGCAATTTCGCCTCCCAGTGGCTGTTTCTGGGCGACGTCGAAAGCAAGGATCCGGATCTCTACCTCTTCCGCGACTACGACGAAACGCTGCGCGAAGCCTTTGCGGTCGAAGCCGAGCTTTTCATCGACAGCGTGCTGCGCGGCGGCAGCGGCATCCTCGAACTCATCACGGCGAACCACAGCTTCGTCAACGAACGGCTCGCCGAGCACTACGGGATCGCGAACATCGAAGGGAGTCACTTCAGGCGGGTGGAACTTCCCGAAGACAGCCCGCGGACGGGGCTCCTCGGCAAGGGCGGCATCCTGACCCTGACTTCCTATGCGACGCGAACCTCGCCGGTGCTGCGCGGCAAGTACGTGCTCGACAACCTGCTCGCATCGCCGCCGCCGCCACCGCCGCCGGACGTGCCCACCCTGGTCACGGAAAGCGACGGCGCCGAACTGACCCTGCGCGAAGCGCTCGAACGGCACCGCGAAGATCCGGCCTGCGCGGGCTGCCACTACGAGATGGATGCGATCGGCTTTGCACTTGAGAATTTCGACGCCGTCGGCCAGTGGCGAGATCGCAGTGCAGGCGTCGCTGTGGACGCGGCGAGCGAGCTGCCCGACGGCACGACCATTGACGGCGTAGCGGGCCTCAGGAACCACCTTGCGCAGCATCCCGACCGCTTCGCCCGTGCGTTCACCGAGAAACTGCTAATGTATGCGCTCGGGCGCAATATCCAGTACTACGATGCGCCGGCGGTGCGGACGATCGTTCGCGATGCCGCGAGCGACGGCTACGGTTTCGCGTCGATCGTCGAAGGCATCGCAAGCAGCGTACCGTTCCGGATGCGCAACCCGCGCGGCGCTGCGGCAGTGGACGCCAACGCGAACGCAGGAGCAGGCACTGTCGCTGCGGTCGCGGAACGGAACGCGGCCACCGCAGTCACGGAAGCAAACCCGGACGCGGCGGTCGCCGAAGCGAACGCGGACGCCGGTGTTACGGAGGCGAACCGATGAGATACATCACAGGCAAGTCCATCGCTCGACGCACCTTCCTGCGCGGCGCGGGCGCCGCCGTCGCGCTGCCGATGCTAGACGCGATGGTGCCGGCGTTCGGCCAGGCGCCGGCGCCGGCGCCGAGGCTCGGCTTCGTCTACGTCGGCAACGGCATCATCCACGACGACTGGAAGCCGGCGACGACCGGCAGGGAATTCGCGCTCCCGCCGAATCTGCAGCCACTGGCCGGCGTCCGTGAGCAGATGAACGTGCTGACGGGACTGTCCCACCTCGAGGCCGACTCCAAGGGCGACGGCTCAGGCGACCATACGCGCGCCTGCGCGGCCTGGCTCACGGGCGTACACGTCTATGACCGGACGCGTCCGGGCGTCGAGGTCAGGGTCGCGACCAGCGCCGATCAGCTCGCGGCGCGGCAGATCGGCAGCGACTCGCCGATCCAGTCGCTCGAACTCACGGTCGAGACGCCGCAGCAGGGCGCCTGCGACTCGGGCGATTGCTTCTACGTCAACACGGTCTCTTGGCGCAACGAGACGACGCCGAACATGACCGAGATCCACCCGCGCGTGGTCTTCGAGCGGCTCTTTGGCGACGGCGGCTCGAGCGCCGAGCGCCTCGCCCGCGTCAGGCGCACCGGCAGCCTGCTCGATTCCGTCGACGCCGAGGCGAGGCGGCTTGCAGGCAGGCTCGGCGGCGGCGACCGGTCCAAGATCAACGAATACCTCGACACCGTCCGCGAGATCGAGCGCCGCATCCAGAACGCCGAAGCGCGCGGCGAGCAGTCGCTCGAGCTGCCGGATCGGCCGACCTCGATCCCCGAGACCTTCGAGGCGCACACGGGACTCATGCTGGATCTGCAGCACCTCGCCTTTCAGACCGACGCCACGCGCGTCTTCTCGATGATCTACGCGCGCGAACTGAGCGGCCGCAGCTATGCGCAGATCGGCGTCGGCGGCAACCATCACGGCGTCTCCCATCATCGCGACGACCCCGCGCTCATGGCGCTCAAGTCGCGCATCGACACGCACAACCTGCGCGTCTTCGCACCGTTCGTCGAAAAGCTTGCGGCCACGCCCGACGGCGACGGCTCGCTGCTCGACCAGAGCCTGATCGTTTACGGCGGCGGCATGGGCAACGGCAACCTGCACCGGCACTCCGACATCCCCTGCCTGACCTTCGGTTCGCTCGGCGGGCGCATCCCGACCGGCCAGCATCTCGCTTATGAGATGGATACGCCGATGTGCAATCTGCTCGTGACGATGCTGCAGCAACTGGATATCGACATCGAGCAGTTCGGCGACAGCTCAGGCGCGCTCGATCTCGGTGCCTGAAGTACCGGGAGGTACGCAATGGACAGGCGCGAACTGCTAAAGGGCGCCGCCGCGCTGACCGCGGCCTCCGCGCTCAGGACCGCGGCGGCCCAGTCGAACGAGGCCGACGCAATCCTGTTTCCGGGTTTCCGCACCGAACGCGTCGCGACGAGCGGCGCGGAAATCAATTGCGTGATCGGCGGCGAGGGCCCGCCGCTGTTGCTGTTGCACGGGGCGCCGCAATCGCACGCCTCGTGGTTCGCCTGCGCGCCCGAACTCGCGCGCCATTACACCGTGGTCGCCGCGGACCTGCGCGGCTACGGCGACAGCAGCAAGCCCGAGGATGGCGAGAACCATTACAACCATTCAAAGCGCGCGATGGCGCTCGATCAGGTCGAAGTCATGCAGCACTTCGGCTTCGAGCGGTTTCTCGCCGTCGGTCACGACCGGGGCGGGCGCGTCATGCGGCGCATGGCGCTCGATCACCCGGAGCGCGTCGAGAAGCTCGCCGTGCTCGATATAGTGCCCGCGCATTACCTCTATAACGAGGGGCTCACGAAGGAATTCGTGAACGCCTACTTCCACTGGTTCCTCTATATCCGTCCCGCGCCGTTCCCCGAGAACATCATCGCCGAACAGATGGCGAACCGGCAGCGCAGCGGCCCGCACCCGGTCGTGGCTGCCGAATATGCCCGCACGTTCTCGAACCCCGCGACGATCCACGCGATGTGCGAGGACTACCGCGCCTCGGCGTCGATCGATCTGGAGTTCGACGAGGCCGACATGCACCTGAAGATCGGGTGTCCGGTGCTGGCGCTGTGGGCCGAGCGCGGCGCGATGGGCCGGCTGTACGACGTGCTCGCGACCTGGCGCATGCGCGCGACGAACGTGACCGGCAAGGCAATGCCCGGCGGGCATTCCTTCCACGAGACGCATCCCGAAGAGACGCTCGCGGAACTGCTGCCGTTCCTGGCCGGCTGAGATCCTGCGCCCGCGCAGGGCGCGATACCGACGGCGCGGCGAACCGTCAGCGCGGCGGCAACAGCGCAGGCCTGTCCGGCGGCAGGTGCTGATCGATGGCCGTGAGCACGAGTCCGGCCATGACGTAGTCGCCCATGACCGTCGCAAGCTCGACGACGCCCTGCTCCCCGAAATACTCGACGGCCTCGGTATAGAGTTCCGAGTCGAGCCGATGCTCGCGAAAGAGCTGCCGGCCGAAGTTGATGATCAGCGTTTCCTCGGGGCTCAGGCCCTCCGCTTCGCGGTCGTACTTGATCGTGTCGATCACGGCCTGCGGCGCGCCGTAGCGCAGCGCCGCAGGCTCATGCGCCGAATACTCGTATTGCTGCTCGATCTCCCAGGCCGCGACGAGGATCGCGACCTCGGTGTGCCGCGGGCTCAATACGCCGTTGTAGCGCAGGTAGGAGTTGATGATGTGATAGCCCTCTGCAAGCCTTGGGCTGTAAAGGGAGAAGTTGACCGGGCCTGTGGTCGGCGATGGGCCGTCGCCGACGACCATGTCGTAGACGCGCTTGCCCTCTTCGTCCAGATCGTCGCGGCTGATCGGGGGAAGGCGCGACAATGAAACGGGATGGATGTCGGCCGGCAAGGCTTCGTCGGTTTGCGACTGGGCGAAGAGCGCGGGTGACGCCGCGAGCAGCGCGCCCGTGACAATTGCGGTGAGGATTTGCTTCAGCATCGTCGTTTCCCCCATGGGTTCCTGTTATCGGCTCCAGCGGCAACTCGTGCCGCGGGCGCTACGCCTGATCGCGGTCGGCGATCGGCCAGTATATTTCCGTACGCCAGTCGGCGGGGTCCTCATGCTCCGCAGGGTCGGTCAGATACGACTCCCAGCATGGTCCGCTGAACTGCTCGCCGTTCGCCTCGACCCACCGCTCGATGGCCTTGTAGCTGTGCTCGAGCTCCGCGTAGTCGCCCTCGTGCAGGCAAAACGCGGCGCGCCCCGCCTGCAGGAATCCGGCCTCGATTTCGCCGGCACCGTCAGCAGGCGCTGTCAGCGGCATACCGGATTCCACGGTAATTCCTTCCGGACCGAAAGCCGCGTAACGGGCGAACGGCGGACCGGCGAACTGGAGTCCGGCGGCCTGGCAGTGCTGAAAGACGGCGCCGAGCGACGCACCGATCGCGGCTGCGATCTCATCCCGGTGGGCGAGTTCACGGCGGACGAAGAGGATCGGTTGCGCTTCGAGCGTGCGTTCGGAGACGGTCGTGGCAGGCATGGTCGCCTCGTATGGAATGGGTCATCGCAGGAATTGTCGCCGGAGTATGCCTGAACGGACCTCGCTGCGTCATGCGAGGCTTGACGCCGTTCCACTGGCAGGAGATGATCCTTTTGCCCCGCCAGCGCTAGTACCGTTGGCCCGACGCCCCGCAAGGGGCGTTTCTTTTTGGGACGCTGGATGTTACGGCTACGGTGCGGCCGCGAGCGGTTCGGCCTCGCGGAACTTGCGCAGGATGCGGTCCTCGATCCATTGCGCGCTCCACCAGTCGATCGGCGTGACGGCGTTGCCGTTGAGCAGCATCGTGAAATGCAGGTGGTCGCCGCCGGCGAGCCCCGTCGCGCCGCTTCGGCCGAGCTGCGCGTCGAGTTCGACGAGGTCCCCCTCGATGACGTCGATCGACGACAGGTGCGCGTAGAGCGACTGCAGGCCCATGCCGTGATCGACGATGACGCAGTTGCCGTAGATCCCGAGCCAGCCGGCGTGCACGACGCGGCCGCCGTTCGCGGCAAGCACGGGCGCGGCGGCTGTCGATGCGAGGTCGAAGCCGAGGTGGGTCTGTTCATCGACGACCTCGCCCTCGTAGTAATAGTCGCGCTGGTCGGCGAATCCCGACTGCACGGCGGTGTTGATGAGTTGCCTGAACGGACCCTGCCAGAGAATCTCGGGCGATGTCTGCTCGGCCAGCGAAGCGATGTAGGCGTCGTTCTCGCGGCGCATGTCGCCGTTGATGCTCAGATACGACGCCAGCAGATCGGTCGGATCGTCGACAGGGAAATCGGGCGAATTCTGCAGGATCGCCGGCACCACTTGTCTGAAGAACCCATCGCTGAGATTGATCCGGCTCTCGCGGAACTGTTGCGCGAAGGTCCGGTACGCGAAAGTCGCCGTGCCCTCGTTGCCGAGCGCGTCGCGCGCGAAAACGGAAATGGGCGTCTCGAGTGACTGGTTCCAGAGCAGCGCAATGAAAGCGACGTGCAGCGACGGATCGGCGCCTTCGATGCCGGCTCCCGCGGCGGGGAATCCCGGATACTCACGCTCGCCGACGCGCACGCCCGATACCGCATCGGGTGGCGTGACGCGGTAGACGACGACTTCCGACCCGCCGTGGTTGATGTAGTGGAACTGCGATTGCACGCCGAGCAGCGGGGGTCTGAGATTGACCTCGAACTCGTGCTCGATCGTCGTCTCTGTCTCGCGATAACCGAAGAGTACCGGTCGCACGCCCGTCGCGACGATGGTGGCCGTGCCGTGGACCAGGGATTCGAAACGATCCCGGCCGAGCGCTTGCCTGAGCACGAGCCGATTCGCCCCCTCGCGTTCCAACGCCGCCGGCTCACCGTCGGCGAGATCGAAGACGGGCAGGCTCGCGCCGTTCTGCTCGATCGAGACTTCGAGCGCGTTGAGCGCGCCACGCGGCGTCTCCACGACGAGGACGAGTTCGCCGATCCGCCCGACCGTGCCGGGCTCCGTGACTTCGATGGCGGGACCCGGGGCACGGCCGGCCTGGTCCCAGATCACGCCAATACCGGCGGCGGCGGCGATGAGAACGACGGGGATGACGATCAGAATGAACTTGCGCATGGCGGGCGATTTTATCAGGCCGGGAGCGCCCCGTGGCCGAAAAATGCCGCCTGCGACCGGCCTTGACATCGGGACAGGCTTGCCGCGAAGTGGACGCGCCCGCAGGAGCCACGAAGCGACCGACCCAATGTACTGCTACGAATACCCGCACCCTGCCGTGACGACGGACGTCGTCGTCTTCGCGATCCGCGACGGCGAGCTTGCCGTGCTGCTGATCGAGCGCGGCCAGGAACCGGAGCGCGGCCGCTGGGCGATTCCTGGCGGCTTCATCGACATTGACGAGGATCTCGAGACGACGGCGCGGCGCGAGCTCCGCGAGGAGACCGGTGTGGATGCCGGTGAGCTCGAGCAACTGCACGCGTTCGGCCGGCCCGATCGCGATCCACGGGAGCGGGTGATCACGGTCGCCTACATCGCGATCCTGCGGGCGGACGAAATTTCGGTCCGGGCGGCCACGGATGCGGCCGATGCGGCCTGGTTTCCGATCAGGGATCTGCCGGAACTTGCCTTCGATCACCGGGAGATCCTCGCGATGGCGCATGAGCGTCTCTGCGCGAGGCTCGACGACCCCGCCACGGCGCCGGGATTCCTGCCCTGCGAATTCACGATGGCTGAACTCGTGGCCGTACACGAAGCCATACTTGGCGTCCCTGCGGACCAACGGGAATTCGCCGACCGGATGCTCGCCCTCGGTACGCTCGAAGCCACCGGCGCCGAACGGCAGGGCGCCCGACTCTATCGGGCTTCGTGTTCCCGGCAGTAAATCCCGCGTCCGGTTATTTCGTCCGGCGTAGACCAGCGCACCGGCGCGGTGTCGCCGACTTTCCGCTCGTTTATACTCCGTCTCCCTTCAGGAGGTCAGCCAATCATGAACGACAGATGCGCTACACGGGGCACCGCCCTGCTCGGAGTCCTGGCTCTGCACGCGGCGATCCTCATCGCCCCGGCCGCCATCGCCCAGCAGGACGTTGAGTTCGATGCCTTCAACATTCCCGTCGCCCCGCTCGGGCTTGCGAACCAGCCGCTGCCCGAGGGGCCGTTCACGTTCAAGACCGGCGAAGACATGGATATCCGCGTCGTCGTCGTCACCGACGAGATCGAGTTTCCGTGGAGCCTGGCCATCCTGCCCAATCTCGACATGCTCGTCACGACGCGCGCGGGCGAGGTTCGCGTCCTGCGTGACGGCGTGCTGGATCCCGAGCCCGTCGCGGGCGGTCCCGACTCGTTCTGGACGGGGATTTCCGGTCTGCCCGGCGCCGTTCACGGCTATCAGGACATCGTGCTGCATCCGCAGTTCGCCGACAACGGCATCGTCTACCTCACCTACACGAAGCCCGTCGGCGATCAGGCCACCGCGCTCGGCCTCGGCCGCGCCCGCTGGGACGGCGAGGCGCTCGCCGGATTCGAGGACATCTACGTCGGCCACGAGGGCAGTGCCGGCCCCTCGCGCATGGCGTTCGGCCACGACGGCGCGCTCTATTTCACCGCCAGCGGCGGCTCCGCACAGGAGCTCGACAACCTCGGCGGCAAGGTCCTGCGCATCAACGACGACGGCAGCATCCCCGAAGACAACCCGTTCATCGGCAAGGAGGGTGCCTTGCCGGAGATCTACACCATCGGGCACCGCAATTCGCTGGGACTCGCCGTGCACCCGGCCACGGGCGACGTCTGGCAGCACGAGAACGGCCCCAACGGCGGCGACGAGATCAACGTGCTCGCTCGGGGCGCCAACTACGGCTGGCCGATCGTGAGTCTCGGCCGGACGTATCCCGGCCCCTGGCAGGACGGCAAGGGTCCGGGCCACGAGGGCTACGTGCCGCCGATCGTCTACTGGATGCCGGCGATCGCCGCTTCTGGCATGGCGTTTTATACCGGCGACGCACTGCCGCAGTGGAAGGGGGATGTGTTCGTCGGCGGCCTGCGCTATGGCGAGATTCCGGGCACCGGCCAACTGCAGCGCATCCTGTTCAACCAGGACATGGAAGAACTGCGGCGCGAAGTGCTGCTCGCGGACCTGAAGCAACGCATCCGCGACGTCAGGCAGGGCCCGGACGGGTTGCTCTATGTGATCACGGATGAGCAGGCCGGCGCGGTGCTCAGGATCGAACCCGCGAACTAGATCTTGAGTCCCATCAGCGGCGGCTCGCCATCGGCACCGCCGGCGACGAGGGTCGGCTCCGCGCCCGGATCCCAGGCCGGTACCGAAAACCTCACCCGGCGCCGCACGGGCGGACCCGCTTCCCCGAAGTCGCGGTCCGGCTGCGCGATCGTCACGAACTCCGCCTCCGCCTGCTCCGCGGTGAAGCGGATGACCGCGTAACCGAGCGCATCCGTATCGGCGTAGCTCAGATGCGGGTTTACGGCCGGATCGGCTGCGGCGCGCGCCGCTTCGGTATCGCCGGTCGCGGAGAGCGTCGCGGCGGCCTCGTTCCCGAAGAGCAGCCAGGCGTTGAGCGCCGGTAGCAGAGCGCCCTGAAGCCCGACGTCGCGGCCGTCGAAGAACATCAGCCGATCGACCTCCGGATCGCCGCCCGAGAAGGCCAACTGGTTCTTGAGCCTGGGGCCGGCGGTGATCGCCGTGCAGGCAAACTCGGGCATCGCCGGCGTCGGAGAATCGCCGTCGAAATCGTCGTAGACGAGCCCCGCGAAGTGGGCATGGCGGTCTCCCGTCAGTGAGACGACGTTGGCCAGGCCGTTGTCGCGAACGAAGCTCATGAGTTCGCGGCGCTCGACGGGATAACCGTCCCAGCTATCCGTCCACCACAGGTCGTTGAGGCTGCCGTGTTCGCGAAAACTCATGTCGAAGCCGAAGCGCAGCAGCGGCACATCGTTGCAGATCGCCTTCCAGCGCGCGTCGCTGGCCGTCAGCGTGTCCTTGAGCCACGCCTTCTGGGCCGCGCCGAGCAGCGAGCTTCGCGGCGCGTCCCGGCGCGTGTTCGGCAGCATCTCGCCATTGAGTTCGACCGTTTCGGGGGGGTTGCCGCCGTCCGCAGTGCGCCCGGCGTTCTGGACCTCGATCAGCCGCGCCGGCATCGGCACGTTCGTGTAGGCCACCGTCGCCGAGCCCAGGATTGCGTCGTCGAGCCCGCGCGGTCCGCGGTAACTTCGACCGTCCACGACGACGAGTTCCACCATCTGTCCCCAGCGCAGCGTGCGGTGGATCGCGAGCGTGCCGATCGCGGCGAGATTGTTGGGTTCGTGGCTCAGGTAGTCCTCGTCGAAGTCGGCCGGCGCGACGTCCTCGACCTCGCCAGGAATGAAGTCGCGCGCCGGATTCGTGCCGGCCGGACCCGCCTGGGCGAAGCTCAGCGCAGCGGGGATGTACTCGAACCAGGCCTGGTTGGCATCGACCTTGCGCCGCTGCATGGGTCCTGAGGGATGAAAACTCTGCCAGTAGTCGTTGTAGAGCTCATGGTCGTCCCAGGTGTGAACGAACGGAAAGCTTGCACGCGCCTCCTGCAGGTCGGGGTCCGCGAGATACGTCCGATAGAGTTCCCGATAGTCGTCGAGGCTTACGGCCTCGGGGACGTCGGCGATGCGGCGCGGCGAGCCGTCGCGGTTGACGATCTCGATCGGCTGGCCGTCCGCGTCGGTCTGGCGCCGGTTGTTGCCTTCGTAGATGTAATCGCCGGTGTGGATCACGAGATCGATCTTGCGATCGGCCGGAGCTTCGGCATCGTCGAGCACGAGCCTGCGATAGGCGCTGAAGAGCCCCTCCTCGTAGTGCTGGCACGCGCACAGGCCCGCCGTGAGCGTTGCGTTCGCGTCGGGCGCGGGCGCCGTGCGCGTGCGGCCTGTGCGGCTCGCGCCGCCGTCAGGCGCGATGAACCTGTAAAACCAGGTTCGCGCCGGCTCAAGCCCGTCGACGAAGCAGCGCACCGTGTAGTCGAGCTCGCGCTCGGCCGTGAATTCATCCTCGAGCACGATTTCGGCGAAGGCCTCGTCGCGCGCAAGCTGCACGAGCAGCGGCACCGATTCCTCGGCGTCGAATACGTCGGGCAGAACCCGGGTCCAGAGCACGATCGCGTCGGGCTGGGGATCGGCGGAGGCGACGCCCTGCGGAAATCCGTAGGCTGAAGAGCCCGGCCGGGGCGCGGAGCAGCCGACGAGCGTGCCGACCGACGCCGTCGCGACAAAGCAGCCGGCCGTGCGGGAGAAAAGCTCGAGAAACTCGCGGCGCGTCTGTTGCATCGATGTCGATCCCCGTTGTGGGCCTTCGCCTGCCGGCATCGCCCGCGCTCTGCGGCTTCGGGAGACACCCCGGCGCCGGCCGAGTCCGATCCTGACCAGCGGGTCTGCGGCATACCGGAACGGGCAATGGTACACATTACGGGAGCCCCGTTGCGTCGTGAAACTCTCCGAGCGCCACATGCTGCGCGCAACCGTCGGCAAAACCGCGGCGGGCATCCGTAGCGGAGCGACGTAGCCCGCCGGTCCCGGCGTCGTGGTTCCGCGGCGGCCATGCGGACTGTAGACTTGGAATCCTGCGCCGCAGACTCCCGGCAGCGCCGCCCGGCATGTCACCACGAAACCGGCGGAGATCCGCCGCGGCTCGTCGGGCCGGTGCGGCAGCGGGTTCCGGCGCAGACCGGCCAGGATCGAGCGGGGAAATACGGCAATGAGAATCGCAACAGGCTTCATGGCGGTCGCGGCAGCCCTCACGCTGGGAGGCGCCGCGACATCGCTGGCTCATCACGCTTTCAGCACCGAGTTCGATGCCAGTCTCGAAGGCGAACTCGAGGGGGTGGTCACCCGGGTGTGGTGGGCGAACCCGCACATCCGCTACATCATTGACGCCACGATGCCGGACGGAACGATCGAGGAGTGGTCGCTGCAGCCGCCGGGCAACCTGCCGACCTACCGCCGCGACGGCTGGACGCGCGAATCCATACAGGTCGGCGACACGGTCACCGCGACCGGCAACCTCGGCCGGGACGGCGCGAAGAAGATGTACCCGCTGTGCATCACCCACGAGAACGGCGAGCGATTCGGACGCTGCGCCAACGCTGGAAGCATCGCGGAGGTCACCGCGGATCCGGACATCGAATACACCTACTCGACCAACGACTACGAAGTCGACATTTCAGGGTTCTGGGACAACCGTTACCGGTTCCGCACGACCGTCGACGACTTCGAGCCCGATCCGATGCCGCTCACGGCCGAGAGCCGGGCGATCTACGAAGCGCGCCAGTTCGGCGACGATCACGTCCTGCGCTGCCTGCCGGCGGGCCTGCCGCGCATCTTCGGCTCGCCCTATCCGATGGAGATCGTCGACGCGGGCACCCACTACGTCATGATCTTCCTGCAGGACAACACGCCGCGCTGGATCTGGATGGACGGACGTGGCGAACCCGAAGACCGGCCGCTGTCCTCGATGGGCTTCTCGGTCGGCCGCTGGGACGGCCGCACGCTCGTCATCGAGACGACGCTGCTCGAGCCCGGCTGGCTCGACGGCTCCGGCTACCCGATGTCAGGCGGCGACGACACCCGCATTGTCGAGCGCTGGGAGGTCGCCGAGGACGGCCTGACGATCGACCGCACGATGACGATTCACGACTCGCTCTACACCGCGCCGCTGGTCAGAACGCGCGGCTCGCAGCGCGGCGACGCGCGCAATCTCTTCGAGAGCCCTCCCTGCGACCCGACGCAGCATTACATCGATATGCTGGAGCGCGGCCGGCTCGAGGAACTGTTGCTGCAGGAGTAGCGGGCCGCGTCGCTAGCGATAGGGATTCCCGTACTCCTCAGGCCTGCGCTTGAACTTCTTGTAGAGCCAGAGGTACTGCTCGGGCGTGCGGCGGATCCAGGCTTCGAGGAGTGCGACGAACTGGCGCGTGTCGGCTTCGGGGTCGTCGCTCGGGAAACCCGGCATCGGCGCCCCGATCTGAACGACATATCCCGAGTTGTCCGGCAACCGGCGGAAGAAGTACGGCAGCGCCGTCGCGCCGCTGATCCGCGCGAGCTTGCTCGTCACGATGTTGGTGAGCGCCGGTTCGCCGAAGAACGGCAGCATGGCGCTCTGGTTGCCGAGATAGGTCTGGTCGGGCATGTAGGCCACGACATCGTTCGCCTTGAGCCGCCTGAGCAAGGCACGGACATTGTCGCGCGGAATCTGGACGCTCGCGAAGCGGCTGCGGCCGCGCCGGATCAGCACGTCCATCATCGGGTTGCGCTGGGTTCGGTACATCGTCGTGACACTTGGGTACAGGTCCTCGAGGATGGCGACGCCGACCTCGAGCGTCGTGAAGTGCGCGCTGATCAGCAGCACACCGCGGCCCCTGGCCAGAGCGGCGTCGAGGTGTTCGCGCCCTTCGACCCGGATGATGCGGCGCAGGCGCTCGAGCGGCGAGAACCAGCCGATCGCCATCTCGACGAGCGACAGGCCGACGGACTCGAAGTGCCGCTCGAGCAGTCGCTCGCGTTGCTCCGCCGAAAGCTCCGGGAAGCAGATCTCAAGGTTGCGCCGGGCCACGGTGCGATCCCGCTTTCTCACACGACGAAGGATCGGACCGAGCCGCCTGCCGAGCGCCATCTGAGCGGACAACGGCAGTCGGGCGACGGCATGCAGGAAAAGCCACATCAGCCATGTCGGCCAGTAGCGCGGCGCGCGGAACGGCGCGAGCGACAGGCCCTCGGACGCGTCCTGGCGCATGGGCCGGTTGTCAACGCGGGAAGTGGACGACATCGTGAACGGCAGCAGGATCGATGCAGTTCATGTTAACAGCGTCGCGAGGCGAACCGACCGCCGCTCACGGCGTTGCGAATTCGCGAGACGATGCTTTAGAGTTCCGTGCGATGCGCACGATCCGCCTTATTCTCCCGACAGCGCTTCTCGCCACGCTGGTGGCGGCCGGCACCGCTCACTCGCAGAGCGCATCCGTACCGCCGCTCGAGACGGCCGACAGGATTCTCGTCGAGAAGTCCGAGCGCAAGATGTACCTGCTCAAGGCCGGCAGGGTGCTCAGGGAGTTCGACATCGCGCTCGGCCTCGCTCCCCGCGGCCACAAGCAGCGCGCCGGCGACTTCAGGACGCCCGAAGGCCACTACTTCATCGAAGCCAGGAATCCCGCCAGCGACTATTTCCTGTCGCTGAAGATTTCCTACCCGAACGAGCAGGACCGCGAATATGCCAGAGCGCTCGACGTCAGCCCCGGCGGCCAGATCATGATTCACGGCCAGCCCAACAACCCCAGCTACGACGAGAACTGGTACAAGTACGGGGACTGGACGGACGGCTGCATCGCGGTGTCGAACTCCGACATGATCGATATCTGGCTCATGACCGAAGTACCGACACCGATCGAGATTCGACCCTAGCCCGTGGTGACGGTCCCGGCGGGACTGGACTGCGCGAACCGGCTTGAAAAACGGTGATCCGACCCCATCGTAGCGGTCGAGCCACGGTTTCGTGAGGGCCCCTCAATGTCGGAAACCAACTCGGAAGCTGCGTCGCCCGAGACCTTCGGATTTCAGGCCGAAGTCAGGCAGCTCCTGCACCTCATGGTGCATTCGCTCTACAGCGACAGGGAAATCTTCCTGCGCGAACTGATCTCCAACGCGTCCGACGCGGCAGATCGGCTGCGCTTCGAGGCACTGGCGAAACCCGAGCTCGTCGGCGACACGGAGCTTGCGATCGAGGTCGCGATCGATCGCGACGCGGGCACGCTCACGGTCTCCGACAACGGCGTGGGCATGAGCCGCGAGGAGATCATCGAGCAGTTGGGCATGATCGCCCACTCGGGCACGGCACGCTATCTGGAGAACCTGACCGGGGACCAGCAGAAGGACTCCCAGCTCATCGGCCAGTTCGGGGTCGGCTTCTACTCGGCCTTCATCGTCGCCGACGAAGTCGAGGTCTCGAGCCGCCGGGCGGACCTGCCGACGGAAGAAGGCGTGCTCTGGCGTTCCGACGGCCAGGGCGAGTACAGCCTGCAGGGTATCGAGAAGGCGGACCGAGGCACGACGGTCAGACTCAGGCTCAAGGCCGACGCAAGCGAGTTTCTCGAGGAGGCGCGGATTCGCACGCTGATCAGGAAGTACTCCGATCACATCAGCTTCCCGGTACGCATGAGCGGCGGCGCGGCCGGCGACGGCGCCGGTGACGAGGACAGCAGCGACTCCGACTCCGCCGACGAGCAGACGGTCAACCGCGCAAAGGCGCTGTGGACCCGTCCGCGCACGGAAGTCGAGGACGACGAGTACGTCGAGTTCTACCGGCACATCGCCCACGATTTCAGCGACCCGTTGACCTGGAGTCACAACCGGGTTGAAGGAAAACGCGAATATACGAGCCTGCTCTACATCCCGTCCGTAGCTCCGTTCGACCTGTGGAACAGGGAGTCGCCCAAGGGCGTGAAGCTCTACGTGCAGCGCGTGTTCATCACCGACCGCGCAACCGAGTTCCTGCCGCTTTATCTGCGCTTTGTGCGGGGCGTCGTCGACTGCGCCGACCTGTCGCTGAACGTGTCGCGTGAAATGATCCAGCAGGACCCGGCCGTCGGGGCGATGAAAAGCGCGCTGACGAAGCGCGTGCTCGACCTGCTCGGCAGACTGTCGAAGGAGGAGGACTCGGAGAAGTACGCGACCTTCTGGGAGCAGTTTGGCACGACGCTCAAGGAAGGCCTGGCCGAAGACGCCTCCAACCGGGACAGGATAGCGGGCCTGCTGAGATTCAACTCGACGCAGTCCGAAGGCGTCGCGCCCGACCGCAGCCTCGCCGACTACCTCGAGAACGCGCCGGACGATCAGGAATCGATCTACTACCTGCTCGCGGACTCGCCGCTCGCGGCCCGCTCGAGCCCGCATCTGGAGGCCTTCAGGGAACGCGGCATCGAAGTGCTGCTCCTGTCCGACCGGATCGACGAGTGGGCCATGCAGTTCCTGGACGAATACCAGGGCAAGTCGTTCAGGGACGTCGGCCGCGGCGAACTCGACCTCGAGGAAAGCGACGCAGCGAAGCCTGTCGATCCGGACGAAGACAAGGAACGCAAGCACCTCGTCAAGCGGATCAAGCGGGTTCTGCGCGAGCGCGTCGACGAGGTCAGGGTCAGCACGAGGCTCAAGGAATCGGCCGCCTGTCTCGTGCTCAACAAGCACGATCTCGGCTTCCAGATGCGCGAGCTGCTCAAGGCCTCGGGCCAGGAAGCCCCGGCGTCGCTGCCGAATCTCGAGATCAATCCATCGCACCCGCTGATCGGCAAGCTCGCCGGCGAAGCTGATGAGGACCGATTCGCGCTGCTCTCGACGGTAATTCTCGACCAGGCCATGCTCGCCGAAGGCCGCCAGCTCGACGATCCGGCCGCGTTCGTCAGGCGCGTCAACGACCTGCTGCTCGAGGCCGACGCGAGTTGAGCCGCCCTTCCCCGGCCGCTCAGCTCGGCAGCCGGGAGGTCATCATGTGGGCCGGCACGAGCCGGCGTTCGACGAGTTCGAAGCCGAGCTCCGCCGCCAGCGCAAGGCCGGCCGCGGGAATCGCGCCCTGCAGGATCAGCGTCGTGTCGTTGAGCGCCAGCCCCGTGACGATCGGCTCGCCGAGACCCCCGGCGCCGATGAACGCCGCGAGCGTCGCCGTGCCGATGCTGATGACGGCCGCGATGCGCAGCCCCGCGAGCAGATGCGGCAGCGCCAACGGCAAGTGCACGTGCCTGAGCTGCTCGGACTGCGAAAGACCCATGCCGGCCGCGACGCGCTTGAGCAGCGGATCCACGGTCAGCAGCGCCGTGACGGTGTTGCGGACGATCGGCAGCAGCGAGTACAGGAACAACGCGATGATCGCCGGCAACTGGCCGATCCCGAAAAGCGGAATCATGAGCGCGAGCAGCGCGATCGAAGGAATCGTCTGCAACAGGCCGGTCACATAGAGCACGCCGCGCGACAGCGGCCGGGACCGGTGGACCGCGAGCGCAAGCCCCACTCCGAGCACGCAGGCCGCGGCGACCGCGATGCCCGTGAGTTTCAGGTGGACGATCGTGTTGGCGATGAGATCCGCGATGAGCGAGTCTGTCGGTTCCTGGCGGTCAGCGTCGCTCACGAGACCTTGCTCGTGAAGATATTCGGCCGCGACATCGGCGAAGCTGCGGCGCTCGATCGAAACCTCGGCGTTGAGCTCGCGCATCCTCGCGTCGCTGAGCGTGCCGCCGAGCCGGTTCAGGATCTCCTTGACCGCCGGCTCCATCGTTTGGCGGACGAGCGGCAGTGCGAAATAGGTCGGGAAGAAGCTCAGGTCATCTTCCAGGATGACGAAGTCGTAGCGGATGAGGTCGCCGTCCGTCGAGTACGCGTCCGTGACGTCAAGCTCCATCTCGAGCATCGCGCGATACGCGAGGCCGTGCTCGATGCCGAAGCTCGACTGCGGCAGGCCGTAGACCTCGCTGACGCCCGGCCAGCCGTCGGACCGCTCGTGGAACTCGTGGCTGACGCCGAACCGGAGTTGGGGATGGTCGACGAGGTCGGAGATGGTGGCGAGCCCGAGCCGCTCGGCCGTCTCGCCGGTGACCGCCAGTGCGTAGCTATTGTTGAATCCGAGCGTCTCGAGCGTCTCGAGACCGAGCGATTCGACCTCGGCCGCGAACGCTTCCGTCCCGAATTCCGCACCCGAAGTCAGTATAGTGTGCTGCATCGTGCCGCTGTACTCGGGATACACGTCGATCGCGCCGGCCTGAAGCGCCTCGAAGGTCACGAGCGTGCCCCCGAAACCGAAGCGGCGGTCGACCTCGTAGCCCTCCGCTTCGAGAAGCTGCGCCATGATCTCCGCGAGAACGTAGCTTTCGGCGAACGTCTTGCTGCCGACGACGAGGGGCTGCTGCGCTGACGCGAGCGGTCCGAGCAGCGCAGCACACAGGATCGCAGGCGCGGCCCCGGCCGCCCCGTGACGGACGCCTTGCCGCAGGCCGTCAGTCATCATTGCAAACGCTCGAAGAGGCGTGCCACCGCTTCGTTGGCGGGCCGCTCGACGACTTCGCGCACGGCGTCGGCCTGCAGCACGCGCCCGGCATCGAGAACGACGAGTTCCGACGCCAGCCGAATCGCCTCCTGCAGATCGTGCGTGACGAGCACGACCGTGACCGGTTCGGCAAGCATGAGTTCGCCGAAGCGCTCGTGAATCTCGTCGCGGGTCAGCGGGTCGACTCCGGAGAACGGCTCATCCAGCAGCAGGATTTCCGGGTGCAACAGCATCGCCCGGCAGATGCCGACGCGTTGCTGCTGGCCGCCGGAGAGTTCGTGCGGGTAGCGGCGCCCGAGATCGGGCTCGAGGCCCATCAGCACCATGAGTTCAACGATACGGTCGGCGAGTTCCGCGTCGGACCAGCCCTCGAGTTTGCCGAGCAAGCCGATATTGGCGTCGGTTCGAAGGTGCGGAAAGAGTCCCGTGCCCTGCACGGCATAGCCGATCCGGCGCCGAAAGGCCGACAGGCTCGCGGTCGGCACGGGGCCGCCGAAAACCTCGACACTCCCGTCGTCGGGTACCAGCACGCCGTTGATCAACTGCAGGAGCGTCGACTTGCCGCTGCCGCTCGCCCCGACGAGCGCCGTCACCCTTCCCGTGCTGATGGCGAGATCGAGGCGCTCGAAAACGCTTGTGTCTCCAAACCGCTTGGAGACGCCGAGAAACTCGATGATCTCGTGCACAACCGCGATACGATAACATCTCGGCGTTTCGCCTCGGCGGCGCCGCGGCCGCGGCGAAACGCGAGTGCGAGGGTTGCGAGGAGTCACCGGATGGCGGACAGGACAAGGCAGGCGGACGACGGGGAATTGCGTGAGCGATTGAGCGCGCAGCAATACCATGTAACGCAGGAAGGCGGGACGGAACCACCCTTCACGGGCGCGTATTACGCCAACAAGGACACCGGCGAATACCTGTGCGTGTGCTGCGGCAACCGCCTGTTCTCCTCGGAACAGAAATACGATTCGGGCACGGGCTGGCCAAGTTTCTGGGCGCCAAGCTCCGATTCGGCAGTCACTTCGCGGCGCGACAGGAGTCACGGCATGGTCCGCGAGGAAGTCGTCTGCGCCGAATGCGGCGCGCATCTCGGACATGTTTTCGCCGACGGGCCCCAACCGACCGGCCAGCGCTACTGCATCAATTCCGCCTCGCTCGACTTCGAGGCGCCGACGGCCGACTAGTCGGCTGGCGGCCCATGGCAACAATCCCGCTGCACTCCGCCGACCCGGGCGCGCCACACGTTCGGGCGAACCGATGTTGAAGGCCCTCACCGATCTCTTCGATACGGCCCTGGGCAGCAAGGCCGACGAGGCCGCCGAATCGCGCGAGCACGGCATCCAGCTTGCGACGGCGCTCCTGCTCGTCGAGGTCGCCCGTGCCGACTACGAGACGGATTTGACCGAGGACGAGGAGATCGTCGCGCTGCTGCGCTCCTCGTTCGCACTGGATGACGAGGAGCTGGCGCTGCTCGTCGAGGACGCGCGTGCGGAATCCGACTATTCAGCGTCCCTGCAGGCGTTCACGAGGACGCTGCACGAGCAGCTCAGCGTCAGCGAGAAACACCGCGTGATCGAGATGCTGTGGCGCGTCGCTTTCGCCGATCTGCATCTGGACAGGCACGAGGACCACCTCGTCAGGAAGGTCGCGGGCCTGCTCTACGTCTCCCACAGCGACCTGATCCGGATCCGCAACAAGGTCCGGCAGAGCACTCCGGGGCTCGAAGCCGGCTAGAGTCGCATCCGGGGGGACTCCGCGTCGCGGCGGTCGAACCGGACAGGCGCTTGGCAGGAGCCTGCGCCGCAGGCTCCCGGAGGCCGCTAGTCGACGAAGAACTGCTTCTGGAACCTGACCGTGAACGGGTCGGGCTCGTCCGCGGGCGTGGCGTTCACCGTGAAGATCAGTGTTTCCGAATCGGCGACGGTCGTCTCGCCGATGTAGTAGATCGCGTCGCCCTCGTTGATCTCCCGGACCGGAATGTTCTTGAGCTGGCCCGTCAGGTTGACCGCCGAAGCCTCGACACTGCCCGGCACGGCCGAACCGATGCCATCGCCGCTCGTGTCCAGGATGCTGAGGGTGAGCATGACGCGGTTCGGGTTCCTGACGATGCCGTATTCCTGGGCGATTTCCGGCGTGAGCTGATTCGTACCCAGCGCGTTGAAATGCAGTTCGTAGTCGCCAAAGACCTGCGACGACTCGATGCCCGACAGGATCTCGCCATCATCGCCCGCCGACGTCGCCGTGTTGCCCGCCGGGTCGCATCCGGAAGCCAGCAGCAGCGCGCCGAACAAGGCGGCAAGCAGTTGTGGATGACGGTACATTCGCGCCCCTCGTCTTGTTTTTCGCGCTCGAATATAAACCATTTGGCGGCTTCGAGCTTGACCCGTCAACGAAGGAACACCGGCAGCGGCAGGGCGATCTCGATCGCCTGTATGAGGATGAACACCGGGATCGGCGACAGGTCCAGCCCGCCGATCGTCGGCAGGAAACGCCGGACGGGGCGCAGCACCGGTGCGACGATCTCGTCGATCGCGCCGAGCAGCGACCGCAGCGAACTGTTGTACTGGATCGCCATGACCCAGCTCAGCACGATGTAGCCGATCAGGCAGATCGAGTACAGCCATAGCGTGAGGTTGATCAGGCGGAAGAACACGAACTGCGCGAACACGGGACCGGTGAAGTTCACGTTGGCGAGCGCGAGCAGCAGCCAGGTCACCAGGCACTGCAACACGATCAGCGCGGTGAGCGTCGGCAGATCGAGGCCGCCGACGGACGGCACGAGGCGCCTTGCGCGGCCGACGACCGGGTTGGTGACGCGCAGGACAAACTGCGACACGGGATTGTAGAAGTCCGCTCCGACGCGCTGCAGTATGAGCCTCAGGACGAAAGTCACGAGGTACAGATCCGACAGCGTCTTGACGAGGAAAAGTAGCGAATTCTGCATGCAGGAGCGGCGGCATCGAGGCGGACGGCGCAAGATACCACGACTGGGTCGGTCCGCAGCGCGGTCGCCGGCGCGATCGGCCGGCGCGGAGCCGGGTCGTTCAGGCGCCCGTCAGATACCTCCGGCGCGGCGGGCGCCAAAGATCGCCGTACCGATGCGTACGCAGGTCGACCCGCAGGCGATCGCGGTTTCGAAATCGGCCGACATCCCCATCGACAGCGCATCCATCGCGATGCCGCGAGCGCCCAGACGGTCCCTGAGCCTGCGCAGCTCGAGGAAATACTCTGCGTTGCTCTCGGGAGGCTCTGCCGCAGGCGGGAGCGTCATGAGTCCGGCGAGCCTGAGGCGCGGCTGCTCGACGATCAGTCTCGCGAGCGCCTCCGCGCCGGAGGGGGCGACGCCGGCCTTCTGCGTCTCGCCGGCCTGATTGACCTGGATCAGGACGTTGAGCGGCGGCAGCGAGGCCGGCCTTTGATCGTTGAGACGCACGGCGATCCTCGCCCGATCAACCGTGTGGACCCAGTCGAAGCGCTCTGCGATGGGCCGCGTCTTGTTCGACTGGATGCGGCCGACGAAATGCCACTGGATGCCGAGATTGGCCAGCCGGTCCATCTTGGCGAGCGCTTCCTGGAGGTAATTCTCGGCGAAGTGCCTTTGCCCCGCCTGCCAGGCCGCCTCGACGGCGTCGGCCGATTGCTGCTTGCTGACCGCGAGAATCACGACTTCCTCGCCCGCTCGCGAGGCACGGTCGAGCGCACTCGCGACACGCGCGCGAATTTCCGCCAGATCGTCCCTGATTCGACTCACGACCTCACTACCGCCTGTGTCTACACTGCCGTCAGCCGGGAGCCGCGCCGGAAGAATTCGCGATCGGCCGTCTTCGGCCAGGCGTTTCGCCCAAAGCGGTAAGCAGGCGCGTAATCCCGCGGCCCAGAATCCCGGAACCGGGCCGGCGGTGTGCCGGCGTCTGCGAAAGGAGCGTCATGACGACCGCCAATCTCGCTGGCTTGCTCGAGCTTGCCGTTTCGCGCAATGCCTCTGACCTGCATCTTTCGGCCGGCGTCGCGCCGATGATCCGCGTCGACGGTGAAATCGAGCGCATCGATAAAGTGAAGCTCTCGCACGACGATGTGCACAGTATGGTCGACGGCATCATGGACGACAAACAGCGCGAGGACTTCGAGTCGGTGCTGCAGACCGATTTTTCCTTCGAGGTTCCCGATCTCGCGCGCTTCAGGGTCAACGCGTTCCGGCAGAACCGCGGCTCTGCCGCCGTCTTTCGCACCATCCCTGCCGAAGTTCCGACGCTCGACGACCTCGGCGCGCCGGCCATCTTCAGGGAGCTCTCATTGCACTCCCGCGGCCTCGTGCTCGTGACGGGACCGACGGGGTCCGGCAAATCGACGACGCTCGCCGCGATGATCGACTTCATCAACGACACCCGGGCGAGTCACATCATCACGATCGAGGACCCGATCGAGTTCCTGCACGAAAGCAGGAAGTGCCTCATCAACCAGCGCGAGGTCGACCGGGACACGCCCGGTTTCGGCACGGCGCTGCGAGCGGTCCTGCGCGAGGACCCGGACATCGTGCTCGTGGGGGAGATGCGGGATCTCGAGACGATCCGGCTCGCGCTCACCGCCGCTGAAACGGGCCACCTGGTGTTTGCGACGCTGCACACGAGCTCCGCGGCGAAAACGATCGACCGCATCGTTGACGTGTTCCCGGCAGGCGAAAAGGAGATGGTGCGCGGCATGCTGTCGGAGTCGCTGCGTGCCGTGATATCGCAGACGCTCCTCAGGAAGACGGGCGGCGGCCGCGTCGCCGCGCACGAGATCATGCTCGGCACTCTCGCCATTCGGAATCTCATCCGCGAAGGCAAGCTGGCGCAGATGTATTCGGCCATTCAGACGGGGCAGGCGCACGGCATGCGCACTCTCGACCAGTGTCTCGACGAACTCGTCAGGACCGGCCTCATCAGCCGCGCGGAAGCGCGCTTGCGCGCCGTCGACAAACGGAGTTTCTAACGGCCGGTTGACGGACTCGGGTAGACGGCGCGCGCATCGAACACGGGGCCGTCGACACAGACACGTTTCATCGCAGTGCCATTGGCGTCATGCACGAGCAGCGTGCAGCCGGCACAACCGCCGACTCCGCAGGCCATGTATTCCTCGACCGCGATCTGGCACGGCAGATCGTACTCGTGCGCGAGGTCGGCGGTCGCCTGCAGCATGGGCTCAGGACCGCAGGCGATGAGCTGTGTGCTTGCCAGTTCCTGCGGCGTGCTCGCGCGAAGCCATCTGTCGGCGAGTTCCGAGACAAAGCCCCGAAAACAGCCGGGGAGTCCCGCACCGCTCGCAAGCCGCGACCCGATCCCCCAGCGCTCAAGCAGCCCGAGCGCCTGCGACGCGCTCTCGGGGATGCCCCCGATGGCGCACGCGGGCGTGACGAGTTCGAACGGGAACGGCACTTCGGAGCCCATGAGCACGATCAGTTCGAATTCGGTCCGTTCGCGCAGTTCCTCGGCCAGGAACACGATCGGCGGAATGCCAACGCCGCCGCCGAGCGCAAGGACGCGCGGTCTGGCGGGATCCGGCTCGAACCCCCGGCCGATCGGGGCAAGGAGGCTGAGGTACTCGCCGGGCTCTCGACAGGCGAGCGAGGCCAGCCCTTCGCCGACCGGCTTGTAGAGGAATTCGAGCCAGCCCGAGGAACGCTCCGCCCGCATGATCGAGAGGGGACGCCTGAGGGGTATGGACGGGTCGCACTGGATGTGTGCGAAGCTGCCCGGGTCCGCGCGCCGCGCCGCTTCGGGGGCGCTCAGGCGCACGATGTACTGGTCGGCCGGATACGCCCGGTGCTCGAGGACTTCAGCCTCCTCGAGGAAGATTGTCCCGCGGGTCGTCAGGGGTGCTCTCCGCGCGCACGGCGGACATGGTCGTGAACGATTTCGAGCACCGCCATTCTGACCGCAAGGCCGTTCGTCACCTGTTCGCGGATGACCGAGCGGGAACCGTCGGCAACCGCACTGGCGATCTCGACGCCGCGGTTCATCGGCCCCGGGTGCATGACGATGGCGTCGGCCTTCGCGGCGCCGAGCCTCGCCTCGGTCAGCCCGTAGCGGCGGAAATACTCCTGCGGGTCCGGAATCTCGCTGAGCTGGGCGAAGCGTTCCTTCTGCAGGCGGAGCGCCATGACGACGTCGGCGTCCGCGATCCCTTCGGCGAGGTCGGTCGTCCGCGCCGCCCCCGGAAACTCGTCGTCTTCGGGCAGCAACTCGGCCGGTCCCACGAGCCGGAACTCACCGACTTCGTAGGTGCCGAGCGCCTGCCAGGCCGAACGCGCGACGCGCGAGTGCCGGATGTCGCCGACGATGGCGACTGTGAGCTTCGCCGGATCCCCCTTGTGCAGCATGATCGTCATGAGATCCAGCAGCCCCTGGGTCGGGTGGGAGAGATCCGCTTCGCCGGCGTTGAGAACGCACACGTGGGGCTCGACCTGGCGCGCGATCCTGGCCGGGACTCCGGGCCCCGCGTCGCGTACGACGAAGATGTCGACCTGCATCGCCTCGAGCGTGAAGATCGTGTCGATGACGCCTTCGCCCTTGGCGCGCGAGGACATGTTGACGTCGAGATTGAGTACATCGGCGCTGAGCCGCTTGGCGGCGAGCTCGAACGACGCCCGGGTCCGCGTGCTCGCCTCGAAGAACAGGTTGGCCACCGTCTGGCCGCGCAGCGTGTCCGCCCGCGGCGGCGGTGAGCCGACGGGCGTCAGATAACGGCGGGCACGCTCGAGGATCAGCTCGAGCTGGCTCCGCGGCAGCCCATCGAGGGTGATCAGGTGCCTGAGATTGCCGACGCTATTGATCTGCTCGAAGCTCATGGTCCGGTTCGCCCAACCACTGTTCCGCAATCAGGCAGGCGGCGTGGCGGTCGAGCCTCTCCTTGCCGATGCGCCCCTTGCCGGCTCCCGCACGGCGATGTTCGGTAAGCGTCGCGTAAGCCGCGTGCGATGTCAGCGACTCGTCGACCGTATCGACTTCGAGCGCGTAGCGCCTGCGAAGCTGCGCGACGAACGAGCGCACGCGTGCAGCCACTTCTGCCGCGCCGTCGTGCGGCGGCATGCCGACGACGAGCCGGCTCGGCCGCCACTCCTCGATCAGACGGTCGATTTCCTCCCAGGGGAGTTCCCGGCCGACGCCGAGCGTCGCCAGCGGCGAGGCCGTGCGGGTCAACTGATTGCCGGACGCAACGCCGATCCGGCTGAGGCCGTAATCAAACGCCAGGAGCACCTGGCCGTCGCCCGTGCCCCATGCCGCGCGCGCGCCCATCAGGCGTGTCCGGCATAGTTGGCGATCTGGTGAATGTCGATGCCGAGAAGGCCAGCCGCGGCGCTCCAGCGCTGTTCGACCGGGGTGTTGAAGATGATCGCGGGATCGGCGGGCGTACTGAGCCACGCGTTGGCGGCAAGCTCGGATTCGAGTTGACCCGCGCCCCAGCCCGCGTAGCCGAGCGCGACGACCGCCGGCGCCGGGCCTTCGCCGCGCGCCATCGACGCGAGTATGTCGAGCGAAACCGTGACCTTGACGGTCGCTTCCCGATCGAACGTCGATTCGAAACCGTCATCGCCCTGATGCAGTACGAAGCCGCGGTCGGGCTGCACGGGCCCGCCGCGCAGGACGCGCTGGCTCGCTTGCTCCGTATCCAGCTTGTCGAGCGAGAGCTGCTCGAAGACATCGGCCAGCGCCATGTCCGTCGGCCGGTTGACCACGATCCCGAGCGCGCCCTCATCGTCGTGCTTGCAGAGGTAGGTCACGGTCTCGTTGAAATTGGGGTCTCCCATCGCAGGCATGGCGATCAGGAAATGATCCTGCAATGACCGCATTTCGTCCAAGTGCCCAGGCGGCTCCCGATGAACCCCGGCGCTATTCTATCGCACCGCGATCCTCAGCGTCCGGCCGCCGCGTGCCGCATGCTGCCGTCATCGCGGCAGGCCGGGACCGTCGGACGCGGTCACTGCGCCCGGCGAGAACTCCCAGTCGTAGGCGAACCTGAGAACGTCGTATTCGGCGCGGACGGCCGCCGGCAACGGCTCGAACGGTGCGGCGCGACGCAGGATCGCAACGGCCGCCTGGTCGAGCGAAGCGTTGCCGGAGGAGCGCCTGACGACGACCCGCTCAAGCTGGCCGTCGGCGGCGAGCGTGACCTCGAGCGTCGGATTGGCCAGTCCACGGCCCTGCTCGAGCAGTCGTCGCGGGAAGTTGCCGGTACCGATCCGCTCGACGCGCGTCCTCCAGTCGACGAGGTAGGCCGCGAGCGCCGACTCGCGCGTACCTGGACTGGCGACACCCTCGTCGGTGACGCTGCGCGGAACGCTGGCCTCGACGTCGACCTCGACCGCGGCGGTGCGGGGCGCGGACTGAAGGATCAGCGCCGCCGCCTGTGTCGGCGTACTGACCGACTCGCCGCTCTGCTCCGGTGGAACCCGCGTGGCGGCGTCGGTTCGGCTGCGGGCCACGAGCTGCTCGGCCTGGTCGCTCGGTTCGCCCGATGTGGCGTCGCGCGGATCAGTCGCTAGCGGTTCGCCGAAGCGCATGGCGGGATCGTCTGCCGCCAGAGTCGTCGTGACGCGCTGGCCTTCTTCGGCCGGACCGCCCCCTCGACGGTTTGCATCGGCGAGAAATTCGGAGTCGTCGGGGTCGCGCTCGATCTCACGGCTGTCGTTGAGCAGCGTCACCCGCAGTGACGGCAAGGTGTCGCTGTCGGGAAGGGAATCGGCGGTGAACGTGACGCCCAGAATCACGATTCCGTGGGCGAGTGCCGCAACAAAGAGCATCGAACCGAGCCGATCGGCGACGCTCGTCACGGCCGGAGCACTTCGCGGCGCCAACAACGTCATCTTCAGCCCTCCGAACTCACGACGATTATATCGGCGGCCGATCCATCGCCAAGTTCGAGACGGTCGCGCATCGCCTGCGTTGCCTGCATGCGGCCCGAAGCGTCCACGCGCAAGACGTGACGCACGCCCATGCTGCGGGCGACATCGAGCCACCGTTCCGGACCCGCGACGAAAAGCGCCGTCGCTGCCGCGTCGGCGGTAACGCCGTCCGCGGCGATGACCGTGATCGCCCGCGTGTGATCGGCCGGATAAGCGGTCGTCGGATCGAGGATGTGGTGGCGGCGCTCGCCCTCGTCGTCGAAATACCGCTCGTAGTCCCCGGACGTGAACGCGGCTTCGCCGTCGTCGAGCTCGACCACGCCGAGAATGCCGGCGTCGCGCGGCGACTGGACTCCGATTCGCCAGGCGCGCGCACCGCGCGAACCGAGCGCACGAAGGTCGCCGCCCGCGTTCACGATGGCGTTGTCGATGCCGTACCGTGTCAGGATGCCGATGCTCCGATCCACGGCGTCACCCTTGGCAATGCCGCCGAGATCGACCAGCAGGCCGCTCGAGCGCGTCGTGCCGATGCGTGAATCGGCGATCGACAGGTCCGCAATACTCGCGCCGCCGGCGAGCCAGGCGGCGATGTCCGCGGGATCCGGTGTTCGCGCTTGCGCGCCTGAATCGGTGTGAAATCCCCAAAGCTCGACGAGCGCGCCGATACCCGGATCGAAGACGCCGCCGCTTTGCGCCGCAAGACGGCGTGCGGCTTCGAGGAGCCCGGCGAGTTCGGCGCTGACTTCGACCGTGCGCGCGTCGCGAAGACCCGCATTCAGGCGCGCGAGTTCGCCGTCGCCCCACGCGTAGTAATCGCGCTCGTATTGACGCAGCATCGCTTCGATCTCGGCGAGCGCGTTTCGTGCGGCGCGGGGGTCCGCGGCGTGCAGCGTGATGTCCACCGAGGTGCCCATCGCAAGCAGCTGCCGCTCGATGATGGGGCCGTCGTCCGCCGCACAGGCAGCAAGCAACGCAGTGGCCGTGGCGACAAGCACGCGTAGCGCCATTCGCAATTCCTACGCCGCAGGCTCCCGGTTTACGAGCTTGTTCCGGATCGCCAGCATGAGCTGGCGCGCGATATCGATGCCGTACTCGCGGTCGAGCTCGCGGATGCCCGTCGGGCTCGTGACGTTGATCTCGGTCAGGTAGTCGCCGATCACGTCGATGCCGGCGAAGGTGACCCCGTGCTGGACGAGCGTCGGCCCGATCTCGTTGCAGATCCAGCGGTCGCGCTCGGTCAGCGCCCGCCCTTCCCCGGTCGCGCCCATGACGAGGTTGCCGCGGCTCTCGCCCGGAGCGGGAATGCGGGCGAGCGCATAGTCGATCGGGACCCCGTCGATGAGCAGGATGCGCTTGTCGCCCTGCACGATCTCCGGCACGTGCCGCTGGGCGAGGACGAACCGGGTGCCGTACCCGGTCAGCGTCTCGATGATAACGCTCGCATTGATGTCGTTGCCGTCGACGACGAAGATCGAGCGCCCGCCCATGCCGTCGAGCGGCTTGAACACGACCTTCCCCTGTTCGTCCAGAAACGCGCGCAGTTCCGCTTCGGAACGCGCGATCAGGCTCGGCGGCGCACACTGCGGGAACCACGACGTACAGGCCTTCTCGTTGATCTCGCGCAGGCTCGAAGGCGTGTTCACGACCAGTGCGCCGCGCTGCTCGGCGAGCCCGAGAATGTAGGTCGTATAGATATACTCCATGTCGAACGGCGGGTCCTTGCGCATGAGTATGACGTCGAGCGCGCCGAGTTCCCCGCTCCACTGCCCGCCGAGTTCGAACCAGCGCTCGGGGTGGTCGGCAACGGTGAGATGCCGCCCTGCCCCCTGAGCCACGCCGTCACGGATGGCGAGATCCTGCTGGAGGAAGTAGACGATCTCCCAGTCGAGCCGTTGTGCGGCAAGCAGCATGGCGAACGTCGAGTCCTTCTTCGGCTGGATCGATTCGATCGGATCCATGACGACGCCAAGCCGGTAGCGCGAACCGTTCAAGTGAAGTCTCCCCGGACGCTCTGCGCAACCGTGTTCCAATGCGCGACGGGCCGCGCGGCGCGCTCGTCGCCGCGGCCGTTGAAAACGACAACACGGTCACGCTGCTTCAGGCGCAGGACGCGGCCGAGATAATGTGCCTCACGGTTGCCGATATCGACGACGTTTCTGCTAAGGTCACCATCGACAAACAAGCGTGAGACGTTGTGAGTCAAGTTGCGCATGAGTATTGAAGGCGCCGCTTGCGGGCATCGGGGCGGGATCGCCTCGCCAACCATCAGCCGTCTTCGGCGCGGCGGTCTTTCGCCCACTCCCTGGTGGACGGTGCGCAGTTTATCAGCTAGCCCGCGAATCTCGCCAAGGGCCGGGATGATCGCGCCGTATCTTGCCGCTGTGCGCGGGCTCGGGCCGCGCCCTTGATCATCGACCCTGAAAGCGGCTGGATCGAGGGCGTCAGGCGCGTCCCCTCGCCGAATTGCGACGCCCGCCCGAGGGGCTCGGGACTCGATCTGATCGTCGTGCACGGCATCAGCCTGCCGCCGGGCGAGTTCGGCGGTCCCTGGATCGACCGGCTGTTCACGAACGAATTGCCCGCCGAGCGGCATCCCTATTTCGCAACGGTGTGCGAGCTTCGAGTGTCCGCACACGTGCTCATTTCGCGCGACGGCGCGCTGACCCAGTACGTCGCGTTTGTGAATCGAGCCTGGCATGCGGGCGAGTCGTCGCATCGCGGGCGCGAGTGGTGCAACGATTTCTCCGTCGGTATCGAGCTCGAAGGCGCCGATGACGTCCCTTACGCGCCCGCCCAGTATCGCGCACTTGCCGCGCTCGTCGGCGCGCTCAGACAAACGTGGCCGAGCCTGTATGAAGCTGACATCGTCGGGCACTGCGACATCGCGCCGGACCGCAAGACCGACCCGGGACCCTCGTTCGACTGGGATCGCCTGGAAAAGCTGTTGAGCGATCGCGCCGGCTGACGGCGCGCTTCTGGTTCGGCAAAAAAGAAACCCGGCGGTGGGAACACCGGGTCAGGCACTTCACTTGTTTTTATTGGAGTTTACGGTTTCAAGTATGCGGCCTGGCTGCTACTCGTTGCGTTTTCACGCAACGAGCGACTGTCTTTTTGTTGGTGCAGCCGGTTTCTTTTCTGCTTCTTGTTCTCTCTTGTTCTTCTGCTCGTTAACCAATCTACCAGAACCGCGCACGAATGCGCATAGTTTTCAGCCGGCAGGCGCAGGGCTGCCCGTGTTTCGCAACCACAGAAACTGGGGCAGGACCCGAAGAAAAAGTGATTATCCCTTAATTATCAGCAACTTGAGCCAATCTCCCCGAGATCGTTGCCGAATCCCGGGTCGATTTCGGACCGGGTTCGCCGCGTTGGCGCTTATGCGATATTTGTTAGATAACCTGTTGCGAACCCAAGATATCTTATTGATTTTCAAGGCTGCGCAAGTTCCGCGCGCTGTCGGCGACACCGCCGAGCGAGCCTGGCAGCCCTCGGTGAAAGTCCCGCGTGGGACAGCCCATCACGGGGGTTCAAGCAGCTCGCTTCGCGTGTACCACACCCCGCCCCTGACGACCGCCACGATCGACTGGCTGTCGGCAATCCGCACGAGGGGGTTGCCGTCGATGACGACGAAGTCGGCGAGCTTGCCCTCCTCCAGCGTCCCGAGCTGCAGATCGAGGCCGAGCGCCAGAGCGCCTTCAGCCGTGGCGAGTCTCAGTACCTGAGCCGGTGCGATGCCGGCGTCGGCAAGCATCTGAAGTTCCGTGTGCAATCCCTGGCCATAGGGCACGACGGGCGCCTCGCTGCCGGTCGGCACGCGGCCGCCATTGCGCACGATTCGGGCCACCGTGTTCTGCAGCGCACGAACGCGCGCTCCGGAGCCGCCGTTGCCGGAATTTGCCCAGCGGCGAAGTTCCGCAGGGCTGTAGAGTCGCTCGAGCGTGCGGCCGGATGCCCCGCCGAGCGCCAGCCGTCCGCCGGAGAGCACCGCCAGGGTCGTGCTGACGAACGTACGGGACTCGAGCACCGTGGCGAGAGCGTCCTGATAACTGCGATTCAGCAGCGACAGGGTCATCTCATGCGCGGCGCGCGCGTAGCGGGCATGCGGGATCGTCTCGAGCAGGGCGATCCCCGGCCGTGCGGACGGTGCGGCAATCCCGAGCTGCTGCCTCTGCCTGAGCAGTCCGTACGCGATGCCGCCAGCGAGGCTGCCGTACGACCTGACGACGAGAGGCGATGGAAGTTCGGGCGCCGACTCGCGCCGCTCCGCATCGAGTTCCGGCGAAACGACCAGGCGCGGACCGGGCCGGCGCCCGCTGGCCCACGATTCGGCGCGCTCGAGCGCGGCTTCGACATCGTCCGTGAGCTCGCGGACCGTCGTCACGCCGTGCGCGAGCCAGATGCGGCCGAGGCGCTCGCCGGCGAGCGAAGACTGGTGAACGTGAACGTCGACGAGACCCGGGATGATGGTGAAGTCGCGCGCATCGATGACTCTGGCGGGGACCCTTTGGAGTCCCTGCGTGACCATGGCGCTGATCCGCTGGCCTTCGATGTGCACATCCATGCTGTAGCGATACTCGTTGCGGATGCCGTCGAATACCCGGCCCGCCCGGACGACATACGCAGCGTCGGGGATGCTCGGCGACCACCGGAGCGCCCGGCTGGCGAGGCGCGGCGGATCGTTGTTCGCGCGTTCCCCGCGCTCCGCCCGCGCTCCGCCCTGGATACCCGTATCGAAATACCTGACCTCCAGCGCTTCGGCCGGGCTTTCCGGACGCAGGCTTGCCATGATCCGCCAACCGTCGCCGGATGGGGTCCAGTCGAGTTCCGCGACGTTGTGAAGCCCCTCTGCGATCGTCCGCGTCGTGCCGGCCGCATCAAGCGCAACGATCTTCAGCGCGCTCGCGGCCCAGGGGCCGAATCCTTCCGTTTCGAGATACGCCGCGTAGCGGCCGGTCGGATCGACTGCCGGCATGTAGGCCTTGCCCGGCTCGCCTGTCAGTGGCAATAGCGTTCCCGTAGACAGATCCAGACGCCACAGCGCCATCGTTCCGCCGCGGTCGCTGGCGAACACGAGCGCCTCGCCATCCGGCGTGAAGTCCGGATCGATATCGACCCATGGATCGTCGGTCAGCCGCCGGACGTTGCGCCGTTCGGCAAGCCACAGATCGCCGAGCGCCGTGAACGCCCAGCGCCTGCCGTCCGCGGCAGCCACGAGGCCCGCAAGCCCTGCGGCCGGATGGGGACCCCGCCGGTCAAGGACGTTGCTGACGGGTGTGAGGGGCGCCTCGTCGAGTGCGACGGCGGCGAACATCAGAACCGGCTCGCGCTCCAGTTGTGCGATCCCGCGGCGCCAGATCCGCCCGTCGGCCGTGTACAGGTAGTCGGCGGGTGAGGTCCACGCCGCACGGGTCGCAAAGATGTCCTCGTCGCGAGCCAGCGTCCTGCTGACCGACTCCTCCGCGATCACCATAAGCTTCAGCGCGATTCCGCCGCGGCTGTCGCGCTCGTTGTAGATGAGCACGCTGCCGCCCGGCCGCCAGCTTGGCGCGCTCAGGGCATTGGCGCTGCGCACGATCTCGGCGCCGTCGCCGACGCGGCGGTGGAGCCGCAGCGTCCACTCCGCGCCCTGGCGGTTGACGTAGGCGATCTCGCCGCGGTCGGAAACGGCGGGAAACGAGCTGTCTCCCGGTTCATCCGTGAGCCGCGTGAGCTCGCCGGTCGCGAGCGTCAACGACCATAGGGCAAAACGGCCGTCCGGGTCGGCCGCAAACACGATGGAACCGCCGTCCGCGCTGAAGTCCGGTTCGCGCTCGTCGTAGGGCGTGTTCGTCAACTGCCTCTGAACGCCCGAGGCGACATCGAATGTCCACAGGTCCCACTGCCCGTCAACGAGCTTCTGGAAGACGATCGTGCCGCCGGCCGGGTCGAAGCGCGGATGGTGCACGCCTTCCCGAGGAGGTATCAGCGGCGCGGCGCCGCCGCCGCTGACCGGCAGTCGCCAGAGCCCGCCGAGGAGATCCGCGACGAGCGTCTCGCCGTCCGGCGAGAGCGCCAGGGCCATGTTCGTCCCCTCGCGAATCTCGGTTACGCGCATCTGCGCCCTGGCGGCCGTGAGGGGCAAGGCACAGGCGAGCGCCGCCACGACGGTGAACCGCATCGTCGCGACGAGTCGTCCGCGGCTGCGCCGGATTTCGGACACGCGACTCGTCGCGGGCGCCATGAACGACGACGACGGGACGTTGTGAGCAGCGAGCTGCGCCATGGGACGTACTCCCGGACGTCTCAGGGCTGCAAGCGCTGACTCTGCCACGGCCCGCCGCTGAACGTCCAGGCGTCCTCACGCGACAGTAAGCGCTCGTAGAGGACGCGCTCGTGACAGCGGTCGGTTCCTGCGAGCCAGAGTTCCACGACGTCAAGCCACAGGCGATAGCCGCCCCACCAGGGCGGCCGGGCGAGCACCGCTCCGCCTGCTACAGGATCGGCCGGATCCGGTGCGCCGCCAGGCTCGTCCACCTTTTCGCGCATCCTGCGCAGGAAGGCATCGAAATCCTCGAGCGGCGCGCTCTGTTCGCTGACGAGCGCGTTGATCTGGCTGCCTCTCGGGCGCGTGGCGAAGTACGCGTCGCTCTCGTCCTCGGGGCACCGGACCACCGGGCCTTCGAGCCGCACCTGGACATCCAGTTCTTCCCAGTAGAGCGCAGCGGCGGCGCGGGCGTTGACGTCGAGTTCCTGCCCCTTGCGCGAGCCGTAGTGGGTGTAGAACACCACGAACCCCGCCGCAACCGAAAGCTGCTTGAGCAGCACCATGCGAACGGCCGGGCGGCCTTGCGCGTCCGCCGTCGCAAGCGCCATCGCGGTCGGGTTGCGCAGCCGGCCGCTGGCGGACACCGCTGCGAGCCACTCCTCCAGTAACGGCAGCGGGTCGGCGGGCAGCGGCTGCGGCAGCGTAGTCATGGCGCAGGCTGCTAGGTCAGCGCCTCGGCGTGGAAGCGCAGATGCTCTTCGATGAACGTTCCAACGAAGAAGTAACCGTGATCGTAGCCAGGGCGCTCGCGGTAGTTCAGTTTCTGCCCGGCGCTCGCGCAAGCCTGTTGCAGAGCCTCCGGGCGCAGTTCGGCGAGAAACGGATCTGCGCCGCCCTGGTCCACGAGCAGCTCGTGGTGGCTCGGCTGAGACCGGATGACCGCGCAGGCATCGTAATCGAGCCAGGCAGACTCGTCCGGACCGAGGTAGGCGGCGAGCGCCTGCCGGCCCCAGTCCGACCGGCTGGCCGAGGAAATCGGCGAAAAGGCCGAGATCGACCGATACTCGCCGGCGTTGCGAAGACCCACCGTCAACGCGCCGTGACCGCCCATCGAGTGCCCGCTGATGGACTTGCGAGCCGGATCGACGGGGAGACTTCCGTTGACCGCGGCGACCAGTTCGTGCGCGACGTAGTCGTACATCCGGTAATGCGCGGACCAGGGCGCTTGTGTGGCGTTGACGTAAAAGCCCGCGCCGGTCCCGACGTTCATGAATTCGTCTTCACCGGCAATGCCCACGCCGCGCGGGCTCGTATCCGGTATGACAAGCGCAATTCCAAGAGCCGAGGCATGGCGCTGCGCACCTGACTTGACGCTGAAGTTCTCCTCGGTGCAGGTCAGCCCCGAGAGCCAGTACAGGGCCGGAACCGGCCCGGACTCCGCCGCCGGCGGCAGAAACGCCGCGAACTGCATGTCGCAGTCGCAGACTTCCGAACGGTGCCGCCAGGTCTGCTGACGCCCTTCGAAGCAGCGTGCTTCATCGATCAATTCCAGTTGCATGTTCATGACTCCTTCGCAGTGCCGTCTCATCCCGTCGCCGCCACACGGCGCCCGTCTCCGCCCGGGTTCGTCTTGCACTGTCGTGGCCAGGCGAGTACAAACCGCTTCCACGGAGGCGACCATGACACTCGACCAGCTACGCCAGCGACTGACCCGCATAGACCGCGAACTGATCGCGCTCGTTGCGGACCGTCAGCGCATCGTCACCGAGATCGGTGCGCACAAGATCGAGAACGCCGTACCGACGCGCGATTATGAGCGCGAGCGCGAAGTGTTGAAAGGTGCACATGACCAGGCAGTCGAGTTGGGACTGGAACCGGAGCTCGCCGAGAATGTCATGCGGCAGCTCATCCGCTCGTCGCTGGCGCAGCAGGAACGGACCCGGGTCGCGGCCCAGACCGGCGGCGTCGGCAAGCGTGCGCTGATCATCGGCGGCGCCGGCAAGATGGGCCGATGGTTTGTCGGGTTCCTGGGTTCGCAGGGCTACGCCGTGGAAGTCGCCGATCCCGCTGAGGCCAGCTCTGGCGCGCGCAACGTCGGCGACTGGCAGGGCATCGAACTCGACCACGATCTCATCGTCGTCGCGACACCGATCAGGACGGCGGCAGAAGTGCTCGGCGTACTCGCCGAACGCCGCCCGCCGGGGCTCATCGTCGACATCGGCTCGTTGAAGACGCCGCTCAGGGAAAGCCTGTCGCGGCTCGTCGACGCCGGCTGCCGGGTCACGTCGATCCATCCGATGTTCGGCCCGGAAACGCGCCTGCTCTCGGGACGCCATGTCGTATTCGTGGATGTAGGCGTCGCCGACGCCACCGCCGAAGCGCGCATGCTCTTCGCGTCGACGATGGCCGAACTCATCGACATGACGCTCGACGAACACGACCGGCTCATCGCCTACGTGCTCGGCCTGTCGCATGCGCTGAACCTGGCGTTCTTCACGGCGCTTGCGGAGAGCGGCGAGCTCGTTCCGCGGCTCAGAACGCTGTCGAGCACGACGTTCGATGCGCAACTGGAGGTCGCCAGCCTCGTCGCGAGCGATAACCCCCACCTGTACTTCGAGATCCAGGCGCTCAACGATTACGGCAGCGCCGCGCTCGAGGCGCTCGGCGAGGCGACCGAACGCGTCCGGCGACTCGTTGCGGACGGCGATTCGGCCGGCTTCGCCGAGTTGATGGAAGCCGGCCGCCGCTATCTCGAAAGCCGGTCCTGATCCCGCCCGGACGCGCGACGGCAGCGAATCGCTTATGATCGTCAGCCAGATGGTGGGTCGGTGACATGGCCGAAACATCACTGGCATCGACATGGACTTCATCGACGAACACGGATATCGCGCCAACGTCGGGATGATCATCACCGACGGGCGCGGTCAGGTGCTGATCGCCGGGCGGCGGGGACAGACCGGCTGGCAGTTTCCCCAGGGGGGCGTGCGCCCGGACGAGCCCGTCGAGAATGCGATGTACCGGGAACTCCGGGAGGAAGTCGGCCTTGAACCCGAAGATGTCGATGTCGTCGGCAGGACTCGCGATTGGCTTCGCTACCGGCTTCCCAGGCGCTACATTCGCCGCGACAGCAGCCCGCGATGCATCGGGCAGAAGCAGCGCTGGTTCCTGCTCAGGCTCCTGAGCGACCCGGCGGCGCTGAGGTTCGACCTCAGCGAGCAGCCCGAGTTCGACCGCTGCCGCTGGGTGGACTACTGGCAACCGGTCAAGGAAGTGATCTACTTCAAGCGGCACGTCTACGAGCAGGCGCTGACGGAACTCAGCCCGCTGGCGTTTCCCGACGGCCAGGCCGGCGTCGCAGGCAGGCTCGCCGGGGAGCATGCGGGCCGATGAGTCCGCGTCGACCGGCCGGCGCGTGGATGCTGCGTCCGCTGATCGCAGCCGCACTGATCAGCGGCGTCGCCTGGCTGGGTTACGAACTCGGGCGGCTCCACTCGGGCTATTCGATCCTCGACCATCGCCGGGATGTTGCCGGGTTCGAGCAGCGGACCGTGCAGCTGGAAGCGACGATCGAGGAACTCAGGCGCGAGATCGCGATCCTTGAAACATCGCGCGATATCGATCGGGCGACGTATGCGCAGATCGAGGCCGATCTTGGCCGCTTGCAGGCCGAGCTGCAGACCAGCGAGGAGGAGCTTGCGTTCTACCGGGGCATCGTGTCGCCCGAGGACGGTGTGGCGGGCCTGCGCATCCAGAATCTGGAGGTTCGATCGACCGGGTTCGAACGCCAGCACGTGCTCCGGCTGATGCTGGTTCAGGCGATCATCCACAGCGACCCGGTTGCGGGCACTGCCGAGGTCAGAATGAGCGGCGCGATCGGCGGCGAGCGCGTCGAGTTCGGTCTCGGAGAACTCGCAGGCATCGGCGGCACGGATGTCCTTGCATATGATTTTCGATACTTCCAGAATTTCGAGCAGCAGGTGGTCTTGCCAGCGGGATTCGAACCTGACATGGTGGAAGTCTCGATCCGGCCGACGAGTCCGCCCGGCGAGCCGGTGACGCAGCGCTTTCAATGGTCCATCGTCAGCGGCTAGCGCATCCTGATTGAAGCGGAGTTCAGTTCATGCTCGGTAAGCAGAAACACGCACCCTCGTCGATCAACACGCTCGTAGGCGCCGGAACGCGGGTCGTGGGCGACATCGAGTTCAGCGGCGGCTGTCACGTGGACGGCGATGTCAAGGGCGACGTCAAGGCCGTCGGCGGCAAGAACGCGGTGTTGAGCATCAGCGAACGCGGCAGCGTCGAAGGCCAGGTCGTCGCGCCGCACGTGGTGCTCAACGGCGCGGTCAAGGGCAATGTTTCTGCGTCGGAACGCCTCGAACTCGGGCCCAAGTCGCGCGTCGACGGCAACGTCGAATACAAGCTGATCCGCATCGAAGTCGGCGGCGAAGTGAACGGCAACCTCGTGCACACGAGCACCGTCCGGGATACGAAACCACAGCCCCGGAAGAAGGCTGCTGCCCCGCACGATCCGGCAAGGGCCAAGGACGCATCGAGCGACGCCGGGCAGGGCCAGGCCGAAGCCGATCAGGCCACGACGCAAGAGGGCAAACGCGTGTGGCCGGTCAACGTAGTCGGAGAGTAAGCGCATGACGGAACAGGTTTGGGCGGATCATGAGCAGGCGCTCAACTTTACGGATGCGGCTGCGCACAAGGTCGGCGAACTCATCGAGCAGGAAGGCAATCCCGCGCTCAAGCTGCGCGTCTACATCCAGGGCGGCGGATGCTCGGGATTTCAGTATGGATTCACGTTCGACGAACAGCTCCAGGACGGCGACACCGAGATCGAAAACGGCGGCGTGACGCTGCTCGTGGACCCGCTGAGCGTTCAGTACCTGACGGGTGCGGAGATCGACTACCGGGAAGATCTTTCCGGCGCCCAGTTCATCATTCGCAACCCCAACGCAACGACGACCTGCGGCTGCGGATCGTCCTTCTCTGTGTGATCGGGGCCTGAAAACACGATGCCAGCAGTCCCGATCTGACCGCAAACGGAATTGTTAACGACGGTCACAACGCCCTCGGACGAGCCTGCCGAAGTCATGGCGGCTGTCGATCTCGGCTCCAACAGTTTCCACATGGTCGTGGCCCGGATTCACCATGGCCAGTTCATCATCCTCGACCGGCTGCGCGAAATGGTTCGCTTCGCTTCCGGGCTCAGCAGCGACGGGTATCTCGACAACCAGTCGCAGGACAAGGCGCTCGGTTGCCTGCGCCGATTCGGACAGAGGCTGCACGACATGCATGCGGGCAACGTACGTGTGGTCGGCACGAACACACTGCGCAAGGCCCGCAATGCCTACGGCTTTCTCGCCGCTGCCGAAGCGGTGCTCGGTCATCCCGTTGAAGTCGTTTCCGGCATGGAGGAGGCGCGGCTCATCTATCTCGGCGTCACCTACCACATCGGCAGCGAACCGACCTCGAACCTCGTCGTCGACATCGGCGGCGGCAGCACGGAACTCATCATCGGCGAGGGCCGCGAGCCCCGGCGCATGGGGAGTCTGTCGCTCGGTTGCGTCAGGCTCAGCAACAAGTTCTTCAGGACCGGCCGGCTCAGCAGAAAGCGGTTCGACCGTGCGAGGCTGGCGGCCCAGCTCGAGCTGCGCCCGATCTGCGCGACGTTCCGGCGTCTGGGCTGGGACCGGGCGATCGGCTCCTCCGGCACCGTCAGAGCGGCCGCCGAAGTCGCGCAGCAGATGGGACTGGTCGAGCGCGGCGTGTCGCTCGCCGCCGTCGAGTCCCTCATCGACGCGATGATCGATGCGCGGCACGTCGAGGATCTCGATCTGCCGGGCCTGTCGCCGGACCGCGCTCCGGTCTTCCCCGGCGGCGTTGCGATCCTTGTCGAGATCATGAACAACCTGTCGGTCGACAGCATGGACGTGACCGACGGCTCACTGCGGGAAGGCCTGCTCTACGACATGTTCGGCCGGATGCATCATCACGATCCGCGCGAGCGATCCGTCGAGGCGATGCAACGGCGTTACCACATCGACGGGAAGCAGGCGCGGCGTGTGGAGACGACGGCGCTTGCCCTGCTCGAGAAGGTGGAGGGGCAATGGCAGCTTGATGAAGAGCAGGTCCGCCCGCTGCTGCGCTGGGCGGCCATGCTGCACGAGATCGGACTGGATATCGCCCACGCCCGCTATCACCAGCACGGCGGCTACCTGCTCGCCAACGCGGACATGCCCGGGTTCGGACACCTCGAGCAGCAGCTGCTCGCAACTCTCGTGGCGCGGCACCGCCGCAAACTCGACGACATGTCGCTCGACGAGCTTCCCGAGCGCTGGCGCGGGCCGCTGCTCAGACTCATCGTCCTGCTCCGGCTCGCCGTCCTGCTCAACCGGACTCGAAGTCGCGTCACGCAGCCTGACGTCGGGGTGATCTGCGGACCTCAGAGCCTGCAGTTGCTGCTTCCGAGGACGTGGTACGCAGAGAACCCGCTGACCCAGGCCGATCTCGGCCAGGAGCAGGCCTGGCTGCAGACGCGCGGGTTCGAGCTGAGTCTGGGGACGCTCGCGGCGGTTCAGGAGACCTCGGCGAGCTGAGCGAGCAGGCGCGTTTGCGCCGAAACCGCTTCCTCGCCGTCCGATCGGACAATTCGCCTGTAGCTGCCGTCCGACTCCAGTTCCCAGGCCTGGGTGTTGTCCGCGAGGTACGTTTCAAGGTCGCCGACGAGCCGCTCCACGTGGCCTTCGTCGCGAATCGGAAAAGCAACTTCGATGCGGCGGAAAAGGTTCCGGTCCATCCAGTCCGCACTCGCGCAGTACACCTCCCCTTCGCCGCCGTTACGAAAATAGTAGCAGCGCGTATGCTCGAGAAAGCGGCCGACGATCGAGCGAACGCGGATGTTCTCGGAGATGCCCGGGATGCCGGCCCTGAGGCAGCAGACGCCGCGCACGATGAGATCGACGCTGACTCCGGCCATCGACGCCTTGTAGAGCGCCCTGATGACACCGGGTTCGACGAGTGCGTTGATCTTCGCGACGATGCGTCCCGTGCCGCCCGCCGCGGCAAGATCCGTTTCCCGGTCGATCAGGGCGAGCAGCTTCTGTTCCAGGGCGAACGGGGACTGGGTCAGCAGTTTGAGTTCCGAGGCCTTCGTCAGGCTCGTGAGCTGCATGAAGACCTGGTGCACGTCCTCACCGAACTCTTCGTCCGCCGACAACAGTCCATAGTCGGTGTATACGCGCGCCGTCTGCGGGTGGTAGTTGCCCGTGCCCAGGTGCACGTAGCGCGTGAGACGGCCCGCTTCCCTGCGCACGACGAGAATCATCTTGCAGTGCGTCTTGTAGCCCACGACGCCATAGACGACATGCGCTCCGGCTTCCTGCAGCTTGGTGGCAAGTTCGATGTTCGCCGCCTCGTCGAATCGCGCGCGAAGCTCGATCAGCACGGTGACTTCCTTGCCGGCCTTCGCGGCGGACACGAGGCTCGCGACGATCGGTGAGTCGGGCGTCGTTCGATACAGCGTCTGCTTGATCGCCACGACATCGGGGTCGTTGGCTGCCCGGTGCACGAAGTCCATGACCGGAACGAAGGACTCGAACGGGTGGTGCAGCAGGATGTCGCCCTTCTTCGTCGCCTCGAAGGGGCTGACGTTGACGAGCGTCTTCGGCATCCCGGGCGTGAAGGGCGGGTACTTGAGGTCGGCGCGGTCGACGAGATCGTAGACCGCGAGGAGCCGATTCAGATTGACCGGCCCCGGAACGCGATAGAGATCCTCATGCGTCAGGTGAAAGTGTTCGAGCAGAAACTCGGCCGATTCGTCCGGGCAGTTGTGCGCGAGTTCGAGCCGCACTTCGTCGCCGTAGCGGCTCTCGAAGAGCTCGCCCTCGAGCGCTCGAATGAGATCGTCGACGTCCTCGTCGTCGACGTACAGTTCGCTGTTGCGCGTAACCCGGAACTGGTAGCAGCCCGTGATCCTGATGCCCGCGAAGAGTTGGTCGACGAAGGCATGAATGATCGAGGAGAGAAAGACGAAGTCCGTCCCGCCCGTGCCGATGAGCTCCTGCGGGAGCTGGATCAGGCGAGGCAGCGAGCGCGGCGCCTGGACGATCGCCCGGCGGCATTGGCGGCCGAACGCATCACGGCCGTCGAGGCCGACGATGAAGTTCAGGCTCTTGTTCAGGATGCGCGGGAAAGGCCTCGTTGGATCGAGCGTCGTCGGGCTCAGTACCGGCACGATCTCCGACTGAAAGTACTGCTCGAGCCACAGGCGCTGATCCTCGGTCCAGTCGTCGCGCCGTACGAAGCGAATGCCCTCCTCGCGCATCTCCGGAATCAGTACGTCGTTCAACAGGCGGTACTGCTCGATGACGATCTCCGTGGTGACCTCGTGAATCGTACGCAAGACCTCCGCGGGACTCATCTGCTCCGGACCTCTGGGCGCAGAACTGACTTCCTCGCGCTGCTTGAGACCGGCGACCCTGACCTCGAAGAACTCGTCCTGATTCGTCGACGTGATGCACAGGAACTTGAGCCGCTCGAGCAGCGGCACGGTCGCGTCCCTCGCCTGTGCGAGCACGCGCTTGTTGAACTCAAGCTGGGAGAGTTCGCGGTTGATGTAGAAGTCGGGCGACTTGAGGTTGGGGGTGTCCACGATCGACGGATGGCGGCGCGGGCGACTCGCGCCCAAAGGGCACAGTATACGATTCGGCCCGGCGTTACGCGCCTCGATAAAGTCCGCCAAGAACGAGTTTGCGGTCGGCGCCGGTAGCCGTCGGCGCGTTGCCCGGCTCGCCGGCAAACCGGGCGCGCGCAAGCCAGGCGAACGCGGCCGCTTCGACCCAGTCAGGTCCGATACCGTAGGCGTCGCTCGATTCGACCGGACACCCCGCGTGCCTGCCGAGGCGGTCGATCAGATCACCATTGTGGGCCCCGCCGCCGCAGACGATCAGGCGGCCCGCTTGCAGCGGGCGCGGAGCGCCGACGATCGTAGCCGCGGTCAGCTCGGCCAGGGTCGCCTGGACGTCGGCATCGGCGGGTACCTCGGCCGAGTCCTGCAGATGCCGTTCGATCCAGCCGAGATTGAAGAGCTCGCGCCCGGTCGATTTCGGCGGCCCATGTGAAAAATACGGCTCCGCGCGGAAGCGGTCGAGCAGAGCTGGGTCGACCGTGCCCGATGCCGCCCAGCGGCCATTCTCGTCATGCTCTCGCCCCCGGCAGCGTCGAATCCAGCCGTCGAGCAGCGTGTTGCCGGGCCCGGTATCGAAACCGGATGTCGCCCGGCCGCGCTCGAGCACCGTCACGTTCGCGATACCGCCGATGTTGACCACCACGCGCAGTTCCTCGTCCGAACCGAACAACCACTCGTGAAACGCGGGCACGAGCGGCGCACCCTGACCGCCGCAGGCCACGTCGAGGCGGCGGAAGTCGGCGACCGTCGCGATGCCGGTCCGCGCGGCCAGGCTGTTCGGATCTCCGAGTTGCAGCGTGAACGGTTCCGGACCGTCCGGTCGGTGAAAGACGGTCTGGCCGTGGTGGCCGATCGCGCGCACATCGGCCCTCGCGACACCGGATGCATCGATAAGCTCGTTCGCGCACAAGGCAAAAAACCTTCCGAGTGCAACGTCGAGGGCGCCGAACTCGACCAGCGTCGTCGTCGGGTCGTCGATCAGCGTGCGCACGCGTTCATGGAGTTGCGCCGGATACGGCGTCGTGCGCGAGTGCACGAGCGCGCAGTCGCGGTCGCCGAACTTGACGAGCGCGGCGTCGACGCCGTCGATGCTGGTCCCGGAGATCAGGCCGACGTAAAGCTCGCTCATGCGGCAAGCCTACCGCTTATGAGAACCGTTGGGTCAATTCGAGGCGTTGGCGAACGCGGTCGGACCGTTCTGATCGAGCCGGCGCCACAGTGCCGTGGCTGTCGCTTCGAAGTCCTCTCTATGCTGCGCGGAAATCGGATCGGCCGGCGGCAGCGGCACGGTACGCGGATTTCTGTGTACGCCGGAGATTCTGTACTCGTAGTGCAGGTGGGGCCCCGTGGCCAGCCCGGTGCTCCCGACATAGCCGATGATGTCGCCCTGCCTGACACGGCTGCCGACCGTCGGCGCGCCGAAGCGCGACAGGTGCGCGTAGAGCGTCGTGATATTGCCGCCGTGGCGCAGGACCACCGTATTGCCGTAGCCGCCGTTTCGACCGCGCATTTCGATCGTGCCGTCGCCCGCAGCCATGACCGGCGTTCCGGTCGGCGCCGCGTAATCGACGCCGCGGTGAGCGCGGATCGTGTTGAGCACGGGATGCCTGCGGTTCGGGTTGAAGTTCGAGCTGACGCGCGTGAATTCCAGCGGCGCGCGCATGAACGCCTTGCGCACGCTCAGGCCCTCCGGGGTGAAGTAGTCGCTGTTGCCGGCCGCGTCGGTATAACGCGCTGCCCGATATTGCGTTCCCTGGTTGACGAACTGCACTGCAACGATCTCGCCGTTGCCGAGTTTCTCGCCGTCGCGCCACAACTCCTCGTAGATCAGGGTAAACGTGTCGCCGCTGCGAACGTCCATGATGAAGTCGATATCCCACTGGAAGATTCCGGCCATTTCCATCGTCAAGGCATCCGATACGCCAGCCGCCAGCGACGCCTCGAACAGCGACGTGCGGATCTCCCCGTGCGCGTCGACCGTGCGGGTCTCGAAATCACGCTCGGTCGTTACGGCTTCGAACCCCCCTTCGCTGCGCCTGATCTCGAGCAACTCGATCGCGTCGATCTCGCGAACGAGTTCCAGGACGGAGCCGTCCCGATGCGTGACCCGAATCTCGTTGCCGGGCTTGAGCACGCGCAAGTGCTCGGCGGCGTCGGGCAGCACGGCCATCTCGGCGAGATCGGCGAGTTTCAGGCCGTTGCGCCGGAACAGGATCTCCAGCGTGTCGCCGCGGTCCACGAGGAGATCGATCGTCGCGGCGTCCGCGAACTCGCGCGGACCAGCCTGCGGAAGCTCAGGGCCGATGAAGGACGGCGCAGCAGCTTGCGGTAGCGAAGCGGGCGGCGCCACGGCTGCGTCGGGAATCGCCTCCTGCGGAGCCGGACTCTCCCCGGCAGGCAGATTCGACGGGTTGGACCCGCTGACGAGCAACGCTGTGCCCGCCACAAGCGGAGGCAGGATTCCCAGGGCGAACCACGCCCAGCGCCTGCCGCGCGATCGCAGGCGCGCGTTGAGCCAGGGGTCCCGAAAATCGTGGCGGATGCCGCCAGGGTACGGTTTCATCGAATCTCTGGCGCTGGAGCCGCGTGTAATCTACCTGCATGACTTCAGTCACGCAAATTGCGCGGCATCGTGCCGCGCCCGCGAAACCCGCCTGAAAGGCAAGGGCCGTGGGGAGAAACCGGAGCGGTCCGGGAGCGAGAATCGACCCTCCTGCCGCGTTGTTCTATGCTTCGCTCCGCCCCGGCGCGTTTGAGCGCCGGACATCGGGGAACAGGCCTTGGTAGCGGTAGCAGAACAACTTGCGGAGCTGGTTCGCGGCGCCGAAGAGGTCGTGCTCGAGTCGGAGCTCAGGGATCGGCTCGGCCAACAGCGGCCGCTGACCGTCAAGGCCGGATTCGATCCCACCGCTCCGGATCTTCATCTCGGGCATACCGTGCTGCTGAACAAGATGCGGCAGTTCCAGCAGTTCGGCCACGACGTCGTCTTTCTGATCGGCGAT
>JAJEGN010000018.1:0-87500 GCA_022819855.1 Gammaproteobacteria bacterium | reverse complement strand
CGTGTGCAGGAGCCCGAGCCGGGTGCTGACGCTTAGCCGCCGGGGTTTCCCGGGATACGCCACGACCTGCTCCAGCTCCTCGCCCAGCGAGCGGTACTGATAGACGGGCGGCAGGGACGAGCGTTCCATCGGCACGTCCCGCGCCCAGTTTCCGAAGCCGACAACGTGATCCAGGATTATTCCCGTCACGCTCAGGTAAACGATCGGTATGAGCGCCAGAAGGCCGAACACGGTGGCGTGGGTGCGGTACAGCCACCGGTGTGTTTCCCGGCGCACCCGGGGTCCCGGTCCGGACCGGCGCCGCCAGCGCCACGGCAGGAACCAGTAGAGAAAGCCGCTGATGGCCAGCACCGCCATCGCCAGGCCTCCCAGGTCATTGATCAGCGTCGAAGGCGTGCGGCCGAAAATTCCGTAGCCGAAGTGAAGGTCGAAGACGAAGTCATAGACGCTGACCTGTTCCGGCAGTCCCGTAACCGTAACCCGATCCAGGTTCAGCCATTCAATCCGGGAGGGGTCGCTGCGGCTGATGCGGAAAATGCTTTCATGGCCCACTACCCCGACCACTTCATCCGGGCGGCTGCCGCGGGCAAGGCTGCCGATGCGTGTCCCCTGCAGGGCGAAGCGCTCGATGCCCCGGCCCTGTCCGGTCGTTCGCCACAGCCCGTCGTCGGTGGCCACGACGATTCCTTCGAGGCTGCCGTCGCCTGGACGAACGAAGCGCAGAACCTGTGGCTGTTCGCCACCGGGAAAGGAAACGTCGCGCCAGTTCTCGCCGCCGTCTTCGGTCAGCCACAGGCCGCGCTCGGAACCGCCCAGCCAGCGGTTCGGCCGTGCTTCATCCACCGCAACGTAACGCATGACCGTGGCCGGCAGCAGCCGCGCCACTCGCGCGGAGAGCCACGATTCCGGAACGGTCATCTGCCGCTGCCAGCGCCACTCGTCGTGATCGAGCAGAATGCCGGTCACTCCCAGCACCAGCAGCCAGGCGGCGGCGGTCAGGCCCGCCCACTTGTGCACGGTCAGCAGCGTGCGGTTGAACGGCGTTCGCCGCTTCGGTCCGCGCCTGTTGCTCATGCAGGCACCCGGGCCACGTCAGTCGCCGACGTCGAGCACGTTCGCCCGGGGCATATCAGAAGTCGTATTGAGGGCGCTCCGGTTCGGTCAGCACCACGAACGGGGAGGAGTCGGGCACGACGCGCAGGAATACTCCCATAGGCTGGCTGTCGTCGGTCTTCTCCTTGTCCCAGCGCAACTCCTTGTCCTCGCCGCAGCGCTGGATCGTCTTGAACCAGAGGATGCGGCCGGGTTCTTCCGGCAGCAGCGCGCGGAACATGAAGCGTCCGAATCGCCGCGTCGGCAGTTCGGACCCGGTCCAGACGATCTCGTCCACAGTCTGCTTGATCTCGTAACCTTCGCCCATTTCAATCGGCGGATCGAGTTCGCGCATGATCGTCTCGGCCTGCCAATCGGGATCATGCGCGACGGTCACGCGCAAGACGCCATCGGGAATCTTTACCCGCACCTCGGTCGTTGGATCCGGTCCGCAGCCGTGCGGTACCCGCATCTCCACATCATGGAACCAGCCCGCCGGCATGTGAGTCATGTGCACATAGGCGTGCCCCAGCGCAGTCCCGCTCAAGCCGGCCAGAACGGCCACAACCGCCAGCCTCGCCAGTGATCTCTTCATCGTATTGCCCTCCGTTTGTCTACTGGTGCCCCGGTCAGGGAAGATACCGCAACTTCCGGGGCGCACATAGAGCGTAAGATACACGGACCCCTCAGGACTCTCCTCCGGCTTCGCCGTTTTCCGGGCGGCTGGTAAGCTTTGGGGGGATTCAAGACGGGGGTTGAATGAAAGGCAGCCGGCGTACGCTGGTACTGATGAGCATGTTGACTGCTCTGTTCGTCCTGCGTGTGTGCGCGCAATTGCTGCAGGCGCTTTTCCCCGTGGACTGGATTCCCGAATTCGAAGCCTGGCATACCGGCTTGCTGCCCTACCCGGTCCTGCTCGCCAGCCAGTTCGGCATTGTCGGGTTGATGAGTTTTGTGCTGCACAGGGTGCGAAACGGCACGATACGGGCAAGGCCGTGGAAGTACCGGGTTTGTCTTGTTTTCGGCGGCGCCTACTTTGCCGTCATGGCCTTCCGCTGGTTGGCCGGCCTGACCATTCTGGCCGATCAGGCCTGGTTCGCGAAGTCGCTGCCTACCTTCTTTCACCTCGTTCTCGCCTCGTTCATTCTGTTGCTTGGCCTGCATATCCGCCGGCGGAAACGAAACCCGAAAATCTTCAGCTACTCCCCGCGCGGCTAGGGATCCCCGGTCTGCCGGCGATCCGGTTTGCTTTTGCCTGAGCGGTCTTTCACAATGACGCCGCCCGTTTTCGGGGCCGCCGCACCGACAGGAATCCACTGAAAGCGCAATGAATCAGCCAGCCCCGCACGTCGAGTACTTAGCAGTGTACAAGCGCTACGCGGAGTCGGACTGGGTCGTGCGCGACCTCGACCTCGAATTGAATCGGGGCGAGTTCCTGACGCTCCTGGGGCCGTCGGGTTCGGGCAAGACGACCTGCCTGATGATGCTGGCCGGCTTCGAGCCGCCTACCACCGGCGACATCCGCATCAACGGAGTCTCGGTTGCCGGCCTGCCGCCGGACAAGCGGGGCATTGGCGTGGTCTTTCAGAATTACGCGCTGTTCCCGCACATGAGCGTGGGCGCCAACCTGGCCTTTCCCCTGGAAGTGCGCGGCCTGAGCGCCGGGCAGCGTCGCGAGCGCGTCGCGCGGGCGCTGGAGCTCGTGCGCCTGGAGGACTTTGAGGATCGCCGGCCGAACCAGTTGTCCGGCGGACAGCAGCAGCGCGTGGCCATTTCGCGGGCTCTGGTGTTCGAGCCCGAACTCGTGCTGATGGACGAACCGCTGGGCGCCCTGGACCGGCGCCTGCGGGAGCAATTGCAGTACGAAATCCGGCGCATTCAGCGGCAGCTCGGGGTTACCGTGCTGTACGTGACACACGATCAGCAGGAGGCCATGGCGATGTCCGACCGCGTGGCCGTCTTCCGGGCCGGCCGGATAGAGCAGGTGGCGACTCCGGAGGTCCTGTACGAGGAACCGCAGAGGCCCTTCGTGGCCAGCTTCATCGGCGAGAACAACCTGCTGAAGGGGCGGATCGTGTCGGTGGAGCGCGGAGTGTGCGAGGTGAACGTGGCGGAGCAGCGTTTGCAGGCCGCCCACATCGCCGACCTGCCTCCGGGCAGCGAAACACTGGTCGCCATTCGCCCGGAAAGGGTCAACATCGCACCGCTGTCGATGCAGTATTCGAACGAGTTCGACGCCCTGGTGGAGGACATCAGCTTTCTCGGCGATCATCTGCGCGTGCGGCTGGAAGTTTGCGGCAGTTCGGATTTCATCGCCAAGATCCCCAACATCGTGGGTCATGGCGGCATTCTGCCGGGCGACCGGGTTCGAATCGGCTGGGGCGCGCTGGATTGCCGGGCGCTCGAGGCGGTAGCGTATTGAAAGACAAGGGAGCATGACGTGAGCGAGTATTTTCCGAGAGTTTTCCGGTCGGGGGCTGCAATGGCAGCCGCGCCTTTGCTGGCGCTGCACCTGCTGGCGCCGGGCGGCGGCGCATCGGCGCAATCGATTACGGTGGTGTCCTGGGGCGGTTCCTACGCGCGGTCCTGCCAGGAGGCCTACCACAAGGCGTTTACCGAGGAAACCGGCATCGAGGTGCTGCTGGAGGACTACAACGGCGGCCTGGCGCAGATCCGCGCGCAGGTCGATGCCGGCGCGGTGCACTGGGACGTTGTGGATATGGAGCTGCCGGACGCCCGGCTGGCCTGCGACGAGGGCCTGATCGAACTTGTCGATCTTGCGGACTTGCCCGCGGGCGTGAACGGCGAATCGCCTGAAGCCGACTATCCCGCCGAGTATGTCAACGAATGCGGCGCTGGAATGACCTTCTATTCCACGGTGTTCGCCTACAACAGCAATTTCCTGACGGGGCCGGGGCCCGAGACGGTAGCGGACTTCTTCGACCTGGAGAAGTTTCCCGGGCGCCGCGGCATGCGCCGCTCGCCGCTGGTGAACCTCGAGTTCGCGCTGATGGCCGACGGCGTTCCGCTGGACCAGGTGTACCGGACGCTGGACACGCCCGAAGGCCAGGACCGCGCCTTTCGCAAGCTGGACACGATCAAGGATCAGGTGGTGTGGTGGGAAGCCGGGGCGCAGCCGCCGCAGCTGCTGGCTGATGGCGAAGTGATCATGAGCACGGCCTACAACGGCCGCATCTTCAATGCCCAGGTGCTGGAGAACCAGCCTTTCGTGATCGTGTGGGACGGACAGGCGCTGGATACGGGATATCTGGCCATCGTGGCCGGCACCGAGCGCTACGAGGAGGCCATGCAATTCGTGAAGTTCGCCAATCGGCCGGGTTCCATAGCCAACGTCAGCAAGTACATCTCGTACGGGCCGGTGCGCCTGTCGGCCCGCGCTCTGGTGGACAGGCATCTCGAAACCGGCACGGCGATGCAGCCGCACATGCCGACTTCGCCGGACAACATGAAGCGGGCGCTGAGCCTGGACTGGCGCTGGTGGAGCGAGAACCGCGACGACATGTACGAACGCTTCAGCGCCTGGCTGGCGCGCTAGCCGCCGGGTCGAACCCCGAACCTTGAAGCGTTTTCGGCACCTGGCCGCGACGGCGCCCCGGCTGGGCGCGCTGGCGCTGGTACTGCCTCTGCTGGCATTCGTCACGGTCAGCTTCCTGGTTCCGCTGGGCACTCTGCTGAGCAAGAGCGCCTGGCAGCCGGAAATGTCCCGCGTGCTTCCGCAAACGATGCGAGCGCTTGCCGAATGGGACGGGGAAAGCTTGCCGGCCGAGGCCGCCTTCGCCGCCATCGCACGGGAGCTTCCCGCAGCGCGCGAGGAGAGGACGCTGGGCCGCGTCAGCGGCGCCGCCAACCGGGTGCGCAGAGGCATGCGGGGGGTGCTCAACCGCACGGCGCGGGGATTGGACAGAGTCGAATACGCCGGCTCCTGGCGGGAAACGCTGACCGGCATCCATGCCGGCTGGGAAGATGCGCAGACCTGGCAGGCGATCCGGCAGGCCGGCGCGCCGTTCACGCTGGCCAATTACCTTCAGGCGCTGGACCTGGAACGCCGGGAAGACGGCAGCATCGGCCGCAGGCCGGAAGAAAGCCGCGTTTACACGCCGTTGATGTGGCGCACCCTGCTGGTCAGCCTGGGCGTGACGGTGCTGTGTCTGGCGATCGGCTATCCCATTGCCTACATGGTTGCCAATTCCCCACCCGGGAGAGGACGGCTGCTGCTGGTACTGGTGCTGGTCCCGTTCTGGACTTCGCTGCTGGTGCGCACCACGGCCTGGATCGTGCTGCTGCAGCGCCAGGGAGTGATCAACGGCTTGCTGGTTTCCCTGGGCATACTGCCCGATGACGCCCGGCTGCAGATGATCTACAACATGACCGGCACCTTCGTGGCGATGACCCACGTGCTGCTGCCGTTCATGGTGTTGCCGCTGTACTCGGTCATGCGCTCCATCCCGGCATCGCACATGCCGGCCGCCATTTCGCTGGGCGCTTCGCCGCTTGAGGCGTTCCGGCGCGTCTACCTGCCGCAGACCCTGCCCGGCATCGGCGCCGGTTCCCTGCTGGTCTTCATTCTGGCGATCGGCTACTACATCACCCCGGCGCTGGTGGGCGGCCGCACCGGGGAGTTGATTTCCAGCCAGATTGCCTACCACGTGCAGACGTCCCTGAACTGGGGGCTGGCGGCGGCGCTGAGCAGTATCCTGCTGGTCGCCGTAACCGCCCTGTATCTCATCTACAGCCGGGTGATCGGCATAGAACGGATGAGGCTGGGCTGAAATGAAGAGTGCGCCGAACGCGGGCAGGAACCCTGGGAGCGAGGGCGTCCCGCCCTCGACGAAGGCGGGGACGCCTTCGTTCCCAGGAAGGCGATTGGGGCGCTACGGCTTCAATGCCTTCTGCATCGCGGGATTCGTTTTCCTGCTGGCGCCCATCCTGGTAATCGTGCCGTTGAGTTTCAACGCGGAGCCGTACTTCACGTTCACCGAAGGCATGCTGCGCCTGGACCCGGACGCGTGGTCCCTGCGGTGGTACGACGCCATCGTCAATGATGAAGCCTGGAGCCGGGCGCTCATCAACAGCCTGCTGATCGGCATCGCATCCACGGTCCTGGCGACCACGTTAGGCACGCTGGCGGCGCTCGGCCTGGCCAGCCCGTCCATGCCTGCGCGCAACCTGGTTACGGCGGTGCTGATATCGCCGATGATCACCCCCATCATCATCGTGGCGGTCGGCGTGTTCTTCTTCTATTCGGGTCTCGGCCTGGGTCAGACGCATGCCGGACTGATCCTTGCCCACGCGGCGCTGGGGGCGCCGTTCGTGGTCATCACCGTCACCGCCACGCTGGCCGGGTTCGACCGTACCGTCCTGAGGGCGGCCGCCAGTCTGGGCGCCGGACCCCTGCGGCGGTTCTTCCGGGTCCAGTTGCCGCTCATTGCCCCGGGGGTCTTCTCCGGCGGCTTGTTCGCGTTCGCCGCGTCGTTTGATGAAGTCGTCGTGGTGCTGTTTCTCGGGGGACTGGAGCAACGCACCATACCGCGCCAGATGTGGGCCGGCATACGGGAACAGATCAGCCCGGCGATTCTGGCCCTGGCGGTGTTCCTGATCGCGTTCGCCGTCGTGGTCCTGCTGACCGTGGAATGGCTGCGGAACCGTTCCGCCAGCGCGCAAAGATCGGTACATTAGTTCCCTGTGACTGAAAGCAACATGAGTACGCGGGGCAGGTTCGTGGCCGCCTCGGCCTATCCGGCGGTCATGGCGCTGGCCTGCGCTTCGTTTGCCGGATTCTCCCGGTTGGGCCTGGCCACCGCGCTGAGCGCGTACGCGGCCGTCCTGCTCGGAGCGGTCCTGATTACCTGGCATGAACTGAAGCTCCCGTATCGGCGGGAATGGAAGCCGGCCGCGCCGGAGGTGGGCGCCGACGCCATATTCCTGGGGGCGGTGCAGATCGGCGTGCCGTTGCTGCTGAGCGTTACGCTGGTGGTGGCGCTGGCGGATTTCCTGCGGGCCCAGGGTCTTGTGGTGCAGGACCTTTGGCCGCACCGGCTGCCTGTATGGGTGCAGGCGGCCCTGATGATGCTGGCGGCGGATTTCGGGCGCTACTGGCTGCATCGCGCCTTTCACAGGTTCTCGCCGATGTGGCGGCTGCACGCCGTCCATCATTCGCCGCACCGTTTGTACTGGGTGAACGTGGGGCGATTTCATCCGCTGGAAAAGGCCATCCAGTACTGCTTCGATGCACTGCCGTTTGCGCTGATCGGCGTCTCCGGCGATGTGCTGGCGGCCTATTTCGTTTTCTACGCGATCAACGGCTTTTACCAGCATTCCAATTGCCTGGTACGGCTGGGGCCGCTCAACTACCTGATTGCCGGTCCCGAGCTTCATCGCTGGCATCACTCCGAATTGCCGGAGGAATCCAACAACAACTTCGGAAACAACCTCATCGTGTGGGACCTGCTGTTCGGCACCCGGTTCCTGCCCGAGCACCGCGAGGTCGGACCGCTGGGCCTGGTGAACCGCGCATACCCGATGGGGTTCTGGGCGCAGATGCGAACTCCCTTCATGCCCGACATTGAAAGCGCTGCCGGCGACCAGTGACAAAGGAACGCCCGCCGCTTCACTACGCAGCGCTGCGCGCCGCCTTGTCGCTCCGGTTCGACGGCCGGTATCAGTCGCTGCTCAATGCCACCGGGAACCCGCGAAGCGCACAAAAGGCGCTGTTGCGCCGGATCCTGGTCACCAACGCCAACACGCATTTCGGGGCCCGCCACAATTTCAGGCAGATCCGGAATCCGGAGGCGTATCGGCGAGCGGTCCCGACAAAGACCTACGAGGATCTTCGCAAGTACGTGGACGTGCAGGACCGCACGGGAGAACCGTACCTGACCGCCGACCGGCCGGTCTATTACCATCGCACCAGCGGCACCCTTGGATCGGCCAAGGACATTCCCGTAACCAGCGCCGGACTCACGCGCGTAAAGGAGAACCAGCAGCTGTTCGCCTACTCGGTGGCCCGGGGGACCCGGGCTTTCGAAGGACGGGTGCTGGGGATCACGGGCCAGGCGGTGGAGGGACTCATGCCGTCCGGCGTGCCCTATGGCTCGGCTTCGGGCCTCTTGTACAAGCGGATGTCGAAACTGGTGCGCCGGAAATACGTGTTGCCGCCGGAAGTCGCGGACATTGAGGATTACGATCTGCGCTACTTCGCCACCGCGGCCTTTGCGCTTGCCGAGCGCAACGTAACCGGCATCGGGACAGCCAATCCCTCCACGCTGGTGCGGATCCTCGACCTGATCCAAAGCGAGCCGGAGGCCCTGATCGAGGCTGTACACGAGGGCCGGCTGCCCGATGGCGCCGACCTGCCCGCCGAGAGCACGCTGACCCCCGATCGCGGCCGGGCGCGCGAACTGGAAGGACTGCTCGCGGCGAACGGCGTGCTGGACTACTCGGCAATCTGGCCCAATCTCAAGGGGATCATGACCTGGACCGGCGGCAGTTGTGGTGTTCCCCTTCGCCGGCTGGCCGATTCCATTCCGGCCGGGACTTCGATCATCGAACTGGGTTACATCGCCAGCGAATTCCAGGGCACGGTCAATATCGATGCGGCCGAAAACGTCTGCGTACCGACTTTGCTGGACAACTTCTTCGAGTTCGTCGAGCGCGAGACCCGGGAGGCGGGCGGCAGGGATTTTCTTCTGCTCGACGAGCTGGAAGAAGGCGGCGAATACTACGTTTTCGTCACCACCCAGGACGGTCTGTACCGCTACGACATGAACGACATCGTGCGGGTCACGCGCATGATCAACGCAACGCCCTGCCTTGAGTTCGTGCAAAAAGGCAAAGGGGTGACGAGCATTACGGGCGAGAAACTCTACGAGAAGCAGGTGCTGGATACCGTGATGGCTGCGACGGTCCGTCTGGGCGTTTCGGCGAAGTTCTTCGTCATGCTGGCCGACCAGGAGGCGGCGATGTACACGCTCTACCTGGAGACCTCGGGCCGGGAGCCGTATCAGGCATCCGGCCTGGCCAATGCAGTGGACCGCGGACTGCGCGAGGCCAATATCGAATACGACGGCAAGCGCGGCAGCGGAAGGCTGGCCCCGGTCGAAATCAAACGGCTGCGCGCGGGTACCGGCGGGGAATTCCGCGCCGACCGGGTGGCCGCCGGACAGCGCGACTCGCAATTCAAGTACCTGCACCTGCAGTACGCGCACGAATGTCCGTTTGACTTCGACGCGCACGCGGAACCGGACTGAGGGCCCGGCGTCCGGTCATGCGTATCGAAAGCGTTGATGTCCGGCGCTTTCCCGTGCTGTTCAGGATTGTCTTCCGGCACGCGTCGGCAAGCCGCTCGGAAGCCGCCAACGTCATTGTCGCGGCCTGCGGCCCTGATGGAACAATCGGCTACGGCGAGGGTTGCCCGCGCGAATACGTTACCGGCGAGACCGTGGAGTCGGCCGCCGCGTTCGTCGAGAGGCGCATGCCGTCATTGATTCGGCAGGTCGAGGACATGGAAGGACTTCGCGCATGGATTCGGGCACACGGCGAGAAAATCGATGCGAACCCCGCCGCCTTCTGCGCGCTGGAGATCGCGGTCCTGGACTTGTTGGGCAAGATTGAGCAGCAGCCGATCGAGGGTTTGCTCGGTATATCCCGGTTGAGCGGTACGTTCGGGTATTCGGCCGTCCTTGGCGATGCTTCAATTTCTTCGTTTCAGCAGCAGGCGGAACAGTACTGGGAAATGGGCTTTCGCGACTTCAAGGTCAAGGTTTCCGGCGACGCGGAAAAGGACAGCCGCAAACTGGCGCTGCTGACCTGTCATGGCGACGCCGATTTACGCATTCGGCTGGACGCCAATAACCTGTGGCGCGATGCGGCCGAAGCCATCGGCTACCTGAAGTCCCTGGACGCGCATGTATTCGCCGTCGAAGAGCCGTTGCAGAGCGGAGACCTGAAAGGATTTCGACAGGTGGCCCGGGATTGCGCGGTCAAGGTGATTCTGGACGAAAGCCTGGCTCGCGCCCGGCAGCTGCAGGCACTGGACGATCCGGAGTGCTGGATCGTCAATCTCCGCGTGTCCAAGATGGGCGGAATCATTCGCTCGCTGGAATTGGCGCACGAGGCAACGCGGCGGGGGATCGGCCTCATCGTGGGCGCCCAGGTGGGCGAGACCAGCATCCTCACGCGCGCCTCGCTGGCGGTGATGAACGAGCACCGGCAATCCCTAGTCGCCGCGGAAGGCGCCTTCGGCACCTTGTTACTGGAGCAGGACCTGACCGAGCCCTGTTTAATGTTCGGCAGACAGGGCAGGCTGGCGTCAGGCGCGGGATGGGACCTGGCGCGACCTGGCCTGGGGTTGCGCATCAAGGAAAACCTGCTCACTCCTGTTTGAGCGCCCTCGCAGCGGTTCTGACCTCGTTCACGATTCATTGCGCGGTGGGCGGCGCCAGCGCAAACCCTCGAAGCGCGCGAAATCCCGATCGAGAGTTATCCATTCGCAGCCGCGCTCGATCGCCAAGGCAGCGAAATACGCGTCCGGTATCAGGTTGCCCCAGACCTCGGCGTCCCGGTAAAGTCTCGCAAAGATGTCCCAATGCCGGGCGCCGGGACTGACCGGGACGCAGTGGGGCTGGCGCTTGATTACGTTTGCGAACTCCATGGCCTCTCCAGGCGGACTCGGGCGGGCGAAAATGCGCGGATGGGTTACGACGCGGAGGAAACCGCTCAACACCAGATCGGACATCGCGAATGCCTCGTCTCCTGCAAGCACGGTCTCAAGCCACGGCCGGCAGGATCGGTGTTCCGGAGCGTCGTCCCGATAGGCCGCGACGAGGATGTTCACGTCAGGCAGCACCATTGTTGCTTTCGATCAAATCAAGCAGGGAGGCGGTGTCGCTAAGATCGACGCCGGGCATGACCCCGGTTCCATGAAACAGGGGCAGTTCGGCTGTGGGCCGATCGGCCTTGCGGCGTCTCGAAAGGGACTCGCGGAGCGCGTCCTGAATGACGGCAGTCAGTGTTCTGCCCGTATCCGCGGCAATCCGCTTCAGCTCCGCGAAAAGGTGGTTGTCAATGTGAATCGTCGTACGCATGCATAAAAACATACATGGCATACATATTTATGTCAATTGCAAATCCGCAGTGGCCGCGGCCCTCCGCGCAAGCATTTCTGGCGGATGTGATCTCAACCGCTTGGTCATCGTCGCCGCGTTTTCAGCTCATGCCCTCAGGAGCGTTGCGTTCGGGATTTGGGCTGCTTTCTGGTCGAAGGTATACAGTGCTTGCGCACCTGCCCGTTGTGCGGCTGCCGCAATCATCAGGTCCGAAAAGCCCGCGCCGCCGCGGCCGTATTGAAATGCCGCGCGCGCAACGTCATCGGAGGCTTCGATTTGCAGCTCCTCGGTTGCGATCAGGGCATCCAGCACTCCCGCTATGCGTTCTCGGGGAAACTCGTAGGTGCGTTCAAGAACCCAGACCAGCTCGACAATGACTTCCCGGCAAACGAAGCCGGGCTGCTCTCCAGTGAGCCCTTCCAGCAACTCGCGGGCCATGCCGACCTGCTGGGGTTCATCGTCCACCAGAAACCGGACGAGGATATTGGTGTCGAGCGCAATCATTCCTCGCACGCGCCTTCGGCAATGGCGCGATCCATATCCTTCAGCGTTGCGGCGGGCTTGGCGTCGGAGCGCCGCAACAAGCCGTACAGGCTACTGATCGGACGCACGGGCCGAATACGAACTTCGTCTTCGAGAATAACGTAGCGGACGCGATCTCCTTCACCCACGCCAAGCGCTGTCCGCACAGGTTTCGGCAACGTCGTCTGTCCTTTTGAAGTAATCGCGGATTCAACCATGGCGGAATCTCCCTTACTTATTCGCATGATACCTTACAAATTTACATAAAGTAAGGAATAAGGCGTGTGCGGCCAGTCAGTTGCGGAACGCGGGAATGACCTCCTCGCCCATGAGCCGGATAGCTTCTTCCGGGTCCGGGCCCAATGGGCCGCCCAGGTTCACTTCGTTGACGCCCGCGTCCTTCAACTCATGGATCTGGTCGATGACTTCCGCAGGCGTTCCGGCAATTCCGAGGCGCAGCATGTTCGGTGTGACACGCGCGCGCGCCTCTTCCATTTGCCCTGCATCCACCAACTCCCGCAGCGGTGCGAAATCGCTTGCTCCGAGCCCGATCGTGCGCAGCGCACGGTCCTCGAGATACGGCCCGAAATAGGCGGCCAGGTTCTTCATGACCTCCGATGCCGCGGCCTTCTCCTTTGACAGCGAAAGCCAGCCGCAGCCGGACACTACGTAGTCGGGCGCCGGGTCGGGGCGCGCGGCCAATCCTTCGCGAATCGGCGCGATCATTTGCTTCGCCGACGCGGGAGGCGTGATCATCGGCAGGCTGCCGTCGCCGATCTCGCCGCTCAGGCGCAGGAAGTCCTCGCCGAAAGCAGAGAGATAGATGGGTATATCGGGGCGAAGCGGCTTGAACCGCAGGTAACACTCCGGGCCCCACTGAAACACCTCGCCGTCGTACTCCATGACCTCGCCGCGCCAAAGGCCGCGGATGAGGTGCACGGCTTCGCGGTGTCGCTGCAGATAATCGGTGGCGTCCACGCCGGCCCAGCCGATCATGTCTAGCGTGTGCAGGCCGATGCCGAGAATGAAACGACCCCCGGAGAGCTCGTCCAGCGTGGCCGCGTACGTGGCCAACTCCAGAGGATGCGTGGTGTACGGGTTGGTGCCGACCGACCCGATTTCGATGCGCTCGGTCGCGGTGGCGACCGCCGACGTCGTCACCCAGGTGTGGCGCATGAAGGTGTCGTGCGGGAACCAGACGCTGTCGAAGCCGGCCTTCTCGCCGGCGACCGCCAGGCGCACGAGTTCCGGCACGGGGCCGAGGTATTCGATCAGCCTTAAGCCGAAGCGCATGATTCAATCCCGGGAGCGAAGGCGTCCCGCCTTCGGCGAGGGCGGGACGCCCACGCTCCCTGGGTTTCTTCCCGGTTAGTAGTAGGCGGCTTCGGACTCAACCTTCGGGGAGTACTCGGCCATCTCCGGCGGCAGCACCGGGTTTAGCTTGGCGTCCCAGCTGAACAGGTGTTCGCCGGGTTGAAAGTCGGTTGACAGCGGTCCGCCTTGTGTACGGAAGAACAGCAGGTTGCCGGTCTTGGAGCCAAACGGCCCGTGGGGCATGCCCGGGGGCCTCCAGAAATACGCGCCCGGTTTCATCAGGCCGGTGTCGCCGGTCAGGTCGCCTGTAACCAGGTACATCTCCTCCACCACCGGGTGGATCTCGATCACGTCGTTGCGCCACAGCGGGGGCGCCGAAAGGACCCATGTCTGGTCATGGGAATGCGGATCTTCGCGGCAGATGATGCGGGAGAACTTGCGGAACCCGTCCAGCATGCCGTCGCCCTCGTCCACGTCAACTCCGAGCTCGCGCAGACTGGTGTCCAGCTTGGTGCCGAGCACGTCCACCTTCTCCACCAGGCGCTCCGCGTCGTCGTCCGGCCCGGCTCCGGCAAGCGTTTCCGGTTCCCCGGAGACGAACGTAAGCACTACGGCGCCGGAGGTGCTGGATGCCCCATGGCGGGTGTGGCCGGCCGGAATGTGGGCGTAGCAGAGTTCGGTGTACTCAACGCCGTTGATTTCCAGGTCGCCGTCCAGCACTAGCAATTCTTCATCGGCACTTAAATGCTCTGGAGAGGTCCGCGACCATCCGGGCGGGTAACGCACCATTGTGCTGGCTGCGCCGGTCTCTTCGTCTTCACTCAGGATTTTGACGTGCGCTCCCTTAAATCGTCCGCTCCACAGGTCCTCGCGCCAAGGCACGGCCTGCGACTGGATGAACTCGATATGGGGTCTGGCCATGGAATCCTCCCGGGGTTACAGGCAATCAAGAATGCCACAGATTTGTCTATCAGGCAGCAATTCCCGGCGCTGCCTGATGGTTGATAAGTCGCCTGTTTCGAGGCCGGGGACTGCTAGCCAGTCACGGTAATGGCAGCCGTGACCGGTACGCGCTCCGGCGGATAGCAGTAGTCAGCGTCGCAAACCTGAATGCGCAGTTGGCCCGATACCTCCAGCTTTCCTGGAACGGCGTCTTCTTTGACGGTCAGCCGGGCCTGTATCACGGCGCCATCCTCAAAAACTGGAAGCGGATCTACGGAGTACCACTCGATGACCTCGGTCGGTCGCGGATAAATCACTTTTTCCCAAAGTACGCCGTCAACCGAATCGGGGAAAAACGTCGTTGGAATCAACGCGGAATCCATCGGAGAATCCGAGTTTGCGTGCGTGCCGGGAAGCAGGTCCAACTCGATCTTCATGAGGGCTTGTGTCCCCGCCTCCAACTCCCTGGGATCGACTGACGCAATTACGCCGGCATGACCGGGTTCTTCACCCTCCGCCTGTTCGGGACCCGGCGCCACAACGTCCGAAACAAGCCCGCCCGCTGCGCTCTTTTCAGGCAACAGCGATTCAATCTGGAGTTCCAGTGTCCTGACTTTCGCTCCCGAAATCGGCGGGAGCCTGAGAACCTTACGCCCCTCTGTGTCCAGGAGGAAATTCGTCGGCATGCCACGGGCCTGGAACTCCGCCTGGGCAAACTCCATATCGCTTCGCAACTGGATGAAATCGAATCCGTTGCCGGTGGCGTACGGCAGGACGAACTCGTCTTCTTCCGGGTGTACGTTGAGCGCAAGAATCTCGAATCCGTCGGGACCGTACTTCTCCAGGACCTTCTGCAGTTCAGGATTTTCGCCCCGACAGGGTCCGCAGAACGGGTACCAGAAGTTCAGGAGCACGACCTTGCCCCTGAAATCCGAAAGCGACACCTGCTCGCCGTTGTCGTAACGCTCGAAGGAAAAGTCCTTGATTTCCTCCGCGTCCTCTTCCAGCACATCCCTGATCTCGGCGGTGATTGTCTTGTCGTCTTTTCCGAGTTTTTCCGCATAGGAAAGCGCCGCCGCCCGCACCATGTCCGTCGGCTCCTTCGCCGCCAGCGGAAGCAGATACTCGTAGGCTTCGATGGTTCGACCGGCGCCGTCCAGCGCCCTGGCCCGGGTTTCATGGAACACATTGGCATTGACGAATCGTGGGATTGTGGTGTCCTGCAGCAACTCCACGGCCTGCTGATACTGTCCGTCGGCGATCAGTTCGTCGCCTTTCATCACGTTCTGCTGAAAGGTCAGCCGGCCGTTCCAGTGCGTCGCGCTCCATCCGTCCGGTTCCTCGGCTGTCGCCGCGACCATCTGCTCGGCCAGGGCGAGCGCCTTTTCCGGCTGCGACTCCGAGTACAGGTCCGCCAGCTGCGTCATTCCGGAACCGGACCAATCAAACTCGTCAGGGGGGTAGCTGTTGCTCAGGCGCTCGTACACGGAAATCTGCACTTCGCGGTCCTCGGTGCGGTAGGCAAGCCAGTAGAGCGACTGCGCGCCTCGCTCGCTCTCGGGGAACCGCTCGGCAACTTCAAGGGACTTTTCCCGCCCCAAAGCCGGGTCGACCTTGTGCAGTGATGCCGCGTAGTAGAACGCCTTGTCGGGGCTGTCCGGCGCTGCTTCCACCGCCTTCTTCAATAACTCCAGTTCCAGCTCCTTGTCGCCGCTGACATCGGCCAGGAGAGCCAGGGTGCTGTAGCCGTCGGATAGACCGGGATCCAGCGCCAGCGCCTCGTTGGTGTACTGCCGGACCTTGTCATAGTCCCGATACATGTAGAGCTGGCCGATAGCCCACTTGTACGCTGCGATATCGGGCGAACCCAGTGACCACTCCTGGTAGAGAGCAAGCAGATTCTCAAAGGACTTGTCCCCGGCGGCTTTCATTGCCGCATTGCGCTCGCTTTCGTCCAGCTCGGCGCTGATCTCCGACCTGCCGAGGTCCTGAAACGCAAAGATGAACATCCGGTGCGCCTGTGTGTTCTTGGGGTCGAGTTCGATTGCGGTCCGGAAGTGCTCCAAGGCGTCCGAGGCGTTTCGCTCCCGAAACGCCCGCTCGCCTTCTTCGTAGCTGGCCTTCGACGCTGCAACAGCGTCACTCGACGGTCCGTCATCGGCGGCTTCCGGCGCGCAAGACGCCGCGGCCAGACAACCGCTCGCAATGATGAGAGTGGCGAATGACATTTTCCCGGTAAGCATTTTCAAAATCCCCTGCGCCAATGCCGTCAGTCCCGAACAAGTAGTGTAAACCCCCCTCGATTACTTACCCAAAATCGCATACCCAAAATCGCAGTTGAATTTCCATGAGCTAGAATTCAGAGGCGGGGCTCTGTCGCGTTCAGCACCACGACTGACTGCGGCGTAAACACCACAATTGGGGGCGATTCATGCTGGAACACGTAGCAAACCGTCGTTTGGCGGTCCTTCTCCTCGTTCTCGCCGCACCGGCGGTTGGACTGGCACAGCAGGAGGCGGAGGACGCCTCAAACGAAGCAACTGCGGACGAGGCGCTTGAACTGGCGCCCCAAGTCGTCACCGGTAGCCGGTTGCGCGGTGGCTTGAGCGCCTCGCCGGTACTGGTCCTGACGCGGGAAGATATGGATCGGCGCGGCTTGCGGGACATCGAAGACGTCATCCGCTACATCCCGCAGAACTACTCGACAATCACGTCGGGAGGAAGTTTCGACTACCAATCGCCAAGATTTGCACAAGGGTTGGTGACCATTAATCTGCGGGGCCTGGGCGAGGGATCTACGCTGGTGCTGGTCAATGGAAACCGCATATCGGCATCGCCGGCCGAATCGGGCACATTCACCGATGTTTCCACGATTCCTTTCAGCGCGATCGAGAGAGTGGAGGTGCTTACCGACGGCGCCAGCGCCATATACGGTTCCGATGCCGTGGGTGGCGTAGTGAACTTTATTCTCAGGAACAACTATCAGGGCGCGGAATCCACTCTGCGCTATGAGAACAGCAAGTCCGAAGGCCACGGCAAGATCGTGGAGCAGACACTGGGGCTGACCTGGGACACCGGATCGCTGCTCGCCACGGCTAATTTCAAGAGGGAGGACGCCGTGCTGGCAGCCGATGCCGGGATTGACATCGATGGCGATTACCGCGAGCAAGGCGGGAGGCGCTTCCCAGCTACCTACACCCAGCCCCCGCTGCTGTTGCGGTTTGGGCCGTTCCCTCCCAATGCGCCACCGGGAACCCGCATAGCCCTGCTGCCTCCCGGAGACGGCACCAACATCAACATGGACGACATTCTTTATGTGAGCAACGAGGAGTGGCAAACTCAAACCGGCAACTGGGAGAGAGTCCCGACCGGTGCAGCACTGCTTGGCCCCAGCGAAGCGACTCCTTCGGGCGATCATCTGGCCACCTACCTGAACCTCACGCAACAACTCACGAGCGGCATTTCCTTTGCCATCGACGCCATTTACAGCGAGCAGGACGATTCGCAAGAGTCGCACGGGCAATCCATCAGCGGGATTGTGCCCCCCAGCAACCATTACAACACCTTTGGCGTTCCTGTTTACGTCGCCTACAGCCTGGAACGCGAGATTGCGGACGGGAAGTTGCGTCCCTTCGTGCGCTTCACCGAAACAGACCGATACGACGTTTCAGCCAGCATCAGATGGGACCTGCCAGTTCGGGACTGGCAAGCTCGACTGAACTACACATACGGCAAGAATTCCATATACAACACGTACTTCGGCACCCTGCTTTCAAGGTCGCCCGAGTTCCAGGCCGCGCTCGCCAGTCCTGACCCTGCGACGGCGTTCAACCCGTTTGGCGACGGTACGGTGCAACTGGACAATCTTCAGCAGTTTCAGGAGGACGACGACCGGGGCAATCGGTCGGTAACGCAGAAGGTTCTGGCACTGAATGCGGACGGCGCTTTGTTCGAACTGCCGGCTGGAGACGTGCGCGTTGCCATAGGCGGCGAGATGCGAACCGACACGCTGGATTTCGAGGACTTCGGACTGAATCCATTTACCTTCCGAACACCAGAAGCACCCGATATCGTTCCGGAATCGGACAACACTTCCTGGTTTACCGAGATATCCGTACCGATCGTAGAAGGCAGGCCCGGGCTTCAGCAACTCTACCTGACCCTGAATGGGCGCTACGACAAGTACGAAATCGAAGGTCCGTTCGATGGGCCGTTAGGCTCCAATACAACCCGCACATTCAGCGATTTCGTGCCCAAGGTCGGTCTGGTGTGGAACCCGGTTGAATACCTCACGCTTCGCGGGACTTGGGGCGAAGCTTTTCAGGCGCCAACACTGCAATCGCTCTTCAATCCCCCCGATTTTCTGAATCCGCCTTTTACGCCGCCGTTCTTCGCGATTTTCGATCCGGCTAACCCCGCATCCAATGGCGGCCCATTCGTCCCGGTATTTCCGGTAATAGGCCTGGGCGGCAATCCGGATCTGAAGCCACAAATCTCGGACAACATCAGCGTAGGCTTTGAGGTGACTCCTCCCGGCGTGCCCGGACTCTTTCTTTCGGCCACATTTAACCGGACCGATTTCACCGACAAGATTGGCAGCCTGTGGAGTGCCCTGGGCTATCCGGGGACTTTTGCGCTGGAGAATGCGAGCCTGTTCCCCGGGCTCGTGGAACGAAATTCCGAGGGCATACTGACTCTGCTTTCCAATCAGGACGGGAATCTCTCGGGTGTGCTGAATGAATCCTTGGACCTGCAAATGCTGTATACGTTCAGCACATCCTACGGCGACTTTTCGGCCGGAATGCTCGCAACGCGAAACTTCACCCAGAAGGAAACCGCCGCGCCCGGCGTGGATCCCATAGAAAGGCAAGGCACGCATCTGGGACCACCCAAATTGCGCGGAAACGTCTACCTGGACTGGGATTGGAGGGACTGGCAAGCGGGCGCGACTCTCAATTATTCTTCCGACTACGAAAACACGGATGAGCAAGCCAATCGCCGGGATGTAAGCAGTTACACGACGGTCGATGTTCACGCCACGTACCACCTGGGGGAAACGGGCTGGCGTTTCAGGCTGGCAGTTGACAACATCCTGGACAAGGATTTCCCTTTCGTGGACAACTTTCAGGGTGTGGATTCGTCGCGAGTTGACTTCCGCCGCCGGGTTGTCGTTCTGGAAGCGCACAAGGAGTTCAGTTGGTAGGCCGGGGCTAAAGCCGGCTATTGCCTGAAGATACCTGTGCGGAGCCGACTGAAGACACCGTTACGCCGGCCGTGCGGGTAGCGGCGTCTCGCATGTTTGCGGGCTCTGTGCCGGGTCTCGCGGCCGTCGCAGGCATGTCGTTGGTCGCAGCCGCCGGCTGTGATTCGAATGAATCCGAACTTGCCGGAGATCAGGTAGCGGCCGTCGCGTCGACAGCCGCCGGCGCCCCCTACGTCAACGACGAGAACTTCCGCCACGAGGTTTTCGAATCCGACTTGCCGGTGCTCGTGGACTTCACCGCAACGTGGTGCTCGCCCTGCAAGGAAGTGGACCCGATCGTGGACGAACTGGCGGGCGAGATGGCGGGGAAGGCCAAGGTCGTCAAGCTCGACATCGATGATTCGCCGGAGCAACAGGCGGCATTCCGCGAGTACAAAGAGGAGTCCAACATGCTGCTGGAACTGCTGGAAGGCGCCCAATCCTGATTTCCTTCGCCTGACGTGGCGTCAAACTGAGCGATATTTGCCTCGCTGAAGTATTGACGCGAGGCCGAATTGGCCTACAATTGCAAATCCTCTGGCGTATGGGCACGTCAGGGATTTTGATCTTTTACAACGGCACGCATCTTGTGCGCGCCCGCCAAGTGCGGGCCGGCATATAAGCGTGCGTCGTGCGCGGGTCTGTAGCTCAGTTGGTTAGAGCGCACCCCTGATAAGGGTGAGGTCGGAAGTTCAAATCTTCCCAGACCCACCAGAGTGGGACAGACCTCGGGGCTGTAGCTCAGCCGGGAGAGCGTCTGCTTTGCAAGCAGAAGGTCGTCGGTTCGAACCCGATCAGCTCCACCAGATTCTTTCGCGTGGCCTTGTCGCCGCGCCGCACTTTTACAAACAGGATTGTTCCATTGCAATTAAAGGCGGGTCCGGCTCCCAATGGGCAGGACTTCGCCTGCAATGTTGAACTTGTGGGAACTGCATTCGCGTGGTTAATTTCTCACGCCCCGATCTTTCCTGTAACGGGAATGTTTCGGGTGACGTGGTTTAAGTAATCAAGCGCGCATGGTGGATGCCTGGGCGGCAGAAGGCGATGAAGGACGTTGTAGCATGCGATAAGCCTCGGGGAGCCTGCAAACTGGCTTTGATCCGGGGATTTCCGAATGGGGAAACCCGGCCGTTTACGGTCATTGCGCACTGAATACATAGGTGCGTTAAAGCAAACCCGGGGAACTGAAACATCTAAGTACCCGGAGGAACAGAAATCAACCGAGATTCCCCCAGTAGCGGCGAGCGAACGGGGAACAGCCCAGTTCACCGCAATCACATCACAACCTAGCAAAACAGACTGGAAAGTCTGGCCAAAGAAGGTGATAGCCCTGTATGCGAAAGGATGGGATGTGTGGGTGACGAAGAGTAGGGCGGGGCACGTGCAACCTTGTCTGAACATGGGGGGCCCATCCTCCAAGGCTAAATACTCTCTGCCGACCGATAGCGAACTAGTACCGTGAGGGAAAGGTGAAAAGAACCCCGGTGAGGGGAGTGAAATAGAACCTGAAACCGTGTGCGTACAAGCAGTGGGAGCCTGGTCTTCGGACCGGGTGACCGCGTACCTTTTGTATAATGGGTCAGCGAGTTACGTCTCAGTGGCAAGCTTAACCGTGTAGGGTAGGCGTAGGGAAACCGAGTCTTAAATGGGCGGATCGAGTCGCTGGGAGTAGACCCGAAACCAGGCGAGCTATCCATGGCCAGGGTGAAGGCAGGGTAATACCTGCTGGAGGCCCGAACCGGGTAATGTTGAAAAATTATCGGATGAGCTGTGGATAGGAGTGAAAGGCTAATCAAGCCTGGAGATAGCTGGTTCTCCCCGAAAGCTATTTAGGTAGCGCCTCGTGTATCACTACCGGGGGTAGAGCACTGTTTCGGCTAGGGGGTCATACCGATTTACCAAACCGATGCAAACTCCGAATACCGGTAAGTGCAGCACGGGAGACACACGGCGGGTGCTAAGGTTCGTCGTGGAAAGGGAAACAGCCCAGACCGCCAGCTAAGGTCCCCAAATTACGGCTAAGTGGTAAACGAAGTGGGAAGGCCCAGACAGCCAGGAGGTTGGCTTAGAAGCAGCCATCCTTTAAAGAAAGCGTAACAGCTCACTGGTCTAGTCGGCCTGCGCGGAAGATTTAACGGGGCTTAAGCCGTATACCGAAGCTGCGGCTCGATACTTTCTTCGGATCGTATCGGGGGTAGGGGAGCGTTCTGTAAGCCAGTGAAGGTGCGTCGCGAGGCGTGCTGGAGGTATCAGAAGTGCGAATGCTGACATGAGTAACGATTATGCGGGTGAAAAACCCGCACGCCAGAAGCCCAAGGTTTCCTGCGCAACGCTAATCGGCGCAGGGTGAGTCGGCCCCTAAGGCGAGACCGAAAGGTGTAGTCGATGGGAAACAGGTCAACATTCCTGTACCGGCCGTAACTGCGATGGGGTGACGGAGAAGGTTAGGCCTACCGGGCGTTGGTTGTCCCGGGGAAAGTAGGTAGGCGGGCGCTTTTGGAAAATCCGGAGCGCCGTTAACGCCGAGATACGAGACCACCGGCATTGCCGGGAAGTGGCTTACACCATGCTTCCAGGAAAAACCTCTAAGCATCAGGTTACGGGCGACCGTACCGTAAACCGACACAGGTGGGCAGGGAGAGAATCCTAAGGCGTTTGAGAGAACTCGGGTGAAGGAACTAGGCAAATTGGTACCGTAACTTCGGGAGAAGGTACGCCTTTGACGGTGACGGGACTTGCTCCCTGAGCTGTCGGAGGCCGCAGTGACCAGGTGGCTGCGACTGTTTACTAAAAACATAGCACTCTGCTAACTCGCAAGAGGATGTATAGGGTGTGACGCCTGCCCGGTGCCGGAAGGTTAAGTGATCCTGTTAGCCCTTTTGGGCGAAGCTCGTGACCGAAGCCCCGGTAAACGGCGGCCGTAACTATAACGGTCCTAAGGTAGCGAAATTCCTTGTCGGGTAAGTTCCGACCTGCACGAATGGCGTAACGATGGCCACACTGTCTCCACCCGGGACTCAGTGAAATTGAAATTGCTGTGAAGATGCAGTGTACCCGCGGCTAGACGGAAAGACCCCGTGAACCTTTACTACAGCTTTGTACTGGATCTTGAGCCAGCTTGTGCAGGATAGGTGGGAGGCTTTGAAGCGAGGACGCCAGTTCTCGTGGAGCCAATCTTGAAATACCACCCTGGCTTGTTTGAGGTTCTAACCCAGGCCCGTTATCCGGGTCGGGGACAGTGCATGGTGGGTAGTTTGACTGGGGCGGTCTCCTCCCAAAGAGTAACGGAGGAGCACAAAGGTACCCTCAGCGCGGTCGGACATCGCGCATTGCGTGTAAAGGCATAAGGGTGCTTGACTGCGAGACGTACAAGTCGAGCAGGGTCGAAAGACGGTCTTAGTGATCCGGTGGTTCTGTATGGAATGGCCATCGCTAAACGGATAAAAGGTACTCCGGGGATAACAGGCTGATTCCTCCCAAGAGTCCACATCGACGGAGGAGTTTGGCACCTCGATGTCGGCTCATCACATCCTGGGGCTGTAGCAGGTCCCAAGGGTATGGCTGTTCGCCATTTAAAGTGGTACGCGAGCTGGGTTTAGAACGTCGTGAGACAGTTCGGTCCCTATCTGCCGTGGGCGCTGGAAACTTGAAGGGAGCTGCTCCTAGTACGAGAGGACCGGAGTGGACGTACCTCTGGTGTTCCGGTTGTCACGCCAGTGGCACTGCCGGGTAGCTATGTACGGAAGGGATAACCGCTGAAAGCATCTAAGCGGGAAGCCCCCCCTGAGATTAGGTTTCCCCGGGGACTCGATCCCCCTGAAGGGCCCTCGAAGACGACGAGGTTGATAGGCTGGGTGTGGAAGTGCAGTAATGCATGAAGCTAACCAGTACTAATTGCCCGTGAGGCTTGACCATATAACACCCAAGGAGTCTGTTCGGGTGTTGCGTTTGAGCGCATAAACGGTGTGAGATCGGCGAACCCTCCGGGGTCGCCGGACGGATCGTTCCGATTTTCGGCGTCGCTCCGCGAGGAGCACGCCATACCGGTTTGCCTGGCGGCCATAGCGGACGGGAACCACCCGATCCCATCCCGAACTCGGAAGTGAAAACGTCCAGCGCCGATGGTAGTGTGGCGTATGCCACGCGAGAGTAGGTCATCGCCAGGCTTCTGATACGAAACCCCGGCCGCGTGCCGGGGTTTTTTTTTCAGTAGCCGGCAAGCTCGAGATAGCCGTTGCCGCCGACCGGATGTCCTCCGGCGCTGCCGCTGACACTGACGGCGCCTTCCCAGTACCGCACCGACAGATCGACTTCCTGATTCGGGATGTAAGGAACGATCAAGAGATCGAGCTGCTCTTCCGGCACCGCGAGCCGCCACTCGACCGGGTAGCGCACGTTGCTGAGCGGACTCGTCCAGTAGTCGAGCACCTCGAGCACGACATCGGATCGTTGCAGCCTCAGCACGTCGCCGGCGGCGCCGACGAGCGTCCCTCCGCTTTCGGGGCTCGCACGCCCGTCGTCGCCGCGCAGACGGTAGTACATGAGGTCGCGGCCGTCGGACAACTGCAAGGCGAACCAGTCCCAGCCCGCGATGCCTTCGCTCAATGCGCTCGTCGCCCACTCGCGGTCCATCCAGGCGAGGCCTTCGACTTCGTCCGTCTCGGCGCCGGCCTCCCCCGTCCGCACCGTACCGCTCACGGCGAGCCTCGGCAGCGAGTAGTAGTAGGACGCATTGCCGGGTTCCGGCCCCTTCGCGTCGAGTCCGCGGTCCCCCTGGGCAACCGCGGGCTTGAGGCTCTCCAGCTCGAGGTCGATCTCCGCATCCTCGCCCCGAGCCCGAAGGCGGAACGATTCGGCGCCCGGGTCGGCGCGGCCCTCGACCTGCCAGTCCTCGACCCAGACCCGAAACGGCGCGTGGCTCGCACCGGCGAGATCCAGTGCACCGCGCGTGAGTCGTTCGGCCGCATGAAACCGGCCGCTCGCCGTGTCGGTCACCGCGAAGTGCGCCATCCAGAACTGGTTCGTCGCCCAGGCGGAGGGGCTTTCCGGCTCGGTCGGCGCGAGCGCAACGCGAAAGAACGTGACCTCGAAGCCGTAGTGGCGCCCGCTGCCGCCGAACACATTGCCCGTGAAGTACCACCACTCGGTGCGAAAGTCCGGGTGGCTGCCATGATCCTCGGGAAACGCGAAGGCGCGCGGCTGCAGGGCTCGCGCATATCCGCCACCGCCGTCATCGCCGTCGGAGAGATAGCGGACGGCCATTGCAGCCGGCGAGGAAGCGTCGTCCGTCGGCTCCGGCACGCATCCGGCGCAGCCGATCGCGACCAACGACGCGACAAGCGGCAGGCGGCTATTCATCGCGCAAGGCTCCGTCGAGCCCGGTACGGCTGCCACGAAGCGCCGGATAGATCCCGGCCAGAAACGCCGCGACGAGCGCCAGCGCGACGCCGAGCAGCGCGGGCTGTGGAGTGACGACGAGGTCCATCGTCCACCCGAACGAACGCCGGTTGATGACATGGACCAGCAGCCCGGCCAGGGTGATGCCGAGCGGGATGGCGCAAACGCCCGCTGCAACGCCGAGAAGCCCCGTTCGCGTCAGTATCTGCGTTGCAAGCTCGCGGGGGGAGAACCCGAGCGCGCGCAGGATCGCCACTTCGCGTGCGCGCTCGAGCTCGATGGCGAGCACTGCGCTCAGGATCCCGAGAAACGCGATCGAGCCTGCGAGCCAGCGCAGCACCTCCGTGATCCGGAAAGTGCGGTCGAACACCGCAAGCGTGATCTCCTCGATGGCTTCGGTCGTTCGAAACTGCACGCCGGTACTGTCCCCGAGCCTGGCGCGAATCGCCTGCCCCGCCTCGGCCGCGTCGTAACCGGGCGCCAGGTGGACCCCGATGCCGGTGACGCTGTCGTCGCGCCAATAGCGCCTGTAGCTTTCCAACGGCAGCAGGAACGCGTTGTTGCCGGTTGAATAGTCCCTGAAGACACCCGCGATCGTGAAGGCGCGTTCGCCCGTGGCCGTCGGCAGGCTTACCGCATCGCCGACCGCCAGACCGAAACGGTACGAGATCGGCTCCGTAACGAGGACGGTGTCCGCTTCGTCCAATGCAGCCGTCGCCGCTCCCGCATCGGCCCCGACCACGTCGACCCCCCAGCCTTCCGGTCCGGCTTCGGCCGCACGCACACCGACTTCGCCGAAAGCGGTGCGTACCCGAAAGTAGCGGGTCGGCGCGACACCGCCGACTTCGGGCAACGCGCCGAGTGCCGTAAGCAGCTCGGGCCCGAACGGCCGGCCGGCGCGCGGCTGGTCGAGCGTGAGATAGATGTCGGCAGTCAATGTCGTGTCGAGCCAGCTTACGAGACTCGTGCGAAAGCTCCCGATCATCACGCCGACGCCGATCACCGTCGCGACGGCGACGGCGAGTGCGGCCGTCGCGACGCCCGTTCGGCTCAGCGATGCCCCGACCCCGCGCACGGCCATGAGCCCCGCCAGGCCGAAGCCGCGCGCAGCGATCGGTTCCGCCGGTTTCATCAGCAGCAGCGTCGCGAACGGCGTCAGCATCGCGCCGGCGCAAAGCACGAAGAAAAGGCCCGCAAACGCCATGACGAGGCTGCGCGATCCGACGAGAAGCAAGACGGCCGCGAGCACGAGCACCGGCCCCGCAAGCACTGCCGCAAACTTCGCCCGGGACCGTGTGGTCCGCTCGAGCGCGGCACGCCGCAATGCCGAATCCGGCGCAGCGCGTGACGCATCGAGCGCCGGTCCGAGTGCCGCAACGAGTGTTGCTCCGAGCCCCAGTAGCACACCTCTGGCATAGATCCAGTTCGACGGGTCAGCCGCGCTGACGGCATTGCCGAAGTAAAGGTCGCCGATGGTCCGCAACACCATGTCGACCAGCCCGCGCGCGAGCACATCGCCAAGCACGAGGCCGATCGCGCTTCCTGCCGCACCGAGCGCAATCGCTTCGGACAGCACGCTGCCGAGCAACTGCCGCCGGTCGACGCCGATCGCACGCAGCACACCGATGACCCGACGTCGCTGCACGATCGAGAACGCCATGGTCGAATAGATCAGGAACATGCCGACGACGAGCGCAAGCAAGCCGAGTGCCGTCAGATTCGTCCGGAAAGCCCGGGTCATCTCGGTCAGCGCATCGGCCTGCCCGGCCGCGGCGACGAGTATCGTGCCGGACGGAGGATCGTCGCCGAGACTGCGCGCCTGCTCGGGACTCAGCGCGAGATCGATCCTGCTCAACGATCCCGCACCGCCGACGAGTTGCTGAGCCGTGCTGATGTCCGTGACGAGCGGCGGCTCGGTCTCCGCGCTCGCCGCAATGCTGCGCACGGTACCGACGACCACGACCGGCTCGGGCCGCCCGTCGATCCAGATATCGATGCTCGAGCCCGTCTCGAGCGAGAACTCCGCGGCAAGCGACTCCGGAACCATGACCGTGCCCGGCTCCGTGATGAGTCGCGTGAAGTCCGCGCCGCGCCCCGGCACGAATCCCGAGTAATCCCTGAAGCCCGCTTCCTTGACCGGGTCGACGCCGAGCAGCGTCCGCCGCGGTCCGCCGTTCCCGCCGATTCGCACCGGCGTCTCGACAATCGGCGCCGCACGGGTCACGCGCCCGTCGAGCAGCAGTTCGCTGAAATGCCGTTCCGGCAGGGCGCCGCCGACCGGCAGGAGCCGGTGGGTCGTTTGCCCGCGGATGACCTCCGTCGAGAGTTCAAACGCTCTCCTCGCGCTGTCGTTCGCCAGATCGACGCCAACGTAGACGGCAACTCCAAGGCTGATGCCTGCAACAGCCAGGGCCAGTTGCCAGGGATGGCGGAGGTAGAACCGGCCCGCCGCGAGCGCGAGGAGTCGGCTCACTGCGCAGCCTCCTCGAGCCGGCCGCCGCGAATGCGCAAGGTCCGGTCGGCGAGAGCGGCAACCTCGCGGCTGTGAGTTGCGACGATCAGCGTCGTGCTGCGCTGCCGGCAACTCAGGCTCAGCGTTTCGAGCACGCGCTCGGCCGTCTCGAGATCGAGATTGCCCGTTGGCTCGTCGGCGATGATGAGTTCAGGTTCATGGACGAGCGCTCGGGCGATCGCGGCGCGCTGCTGTTCGCCGCCCGAAAGCTCCTCGGGAAACCGGTGCGCGCAGCCGTCGATTTCGAGTTCGGCGAGGATTTCGGAACATCTGCGTGCAGTTTCCTCCGCACGCGTGCCGTTGAGATCGAGCGGCAGGCAGACGTTCTCCCTGACCGTCAGTGTCGGGATCAGATTGAAAAACTGGAACACGAAACCCAGGGAACTGCGGCGGAAACGGGTCCGCTCGTGCTCGCTCATGCCGTTCAGACTCCGCCCGCGGTGAATCACGGCTCCGGCGTCGGGCGTATCCAGGCCGCCGACGAGCTTGAGCAGCGTCGACTTGCCCGAGCCGCTTCGGCCCATGACGGCGAGAAACTCGGCGTCGGCGATCGCAAGGTCGATGCCGTCGAGCACGACCTGTTCGCCATAGGCCTTGGTCACCCCCGCAAGTTCGATCTGTATGCCGTTGGGCCCGCGCATGGTCCGGTGCATGCTACCAACGTCCGCGACAAGGCTCACTTCATTGCCCGGCGCGGCTGCGCAACGGCCGAGTGTGCGAGAATTGCCGCGGCCTGAAGACACGGAGGATGTCACGCTGATTCGGTATCGACTGCGCCTGGCCGATCTCGACCGCCATCACTTCGAGGTCGCGTGCAGCATCGACGATCCCGGATCTCCGCAGGAGTTCTGGATGCCGTCGTGGATACCCGGCAGCTACCTGCTGCGCGAGTTCGCCCGGCATGTCGTCGACATCGAAGCAACGAGCGGCGACCGCGCCATCGCCGTGGAGAAGGTTGGAAACAGCCGTTGGCACTGCAGCGGGCCAGGCCGTGAACTGACCGTCACGGCAACGATCTACGGACTGGAACAATCGGTCCGCGACAACCATATCGATCGCCGCCGCGCCTACTTCAACGGCCCTGCGGTGTTCCTGCTCCCGGAAGGCCGGGACGACGAACCGGTCGAGCTTCTGCTCGAACCGCCCGACGATCCGGCCTGTGCGAACTGGCGCGTGGCGACGGCAATGACGCCGGTCGATGTCGATGAGCGCGGTTTCGGCGTCTACCGGGCCGGCGACTACGACGAACTCATCGACCATCCCGTCGAAATCGGCGACTTTGCGAGCGTATCGTTCGATGCCTGCGGCGTGCCGCATCGCCTGGTCGTCGCGGGACGCTTCCATTCGGACCTCGATCGCGTCGCGGCCGACCTGGCCCGGATATGCGAGACCCAGATCGAATTTTTCGGCCAACCGGCGCCATTCGACGAGTACCTGTTTCTCGGGCTTGCCGTCGGCGACGGCTACGGCGGTCTCGAACACCGCGCATCGTCGAGTCTGATCTTCAGCCGCGACGATCTGCCGAAGCCCGGCGAGGCCGGCATTTCGAAGAACTACGGCCGCTTTCTGGGTCTCGCGAGCCACGAGTACTTCCATAGCTGGCACGTCAAGCGAACGAAACCGGAGGCGTTCACGCCCTACCGGCTCGACCGGCGCAATCACACGCGGCAGTTGTGGGTCTTCGAAGGCATCACGAGCTATTACCAGGAACTGCTGGTGCTGCGCAGCGGGCTGGTCGGCGCGAAGGACTGGATGCGGCGCGTCGGCGAACAGCTCTCGCGCGTCTACCAGACACCGGGGCGGCTGCGACAGAGCATTTCCGATTCGAGTTTCGACGCCTGGGACGTGCTCTACAAGCCCGAAGCGAACACCCCGAACACGAGCATCAGCTACTACTCCAAGGGTGCGCTGACGGCGCTCGCGCTCGATCTCACCCTGCGCCGCACCACCGATGCCGCCGTTTCCCTCGACGATGTAGTCACGGAACTCTGGCGGCGTTACGGCGCCCGCGACGTCGGCGTTCCCGAGAACGGCTTCGAAGCACTCGCGATCGAACTTGGCGGCGCCGAACTTGCGGAGTTCTTCGAGCAAGCCGTGCGCGGAACCGGGGATCTGGAGCTCGGCGCACTGCTCGCCGACTTTGGCGTCTCGCTCAAATTCCGCAGCGCCGTCGATACCGGCTACAGGAGCCGTGCCGGGGACGCGACTGCCAAGGCGCCGCTCAGGCTCGGCGTCGCGTATCGTCCGGCGGCCGACGGTCTTGCGCTCGTTACGGTGTACGACGGCGGGCCGGCGCAGCGCGGCGGGCTCAATCCCGGCGACCGCGTCATCGCCGTCGATCGTCTCCGGGTCAACGACGGCAATCTCAAGGCGCGGCTCGCCCGTTACAACGCCGGTGATCGCGTCGCCGTGACGGCATTTCGCGGCGACGAACTCCTTGAGTTTACTGTCGAACTCGAGCGCGCGCCGCCCGACTCCTGCTCGCTCGAGTTCGATCCGGATGCGGACACTGCGGCGCTCGCAAGGCGCCGGGCGTGGCTCGGCGAATAGCGGCTCGATAAACTCGGGGAAATGCTCGAACTCGGACTGAAATTCGCATTCGCCTACTGCCTGGGATCGATTCTCGGGAGTCTCGCGATCGGCCGTTTCCACGGCGGAGCGGATCTTCGCGAGGTCGGCAGCCGCAATCCGGGCGCCACGAACGCGCTGCGCACGCATGGCAGGCTGTACGCGCTCGGCGTCATGATCATCGATGTCGGCAAGGGCGTCGTGGCCGTCCTCGTCATCCCGGGACTCGCGATCCCGGGCGTGGGTATCGATCCGGAAATCAATCGGGCGCTCGTCACCTATTCCGCCGCTTTCGCCGCGATTCTCGGTCACGTGTTTCCACTGTGGCATTCCTTTCGCGGCGGCAAGGGCGGCGCGACCGCCGCCGGGATCATTTGCTGCCTGGCGCCGTTGCTCGCCGGCCCCGTCATCGGCCTGTGGGTGCTGGTGATCCTCGTGACCGGACTCGTCGGGCTCGCGACGGTGCTCGCGACGGTTGGCGCAGCCGTGCTGATCGGCGTAACGCGGTTGCCGGCGGAACCCGGGTTCTTCGTGTTCGCCTGCCTCGTCGCGGTGCTCGTCACGTATACGCACCGGGACAACATTCGCCGCATGCTGGACGGCACCGAGGCGATCGTCGGCCGGCCCCTCTGGCGCCGCAAGTAGCAGGCTGTGGAAGCGATCGCCCTGTTGCAGCGTCTGGCCGACGGACAACCGCACTCGGGCGAGAACCTCGCGCGGGACTTTGGCGTCACGCGCGCCGCCGTCTGGAAACACATCGGCAGGCTCGAACAATGGGGCCTCGCCGTGCAAGGCGTACCCGGTTCCGGGTACCGCCTGAACGAGCCCATCGATCTGCTCGACCATGCCGCGCTTGCCGAGTACACGAGCGCCCGTTCCGGTACGCGGCTTGAGGTATTCACCGAACTCGAATCGACCAACCGCCATCTGCTCGACGGCCCGGCGCCCGATCCCGGTCAACTTGCCGCCTGTATCGCCGAGTACCAGAGCGCGGGGCGAGGCAGACGCGGCCGAAGCTGGCAGGCGCCCCTCGGCATGGGCCTGTGCCTGTCGGCAGCGTGGAACTTTCGCGAGACGCCGCCCGAACTCGCTGCCCTGAGTCTGGCGGTCGGCGTCGCGGCGCGACGTGTGCTCGGGCACGAGGCCGGCATCGAGATCGGTCTGAAGTGGCCCAACGACCTCGTCTGGGACGACCGCAAGCTCGGCGGGATTCTCGTCGAGTTCAGGGCGGAGGCCCAGGGCCGCTGTCACGTCGTCGCAGGACTCGGCATCAACATTGCGATGCCGCCGGACCTCCTCGAACGCATCAGTGACTGGCCGACCGGCGCCGTCGATCTCCGGCAAGCCACGAGTGGCCGCGAACCCCGGCGCACCGTGCTCGCCATAGAACTCCTGGACGCCTTGCGGGCACTGTTCGCCGACTACGAGCGTCACGGCTTCGCGCCGTATCGGGACGAGTGGCGCAACGCCGACTGCCTCGTCGGCAAGCCCGTTCGTGTTGACGAGGCGTCGCACTCGGTCCTCGGCACGGCCCGCGGAATCGACACCGACGGCGCCCTGCTGCTCGAGACCGCCGCACAGGATCGAAAGCGCATCATCTCGGGCGACGTCAGCGTCCGGACGACCACATGACGTTGGTCATCGACATCGGCAACACCCGGATCAAGTGGGGCAGCGCGCGATCGGGCGAACTCGGCGCCACCGGCAACGCGCTGCACATCGAATCGATGGACAGTGCCATGGACTCGCTCTTCTCGGCGTCGCCCGAGACCGTGGATGACGTGCTCGTCTCCAACGTCATGGGTGAGGCCGCGGCTTCCGAACTCGCCGAGAGGCTCAATGATCGATACGCGGTGAAGCCGCGGTACGTCGCGACGGCGGCCGAGGGATTCGGAGTCCGCTGCAGCTACGCCGATCCCGCTCAACTCGGAGTCGACCGCTGGGTTGCCATGATCGCCGCCTACAGGCTCGCCGGCGGAGCGGTCTGCGTCATCGACGCCGGCACGGCCGTGACGTTCGACGCGGTCGATCCCGCCGGCCGGCACCTCGGCGGACTCATATTCGCCGGGCCGCGAATCATCGCGGCCGCGCTCGATCGCGGCACGGAGCAGATCGGCGCGACTGCCGCGGCGCCCGCGAGGCCGCAAGGGCTCGAACTGCTGGGAACGGAAACGGACGCCGCCGTCGGACACGGCGCGATGCTCGGCCTCGCAGCGGCGCTCGACGCCGCGGTCACCGCCGTCTCGGCCGAACTTGGCGCGGCGCCGATGGTGCTCCTGACGGGCGGCGACGCCGCACCGGTTCGGGCATGGCTCGAAACGAAAGCGGAGCTCAGGCCCGATCTCGTCCTTGAGGGTCTGGCCTTCATGGCCGGCCACGGAGGATAGGGAGCCATGCGCAATCTTTTCCTGATGCTCGTGCTCGCGAATCTCGCGTTCGCGGCATGGCACTTCTGGTTCGCCGAAACGAATGTTCCGGTCAGCCGTGCCGTGTCGGATGCCCCGACGATCACGCTCATCGACGAACTCGACGAAGCCACCGGCGATGACGCGATCGCGGAGACCTGCATCAGCATCGGTACGTTCGCGGAGCGTTCGCAGGCGGATGCTGCCGTTGCCAGTCTGCGCGCGCTTGGATTGGACGCGGCCGTTGCGGAGCCGGCAGAACTGGCGGAACTGGAGCTGCCGGCGGAGCCCGTGGACGCAGACGTGGCAAGCGCGGAGCCGGCAAATCCCGCGGATGCGGAAGCCGACGCGGCCAACGCAGAGCCGGCAGACTCGGCGGAGCCGGACGCGCCCTTCTGGATCGACATCGTGATGGACCTGAGCGAGATGCCGGAGGCGGGACTGCCGCAGCCACTCGGGCCGGGACTGGTATCGCCTCCGGGCGAGGACACTGCGGATACCCCGCCACCTGTCATGAGCCTAACGCTGCGGGCTTGCGATACCGCGACGGAGTGACCATCACTGCCATACGTCGCTGATGGCAGCAGACGCACGGCGTCCGGGCCGAGTGATCGGCACGTTCGCGACCGCAAGAAAAGACGAGGCGCCCGTGTCGCACGGGCGCCTCCATGGATCGGCAAGTCACGCGAGCCCGGGGGAAAGCTCCTGTAGTGAGATGCCGTTTCGAGAACCGATTCGCAACCGGCCGCACACGGCTCCCCTCGCCAGGGCGTTGAGGTCCGTAGCGCGGGGCGTCCCAACTCTCCGACCGCGTCTAGAACCATTGCATGCGCGGCCGTCCATGGCTCGCATTGTCGCGCCGGAATCTGGCGAGGCGCAGGCTCAATAGCGGCGAAATGTGGCAGCGGCCGCCGCTATAATGGCCGCCCGTGCCGGCATAGCTCAGTTGGTAGAGCAGGGGTTTTGTAAACCTCAGGTCCGCGGTTCGAGTCCGTGTGCCGGCACCACATATTCAACAACTTACGAGAGTGCTTGAATCGTGGTGAGCGCCGTCTCAGCACATCGGCAGGATCATTGGTGTACGGTGTGATGGGGCATGGCGCAGCAGTGCGGCCCCATTCGAGAATCGCGCTAAATAACGGCAGGCGCCACGAGAGCGAGAAACGCGATCATCGCCATCAGCCCGAGGAAGACCAGCAGGAGCAGCCAGAGTATGGATTGCGGTCTCCGCATCATTACGTCTTCCTCGGATCAGGAATTGGTATTCGCCGTTTGGTCAATCGGAAACGGAACGGACTCGCGACCAGGAAGCTAAGCGTACGACGGCCTGTCAAACAGATCGTCGTACTGAAAGCATCGGTGCTCTTTCCATGCGGTCCGAGCCGCGTCGTACTCGCGCTTCCATTCCACGGTCCCGCAGCCGGATAACAGCACGGCAGCACTGAGGACGATTGCGGTCAATTCTCTGGACACCGTGCTTCTCCCTGATCACGCCGGCCAGTCTAACGTACCGACTCGGGCTTTACCCATTTGTGTCGGAAACGGTCGAATCGGATGGCTTCCACCGGACCGAGATGCGACGAATACGTCTGCCATGTACACGAATCTGTGTGCCGGCGCCACTTCCCGCCAAGTCGCGTCACGGCATCTCCCGCCCGGTGTACTCGCGCCCGACCGTGGCGCCGCCCGTGCAGATCATGACGCCCTCGTCGATCATTTCGACCACGTTCGAGTCGTTGCAGCTATTCAGGAAGTAGAGCCCGGCATCGCGGCTGGCCTGGAAGATCCGCTCGCGTGCCGCGGCCATCTCCGGTTGGGCCTGCGTGTTGACGCCGGGTTCGGGTATCCCGTACAGCCACAACTGCATGTCGGACGGTCCCCACTCGGCGAACCCGAGCCCCGGGACCTGGGTCGTCAGTTCGGCGTTTTCGAGCGCGTAGCTGTCCTCGATCTTTACGCCGAAGAAGAGCTCTCCGTCCGGGTTGAGCGGCCAGGGATCGGCCCGCCGCAGGTACTCGTTCCCGCTGACGCCCCAGATGCGCGCGGCAAAACCCTGGCTGCCGGCGCCCCTGAACCCCTGGTCGAGGCCGTCCGCCTCCGGTGCGAAGGGATAGCGGCTGGCCTCGATCATGGCTCGGGCGGCTTCCGGGTCGCGCGCGTGGCAGAGCAGGATTCCGTGAACTCCCGCCGCGAGGACCTGCTGCACGAGCCAGGCGTTGGCGCGCATGGTGGCCTCGTCGAGTCCCGTCACGGGCAATGTGGCGATGACGGTTGGGATTCGGTGTCCGGTCGGCGTCGGACCACCGTCGACGAGACCCTGCATGAAGGCCCGCAGTTCCGACATGTTGAAGGCGCCGTGCTCCATCTCGTAGGTGATGTAGTCGGCGTCGGTCCGGGACAAGCGAACGCCGTCCTCATAACCTGCTTCGGCGACCTGCGTGTAATAGATCGGCTGCCCCGCCTCGAGCAGCTCGATGGCGCGATTGATGCGCGGCGCGGCGTCGGATGCCGTCTGCGCCACTGAACGGACGCAAACGAGCGCCGCGAGCAACGCGATGGTCAGAAAGAGTTTCTTCATTGCCCCGCCTCCCGGGAATGCCACTGCGAGTATGTGCGTGTGTGCATTATGCACACGTCGGCGGAGCGCGAAGTACGCGCCAGCGAGCGCTCGACCGACAGTGAAAAGAATGAATGTGGGTCAGTTCAGCAACCGAGCCGTCGTGCGCTCAAGGGTGTCCAGGGGCGCGCGTGGAGGAGCGATTGCCCCTCCACTGAAGGATCCGGATGAGGCTAGGCGGCAACCCTGGGCTGTTCGTCGGGCACCTGCCAGTTGTCGGGCATGTGACTGAAATCGAAGAACGGCTGGGTATCGCCCTTGCCGATGGCGTTCTGAACCTGCCGATAGAATTCGCCACCGGCCTTTTTCGAGAACGTGATCGCGACGTCGTCCCTGTCCTCGCCGTTTCTCGGGCGTTGACAATACTCGGGAAAAGTTGCTTCGCCCGCGTGCCCCGAGGCGTACCCCTTGGCGAACATCTGCCGCAGCACACCGAAACCATCGTCCTGAACAAGCACCTCGCCGCGCGGGTGTCCGCCCATGGACTTCATGTGCCCGACGAAGTCGTCGAGGTCATGGCAATCGTAGGCGACGTGCTGACAGGAGTGGTCTCCATGTTTCTCGACGAAGCTGGTCACCTGCGACTTCTCTGCCCTGTCGATGCCTTCGACAAGGGCGATTCCGAAGTCGCCGTAGTCGATGCACCAGATCTTCATGCTGCTATTGGGGTCGCCCGGCCTTGCGTCGTCGATTCGCTTGATCAGCGTGCCTCCTTCCACTTCGATGTGGAACCAGGCCCATTTCTCGATGTTTCCGGCGGCAACGGCATAGGTCACATGGTCGATTTTCTTCAGGTATGACATGTCCAATCTCCCACCGCTGTTGCGTATGCAACCAGTCTACTCCTGTGTGCGCCCAAAGTTACTGCAAAATACTGCGTGATTTGTGACCTTTTCACATGATTTAGTACACTTTCCTATCTATTTCGCAGGATTCTTGCACTATGGACAAGTTCGACGCAGCAATTCTCGATGCCTTACGAGCGAACGGGCGCGTGAGTTGGGTGAGACTCGCAGAACGGATCAACCTGTCGACCAGCGCCTGTCAACGCCGCGTCGAGGCCTTGCAGAAGAAGGGTGTGATCGAAGGCTTCACGGTGAGTCTGAACGAGAAGGCTCTGGGCTACAGCGTCAAGGCGTTCGTGGCGGTGACCGTCGATCGTCAGAACCCGCAGCTCGGGCAGGAGTTTCGCCATTGGGTGAGCGCTCAGACGCAGGTCAAGAGCTGCCACATGATCTCCGGAACAAGCGACTATATGCTTGAAGTGGTGGCAGCCGATCTTGAGGCCTTCGGCCAGTTTCTCGAGTCGGAACTCCTCGAACTCACGTCCGTGAAGGACGCCACTTCATTCATGGTGCTGGGGAAAGTCAAATCGTAGAGGCGCAAGCCGCGACTTTCTCATGTTGAAATCCTGTTTATATGGCGAATATAATTTTTCGATGCTCTAAAAAATCCACAGTGAGGAGATAAGCGATCATGTCAGTGCTCGAAGAACTTGCGAGGTCACGCGTAAAAGCCAAGGCCGCCGCCAACAAGCTCGAAGTTTCCGTGTTAAAGAAGCTTATCGAATCCTTGAACATCGCTTTGGCAGCACAGGAAAAACGCGCGAAAGAAAAGGCCGAGCGTGAAAAACAAAATAAGATAAGAAAAATCAATCAACTATTGGCCGAGAGCGGTCTTTCCCTTGACGACCTCAGGCAACCCGCGCCGAAACGCCGGCGCCGCAGGACGACCAAGCGCCGGGTTGGCAAGCGCCGCAAGGTGGCGCCAAAATACCGGCTGGAAGTCGACGGCGTTGAGCATCTGTGGAGCGGCCGCGGCCGCGCACCGCTCGTGTTCGCCGATTACTTCGCCGGGGGCGGAACCCGGGAGAGCGTGGAAATCGCCAAGGATTCCTGAGAGCTCGAACATCTCCGCTCGCCTGGCGACATACCCGCCAGGCGCTGACAGCTACACTGCCCGTCGATTCGAGTTCATCGAACCCGATGCCGTATACCTATTGGCCGCGGCTGGAGCCGGCCAGCATTCTCTGGCCGGTGGCGGTCAATGTGATGGTTTCCGCTGCAACGAGCGGGCTCCCGTCTCGTGCAAGCGCGCCGTCGATGGTAATGACGTCACCGGCTTGCAGCGAATCGCGTTTCCAGCCCAGGCGCAATAGCGAATTCGGACCGCCCAGTTCAAGCGCCCAGTTCAGGATTTCACCGCTTTCTTCATCCGCGACGTCGATGTAGATGAAAATGTGCGGGTTGGTCCATTCGACCTTCGTAACCGTTCCGGTCAGTTCGATCGGGTTCGATTCGTCGTATTGAGCGGGAAAGGAATGGTGCGCGTATGCGGGCGGCGCCGACGCCGACATGGTCGCGGTAAACGTGACGATTGCGGCGCGGACGGTCGATCCTGCGAAAGTCGTGTTCATTTGGCGTCCCCGAAATATATCCTGTTCACGGCGCAAATCTTTCGAGTCGTCGGTTCGCGACTAGAACGGCAATCCCATGCGTTCGACGAACTGCTCGTTTTCCAGGCAAATTTCATCGATCAATTCCGCGTCGATGACGATTCTTTGCCTCATCGTGACCGACCAGGGTTCGGTGTAAGCCCTTGGATCGTCGACGGTAATGGTAATATCGAGGTGGCCGAAATCCGGGCGGCTGATCTCCTCCCGGACCCTCGCCGTTTCGGTCACCGCGCTTCCGTTCCAGTCGATCCAGGTATCGTCCCGAATACCGATCGTGTCGATCACGAGGGTATCGCCCGACCATTGCGCGGATGAATATCCCTGCCAGGATGGCGTCGGGTCGTCGGGCAAATCCCGCCCGTCGACAAATACCTGCCGGTAGCCTGCGTTCATCTCGTTGAGCACGACGAGAAGGTCCGGCGTGTGCACGAACTTGAGCAAATGCGGCAAGCCGTAGGCGCGAATATAGTTGTCGGGCAGGCAGCGAATGTGAGGATCGTCGATCGCCTTGTTGGCGGTACGTTCGGCGACGATGGGCAATTGCCAATCCTGGTAGGGCAAGCCGTCCGGCATGTCAGCGCCCATATCCGCCATGAACCGGGAAGATCCCAGGTTGAACCCGTCACTGGGCGATTCCTCGCCCTCTGGCGTGTTGTCGGAAATCCAGATACCGGATAAATCGGGCCTGCCGTCCGGCATGCGCGGCGCCGGAGCCGTCATGTCCACCGAGCCGTCGGCCCTTCGGGGTACGTCGGCAGTCGGATAGCCGATCCACTGGGCCAGGGCAGGCGCCGAAAGCAGCAACGCGCCGAGCACGACGGCACAGGAGCAAACGAAACTTGATTGGCGTCGATCCATGCGCAACATCGCGGATCGGATTCGGTATGGACTCAGCATGGGCGCTCCGTTTTCGAGTCGCCATGCAGGTCACAACAGTGTTCGGCGACTACCACCGGAGATTAGATCGCGGTACTTTGACACGTCAAGGCGCGCCCGTCGGAGGATGAAGCTCCGTTGCCGGAAGGGGAATCGGCCGCCAGCATCGAACAGCCAGGAAGCAGAGGTGTCGCTGATGCATTCAGTAACGAACGGTATTCTCCTGTCGGCGGCCCTCACCGCGGCGTTGGCGGCCTGGACGGTCCCGGCGCCGGCGCAGAACGCGTTCAGCGATCCGGACATGCCGCCAGGCAACGGACTGCCGAACCCCTACTCCGATAGAGCGATCATGCCGCTGCCCGACGGGCGAAGCTGGGGGTCCACGGCCGGAGTCGATGCCGCGAAAGGCCGCGACGACATCTGGGCCATCGACCGCTGCGGGAGCAACGGCTGCGTCGGCTCCGACGTCGATCCCCTGCTGCACTACGATGCCGACGGCAACCTGATCGGCCGGATGGGCGCGGGCCTCTTCGCGTTTCCGCACGGCATCCACGTTGATCAGGAAGGCAACGTCTGGGTAACGGACCCGTTGCCGCCCGACGGGCGGGGCGCCGGAGGGGATGTCGGGCAGCAGGTCACGAAGCTGAGCCCGGACGGCGAGATCCTGCTTCAGCTCGGTACGCTCAAGGTGACGGGCGACGGCCCCAACGAGTTCAGCTCCCCGTCCGACGTCGTCGTCGGCGACAACGGCGCCATCTTCGTCGCCGACGGCCATGGCGAGGGCACGAACGAGCGCATCATGAAGTTCGACCGGGACGGCAACTTCATCATGGCCTGGGGCGCACCGGGCAACGGCCCGTGCGGCGCCGGCGAATTCTCGAGCCTGCATGCGCTTGCCATCGACTCCGCCGGAAGGCTCTTCATCGGCGACCGCGACAACAACCGGATCCAGATCTACGACCAGGACGGCAACTACCTGGACTGCTGGTACCAGTTCAGCCGCCCGAGCGGCATCTACATCGACGCCGACGACAACCTGTTCGTCGCGGACTCCGAATCCAGGGACGGCGCCGACAACGGCATGGATCTCGCCCATCCCGGCTGGCAGCGCGGCATCCGCATCGGCAGCGCGCGCGACGGCATCGTGAGGTACTTCATTCCCGACCCCGAACCCGCGGGCGGCAGCAGCGCGGCGGAGGGTGTCGCGGCCATCCGGGGCAGCGAAGTCGTCTACGGCGCCGAGGTCGGACCGCGAGCCTTCGTCCGTTACGAGCGACGCTAGGACCGAACCGCGTCAGACAGGGCCGCGTTGGCCGCCTGTATACTCGGCCGAAACTCGGGGGGACTTCGATGCCAGCAACCGTTTCTCACTGCGGCGCGTGGATCGCCGCCTGCGCCGTTCTCTTCATGGCCGCAAGCCCACCGGCGGCGGCGCAGGACATCGCAAAGGCTCCGGCTTTCAGCGCCACGGAACTCCTTGACTTTCCAGCCGAAAACTGGATCACGAACGGCGGCAACCTCTACAACCAGCGCTACTCGGCGCTCGATCAGATCAACCGCGACAACATCAATGACGTCAAGGCCGTCTGGCGCGTGAGCCTCAACGGTTCGGGCATGGGGCCGGGCTATTCCGCCCAGGCACAGGCGATCTTCTACGAGGGCGTCATTTACGTCGTGACCGGCGACAACGACGTATTCGCCGTCGACGTCAATTCCGGCAAGTTTCTGTGGACCTACGAGGCCGATGTCGATTTCGACTCCGCGATCATCTGCTGCGGCCGGCTCAGCAGGGGCCTTGGTCTGGGCGATGGAATGGTGTTCCTGGGACAGCTCGACGGTCGGCTGCTCGCCCTCGACCAGCAAACAGGCGAGGTGCTCTGGGACGTGCTCGCGGCGGATCCTGCGCTCGGCTACGGCATCACGGCGGCCCCGCTCTACTACGACGGCAAGGTCGTCATCGGTTTTACCGGCGGCGAATACGCCATACGCGGGCGCATCAGCGCCTACGACGCCACTACCGGCGATCAGGTCTGGAACTTCTACACGATCCCCGGCCCCGGCGAAATCGGTCACGCGACCTGGCCGCAGGACAACGACGCGTGGAAATACGGCGGCGCGCCGGTGTGGCAGACGCCGAGCATCGACCCCGAACTCGGCATGATCTACTTCTCGACCGGCAACGCCGGTCCGGATCTCAACGGCGCCATTCGCGCCGGGGACAATCTCTTCGCGGCCACGATACTCGCGCTCGACATCGATACGGGCGAATACCGCTGGCATTTCCAGGTCGTGCGTCACGACATCTGGGACTTCGACGCGCCGAACCCGACGATCCTGTTCGACGCCGAGTTCGACGGCATGCCGCGCAAGGGCATCGCACAGGTGTCGAAGGCCGGGTATCTCTACATTCTCGATCGCAGGTCCGGTGTGCCGCTGACGCCGGTCATCGAAATGCCGGTGCCGCAGGACGCCGTCCAGCAGACGGCTGCGACGCAGCCGATCCCGCAGGGCGACTGGGTGATTCGCCACGATGTCGATGTCGTCGGCGAGGACTTCGAAGGCGTGCTGCTCAACCGGGCGCAGACCTTTACCCCGTTCAACAACGAAGTCGAGGCCATCTGGCGGCCGTTTTCGGGCGTGACCTGGAATCCGAGTTCGTACAACATCGAAAACAACCTCATGTACATCTGCGCCGGCGACGGTCCCGGACGCGGCCTCGGCGGCGATCCGAACGCATCGATCGGACCGGAGGACGAAAGCCGGCGCTACGTCCAGGGCAGTTTCGGCAGCGCGCGCGATATCGGCACCGATTCCAGACGCACGCTCGTCGCGATGAACCTCACGAACCACAAGGTCGCCTGGCGGCGGCTGCTCGACAGCCGCTGCGCCGGGACCGTCACGACGGCCGGCGGCCTGATCTTCACCGGGCGTTACAACGGCGAACTCACGGCTCTGAACAGCGACACGGGTCAGCGTCTGTGGGCTTTTCAGACTGATGGCGGGTTCACGACGACCGTAACCACCTTCGAACACGAGGGCGTCCAGTACCTGACCGGGATCGCCGGCGGCGGCGTGACGGGCGGACGGCTCAACGACGGCCTCTGGCTGTTCTCGCTGAATGGCACGATCGAGTCGCTGCCGCCGGGTTCGGGCGATCCTCCGCCCGAAGACGGCGACGGCGAGTCGACAGCCGACCCGCTGGCCTTCCTGTCCGAACTCAATCTCGAGCGTACCGTCGATCTTGCCAGGGGCGCGGAAATTTACGGCGCGATCTGCGAAACCTGCCACGGCGACACGGGTCAGGGCGGTACGCTGCTCGGCGCCCCGCTGCCGGACGAGCTCACCGTGGTCGACATCGTCGCCAACGCGAGATCGGGCATCGACGGCACGCCGATGCCGCCGTTCGCCGGTACCTACAGTCTCGAAGAACTGCACGACGTCGCAAGCTACATCCAGAACGAGATCCTGACGCAGCGCTGACGGAGCGTCCGGAGCCTCGGGCAGGGTCCGGAAGTGTCAACCGGACCCGGGGGCACTCCACCGCGGCGGCGCTCGTGCTCCGCGGCAACGGCCGCACGATGTAGACTTGCAGCAAGAACTATCGATCAGTGGAGAACAACATGAAACGGCTGATGCTCGGCCTTGCAGCCACGTTGCTTGCGGCGCAACTGCACGCACAGGCGGACGACCCGGTCGAAGTGCTGCCCGACAGGACGCCTGTCGGCAACGCCGTGGTGCCAGTGCCGCCCAACAGGACGCTTGTCGGCAACGATGTGTTGCAGGTACAGGCACTCAGACCCGGCGACACGCCGCCGTTCTGGACGGGCCGTGACTTCGGCGGGCAGACGCTCCAATACCCGGAGCTACTCGCCGGCGAACCTGCCGTCGTCGTCTTCTGGGCAACCTGGTGCGGCTACTGCCGCGCGTTCATGCCGTACCTGAAGGACATTTCGGCCGACTACGCCGAGCACGGCGTCACCGTCCTCGCCATCAACGCCAAGGAGGACGGCGCGGAAGATCCCCTGGCCTACGTTCGCGGCCTCGGCTTCGATCCCATCGCCGTGGCTGACGGCGATCCGGTGGCCGACGCCTGGGGCATCCGGTTCATCCCGGGCCTCCTGATCGTGAACGGCGACGGCACCGTGGCCTGGCAGCGCGACTGGACCGACTTGCCGGCCGGCCGCACGGTCGCAGAACTGTGGGACGGGCAGGTCCGCGAACAACTCGATCGACTGGTGCTCTGAGGTCCGGCCGACGCTGTCTCACAGCGCCTCAGGAGTTCGAACCGCCGCGATACCCTCGCTCCAGCAGTCGCCAACCTTCCGCGTCGAAGGAGCCGCCGCGTTCGCGTGCGACCTTTCTGAGCGAACGTTCAAGCCGCGCCGTTCCTGCCCGCGACCAGGCGCCGGGCGCTCTGAGCCGCGCATTGTCGAAATCGACGAGAAACACGCCGCCGGCAGCATCGATGAGGATATTGTGGGCATTGAGGTCGCGATGCTCCACGCCCGCTTCGTGGAATCGCCGTAGCGTCCTGCCGATCGCCGACCAGCATGCGGAATCGGGTCCGCCGTCGTTGAGATACGCCGCGAGCGATCGCGTATCGGGCAGATAGTCGGTCACGATGTCTGCCCGGTAGACGGGGCCGTGGCGGATGGCTCTCGCGGCGACCGGCCGCGGCACGGGCAGGCCGACGCCGTGCAGGCGTTTCAGCAAGCGCCACTCGCGCACCGAGCGCGTTCGTTCCCAGCCGATCCAGACGTAACTGTCGTCAATGAAGCGTTTGACGAACCCGCCGCGATGATAGTGACGCAGCACCCATCTCCCCATCCCGTGGTCGAGCGTGAGCACGGCGCCGCGCTCCTGGGTGCTGTCGAGCGGCGCGCCGTGCTGCCGCCAGTGCTCGCGATCGAACCACTCCGGGTCGTAGTCCGGCCCGATTCGGGCATCGTGGAGCGCGAAAAGCCCCGACGCCCGATGGATCACGGCGTCAACCATCGGCTGCAACTTGCGGTCGACCCGGGTCGGGATTGCCGTCGGCGCCGGCCGCGACCGCGGTCATCGCCGCCTCGAACACGGCATCGACCGTGATCTCGCGGAGGCAGTTCAGGTGTTTGAGCGGGCAGTGCCGCTCGAAACAGGGGCTGCAGGTGAGGTTCCGGTACAGGACGGTCTTCGCATCGGTCAACGGCGGCGTGAACTGCGGCGACGTCGATCCGTAGATCGCAACCACATGCGCGCCGACGGCCGCGGCGACGTGCATGAGCCCGGAATCGTTGGTGACAGCGGCCACCACTCCGCCGAGCAGGTCGACCGCGTCGACGAGCGTCGTGGCGCCGCAGAGGTTGTGGACGTTCGGATCGGGGGCCAGTTCCCTGATCTCTTCGCCGAGCGGCTTCTCGGCCGCGGAACCCAGCACCCAGACCGCCGCTCCGGCCAGAGCAAGCCGTTCGGCCAGCGCACCGTAATTCTCGATGGGCCAACACTTTGCGGGACCGTATTCGGCGCCGGGCAGGAGCGCCACCACGGGGCGGCCCGAGCCAAGCCCGAGGCGGTCGAGAAGGGTGCGCCGGTTCGCGGAGTCGACGGCGAGCTTCGGCAGCCGCACGCGCGGCCGCTCGCCCGTGTCGGTCGAACCTAGCGCGACGTAACGCAACACCGTCCCGTCGAGCCGGTCCTTGTCGAGTTGCCGCATGTCGTTGATGAGCCCGTACCGCCACTCGCCGCGAAATCCCGTGCGCAGGGGTATGCGGGCAAAGTACGGCACGAGTGCGGCCTTGAGCGATCGCGGCAGCACGATCGCCTGGTCGTAGCGTTCCGCGCGCAGGCACAGGCCAAGCGCGCGCCGCTTGGCGAACCCGAGCTCTCCGTGTGCAACATCGATCTCGATGGCTCGGGTCACCTCCGGCATTCGCCCGACCAGCGGCAGGGACCAGCCGGGCGCCAGCACGTGAATCTCGATGTCCGCGCGGCGCGCCGCGAGATCCCGGTAGAGCGACTGCGCCATGACCATGTCACCGACCCAGGCCGGGCCGACGACCAGGAGCTTGCTTCCCTCGTTCACGACCCGCCGTGAATCGCGTCCAGATATGCGGCGACCCCGGATTCGATGTCGAGAAACGGTTCCTCGTATCCCGCCGCGCGCAGCGCGCCGAGATCCGCCTCGGTAAAGCTCTGGTAAGCGGACTGAAGCTCGTCCGGAAACGGGATGTAGCGGATGGTCCCGCGGCCATGCCAGGCGATCACGGCTCGGGCCACGTCATTGAAGCTCGCGCTCCGGCCGGTCCCGACATTGAAGACGCCGCTCACTTCGGGATGCTCGAGCAGCCAGAGGTTGACCTTGACGATGTCGTCGACGTGGATGAAGTCCCGGCGCTGCTCGCCCGCCTCGTAACCGCCGCTGCCCTCGAACAGGCGAAGCTCGCCGGTGTCGCCGAGCTGCCGGTCCCAGTGCAGCGCGACGCTCGCCATCGGCCCCTTGTGCGACTCGCCCGGACCGTAGACGTTGAAGTAGCGCAGTCCCGCGACCTGCGATCCCGCCTGCGGCAGTCGCAGGCGAACGTAGCGGTCGAACAGCAGCTTCGAGTAGCCGTAGACGTTGACGGGACGCTCGGCGGCCGCGTCGTCCTCGGCGAATGAGCCGCTCGTGCCGTAGACCGCGGCCGAGGAGGCGTAGATCAGGGGTACGCGTTCCGCCAGGCAATACTCGAAGAGTTCGACGGAGTAACGATAGTTCGTCTCCATCATGTAACGCCCGTCCCACTCCGTCGTCACCGTGCAGGCGCCCTGGTGAAAAACGGCTTCGGGGCGCTTCGCGAGACCGCGGCGCAGGCGATCGGCGAAGTCGTCCTTGTCCAGGTAGTCGCTGATACGGCAGTCGACGAGATTGGCGAACTTGTGACCGTCCGTGAGGTCGTCGACACAAACGACGTCGTCGATGCCGCGGCGGTTGAGCCCGCGTATCAGCTTGCAGCCGATGAAGCCTGCGCCCCCGGTTACGACGATCACTGAACCCTGCCCTGGCGCCGCAGCGCGCGTGAACTCATTGCGGGTCGTCGTCGGCAACCAGTTCGAAGCTCGCGCTGCAGTATGGGCACTTGGCCTCGCCGCCGGTCTCGATGGGAAGATACACCTTCGGGTGGGAGTTCCAAAGGTACATTTCGGGCATCGGACAGTGCAGCGGCAGATCGGCGCGCGTCACGCGATAGACGCGCTCGGCGTTCGGCGAGTCGAGATTCTCCCGCGCTGATCCTGACCGTTCGCGCATAGCCTCAAGCCTCCATTCGGCGCGGCCCGCGGCGGGACCGGCCGGCGCTCATTATAGAGAGAGCCGCAGGCTTAATCAGCCCGCAAAGACCTCGGTCCAGATCGAAATGATCCAGTCGCGCAACTCGCGAAACTCCGCTGCCGGAACGACTCTGCCGGCGTCGTCGAGCGCGAGTTCATGGGTGCGTTGCCTGAGTGCGAGGTAGCCCTCCGTGAGCCCTTCGCACCGACCGGAATCCACGAGCCCGGTCCGGTCAAGCGCTTCGAGCTGGCGGACGTTGTCGGGAAACTCCACGAGTTCCGGATACTCCTGCGAATTCGACAGCACCCAGTAGTCGACGAGAAACTCGATGTCGGCGAGCCCTCCCGCGTCCTGCTTCAGGTCGAAGGAATCCCCGTCACTGCGTGAGAGTTCCCTGCGCATGCGCTTGCGCATCGCTTCGACCTCCGACTTCAGAATCGAGCGATCGACGTGGCTGACGAGCACGTCGCGGCGCTCGCGCTCGAACCCCTTGCCGACCGCTGCCGTGCCCGCAACCGAACGGCTGCGCAGGAGCGCCTGGTGCTCCCAGGTCCACGCGTGCTCCCTCTGGTAGCGGTGGAAACTGTCGAGACTCGTGACCAGCAGCCCGGAACCGCCGTCGGGCCGCAAGCGCGTGTCGACCTCGTACAGGCGGCCGGACCCGGTCTGCACGGAGAGGAAATGAATGAGGCGCTGCACGAGCCTTGCGAAGAACTGCGCATTGTCGAGCGGCTTCGGCCCGTTCGTTTCCTGGTTCGGCCCGCTCGAGTCGTGGATGAACACCAGATCGAGGTCGGAGCCATAGCCGAGTTCGAGGCCGCCGAGCTTGCCGTACCCGACGATACTCAGGCCCGAAGCGCGCGGCGGTTCGCCGTGCATGGGCACGCCGTGCCGCGATACGAGTTCGCGCCAGGCGGTGTCCAGCGCGAAGTCGAGCACGATCTCCGCCGTATCGGTGAGCCGGTCGCTGACCTTCATGAGCGGCAGATGCCCGAAGCGGTCGGCGACCGCAGTCCTGAACATCGCAGCGCGCTGGAACTGGCGCATGGCCTCAAGCGCGGCTTCGATGTCCTCGGTATCGACCTTGCGGACCTGCTCGGCCATGAGCCCCGCCAGCTCCAGGCGCGTCAGCGGCGACTCGAACAGCCTCGCATCGAGCAACTCGTCAAGCAGCAAGGGGTATTCGGCGATCTGCCGGCTCAGCAGCGCGCTCGAGCTTGCAAGATTCAGCAAACGCTCAAGCGCAGCGGGATTCTCCTTGAGTAGCGCCAGATAGGCGCTGCGCCGGCAGACCGAGCGCAGGACCGGCAACAGCCTGCCAAGGGTTCTCGCGGGATGGGGGTCCGCTTCGAGCCTGGGCACGAGATCCGCAACGACATCGGCAAGGCGCTGCCTGCCGGGCTCGTCCATGCGGCGATACAGCCCGCTCGTTCGGAACTCGTCAAGCAGTTTGAATACGGCCGGATCGGCGCCGAGCGGCGTGTGCTCAAGCGACTCCGCGAGCGTGCCCGCTTCCCACGCGGTCTTGATGGCCGCGGGACCGGCGCCTTCCGCGGCCTCGCTGTCCGTGGTCCAGGTGAGGCGATCGAATTCCGCCTGAACGTGTTCGCGGTGCCGTGCGATGCGTTCTTCCAGGGCGGGCCAGCCGGGCTCGTCGAGCGCGTACGCCAGGCGCTCGCGCACCTCGTGGTCGGACGGCAACTCCTGGGTCTGACGGTCGTCCATGGCCTGCAGCCGGTTCTCGACCGTGCGCAGGAACCGGTAATCCTCGCCGAGCGTTCGCGTAGTTGCCTCCTCGTAGCCGGCGTGGCTGGCAAGCAGCGGCAGCACGGTCAGAAGGGAACGCGCTCTGAGCAAGGGCTCCCGGCCGCCTCTGAGAATCTGCACGGTCTGGGCGATGAATTCGATCTCCCGAATGCCGCCCGGGCCGAGCTTGATGTTGTGCGCGATGTCCTTGCGCTCGACGCGCGCGCGAAACGCGCTCTTCATCTCCCTGAGCGCCTCGAGCACCCCGAAATCCATGTAGCGCCGGTAGACGAACGGCGACAGGATTTCGTCGAACACTTCCGCACCGCGGTCGCCGCCCGTGATGAGCCTCGCCTTCACGTAGGCGTAACGTTCCCAGTCCCGGCCGTGCCGCGCGAGGTAGGACTCCAGCGCCGGCACGCTGACGGCGAGCGGGCCGCTCGAACCGAAGGGCCGCAGCCGCGTGTCCACCCGAAACACGAAGCCGTCCGCGGTGACCTGGTCGAGCAGCCGGATCAGGGACTGGACGATCCGCCTGAAGTAGTCCTCGACTTCGATGTCCCTGGGTCCGTCGAGCCTGAGCGCGTCCGGATACAGGAACACGAGATCGATATCGGAGGAAAAGTTGAGTTCGTGTCCGCCGAGCTTGCCCATGCCGAGCACGAGCAACTCGCCGGGGTTTCCGTCGCCGTCCACGGGCCTGCCGTAGCGTGGCTCAAGAGCGTCCACCGCGTGGCGCACGGCCGCAACGACCATCGCATCGGCGAGCGTCGACAGGTCCCGCAGCGATTCTTCGAAACTGGCCCAGCCGGCGAGGTCCCGCCAGGCGAGCCGCGCAAGCTCGACGTTGCGGCGGCGCCTGAGCACGGCCATCGCCTCGGGCTCCGGCGAACCCGCGATGTCGACCGTGGCAAGCACGGCGTCGCGCTCGAGAGTTGCGTCGTCTTCGAGTCTTGCAAGGAGTTCGGCCGGGTGCCGGCAAAGGACGCCCAGCACGAAATCGCTGATGACGGCAACGCGCGCCGCGGTCGCGGCGACCCTGGCGCCCGGCGTGAGATCGAGACCCTCGACACGCCCCTCGACGAAGCGGTAGCGGTGCTCGAGAGCGGGAGGCAATCCCGGGGGGGGCGGCAACATCACGGCGGGAAGGAATCCACTTCGAGCGCAGGAACGAACCGTAACGATAAACGCGGGTGCGCGGCCGAAGCAAAGTATCCGAAAAAAAAGCCCCGCACGAGGCGGGGCTCTGGTCGTCAGTCCAGGGGGACGGCCCTACATCATGCCGCCCATGTCGTGGTGCCCCATCGGCGCCGCCGGGGGATCTTCCTTGGGTTGCTCGGCGATCATCGCCTCGGTCGTGAGCAGGAGGCCCGCGACCGATGTCGCGTTCTGCAGCGCGAGCCGGGTCACCTTTGTGGGATCGATGATGCCGGCGGCCACGAGATCGCCGTACTCGTCGGTCGCCGCGTTGAACCCGTAGTTGCCCTCGCCGGCAGCCACGGCGTTCAGGACCACCGACGCGTCCGCGCCCGAGTTTGCAACGATCTGGCGCAGCGGCTCCTCGATCGCCTTCTTCAGGATGTTGATGCCGACGTTCTGATCGGCGTTGGCGCCCTCGAGATCGGCGATCCCGACGCATGCCCGGATCAGCGCAACGCCGCCGCCCGGCACCACGCCTTCCTCAACGGCAGCACGGGTCGCGTGCAGCGCATCCTCGACGCGCGCCTTCTTCTCCTTCATCTCGACTTCCGTCGCGGCGCCGACCTTGATCACGGCGACACCGCCGGCGAGCTTGGCCACGCGTTCCTGGAGCTTCTCGCGATCGTAGTCGGAGGTCGACTCCTCGATCTCCTTGTTGATCTGCTCCACACGGCCCTTGATCTCGTCGGCGCGTCCGGCGCCGTCGATGATGGTCGTGTTTTCCTTGCTGACCTGGATTTTCTTCGCTTCGCCGAGATCCTCCAGGCTCGCCTTCTCGAGCGACAGGCCGACCTCCTCGGAGATGACCTGCCCGCCAGTCAGAACGGCGATGTCCTGCAGCATGGCCTTGCGCCGGTCGCCGAAGCCCGGGGCCTTGACGGCCGCGACCTTGACGATGCCGCGGATGTTGTTCACGACGAGCGTCGCAAGCGCCTCGCCCTCGACATCCTCGGCGATGATCAGCAGCGGCCGGCTCGACTTGGCGACGCCTTCGAGCAGCGGCAGAAGGTCCCTGATGTTGGAGATCTTCTTGTCGTGGATGAGGATGAACGGATCCTCGAGCGACGCGGACTGGCTCTGCTGGTCGTTGATGAAGTAAGGCGAGAGATAACCGCGGTCGAACTGCATGCCCTCGACGACGTCGAGTTCGTTGTCGAGACCCGATCCCTCCTCGACCGTGATGACGCCTTCCTTGCCGACCTTGCCCATTGCGTCGGCGATGATCGCGCCGATCGCCTCGTCGGAGTTTGCCGAGATCGTGCCGACCTGGGCAATGGAGGTGTCGTCTTCACACGGCTGGGAGAGTCTCTGGAGCTCTGCCGTCAGCGCGACCGAACCCCTGTCGATGCCGCGCTTGAGGTCCATCGGGTTGAACCCGGCGGCCACGGCCTTGAGGCCTTCGCGAAGCACCGCCTGGGCGAGCACGGTCGCCGTGGTCGTGCCGTCGCCGGCGGCGTCGGAGGTCTGGGAAGCGACTTCCTTGACCATCTGCACGCCCATGTTCTCGAACTTGTCCTCAAGCTCGATCTCCTTCGCGACCGATACACCGTCCTTCGTCATGGTCGGCGCGCCGAAGGACTTCTCGAGGACGACGTTGCGGCCCTTCGGACCGAGCGTGACCTTGACCGCTTCGGCCAGGACGTTGACGCCTCTCATCATCCGCTGCCGGGCATCATCGGCGAATCTGACTTCTTTGGGAGTAGCCATTAATCTGTCTCCATACGATTTGGTTGAAATTCAAGCGATGCGGGGACGCGTCAGCCTTCGATCACGGCCATGACGTCGTCTTCGCGCATGACGAGCAGGTCCTCGCCTTCGACCTTGACCTCGGTCCCCGAGTACTTGCCGAACAGCACCTGGTCGCCCACCTTGAGGTCGAGCGCGCGGATTTCGCCGCTGTCGAGAATCTTGCCGTTGCCGACCGCGACCACTTCGCCGCGAATGGGTTTTTCGGCCGCCGTGTCGGGAATCACGATGCCGCCCGGGGACGTTCGCTCTTCCTCCGTGCGCCGGATGACGACGCGATCATGCAAAGGACGAATGTTCATGGATGGGGCTCCCTTTCCAAACCTTTGATTTGATTAAAACAATCACTTCCGGGCCGAAAATTTGCTAGCACTCGGCCGAAGCGAGTGCTAATGATAGGGCCAGCTTTGAGGATTTCAAGGGCTTGCGCGACCATGACACCGGCGGCACGCGGGCGGTATGCTATCGGTTTGGATACACCGAAGGTGCCGGGCAGCGTGAGTTCCGAGCCGTTCCTGGTGCTGACAACGTGTGGAAGCTCGAGCCAGGCGCAGGAGCTCGCCGACGCGCTCGTGGCCAGCCGGCTCGCCGCATGCGTCAACACCGTGGACAACGTATCGTCCACCTACCGCTGGGCCGGCAAGGTCGAACGCGGCAAGGAGTTCCTGTTGCTGATCAAGACGACTGAAGAACGCCTGGACGCCATCGAGGAACGGATCAAGAGCCTTTCCGGCTATGACCTGCCCGAGGTCGTGGCGGTCAGGATCCAGGCGGGTTCCAGCGATTACCTGGACTGGCTCGGTACGGCCGTCCGGGACTGAGGAAGAAGCCATGCAGCCGCGCCCAACGCCGTTCGCGCTTCTCGTCGCCGTAGTTGCCGGCGCGTTGCCGTCGGTGCTTGCGGCCCAGGATCAGGAAGTCCTGCACCCGCGCGACGCGTTCCCCTACAGCGCGCAGGCCGACGCGGACCGCGTGCTGCTGAGCTTCGAGGTGCCCGACGGCTATTACCTGTATCGCGAACGGTTCGGCTTCGAGAGCGCCACGAGCGTCGTGACGCTGGGCTCCGCCGAGTTTCCGCCCGGCGCAATCTACGAAGACGAGTTCTTCGGCGTACAGGAAATCTACCGCGGCGAGTTCGACATTTCCGTCCCGTACACCCGCAGCGGCTCGGTTCGGCAACTGGAACTCGAGCTCAGACTGCAGGGCTGCGCCGACATCGGGCTGTGCTATCCCCCGCAGCGCTGGACGAGCCTCGTCGAGCTGCCGCAGGGCGAGCCTGCAACCGGCGGAGCTTCGAGCCTGATCTTCGGCGGAGCGGCCGACGACCTCCTGCCGGTCGACGAAGCTTTCGTCATGAACGCCCGGTTCGACGGGGCCAACGAACTCGTCGTCGCCTGGCAGATCGCGCCGGGCTATTACCTGTACAGCGACAAGTTCGGCTTCGAGGCCGACGGCGGCCTCGGCCTCGGCAACGCGAGCCTGCCGCCCGGGGAGCCGCACTACGACGAGAACTTCGGCGACGTCGAGGTCTTCTACGACTACGTCGAAGCGACGATACCGTTTTCGCGTGCGAGCCCCGACGAGATCCCGGTCACGGTGCGCGGGCAGTTCCAGGGTTGCCGGGAGAACAGCATCTGCTATCCGCCCGGCGAACAGACCATGGCGCTCGTGCTGCCGGCCGCAAGCGAGTTTGCCGTACCCGCCGGCGGCGGCGACGTCATGGTTTCCGAACAGGACCGCCTCGCGGCGCTCGTGCTCAGCGACTCCTGGCTCATCGTGCTCGGCACCTTCTACGGGCTCGGTCTGCTGCTTGCGTTCACCCCCTGCGTACTGCCGATGGTGCCGATCCTCTCGGGCATCATCGCGGGACAGGACAAGGTCACGGCCACGCGCGGGTTCGCGCTCTCGTTCAGTTACGTGATGGGCATGGCGGTCACCTACACCGCTGCCGGCGCACTCGCGGCGCTCGCCGGCGAACAGATCCAGGCAATCTTCCAAAGGCCATGGATCATCACGCTCTTCGCGGGCCTCTTCGTCGTCCTCGCGCTCGGCATGTTCGGCCTCTACGAACTGCAGGTGCCGGCCGCCATCCAGACGCGCGTGAACAAGCTCGCAAGCCGCCAGAAGGGCGGCACGTTCGCGGGCGTTGCGGTCATGGGGGCGTTGTCCGCGCTGATCGTCACGACCTGTGTCGCCCCGCCGCTCGTCGCGACGCTGGCCGTGATCGGGCAGAGCGGCGATGTCGTACGCGGCGCCGGAGCGCTCTTCGCGCTGAGCCTCGGCATGGGCTCGCCGCTGCTCCTGGTCGGCGCGTCGGCGGGCAAGCTGCTGCCGCACGCGGGCGCATGGATGAACGTCGTCAAGGCCGGTTTCGGGGTCATGATGCTCGGCCTTGCGATCTGGATGATGGAACGCATTCTGCCGGGCAGCGTGACGCTCACGCTCTGGGCCCTGCTCGTCTTCCTGACGGGCGTCTTCCTCGGCGCGTTCGAGCCCTTGCCGCAGGATCCCGCGGCGCCGAGACGGCTGGCCAAGGGACTCGGCGTCCTCGCCTGCCTTTACGGCGCGCTCATGCTCATCGGCGCCACGCTCGGTGGCGAGAATCCGCTGCGGCCGCTGCCGCGCGGCGCGCTGCTGGCCCTCAACGGACTTCCCGTGCAGACCGAGCAACTCGACTTCGTGGATGTCGAGACCGTCACGGCGCTCGACGGCCTGCTCGCCGAGGCGCGCGCGGCCGGCCGGCCGGTCATGGTCGACTTCACGGCCGAATGGTGCGTGTCCTGCAAGGAGATGGAGGAATACACCTTCCCCGATCCCGGCGTCGTTGCGGCGCTCGAGCCGTTCATGCTGCTGCGCGCCGACGTCACGGCGAACGACGACAACGATCAGGAACTGCTCGACCGCTTCAACAGCTTCGGCCCGCCGACCATCGCATTCTTCGACCGGCAGGGGCTCGAACGCGAACCATACAAGCTCGTCGGCTACGTGCCGGCCGAGGAGTTCGCCGCGCACGTCGACCGGCTCGCGGCGCTGTAGGGCAACGATTCCACGATGGCAAGGTTCGCAACGCCAGCCGGATTGACCCTCGCGCTGAGCGCGGCGGCACTGGTCGCCTACACCGGCTACAGGCTGCTTGCAGGCGATCCTGCCGAAGAGGCCCCGCCGGCACTCGCAGCGGCGCAGCCAACGCTCGCTGACAGTTTGCCGGACTTCGCGCTCGAAGACCTCGGCGGGGACATGCGTTCGATCGGGAGCTGGGCCGGCAAGCCCATGCTCGTCAACTTCTGGGCCACCTGGTGCGCACCCTGCCTCCGGGAAATCCCGATGCTCAAGGAATTTCAGACCGACAACGCGTCACTGCAGGTGGTCGGCATCGCCATCGACCGCCGCGAGCCGGTGCTCGCGTTCGCCGACGAGATGCAGTTCAACTATCCGGTGCTCATGGGCGAAGCCGAAGCGATGTCAGCGGCTTCAGCGTTCGGAGTGCAGTTCCTCGCGCTGCCCTTCACGGTCTTCACGGGCGCCGACGGCGCCGTGCTCGGCGTGCATACGGGCGAAGTTCACCCCGAACATCTCGAGCGTTACGTCGCCGTGCTCGACGAACTCGCGGCAGGGAAAATCGACAACACCGCTGCACGGACGCGGCTCGCCGACCGCATCTGACAGGCCAGGAGCCTGCGCCGCAGGCTCCTGGCCCTACCCGCGCAGCCTGCCGGCCTGCGCAGCGGAATCCTCGAAAAACGCGCAAAAATGCTGCCAAATGCAGCGAAATACAGTAATCTTGCACCGAAGTTACCGTAACTTGTGCAATGTCGAATCTACTGCTGCTCAACGGACCGAACCTTGGCCTGCTCGGACACCGAGAGCCCGAAGTCTACGGCACGACGACGCTTGCCGATATCGAAGCGCAGCTTCGCGAGCAGGCGGCGGACTTCGGCCACTCGCTCGAGGCGTATCAGAGCGACGCCGAGCATGAACTCATCGAGCGCGTCCACGCAGCGCGCGGTTCGGTCGATTTCATCCTGTTCAACCCGGCGGCGTTCACGCACACCAGCGTGGCGTTGCGCGACGCGCTTCTCGCCGTCGAGATACCGTTCGTGGAAGTCCACCTGTCGAACGTGGCGTCGCGAGAGGACTTTCGCCAGCGGTCGTTCTTCGCCGACATCGCTGTCGGCACGGTCGCGGGCTTCGGCGTCGCAAGCTACGAACTCGCGCTGACGGCGGCCCATCGTTACCTGAGCCGCCAGCCGCAATAGAAATGGATATTCGCAAACTCAAGAAACTCATCGAGCTCGTCGAGACATCGGGCATCGCAGAGCTTGAAATTACCGAAGGCGAAGAGTCCGTCCGAATCAGCCGGCACGCGTCCACGGCGCCGGCCGAGGTTGTTGCGCAATCGCCGGCGGCGACCGCCGGGCCCGAGCGGGAAGCCGGATCCAGGACCGCGCCGCCGGGCGCCGAGCCGCCTCACGGCCACGAAATCACTGCGCCGATGGTCGGGATCTTCTACGCCGCGCCGAGCCCTGGAGCGAAACCCTTCGTCGAGGTCGGCAGCACGGTCGCGCCAGGCGACACGCTCTGCATCATTGAAGCGATGAAGATGATGAATCAGATCGAATCGGACACGGCCGGCCGTGTCGCGAAGATCCTCGTCGAAAACGGCAATCCCGTCGAATACGGGCAGGCGCTGTTCGTCATAGAGGAATAGCCGCCCGTGCTCGACAAGGTGCTGATCGCCAATCGCGGCGAGATTGCGTTGCGCGTCCTGCGTGCGTGCCGCGAACTCGGCATCAAGTCCGTTGCCGCCTATTCGGCGGCCGATGCCAACCTCAAGCACGTATTGCTCGCGGACGAGACCGTCTGCATCGGACCGGCGCCGTCCCAGGACAGCTACCTGAACATGCCGTCGATCATCGCCGCGGCCGAAGTGACCGACGCCGTCGCGATCCACCCGGGCTACGGCTTCCTCGCCGAGAATGCCGATTTCGCCGAGCAGGTCGAGGAAAGCGGCTTCGTATTCATCGGCCCGAAGGCGGAAACGATCAGGCTCATGGGCGACAAGGTCTCCGCGATCGAGGCGATGCGCAAGGCCGGCGTGCCCTGCGTTCCCGGTACCGGCGCCCTGAAACTCGAAGACGCCGACGAACACATGCGCAACGCGCGCGAACTCGGCTACCCCGTCATCATCAAGGCGGCCGGCGGAGGCGGCGGCCGGGGCATGCGCGTGGTACACAGCGAAGCGGCGCTGCTCAACGCCATAACGATCACGCAGACCGAAGCGCGCGCGGCCTTCGGCAACGACCAGGTCTACATGGAGAAATACCTGGAACGGCCGCGGCATATCGAGTTCCAGGTCCTCGCGGACGGGCACGGCAATGCCATCCATCTCGGTGAGCGCGACTGCTCGATGCAGCGGCGGCACCAGAAGGTCGTCGAGGAAGCGCCCGCGCCCGGCATAACGCCGGAGGTCCGGGCACAGATGGGCATGCGCTGCGTGGACGCCTGCCGGCAGATCGGCTACCGGGGCGCCGGCACGTTCGAGTTTCTCTACGAAGACGGCGAGTTCCATTTCATCGAGATGAACACGCGCATTCAGGTGGAGCACCCGGTGACCGAGATGGTCACGGGCATCGACATCATCAAGGCGCAGCTTGCGATCGCTGCCGGCGACCCGCTCCCCTGGTCCCAGGATGAAATCATGGTCAGCGGCCATGCGATCGAGTGCCGGATCAACGCCGAGCACCCGACGACCTTCATGCCGTCGCCGGGCACCGTCTCGCTATGGCATCCGCCGGGCGGGCCCGGCATTCGCGTGGACAGCCACGTGTACACCGGCTACAAGGTGCCCCCGCATTACGACTCGCTGCTTGCCAAGATCATCGCCCACGGCGACGAGCGGCCGTCGGCGATCGCGAGGATGACATCGGCGCTCGGCGAGATCGTCCTCGACGGCATTCACACCAACGTGCCCCTGCATCAGGAGATCTTCCAGCATTCGGCCTTCAAGACCGGCGGCACTGACATCCATTACCTGGAGAAGAGGCTCGGCCTGAAGTAGCGCCGTGGCCAGGCAGTCCGTGTCAGAAGTCTCCCGTCGCACCGAGACCGGCGAGCAACTCAGGCAGCCAGGATGCATCGTCGGTCGATCAGCCGTCTTCGGCCAGCCGTTTCGGCCAATCAGGCTTGGCGAGGCGGTCTTCCGCCAATCAGGCTTTGCGAGGCGGTCTTCCGCCAAATGCAGCGGGACTTCTGCCACGGGCTGCTAGAATCCTGTTGCTCACGGCTCTCGGGACGCCATGCTATATACGCGCTGTCCAGCCTGCATGACGACGTTTCGGATCACCGCCGACGCGCTTGGCGAGGCTGGCGGACAGGTTCGTTGCGGCCGCTGTGAGACAGTGTTCAATGCCCACCACGCCGAGCCGGACGGCGCGCCGGGCGCCGCAAGCGGACAAGCGGCAGACCACGAAGCATTCGACGAAGCGCACGCGGCCGCCGGCGGCGGCGAAGCCGGACCGGACGGTGACGCCGCGGCGTCGACGCTGAGCTGGTCGCAGGAACCCGAGACCCGATGGCGCAGGCTCTGGCCGTACGCGGCAGGTCTCGCTGCGCTCGCGCTTGCGGCTCAGGGCGTGCACCACTATCGCGGTGAGCTCGCCGTGCATGAAGCGATCGGGCCAACCCTTGCACGCGCCTATGAGTTCATCGGCGTGCCGCTGACCCCGAACTGGGACCTGGGGCAGTACGTGGTCATCGATTCCTCCGCACGCACCGGGCCGGGTTCGGCGCGCCGAAGCAGTCTCGTCGTCGCCGCCAGCATCTTCAACGGCGGTCCCCGGGCGCAACCCTGGCCGCATGTCCATCTGAGGCTCAACGATCGCTGGGATTCAGCGGTCGGTTCGCGCACGTTTTCGCCAGGCGAGTACCTGGCCGCCGACGTCGCTGCCGATGCGCTGATGTCCGTGGGCGAGACGGCAAGGCTCGAGCTCACCGTCGTCGATCCGGGTCCCGATACGGCAGGTTTCGAACTCGACCTCTGCGTCGAACGGGAACCCGGCCAACTGAGCTGCCAGAGGGACGCGATTTTTCGCTGAGCGGCGCCGCGCGGGGGCGGGAAATCGCGCTTCGGGCGCGTGCTATCATCCGCCGTCGTTCTCCCCGGCCGCTACATGGCCAGGGGGATTCACGCCAAACCCGCGGGACGCTCGAAGTACGTTGAAGACGCACAGCCCGATGTACGGTTCCGCCGGCCAATGAGCACGCCCCGCCGAGCCCTGTTGAGCGTATCGGACAAACGCGACGTGGCGGATTTCGCCAGGCAGCTTGCCGAGCTGTCGTTCGAACTGATTTCGACCGGCGGCACCGCGCGCGCGCTGCGCGAGGCGAGTCTCGACGTCACCGAAGTCTCCGAACTGACGGGCTTTCCGGAACTCATGGACGGGCGCGTCAAGACGCTGCATCCGGCGATCCATGGCGGCCTGCTTGCCCGCCGCGGGGTCGATGAGGAGACGCTCGACCAGCACGGCATCGCGGCGATCGACCTGCTCGTCGTCAACCTCTATCCGTTCGAACAGATCGCCGCAGACCCGGATTCGAGCGTTTCCGACGCGATCGAGAACATCGACATCGGCGGACCCGCGATGCTGCGCGCCGCCGCGAAGAATCATGATCGCGTCGTCGTGATCGTCGATTCCAGGGACTACAGGAAAGTCATCGAGAGTTATCGAAACGGCGGACCGGATGCCGAGCTAAGACGCCGTCTGGCCGTCAAGGCTTACGCCCACACCGCACGCTACGACACGGCGATAAGCCGCTATCTCGGTGGGCTGTCGAAACCTGACGACGCGCCGCCCGATCCCCTGCTGTTGTCACTGCCGAAGACCGCCGAACTGCGTTACGGCGAGAACCCCCACCAATATGCGGCCCTCTACGTCGATCCGGCTGCACCGAAGGGCACCGTCGCGCAGGCGCGCCAGTTCCAGGGCAAGCCGCTGTCGTTCAACAATCTCGCCGATGCCGACACGGCACTCGAATGCGTGTTCGCGTTCGAGGAGCCGGCCTGCGTGATCGTCAAGCACGCCAACCCCTGCGGCGTGGCCACCGCCGAGACCCCGATGTCCGCGTACGATCTCGCCTACCACGGCGATCCGACGTCGGCCTTCGGCGGTGTGATCGCCTTCAACAGGGCACTGGACGCCGACACCGCGAGCGCGATCGTCGAGCGCCAGTACGCTGAGGTCATCGTCGCGCCCGAGATCCAGAAAGGGGCGCTGGCCGCACTCGCCGCCAAATCCAGAATACGCGTACTCGCCTGCGGTACGCCGTCGGCCGGGTCCGATACGCCGGACATCCGCACGATCGCCGGCGGCGTGTTGCTGCAGTCGCGCGACCGCGGCGATCCCGATTCGACGGCCACCAGAACCGTGACCGACAGGCAACCCACCGATGCGGAACATCGCGACCTCATGTTCGCCTGGCGCGTCGCGAGGTTCGTGAAGTCAAACGCCATCGTCTTCGCGCACGGCGGCAGGACCGTGGGCGTCGGCGCAGGGCAGATGAGCCGCGTTGTCAGCGCGCGGATCGCCGCCCTCAAGGCCGAGGAGGAAGGACTGCCGCTCGCCGGCGCCGTGATGGCATCCGACGCCTACTTCCCGTTTCGCGACGGCATCGACAGCGCCGCGGAACACGGCATACGCGCCGTGATCCAGCCGGGAGGCTCGATCCGGGACGACGAGGTCATCGCGGCCGCGAACGAGCACGACATCGCGATGGTATTCACCGGTGTGCGCCACTTCCGGCACTAGCCGATAGTTCGCGCGCGGGGAGCGGACGCAAGCACATGCGCAGGGTGTGTCGATGAAGGTCCTGATCGTCGGCGGCGGCGGCCGCGAGCACGCGCTTGCCTGGAAGGCAGCCCGGTCGCCGCTCGTCTCCGAAGTGCTGTGCGCGCCGGGCAACGCCGGCACCGCGCTCGAGCCCGGAGTGCGCAACGTCGAGGTCGGCGCGGACGACATCGACGGGCTCGTCGGGCTCGCGAAGGACGAATCGGTCGGCCTCAGCATCGTCGGGCCCGAGCAGCCGCTCGTCGAGGGCATCACAGACCGCTTCGAAGCCGAGGGCCTCAAGTGCTTCGGACCGAGCGCAAGCGGGGCTCGCCTGGAAGGCTCGAAGTCCTTCGCCAAGGACTTCTTCGCCCGGCACGACATCCCGACGGCCGACTACGAGGCTTTCGACGACCTCGAAGCCGCGCGCCGCTATCTCGCCGGACGACCGCTGCCGACGGTCATCAAGGCCGACGGGCTTGCCGCCGGCAAAGGCGTCATCATCGCGCACACCGCGGAGGAAGCCGATCGGACCTTGCGCGGCATGCTGGAGGAGCATGACTTCGGCGACGCGGGCAAGACCGTGGTCATCGAGGATTTCCTGCGCGGCGAGGAAGCAAGCTTCATCGCGCTCGTCGACGGCACGCGCATCCTGCCGCTCGCAAGTTCCCAGGACCACAAGGCCCGCGACGACGGCGACCGCGGACCGAACACGGGCGGCATGGGCGCCTACTCCCCGGCTCCGGTTGTCAGCGGCGAAGTCAACGACAGGATCATGGACCAGGTCATGCGGCCGGCCGTCGAGGGGCTTGCCGCGGACGGCATCCACTATCGCGGTTTCCTCTATGCGGGACTCATGATCGACGAGCACGGCGCGCCCCGGGTGCTCGAGTTCAACTGCCGGTTCGGCGACCCCGAAACCCAGCCGATATTGTTCCGCCTGCGCTCGGATCTCGTCGCCGTGTTACTTGAGAGTTTCGGCGGCGCGCTCGACGAGGCCGATCTCGACTGGGATCCTCGCGCCTGCGTCGGGGTCGTCATGGCCGCCGGCGGATACCCCGCCGGCTACGAGAAGAACAAGCCCATCACCGGCCTCGACGGACTCGACAGCGATACGGTCAAGGTATTCCACGCCGGCACTCGTCTGGACGCCGGTCGGGTCGTGACGAGCGGCGGCCGCGTGCTGTGCACGGTCGCGCTCGGCGACAGCGTCAGCAAGGCGCAGGAGCGCGCCTATGCGGCAGTGGAGAAGATCGATTGGGAAGGGGCGTTCTGCCGCAGCGACATCGGCTATCGCGCCGTTGCCCGCGAAGAGCGCGGCGCGAACCAGGCTTCCTAGCGCTTCATCGCCTCGAAGAACTGGGCATTCGTCTTGGTGTCCTGAAGCTTGCCCAACAGGAACTCGACCGCGGCCAGTTCGTCCATCGGGTGCAGGACCTTGCGCAGGATCCACATCTTCTGCAGTTCGTCGGCCTGCGTCAGATACTCTTCCTTGCGGGTGCCCGAGCGGTTGATGTTGATGGCCGGGAAGACACGCTTTTCGGCGATCCTGCGGTCGAGGTGGATCTCCATGTTGCCGGTGCCCTTGAACTCCTCGTAGATGATGTCGTCCATCTTCGAGCCCGTGTCGATGAGCGCCGTCGCGATGATCGTGAGGCTCCCGCCTTCCTCGATGTTGCGCGCCGCGCCGAAGAAGCGCTTAGGCCGCTGCAGCGCGTTCGTATCCAGACCGCCCGTCTGCACCTTGCCTGACGACGGCACGACCGTGTTGTAGGCGCGCGCCAGGCGCGTGATCGAGTCGAGCAGGATCACGACATCCTGCTTGTGTTCGGTCAGGCGCTTGGCCTTTTCGATGACCATATCGGCGACCTGAACGTGACGGGTCGCGGGCTCGTCGAAGGTGCTCGAGACGACCTCGCCGCGCACCGTGCGTTCCATCTCGGTCACTTCCTCGGGCCGCTCGTCGATGAGCAGCACGATCAGGGTGCAATCGGCGTGGTTCGCCGCAATGGAGGCCGCGATGTTCTGCAGCAGCATCGTCTTGCCGGCCTTGGGCGGCGACACGATCAGGCCGCGCTGACCCTTGCCGATCGGTGCAACCATGTCGACGATACGCGCGGTGAGATCCTCGGTGCTGCCGTTGCCCTGCTCGAGTTTGAGACGACTCTTGGGGAACAGCGGCGTCAGGTTCTCGAACAGGACCTTGCTTCTGGCGTTCTCCGGCGCATCGTTGTTGATCTGCCCGACCTTGAGCAGCGCGAAGTAGCGCTCGCCGTCCTTGGGCGGGCGAATCATGCCCGACACGCTGTCGCCGGTTCTGAGGTTGAACCGGCGGATCTGGCTCGGCGACACGTAGATATCGTCGGGACCTGCCAGGTACGAACTGTCCGAGGACCTCAGGAAGCCGAACCCGTCCTGCAGGATCTCGAGCACGCCCGCGCCGAAGATGTTCTCGCCGTTCCTCGCGTGCGCCTTGAGGATCGAGAAGATGATGTCCTGCTTGCGCGAGCGGGCGAGATTCTGCAGGCCCATCGTCTCGGCAAGCTCGACCAGTTGCGAAGCCGGCCGCGTCTTGAGTTCGGACAGATTCATGGCGTCCTTGCTGAGCTCCAGTTCAGCCGCCGGAATCACGTCAAAATCCTCGTCGTCCGGAAATTCGTCCCGAACGGGCTTCTTGCGGCGCGGGCCGCGCTTGGCGTTTCCATTCCGGCCCGAGCGTTGGCCGCCCTTGACGCGGGTGCGTGCTGAATTACCCAAGTATCCCCTCACGAATGCTTACCAGGGCTGGCGAACATTAGCTGTCACTCCCCTTCCCATCGAGATGCGGCTTGAGAAACGCCTCGAGCCGCGCCTTCGGAACGGCTCCGACGACCTGATCCACGACCGAACCGCCGCTAAACAGCAGCAGCATCGGGATGCTGCGAACGTTGAACTGCATCGGAGTACGCGGATTCTCGTCGATATTGAGCTTGACGATCCGGAGCCGGCCTTCCTGCTCGGCCGCGATGGAGTCCAGGATCGGTGCGATCATTCTGCACGGCCCGCACCACTCGGCCCAAAAGTCGAGCAGCACGGGCTGCTCCGACTGAAGAACGTCTGCCGCGAAGTCGGCATCGGTCGTATGTACGATCTGATCACTCACAATTCTGGCTGCCTCCGGTCGTGCGAATTTCCCGTCAAGACCCGCTGCGCGTCAGGTGCGTACGCTTCGCGCTGCTGAATGGACAGAAAGTGACGGACCCCGGCCGGCAAGGCGTAAAACGGAAGCTGGTCGCTTTCTACGAGACTCGCGGGAGTGTAGTTGGGTGTCTGAGAGAGCGAGAGTCCTCGCCTGCAAACGTATTGTGAACCGCTGACGCGGCAATTTGCAAGTACGCGACCGGGAAACCGATCCCACGAGTCCGGGCACGGAGCGATTCACGGGCGTCCGCAGGCGATCGCGCCGCCGCGTTGCGGGTTTCATGCCGTACCCTGCATGCTATATTCACTGGCTCACGTCGACTGTCTCCATGGAGAACATTCATGGCCTCTGCGAACCGCCCTGCGCTTGCGTTGCGCTACGTCGGGATTTTGCTGGCAGCAACGCTTGCGACCGCAGTTTCAGCTTACGCGCAGTCCGAAAGCCCCGAGGACAAGGGGCTACGCATCGCGCAGGACACCCGCGAGCGCGACCGGGGTTTCGGCAACTTCACCGCCAGCCAGACCATGCTGTTGCGCAACCGGCAGGGCCAGGAGAGCCGGCGCGAACTGCGGGTCAAGGTGCTCGAGGTTGAAGGCGACGGCGACCGGAGCCTGTTCGTATTCGATGAGCCGCGCGATGTCTCGGGCACGGCTTTTCTTGTCCACTCGCATGCGGACGCGAGCGATGACCGGTGGCTCTATCTGCCGGCAGTGTCACGCGTCAGGCGAATCAGTTCCTCCAACCGCTCCGGATCCTTCATGGGCAGCGAGTTCGCATACGAGGACATGAGCGTTCCGGAGGTGGAGAAATTCACTTACCGTTACCTGCGTGACGAACCGTGCGGCGACCTGGCCTGCACGGTGATCGAGCGGACCCCGGTAGGCGAAGGATCGGCCTATCTTCGGCAGCTTGTCTGGCAGGACACGGACGAGCTTCGCACCTGGAAGGTCGAGTACTACGACCGCAGGGATGAGCATCTCAAGACACTGACCCTCGGCAGTTATGAGCAGTACCAGGATCGCTACTGGCAAGCGCACGAGCTGAACATGGTCAATCACCTCACGGGCAAGAGCACGTTGCTGACGTGGTCGGACTTCGAGTACGGCACCGACGTCAGCGACTCCGAGTTCACGCAGACGGGGCTCCGCCGCGTACGCTGATCCGCGGACGGTCGACCTGCCGCGATCGCATGTCACAGGGTCCCACGATGACGCAGGTGCCCTCCGCCTATACGGCGCAGTATCCGAAGGCGAGGGAGCATTCGCAGTCGCGCGCCGACAATTACATGAGGCACACGACCATCGGCGACCCCGAACTCGATCCGGTCATGGAGGAGCTTGCCTCGATGCGACCGGACGACCTGCATCGTTTCATCGGCGCGGGCATCGAACAGGAGACCGAAACGCTGCGCAAGGCGCCCAGGGCCCTGCGCGATTTCTTTGACGGCCTGCAGGAGCCCGAATGGCTGGACCACGAGGCCTTTCGTCCCGGGGTCCGCGTCTTTCACGCCAACGCCGACCTCATGCTCGTGGCCTTCGTCACCGGCGTGCTCGTGGAAGGGTTTTCCACGATGATCGCGAAGTCCTTCAACATCACCCAACGCGTGGCCTCGACCAGCCGGCGGCTCAGGCAGAACAACCGCCAGTTGATGGAGATCTTCTATCCGGGCGGCCTGCAGCGCGACGGCGACGGCTGGAAACTGTCCACGCGCGTGCGATTCGTGCACAGCCGAATCCGTACGCTGCTCGCGCGTTCGGACGTCTGGGACACCGATGCCTGGGGCACGCCGCTCAGCGCGGCGCATCTCGGACTTGCCATCGCGGTATTCTCCAAGCGCCTGCTCGACTATTCCCAGAAGGTCGGCGCAACATACAACGAGGAGGAAAAGGCGAGCGTGCTCGCCGTATGGCGCTACTCCGGCTACCTCATGGGGATACCGGAATCGATTCTCTACACCGACGGCGACGACGCGCAAGCCACTTACACCATCGGCTACCTGTGCGAACCTCCGCCGGATCAGGACTCTGCCGACGTCGCGAACATGCTGATCCGGTCGATTCCCGCGGTGGCGAACATGGAGGACCCCGTCGAGCAGCGCAAGACCATGGCGCTGGCCTACCGCCTGTCGCGTGCGCTGATCGGCAGGCAGCGAGCCGCCGATTTCCAGTACCCGCGAAGCCTGGCGATCGGCACGCTGCCCCTGTTTCGCCTCAAGCAGCGGCTGCAGCGGGTGCTCAAGGGCACGCAACTCGTCAGGCTCGGAAATTTCACGCAGCTACTTGAGATTTCGGTGTATGACGAAGGCGGCGTGAGCTACCGCATGCCCGACAGGGTGCGTGCGTCGAAGTCGATCGATTGGTGATCCGTGGAATTCGGCAAATCCCTGAAGCTGCAAGCACGACGGTTCGACAGGCAACGGTGAGTGGCATGACGACGACGGAGTCGAAATTCGAGCGATACGTGAACCTGGTCCTGCGGCGCCCCTGGCTGACCATGGCGCTCGCCGCCGTGCCGATGCTCGTAATGACCGCCGGCGTGCCGCGCATCACGATCACCAACGACTACCGGGAAATGTTCGGTACGGACAACCCGGAACTCGCGGCGTACGAGACGCTCGAGAACACCTACGCGGAGTCCAACCGGGCGCTGATCGCCGTCGTACCTGCCAGTGGCACTGTATTTTCCCGTGAAGCACTCGGCGCCATAGGCGAACTGACCGACGCCGGGTGGCGGGCGCCCTACTCGAGCCGTGTCGACTCGCTGACCAACTATACCCACAGTGAGGCTTTCGGCGACGACCTCATCGTGGATGCGCTCGTCGCTGACGCACAGGCGCTCACGGATGCGGAGCTTGCGGACGTCGAACAGGTTGCCCTGAGCGCCGCGGACACCGCCGGTCGGCTCGTTTCGCACGACGGCCGCGTCGGCGCGGTGGCGATCAACTTCTTCCTTCCGGACGATCTCGACGCGGCGGTGGTCGAGATCACCGACTACCTCGACGCCAATCTCGCAGAGGCCCGCACGCAGTATCCGGATATCGACTATTACCTGACCGGCGACGTGGTCATGAACCGCGCGTTCGCGGACGCCACCGTCGACGACATCAGCAGGCTCATGCCGATCGTCTTCGTGGTCATCGTGGTCGCGGCGGCCATTCTGCTTCGCTCGGTTCCGGGTACGGTGGCCATCGTCATTACTCTGATGTTCGTCGTGAACACGACCATGGGGCTTGCCGGCTGGCTCAGAACGTCGTTCAGCCCGACCAACGCCGGCGTGCCGATCATCCTCATGGCCCTGACCATGGCCTACGCGGTCCACATCGTGTCCATCGCGCTGTTGAACATGAAGCGCGGCGCGAGCCGGCAGTCGGCGATCGTCGAATCGTTGCGCCACAACATGCGGCCGGTGTTCCTGACGTCGCTCACGACGGCCATCGGCTTTCTGAGCCTCAACTCGTCGGACTCGCCGCCGTTCCACACGCTCGGCAACCTCGTGGCGGTCGGCGTGTTCTGCGCGTTCGGCTTCTGCATGACGCTGCTGCCGGCGCTCCTGTCAGTGCTGCCCCTGAAGGCGACCGCCGTTCGCGAAGGGCGCCCCGTCCTCTTCGACCGGCTGGCGACGTTCGTGATCGACAACCGCAGGCGCATGCTGTGGATCGTCGGCCTGATCGCTGTCGTGTCGATCCTGGGTGTTCCCCGCAACGAGATCAGCGAGAACTGGACGCGGTATTTCGACGATCGTTACCAGTACCGGCGCGACACCGACTATGTCATCGAAAACCTGACCGGCCTCGATTCACTGGAGTACTCGCTGACCGCGGGAGCCCCGGACGGCATTACCGAACCGGACTACCTGCGCGCCGTGGATGCGTTCGCCGAATGGTTCCGGGAGCAGCCGGAGGTGTCGCACGTGCAGGCGTTTCCGGACGTCATGAAACGGCTCAACAGGAACATGAACGGCGACGATCCGGCGTTTCACCGCTTGCCCGACAACGCGGAAACCGCCGCCCAATACCTGCTGCTGTACGAATTCTCGCTGCCGTTCGGCGTCGATCTCAACGACCGTATCGACGTGTCGAAATCCGCCACGAGACTGACTGCCGTTGCGCGCGACCTGTCAGGCGGGGAAATGCGCGAACTCGACGAACGCGCACAGGCCTGGCTCGAGTCCAACGCCCCGGACATGACCACCGCCGCCTCGGGCATCAGCATGATTTTCGCGCACCTGTCGCAACGCAACATCGAGAGCATGCTCCGCGGCACGATCGTTGCCATGGCGTTGATTTCGCTCATATTGATCCTGGTGCTCAGGAGCGTGCGCATGGGGCTCATCAGCCTGCTGCCGAACTTCGTTCCGGCGGCGATCAGTTTCGGCCTGTGGGGTTACATGGTCGGACGCGTCGGCATGGCGGCATCGGTGGTCACCGCGATCGCGTTCGGGATCATCGTCGACGATACGATCCACTTCCTGTCGGCGTACATCAAGGCGCGCAAGGCCGGTCTGTCGGCGAACGACGCCGTGCGCCGCACGTTCACCACGGTGGGTCATGCGCTCGCGACCACCACGGCAGTCCTCTCGGCCGGGTTCCTGGTATTCACCGCCTCGGGATTCGAGGTCAGTTGGGCGCTGGGGATCCTCGTCACGATGACCATCGTCATCGCATTGCTCACGGACTTGTTGCTGCTTCCGCCGCTGCTGATGGCCATAGATCGGAAATCCGTCGAGCATCGGCCCTGACGTCCAGGCGGAAATCCGGCGGAAACCCCAAGCCTAGCCTGGGCGTTCAATGGGAAGGCGGCAGCGCGGAATCCCGGCGCGCGGTAAGCCCGATTGCGGTGTGATATGCTCAGGGCTCGCGCGGACTCGACCCTCGCGGTCTCGCGTCCGGCGCGAGAACGTATAGCAATAACAAGTCATAGGGGGAAGTCCAATGGGCGCAGCAAAGATTGTGCGTATCATCGCCTTGGTCGTGGTGCTCGTCGCGGCACTGGTGCCGAACATTCCGTATGCCGGCGTCATCGTGGCCATCGTGGGTCTCGCGGTCGGCTACTATGTGAGTGCCGACAACCGCGGCCTGCTGTTTCTGGTCGCCATCGCATTGGCCACAGGCGTGGCTGAAGCGCTCGGCGGAATACCCGCCATAGGGATGTACCTGACGGCCATACTCAGCACTCTCGGCGCCCTGGTGGCCGCCGCTGCGGTGACGGTCGTCGTCATGATCTCTTACGAAAGGCTGACGGAATAAAACGACCCGTCAGCAAACTCGGGATACGCCGTGCGGCGCCGGACTCGATAAGGACAGCCTGACGTCGCACGGTCACCCGATTCAGAGCAAGCCGGGAGTTGGCCGCGCCGCCTGGCGCGGCGCTCCCGCTGCCTGCCACGACCCTCGATCCCACACGAACGCGCCGGGAAGCCCGCCTGTCGTCAGCCATATCGGCGGGACGGACTGCCCGACCGGCACAGACCCCCTCATCCCGCCCGGAATCCCGTCGGCGGCGCTCAGAAGCTGAATCGCGCTCCAAGCGTGTAGCGCCGGCCGATCAGGTCGTAGAACGAGTTCGTCTGCGACGCGTTGCCGAAAAAGTAGCCGAAGTTCGCCGAAACCGGTGGATCCTCGTCGAACAGGTTCTGCACGTTGCCGTACAACTCCAGCGTCCCTTCCCCTACAGCGAGGTCATAGCGCAGGTTTGCGTCGACGTAGGTCACCGACTCGATCGTGTTGTTGTCGATGTGCACGCCTTCGGTCTCGAGCACGTCGCGTACGCCCTCGTCGATCCAGCGCGCCTGGACGAACGCCCTGAACGGCCCCCTGCGATAGTTGAACTGCGTCGTGATCTTTTCGGTCGGCAGGTCGAAACCACCGTAGATCTGGCCCGCGCGGTCGATCTTGGGTGAATCGAAACCCTGGAACGAATTCTCGGCGAGGTGAGTTGCGAGCAGGCGAATGCCCAGTTGCTCGCCGCCCCCGAACCAGTCGACGTCGGTGCGGTAGCTGACCTCGAAATCGGCGCCTTCGACGGTCGCGTTGGCGACGTTGAGGAAGTTGGCCGAGACGACGTTGATCGCACCGGGCGTGCCGTCGGGCAGGTCCGGCTGACGGGTGATCAGCGGACACAGCGACACGTCGCCGATGTGGCACTGGTCGACGATCTGCTGAGGCGTCAACTCCGCGATCGCGTCGACGAGATCGACCTGGAACCAGTCGATGGACACGGACAATCCGGGAGCCCCGGTCGGCTGAATCACGAGTCCCACGGTGGCCGTATCGGCTTCCTCGGGGCGAATGTTCGGATTGCCGCCGGTCGTGCGGAAGATCTGGAAGCGCTCGTTGTTCCTCAGCGGGTCCTGCACCGAACTCGCGCCGCCCGTCTGGTCGAAACGCTCCGAGAGCGTCCCGGCCCTGACATCGCGTGAGCGCGTGGCTCTGAAACGCAGTGCTTCGGTGAACTGCGAGTCGATACCGGCCTTCCAGACCCAGACGCCGCCTGAGCCGGAGTAGTCCGCCCAGCGCGCGGCAATCGGTATGTTGAGCCGATTGTCCGCAAGCACGGGCACGAAGACCTCGCCGAACACTTCGGAGACATCTCTTGCGCCCGTCACGTTCGGAATCTTCGAGTACTGGATGACCACGGAGTTGTTGAGGTCGCCGCGAGGCATCCCCCGTATGCCGGCCGGGGCGTAGTTCCTCGGCACGGGCCGTCCGGAATCGTGGTTGCCGTCCATGATTCCAAGGCTCAACTGGGTCCCGTCGGGTGCGAAGTACGGGCCGACAGGAGTCCGCGCGATCTGGTTCATCGACTCTTCACGCCAGCCGGCGCCGAACGCGACGCCGATGGGTCCGACCTCGCGGTCGTCGAAGAGCTCCCCGTTCATCGAGAACTCGATGACATCCTGTTCGATCCACGAGCGGGTGATCCTGGCTTCCTCGGTGGTGTAAGTGTCCGTCACGCCAAGGTCGAAGCCCTGCTGGGCATAGTAAATGGGCGTCGTGACTGTCTGACCCGGGTCGAAACCCGTGACCCAGTCGATCGCGGCGTCTGACGCATTGCCGCGACCGAACAGGTTCAGCGGCACGCAATCCGGGAACATCGCCCCGTTCGTGACGAGCGTGACGTTACAGACGATCTGCCCGGTCGCAGGATCGACTACGGCATCGTGTGCCAGGTGGATGCGGTCCAGACGGATGCCACCGGATTGCCTGGCCAGCGTCGTGGTCTCGCCCTGCTGTACGAAGGCGTCGACGCTCCAGCCGTCGAAGACGCCGCCGCCGGAGAGTTCCGCCTCAAGTCCAAGCGTCGTCGACTCGAACTCGACGTCGAGCGCGAGCGCCGCGCCGCCGCGCTTGAGGTCGGAGGAGTGCCCCATGCGATTGAGGTTGAAGCACGGTACCGCGTCCGGCGCAGCGGATGGCTGGCCGTTGATGCCGCATCGCCTGGAGTAGCTCGGGTCGTCCAGGACCGCCTGGATCTCCGGCGGCAGGAAGGCGTTCCCGCTGTAGATCACCGCGGGCGAGAACGGCCCCTGGAACTGACCCGCCCAATTCAGTTGCGTTCTGAACGACTCGCCACGCAGTGCCTGCGCAAAGAGCGTGACGTTGTCGCCCGCGTCGTAGCTCAGACGCAGGAACTGGTTCTCCCGGTCGTAATCCGTCGCCAGGTTCGGCGTGTCCGCACCGTGGTCATCGCCCTCGCCGACACCGCCGGCTATCGACTGGGACAGCCCCGGTTGTCCCGGGACAAGGCCGAACGGAGATACCGCCGTGCCCGCGGAATTGAAATTGTGGTTGTGCAGCGGCGTGCCGGGCGCGAAGATGAGGCCGTCGAAGGTCGCCGTCCTCGATACGACGTGGGGACGCACCAGCTCTCTCGGCCCGTTCGGGTCCGGATTCGTGATGATGCCCCAGTTCTGGTACCAGTCCCGCCCTTCGTAAGTGTGGATTCCGTCCTGCGTGTAGGTATCGACCGAAAAGAGCAGGTGCATGCGCTCGCCGATCGCGAAGCCGCCCGCGAAAGAGGCTTCCCAGTTGTCGCCGTCGCCCTGACCCGACTGGCCCGATTGGGCATGGCCCCTGAGCCCCTCGAGGTCCGTGTCGAGGATGAAGTTCACGACGCCGGTAACGGCGTCCGTACCGTAGGCCGCAGATGCCCCGCCGGTTACGGTTTCGACCGACTGCAGCAATGCTTCCGGAAATGCGCTGATATCGGTGCCGCCGAATCGCGTCGAGGACACGACCCGGCGCCCGTCGAGCAGCACGAGCGTCCGCTTCGTGCCGATGCCGCGCAGGTTCAGGTTTCCCGAACCCGGACTCGAGAAGAAACTGCCGGGATCGTTCGGCGTTCGATTGTTATAGAACAGCGGCAACTGGCTCAGCGCTTCGATCACGTTGCCGGGCGCCATGAGATCGATGTCCTCGCGGCCGACGACCGTCACCGGCGTGGGCGTGTTCATGCCCGATGTCTGCTGGATGCGGGAGCCCGTTACCGTGACTTCTTCGAGCTGCGCGTCCTGGGCGAAGCCGGTCGCGTGGCCGAGCCCCATGGCCGTCATGCAAGCGAAAGCGAGCGGTTTGAGAACCGGCGCGGATCGAGCCCGTGAAGTGCGGTGAGAAATAGCTGAACGTCGAATTGCGCGCGCCATGATGTGATCCCCCGTGTTGTAGCGGCGTCGATGCAACTCCTCTTGGCGCTGATCGAAGCTCCGTTCTTGTTGCGCTCTGTAGCGCTTTTTGTGTTGTTGCATCGAGCATACGCCTTCCTGAATATCAGTCAAGCAGAAAACCTGGCCACGGCCTGCCGAACTCCGACCATGGATCACGGATCACCCGCCGTCCTGGTCGTGCTATCGAAACCCGCCGATGGGTACAATTTGACGATACCCCACGGACCGCCGTTACGAAAAAACACCAAAATGAAATGCGTTCGTGGTACGGCTGCGCAGTCCGGAATTGGCGTGGAGTGCAGCGTGGGGTACGGCGTCCACCGGGGGACGATACAAATTTACTCACGACTGGCTTGGCTCGTATGCCCGGCTGTCAGGAGATGCCGATGACTCGACTCGTATCTGCCTTCACCAGCGCTTTGCTTTGCCTCGCATCCGTGGCGGGTTCGACAGCGCCATCGGTCTTTCCGACCGGCACGACGATCTACGATCCGGAACTTGCCTGGAACGGCTACACCGTGCTCTCGCCGCTTTCGTCCGGAGCCGCGGTCGTCATCGACATGAACGGCAACGTCGTCAAGCGATGGGAGGATTACAACAACGCGGCCGGAGGACCGGCGCGGGTGCTGCCCGGCGGGGGCGTCATCGCGGCCGCGGGCGCGCGGCCGCCGCACCAGGAATCCCTCGAGCTCGTGCAACGCGACTTCGACGGCAACACGGTCTGGAGCTTCCGCCGCAACGAACAGGTCGAGACCCGCGACGGCGAGACGGTCTGGTCGTCCCGCCAGCATCACGACTGGCAGCGCGCGGACTTTCCCGCCGGCTACTACTCGCCCGAGGCCGAACCCGCGACGACGGGCGCCAACACGCTCCTGCTGACCCACACCAACCGCGTCGAGCCCGATGTGTCAGACGTGCTGCTCGAGGACGACCGCATCATCGAGGTGTCCCCGGAAGGCGAGATCGTCTGGGAGTGGATGGCGAGCGAGCACATCGACGAACTCGGTTTCGACGCCACCGCGCGAGCGACGATCGCCTCGGCCCCGGGCTTCAGCGAGACGCGCGGCTCGTTCGACTGGCTGCACATCAATTCCGCGACCTACGTCGGCCCCAACCGCTGGTTCGATGCCGGCGACGAAAGGTTCGCGCCCGACAACGTGATCATCAGCGGCCGGGAAGGCAACGTCGTCGCCGTCATCGACCGCGACGGGTCGATCGTCTGGCGCCTCGGCCCGGAATTCGACGAGTCCGAGGAGTTGCTCGCCATCGGCCAGATCATCGGCCAGCACCAGGCGCATTTCATCCCGGAAGGGCTGCCCGGCGCCGGCAACGTGCTCGTGTTCGACAACGGCGGTGCGTCCGGCTACGGCGCCGCGAGCGCGGTCTCGCCGGACGGCGACAATATCTATGCGCGAACCTCGTCGCGCGTGCTCGAAATCGATCCCGTGACTCTCGAGCTCGTCTGGTCCTACAGATCGGCCAACTTCCTGAGCTGGAACATCAGCGGCGCGCAACGGCTCGCCAACGGCAATACGCTCATCACCGAAGGCGCGGGCGGGCGCCTGTTCGAGGTGACGAGCGACGGCGAGATCGTCTGGGAATACATGTACCCGCTCGATGACGGGGGACGCAACGACGTCTACCGCGCCTATCGCCTGCCCTACGAATGGATACCGCAACTCGACCGGCCGGACGAGACTGCCGTCACCCCGCCCCCTTCCGGCGAGTTCCGGGTCCCCTGACCGGTCCCCGAAGCACTTTCCCATAGCACCCGTCGACGTCACGCGCTCGATCAGCGCAGTCTCTGCGCGTTTTGCAACCACGGGATCCACCGGCCCCCAACAGGAGGCGCGGCGTTGCGATCGATTGTCGCGTCAGCATGCCCGAATACGCTTCTGGTTCCCGAGAATTCGCAACGATGGTCGATCAGGGTTGTTGCAGTCAGGGAGCCGGATATTCGTCGGGTAGTATTGCCTTGACGTGAACTACGATCTCAGGACTTTCCGGGGCGATCTTTTCGGCGGCCTGACCTCCACGGTGGTGGCATTGCCCGTGGCGCTGGCCTTCGGCATCGCATCGGGCCTCGGGGCCGCCGCCGGCTTGTACGGCGCGATCGCGGTCGGTTTCTTCGCCTCGGCCTTCGGCGGCACGAAATCGCAGATATCAGGGCCCACTCCGTCGATGACCGTTGCCATGGCGGTCATCGTGACGTCCCATGCATCGACGCTCGCTGAAGCCCTGACCGTCGTGGTCATGGGCGGACTGCTCCAGGTTCTGCTGGGTCTTTGCAGGTTCGGCCGCTACGTCGTCTACACGCCCCATGTCGTGATCTCCGGATTCATGTCCGGCATCGGCATCATCATCATGCTAATTCAGGTGCTGCCGTTCATCGGAGCGCCGACCTCCCCCGAAGGCCCCCTGGGCGCCGTACGGGACCTGCCGGAAGCACTCGGCAACATCAATGCGAGCGCGCTGGCGATCGCCCTCGTGACGCTCGGGATCGGTATCGCCTGGCCGACTCGCCTGGCGCGCCTCCTGCCCTCGCCGATCGTGGGACTCATCGCCGGCACGCTGCTCGGCGTACTGTGGCTCACCGATGCACCGGTTATCGGCCAGATCCCGACCGGACTGCCCGGACTGCAGTTCGAGCTGCCCACGGTCGGTTTCCTGATCGGAGCGATCCACCCGGCGATCATTCTCGCGCTCCTCGGCTCGGTGGACAGCCTGCTCACTTCGCTGATCGCCGATTCGCTGACCGGGACCCGCCACAATCCGGATCGCGAACTCGTGGGCCAGGGTCTGGGCAACATGGTGGCCGGGCTTATCGGCGGGCTGCCCGGCGCCGGCGCGACCATGGGCACGGTCACCAACATCCGTGCCGGCGGCAAGACGCAGGTCTCGGGAATCCTCAGAGCCATCATGTTGCTCGCGCTGGTGCTCGGACTCGGCCGGCTCGTCGAACCGATCCCGCATGCCGCGCTCGCGGGAATCCTCATGAAGATCGGCTGGGACGTCATCGACTGGAGGATGCTGCGCCGCATCCACCGCATTCAGGCGCATCATCTGTTCGTCATGCTCATGACGCTGTCGCTGACGGTGTTCGTGGATCTCGTGACCGCCGTCGCCATCGGCCTGATCGCCGCAGGACTCGCCCATGCGCGCCAGTTGGAAGGTCTGGAACTGGACAGCGTGGTCTCCGTGCCGGTGCTCGATCAGAAGTTTTTCGAGGGCATCGAGCGTATGGCCATCGCGGATCCACTGTCGGCGCGCGTCGGTCTGGTGGCGCTGCGCGGCAGCTTTACCGTGGCCTCCTCGCACAAGCTGGTGACTGTCGTAAGCGCCGACATCCGCGATCACGACGTGGTCATATTCGACTTCTCCGGCGCCACGCACCTTGACGACAGCGCCGCCATGGTGATCGAGCAACTCATTGACGTCGCGGGCCGCGCCGACACGGAGATCATCGTCATCGGGCTCTCAGGGTCTGTCGCCCGCACGCTCCATACGCTCAACGCCCTGCGGAAGGTGCCTCGCGAGCGTGTCCTGCGCACGCTCGATCAGGCGCGGGAGATCGCGGCGGATCTGCTCGGTGACGGCTTACGGTGACCTGGCGCCGGCCGCCGACCGGAACTCCGGACGAAATCTGGGCGGCTGAACCTCTCCGCATTCAACATGGCTCAGTTCCGGGGAGTGAAGCGAAACCGGACGTAGACCGTGCGTCCCTTGATATCGTGCACGAAGCCGTCGAAGCCCGGCCGCAGGTTGTAGCGGTGAACGTCCTCGCGCCCCGTCGGTAACGGCGGCGGGTCCTTGTCCGTGAGGTTCCGGGCGCCGAAGAAGAGCGTGGCCTCGCCGCCGAACAGGTCCTCCAGGACATAGCTGTAATTCACGTCCAGGGTGGTCCAGGAGGCGATTTCGGGCAGCGACGCGACTTCATCGTTCCGGTACGAATCGATGTAGCGCACCGCCAGACCGGCCGCATGCGGTCCGGAGCGCCAGGAGATGCCGAGATTGGAACGCAGTTCCGGCGTGGGCGCGAAACCGTTGGTGTCGTTTCGGTTGCCGAGTTGGTCAACGAAGCCCTCACCGGAGGAATTCACGTCGAAACGGGTCAGGAGGGTGGCGTCGGCGCTGATTCGGAAATCGCCGGCGGACGACTCGATGTCGTAGTAGGCGTTGAGATCCAGGCCCTGGCTGCGGACAGCCCCGACGTTTTCGTAATCGGTCGTCACCACGCTGAGCTGTCCGGAGGAATCGCGTTGCGCCTTGGGGTCATTGGGTCGACCGTCGTCGCGGCAGTCGTCGTCGACGATGGCCTGGAAACTGCGTCCCTGGGCAATGACGTCGGTATAGTCGAGCGTCCAGTAATCGAGGCTGACCGCGGCGTTGTCCGTGGGCTGCAAGAGCACGCCGAAGTTGGCCATGCTCGCGCTCTGGGGTCGCAATCTGCCGCCGAGCAGCACCGTGGCGACGGCGAAGTTGTCGCCGCGGTTCAGGATCTCGCCCGACGAACCGATGGTGCATTGCCCGACGCCCTGCCCGTCGAAGCGGAAGGGGTCGGTGAGCGTGCGCGAACTGGTGTTACCGGCCGCCTGGAATACGCTCGGCGCCTGGAAGGACGTGCCCCAGGAGGCGCGCAAGGAGACCCGGTCGCTGGCGAAGAATTGCGCCGCGATCTTCGGGTCCGTGGAGCCGCCGGCCTTGTTGTAGCGCTCATGCCGGGCCGCGAGCTGCAGCTCGGCGCGGTCGCCGAAGTACGTCAGCGCCTCGGCGAAAACCGCCCATACGTGCTGGTCCGCGTCGCGGGGAAAGTCGCGAATCTCCCGCGGACCTTCGCCGGAAGCGTTCAGCGGGTCGGGCTGATACGAGTAGTGCAGCTCGCGATACTGGGCGCCGGCGGCCAGCGTCACAGGCTGGCCGCGCCACTCGAACAGGTCGCCGGTCGCCACGAACTCCGCCACGTTCTGAACGCTCGCGGCGCGTTCCATCCTTACGCTTTCGAATTGACGCAAGGTGTCCGGGTCATTGGCGGCGCGCCTGCCGGCCAGCGCCGGGGCCAGCCCGTCGCCGGCCACGGTCTTGGGCGTGACGAGGTCCGGCGCAACCAGCCGCGTTCCGAAAGGATTCCAGAGCCCCTCGGCCACCGCCCGGGCGAACTCGGCGGCCACCCAGTGGCGTTCGGAGCTTACGGAAAGGTCCGTCTGTGCCCGCGCGAGATAGCCCTGGCCCGTCCAACCGCCGGGCAGGTCGGACTCCAGGCCGAGCATCAGCCTGAGATTGTCGAACTCCCGCGGCTCGTAGCCGGAGTTCTCGCCGAAAGCTTCTGCGCCCAGCGGCCGGCCGAAATAGCCGAGCGGCACCGCCTCGTGCACTTCCGGATCCCAGTCCGACGGCTGGATGTATGTGAGAACGCCGTCGTCATCCGGGTCGCTCCAGAAATTGAAGGGGTGGTTCGCGGGCACGAAAAACTCGTTGGTGCGCTCGACGTTGCCCCTGAACAGCAGCATGTTGCCCACGCGATCGGTCACGTCGTTGACCGACCAGCCGATCTCGGAGAAAAGCGTGGCTCCGCCGGCCAACTCGAACTCGGCGTCGACGAAAAACTGCGCGCGCTCCTCGGCGGCGATCATCGTACGCTGGTCGGAGAAATCCATCCGGCACAGCGAACCGCTCGGATAACCGCCGCCCTCCCGGCAGTCGGGATCCGGGAAGCGGGGCGAGTCGAAGCCGCCGACCTGAAACGGGGCGTAGCTGTCGTCCGGGTTGGCCACCGCACGGCGGAAGCTGCCGGGCGAACCCCTTCCGGAATCGAACGAGCCTTCCACGATGTCGCCATCCCCGTCCGGGTCGAGGGCCCTCGGGATCAGCCAGTCGAAGTCGGTGCGGAAGTTCTCGTTCTGCTCGTACCATGTGCCATAGAAGGTGACGTGACCTCTCGGCGCCTCAAGACCGGCCGCGAAGCTCAGGTCGTAGGCGCGGTTGCTCGCCGTTCGATAGCCGCCGGCGACCTCGAGCCCCGTAAAGCCCCTGCGCGTGACGATATTGGCCACGCCCGCAACCGCCTGGGAACCGTAGGTGGCCGAAGCGCCGTCGCGGAGAATCTCGACCCTTTCGATCATCAAGACCGGGAGCGTGTTGATGTCGAAAAAGCTCTGTCCCACGTCGTTGGAAACCGGCGCGAACCCGGCCCGGCGGCCGTTGATCAGCGTCAGGGTCGACGACAGGCCCACGCCGCGCAGGCTGAACTGCGAGACGCCCTGCAGGTAGCTCTGCTGCGTGGCGATGTACGAGCCGGTGTTGGCGGTCAGGCTCGAGAGCACATCCACGGGCTGGGCGGCGCCGACCGACTCGAACCGTGACGCCTCCAGCGTCTGCACCGGAGCGCGGCCCTCGTAGACGACCCGCCGCCTGATGAGGGAGCCGACGACGACGACCTCCTCGAGCGCAGGTTCAGCGGCTGCGGAGCTGGCCGGATCCTGTGCGAAGGCCGGAAACGTTACGAGAAGGGCAACGACAGGCCAGCCAGGCGCGAACTTCCGGCGCGCACGAACGCCGGTCCCACATGGTCCGCGTGCATACATGAGATGCGAGTATAGCGGGCGGGGCGGGGCGGCATTCCGCAAGTCGGACATCGCTTCAGATCAGCACGGCCAGGCGCATCGAAATCGTACTTGCACCGCAACTTTCCTATCGCGTGTGTCAGGTCGACGAATCGTTGGTGACGGTCAGTTCGCTACTGCCTGTCTTCGGGAAGCTCGCAGTTGAACGGCATGACCTGCTGGCCGGGTATCCAGGTCCAACGGACTTCCATGGGTACGGGCTCGGTGAAGTTCACCGGATCGACGACTTCTGCTTCCCAGGCCAGGTCCGTGCCGTCCTCGCTCAGGATAAAGCGTTCGTTGATGACGACATCCTCGCTTTGCGGCGTACCGATGTCGTCAACGTAGCGCCAATCGATATCCCGGGTTTCCACGACGAGCGTGGCGCCCTCCCAACGTCCGACGGAGCGCCCCATCCGCGGCTGGGACGGCTCACCGTCGCCATCCACATAAATGATGCGTTCGCCGTCCCACTCCTCCAGCCGCATGACGATGGCTCCGCCCCGGTCTTCGAAGGACACGGGATACGGGTTGGCCATGACCGTCGGCATCCCCGGCGGGATGCACAGCAGCGCCGGATCCTCCTCGGGGTCCCACAGGGCCTGAATCGCCCGCCCGGCCTCGGTCAATGGGTAGCCGGACCCGCCCTCCATGGACAGGCGATTCCTGAACGTCACCGGCACCCAGACCCGGAAGATGTCCGCGCGCAAGGACGCGTCGGCGCTGTCGGCCTCCTGCTGTGCGTTCTCGGTGATGTTGTAGCGTTGGTCGGTCTCCGCCTGCAGGGCGACTTCGCGGCCGTCGGGCAGGACGATCCCGGTCGCGAACATGGCCGTCACGCCGTTGCGTCCCATGCTCCCGGAAACGGCCACGCGATCGCCGACAGCCAGCAGATCCCTGGAGACCCCGAGGCGCACGACCGTATTGACCGAACCGAACTCGATCTCCCACTCCTCCTCCTGCCCGTCTTCGCCGATGCGGCTCAAGAGCAGGCGCACATGGGGATTTCGCCAGAAGACGTCGGTGATCTCGCCCTCTACCGTCCCCTGGTCGTTGGGATCGTACCGCCCGATCTCCGCATGATGTGCCGTTGCAGAGATGGCCGCCAACGAAACCGCCAGAAGCAAGCCGATTTGAATAATGCGCATACTTTTTCCCCTGCTGTGCCTGGCTATCTCCGATTCCGTCGCCGGTTGGATTGGCGGGTACGCCCTCACCGCCGTGCGGCGCTATCTCGCCGGGTCAACCATGCGAATGACCGGCATCGTATGCCCGGAAGTGTCTACCGGGTGAGCGGCGATCCCTGCACCGTGACCGCCGACGTGTTTCTCCACGTCGATGCCGTGCCACTCGATGGCGTTCATGAGGTCATCAAACCATAAACCAAATTGCAACGGGCGGTTCGGGGAAAACAGGTCTGCGTTGAACAGGAGTTTCTCGTCGGGGACGTACGCCGCGATCATCCCGTCGGCATGTTCGGTGTAGACGTCGTAGACGTGAATCTCCCGGCCGGTCTCGTCGAGGGACAGGAACTGGCCCACCTCGATCAACCGCACGCTCCCGGTCATCGTCGACTCGAAGATCTCCCGGTAGTAGCCGGCGCTTTTCGCGCTGATCACGACGCTGGCGCCGGCTTCTATCACCGGCCGCATACCGCCCGTGTGGTCGACGTGATGATGGGTAAGGATCAGGTAGGTGATCTGCTTTTCGGGCCACCGTTCGGCCACCCGGTCCAGCAACGTCACCGAACGCTCCGGGTACCAGCTTGCATCCACGAGCGCCAGGCCGTCCGGACCCTCGATGATGAGGTTGTTGTGCGTACTCGGCACCAGGAAGATTCCCGGCGCGATTTCCTCGAAGGCGACGTTTTCGATCTGCGGAATGTTGCCGATATTCCCCCCGCCGGCACGCTTGAGGATGATGTGCGACATGTCCCAGCCCCAGCGGCGCATGGCGGGATCGCCGGGCTCCAGCTCGCTCGCATCCAGAGCCAGCAGGGAATCGGCACTACCGGGATTGACGTCTACCGCCGTTCGCAGTTCACGGCGCACCAACTGGCCGCCAGTGAACTGTTCCAGCCGGAACGGAAACGGAATGCCGTCGACCTCGCGCCAGTCGCTGAACTCGATACGGTTCTCGATGCGCCCGCTGTGCGGATCGTTCTCGATGGTACTTGCCGCTGCCGGGAGGCCGCTCGTGCCATCGACTTCCATTAGCCATTCCGTGTCTTCGAGCACCAGTTGCAGCCGCTCGACCGGCCCTTCATCGCCGTCAACGCGACTGCTCGCCCGTTCCTCTGCATGAGCGAGCAGGAGGATCGGATTCGATAGCCATAGATCCTTGAAGTTTGCGCCGATCCGCGAGCTTTCCATGGGGCCGCCGGCTGCGCCAGGCAAACCGCCCATTTGCTCCCGTATCCCCACCGTTTCGTTGTTGGTAAAGGCAATCTGCATCGTGCCCGGCACCGGAAAGATCAGCGACATGTCCCACGCTTCGTGAGCCCGTTTTCCGGCCGGGTCCCAGACGGCAACGACTTCATAATCCGACGTATGCATCGGGAAACCACCGGCCACCACACTCTGTCGCGGTTCGAATCGTTGTGCGCGTGCCTCGATCCTGATGGTGTCGACTTCATCGCGGACGCTGGCGTAGTCGGTTTGTGCTGCGGCGACGGTCGCGGTTCCGCAAGCGCACAGGACGATGGCCGCCGATAGTGTTCTGGTCTCAACAGACATCCGGTTCGATCTCCAAGGCTCGCTGATGGCGCAGCGGCAGTTTAACGCAGACGTCAGTTTCGGAATCGCTTGACGGCGAGTCGGTCTACCTGCATAAGGAAGCCCCGATCCTCAATGTAGGCTCACGGAAGCCCGAATCTTCCGTGAATAATGGCAGGTGCGCCACAACGTGAAACGGCCGCATAGCTCGACGCGCTACACGCCGGCTGCCGCGATCGCCATTGCTGCCGCGCTCCTGTGTGCTTGCAGCGGTGGAGGCAGCGACCCGGAGCCTCCGCCGCCACCGACCACTGTAGATCCTCCACCACCGCCGCCACCTCCGCCACCTCCGCCACCGCCTGCCATCAGCGGCCCCGAAGCTTGCACCGACGGCCGCGCCGGGGACTTCCCGTGTTCGAACATCTCACTCAGGAGTCGCATGCCCCTCGCCGCGATGGACGGTACCCAGGGTAACGACATCTGGGGTTGGGCTGACCCCGAGACCGGCAAGGAGTATGCCTTGATGGGGTTGTTCAACGGCACGGCCTTCGTGGACATCTCCGACCCGGAAAACCCTCTTTTCCTCGGAATGCTGCCCACGCAGACCGTCGACGCCCCATGGCGGGACATCAAGGTCTACGCGAATCATGCCTACATTGTCGCGGACGGCGCCGGTACGCACGGCATGCAGGTGTTCGACCTGACTCGCCTGCGGGACGTGTCAGCGCCTCAGACCTTCTCCGCCGACGTGCTTTACGGGGACTTCGGGCACGCACACAACCTGGCAATCGACGAGGAAAGCGGTTTCGCCTACGCGGTATCGACGGACACCTGCGATGGCGGTCTGCACATCATCAATCTCGCCACACCGAACAACCCGCTGTTCGCCGGCTGCCACAACGTAACGCGAACTCACGACACCCAGTGCGTCGTGTACCGGGGGCCGGATACCGAGCATCTTGGCCGGCAGATCTGCGTCAGTTCCAACGAGAACCACTTGGAAGTGGTCGACGTGACGGAGAAGGCCGCACCCCTGAGTCTGTCATCGTCGACCTACCCGCAGATGGCCTACGTGCACCAGGGGTGGCTGACGGAGGATCACCGCTTCTTCCTGCTCGGGGACGAAATGGACGAGACCTCGCTGGGCCTTACCACGCGAACGCACGTCTTCGATGTATCCGACCTGGACGCACCGCAGTATCTGTACGCGCATGACCTTGGTACGGCGGCAACCGATCACAACCTGTACGTACACGACGGTCGGATTTACGAGGCCAACTACACGAGCGGTCTGCGGGTGCTTGATTTCGGTGACCTGGCAGAGAGGGAGATCCGGGTATCTCAGTGGTTCGATACGTTTCCGGATGGCGACGGCCCTGCTCTTGAAGGCGCCTGGAGCGTGTACCCGTTCCTGCCCTCTGAAACGATCATAGTCAGCGACATCCAAGGCGGGCTGTTTGTGCTTGAGACGCACACGCCGACGTTTGAAACGGAAATGCCGTCGGGCAACTGAGCTATCGAACCGGCGCCCAGGCGGTTCCTTCCGCAGCGTTCTCCACACCGTTGATCGAGACGATGCGGGTGTAGTTTCCGGCGTTTCGTCCGTCCCGGAGCGGGTTGATCGTAACCACGATTTCATCTCCGACACCGATCGTGTCCGCGTTTACGCCACGGTTCGTCATATCGCCGATACTCCCCATCCTGACCGACCAGGCATCGGGTTCGCCGTTACCGACTGCTACCTGGACCGACACGTTGACATGGGGATTCGCGAAACTCACTCCCGCAACAGTTCCCGAGACGGTAATTACACGTGAGTCGTCGTACATCGCCCACGAATGGTGAGCATAGGCTTGCATGCCTGACATCGCGATAACGGCCAGCGCGCCTGCGGCGACCGTCACGAGCGTCGTTCCGAGCTGCTTCTTTTCCATAGCGTATCGGCCTCCGGAAACACCGTTAGCAGATGTTACGATGCTTCGCCAGAGTTGTCCGACATCCAGCGCCGACTTAGGCCGAAACAAAAAGACTCCGAGGACCCCAATCATGCAGAAATTCGCCGCCCTGTTCGCTGCTCTTGCACTGCTTTTCAGCATCGCCGGGCAGGCACAAACACTGCCGCGCCTCTACATCTTCGACTGCGGCATGTTGAGCTTCGAGGACGTAGCGGCCTTCGGCTTGACGAATGACGAGACGGACGTGCGCGAAATGATCGTGCCTTGTTACGTGGTCGAGCATGAGCAGGGACGCCTGCTCTGGGACGGCGGTTTGCCATCGGCGGTGGCCGAGCAGGAGGGTTGGGTCTATAACGATGGCGGGACCGGACAGAGGCTCGACAGGACGTTGTCCGAGCAATTGGCCGACATGGGGCTCGATATGGGTTCCTTCGACTACGCGGCGTTCTCGCATATGCACTTCGACCATATCGGCGTGGCCAACGAAGTCCGGGGCGCGACGCTGCTCATCCAGCAGGCTGAATACGACGACGCATTCGGCGATGACGTCAGGGCAATCTACCAGCCGGATCTCTACAACGGCCTGGCGGATCTGGAAGCGATCCTGCTTGACGGCGATCACGACGTATTCGGCGACGGTAGCGTCCGCATCATCTCGACCCCGGGCCACACTTCGGGGCATCAGTCCTTGTTCGTGGATCTGCAGAACTCCGGCCCCGTCGTACTTTCAGGCGATCTGTATCACTTCCGGTTCAGTCGCCGGGAACAGCGCGTGCCATCGTTCAACGTGGATCGCGATACCACCCTCGAATCGATGGCGCGCGTTGAACAATTGCTCGAGGAGACGGGCGCGGAATTGTGGATCGAACACGACCTGGCGCTGTTTGGCGAGCTGCCACACGCGCCTGCGTACGTCGACTGAATCGCTGAAGCGGAGACCCCCCTAGACCCTGCAGGTGCCGAACGCCCCGTTTGGGCGCTCAAGACCCGCGCCGGTCTGGCGGCGGGCACGTGCAGTTCCAGACTGTGACGGGACGGGACGAGGCGCTATCCACTATGCAGCTCGACTTCGGCTGTTCGGCCATTGGCCGTATCCGGCATACTCGGCCTTCCCTTGCTCTTCGCGAGTGGCGCGTCTCGAATTGAACCGGCCAGCGACAGACTATCGGCACGTCATCGAATTCTGGTTCGGTGAACTGCCCATGCATCCGGATGGACTGGCCGACCGCCACAAGCTCTGGTACGGCGTCGATGCCACGACCGATACCTTGATCAGGGATCGATTCGGAGCAATGGTCGATGCCGCCGTCGCCGGATCGTACCGAAGCTGGGAGAAGCAGGCCCTGTCGCGCCTGGCGCTGATCGTCGTGCTGGATCAGTTCAACCGCAACATCCATCGGGGCCGCGCCGGCGCGTTCGACGGCGACGCCCGCGCGCTTCGCCTGGCTCTGGACGCCCTCGACCGGGGCATGGACCGCGAGGTCGATCCGATCGCGCGGGCGTTCTTCTGCCTGCCGTTGCAGCACGCCGAAGACCTGGCCATCCAGGAGCGCTCCGTGCGCGTCGCGGAGCGTTTCGATGCCGAGTGCCGGGCCGCGTTCGAAAACTTCCCGGCAGCTCTGGCGTCGTTCGCCCGCGAGCACCGCGACATCGTCGCCCGCTTCGGCCGCTTTCCGCATCGCAACGAAGCGTTGGGCCGGGAGTCAACGGCAGAGGAACTGGCGTACCTGGCAGGGGACGCGCCTTCTTACGGCCAGACTTTTGCCGAGGACTGAGTGGCGGCGCGATGGGCGACACGCGCGACGCCCACTTCAGGAGCACTCCTCTGCAGCGCATGGTTCGCACGAGGAAGCCTGCGCACTGTGGCCCGCTTTTGCCACCGCAATTGCGCGCTCAAGACGGCTCCCGAGCGCCGTCTCAAGGCTCAGAACGCTCGGCTCTCAGATACTGATCCAGAAAACGAACGTAAGCCTCGGAAGCCGCGATCCGGTTTTCGCGTTTTCTGAATCCGTGGCCTTCGTCGGAAAACACCAGGTAGTCCACCGGCACGCCGTTGGTCCGCACCGCGGCTACGAGCTCGTCGCTCTCGACCTGCAGAACGCGCGGATCGTTGGCGCCCTGCACGACGAGCATGGGTTTTGCAATCTGCTCGGCATGAAACAGCGGCGATATGCGTCGATGGCGTTCGGCGTCGGTCGCCGGGTCTCCCAGCTCGTCGTACAGCGCTTCCCTGACTGACGCCCACCAGGGCGGGATGTTCGAAAGCGTTCGAACCCAGTTCGTGACGCCGAAAATGTCGATGCCGACATCGAATGCCTGCGGTTCGAAGGCAAGCGCCGCCGTCGCCAGGAAGCCGCCGTACGACTGGCCGATCACGCCGACTCGAGAGCCGTCGATCCAGTCCTGCGACGCGAGATACGTTCGGGCGTGGACGATGTCGCCGAGGTCTTCCTCCCCGTGACGCCTGTCGTCCATGTGATAGAACGTCTTGCCGTAACCCGAAGAGCCGCGGTTGTTTGCGGCCAGGACGGCAAAGCCATGATTCACCAGATGCTGGATCGCCGCGCGGTAACCGATCCGGCTCTGGCCGCCCGGTCCCCCGTGCACCCACACCAGCGCCGGCGCCGGTTGCTGCGCGCTCGCGCCGTGGGGCCGATACTGGATCGACGGGATCTCGAGACCGTCGAAACTGCGGTAACGAATGACCTCGCCGCGAACCAGGTGCGAGGGATCGATCTCGGGATTGAGCGCCTGAGTGAGCTGCCGCGAAGTGCCCCTGACAATGTCGACGAAATGAACGTTAGGGGGCGAGTCGCCCGCATCCACAATCAGGGCGAACGCCGATTCGTCGGCGGAGAAACGCACGCTGCGCTGGTCCCCTTGCGGCAGCGGCGGCAGGTCCATGTCGGTACCGGCGCGCGTGTCGTGGAGCGTGAGCCGGGTGGTCGCATCCGCGTTGATCGCCGACACGCGGTAGCGGCCTGACGACGAATAGTCGACGTAGCTGACATCCCAGGGCGCCTCGACCAGCCGCGACCGCGCGCCGTCCTCGAGATCGTACTGCCACGCCTGCATGAACTCGCCGTGTTCGTCCGTCCCGTACACCAGGTATCGGCTGTCCGGCGTGAATGCGAACGTCCCATGGGCGATGTTCCCGGTGTGTTCGGTGATCAGAACCGGGGTTCGCTCGTCACTGCCGAGATCGACGAGGTAGATGTCGGAATCGGCGCTCGTGCGCGGCTTGTCCAACGCGAGCCAGCGCCCGTCGGGGCTGAGGTCCGCGATCTCGAATCCGGTGTTTTCGTAGAGCAACTCCCGTTCGTAGTCGGCCGCCGAGTAGCGGTACAGATCGAAATTCTGCTGATCGCGCTCGGTGGACAGGATGAAAAAGTTCGCTCCGTCCGCGCTCCACTTCAAGAATAACGCCCTCAATGCGTCTCCCGGCGTCAAATCGCGAACACGACCGTCGGCCTCGCGGACGAACACGTGATTGAGTTCGTCTCCGCCGTTGTCGGCCGTGTAGAGGATACGATCGTCGTCGGGGAACCAGCTCAGCGCGAAGACCGCGTCGTCGTTGGAGCCCGTCAGCGGTTGCGGCGGCGTGCCGTCGAGCGGCAGCACCCAGGCGTTGTAGACGCCGGTCTCATCCGAAGAAATGAGCAGTGAATCGCCGTCGGAGGAAAATGCCCGGCCCTTGGGCGGGACCAGGTCGTAGCTTGTGGTTTCGTAGAAGGTGCGGGCGCTGTATCTGGGGACGGGTAGCGAGTCCGCGGACTGTGGCGACGCGGCCGGTGACCCAGCCGGCGATCCGGCTGAAGACTCGGCCGGTGACTCCGCTGCCGATTCGGCTGGGGACTCGGCTGCCGACCCCGCTGGCGACTCAGCCATGCGTTCCCCGCAAGCCGCAAGGCACAGGCTGCCGAAAAGCGCCAGAACGGTCGCTACGCTGCGGCCCGGCCTGATACGCAGGTTCCGCGCAAGCAGTCCCGACGACAGCTCGTCCGAAGGGTTGTCGTTCGTCATCATTCATCCTAGTCAAGCTTCGTGGAATCTCAGCCGATGCGAATATATGATCGCAACGCAGTGGCGGAGACAGAAGACCATTCTGAAGCATCTCCATGGCTAATGCTTCGATTTTGGCGTGTTCGCTGACGGTTCGTGAGCGTCTCGCGTCCGCCGTTACCTGCACCGCTTCCGGCGTTTGAGGAAAGGTGTGGCGGAACTCAATGCGCGCTCGACGCTGCGCTTCGACCGGGAGAACGGAAAATGGCTGCTCTGCTGCCCGGGCACGCTCGAGGCCGGTCTGTATACGGAGGTCGCCGAGTTGCCAATCTGGCGGAAGCCGGACCCACCGACGCGCCCGCTTATGATCGTCGGATCCGACCCGGAGTCCGAATACGCATCCAAGTCCGCGCCCTGTTGCAGGCTGTTCTGCGAGACATTCGGCATCGACTATGCGTTCGTGCCCGATACCAGCCATCTCCTGCAGCTCGAAGAGCCGGAACGCTGTTTCGCCCTGTTCGACGGATATTTCGCCGACAAGGGTATCGTCATGTGACGGCTATCCGGATGTTTGCGGCTCGGGAGGCGGGCGTTCACCGCAACCTGCCAGCATCAAGCTGTCTACGGAAGAAACGAGGCAGTCGCGCAGCGACGATCCACCTCGTCACGCATTCGGATGAGCGTCAGGAATCCTTGACGGTTTGACGGTTGCCGTTGAGCGAAGGGATGTCCGCCGACGGCACCCGCGAGACCGTCCCTTCGCGGCTCAGCGCGCGGACCGTGGCCGCGAGCCTGTCGCCGACCGCAGCCGACGGCCGCACGATCGCCACCGATTCCGGCGACACGGCCAGCTCGGCGGAGGTGACGAACAGCTCCTTTACCAGCGCGGCAAGCCCGAAGCCGCAGTCCGCCTCGCGCTCCATGCGCACCGAGTAGACGTGGACCGAGAGCGTGACGGGCGGCCGCAGCACCTCGCGGTTGAGCCACGAGAGCCAGGTCCGCACCCGCTTCACGTCGCGCGGCGTGCCGCTCACCAGCAGGGAGGCGCTCGAAGGGGCCGCCGTCACCGACGCGCCCGGCCCCGCCGGTGCCGCCGCCTGCGCCTCGATCTCGGGCCAGGGGTAGTAGTCGATCTCGCCGGTACGACGGCCCGGCGCGATCTTTCACGCGCTCTCGATCAATGGCCGGTCCGACATGAACCTGCTCGCCTCTCCGATGAAGCTCCCGACGTCCACGTCGAGATTCGCACGACAATGTATCCTGTCGTCCCTCTCGGCTTTCGACGTGACCTCCACCTCCACGAGAATATCGTTGAGTTCGACAATGCGCTGTCGGCATTTCACTGAAAAATGCCCGAGGTAAGTCTCCCGGTCATTCCTTGGAATACCTCACGGGCCTTCCGCCGGCTTCACCATCGCCATCCTCCCGCTTGCGATCCCACCGCGGTGGCGCACGATTGTATTGTTGCGAAGCCGCGCTCGCATTTTCATCCTGCGGGGTCGTCAAGCGCGGCTTCGGCCATG
>JAJEGN010000015.1 GCA_022819855.1 Gammaproteobacteria bacterium | reverse complement strand
GGTCCACATCACCAGCTTGTCGTCGTCCCAGAACCCGATGATGTCGCCCGTCGGCGAGTGTGCCGCTTCGATGTTGACGTGTTCCTTGCCGATGTAGACGCGCCGGGTCTCGTCCATGAAGTCGTTCATGAACCAGGACTGGTGCGGCATGTTGACGAATTCCTTGATGTAGGGCTCCCAGAGCCAGCGCGCCGCGCCTGCGTGTTCGCAGCGCGTCAGGCGGTCGAAGCGTTGCTGTCCGTATTCCTGCATCTCCGCGCGGCGGGCCCTGAAGTGTTCCTCGTAGGGCGGCGTAAGCACGCCCTCCCGGATCGTCCCGCCCGAGCGGCGTGAGCCGCCTTCGAGAAAGATCGTCGCCATGGAGTTGCTGCCGCTCGACCAGAGCCCGTCCCAGACGGGGATCGTCTCCATGGTGTGCTCGGTGCCGCCGCCGGCCTGCTCGTAGAGGAAGGTGTAGTGCTCTTCGGCAGTCGCGAAGTCCCTGGGCGGGGGTTCGACGGGCGGCAGTTCGCGCTGCGCCTGGGCGAGGGCGCCTCCGGCCAGCAATACTGCAACACCCGCCGCTGCGCAGCGATCCAGCAAGGTTCCCGTGTTCATGCTTGTCTCCAACGCCCGATCGTGATCTCGTCAGCCGCTCCAGTCACGCTCGAGGCACTCGTACGGAACGACGTGCATTCCGGGCCTCCAGGTGAAGTAGCGCGTGAGCTCGAACGGCTCGGTGAAGTAGACCGGATCCGTGACCGTGATGGTGTAGTCGAGGCGGTCGTGGTCGGCGCTCGGCGTGAAGCGCTCGACGGTCCGCATCTGCTCGCTCTGCGGCACGCCGTCGGGATCGAAGTACTGCGCCTGGATGCGGTCGGTTTCAACGATCAGGGTCTCGCCGTCGAAACGACCGCGCGAGAACCCCATCTGGGTGTGTTCTTGGGGCGGCACGGCATCGTCGTTCATGTGGATGACCCGCAGCGAGTCATACTCCTCGATGCGCATGAGTATCCGGTCGCCGTCGCGCACGAACTCGACCGGCGCGGGCGTGATCATGATCAACGGCTGTCCCTTGGTGCCGCAACGCAGCAACTCGTTGTCCACGGGGTCCCATTCGGCAACGACGGCCTCGGCCGCCGCCGTCAGGGGATAACCGCCCTTGAAGAGCGGAAACGCGTCGGGGTCGCCCATGTTCGTCGACCAGACCCGGAAGATGCCATCCGCGCTGGCAATCGCCTCATCGACATTGGTGAGTTCCAGACTGCGACCCACGAGGTTGCCGTTCCTGCCGGCCTGAAAGTGCGGCTCGTTGGCGACGAAAGTCAGTTCGTAACCGCTCGCGAGCAGAATGTTGTTGGCAGCCATCTCGTTCGGCGAACGGCGCGCGGGCGCTCCGGCGATCGTGATGCGGTCGCCGACCTCGATGAGATCCTGGCCGATACCGAGAATCCGGAGTATGACGACCGCCGGCGTCTCGGCTTCCCAGACGACCTCCTCGCCGGACTCGTCCTGACTCCTCAGGAGCAGGCGCCCGTGCGGGTTGCGCCACGACACTTCCTCGACGACGCCCGTGACCTCGATGGTGCGGCTCGAGTCGTAGATGGCTACCGTGCTGTGGTGTGCGACGGCGCCATGGGCGAGGCCGAGCAGTGCGAACAGGGCAATCAGCTTGCGCATCGCGTTCTCCCGCGTGCGGAGTTGGACCGCTAGTGTACCCAATAGGCGGGCAACGGGAACAAATGCGGTGCGCCACACGGTAAACTGTGCCCGCACCTTCAACAGAACGGGTTCGCAACGATGACAATCCGCGCTCCAGGGCTCACGCGCCGAACCGTGCTGCAGGGCTCCGCTTCGGCGCTCATGGCGGGAGCAAGCGGCGTGCTGCTGACTTCCTGTGCCGGCGACGAAACGCCGGACACGGGCGATCCGCTGACGTTTCTTGCGATCCTGCCGCTTACGTCACTGACATTCACGCCGGAACTGCTCGCCGACGCCGGCGGCTATTTCGCCGACCAGGGATTGGACGTTACGTTTCAATCGACGCGCGGTTCGGCGCAGGCGATCCAGCTCGTGCTTGCGGGCAGTGCGCCGCTGACGCGCATCGGGCAGATCGAGTCGGTGAGTCACGCGGCGAACAGCGGTGCGCCGATCAGGAACATCGGCACGGTCATCAAGGGCTCCACGATCCGCCTGGTCTCCAGTGCCGCCGACCCGTTGCGCGAACCCGCCGATTTCGTCGGCAAGACGATCGGCATACCGTCGGAGGGCGGCTCATCGGAGATCACGCTCAACCTGATGATCGCGGCATCCGGCCTTGATGTCGAAAGCGTCGATCGTCAGGTCGTTGGCCTCGGTCCGGGCGTATTCAATCTCGTCGAACAGGGCCGCATCGCGGGCTTCATGGTCAGCATCGACACGGCCAAGATTCTCGAATCGCAGTCCCCCAACACGGTCACGCTCAACCCTGGCGACTTCATCGAATCCGGCGCGCAGCTCTACATGACCTCCGAAGCCGGCCTCGTCGAGAATGCCGATATCGCGCGCCGATACCTGGCTGCCATACGCAGCGCGATCGACTTCATGATCGCCGACGAGGACTTTGCCGAAACTTTGCGCATCGTGCGGGAGATATACTCCTTCGGCACCCTCGACGACACCGCCGTCGCTGTCGACAGCCTGAACGAATACCGACGCACCTGGACGGCGGGCGGTCCGGGTTCGTTGCTCAGAACCGACCCCGACCAGTGGCGCGCCGGCTATCTCGAACTCGTGAATGCCGGCCAGGTCGACGGCGGTCTGGATCCGGACGCCTGGTTCACGAACGAACTCGTGCCCGCCGGCTGACCACCGGATTGACGACGAACACCCCTCCATGAGCGCGGTCAGGGAAACGGCGGGCGCCCGGGCTGTGCCCGAACTTGAACTCGTCGGCGTCGAGAAGATCTTCGAGACGAAACGGGCCACGACGCACGCGTTGACGGCCATCGACCTCACGATCGAGCGCGAAGAGTTCATCGCGATCATCGGCCAGTCCGGCTGCGGCAAGACGACGCTGCTGCGCATCCTCGCCGGTCTCGTGAAACCCAGCGAAGGCGCCGTCAGGGCCGAGGGACGCTCGCTCTGGGACGGGGCGGTCCTCGACACCGAGACCGTCAACAAGCTCGGCATCGTGTTCCAGGACCCGAACCTGTTTCCCTGGTACAGCGTCGAGGACAACATCGCGCTGCCGCTCAAGCTCCGGGGCGTCGACCGCAAGGCGCGCAGGGCCCGGGCCCATGAACTGTGCGAACTCGTGGGGCTCAAGGGCTTCGAACGCGCGTACCCGCGCGAACTCTCCGGCGGCATGCGTCAGCGCACGGCGATCGCCCGCGCGCTGAGCTATCGGCCCGCCGTACTGCTGCTGGACGAGCCTTTCGGCGCACTGGACGCGATGACCCGCGAAAGGATGAACCTCGAACTGCAATCGATCGCGGCGGCAACGCGCGCAACCGTGGTGCTCGTCACCCATTCGATCAACGAGGCGGTTTTTCTCGCCGACCGTATCGTGCTGCTCTCGCCGCGTCCCGGGCGCGTGCGCTCGATCACGCGAGTGCCGTTCCCGCGTCCGCGCGAACTCGACCTCGAGACGCAGCCCGAGTTTCAGGACATCGTCCGCGAACTGCGGCACCAACTCGACGAGGATGCATGATGGAACGCGAGCGCTTCATGAAGCTCCTGCCCTGGATCAGCACGCCGCTGCTGCTCATCGTGACGGTCGTGGTCTGGAAGCTCAGCACCACGGCCTTCGACGTTTCGCCGTTCGTGCTGCCCCCGCCCGAGGCCGTGGCACAGACGCTGCTCGAGTTCCTCCGCCAACCGGATACCTGGCTCGTTCACGCCCGGATCACGCTCGTCGAAACGGTTGTGGGCTTCGGGTTCGCGCTCGTCACGGGCGTCGTGGTCGGCGCGGTGCTCGGCCGCATTTTCTGGCTCGAGCTTGCCGTGCGGCCGCTGGTCGTGGCGCTGCAGGTCATCCCGAAGGTCGCGCTGATTCCATTGTTCGTGATCTGGTTCGGCTTCGGACTCACGTCGAAGATCATCATCGCGGCGATTCTCGCGTTCTTTCCGATCATGCTGAACGTCCTGCTCGGGGTACGTTCGGTGGAACCCGGTCACCGCGAGGTCATGCGCAGCCTCAACGCGAACCGATGGCAGACGTTCAGCTCGCTCGACTTCCACAGCACCTTGCCGTATGTCTTCGCCGGCATGGAAGTGGGGATCGTCTTCGCGCTCATCGGCGCGATCGTCGGCGAGTATCTCGGCGGCAACGAAGGGCTCGGCTACATGGTCGTCGTGAGCCTGAATGCGCTCGATGCGCCGCGACTCTTCGCCGTCATCATCCTGTTGGCGGGTCTCGGCTGGCTGCTGTTCTTCGCGGTCAACGGGATCAAGCGATTCATGATCCCGTGGCACGAGTCGGTGATCGAAACCGGAATCAGCTAGCCGCGCAGGTCAATTCGTGTTTAAGCTATTGTTTAGCTTAAACGTTTACTCTTAAACACTCCGCTTTGGACGGTTATGTGTGCGCCAGTTTGTGTGGCGATGTACAGTGGGCCGACAGGCAAAGTCCGGCGGGACCACCGCGGCCCCTGACGCGATGCTCAACTGGCTTTAGCCGGCACCCTTCGGTTCCACCCGGAACGTCACGATGTCCGTGTCGTGATATTGCTGGTGGCGCACGGACGTGGCGTAGTGCCGCAGCAGGCGCAGCGGCGTTTCCGATTCGTTGGGCAGGTCCGTCACGCCCTCGCTCAGCATCGCGAGCTGCTCCTCCAGGTTTTCGTCCGCGCCGCCGGCGATGAACTCGAGATCCGCCGACCGGCCATCCGCCTTCGCGACGAGCAGCAGATCCCGCTCGCGGCTCGACTCGCCGTCGCCGAGCAGCGTGTGCATCGCCTCTTCGGCGACGGCCCGCAGACGGTTCGTCATGGACTCGTCGCAGCGCATGCGCTCGGCGAAATCGCACAGGAAAGCGTCGATCGCGGGCAGTGATTCGATCGAGAGGGTCGACCGCAGACGCCTGGGCCGACTGCCCGTGAGATCGAGAAAGCCCGACAGGAGGATGACCGTGATCCCGCCGGCGGTCATGCCCTGCCCCAGAAGGTCGCCCCAGAATCCCTCGATGAGGTCGGGATAGATCATGTCGAACTGGAACGCGAGGCCCACCCAGAACGCGAATCCGACGATCAGGCTCTTGCGGTAGTCGAGACCGTCGTTGGTCAGGATCTTCACGCCGAAAACGAAGATCAGCGCCACGATGATCGCGAGATAGGCGCCCGCTACCGGGCCCGGCAACGCAACGACCAGGGCCACGAGTTTCGGCAGGAACGCACACACGATGAACAGGATCCCGACCCAGACGCCGACGGCGCGCGACGCGACTCCGGTGAGCTCCGCAATGGCGATACTCGCGCCGTAGGTGGTGTTCGGAACCGTTCCCCCGATGCCCGACAGCAGATTGCCGAAACCGTCCGCGTTGATGGCGCCCTGAATGGAGCGGAAGTCGATGGCGCGCGGCTTGCGCCACGACGCGCGCTGGATGGCGATGGCGTCGCCGAGGGTGTCCATCGCGCCAACCAGGGTCACGATGATGAATCCCGGGAGCAGCGCCCAGAACGCGCCGCCGAAGTTGAGATCCAGGCCCGGGTAGCCGCTGAAGTCGGGCAGCCCGATCCACGGCGCCTGCGCGACCCGCTCGATGTCGTAGATGCCGAAGGCCAGCCCCGTCAGCCCTCCGGCCGCGAGCCCGATGGCCGGCGCCCAGATGCGCCAGGCGCCGGACAGGCGCAGCGCCACCAGGACTACGACCGCCAGCGTGACGATGCCGGTGACGGGCGCCGCGGCCTCGGGGGCGCCGGCGGGCGCCTCCGTAAGCTTGTCGAAGATGATCGGCGCGATACTCACGGGGATGAGCATCAGGACCGTTCCGGCAACGGTCGGCGTGAACACGCGCCGCAACACGGCCATCTTCGCGCCGAGCAGGAACTGCACCATGGACGACATGACGATGAGCGTGGCCAGCAGCGCGGGCCCACCCTCCATGATCGCCGTGACGCTCATCGGCAGGAAGGCCGCCGTGCTGCCCATGACCAGGATGTAGCCTGCGCCGATCCGCCCGAGGCGCAGCGCCTGCACGATCGTGGCCACGCCACTCACGGCGAGCGCTCCGAATACGGCCCAGTTCAGGTACTCATCGCTTGCGCCGGCGGTGGTGATCAGGATGGCCGGCGTCAGTACGACGGTGGCAAGCGCGAGGACCGTGTACTGGGCCCCGAGGCCAATGGTCAGACCGAGCGGCGGGCGGTCGTCCGCTTCGTAGCGGACCTCGTGGTTGGTACTTTCCATGTGGTGAAAGCTGCTCCCTTGGGCGGCGCCATTCTAGCAACCCGGCCCGGAAGCGGGTTGGCATCGTGCCCGGTCTTTACGCCGCGATCACCAGATCGCCGACGGCGCGACGGTCGATCCCGTAGCGCCCTCGATCTTGAGCGGCTGCAGGACGAGCGCGAACTCATGCACATCGCGACCGACGAGTTCGTCGAGTTTGAGACGCTCGAGCAGGTGGATGCCGTTGACGACGAGCATGATCTGGTGCACCGGCAGGCTCAGTTCCGGGTCCGGGTTGGGCTGAATTTCGACGGCCTGGTTGTCCGCTCCGACGAGCATCGGGTCGCGGCTGACGAGCCACTGCGCCGCCTCGACGCCGATCCCGGGTGCGGAAGCCATGAAGCGGGCGGGGTCCTCGTACCAGTACACGCCCCATCCCGTGTTGATGATCACCGCGTCGCCGGGCTCGATCGAGAGCTCATGGCGGGCAAGCTCGTCTTCGAGGTCCGCGGCGGTGATCTCGTAGTCAACGGGCAGCATGTCCACGCCCTTGAGTCCAGCGATGTCGAGCAGCACGCCGCGCGTCATGAGCGTGCCGACGTTTTCGACGCCGAGCCGGGAGAAACCGTCGCGGCCCATCGTGTCGGCGACCTCGAAGCAGTTGTAGAGCGAGCCGCCGATCGTCTGGTGGCTGAAGCCATCGAACTGCGTGCCGACCTGACCGATCTCCGCGACGACGAGTTCCTCGTTCGAGCCGCGCCGGTTCGGCTCGGGATTCATGAACATGGGCTTCATGTAGACATCGAAATGGCGTGCGCCAAGCGGAATGGAGCCGTTGAGCATGTGACCGAGATCCGCGAACTCGCCGGCACGGATGAGCTGCGCGGCGCGCATCACCGTCGCCGTGCCCATGTGATTGGCCGATCCGAGCTCGTCGCCGGCTCCCCAACGCGACGGGCAGCGCTCTTCCTCGGACGGCGCCGTCCAGGTCTGGGCGGCGGCGCTCGCGGACCAGCCAGCGGCAAGGAGACACGACAGGACCGCCAATAATCTCGCATGCGCTTCCCCACGCCGCCATCGCCTCGCCAGCGCCGCAGCGACAGGACGGCTGTCGCCAGTCAGGCATCGCAATGCGGATCGGCCGCACTGGCTGCCCGGCAACGAAAAACGTGAAACCGTCTCGTTCATTTCATTGATCTCCTCGTGATCGCCACGCGATCTCTACTCGACGCAGTTGAACGGCTCGACCGCTATTTCGGGCCTATAGATAAAGCGCTTGCCGCTCTCGACGGGTTCCGTGAAATTGACCGGATCCTCGACGACAAGCGTGTATTGGAGCGTCGAACCGTCGTCGCTCGGTGCGAAGCGTTCCTCGAGCCGGGCCTCTAGGCTCAGCGGCACGCCGACGCTGTCGAAGGTCCCGGAATTGATCCGCGTCGTCGTGACGAGGAGGTCGCGGCCTTCCATGCGGCCGACGGAGTAACCGAGCGGCGATGGGGCCTGCGTCTCGGGATCGGGCGCGTCGCCGATGTGAATCGTCCGCACGAGATCGTATTCCTCGATGCGAAGCAGAATCCTGTCGTCCTGTTCGACGAACTCCATCGGATACGGCTGCTCCATGATGATCGGCATGCCCTTCGGTCGACAGTCGTTGGTCGGATCCTGCTCGACATAGTCGAAAGCCTCGACCGCGGCCGCGGCTGACTCGGTCAGCGGGTAGTAGCTGAAGTCGAAGTCGGCGTCGAAGGTTTCCGGGAACACCTGGCCTCCGCCCCGGCCCGAACTCCAGACGCGGAATACCCCGAGTTCCGGCCTTGAAGCGTCGCCTTCACGTGCGCCGATGGTTTCTCCGCCCCGAAGCGCGTCGTCGGAATAGCGCGGCTCGCCGCCGAACACGAGTTCCTGGCCGCTCGGCAACAGCAGGTTGCGCACGAAGATGTTGTTGAAACCGCGCCGGGACGGCGCCCCATGGATGAGCACGCGGTCGCCGATGTTGAGAAGTTCCGGGCCGATGCCCCAGCGGCTGATCCCGCTGACCGAAAGCGTCTCGATCTCCCAGATCGTTTCCTCGCCGTCGGCGTTCGGCGCGCGCACGAAGAACCGCACATGCGGATTCTGCCAGCGTATCTCGGTGACGACGCCTTCGAGTTCCTGCCGCTGGCTCGAGTCGAACCAGACGGCGACGCTGTGGTGGGCGGCGGCGAGCGCCGGCGATAACAAGAACGTGGCGAGCGAGGCCGATAAGGTCCGGTGCATGACAGGTTCCTCCGGAGCGGTTCGTGTTCTGCTATGTCCGGTTCGTTGCGCAGTTTACCCAATCCACTCCATCCTGTGAGTTATGATCGCCGCATGTTCGGCATCACGAGGCGCTCGCGGCGCCGCCGGATCCTGGCGCAGCACTCCATTCCCGAGGCCCTGTGGGACGGAACCGTTGCCGACGTGGCGAGTCTGTCCCGTCTCGACGCAGATGTACTCGAGCGCCTGCGCGATCTCGCGCTGATCTTCCTGCACGAGAAATCTCTCGAACCCGCCGCCGAATTCGAGCTCGACGACGCGATGCGCGTGCGGATCGCGGCGCTGGCCTGCCGGCCCGTGCTCGAGCTCGGCCTCGACAGCTATACGGGATTCGTTTCGGTCATCGTCCATCCGGGTGAGTTTCTCGTGCGCGGGCGCGAATACGAGGATGAGGCGGGCGTCGTGCACATCGGCGACGACGTGCTGAGCGGCGAGGCCTGGGAGCAGGGACCGGTCGTCCTCGCCTGGGAGGATGTGCTCGCGAGCGGCCAGGGCCACCGTTTCGACGTCGTGGCGCACGAATTCGCCCACAAGCTCGACCTGCTCGACGGCGCCGTGAACGGCGTGCCGCCGCTGCATCGCGGCATGTCGTTCGACACCTGGGTCGAGACTTTCCAGACAGCGTACGAGGCGCTCGGCGCGAGCCTCGACCGCGGCGAGGAACCCTGGCTCGACCCTTACGCGGCCGAAGACCCGGGCGAGTTCTTCGCGGTCTGCTCGGAGATGTTCTTCGACGTTCCGGCGGAACTTCACGAGCATCATCCGCCGATCTACGCGCAGCTTGCGGCGTTCTACCGGCAGGATCCGCGGGCAGGGAGAGCCGAGCGGCGGCTTGCCTGACGATGCCCGTCCACGGGACTTGAAAACCGGTCATGGCGACGGCACCTTAGACGTACATACCCGCTATCCGGAAAACGCGCATGTCGAGGATCCTGCTGCTCATCGCGACCAACGTCGCCGTCCTGCTCGTATTGACCGTCGTCCTGCGGCTCCTCGGTATCGAGTCGATCCTGAATGCGCAGGGGACGGACCTCGATCTTCAGGCTCTGCTGATCTTCTCGGCCGTCATCGGCTTCGCGGGTTCCTTCATCTCGCTCGCGCTTTCGAAGTGGATCGCGAAGCGCAGCACGGGCGCCCGGGTCATCGACTCGCCGAGCAACGATACCGAACGCTGGCTGCTCGCCACGGTTCAGCGCCAGGCAAGCCTGGCCGGCATCGGCTGTCCGGAAGTCGCGATCTACAACTCGTCCGACGTCAACGCGTTCGCCACGGGCGCAAGCCGCAACAGGGCATTGGTCGCAGTCAGTTCAGGCCTGCTCAACGCGATGGACCGTGACGCGGTCGAGGCCGTGCTCGGCCATGAGGTGAGCCACGTCGCGAACGGCGACATGATCACGCTCACGCTGATTCAGGGCGTGGTCAACACCTTCGTGATCTTCCTGTCGCGCGTCATCGGCTTCCTCGTCGATCGGCTGATCTTCAAGAACGAACGCGGCTACGGTATGGGCTTCTTCATCACGAGCATCGTCGCGCAGATCATCCTTGGCATACTCGCGAGCACGATCGTGATGTGGTTCTCGCGTCAGCGCGAGTTCCGGGCCGATATCGGCGGGGCGCAACTCGCGGGCCGCGGCAAGATGATCAAGGCCCTGCGCAGCCTGCAACGCGTGCATCAGCCGCAGGATCTGCCGGATTCGATGGCCGCATTCGGAATCTCCGGGCAGAAGCGCGGCGGCCTCAAGCGCCTGTTCATGTCGCATCCGCCGCTCAGCGAGCGGATCGAGGCGCTGCAGCGGGGCTATTGAGCGCGCGCCTGACGCGAGTCCGCACGACGTTGCCGGCCGCAGTGCGCCGTGCGTGGCTGAACCGAGCCAGCTCAGCGGCCGAATCGGTAGCTTGATCTACTCGGGCAGCCCGTAGACGAAGAGGCCCATCCCCATCGCAATGGCGACATACTGCTCGCCGTCGAGCGCATACGACATCGGACCGTTCATCCCGTGGCCGCCGAGCCGCTCGCGCCACAGCAATGTGCCGTCGCGGGCGTCGAGCGCGTAGAAATAACCCTCGCGGCTGCCCGTGAACAGGACGTCTGTCGCAGTCGTCAGTATGCCGCTGTGTGAGATATCGGTCGTCGGAAAGCGCCAGACCTGCTCGCCCGTGCGCGGGTCGAGCGCGTGGATCGCGCCGTTACCGACCTCGTCGGTCCAGTTGTTGACCGGTTGCAGCCCGAAGCCCGGCAGATTGGCCGCGCCCGGGATCGGACCGCCTAGCGTGCCGCCGCCGAAGACCCGGCCCGGCTGATACTCGACTTCAACGGGCCTGAATACCGTGCCGTAGTTCTCCCAGACCGTGACGTAAAAGAGCTCGGTGTTCGGACTGTAGGACGGCGAATACCAGTTGGTGCCGCCCTGCACGCCGGGATAGGTCACGGCCTCCGGTCCCTGCGGCGTCTCGATCGGCCGGCCGCTTTCGTCGAGTCCGCTGGCCCAGTTCACATGGACGAAAGGCTCGCCGCGGATGAACTCGCCATTGGTGCGGTCGAGCACGTAGAAGAAGCCGTTGCGATTGGCCCAGAGCATGAGTTTTTCGCTCGCGATGTCCTCGGTCGCGAGGTCGACGAGCACGGGAATCTGCACGGAGTCGTAGTCGTAGGGATCGCCCGGCGTGAACTGGAAATGCCAGACGAGTTCGCCGGTGTCCGCATCGAGCGCGACGACGCTGTCGGAGTAGAGGTTGTCGCCGGGCCGCTGTGCCGGGTTCCAGTCGGGGCCGGGATTGCCGATGCCCCAGTAGGTCAGGTTGAGCTCCGGATCGTAGGAGCCCGTGAGCCAGACCGACGCGCCGCCGTTCATCCAGGCGTCGCCGCCGTCTTCCCAGGTCTCGTGTCCCGGCTCGCCGGGTCCCGGGATCGTGTAGAAGCGCCAGACTTCCTCTCCCGTGTCGACATCGTAAGCCGAGATGAAGCCGCGGATGCCGTATTCGCCGCCCGCGACGCCGACGATGACCTTGTCGTCGATGGCGAGCGGGGCGAGCGTCATCGCGTAGCCGAGGCTCGGATCGGCGACCGTCGTCTGCCAGGCGGGCTGACCGCTCGTGGCGTCGATCGCGATGAGCTCGGCGTCGATCGTCGCCATGAAGACCTTGTCGCCAAGGATCGCGAGACCGCGGTTGACGCGGCCGCAGCAGGGCCGCGCCTCGGTCGAGGGGTCGTACTGGTAGCGCCAGAAGACGCGGCCCGTCGAGGCATCGAGCGCGATCGCCGTGTTCGGCGCTTCGGTCAGGTACATGATGCCGTCGACGACGAGCGGCGTGGCCTCGAAGGCTTCAAGCGAGGCCGCCTGAAACACCCATTTGAGTTCGAGTTCGTCGACGTTGTCGGGAGTGATCCGGTCAAGCGTCGTGTGGCGCTGACTGAGATACGTTCCGGAGTAGGTGAGCCAGTTCTCTGGCGTCACGGCCGCGTCAACGAGTTGGTCCGAAGTGACCTGAGCGCCGGCGGCAAGCGCGACAAGCAGAATCGGCGCGCCGAGCGTCGTTCTGCATGCCGCATCCAGAAGTGAATCCGGCAGGGCCGGGACCTCGGGAGCTGCGGCGAACGCCGTGCTGCGATGTGCATTCATCGTTGGAATCCTTGCAGGGTCAAAAGCCAGGCGAGGAGGTCCGCGAGTTCAGCTTCGTCGAATATCTCGCCGTACGGCTGCATCGCGGATTCCGTCCCGATCGCGTATTCGCGCAGCGCGGTCTTGTCGAGTGCGACGAGGCGTTCGTCCTGCGTAATCAACTGGACCGTGAACGTATCCTCGTTGAGCCTGCGTCCGACGATGACTTCGCCGTCTTCGGTCACCACACGCACCGGGCGGGACGCGGGCAGCATGGCGCCGGTCGGATCGAGCAGAATGCGCCTGATCGTCGCGGCCGACAGTCTCGCGCCGACATTGGTCAGGGCCGGCGCGAAGCGTGGACCCTCGGCGCCGATCCGGTGACAGTAGATGCACCCGCCGGCGCCTTCGGCAAGTTCCCGGCCGCGCGCCGGGTCGCCGAGCGCAACGCTGCCGGCGCTCGGATCGTACGTCGTGATATTGCGCAGATAAGCCACGAGCGCGGTCAGCTCGCTACCCGTGTAGCCCGTGGGGACCATGGCGGTGTTCGGTACGCCGTCGGTAAGCACGCGCGAGAGTTCCCGGTCGGAGGATGCGTTGCGGTACGTGCCGCTGCGCAGGTTGGCCTGAGGCAGCAGGTCGCCGCGTTCGCCGTGGCAGACGACGCAGCGCTGGGCAAAGATCTGTGCGCCATATTCGATGTCGACCTGGTCGTACTGGCCGGCGTGCTGCTGCGCCGCGGCCGGACCGCCCAGGGTCAGAAACAGGCCCAGACCGAGCGTCCTGGCGAGAAGCCTTGCCGGGACCGTTCCGCCTATCGATTCGTGCGTGTTCATGGATCTCAAGTTGCTGCCGTGCTGATACCCCTTGCGCGGCAATCATACTTTAATCGCTGCGGCGCAACCGCGCGTTGCGGAGGAGCCGTTCGTGGCGCTGTCGGAGATGGTGGACTGCAGAACGCTGTCGGAACTGACTTGGCCACAGCCGTGCACTAAGATACGCGCCATCGAGGCCTGCGCAGCAGGAATACACGGCTGAGGATTGGCTCTTATCCGCCCACGCGATAACGAATTGCCGTTTGGGCCAATTACCGCGGCGTTGGCTCCGGAGACGTGTCCATGAGTATTACGCATCACCGCCTGATCATCGTCGGCTCCGGCCCCGCCGGGTACACGGCCGCGGTCTATGCCGCGCGAGCCGCGCTCGATCCCGTCATCATCACCGGTGTCGAGGTCGGCGGACAGATGACGACCACGACCGATGTCGACAACTGGCCGGGCGACAACGACGGCGTGCAGGGTCCTGACCTCATGGACCGCATGAAGCTCCACGCGGAGCGCTTCGGCACGCAGCTCATCTACGACCACATCAACGCGGTCGATCTTGGCGTCAGGCCGTTCGAACTGAAGGGCGACAGCGACACCTACTCCTGCGACGCGATGATCATCGCAACGGGTGCGTCCGCCAGGTATCTCGGGCTCCCCACGGAGGAAGCCTACAAGGGCCGCGGCGTTTCGGCCTGCGCGACCTGCGACGGTTTCTTCTTCAGGAACCAGCCCGTCGCCGTGATCGGCGGCGGCAACACGGCCGTCGAGGAAGCACTGTATCTGTCGAACATCGCGTCGCAGGTCAACGTGGTGCACCGGCGCGACGAGTTCCGCGCCGAGAAGATCCTCGCCAACAGGCTCATCGACAAGTCGCGTGACGGCAATGTCGACATTCTCTGGGACCATGTCCTCGATGAGGTGCTCGGCGACGACAACGGCGTCACGGGAATCCGCATCGCCCACACGAAAAACGCCGAGCGGCGGGAAGTGCCGGTACAGGGCGTCTTCATCGCCATCGGGCATACGCCGAACACCGGGATCTTCGCCGGACAGCTCGACATGGAAGGCGGCTACATCACCGTCACCAGCGGCACCGCCGGCTACGCGACCGCGACCAGCGTCGAAGGCGTGTTCGCGGCAGGCGACGTCGCCGATCCCATCTACCGTCAGGCCGTGACCTCGGCCGGGGCCGGCTGCATGGCGGCGCTCGACGCGGAGCGTTATCTGGCGGAGCGCGAGGCCGGGTAGGCGTCGCGGCGCTTGATCTCGCCGCCGGTGAATCCGGCCCGCGGCAGCCGCTCGGCCATGAGTTCGAGCGTATTCGCAAGCGCCCCACGATTGTCCTCGATGAGGCTGTGCGCAGCCCTGCCCGCCTCGCACCGCAAGTCCGGTTGCTCGAAGTACAGCGAGACCACATCGGCCAGCGCCCGAACATCGTTCACTTGCCGCGCAGCGCCGCGCTCGAGCGCCATCGCGCTGATCTCCTCGAAGTGAAACATGTGTTGGCCAAAGATGACCGGCACGCTCACGGCGCAGGCTTCGAGCGGGTTCTGCCCGCCCTTCGGTACGAGGCTGCCGCCGATGAAGGATACGTCGGCGCCGGCATACAGGCGCTGCAGCTCGCCCATGGTGTCGCCGACGAGCACGTTGACGTCATTCGCCAGAGCGCCCGTATCCACGCTGCGCCTCGCGACCCGGTAGCCGCGCCGCCGGCAGAGCCGGACGACACCGGCGAAACGTTCCGGGTGGCGCGGTACGAGCACGAGCAGCATGTCCGGATACGTCGGCAGCAGCATCGCGAACGCGTCGAGAATGCGCCGTTCCTCGCCGGGATGCGTGCTCGCCGCGATCCAGACTGGGCGATCGCGGCCCCACCGGGACCTGAGCCGGTCGCCTTCGGTCATGAGATCGCGAGGCCACTCGACATCGAACTTGAGATTGCCCGTGACTTCGATCGTGTGATCGCGCACACCGAGGTTGCGCAGCCGCTGTGCGTCGATCCGCGTCTGCGCGCAGATCAGGTCGGCAGTGGCAAACATCGCCCGCGTCGTCCCTCCGACCCAGGTATAACCGCGGAAGGACGCTTGGGACAGCCGGACGTTCACGAGACAGAGCGGGATGCCGCGACGCCGGCAGGCACTGAACAGATTGGGCCAGAACTCCGTCTCGGCAATCACCGCGAGTTCCGGAGCCGTGCGATCAAGGAAGCGGTTCACGGCATCGGGAAAGTCGTAGGGCAGGTAGGTGTGCACGACGCGCCGGCCGAAAAGCTCCTGCGCCTGCTCGGAGCCCGTCGGTGTCATCGTCGTCACGAGCAGGCGATGGCGAGGGTAGCGTTCGGCCAGGGCTTCGACGAGCGCGGCGGACGAACGCACCTCGCCTACCGAGACGGCGTGCACCCAGATCACGCGGCGCCCTTCAAGCGACCTCACGAACCCGAACCTTTCCGGCCAGCGATACCAGTAGGCCGGATAGCGAAGTGCGCGCCACGCCAGACTCACGAGAACGTAAGGCAGCAGGAGATAGCTCGTGACGGACCAGAGCATTAGGGCATGACCTCTGCGGTCCGCGTACCCACCGTCAGTAGCCCGGTTCGTCCATCGTCACCGACTCTGTCTGCACAGCTTGCCGCTCGGTGAAGTAGCGCGCGTAGTTCTCATCGAAGCGCATCCGGGAAGCGGCGATAGCGTCGAAATCGCCGAGCAGTCCGATCATGAGTTCCGCGATTTCCCGAACGGCATTGCGGTCGGCTCCCATCGCGGTGATGTAATCGCAAAGCCCGCGCTCGGCGACGAAATCCTGCACGAGCGGACTGGCCTCGCGCCGGACGAGACAACGCAGGCCGCACTCTGCGGCCACCGCAAGGTCATTGATGTCATCGAACACACAGGCGATCTCGGCGCCTTCGATCCCGTGGGTTGTCCGAATCTCCGCGATGACGCGCGACTTGTCGAGCACGTTCGTATACACGGCGGTGAAGCGTTCACGAACTGCAAACTTGCGTGCCGACGGATTGTCCGCGCCGCTCACGATGACCGTGACGGGAAGGCTGCCGTTCGCGCGCCACAACGCGTAGCGAAGCAGGTTCGTGCCCATCGAATCAGGCTCCGTGAAGGTGTTCGCGACCCCCTCCCCCTTTACGCCGGGATTGAACACGCCGTCCCAGTCGAACACGAGCGCGCGAACGCGGCGGAGCCGCTCGAGGAATTCGCCGCGCGGCGTCACGAACACCGCGCCCAACGCCGAGAAGTACTTCTCGAGCTCGGCCGGCGTTCTCATCTATTACAGATGCTCTTGGCCGAGCAGGCCGATCTTGACGAGGTCCTGAATGTCGAGCACACCGCAGGGTTCTTCGCCGTCGACGACGATGATGCTGTCGACCTCGAATTCCTTGAAGAGCTTCACGGCCTCGTCGAGCACGCTCTCGCGTCCGAGCGTGACGGGGGTCTTCGAGAAACCGATCTGCTCGAGCGTGCTGTCGAGGGTCGCGTGCCCGTCGGACTGGAGACTGCGCCTGAGATCGCCGTCGGTGAAGACACCGGCGACCGCACCCCGCGCGTCGACGAGAGCGACAACGCCGAGCCTCGACTCGGTCATCTTGACCATCGCGGAGGTCAGGGTATCTGAAGGCTTGCAGACCGGGTTGTCGGGACGGATCAGATCCTTGACCCGCAGCGTCATCAGTTGCGTGTGAGCTTCGAACTGGGCCGTGCCGACGGCCGTCAGTGAATTGTCGCAGAGCCGGACCATCACGTTGTACGGCACCGTGCAGACGTGCACGCCGGACAACAGCGCCTGGCGCACGTGTTCGGGATGGCGCACGGACGAGAACATGACCTTCGTGTCGTAGCCGTGCCGCGCGATGGTCTCCACGCACTGCTCGTACAGCCTGATGGCGTCGTGGCCCTGGTCCTGCAGCCGTCCGGCCAGCGGACACACGAAAGCGGCGCCGGCCTCCATGGCCATGTAGGCCTGGTTGAGCGTGTAGATCAGGTGGACGTTGACGCGCAGCCCACGGGAACTCAAGCGCTGGCATGCCTTGACGCCGGAATTCGAAATCGGCAGCTTGAACACCGGTTCGAGCTCGAGCGGCAAGGCAAGAATCCGCTCGGCCTCGGCAACGATGCTGTCAGGCGTGTCGCCGAGCGCTTCGACCTGCAGTTCCGGAACCATGCCCGAGAGCTTCACGATCGCGCCGTCGATATCGGTGATGCCGTGACGATGCATGAATGTCGGCGTCGTCGTGAGCCCCTTGACGAAGCCGAAGTCGAAGGCCGCTTCGATTTCCTTGAAATCGACGGAGTCCAGGTACAGGTCCATCTGGTGCCTCAGTGCACGGTCTGGTTCTTGACGAGATCGTGGATCTCGAGCAGCGGCCTGACGAAACCGGCAAGTTCGTCGAGATAGTACTGGCTCGCCGCGTCGCACAGCGCATCCGGAGGCGAAGGATGCGCCTCTATGAAGATTCCGTCGACGCCGGCCGCCACGCCCGCGCGCGACAGGACCGACAGGAACTCGCGGCTCCCGCCGCGCGGATCCTTGCTCGGGATCCCGTACTTTCGGATCGTGTGAGTGATATCGAAGACGACGGGGTAACCGATCTGCGCGAGCAGCATGAAGCTGCGCGGATCGACGATGAGATCGTTGTAGCCGAAGGTGTAGCCGCGCTCCGTCAGGATGATCCTGTCACTGCCGGACGTCTCGATCTTTCTGACGGGCTTGACCATGTTGTCGGGCGCGATGAACTGACCGTGCTTGAGATTGACGACGCTGTCCGTCTTCGCGGCGGCAACGACGAGTTCCGTCTGCATGCAGAGATAGGCCGGAATCTGCAGCACGTCGACCACTTCGGCTGCCGGGGCTGCCTGGCTCGGGTAGTGGATGTCGGTCAGGATCGGCAACTCGAGTTCGCGCTTGATCCTTTCGAGGATTCGGAGCCCATCGTCGAGACCGGGCCCCTGGTAGTACTCGAGCGAGCTGCGATTGTCCTTGGAGAAAGACGACTTGAATATTACGGGTACGCCGAGCTCGACGGAGATGCCCTTCAGGCGCTCCGCGGTGCGCAGCATCATCGATTCTTGCTCGATAACGCAGGGGCCGGCGATAAGAAACAGTTGGTTCGAACCGCAATCGATGTCGCCTACGGCTACGTGCTTGGTACTCATGGGGAATCTGGGTCGGTGGCTGCTTTCGGCATTGTCCGGCTTACGGCGATGCCCTGCAACTCGCCCCGCTCGTCTGCGAGCAGCGCTCCGATCATCTCGTAGTTGGTTTCCGTCGCTCCCTGACCGCGCAATACCACCTGCCGTGCACGTCCACCCATCGCCCGGCGGCGGCCCGGATCCCGGACGAGAGCCCCGAGCGCGGTCGCGAGATCGGCCGCGTCGGAAACCATGATGCCGGCGTCACTGCGGACGAGATCGTCGGCCGTTTCCCTGAAGCTGTAGTTGTAGGGGCCGAACAGGACCGGCACGCCGAGCACGGCGGGTTCCATGAGATTGTGACCGCCCTTGTTGGCGCCGCGGTAGTGAAGGCTTCCGCCGACGAATGCGATGTCGGCTACGCCATACAGCTCCCGAAGTTCGCCGACCGTATCGACGACGAGCACGCCGTCGGAGCCCGGCGCTTCGGCCTCGCCCTGATCGACCGCAGTCTTGAGAACGGACCGCCAGCCGCGTGCTTCGACATGTTGCCGGACGAGAGCCGCGTCTGCCGGGTAGCGCGGCACGAGAATCGGCGAAGCCTGCGCATCACCCTCAAGCGCGCGGCAAGCGTCGAGCAACGCTTCGTCTTCGCCGCGGTGCAGACTGCCGCCGATGACGACAGTGTCGTCCGGACGGTATCCGAGGGACTCGCGCATCACCCGTCTCGCGCCCTCGTCACCGGCATCCGGCGCGAGATCGAATTTCATGTTGCCGGTCACGCAGATTCGATCGTCGCTGACCCCGAGCGCGCGGAACCGCTTCGCATGTTCCTCACCCTGCGCCGCGATCAACGTCAGTCCACGGAGCGCGCGAGAAACCACCCCGGTGCGGGAGTGTATGCGCCAGGATCGCTCGGACATCCTGCCGTTCAATACGGCGGTCGAAATATCGCGGCGGCGCGCTTCGGCGAGCAGGTTCGGCCAGAACTCCGACTCGACGATGATGATCAGGCGCGGATCGAAACGGTTCAGGAAGCGCTTCACGACGAAGGAGAAGTCAAGCGGAAACGGAACGACGCGGTGGTGCGGATACGCGGCGCGTGCCGTGGCGAGCCCTGTATACGTGTACGCCGATACGACGAGTTCGACCGCAGGCATGTCCCGTTCGAGACGCGCGATCAGCGGCTTGAGCACGGCCACCTCGCCGGCCGATGAGCCGTGCAGCCAGATGCAGCGGCGAGTCGCCGCGCCAAGGCCGAATCCGAGCCGCCTGGGCACGCTGCGCCAGTCGCGGGTGACGAAGAGCCGACAAATGATCCACGGAGAACCCAGAACGACGGCAGTCAGGTAGACGAAATCGAGCAGCAGACGCATCGCGAATCCGGGCCGGGCCGACAGCGGATCATTCTAGCCGGTTTCCCCGGAAGCACGGCAGCGGACAGGCCGGCAACCCATGCGGGACCGACGCAGAATGAGACGGAACAACGCGTCGCTGGAGACGGCCGATCAGCCGGACACACGGCAGTCTGTCATGGGCTGCCAGAGCCTGCGCCAAGGTTCCGGCTAGTAACGAATCCAACCGTCGAGATACTTGACGGCCTGCCCCCGAAGGATGGTGCGGTCCCCGGCAAGCTCGCAATGCAGCTCCGCGCCCCGTGCGGAGAGCTGCCTGGAATGGATATCTTCCTTGCCCAGTCGCGCCGACCAGTAAGGGACGAGGGCGCAGTGAATCGACCCGGTGCCCGAATCCTCGGGAATTCCATAGCTCGGCGCGAAATAACGGCACACGCAGTCCGACTCGACACCCTTCGCCGTGACGATTACGCCCGCGGGATGCAGTGTCTCGAGCAGACCGAAATCCGGATCGAGCGTCCGCACGGTAGATTCGCTCCCGAGCACCGCGAAGAGATTGTCGCCGGTCTCGACCATCAGGAGTTCTTCCGGCTCGGCGCCGAGACCGGCCGTCAAGGCCTCCGGAACGCGCTCGACAGGCTCGAGGGACCAGAGCGGAAAGTCCATGCACAGGCCGTCGCCGGCGCGGCTGACCTCGAGCGGGCCGCTCGACGTCTCGAAAGACACCGTTTCAAGTTGCGGCTGGATTTCCGTGAACAGCACGAACGCCGAGGCGAGCGTCGCATGGCCGCACAGTCGAACCTCGACCTGTGGAGTGAACCAGCGCAGGTGGTAGCCCGACTCGAGCGGCACGAAGAACGCCGTCTCCGCCAGATTGTTCTCCGCGGCGATCGCCTGCAACGTGGCGTCGTCGAGCCAATCGTCGAGCGGCACGACGGCGGCCGGGTTGCCGCCGAAGAGACGCCCGGTGAAAGCGTCGATCTGCCAGATCCTCAGTTTGCCCATCTCTCGGTCCTTGTGCTCGCAGCGCGTGACCTCGACCCTGGCCGCGCCAGCGCCCGGGAGCCTGCGCCCTGGGATTTCACGGCTGCTGATCCGATATAGCGACTTCCTGCGCCGCAGGCTCCTGGCGCACGATATGCAGACTCAGCCACTGCGCCGCGAGCGCGGGCTTGGCTTCGTTCTCGATTTCGACGACCACTTCGACCCTGAAGAGGAACTGGCCAAACTTGCGTTCGGTGACTTCGCCAAGCGTGCAGCGCGCCCGAATACGGCGCCCGGCCCGAACGGGCGCGATGAAGCGGACCCGGTCCAGACCGTAATTGAGCACCATCGCCCTGTCCCTGAGCGTCGGGATGTACTCCAGGCAGAGCGGCACGAGCAGCGACAGCGTCATGAAGCCGTGTGCGATCGTGCCGCCGAACGGCGTCGCCGCGGCACGCACCGGATCCACATGGATGAACTGGTGGTCGTCGGCAACATCGGCGAATTGATCGATGCGCTCCTGATCGATCGTTACCCAGTCGGAAACACCGAGTTCGGTGCCGACAAGTCGTTTCAATTCTTCTTTGCCGATGGCTTCGCTCATGCATCACCCATGCCTTTGTTTGCTCGCGCCGCTGCCTGGTTCCCGGCGCCGTTGCCCGAGCGCGCCGCCCGATACTCAACATCGCCTTGCAGGTCCGCGAAACGTACGACTACAGGGGGCGATTTTCGTTCCGGGCAGGCCGACTGCGTTAGCGGAGCATTGTGTTTTGGCGGTGGCCGTGGCGCAATAGACTGCCGAAAAGCGGATTCCCGCGCGAATTCGGCAAGGCCTCCTCGAAAATGACCACGGCGCCTGATCTCGTACGACCCTTCCGGGCGCTCAGACCCCGCCCGGAAACTGCCGCCGACGTCATCGCACCGCTCTACGACGTCGTGAGCACGGACGAAGCTCGCACAATCGCAACCGGCAGGCCGGACTGCTTCATGCGCGTCTCCCGGCCGGAGATCGATCTGCCCGCAGGCACCGATCCCCATTCGAGCGCCGTGTACGCGCGCGGCGCCGAGAACCTTGCACGACTTGCCGAGTCCCGCGTGCTGGTTCGCGACGATCGTCCGTCGTTCTACATCTGGCGGCTGACGAGCGGCTCGCACGTGCAGACCGGGATCGCGCTGACCGCGTCCCTGGCCGCCTACGAGCGGAACCAGGTGCGCAAGCATGAACTCACGCGCCCCGACAAGGAAACCGACCGGGTCGAGCACATGGACGCACTCAATGCGCAGGTCGGACCCGTGCTCTGCGCTCACCGCAGCGATGCGCGGATCAACGCGCTCGTCGCCGCAGTGAGCGCGGGACCGCCGCTGTTCGAGACCGAAGGCCCGAACGAGGTGATCCACACGCTCTGGCAGGTCGACGAAGCCGAAGCTGTGGGCGCACTCGGCGCTGCGCTGAACACGCTTGACGCCCTCTACATCGCGGATGGCCATCACCGGTCGGCGGCGGCGGCGCGTGTCGCGGAGCGGCGCCGGCGCGCCGCGACCAGTGCGGTCGCTGGCGAGCCGCTTGACCGATCGTCTCCGTCCCCGGGACATGCCGATCGAGACACGCAAGCGAGCCACGAGTATTTCCTCGTTGTGACGTTTCCCCACGACGAGCTGCGGATTCTCGATTACAACCGCGTCATCGCCGACCTCGGCGACCGGACACCCGCCGAGCTGCTCGAAGCCATTGCGCAGGACTTCGCGGTTGAGCCGCTGCCCGCACCGTCAAAGCCGAGCGAACCCGCGACCTACGCGATGTACCTCGACCGCCAGTGGTACCGGCTGCGGCTGCGCAAGACCGACGGCGGCGGCGATCCGGTTGCCGCGCTCGATATCAGCCGGCTGCAGCGAGCGCTTGTCGAACCGCTGTTCGGCATCGCCGATCCACGCATCGACAACCGCATCGACTTCGTCGGAGGCATTCGCGGTCTCGAGGAACTCGAACGGCGCGTCGACTCCGGGGACGCCGCAATCGCGTTCGCGCTGTATCCGACGTCGATGGAGCAACTCATGGCCGTCGCGGATGCGGAACTCCTCATGCCGCCAAAGTCGACGTGGTTCGAGCCGAAGCTCGCCGGCGGCCTCCTCTCCCACGTCTTCGATACGTGAACGACGGCCAGGAAGCGGAACTGGCCGAACCCGCAAACGGGAACGACGACCTCTGGCACGTCTACATCCTGCGCTGCGCCGACGGCACGCTTTACACCGGCATCGCGAAGGACCTGGACAGGCGGCTGGGCGAGCACAACGCCGGACAGGGCGCGCGCTATACACGCAGCCGGCTGCCTGTGGAACTCGTCTACGAGGAAGAGGCCGCCGACCGTGGCAGCGCGCTCCGACGCGAGCACGAGATCAGGCAACTCGACGCTGCAGCCAAGCGCGAACTGGTCAGCGGCGGTCGATTGCAGTCAGGCCGCCGAAACGGATAGCCAAACTCACGGCGCGCGCAGCCCAACGTTCGGGAGCGCGGTCCGAATGCCGTTGGCCGCCAAGCGTCGGCATGATCCACTGACTTCGTTACCGGCTCGCCACCAGCGCGTGGCAGAAGTAAGCGTCCTCGAACATGAACGGTTGCGACTGCTCGATCGAAAACCCTGCATCGGCAAGCTTGCCGACAAGTGAATCGATATCGCCGTCGTCCATCGCGCAGGACACCAGGTCGAGCATCCGTTTCCGAAAGGCTTCCGTCTCGGCTGCTGCGTCCTCAAGCATTGTCAGTTTTTGGTCGACCGGGCGTCCTGACACTACTGATGGATCGAAGGTCGACATTGACTGGCGGACAAACAGCATCATGGGACCGGGATCGCCGAAGCGGGCGCCGGCGTCGTTCAAGTGCGCGAGCTGCTCGTTGATCCCGGTTCTGAACGCGATCGCACGCTGATCCTTCGTGGCATCGCTGTTTTGCTCCTTCAGCACATCGAGCCGCAGATGCAGGTCGCGAATCAGCGCCTTGAGACCCGATTGCTCGCATAGGGCGACTTGCTCCAGGCCGTCCCTCGCCTGGCGCACGATGGCAGAGTCCGCATGATGGACCATGGCAGCAAAGATTCCGCCTGTGCGCTTGAGGATTCGGTCGACTTCCGCCGCCGCCTCATCAGGCTGCGCATACTCGAACCCGAACTGGCTCATCGCAAGGTCATGCGAGCTGTCGGGCAACGTCGTACGCTCGATGTGCGTGCGCCCGAGGAAGCGGATGCGGGACAAATGCGGCGCGGCTGCCTTGCCGGCGAGTTGATGCACGGGATCGATGTCCGCGAAGTCGACCGCCGTGATCTCGAAATCGCGATGACGGCGCCGACTGTAGCGCGCCGCGAGAATCGCGATCGCGCCGTTGCCGGTGCCGAGATCGACGATGGTCGCCCGCCGCGGCAGCCGGTCGAAGATGCCGCGCCAGTGGCTGCGCACGACACCGTCGTAGTTGTGCGCGAAGCGGCCATGGAAAGTCGTGACCGTGCCGGTCTGCCAGTAGCGGGTCCACTGCGCGGGGCTCCAGCGGCCCTTCATGCCGACTTCACGTCCTCAAAGGTCTGAAACCAGTAGTTCGCCGCTACGGTAATGCGCGGCGCCCGCCCGCCGTAGGGCTCGACTGAATGCCGAACGTAGGATGGAAAGATCAGCACGTCCCCGGTGCTGGGCCGGAAGCGCAGGGCGTCGAACGAGTAGTCCCGGACCATCTGCCGATTGGCGGTGTCCAGATACATGCTCGCCATGGAGCGAGGATCCTGGAATACGAGTTGTCCCGACTCGAATTCGTTGGGCGGTTCGGCATCGCCCGGATCCACGCAATAGACGAGGCTCCAGGACGCCAGCGGGTGGTTGTGGTTCTGGAAGAAGCCGCCCTTGCGGGTCACGTGGAACCAGCTATGGCTGTTGAAACGAAGCGCCTGCAAGGCAGCGTCGTCAAACCCGCAGGCATCCTTGACGACGTGGCCCAGGTGACCTTGCAGGAACTGCTTGAGTTCGCTGACCACCGGATCCGGCCACTCGAGAAAGTCGAACACGCACTCGAACACGGCGGGGTGCGCCCGCTGCGGCGAACTCTGTTTGCGCCGGGCGTCGTATTCGTTCGCGAGGATGTAGTCGCGCAGCGTGTTGGCCCGATCCGCGGCGGAGCGGCTACGGTAGAACGGCGTCGCCCAAAGACGGTTAAGCGTGGTCATCGCATCCTGTCAGGCGACAGGGCATCGAGCTTCGAAACGCCCGATGCCCTGTCCGAAAGGTCCGTCCGCTGCCGCGCAGCCCAGGGTCAGAACTCGTGCCGGTACGTGAGAAACGGTGTGCGTCCGGCCACGTCGTAGAGCGGCAATACGACGCTGTCGTTATACCCGGACACGCGGTCGATGACCGGATCCTCGTCGGTCAGGTTGCGAACGCCCGCGGAGATATCCCCGCCCCAGGGTGCGTCCCACACAACCGTCAAGTCGAACGTGCTCTGGGCTTCATAGTCCCCCTCATCATGATCGCCGATATAGCGCCAGATGAGGTTCGCCGTCCAGACATCGCGCGACCAGCGCAACGTCCCAACGGCACGCTCGGCGGGCGCGCCCGTAGCCTCGTCCTGGACGTACCTGATGGGATCGTCGGCCGCAGATGGAATTTCCTCGAACTTCGTAAGATACGTCAGCTCCACATCGGCGAAAAGAGAGCTTCCGTCCGAAAAGCTGCGCACGTAGTTGGCGCGCAGATCGTATCCCTCGACCGTGAGCAGCGCCTGGTTCGTGAAGGGACGCGTGATCGAGACGAGCGCACCGGGATCGCCGGGCTGTGTTGAAGCGCCGCGTTCGATTTCGATCCCGTCCGGCAACTGTCCACGGTTCTCAAGTTCGATGATCGTTTCGAAGCCGAGTACGTCAACTCCGTCCTCCATCTCTATCGAGAATCGGTCAAGCGAAATCTGCAGGCCATCCGTCGGTTCGATCACGATCCCGAGATTGAACGACTCGGCTTCCTCGGCCTTGAGGCCCGCATTGCCGCTGGTGAAGTTCTCCACCTGGTTCTCCGGACAGTCATCCTCGGCGATCCCAATCGCTTCACAGCGGTAGACGTCCTGGACGTCGTTAAAGGACTGGGAGCGCGACTGGTAGAGTTCCGTGAGGTTCGGCGCCTTGAAGCCCTCTCCCCAGGAAGCGCGCAGCACGACCGGGTCCGACACCTGCCAGCGGGCCGAGATCTGCGGCGAAAATGCGTTGCCGAAGTCATCGTAGTCGTCGTGGCGACCGGCCACGTTCAGGTCCACGGCTTCGGCCACCGGAATCGAGAGTTCGCCGAACACGGCCCAGCGGCTGCGATCTCCCGTCGAGCTGTTGCCCGCGGACCCCAGAATGTTGCCGGCTTCGCGAAAGGAGTCGTAGTCGTCGAGATAGTCTTCGGACGCCGTCTCCGCGCCGACCGCCCAGCCGATCGGCCCGTTAGGCAGATCCCACGCGGAACCATCGAGGCTGAATCCGGCCGCGGTGTAATCGGTGATGATGTCGCGATAGAGCGTCGCTGCCATCCGGCCGAGCGCGGCGAGATGGGCGGGATCCTGAGACAGGGGATTGGTCAGATTGTAGTCGCCCCGCTCGACTTCCAGTTCCACCTGGCTCTGAAGATGTAAGTTTCACCCTCCTCCGCTCCATCGTAGCGGTAGGAACGCACATAACCTTCATAGTTGATATCGCTTTCGCCGAAACTGCCGGTGACGCCGAGCACACTGTCGAGTTCGAATCGAACCGTGTCGTCGTCGCGGGGGCCGTGGCCTACGAATCGATGGAAGATGGAGAATGGACCCGGCGTACCGTCCGCCTGCATCGGCCACGGGTAGCTTTCCCCGCTCGTGTCGAACGGGTTGTACGGGCTATCGGCGGGGACGCTGAAGAAACCGACGGCCGGCGCGTAACGGCCGAAGCTCTCGATGCGCGTGAACCGGTTCTCGAAAAAGACCTCGTGGCCCGGGCTGAACTCGTAGTTGGCGTCCAGGAACGTGCTGACGCGGTCGAGGCCGCCGGTTTGCGCGCTGATGTCGGCGTAGCCGAAGCCGCAGGCCGTTCCCGGGATGCCGAAAGGATTGCCGAGCACTCCCGCGTAGACATCTTCAGGGCAGTCTCCCAATGCAGTTGCTGCTATGAACCAGGGATGAAACGCCGTGTTCCCACCGGCGGAAACGCCGATAGTGTCACCGAGATTCGGACCATTGATCTGCACCGAGCTGTAGGCGCGGTCGCCGTCGAAAATCGGGTCTCGTTCGAACAGTTCGGCAGTGAACAGCAGGTTCCCGCGGTCACTGCTTGTGCCGATCACGAAGCTCGCATGGTCGGAGTCCGCACCGGCACGCGACGGCGACTCGAAACCGATCTCCAGTTCCGCGCCGTCATAGTCGTCGCGCAGGATGACGTTGACGACACCGCCGATCGCGTCAGCTCCGTACACGGCGGACGCGCTGTCGGTCAGCACCTCCACACGATCGATGGCGGCAAGCGGGATCGAGTTCAGGTCCACGGCCGCGGTGCCCGTAAACGGGTTGCCCGGTACGCGGCGGCCGTTGACCAGCACGGCGGTGCGATCCGAGCCCAGGCCGCGAAGGCTCACCAGCGCGACCTGCCCGAAACTGGACCCGGAACGTTCGCGGAACGAGCCGAAGCTGTTGAAGTTGGTGCCGCGTAACACGTCCGCGACGTTCTCCAATCCCGTCAGATCGATCTCGAGCCGGACCATGACCGAGAGGGGACTCGGGGCGTCTGAAACGGCGCGACGAATCCGCGAACCCGTCACGATGACTTCCTCGAGGCCCGCTTGCTGGGCTCCCGTCGGCACGGCCGGATAGAGTACGAAAGCCCCCGTAGTAGCCATCGCGACGCTGACTGCGTGCGCCAATGGATTTTTTCTTGGTTTCACTTTTTTGGTCTCCGTTATTCCCTGGTCGGTCGCTGTCGTTGCATTCGTGCAATTACGACAGCGCGCCCGCCTGCGTTTTAACCCCAATGCCCCGAGTATACAGAAGTTTTTTGGAGTAACTAGCTCGCCTGAAATGTCGCTGATGCGCAGCGGCCATGCAAACACGATGGCGCAGGGCTACACCGGGCAGTTCCGAAGCTACCGGAGTCGCTGCTCGACGATTTCGTGGCTCGAGCCTCACAGAATTTCGAGCCTTACGGAACGCGGGTACGGTACGGCGGAGACGACATGGTCTTGCGACGCCTGATCGGCAATTGCTCTGGTTACCGGAGAACCAGGCAAGACATTTGTAACCCGTTGGTTCAGTATTACACGGCTGCGTGCCTGGCGCGTGCGCGACTCTCAACGACGCGGCGCACACGTCACGAACGGAAGAACATCCAGCTTTCTGACAAGTGCGAGGAATTCGCCGAGAGCTCCGGGCTGCCGATGCGCGCGGTGCTCGGCGGCGCCGAAACGATGTATCCGGAGTTCATCGGCCTGGTCGAACTGGCGCGCGCGAGGCCGCCCCCACGGATCTCACCGGCTACTGGGTGTCGGTGGTGACGGAAGACTGGCGGTGGCGGATGGTCGTTCCGCCAAAAGGCGACTACGCGAGCGTGCCTCTCAATGAAGAAGGGCGCCGCGTCGACGATCCGCAATACCTCACGGAGGAATTCGTGACCAGCACGAGCTTCAAACGGCTCGAAGACGGATCTTCCTGGCGGCCGGAGCCCTGCGAGTCAGGTTGATTTACTCCTGGGCGTCCGAAAACCGCGCCAGCAGCTCGTCGTAGGCATCGATACGCCGGTCCCGGAAGAAGGGCCAGGCGCGGCGCTGCGCCTCGACCTCGCCAAGGTCGATTGTCGTAGTGAGCACGGCTTCGCCATCGTCCGGGGCGCGGGTGAGAACGCGCCCGTCGGGCGCCGCAACGAAGCTTCCTCCCCAAAACTCGATGCCACGGCCTTTCACGGGCTCCGGCAACAATCCCGCCTGACTCACCGCCTCGATGCCGGCGACGCCGGACTCCGACCTTGATTCCCCGCGATCAATGGCTTCGATGCCGCCGCCAGGCTCCGGCTCGAATCCCACCCGGTTCACGGCCACGACGAAGCAGCCGTTGGCGATCGCGTGGCTGCGCTGGACGGTCTCCCAGGCAGCGAGCTGGCGGTCGCCGTCCTCATCGCGTTCCTCGGGATGCCAGCCGATCGCTGTCGGATACACGAGGATCTCCGCGCCCTTGAGCGCTGCCATGCGGGCCGCTTCCGGAAACCACTGGTCCCAGCAGACGAGCACGCCGAGTTCGGCCGACTCCGTTCGAAACGAGGCAAAGCCGAGATCGCCCGGCGCAAAGTAGAATTTTTCGTAGTAGCGAGGATCGTCCGGGATGTGCATCTTGCGGTACTTCCCGACGTAACCGCGCGCCCGGTCGATCACGACAGCCGTGTTGTGGTAGACGCCGGCCGCGCGCCGCTCGAAGAGGCCCGCGACGATCGTGACGTCGAGTTCCGCCGCAAGGGCAGCCAGACGGTCGGTGGAAGGACCAGGCACGGGCTCAGCGAGATCGAAGTTGGCCGCGTCCTCGGACTGGCAGAAATAGCGCAAACGGTACAGTTCCGGAAGGCAGACGAGCTTCGCACCCTGCGCGGCCGCCTCGCGGATGCCCTCCTCGGCTCTTGCGGCATTCTCGTCGAGGTCCCGCCGCATCGACATCTGCACGAGTCCGACGGCAAGCGACCGGCTGTGCTGCGTGTCGCTCAAGACGGCGCTTCCTGTTGCTGTGCGCCGTAGCGCGGATCGTTCATGGCGTCGCTTCCTGTTGCCTGGCGCCCTGACGCACATCGCTCACGGCGACACTTCCCGGTCGATCCGGCTGCCGCGTTCTCCTCTCACGCCGGCGCATCCTGCTCCATATCGCGTGGGTTGCAGTACGTGTTCTGCGGGAAACAGGCCATGTACTGGTCGAGGATCGCGATGCCCTGGGTCGGGCGCACGACGCCTTCCTGAATCTTCGCGCGAACCAGTTCGCTCATGCGCCTATGCAGATCGTTCGGAAAGTACTGAACCTGCGCGAGCATGTCCTGGATCGCCGTGCCGGGAATGATCTTCTCGATCCAGAAATTGTCCGGTTCCTCGGGATCGGCGTAGATGTGCGCTTCTGAGACGCGCCCGAAGAGATTGTGTGCATCGCCGACGATGTCCTCGTAAGCGCCCATGAGAAAGAACGCGAGATAGTACGGTTCGCCCGGCTTCGGCGCGTGCAGCGGCAGGAAGCTGTTGTCGGCATGCGCCGAAACGTAGTGGCTGACACGGCCGTCGGAGTCGCAGGTCAGGTCGACGAGCACGCCGCGCCGGTCCGGCCGCTCGTCGAGGCGGTCGATCGGCATGATCGGAAACGGCTGGCCGATCGCCCAGTGATCGAGCATCGACTGAAAGATGGAGAAATCGCACAGGTAGAGGTCGGTGAGCTGACGTTCGAGCTCTCCAACTTCCGGAAGAGAAGCTCCCGGGCCGCTCCTGAACGCCGCCAGCAGCCTCGAACACAGCCGCCAATACAGGCTCTCGGCCAGCGCCCGCTGTTCGAGGTCGAGATACCCGAGCGAGAACAGGCTGCGCACCTCGCCGAGACGCTCGTTGCCTTCGTGATACGCCTCGAGCAGCTCTCCCGGCGTCTCGACGGAGTCAAGGTGGGCGAGGACCGCGTGCAGGGCCTGAACAGGGTCGGAGGCTCCCTCATCGACCATGTACTCCAGGGCCGGATCGTCCTTCGCACGGGTCCCGAGCACGGGTACGATCAGGGCCGAGTGATGCGCGGTAAGCGCGCGACCGCTCTCGGTCACGATGGTCGGCTCGGCGACGCCGTGCGCGGCGCAGATTTCCTGCACCGTGAACACCACGGCGTTCGCGTATTCCTGCAGGCTGTAGTTGATGCCCGCGCCTTCCTCGAGATGGCCTCGATCGTAGTTGACGCCGAGACCGCCGCCGAGGTCGAGATACCTGACGCCGGCGCCTCGGCCGACGAGCTCGGCATAGATCCGGGTCACTTCCCTGGCGGCCTGCTTCAGGACGTGAATGTCGGCGATCTGGCTGCCGATGTGGCAATGCAGGACAAGCAGCCGGTCGGCCAGACCGCCGGCCTCCAGTTCGCGCAGCAGGGACAGGAGTTCCGCGACGCTCAAACCGAACTTCGAGTTTTCCCCCGATGACTCCGACCAGCGGCCGGAGCCCGGCGTCGAAAGCCGGACGCGAACGCCGAGCCGCGGTACGAAGCCGGCTTTGAACGCGAGCTCCTTGAGATCGACGAACTCTGCGTGGTTTTCGATCACAGGTATCGCGTTTCTGCCAAGCCGTTGTCCGGAGATGATGAGCGACAGCATCGACTTGTCCTTGACGCCGTTGCAGACCAGCAAGGTGTCGTCGTCGAGCTGAGGCAGCGCCGCAATGAGTTCCGCCTTCGATCCGCATTCCAGCCCCATCCCGTACGGCTTTCCGGCATCAAGCAGCTCGTCGACGACCTCGTGCAACTGATTGACCTTGATCGGGTAGACGGCTCGGTAGTCGTTGCGATAGCCCGCATCCTCGATCGCCTTGTGGAACGCTTCGTTGAGGCGTCTGACCCGGGCGCGAAGCACGTCCTGAAACCGCAGCAGTATCGGGAACTGCACGCCGCGCCGGCGCAGCTCCTCGACGATGGCAACGACGTCCATCGTCGTCGCGGCCTCGTTCATCACGTTGACCGCGACGTGCCCGTTCTCGTTGACGAAAAAGAACTGTGCGCCCCAACTTCCCGTCAGGTAGAGTTCCGTGGAGTCGGCGATGGTCCACGCCGGTTCGGTACCGGCAGCAGCGAAATCCGGCGCGCGCACCGACATCTCAGGCTCCAAGCACGCAGGCGAAGATCAGCGGTGCGACGATCGTCGCGTCGGACTCGATGATGAACCTGGGCGTGCTCGCGTCGAGCTTGCCCCAGGTGATCTTCTCGTTGGGTACCGCTCCGGAATAGGAGCCATAGCTCGTCGTCGCGTCGCTGATCTGACAGAAGTAGCCCCAGCGCTCGACATTTTCGAGCTTGAGATCCTGCTCGAGCATGGGCACGACGCAAATCGGAAAGTCGCCCGCGATGCCGCCGCCGATCTGAAAGAACCCGACGGAACCTTGTGCCGACGCCATCTGGTACCAGTCCGCGAGTCCCATCATGTACTCGATGCCCGAGCGGACCGTGTCGACATGCTCGATTTCCCCGGCGATGCACTGCGCCGCGTACATGTTGCCGAGGGTCGAGTCCTCCCAGCCCGGCACGAACAACGGCAGGTCGCGCTTGCTGGCGGCGAGCAGCCAGCTCTCGTCGGGATCGATCTGGTAATGGCGCTCGAGGTCGCCCGAGCGCAGCGCGTCGTAAAGGAATTCGTGCGGGAAACAGCGCTTACCCGCGGCGTCGGCCTCGATCCAACGCTTGACGACGCACTCTTCCGTGCGCCGCATCGCTTCCTCCTCGGGAATGCAGGTATCGGTCACGCGATTGAGCTTGCGCTCGAGCAGCGATTCTTCCTGCGCCGCCGTCAGTTCCCGGTAGTTGGGAATGCGCAGGTAATGCTCATGCGCGACGAGGTTGAAGATGTCCTCCTCGAGGTTCGCGCCCGTGCAGCAGATCGCGTGCACTTTCTCGCGGCGAATCATCTCCGCGAGCGACACGCCGAGTTCCGCCGTGCTCATGGCGCCCGCGAGCGTGATCATCATCGATCCGCCGGCCTCGAGATGACGCAGGTAGGCGTCGGCCGCATCGGCAAGCGCGGCGCTGTTGAAATGGCGGAAATTGTGGGCAACGAAATCGGAAATGATGCCCATGTCGCGGCTCCCGAAAGGCACCAGGGTCAGCAGGGGAGCGATAGATTAGGGAATCGGGAAGCGGGCGACAACATTCAGGCCCGGTCGACCCGCGACCACTGTGCATCCCTTCCCGACAAACTCGGAATCCGCCCGACCTGCCGCAGGCGAACGACGCCGAAAACCCAAGTCTGCCGGCCGGGATCGCGCCGGCCTTGCCCGAACATCGATCCGCGAGCGACACGGCTGCAAGCGGCCCAGGGATCGTGCCGTTCCGAACACTCTTACCGCACCGACCGGACTCCTGGCACCTGCTGTGTCAGGCAGTGCAGCGCGCCGAGCCCGACTGCGAGCGCGGTGCAGTCGATCGGCACGATGCGTCGGCCCGGAAACAGGTTCGCGAGGATGCCGCAGGCTTGCCCATCCTCTGCGCACGCGAATACCGGTACGGCCACGATTTCGTTACCGATGTAGAAGTTCGCGTAGCTTGCCGGCAAGCGCCTGCCGGCGACGAACACGGGCGCGGGCATGGGCAGTTCGACGATGTTCAGCGTCGTACCCTCGCCGAGTCGAACCGACGCGAGACGGTCTCGGTTGCGTGCAAGCGGCGCGTGGTTCGGGTCGGCCGCGTTCGGCTCGATCGCCGTCACGACCGTGTCGCGATCCACGAACCGGGTCAGATTGTCGACGTGGCCGTCGGTGTCGTCGCCAACGATCCCGTCGCCAAGCCAGATGACGTTTGTCGCTCCGAGCGAGTCCGCGAGCACCGCTTCGATCCCGGCGCGGTCGAGCCCGGGATTGCGGTTGTCGTTGAGCAGGCACTGCTCGGTCGTCAGAGCCGTACCCGCGCCGTTGACGTCGACCGAACCGCCCTCGAGCACGATACCGGGAGACCGGCACGGCACGCCAAGGGCGCCCGCCATCCGCCGTGCGATTCCCTGGTCGAGATCGTACGGGGGATACTTTCCGCCCCAGGCGTTGTACTCGAAATCGAGCGCGAGCAGCGGATCGGAAGCGGCATTGCGAACGACGAAAACGGCGCCATGATCGCGGATCCACGCGTCGTCGGTCGGAAAACCGTGCCATGTAACGTTCTCGGGCGGACCGCGGCCGCGGAGCAGGCGACTCACATGACGCCGGTGTTCTGCGCCCAGCACATTGACGTGAATGCGCTCATGTTCGGCAAGCGCGGCCGCCAGTTCGACCATGGCCGTCTCGGCCCGATCGAGACAGCCGGGCCAGGTTTCCCGGTTGTGCGGCCATGACAACCACGTCGCCTCGTGGCGCTCCCATTCCGCCGGCATCGAGTAGCCTCGCATGGCCGGCGCAACCTGCTCCCGTTGATTCATCGATGTCGCTGCCCTTTGGGGCGCCGGGCCGGTCACCGGTTGATGAAGCGGGTCGGCCGCCCGTTCCGTCGCCAGTTCCTCCGGGGACGAGCACCCGGCGGGAAATCAGGCCCGCGAAACCGGTATGATGCGGAAATGCCGCCGACCGCGAAACCGCACGCCACTACTCCGGCGCCAGGACCGACACTCGCAACAATGATCCGGGGAATGCGCTCCATGGCGAAAGCGCTTGTCGCGACCGTCGGCTTGCTGCCTGGTCTGGCCGCGCAGGCCCAGACGCCCTACACCGGCGCATTGCTGGTCGCCAGGGGCATGCTGACTGACCCGAATTTCAACCAATCCGTCGTCCTGTTGATTCGGCACAACGACAACGGCACGGTCGGCGTCATCATCAACCGGCCGACCTGGGTCGAGCCCGGCCAGGTCTCGCCCGAGCTCGAGGACGTACACGGCAATTCCGGCCGCGTCTTTTTCGGCGGCCCCGTCGCGCCGACGCGGCTCGTCGTCCTCGTAAGCGAACCGCTGCCCGACGACGTCGAGGACCTGCGCGTGCTCGACGGCGTCCATGTCAGCAGCAGCGCGGACTTTCTGCTCGAAGGCGACGTGAATATCGGCGACGAGTCGTACCTGCGGATGTACGCCGGACACGCCGCCTGGGCTCCGGGACAGCTCGCGGCCGAGATCGCCGAAGGGGCCTGGAACGTCGTGCCGGGAAGTGCCGAGCACGTGTTCTCGCGCGATCCGCTGGAACTCTGGCGCGACCTGGGCTCGCCGAGTTCCGGTCTGATCGCCACGCTTGCTCCCGACGTGCCCTGAATTCCCGCCTTGCAGCGGGCGACCGTGGGAGCCAGGTTTCCCTGACGCGTCAAACGGCCGGCCTGAGCCAGCGGGCGCATCCAGCGGCTGACGTATCGGTCAGCCGCCGAATCAATCCGCCGACGCGACCTTGAAGTTGCCGGCGTCGCCCTCTTCGAGTTCGATGACGCCTTCGCGCTTGGCGGCCCTGAGCAGCTCCGAGAAGTTCCGGTAGCCGTAGGCGCTCTCCGCGAAATCCGGATAGACGCGCTTCATCGCCGTCTTGACCACGGAACCCCACAGCGGATCGTGATCGCCTTCGAGGGAACCGACCGTTTCGGTCAGCCTCCCGAACAGCTCGCGCTGCTTTGCCGTGAGCTTCCGGTTGCCGCGCTTGCGCGTCCGTTTCGTGACAGCCACGAGGTCGTCGTAGAAGACGAATTCATCGCAGCTCGAGGCAAGCAGGTCAGACGTTGAACTGCGCACGCCGCAACCCAGGACCCGCTTGTCGTTCTCCTTGAGCTTGGATGCGAGCGGCGAGAAGTCGCTGTCGCCGGTCAGGAGCACGAACGTGTCGATATGCGCTTTCGAATAGCACAGGTCGAGCGCGTCGACGACCATCCGGATATCCGCGCTGTTCTTGCCGCTCACCGACGAACGCGGAATGTCGATCATCTCGAAACCGGCGGAATGGAACTCGCGCGAGAACTTCTGAAACCGGCTCCAGTCGCAGTAGGCGCGCCTGAAGACGATCCTGCCGCGCTCGAGAAAGCGCTTGAGTACGAGATCCATCTCGAACCGGCCCTGGTTGCTCTCCTCGGCGCCGAGCGCGAGGTTCTCGAAGTCGGCGAAAACCGCGATCGTGAGTTCCGACGGCGCGGGCGATTCAGTTGACATGCTGCATCCTGCTGGAGGGGCGTCACGCGCATCTTGCGCTATGCCGGGCGCACGGACAAGTTCACTATAATTCGCGCGGCGGACCCGCCGGGGCGCCCGGTCGCAACGGGTTGGCACGCCGCTTCCCGCGTGTCTGACCCCGACCGCCACCCTGCTTCAAAGGAGCTGACCCGCCGTGACGGTCATCGACGTACATACCCACATGCTCACGCGCGAGTACCTTCAGCTGCTGCGCAGCAGCGGCCATCCGCAGTACGAACTCGGGGTCAACGCCGCGGGGCAGGACGTGATCCGGATGTGGGGCGCGCCGTTCATGACGCTCTACGAGCCCATGTGGGACTACGACCTGCGCATCCGGGACATGGATGCTGCTCGCGTCGACGTCGCGATCGTGTCGCTGACCACCCCGAACGCCTACTTCGGCGATGCGGAAACGAGCCTGAAGGCCGCGCGGATGGTCAACGACTCGATGACCGAACAGCAGACGCTCAGACCCGACCGGATCCGCTGGTTCGCGTCGCTGCCCTGGCAACATTCGGAACTCGCCCTTGCGGAACTCGCAAGAGCGTGCGACGCGGGGGCGGTCGGCGTCATGGTCATCGCGAACATCGACGGCAGGAACCTGACTGACCCGGCGTTCGCAAGCGTCTGGCTGGAGATCGATCGGCGCGGCCTGCCCGTCCTGCTGCATCCCGGCACGCCACAGGGCGTGCGCGAGATGAGCATGGACGAATACGGTCTGGTACCGCCCATCGGTTTCGCCTTCGATACCACGCTTGCCGTCTCCAGGATGATCTTCGACGGTTTCTTCGACCGGTACCCGAATCTCAAGCTCATCGCGGCGCACGGCGGCGGCGCGCTGCCGTATCTCGGCGCGAGGCTCGACCGTTGCCACGAGATGATCCCGGCCTGCGCCGAAGTGATTTCCGAACCGCCGAGCGCGTACCTGCGGCGCATCTGGTACGACGCGGTCGTCTACTCGCCGGGCGCGCTCGCGTTGTGCATCGAGGCGGCAGGGTCGGACGACCGGGTACTCTACGGCTCTGACTACCCGCACAACATCGGCGACATGCAGGGTTGCCTTGCGCGCGTCGATGGGCTCGACTCGGCCGCGGCCCGCAAGGTCCGCGGCGAGAATGCACTGCGCCTGTTCAGTCTTTAACGGCAGACGGAATCAGACAACCGGCGCCAGGCAGCTCACACGACAGCCTCCGAAGAGCGCTTCAGCCACCCCCACCAGACTGCCGCGGCTCCGAGCCCCGCAAGGGCCATCGCCGAAGCGAGCGGCATCGGCGTCGCCGTGGCCACCAGGCTCAGCAACGCCGCGACGATCGAACCGATCAGGAACTGGTTGACGCCGAAGAGCGCCGAGGCCGCACCGCTGTTCTCGCGGAAGCGGCTCATCGTCCTCGCTACCGCGTTGGCGAACACGAAGCCGATGCCGAAGACATAGAGCAGCAACGAGAGCAGCGTCGCCATGAGTCCGGCGTCCATTGCCGAGACGACGAGAACCGCCGTGCCGCCGGCCGCGAGAATGACCGTGCCGATGCCGATCATGCGGGAAATTCCGTGCCGGTCCACGAGACGGCTGTTCAGGAAGGAGCCGATGGACCCGCCCGCCATGACGAACGAAAAGCAGAAACCGAACTGATGCGGCTCAAGCCCGAAGTGTCCGGTGAAAACGATTGCGGAATTGGTGACGAACGCGATCACCCCGACGAAGGCAAAACCCACGCAGGCGAGATGACCTAGCGTCTGGGCGTCCTTGAGAATCGTGCCGTAGGCGACGAGCGCCCGCGTCAATGTCATCGAGCCCGCGCGCCGATCGCCCGGCAGCATCGCCACCGCCAGCAGGCAAACGGCGCCTGCGCCGGCCTGCAGCCAGAAAACACCTGGCCAATAGCCGAGCGACGCCACGTAGCCGCCGATGAGCGGCGCAATCACGGGCGTAAGGAACGTGATCATCATGATCCAGGAGATCGCGCGGGACGCCTGCTCGCCCGTCCAGCGATCGAGAATGATCGCGCGCGCGAGCACCATGCCGGACGACGCGCCCATGCCCTGCAGGAAGCGCCAGGTGACGAGCGTGCCTAGGTCCGGTGACAGCGCCGAGAGCACGCCCGCCAGCACATAGAGAGCGAGACCGAGCATGAGCACGGGCTTGCGGCCGTAGCGGTCGGACAGCGGTCCGTAGATCAGGCAACCGAGCGAAAACCCGAGCAGCAGGGAACTCATCGTAAATTGCACCGTACCGCCCACGGCCTGGAGTCCGCTCGCGACGAGCGGCAGCGACGGGACATACAGGTCGTTCGACAGCGGCCCGAGCGCCGTGAGCGCGCCGAGAAACGGGATCAGGAGCGTGAATTGCGCTCGGTCGGACACGGAACGAAACGGCTCGAAGCTACGCTTGCTGCACCGTCATCTCGGCCACGGTGCAGCCCACGGCGAAGATCGGTATGGGCGCATAGAACAGGAGTTCGCCGGTCGCGCCTTCGGTCGCCCCGGCGACGGTGAGAAACGTGCGGATCTCGAACCCGCCCTGCCCCGCATCGCGCAGCGTTTCCTCGTCCGTGTAGGCGACGAGTTCGACGCGGCGGTTGTTGATGAACCTGTCGAGAAAGTCCCGGTCCCAGGCTTCGTTGATGACGCCGGAGTCCGGCGTCGCCGGCCAGTGCGAGATTCCGCCCGTGCCGACCAGCGCGATGCGCTCCGGCTGCGCGTCGCAGGCACGCCGCAGCACGCGCCCGAATTCGTAGGCGCGTTCGAGCGTCGTCAGCGGCGGACCCTGGCAGTTGACGTTCACGGGAATGACCGGCAGATCGTATTGTGGCGTGAGGAAGTTCAGCGGCACCATAATGCCGTGGTCGAACTTCCATTCCTCGGCGTAGGACAGGTCAATCTCGCCGAGCATGTACGTGATGATGCGGCGCGAGAGATCAACGTTGCCGGGCACGGCGGTGCGCCTGATCGCGAGCCAGTCCTCGTCCTCGATCGGCCCCTCGTACTCGTCGGCGAGCCCCATGCAGTAGGCCGGCATGTTGTTCATGAAGAAGTTGGCGAAGTGCTCGGCCGCGATGACTATGAGGACGTCGGGCCTGGTTGCCTCGAGCCGTACCCTGAGTTCATCGAGATTGGCGTAGAAGGCATCCCTGACCGCGGGATCGGCGCGCTTCGCGCGGCCGGTGATGCCCGGTGCGTGACTGCAGACGCCGGCGAAGACGAGGCTCATGGCGTGATGTCCCCGAGTGCGGACTCTGCTTCCGCATGGCGCGGGCTCCGGGCCGCCGGCATCCTGCGACGGGACGTGCATCCTCTCAGGGAAACCGTGCTCACTGCTCGCGGTCCTCGAGCAGCGTGTACAAACCTCCACGCACAGGGCCATGATCGGTGACGCCCTGCTTCATGGCCGCGATGTACTCGTCCCATTCCTGGCCGATCAGCGCCGCGTAGTGCATGAGAATCTGGCCGTTGACGCCCATGACGTAGAGCAGCCCGATGTCGCCGTCGACGATCGCGGCCCGCTCCTCGCCGGTCAGCGAATACTCGCCCAGCAGGTCCTCGAGGTCGGCGTCGAAGCGCTTCCGGACGGTCGGATCCCGGTTCAACTGGTAGAGCAGTTTCTGGACGTAGTACAGGCTCATGGGACACACGGCGTGCTCGATACGGTACTTGCGCCACACAGAGCACGCGCGATACGGGGCTCGTTCCATGGAGCGCACATGCGAGCTTGCTCAGCGTCCGAGCGATGGCACGCGGTGCTGATCCAGGGCGACACAGACGTTCCTCGTCTCCATGTAGAAATCGAAACTGTAGTCGCCGCCGTCGCGGCCGATGCCGCTCGCCTTCATGCCGCCGAAGGGCGCCGGCAGATGGCGGTTGTTCTCGGAGTTGACCCAGACCATGCCGGCTTCGAGCGCCTGGGCGCAGCGCAGCGCCCGGCCGGTATCGCGAGTCCACAGATAAGCCGCGAGTCCATAGCGCGTGTCGTTGGCGAGCCTGAGCGCCTCGGCCTCGTCGGCGAACGGGATGACCGTCAGCACGGGTCCGAAAATCTCTTCCCGGGCGACCCGCATGTCGTTCGTCGCACCGCTGAGAATCGTGGGCTCGACATAGCCCTCGCCGGCATCCGCGAGCCGGCCGCCGGCGCGAATCGTGACGCCCTCGGCCACCGCGATGTCGAAATAGCCCAACACCTTGCGCAGGTGCTCCGGATGGATGAGCGGCCCGATGTCGGTCTCCGGGTCGAGCGGATGGCCGACCCTGATCCGCGCGACCCGCTCCGCAAGACGGTCGAGAAACTCCGCTTCGATGCTGTCCTGAATCAGCAGCCGGCTCGATGAAGTGCAGCGTTCGCCGTTCAGGCTGAAAATCATGAAAGCCACGGCGTCGAGCGCGCGGTCGAGATCGGCGTCAGCGAAGACGACCACGGGGTTCTTGCCGCCGAGTTCGAAGTGCACGCGCTTCAGCGTCGGGGCGCCCTGGGCCATGATGAGGCTGCCGGTGGCCGACTCCCCGACAAAGGCGATGGCCTTGATGGCTTCGTGTTCGGTCACGGCCTTGCCTGCCGTCTCCCCCATGCCGTGAACGACATTGAGCACGCCCGGCGGCAGGCCGGCGTCGGCACAGGCTTCCGCGAGCAGGCAGGCGGACAGCGGGCTCCACTCCGCGGGCTTGTGGACCACCGTGCAGCCGGCCGCGAGCGCCGGGGCAATCTTCCAGGTCCCCAGCATGAATGGTGTGTTCCACGGCGTGATGACCCCGACCGGACCGATCGGCTGGCGCAGCGTGTAGTTGACGTGCTGCGCCGCGGGCAGCGAGAGGCCGTTTTGCGCTTCCGGCGCCCTGTCGGCGAAAAACCGGAAGTTCTCGGCGCCGCGCTTCGCGGCCGCCGCCATGAAGCGGATCGGCTGGCCCGTGTCCATCGACTCGACAAGCGCGATTTCCTCTGCTCTGGACTCGACGGCGTCGGCAATCCCATGCAGGAGCTTGCGGCGCGACTGCCCGTCGAGCGCACGCCAGTCGGCGAACGCGCGTTCGGCCGCCCTGGCCGCCAGGTCGACGTCACGCGCGTTTCCCGCGGTCACTTCGGCGAGCAAGCTGCCGTCGACGGGCGTTCGGGTCTCGAACGTCTCGCCGGACGTGTCTGCGCACCACTCGCCGTCGATGAAGTGTCCTACGGGCTTCGCCCGGAAGCGCCGCAGAAAGTCCTGCGCCTTGCCGGCGTTGCTGTCGCGACTGGCAGCCATGGTCTTCCCTTACGCCTGCCCTGTCCGCGGCGCGCCGCGCACGGTCCGCGCCCTGGCGGCCCGGAGCGATCGCGACTCGTCCGACGCCGCTCGCCGGCGAACATGTTCGTGCAGGTTATTCAGCTTGAAATTGAGTTCGGGGTGAAACTCCTGGATGTTGAACGAGATCGCAAGCGGCGATCGTTCATGGACATCCTTCAGATGCTCCGTCAGCGTGGCGAACAGCCGCTCGCCGGCGCGCTTGCGCACATCGAGCGCCCTGCCGTGGCCGACCAGCGCCGTGACGTGAACATAAGCATTCTCCGGATCGCAGTCTGCAATCCGAAAGTGATCGGTTCGGACGGCGCGAACGCGCAGCCCGCCGAGCGGGAAGATCCCCGTTTCGAGTGCGCTGTCCCGCAACTTGTCGAGCAGCTCATCAAGCGCGATTTGCTGCTCCAGATTTGCGGAGTACTCGACGATCAGGTGAGGCACGGATACGGCCCTGGTGCTGCTGAAGGAGCCAGCGGAGTATTGTCGCACAGCGCGTCTCACCGGCTAAGCTCGGCCGAGCCGTCGATTGATTCATGCAAGCGGCCCCGTCATGCGGCATCATGCGCGCCGTGCGGCCAACACGGCTGTTCCCCGTGAAGTCTTGTGCCGGACCCTGGCCTGCCTTGAGTACACTTAACGATACGCAAACCGTGAATCCTCCAATGATGAACCAGATGATGACAGCGCAGGTGAACCAGCCATGCGGTTTCTGAGCTTCAGAACCGGCGACGGCGAGAGCTTCGGCGCCGTGGCGGGCGGCGGAGTGATCGACGCCGGAGGCCGCCTGCCGGACGGTCTCGGCACGCTCAAGGCCGCGATCGCCGCGAAACGGCTCGCAAGCGTGATCGAACTCGCGGTCAGGCGCGGACCCGATTACTCGCTTGACGAAATAGAGTTCCTGCCGACGATTCCCGATCCCGGCAAGATCGTCTGCATCGGCGTCAACTACGGGAACCGCAACGAGGAATACCGTGACGGCAGCGATGCGCCGCGCTACCCGAGCGTCTTCATGCGCACGGCCGACAGCATCGTCGGGCACGAGCAGGCGATCCAGCGACCGCCGGAGTCCGAACAACTGGATTACGAGGGCGAGATCGTGCTCGTCATCGGCAAGCGCGGCCGGCGCATCGCTGCCGAGTCCGCCTGGGATCACGTCGCCGGCCTGACGCTCATGAACGAAGGCTCGGTGCGGGACTGGCTGCGGCACGCCAAGTTCAACGTGACCCAGGGGAAGAACTTCGCCCGCTCGGGAAGCCTCGGCCCGTGGCTCGTGACCGCGGGCGAGTTCGCCGCACCCGGCGCGCTGCATTTGAAGACGCACGTCAACGGGGAACTGCGGCAGGACGATACGACGGCCAATCTGATCTTTCCGTTCAGCTACCTGATCGCGTATCTGTCCACGTTCATGACGCTGAACCCCGGCGACCTCATCGCAACCGGGACGCCGACCGGCGCCGGCGCGCGTTTCGACCCACCGAAGTACCTGCGCGCGGGCGATGTCGTCGAAGTCAGCGTTCCGGAGATCGGCACGCTGCGCAACCGCGTGGTGGACGAGATCGTCGACTCGGACGGCTGATACGAGTCAATGCACCTTGTCGTTCTGATCGTGATCTTCATTGCACTTGTCATCGGCCCGGGCATGTGGGTCTCGGCCGTCATGAAGCGGTACCACTTTCCGAAGAACCGCTACCGGAAGACCGGCGGCCAGGTCGCCAGGGAGTTGCTCGACGGCCTGTCGCTCCAGCACGTTCGCACGGAAGTCACCGAGCGCGGCGATCACTACGACCCGATGGAGAAGGCGGTCAGGTTGTCGCCCGCGAACTTCGACGGCCGTTCGCTGACGGCATTGACCGTGGCCGCGCACGAGGTCGGCCACGCCATCCAGGATGCGGACGGGTTCAAGCCCCTGCGCTGGCGCACGCGGCTCGTCAAATGGGTCGGACCCGTCGAGAAGGTCGGTGCGGGACTGCTCATGCTCGCGCCGTTCACGGTCGCGCTGACCAGGATCCCGGCGATCGGCCTGATAACACTGCTGGGCGGCATGCTTGTGCTGGGCTCGGGCGTCGCGGTGCACGCGCTGACGCTGCCGGCCGAGTTCGACGCGAGCTTCGGGCGCGCGCTGCCGCTCGTGAAGCTCCGCGGCGTGCTGCGCGAGGAGGATATGCCCCGCGCCCGAAGGCTGCTGCTGGCCGCCGCGCTGACCTACGTCTCGGGCGCCCTGCAGAGCCTGCTCAACATCGCGCGCTGGTGGGCCATCCTCAGGCGTTGACGAGCGCCGAAACTTCCAGCCCTTCCCGCGATCGAAATACCGCAGCCTGCGCCGCGGGTTTCCGGAAGCGCCATCGAGAATCGACCCGCACAGCGGCGAAACGTTAACATGAGGACTACGGGCACGCTCATGCGACCAAGCACACTGCAACTCGACGCCATGGTCTCGATCAAGGCGCACATCCCTGACGACGCGATGAGTGCGAGTCTGCTCGGCACCGAGCGCACGGGTCACGGCGCCAGAATCCGCGAGGACGGGCTCATCGCGACCATCGGCTATGTCATCAGCGAGGCCGAGACCGTCTGGATCGGCGCCAACAATGGCGCACTCGTGCCCGGCTTCGCCGTCGGCTACGACTTCGACAGCGGTTTCGGACTGGTGAGGCCGACGATGCCGATGGAGGGCCCGACGTTCGAACTCGGCACCACGGCAACGTTGTCGGTCGGCGCTCCGGTGACAGTCACGTCCAGCGGCCCGGCCGATCAGATCGTCCACGCCGAGGTCGTCGCGAAGCAGGAGTTCGCGGGGCGTTGGGAGTATCTGCTCGAGGAAGCCATTTTCACGTCACCGGCGCACGATAGCTGGTCCGGGGCGGCGCTGATCGACGGCGACGGACGGCTGTGCGGTCTGGGTTCGCTGCTGATACAGGGCTTCGAGAGCGGGGAAGACGGATCGGCGGCAAACATGTTCGTGCCGATCGATCTGCTCGAGCCGATCATCGACGACATCTGCGAACACGGCCGCCGCACGTCGCCGCCGCGGCCCTGGCTCGGCGTGCTCGTTCACGAGGACCAGAACGACCGCCTGACGATCGTGGGCGTCTACCGCAACTGCCCGGCCGACAAGGCCGGACTCAAGCCCGGCGACGTGATTCTGCGTGTCGACGACGCGCCGGTGAAAGGCCTGGCGACGATGCTGCGTACCGTCTGGAATCTCGGCCGTGCCGGAGTCGAAGTGCCAATCAGCGTGCTGCGCGACACCAAGACGCTGCACACCGTTGTCGAGTCCGACGACCGCGCCGTGTTTCAGCGCGTCGGCACGGTTCAGTAACCGACCGAAACGCCTGCGGCTCCCAGGCACCGTCTCCGGGCAACCAGCAACAGCAAGACCGGGAGGCGTTCGAGCGAGCGCCTCCCGGTCAGCGTGTCAGAGCGTAAGGGTCTATTCGTCGCGTTGGCGATAGCTGCGGTGGCAGGCGCCGCAGTTGCCGGCCGTGCCCTGCACGAGGCCCTGACCGGCCGCAAATCCGCCGCTCTCGACGGCGTTAGCCAATTCCTGGGCACCGGCCAACATGTTCTGGGCACGCTCGTTGAAGTCGTCCATGTTCGTCCAGATCTCGGGCAGCGCGGCGCTCGCGGCAGGCGCGTTCGAGACATCCGCCCCGAAGCCTTCGGTAATCATGCCGGCTGCAGCGACGAGGTCGTTGACGTTCTTGGCAAATACCGCTTCGTCTGCGGGGACTTCCCCGCGAGCCATGGCGCCGATCGGAGCCATCTTGGCTGCCGCCACGCGCATGACGGCCTGACGGAAACGAAACGCGGCAGCTTCCGGCGTGTCCTCGTCAGCGCCGCCGCCTCCTCCACCGCCCGGGGCGCACCCGCCCACGAACGCAAGCGTGGCCGCCGCGCCGAGCAACATCAACTTCCTGTACGGATTCTTCATGCTTCACCCTTCTCCTGTTAGAGCCGAATTCCCGGTGTCCAAAGCCCGGCCGGAGCATATACAAATCGCTCCCGCTGCCGCAAGCACCGGCCGCCGCCGTCCCGCGCTGCCGGACACGAGATCCGTGTTGCCGCGAAACCCAGGGTCAGGGCGGCGCGGCTCCTGCCGGCGGCCGGCAGGAGCACGTGTGGTCGAAGCCCTTGTCAGTTGCCGCCGCCGAGTATCCGGTACATGCCGGCGATGTTGTTCGGAAGCCAGTTGAACGAACCCCAATCGCTGTACTCGTCCATCGTGATGCTGGCCTGCAGCTCCTCGAGACTCTGTCCGTCGGCGATGCCTGCAGCAACCGCGTCGCGCAACGCCTCGATATAGCCCCGGTGATCGGCGACGTCCTGCTTCGTGCCGATGTCGCCGTGACCGCCGACGCCGATGCTGAAATCGATCGCCTCGACGGCCTGGATGGTCCCAATCAGGCTGTCCACGTCCTCGAGTCCCGGAAAATCCATGAACGGCAGACGCTTGAGGCTGATGATGTCCACGAAGAAAGCGGCGTCCTCATCCGGAAAGCGCAGCACCGTCATGTCGGGCGAATGAGCGGCTGCGACGTGTATCAGTTCGACGGACTTGCCGCCAAGCGTGACGGTTCGCGTGTCCGAGTAGACGGTCGATGGAGGATAGACGTCGCTGACCGGGCCGCGTGCGATCTCGGCGCCCGTGAGCATGCCGTTGCCGTCCGCATCGATCAGGGCGAACTGACCGGCCAGGTTGCCGCTCGCTTCGGACTGCTCGATCTGGCCGTTGCCGTTCGCGTCGAGAGCGGCCGCAGCGTCGCTGAGCGGCGTGTCCCCGCTCGGCAGGGCAAGCGCGCCGGGCATCGTCTCATGTCCGATGACCTCGGCCGTATCGGCAAACACCTCGCCCCCCGAGGCATGATCCCAGTGGTGATGGCTGTAAGCGACGACACGGACCGGCACGTCATACATCGACGCGAGTTCGCCCTGCAACCATTCCGCGAAGTCCCGGTTGATCGGATCCGAGACGATGATGCCTTCGGACGTCACGAGAAACACGGTGTTGTGTGCGTTGTTGTGCGCGCGGTAGAGGTCGCCGCCGACATGCACGATGCCGCGGTCGGGCGCCTCTTGCGCGAGAGCGAGACCCCCGACGGCAAGCCCCGCGAGCGCGGACAGCCGCACGATTCCCCTCAGATTCTTCGTTCTCATTGCTGCCTCCTTGGTCTTGGCCATGGATACGCTCCATGGTCTGTTGTCAGTGTGGGCCGGCTAGCATAACAGCCTGTGGCAATAGCCGCGCACCGTGGGGCGGTAGACCTCTCGCCGAAGACTGCCGATCCGCAGACCTCGCATCCCGACCGTCCAGGCTATCGGGCACGCGAATATGCCCGAGGGTCCGGCGCTTCGGACTGATCGCCTCCAGGTGCGATTCGGGATACTCGGCACGTCGTCAAGGGAATGTCGAAGCGGCTGTCAGCTCCCGTTGGAGCCCTCGCCCTTGAGTGCCTCGTCGACGACGAAGAGATCCATGAGCGTGGCCCGCACATGAATGTTGCCGTTGAGATTGTCGACAAGCTGGGAGCTGATGTCCGTCTGCGCGAGCACGAGGCGGATCGCTCCGCGCGCCTTTCTCGAGTCGTCCTCGAGCGCGTCGAAAAACGCGCCGCAGGCCGCGACGAGCGCGGCGCCGCGTTGTCCGGCGCGGGCGCGCACCACGTCGCCGAGTCCGGTCAGCGCCTGTTCCATGTTGCCGAGGAACTCGCGAACTTCCTGCCCGGCGCCGCCGCCGCGGTCGGTGCTGCGGCCCTGCGCCGCGTAGGCGAGCAGGAACTCGTAACCGGACTCGATCGCTTCGATTCGTGCCTTCAGATCCGCTTCCGGACTGATTTGCTGTTCTGCGCTCATTTGACCTGCCAACGCTCCGGGTCATGATACGCCCGATATTCCTTGCGGGTGATCCAGCCGAGAATCATCGAACGCGTGAAAAGCAGCTTCTCCGGACGCAATGCGAAATAGACATGCGCCATGACCATCGTGATGAGCAGCAGGGCCGTCAGGCCGTGCAGCACGTAGATCACGCCCCAGGTGGCGTCGGAGAGGATGTACTGGTTGCTGTCCCACCAGGGCGTATCGATCTTGGCCATCATGATGGCGCCCGTGACGAGCGCCACGAGCACGACGCCCGTGAACGCATGGTGGATGAGTTTCTGCGCGGGCGAGTACTTTCCGGGTCTGCGCGGCTCGACGTCGCTCACTCGCATGTTGAAGCGCGCGAGCGCGAGCACGTCACGCAGGTCCGCGTTGCCGATGAACATGGATCGGATGTCCTTCCAGAAGAGCGCACGCAGCGCGTGAAACAGTACCGCGCCGGTCAGCGCGAAACCGCTGACCCAGTGTGCGGTGACCCAGGGAAACTGCCAGCCGAGGATCGGCAGCAGCGACGTGCCGAGCAGTATCAGGACACCGGCCGCCATGAGCCAGTGCAGCACGCGGTCCGTCAGGGCATGTCTGACGATCCGTTCGGAAACGGCGGCGGCGCTCGTCCGCTCTGAAACCGGTCGATTCACGCGGAAAGGCTGCTGTGTCGGCTTACTTGCGCTTCGGCGCGAGGAACAGGCGGTACGCAGCGTGGAGAACGATGAACGCCGCGCCCACGGCGACGAAGACCCAGATCAGTTCCCAGGACATTCCCTCGAGCGTTTCCTGGCCGTAGACGTTGCGGCTGGTCCGGAACAGCTCCACGAGTCAGAGATTCTCCGTATCGAGTTGCGGTCAGGCGTCCCTGATCGCTCGCGTCACGAGGTTCTGCAGCAGGGGGATCTTGAAGTGGTTGAAGTTGAACGGGGTCGCGCCGCGAATCGCGGTCTGCCCCGCCACTGCCGCAGTCTCTTCGTTCTTCGGCTGCCCGGTCACCGCCTGCTCGACCGCGGTCAAGCGCCGCGGTATGCATTCCACGGCGCCCGCGACGATCCTGATGCTCTGCACGGTGTCGCCCTCGACGACCATCGCCGCGGCGATGTTGACGAGCGGGAAGTCCCAGGTGTTGCGGTCGGCAACTTTCTCGAAGTAGAAGGTTGCGCCGGCCCAGTCCGCCGGAATCCGGATTGCCGTGAGCACGTCACCGGGCTCGAGCACCGTCATGCGCTCGATGTCGATGTCCGGGCCGATGAAGAACTCCTCGGCGGGGATCTCGCGGTCGCCGTCGGCGTTGCGCACGACCATCCGTGCATCGAGCGCGACCAGTGCAGGCGCCGTGTCGGACGGAGAAACGGCGATGCAGCGATCCGCGCCCCACAGGCAATGCTCGCGATTCTGGCCTTCGGGCGTATCGGCGTAACACTCGTTGCCGCCGGCGCGATAGCAGTCGACGCCGTAGCGGTAATACCAGCAACGCGTGTCCTGAAGGACGTTGCCGCCGATCGTGCTCGCGTTTCTGATCTGCGGGCTCGCCACGCGCCGCGCCGAATCCGAGAGTATCGAGTAACGCTCCTGGATCAGGGCGCTCGACTCGATCGCGGTCAGCGTCGTCATCGCGCCGATCTCGATGCCGCCGTCGTCCATCTCGCGAATGCCGCGCAACTCGTCGAGCCCCGAAAGATCGACGACGTACTGCGGGCGTTTCACACGGTCCTTGAACCAGTCGAGGCTGTCGTTGCCGCCGGCCAGAGCCCACGCTTCGCCCCCGTAGCGCCCCAACAGGTCTACCGCGCCGTCCACCGTGTCCGGCTGGAACAGTTCAAATCCGGGCATCATGTCTTTGGACATGGCTCGCGCTCCTTATGCTGAGTTGGTTTGGAGTGTGGAGAAGCTCATCGAGGTCACGCCATCTCCGCCGCTCGCATGACTGAATTCAGGTAATTGTCGTAGGCGCCGCAACGGCACAGGTTCCCGGACATCGCAAGCCGCGCTTCGTCGCGCGTCGGGTTCGGATTGGCCCTGAGCAGCGCCACCGCGCTCATGATCTGGCCCGGCGTGCAGAAACCGCACTGCGGGCCGAGTTCGTCGATCATGGCCTGCTGGACCGGGTGCAGCTCGCCGGACTCGCTTTCGAGGCCCTCGACCGTCGTGATCGCCATGTTCTTGGCCGCATGCGTCAGCGTCGAACAGGAGTAGTGCGCAATGTCGTCGAGCATCACCGTGCATGCCCCGCACTCGCCCCGATCGCAGCCGAGCTTGGTGCCCGTCAGGTTCAGCTTGTAACGCAGCGTCATCGCGAGCGTTTCGTTCGGCAAGACGTCCACGCGGCGCATCTGACCGTTGACGTTGAGCGTCAACAACCGTTCGACACCGCCGGCGGCAGCAGCCGGTGCGGCCGCTTGCTCGCCCGGCTCGCAGGCGGTCAGGAACACGGCGGCGCTCGAGGCGACCGCGCCCGAAGCGATGACACCCTTGATGAACTGGCGGCGCGACGCCTTCGTCGATGCGACTTGCGTCAGCGCGCCGTCGTCAAAGCGCGGCTCCGGAAACGACTCCGGTCCTGTGACGAGGTTCTTATCGGACATGAGGAATTCTCCCCTCGGACAAGCTGTAAGTGGGTCCAATCGAACAGATGCTAGGTGAAAAGGCGCGACCGCTCAACAGACCGTCACGGCCTGTTCTCTCTGCCGGCAGCGCCGTATTTTCCATGCTTCTCTTCGCTCTCAATCGACTGCTCTTTGCCTGCAAGGCTAGGCCGTGTTGACCTGCAAGGGCGTATGCGACTGCGCCTGGCCGGACGCAGCGTTGACGATCATGTCGGCCGTAACCGGCGTACGGTTGAAGTAGTATCCGCCGAGCGCATCGGAAATCGCGCTCAGCAAGGCCGCGGCGGCACAGCCCTGCACGGGCTCGCCGATCCCCTTGGCGCCGATCGGATTCTGCGGGTCGGCGATGTCGACAGCGGCCGAAGTCATCGTCGCCGCAGTGTCGAGATACGATGGCGGACCGGACTGCTGCAGGCCGATGTTGCCGGGCAGACCGATCTGCGGATCGTAGATGTGCCGCTCCGATACCGCGAGACCGAATCCCATCACGGCGCCGCCCTTGACCTGGGTCTCGAGTCCGGCCGGGTGGATGACCGTGCCGCAATCGGCGACTCCGAGATAGTCGACGATGTCGTACTTGCCGGTCTCCAGATCAAGCTCGATCTCGATGAACCCCGCGGCCAGCGCCGCCACGGTGCCCGTGTGCTCCATGTTGTCCTTCGCGACGCCGACGAGGCCTGTGCCCGCAACGCCCGCCGCCGCGGCACTGGTCATCGGGTTCAGGTCCTCGGCCACCTCGTGGCCCGAGTACTTCCCGCCAAGTTCGATCGCGCGTTCCGCCGCGGCCTGGTAGCTCATGCCCTGCTCGGGGTTGTCCTTCAGGAACACCCGGTGATCGCCGATGTCGTAGTCGTCGGGCTCACCGCCGAGATCCATTGCGGCGATCTCCTTGAGCTTGGCCACCGCATCCATTGCGGCCGCCCAGTTCGAGCGGGTCATCGTGAACGAGGTGTTGCTGCCGAACTGGCCGAGATTCCACGGCAGATGGTTGCGGCTGTCGCCGCGAACGACGACGCAGTCCGCCCAATCGCACTTGAGCGCCTCGGCCGCGGCTCGCGACGTGCCGGTGTGCGAATACGTGCCGAGATTGCCGACGCCCGTGTGAATGTGCAGCTTGCCTTCGGGCCTCAGAACGACGAGTCCGTCGAAGCCGCTGCCGCCCGCGGAGTGATAGGCCGTGCCGATGCCAAGACCGGTGACCTTCGAACCGTTGCGTTGGCCGCTGCGCGCCTTCCTCTCCTCCCAGTTGAACTGCTCGCCGCCGATATCGAGCGCATCGCCGAGATGCGCGCTCGTGACGCCGCCCTGGTTGGCGCCGTATCGCGCCGTGCTGTCCGGAGCATTGATGCGCCGGATCGCGAGCCGATCGACGCCGAGCTCGCTGGCCGCCTTGTCCATCAGCGGCTCCACGGCCTCTGCGATCTGGTTCTGGCCGGGGCCGCGCTGCGGAGCGCGCGGCGGCGTATTGGTCAGCACCGGCACGCCGCGGAAGCGCATCGCCGGAACCGTATAGACGAGCGACACGGCATCGGCCGCCGACTGCCAGTCGTTGAATCCCTGGTTCGGGCCGTTCTCCTGAACGATGTAGAGATCGACGGCCGTGACGCGCCCGTCGGCGCCGAAGCCCATCCTGATCCGGCCCTGGAAGCCCGGCCGCGCCGTACCGATGGAGTATTCCTCGTTGCGCGCGATGCGCATCATCACGGGGCGGTTGTTGAGCTTCCTCGACATCAATGCCGGCACCGCCATGATGGGATAACCGGCGCCCTTGGAGCCGAAGCCTCCGCCGCAGTACTCCGCGATGAAGACGAGTTCCTCGGGCGAAATGCCGATGTAGCGGGCGACCGTGGGGACCGGGAAGCTCTGGCTCTGCGACGAGGCGTGCAGGTGACAGCGGCCGTTCTCCCAGTAGGCCATGGCCGAACGCGGCTCCATGCAGTGGTGGGAATTGCCGCAGGTCACGAACGTCTCGTCGAGCACGAGCGCCGCATCGGCCAGACCGGCATCGACATCGCCGTAGGACCACTCGCCCGCAGGCTGCCCCTCGGGAAGCTGCCCTTCCTCGACGGCCGCGAAGTCCGCCGCTGTCCATTTCAATTCCTGCAGATCGACGCCCGAACGCAGATCCGCGATGTTGCCGTTGGTTCTCGCGTTCGGCCCGCCCGGGAACAGGCTCTGCAGCGGGTCGACCGTGAACGGCAGTTCCTCGTAGTCGACGCGAATTCTCTCGAGCGCGTCGGCGGCGAGCTCCTCGGTGTCCGCGGCCACGGCCAGGATCGGCTCGCCGACGTACACGGGCTCGTTGGTCAGGATCGGATCCTGGGGTTCCGGGAAATTCGGCACTTCGTCGGCCGTGAGGATCCCGTGCACTCCGGGCATTGCGAGCGCTTCGCTCGCGTCGATGTTCGTCACGCGTGCGTGCGGCATCGGGCTCGTCAGGAGCTTCAGGAATATCATGCCATCGCGCCGGAAGTCCTCGGAGTATCTCGCTCTTCCGGTGACCTTCGCCTCAATGTCCGGAGGCGTGAAGTCGGTGCCGATCAGGTCGTACGCCATTGAATCTCTCCTTTGGGAATCCCCTGTGCGCGCGGGGCTTTTTGCACGCCCGCGTACTTTTCTTCGATCATACCCCAAGCGACGCGCAAATTGGGAAGGTCTTGCGCGTGCGAATCGAGTCCCGGCGGGGACTGCGGGCTATCTCAGCGCTCTTGACAAAAACGGCAGGCTCACGTCCATCCGATGGCCGATGCCCGAATGGGTGCCGTCGAACTCCTCGTAACGATGCTCCACGCCGTGCTCGACAAGCCGCTTCGAGAGGATACGGCTGCCGTAATGCATCCGGTACTCGTCCCGCCATCCGCAGTCGATGTAGATGCCCTTGAGTGACTTGAGGTTCGCGGCGTGGCGTGCGACGAGGTTGATCGGGTCGTGGGCCCGCCAGCGCCGCCAGCGCGCGGGGATGAGTTCGCCGGTCTCCAGGTCGTACGGCAACCTGAATCCATTGGGCGCCTTGGGGTCCGGATCGTAGGTCGCTGCCATGGCCAGGTGCATCAGGCAGTACCATTCGGCACGGTTCAGGCGGCTCTTCTTCCAGGCATGCTCGAGAAAGCGGGCGACGCGGCCGTCATCGACTCCCGGCGTGCCGCTCGACGCCTGTGACCCGGCCTCGTAGGGTCCTGCCTTGAGCTTCGGAGCGCGGAACTTCGCAAGCTCGTCGAGCGAAGCGGGCCAGTCGCAACCGTAGACGAACTCGAAATAGGCATCGCCCGAGTGATTGGCGATCGCGCCCCAGTAAGCGGCGTACTTCATTCCGTGCAGCATCGCCCCGTAACCGCCGGACGAGTGGCCGAAGCAGCCGCGGTGCTCGCGCCCGCCAAGCGTTCTGAACTCGGAGTCGATGAGGGGCACGAGTTCGCGCGTGAGGTAGTCGGCGTAGCGCCCGATCGCGCTCGAGTTCACGTACTGGTTGCCGCCAAGTGCGGTAAAGCAGTCAGGGAAAACGATGATGCACGGACTCATGTGACGCTGGTGAATCAGGCGGGCCGCCCGCTCCGGCACGTTCTCGTCGAAGCCCCGCCAGTTCGTATGCGACTTGCCGCTGCCCGCGTAGCCGACCAGGTCGAACAGCACCGGGAAGCGCCTCCCCCGGCCGCGCCCGCGCTGCTGATCGTACTGCGGCGGCAGCCAGACGTCGTGGCGGCGCACGTGCGGGTCGCCGAGCGGATTGTCGGCGAGAATCCGCGACGTGTGTTCGAGCGTCAGGACTCGCCCTTCGGGCCACGCCGGCCGTTTGATCGCCATTTCGTTCGCTACTGCCGCAACCGCTCCCTGAGCGCGAGGCGGTTGATCTTGTTCGTCCCGGTCTTCGGCAGCGAATCGACGAAGTGGACCTCAACCGGACGCTTGTACTTGACCATCGCGTCACGGCAGTAGGCGAAGAACTCAGCCTCGCCCATCTTCTGACCGCGGTCGAGTACCACGAACGCAACGACGACTTCGCCGAGCCGCGCGTCGGGTTTGCCGACCGTCGCCGCTTCGCGAATCTTCGGGTGGTTGAACAGCAGTTCGTCGACGTCACGCGGATAGACGTTGAAGCCGCCGACGAGCACCATGTCCTTCTTGCGGTCGACCAGATAGAGAAAACCACCGTCGACGTAGCCGATATCCCCCGTGTAAAGCCAGCCGTCGCGCAAGGCCTGTGCGGTCTCCTCGGGATTGTTGAAGTAGCGCTGCATGACCTGCGGTCCACGCACGCGGACCTCGCCGGCTTCGCCAGCGGGAAGAATCGTCGTGCCGCTGTCGAGGTCGACGACCTCGACCTCGGTCTCGGGCACGGGGTTGCCGACGGACAGGAGCCTGCGTTCGTCGTCGTGCGGGTTCAGACAGTACGGTGCGCCCTCGGACATGCCCCATCCCTCGAGCAGCGGGCAACCCGTGCGCTCGAGCCACTCGCGGTGCAGGTCCTCCGGACAGGGGGCGCCGCCGGACAGGCAGTATTTCAGCGACGACAGGTCCGCGCCGTCGAACGCGGGGCTTGCGAGCAGGCCCATGTAGATCGGCGCCGGGCCGCCGGCGAAGACCGTGATCCGGTGCTCGTGCAAGCCTGCGACGACCTTGTCGGGTTCGTATTTGGGGACCATGACGAGCGTGCCGCGCGCGAATATGGGCACCCAGGCCGCATACGCCAGCCCCCAGATGTGGAACATCGGCGCAACGTTCAGGAAGCGCTCCTTACCGGGCTCGAGCGGCCAGACCGAGACGTGCTGCAGCAGGGACCACACCAGGCCGCGGTGCGAGTGGTCCACGCCCTTCGGAACCCCCGTCGACCCGCCGGTGAAGATCAGCAGCGCCGGATCGTCGGGTCCGGGCAGCGTGGACGGCGCGCCGTCGAGGCCCGCATCGGAAGTCCACTCGTCGATGTCGACCTGCCCGGGCGCCATGCAGATCGGATCGCCGATGCCGAAGGCTGCCGTTACTGTCCCGGCCTTGTCGAGCATGCCGGCATCGCAGATCACGGCCGCAGGATCGACGCTTGCAAGCGTCTTCTTCAGTTCCGCCGGCGTGAAGAACGGGTTGACCGGCGCCACCTGCGCACCTGCACTCATGGCGGCCATGAGCGCGACGTCCATCTCGATGCAGTTCGGCATCATGATCACGACGCGGCCGCCGCCGACCCCGCGTTGCCTGAGCGACTCCGCAAGACCATTGCTGGCGCGCTCGAACTGCGCATAGCTGATCCGGCGCTCTTCCTGTATGACGGCGGTCACGTCGGGCGAGAATTCCGCCGCCTCGTGCAGCATGTGCGCGAGGCTCGGGTGATGCGGCAGATCCGGATCGATGCGTTTCTTCGCGCCTATGCGGGACGGCGTGCTCATGCCGGCGCGATCAGCGCGGAAACGGTCTGCCAGCCGATCCACGAAAAGAACGCGAGCACGGCAACGAGCGCGACGCTCGTCGCAGGCCGGTTGCGAAAAGCCGCCCCTACCCAAGCCGCGCGGCCGTTGAATACCAGGAGCACGAAAGCGAGCACGGGAAAGAACAGCGCACCGGTGACCGTGTAGAGCATCTGCACCTCGCGAAAGCTCCAGAACAGTCCGATCATCGGCACGAGCGCAATAAGCACGAGGTAGGCGCGGTACGGCGCCGACCGCGTGTCGACCGGGTCACGCAAGGGGGCGCCGTCGCTGCGGCGCAGGAGCCGCCAACAGTCCGCGAAGAGATAAGGCACGCTCTGCCACACGCCGAGCAGGCTGCTCAGCACGGCGCCGACGGTGCCGACGAGAAACAGCCACTTGCCCCATACGCCGAGCGATTCCTCGAGCCGGTTCGAAAGGTCCACGAGAAGCTCCGCGCCGCCGCCTTCCACCGTGATCGTGCTGCCGACGATGACCATGGCGATGCCGAAGACCGCCGTCATGAGGTAGCCGGTGCCGAGATCGATGCGGCAAACGCGGAGGTCCGACTGCTGCGTGCGGCCCTCCTCCCGCAGCCAGTAGCCGTAGCAGAGCACCGTCAGGGTGCCGCCGACGCCGCCGATCAGCGCGATCGTCCACGTGAGCCCCTCGCTGCCGATGTCCGGAATCCGCGGGACGAAAAGCCCCTGCAGGACGGCGCCGGTACCGGGCCAGAGCGCGACGGAGGTGGCGACCACGGTCACGAACATGATCGCGATGCAGACCCGCATGACCTTGTCGAAGAGCGCATAACCGCCCTTGAGAACCAGCAGCACGCCCGCGACGCCCGCGATCATGCCGAAGACGATCTTGCCCGTTTCGGCAGCGGCGAAGACCGGGATCGCGGCGTGCAGGGCAACGCCGGAAGCGCTCATCTGGGCCGAGCCCACGAAGAACGACCACAGCAACAGGTACGGCAGGAAGATCCAGATCGCCACGGGTCCGAGCTTGCTGGCGGCCCCCTCGAGCAGGGTCTCGCCCGTGGCCAGTTGCCAGCGCGCGATCCCTTCCGTGACGACGAACTTCAGAAACGCGCCGACGACCACCGCCCAGAGCACGGCAGGACCGAGCAGGCTGCCGACGATGCTGCCCGTGGCAAGGTCGCCGCCGCCGACGCCGGTGGCGGCGAGCAGCAGGCCGGGACCGATCATGAGGATCCATGCCGGGCGCCGCGACGGGCGCGCCTGTGCGTCAGCTCCGCTCAATCCCCACTCCAGACATTCCCGGCCCGATTGCCGGCCGGCAGCTTAGCACAGGCGCCAGCGCCCGCAGCGGCCCCGGTATGCGAGCCAGGATCCGGCAAGCCGCGCAAGGCCTGGAGCGGCCGGGCGCCGCTCCGACCACGTCATTACCAGCGGTCGAAATTGGGGGCGAGATCAAGCCCCATTGCCGCATCGTAGTACCGCAGTGTGGCGCTCCGGGGCGAAGCTGCAGAATCGATGCGAGCGCGGTCTTCGGCGTCGATCGCGACATCGCAGACACCGAGGTTGTCGACGAGTTGTTCCATTGTCCTCGGACCGATGATCGGCGCCGTCACGCCGGGTTGAGCGGCATTCCATGCGAGCGCGAGCTGTGACGCCGTGCAACCCTTGTCCCGTGCATGCGCCGCGTGCGCTTCGACCACGTCCCACGCGGCCGGCGTCACGGGTCGGCCGAAGTTGTCCTTGCCGCCCTGCCAGCGGCCTTCGGTGCTGATGTCGTCGCGTGCGTACTTTCCGCTGAGCAGCCCCCCGCACAGCGGGCCCCAAGGGAGCACGGCCAGCCCGAAGCTCTGCGCCGCCGGCAACACTTCGCGCTCGGCAGTGCGATCGAGCAGGTGATAGGTGCACTGCTCGCTGACGAAGCGGTTGAGTCCAAGCTCCTTCGACGCCCACAGCGACTCGACGATCTTCCAGCCCGGAAACATGCTCGTGCCGACGTACCGCACCTTGCCCGAGCGGATCAGGTCGTCGAGCGCGCGCAGCGTCTCGTCGATCGGGATGTCGGACTGCGAGCGGTGCAGTTGATAGAGGTCGATCCAGTCCGTGCCGAGCCGCTCGAGCGAAGCCTCGCAGGCCCGGATCAGATGGCGCCGGCTCAGGCCCCGGGCGTTCGGATCGTCGCGATCCAGCGGGAAGAAGACCTTCGTTGCCAGCACCGTGCGAGCCCGCCGGCCATTGCCGGCAAGCGCCTTGCCGACGATCCGCTCGGTCGCTCCGGCCGAATAGGCGTCAGCCGTGTCGATGAAATTGATGCCTTCGTCGAGCGCGCGCTCGATGATCGGTATCGACTCCGCCTCGCTGGTCTTGCGGCCGAACATCATCGTGCCGAGACAGAGCTGGCTGACCTTGACACCGGTGCGGCCGAGGTTGCGGTATTCCATCGATGTGCTCTCCAAAATCTCTCTGCGCGGGAACCATTAACCGGTTTGCCGGCCGAATGAGTGAGCCTAACCGATGTTGCCCGGCCGGCGCTTGACGGACCCCGTGTTCGTGAGGTTCCTCGGCCCGCCGCGCAGCTATGGTGAGAATCTCCACGATGAGCCCATTAAACTCCAGGGATTGAGGCCGCGATGAAGATCATCCGATATCTGGCAGCCGCGATTGCCGCCCTGGCGGCGCTGCTCGTGTTGGCCGTTTTGCTCGTGGTCTGGCTGTTCGATCCGAACGACTACAAGGACTACGTCACGGACTGGGCCGAGGAGCGAACGGGCCGTACTTTCACCATTGACGACTCGCTCGAGCTCGAGATTTTTCCATGGCTGGCCGTGGAGACCGGCGGCATTGCGGTCGGCAATGCCGAGGGCTTCGGCGAAGCGCCGTTCGCAACCGTCGAACGGGTCGCGGCGCGCGTCAGGCTGATCCCGTTGCTGAGCCGGGAAGTCGACATCGGCACGATCACCCTTGAAGGCGTCGAACTCAATCTTGCGGCAGACGCCGACGGGCAAGGCAACTGGGAGGACCTGCTCCGTCGTCTGGACGGGGCGGGAACTGGCGCTGAACCTGTCACCGCCGAGTCCTCGGACGAACCCCTCGCGAGCTTCGACATCGAAGGGGTCCGCGTGCGCGACGGGCTCGTCTACTGGCGCGAGAACGTCGACGAGGTGCGTTACCTGGTCCGTGGACTGACGTTCGACACGGGTTCGATCGGCCTGGACAGGACCACCGATGTTGAACTCGGTTTCGAAATCCTCGACGTCGAATCGCAATTGACGCTCGGGATCGAAACGGAAGGCACTGTGACCCTCGCCGAAGCGTTGGCGGCCCGCGACATGACGCTCGACTTCACGCTCAGGGATGGCAGCGGCGACGAGCGCGCGCGAGGCGAAGCAAGCATCGATCTTGCCGACGTCGCGCCGTCGGGCGTAATCACGCTCGGCGCGACCGAACTCAGCGCCCGACTCAGCGATCCGCCGCTTGGCAGCGGCACGGTTGACGTCGACGCAGCCTGGCAGACGGCCGAACTCGTCCCCGACGCGCAGGCGCTTCGCGTCGAAGGGCTCGTGACGGACATTGCGGACATGGAAGCGCGTTGGCAGCTCAGCGGCAGTTCCGTGTTCGACGCGCCTCGTCTGGCAGGCTCGGTCGAACTCACCCCGGCGCCGCTCCTTACGGCGCTCGAACTGCTCGTGCTCGCGCTGCCGGACGGCGTCGACGCCGACTCCTTAGGGGTCATCGACGGCCGTGCGGACTTCACTGCGAGCCCCGAGTCGCGCCAGATCGAGTTCACGAACGTCAACGCGAATCTGCTCGGATTCGCGGCCACGGGACAGGTGAGCTTCGACGGCGCCGAGCGACTTGGCGCCGAGCTTGCCATCGGCGCGTTCGACACTTCCGAGAGCTTGCGTGCGCTGCTCGCGGCCCTGCTACCCGAAACGGTCGATGCGGCTGCATTCGAGCGCCTGGCATACACGGGCGGTGTCGACTGGAACCGGACGACGGGCGCGCTGACGCTCAGCGATTTCGAAGCGGAACTCCTGGGCGCGGCAGCGAGCGGAGAACTCGACATCACGCCTGAACCGGACGGTACTGCCGCGCGCGGCAACATCAGCACGTCGCGCTTCGCGCCTGACGCTTTCGCCACCGCATTCGCCGCGCTGCTACCCGAGAACATCGGCACGGACGAACTCGGGACGCTCGCGGTCGACATCGAATTCGGCTACGACCCTGGCACCGACTCCGCGATCCTCGACCCGCTCTCGCTCGAAGCCTTCGGCCTGCGCGGCAACGGCCGGGTGACGGCCACACGGCTGTCCGAATCCGCGATGCTCGAAGGGCAGGCAAGGCTCGACCCGTTCGACCCCGCTGACCTGCTGCGCCGCTTCGACCAGCCCGTACCGCAAACCTCCGATCCAACAGCGTTGCAGTCGGCGAACGTGGCGGCACGGTTCGAGATCGACGCCACGGGCGGACAGTTCGACGGCATCGATCTGCGGCTCGACGAAAGCCGTATCGAAGGCAACGTCATCGTCACCGACTTCCGCGACCCTGCCTACCGTTTCACGCTCGCCGCCGACCGCATCGACGTCGACCGCTACCTGCCGCCGCGCGCGGGCGAAGCCGACGACGGGCAGCGTGCCGCAGGCGATATCAGGCTCTCGTCGCGTGCCCTCGATGCGCTCGACATCGACGGCCGCGTCGAAGTCGGCGACCTCACGCTCGCCGGCCTGAGTTTTCAGAACGTCTCGACACCGATCATTCTCGGCGAGGGACGCGCCGGACTCACGCCCGCGCGCGCGGATCTTTACGGAGGCGCGTTCGAGGGCGGCGTGAGCGTCGACGCGACCGGCGAACTGCCGAGCCTTGCGATCACGGGCCAGGCCATCGGCCTCGAACTTGCACCGCTCGTTGCGGCGCGCAGCGGCGAGTCGAGCGTCAGCGGCACGGGCAGCTTCGACCTGTCATTGATAGGAAGCGGAGAGACCGTCACGGAGAACCTGCAGAGCGCCGAGGGCAACCTGAGCTTCGCGCTGCGCGACGGCACGCTCGATGGCTTCAATCTCGGCCGTTCGATCTGCGCCGCGTTCAACGCCGTCGACGGGTATCCCCCGCCGGACGACTCCGTCCCGGACCGGACCAACTATGAACTCATCCAGGGGGCGGCCACGGTCAGCGAAGGCATCGCCCAAAGCGACGAGCTACTCGCGCGAACCGCGTTCATGGACATCACGGGTTCCGGGCGACTTGGACTCGCCGGCGGGCAGCTCAACTACGACCTGGAATCCGAACTCACCGGCCCGATCGAGATTCGCGGCTGCGAACCGATGAGCGACATGATCGGCGGCTCGATCCCGTGGACGCTGAGTGGCACGCTCAGCGACGCCGAAATCCGCCCGGACTTCGGCGAATACCTGCGCCAGCGCATCGAGGACGAAGCGGCCGATCGCCTCAGGGAACGTGTGGAGGAGCGTTTGCGGGACCTGTTGTAGTCTGCCGCGTCCGGCGTCGCGCAGCCCGCCGGCAGCGAGGCGCCCGCGGAGCCGGCGTTCCCAACGGCGAATGCATCGAAGACCTGCTCATGGCCCGTACCCCCGGCGCGCGTACGATCGTCGAATCGGAGTCTCTTCGACATGCACGAACGGTACGGCGCAGGCCCCAGGCTGTAACATGTGCCGCCCGCGCTGACCTGTTCGGCCAGGAAAGACTGCATTGATGGAGTCCACCGACATCGTTGTTTCGATCGAGAGCGTCTCGAAAACCTACGACACCGGTTTCAAGGCGCTCAGGGACGTGACGCTCGGCATTCGCCGCGGCGAGATTCTCGCGCTGCTCGGGCCGAACGGGGCCGGCAAGACGACGCTGATCAGCATCGTCTGCGGACTCGTCAACGCGACTGAAGGCAAGGTGACCGTCAACGGTCACGACATCGTTGACGACTATCGCGCGGCGCGCTCGCTCATCGGCCTCGTGCCCCAGGAACTCACGACCGATTCGTTCGAATCGGTCATGGGCACGGTCAAGTTCAGCCGCGGCCTGTTCGGCAAGGGCCCGGATCCGGCCCACATTGAACGCGTGCTGAGGGACGTTTGGCTCTGGGACAGGAAGGACGACGAGATTCGCACTCTTTCAGGCGGCATGAAGCGGCGTCTCCTGATCGCCAAGGCCTTGTCGCACGAACCGCAGATCCTGTTTCTCGATGAACCGACGGCCGGCGTCGACGTGGAGCTGCGCAAGGACATGTGGGGCACCGTGCGGAAGCTGCGCGACTCGGGCGTCACGACCATCCTGACGACGCACTACATCGATGAAGCCGAGGAGCTCGCCGACCGGATCGGCGTGATCAACAACGGCGAACTCATTCTCGTCGAAGAAAAGACCCGGCTCATGCGCATGCTCGGCAGGAAGCAATTGACGATCGAACTGCACGACCCGCTGGCCGAGTTGCCCGAACGGCTCGGAGGTTTCGGTCTCGAACTCGCCAACGGCGGTTCGGAACTCGTCTTCACCTACGACACGCAGGCCGACCGAACCGGGATCACGGCCCTGCTCGACGAACTCAACGACGCGAACATCGGCTTCAAGGACCTGCACACGACGCAAAGCTCGCTCGAAGAGATCTTCGTCAATCTCGTGAAGCGGCCGACATGAACCTGCACGGCGTGAAGGCGATTTACCTCTTCGAGATGGCGCGCACCTGGCGCACGCTGCTGCAGAGCGTGCTGGCCCCGGTCATCTCGACATCGCTGTACTTCTTCGTTTTCGGCGCGGCGATCGGCTCGCGCATCACCGAAGTCGACGGCGTGAGCTATGGCGCCTTCATCGTGCCGGGGCTCATCATGCTTTCGCTGCTCATGCAGAGCGTCATGAACGCGTCCTTCGGGATCTACTTTCCGCGCTTCATCGGCACGATCTACGAGATTCTCTCGGCGCCCGTGTCGTATTTCGAGATCGTGCTCGGCTATGTCGGCGCGGCGGCGACGAAATCGGCGCTGCTCGGCCTCATCATTCTCGCGACAGCCAGCCTGATCGTGCCGATCGAGATCGCTCACCCGATCTGGATGATGTTCTTCCTCGTGCTCACGGCCGTGACGTTCAGCCTGCTCGGCTTCATTCTCGGCATCTGGGCGGACAGCTTCGAGCGCCTGCAGATCGTGCCGATGCTCATCATCACGCCGCTCACGTTCCTTGGCGGGAGCTTCTACTCGATCGACATGCTGCCGCCCGTCTGGCAGACGGTCACGCTCTTCAACCCGATCGTCTACCTGATCAGCGGTTTCCGCTGGAGCTTCTACGAAAACGCCGACGTCAGCCTGGGCATCAGTGTCACCATGACCCTCGCGTTTCTGGTGCTCTGCCTGATGATCGTGCGGGGTATTTTCAGGACAGGCTATCGACTGCGGCCGTAAGCAGGAAAGCGGTCACCAGCTATTGCGAAGCTCGCGCAGCTTCAGGAACACCGTTTTCGTGTCCGGTTCGTCCGGGATATCCGGAAACTCCTCGCGCAGGCCTGCGATGACCGTAGGGCTTCGCAGGCGGAAGAAGGTGTTGATTTCTTTCTCCATGACCAGCGTCGAGACGAGCGCCTCGTTGGGATCCTGCGATGCGACCTGGTCGAGCAGGTCCCGCGCGGCCTCGTTGTCGGGCTCGCGGTCGAGCGTGAACCCGAGGTTGTTCGCGATGTAGTCGTGTCCGGGATAGACGAGCACCTCGTCGGGAAGCCTTGCGAGCTGGTCGGCAAAGGTTTCGTAGAGTTCCTCGGGATGGCCGCCGTTATGGCAGTTGCCGGCACCGGCGTTGAATAGCGTATCCCCGCTGAAGAGCGCCGGAGTCGCCGAATGCGACAGCACGCAGACGTGGCTCATCGTGTGGCCCGGCGTGTCGAGCGCTTCCAGCTCGACGGTCTTGCCGACCCTGATCACATCGCCGGCAGCGAGCCCGCGGTCGATGCCGGGTATCGCGCTGCCCGCACCGGCATGGGCGAGCAGCTTCGCGCCGGTCGCTGCGATCATCGCGCGGTTGCCGCCCGTGTGATCCCAGTGCTCGTGGGTGTTGAGGATCTGCTTGATCTCCCAGCCCCGATCCTTTGCGACGGCGAGGCATTTGCGGTGGTCGAGCGGGTCGACGGCGAGCGCCTCGCCCGTTTCCTCGCAGGCGATCAGGTAGTTGAAGTTGCGGGCCGCATTGGCTGTCCAGATCTGCTCGACCAGCATGAGCTGCTTCTCCACCGGGGAATGGCGTGCGGGACCTTAGCAATTCCCTGCCGGTCGCGCGAGCGGCTGCCTCGGCGCCGCTCGTACCTGCGCATCTGCCGTGCAAGGCTGTTCCAGGGCGGAGCCCTGACGCAGCTACTGCAAGCCCGGACCAACAACCCACGCGACAGCCGTTCCCGCACGGCGCTCATCGGACCGCCCGCGTAAGTCGCGGCGCGCGTTCCTGGTGTAAACTCACTTGCCCACCAGACAACCATACCAACAGCGATTCAAGGGGGTCCCCATGTTCGCTTCACACGTCTCCACCAACGCCTCCTCCCGCCGCGGGAGCGCGGCACGAACCGCGGCCTGGCTCACGGCCGCCGCGGCACTCGCGATCACCGCCGCGCCGGCTGGCGCCCAGGTGATTCAATCGCAGCAACACGACTTCACCATCGAGATCGTCGCAGACGGCTTCGAGAACCCGTGGAGCATCGCGTTCCTGCCCGACGGCGACATCCTCGTGACCGAGCGGCCGGGACGGCTCCGGATCATCCGGGACGGCGAATTGCTGCCGGATTCGGTCGGCCCCATGCCGGCGGTCCGCCACGAGGGACAGGGCGGTCTCCAGGAAGTCGCCGTGCACCCCGACTTCGAGTCCAACCGCCTGATCTACCTGAGCTACGCCAAGGGCAACGCGGACAATACCGAGAGCACGACAGCCCTGCTGCGCGCCCGCCTCGAGAACGATACCCTCACCGACGTCGAGGAGATCTTCGAGGCGAACGCCTGGGGCGAGCGTGCCGGACACTACGGCGCCAAGATCGCGTTTGACGCAGACGGTTACCTGTTCCTCAGCGTCGGCGACCGCCAGTTCATCCCGCAAGGCGACCTCGAGGATCTCGCGGCCCACCCGGCGCAGAATCCGATGACTCACCACGGCACGATCCTGAGGCTGCACGACGACGGCAGCGTCCCGGACGACAATCCCTTCGTCGGAAGCAGCGACGCGCTGCCGGAAATCTGGAGCTACGGGCACCGGAATCCGCAGGGTCTCGCGATCAATCCCGAAACCGGCGGCGTCTGGACGACAGAGCACGGTCCCCAGGGGGGCGACGAGCTCAACGTGTCGCGCCCGGGTCTGAACTACGGCTGGCCCGTGATCGGCTACGGCGTCAACTACCGCAGCGGCCTGCCGATCCACGGCGCCGCGCACCGCGAGGGCATGGAGCAGCCGGAAGTGTATTGGGTCCCGTCGATCGGCGCTTCGGGCCTTGCGTTCTACACGGGCGACGCCTTCCCGATGTGGCAGGGCAACCTGTTCGCCGGCGGCCTCTCAGCCGATCACCAGCGGCTGTCGAGGATCTGGCTCAATGAACAGGGCGGCGTCGCGCACCGCGAGCCGCTGCTCTCGGGCGATCTGCGGATTCGCGACGTACGCGAGGGGCCCGACGGCTATATCTACCTGGCAGTGGACAATCGAGTTGGCCTGCCGACGCCGGTCGTACGGCTCGTGCCTGCCGACTGAAGCGACCTCGCCGCTAACCGGGCCGTCTCACGAACACGCCGCCTGAACGTTCGAGTTCAGGCGGCCCCGTCCTGGATCGCCGGGGCTACACGACAGCACGAGCAGCGAGGGCGACAGGCAAGCCGTTGACTGGCCGCTCACCCGAGAGCGAAATCATGGCGTGCCCGGATCGCGCGTATCTTGTCTCCCGAACGCACGCAGCCATCGACCGGAGCGCGTGCCGCGCCCTCTCAATCGGCCGTGCGGCAGGCGCTCGAGTCCTCGATGCAGGCCACGGCCTCGAACTCGGTGAGGCGGTTGTTCGGCTCGCGATAGCGATACAGGAAGTCGTACATCGTCACAATGTTCGGGTCGAGCGACGTGTCGATGCCGCCGAGGTCGCGGAAGTCGTCCATGGTCACCAGTTGCCGTATCTCCGGCAGCGTCCGGCCCTCGATCATGTGATCGAGCACGCGGTCGTGCAGCGTCTGCAGAAAGTCGTGCATGCGCATGAAGTTGTCCTGACCCAGCAGCCGCGGGCCGTGGCCCGGCAGCACGACATCCACATTGTCGAGCCTTGACAGCGTCCTCAGGCCGCGCAGCATGCCGTGCACGTCCATGTCCCTGAGGTCGGGAAACAGCCCGTCGCGGGCAATGTCGATCGAGATCAGCACGCCTTCGTCGGGAATGTGAACGTGGATCAGGTTGTCGCTGTGCGACGGCCCGACATACAGCAAGCTCACCTTGACATCGCCCAGGTGCAGGTCCATCTCGTTCTCGAAGGTGACGTCGGGAACCGAGGAGATGCGCCGCTCGCGCACGATATGCGGCCTGATGTTGCGGTGCCCGATCGTCACGGCCGTGTCATCGAAAACCTGGGAATTGCAGATGTGGTCCAGGTGATCGTGGCTCAGCACGAGAAACCTGACGGGCACGTCGTGGCGACTGGCCAGTTCGGACTTGAGCCAGTCGACCGTGCCCGAGGGGCAATAGTGCCCGTCAACGACGATGATGCCTTCAGAAGTCAGGATGTAGGCCCCGTATTGCCCGTCCGATCCCCAGCGATAGACGCTTTCGGACACCTGTTCGATGGATCGGTCCTGACCCCATTGACGTTGCTGCGCGGCAGCCGGGCCGGCCGCAAGCGCGACCAGCAACAGCAGGGCAGATGAATGAACGGATATTGTCCTGACCATCGGATTCTCCGGTTAAGCCTTCCGCATCAATATAATGCGCCCTTCAGTCGATTCCCTGGCACACCATAAGTGAACCATTTGACGAGCCGCAAATCGAGCGCTCGCCACCCAAACCTTGCCACTCGCGGCACGCGGGGACCGAGCCGAACACGGGAGACGGGTACGGACACGGCGGCTCGCCTCCCCGCAGTTGCTCTTGCCGCAGCCAACGGCAAGACACGGCGAGCGCCGGAAACGCCGGCGCGCCTCGTCACGGTTGCCCTTGGCGTGACCGCGGCCGCCACGCTCACCGGCGTCGCCACAGCCCAGCCGCCCGTGCTCGAGGAGGTCATCGTGACCGGGTCCGCGATCCGGCGGGTCGATCTCGACGAGGCTCTGCCTGTGACGGTATTGACTGCTGCGGAGATCCAGGCCACCGGCGTCAGCAACGTCAACGAGCTCATCGAGAGGCTCCCCGCCATGCAGAACATGACGGTGGCCGCCGACTCGGTCGGCGGAGGCGGAGGCGGCATCCGCACCGCCAACCTGCGCGGCATCGGCGAGCAGTACACGCTGAGCCTGCTCGACGGCCACCGGATGTCGCCCGCCACGTCCGGATCCACGATCGACCTGTCGTCGATTCCACTGGCGGCTGTCGAACGCGTGGAGATTCTCAAGGACGGTGCATCGGCATTGTATGGTTCGGACGCCATTGCGGGCGTCGTCAACTTCATTCTCAAGGACTCCGTCGAAGGCGTGACGGTCTCAAGCCGCATCGACGAGCCGGACGCGGGCGGCGGCGAGAGTTTCACTGTCGACATCGTCACGGGTTTCGGCGATCTCGACGCGGACGGCTACAGCCTCGTGCTCGCCTACAGCAAGGAAGACCAGGATGCGCTGGCCGCTGCCGAGCGCGAGTTCGCAAGGACCGGGTTCATCACGTTCAGCGACCGCGGGCAGGACTACTATTTCCAGAACTCCTCCCGGAACGCCATCCCCGGCAACGCACTCGTATACACCGAGGGCTACGGCGAACTGCTGCGCTTTTTTAACCCCGACCAGCTACAGAACGCGGGAGTGTGCGCGCCGCAGACCACGCCTTCGGGCGAGTCCTGCCGCTTCGACTACACCTCGACGCTCGAGATCGTGCCCGAGCATGAGCGCGACAGCGTGTTCGCAAACGGCCGATTGCGATTCAACGACAATCTGACCGGCTTCGCGACGGTGCTCTATTCCGAGAACCAGCTCGTCTCGCGAATTGCCCCCTACCCAACGGGTGAAGTGCCGCTGCCGTTCGATTCGGCGCTCGTGCGCTCGGAGGTCCTGCCGCATCTGACTCCCGAAGAACTCGCCGCCGCCCGTGCGGTCACGGGGACCTGGCGCGCTCTGCCGGGCGGCAACCGCACGACCGCTTACGACATCGAGACCACGAGCGCGACGTTCGGACTCGAGGGCAATCGGGGCGCCGTCGACTACGAGGTCGGCATGACCTACTCCGGCATGAACCGTCCCACGGACTTTCCGACGGGCTGGCTGATCCGGGAGACCTTCGTGGAACTCGTGAGCTCCGGCCGCATCAACATTTTCGCCAACCAGGACGAGTTCATGGACGGCGACGCGCTGGCGCCGGCCATTTACAGCGGCAACTGGAGCGCGACGGACACCATGATGCACGCGCTCCATGCCACGGCATCCATGCCGGTATTCGAACTCGCAGGCGGCGATGCGATGCTCGCGGTCGGCGCCGACTGGCGCGAGACCGAATACGAGCACACGCTCTCGCAGGCCAACGCCGAGGCGAGCCTGCTGTTCCTGACCACGGGCACGCCCTACCTGATGGAACGTGTCCAGTACGGCGTCTTCGCCGAGCTGCTGCTGCCGGTCGCCGACAGGCTCGAACTGACCGCCTCGCTGCGGTACGACGAGATCGACCCGATCGAGGACGGGCTGAACGCGCGTTCCGTCGGCATCCACGATCACGACCTGACCTACAAGCTCGCAGCGATGTTCGATGCGACCGACAGCGTTGCGGTCCGCGCTTCGTTCGGCACGGGCTTCAAGGCGCCGTCCATGCTTCAGATCGGCCAGCCTCGCTCGGAGGCGGGCGTGACCTCCGGCGATTACCTGTGCCCGTTCATGGCCGGCGATCCGCTGGCGCCGTTGTGCAACCCGGGCGAGGCCCAATACACGGTGTTCCGCGAAGGCCATGCGGACCTGAAGTTCGAGACTTCCGAGCAGTGGACCCTCGGCGTCGTCCTGACCCCCTGGGAGGACTTCGACGCGACCATCGACTACTGGAGCATCGAGCTCGAGAACCTCGTGAGCAGCCTCACCGAGTCGCAGATCTTCGCGGACCCCGGGACCTATCGCCACGTCTTCACGAGCAAGACCAACCTTGCGACCGGACAGGAGGAACTGGCAATCGTCCGCGCGTTCGTCAACGTCGGCCGCAAGAGCAATGAAGGCATCGACTTCGCCGTTAACAAGGGCTTCGATCTGGGCGCGGCCTACCTCAGGCTCGGCGTGACCGGCACCTGGATGGACGAGTCGGTAAGCTCCCTGACCGGCAGCAGCCTCGGCCAGTTCGGCGACGACGGCGAAGTCGTGTTCGAGCGCCTGATGGTCTACTCAGCGACCGTCGAGCACGGCGATTTCACGCACAATCTCAGGATCAACTACCGGTCAGGCTACGACGACGAGGTGCAAACCGTGGAAGTCCTCGGGACCGGCGCTCCGCTCGGCCGGGGGCCGAGGACCGAGCTCCAGCTCGATGTCGATGAGCAGTACCTCGTCGATTACCAGTTGCAATACTCGGCGCTCGGCGACCGGCTCGGACTGACGCTGGGCATCAACAACCTGACCGACGAAGCTCCGCCGCTGTCCCTGCGCGACGAGGGCACCGGCCACCACGTCGGCTGGGACCCGCGCTATTCCGATGCCTACGGCCGGACCGTTTATCTCGCGGCCGACTACACTTTCTGACGCGCACTCACCGTACGAACACCGCTCCGTGTTCCCTTCCTCCTTGTGTCGCGCCATGATCGGCGGCACGCTATACGCCACCGTACGGTCGACCGGCAAGGGGGAACCTGGACGATGAAAACGAATCTCGCACAGCCGAGCCGTCGCTTGTTGCGCCGGATGTTCTTCGCGCTGATCGCAGCACCCGCGTTTGTCGCGTTCGTCACAACGCCGTTCGCAGCGGCGCAGGCGCCCGACGACGACGTCTGGTGGCCGTCCGAATGGGGACCCGACGACGAACGGGGCGCCGCGAACCTCATCACGCCGGCCAAGGTGCTCGAAGCGGTCTCCCTGATCGAGGAAGGCCGCATCTACGAACTCGGCCGCGTCTACGAGGACGGCATGCCGCTCGTCGGCAACCGGCATTACAGCCTCACGATTCCGGGCCTGCCGACGAGCGGGGCGGCGGCCGAGGGCGGGACCGTCTTCAACGACGAACTCGTGAGCGCGGAGATCGGCCAGGTCGGCACGCAATTCGACGGGCTCGGTCACATCGGCGTCGAGCGCGACGGCGATCACATCTTCTACAACGGCTTCAGACTCTCGGAGTTCGGCACGGCCTACGGGCTGGAGCGGCTCGGCATCGAGAACGTCGGCGTGCTCTTCACGCGCGGCGTGCTCATCGACGTTGCGCGGTACAAGGGCGTGGACATGCTCGACGAGAGCTACGTGATCACGGTCGAGGACATCGAGGCGACACTCGAGATGCAGGGCGTGTCGATCAACGAAGGCGACGCCGTGCTCTTCCATACCGGCTGGGGGCAGCTCTGGATGGTCGACAACGAGACCTACGGCGGCAGCCCGCCAGGCCCCGGCATCACGGCCATCCGCTGGCTCACGGACCGGAGAATCGTGATGACGGGCGGGGACACCTACCCGGTCGAAGCCGTGCCCGGAGAGAACCCCGAAGACGGGATCGCGGGCCACGAGTGGCTGCTCGTGCGCAACGGCGTCTACAACTTCGAGAATCTCGATCTGAGCGCGCTTGCGGCGGACGGCGTCTACGAGTTCGCGTTCATCTTCGCGCCGATCAAGCTCAAGGGCGCGACAGGCTCGCCGGGGAATCCGATCGCCGTAAGGTGAGGGCCGGTGCGGATTGCACGGGCTGATGCTCGCCGGGACCCGGCGTACATGAGTCCTGAAGTCTCCTCCCTCGTTCCCCGCGTGAGTCTCGTCTCCGGCGATTGGAATGACGCGGCCGTGACTCTGGCAGGCCGCGAAGAACGCCGACAGACAGCCTGCACGACAATCAGGAAATCAACTACAAAGATGGGTAACACACTGATGATGCGTCCCCTGAAAACATCAAGTCCTGCCGCTCGGCTGGCAATCATCGCTTTCGCTGCATGTGCTCTTGCGCTCGGCACCAACGCCAGTGCACAGGTCGAGCGCCTCGAGGCAATGACCGAACAGCAGCGTCTGCGCTTGATCGGACCCGCCGGCGGGCTCGCGCCCGGCGTGGAATTGCCTGACTGGGTCGAACGCCCGAATCCGCTGAGCGACTTCAGCCCGATTTCCCAGGAGGAACTCGAGAACCCGTCCCCCGACGACTGGCTCAACTGGCGGCGCACTTACGACAGCACGGGATTCTCGCCGCTCGATCAGATCACGAGCAGCAACGTCGACGAGCTCACGCTCGCGTGGTCGCTTGCGCTCCCGCCGGGCGCGAACGGGGCGACACCGCTTGTCCACGATGGCGTCATCTATGTGCATTCCTACGGCGATCACGTCGAGGCACTCGATGCGACCAACGGCAACATTCTCTGGCACTACGAGCGCGACCTCGGCGACGGCGGCATTTCCGTCAAGCGAAACATGGCGATCTACGGCGACAAGCTCTACGCGGGCACGTCCGACGTACACGTAGTCGCGCTCGATGTCAGGACGGGCGACGTCGTCTGGGATACGCCGATTACGGAACCTGACAGCGGCTTCGGGCTCAGCGGCGGGCCGCTGGTTGCCGATGGCGTGGTCATGCAGGGGGTCAACGGCCAGGCGCCCGGTGGTGCGTATATCGTCGGCCTCGATGCAGAGTCGGGCGAGGAACTCTGGCGCTTCTTCAGTATCGCCCGACCGGGCGAGCCTGGCGGCAACACCTGGAACGACCTGCCGCTCGAGGAGCGTACCGGGGGATCCGTGTGGACGCCCGGCGGTTACGACATCGAGACCGGCGTTGCGCTCTTCGGGCCGGCGCCGACCTACGACACCGGTCCCTTGAGGGACCCGCTCGGGCTTTCCGGCGTGACCAACGAAGCGCTCTATACCAACGCGACAGTCGCGCTGGATCCGGCCACGGGGAACATCGAGTGGTACTTTCAGCACGTCCCGAACGATCAGTGGGACTTCGACTGGTCGTTCGAGCGGCACCTGATTGAAATGGAGATTGACGGACGTGAAGAGCGCCTGATCCTCACGGCCGGCAAGCAAGCCATCTACGACGCGATCGATCTCGAAGGCAACTATGTCTATTCCTTCGATCTCGGGCTGCAGAACTTCATGACGGGCATCGATCCCGATACCGGCGAGAAGTTCGTCGATCCCAACCTGATCCCTTCTCGTGAAGAAACGATCACCGTCTGTCCGCACGCGGGCGGCGCGAAGAGCTGGATCCCGGCGTCGGTCAATCCGAACAACAACGTGCTGTACGTGCCGCTGGTCGAGACATGCATGGACATGGTCCCGCAGCCGCCGGACGTGCGCGGATCGTTGTCGACCGGCGTCAACTGGACGATCAGGCCGACGATCGACAGCGATGGCCGCTACGGCCGGATTCAGGCGATCGATCTCGAAACGCGTGAGACACTGTGGACAACGCGACAGCGCGCACCGCAGACGACCGGCACGCTGGTCACCGCTGGCGACGTGCTGTTCGCCGGGGCGCTCGATCGGTATTTCACGGCTTACGATGTGGCAGACGGGGAGATGCTATGGCGTACGCGAGTCGGTGACGTGCCGAGTGCCGCGCCGATTACCTACGCGGTCGATGGCCGGCAGTATGTGGCACTGATTGTGGGTTACGGAACGGCACACGCGATGTCGTGGCCGATGCTCACGCCCGAGATCGACCTGCCGATCATTCGCAGTGCCGGGCTCGTGGTATTCGCGCTGCCCGAGAACTGAGGAGTCTCTGCATTGGCTATCCGTTGCTTTGTTGCGCGGCGTAGCCTCAACCTCGGCGGAATCGGTCAGCACCCGTTGGAGTCGAAGCGACCGGGAATCAGTCGTTCGTGTCAAAGACCTTGCGGTAGGCCTCTTCGTTGAAGCCGACGAGCACGGTGGCGCCGGTGCGGATCGTGGGAGCGCGCAGGTTGCCGGTGGGGCCGAGCATGGCGTCGACAGCATCATCGCCGGCGTTCGCGGCGTCGGCAAATTCAGTGACCTTGCGGCCCCTGGAGACGATCAGTAAGGATGCGCCGCGCAGCAGTTCGGCCGCGTCGCTGCGCTGCAGCTTGCGGCTCGCGGGGACCGTTTCGGCGATCTCAATGCCGTTAGCCTCCAGGAACCAGGAGGCGCGATTGCACGAGGTTCATCCCTTGCGGTGGTAGTACCAGTCGGCGCTGGCCATGGCCGGAGTCCTCCCGATTTCGAATCGCTGCGCGGCAAGTGCGCGCCCGTCTGCGCGCGATTATAACGCCGCCGGCGAGTCGTCCGGGCTCGCACTGAAGCACGACGCGCGTAGCCGCCCGCCGCTACAGCGGCGCGTCATTCCTACTGGGGTTACGCGACATGTCCCGACATCCGGTCGCCTGCCGAGGACCATCCCATGTGTGAGTAACTGGAGCTTCCGCTCAGTCCCACTCCCTCTCGACGCCGCCCTCGGGCGTCAGAAAGCCGAGCAGACAGCCGTTCGATCCGTCCCGTAGTCGATGACAACGCACCGAGACGGAATCGCCGGGCTGCACGAGGTCCTCGGCGATGCCTTGCCTGCGCAGTGTGTTGGCCGATGCGGCTTCGAGAAGCCAGGTCGCCGTCTCTCCGTCCGCGTCAGTGACGTCGAGGTAGACCCAGGTATGCGGATTGACCCAGTGAAGCTCCGTCACGGTGCCGGTCAGGTGCGTGTATTCGGTCATCAGGTAATTGCCGTGGGAGTGGTGCGCGGATGCCGGTATCACCGGCAGCGTCGCTGCCAGGGCCGCGAGAGTCAGACTCTTGTAGCGCATTGTGTGCTCCCCCGCTGACCCTTACTGCAACAGCAAATCGGAGCGCGTGGCCGGGTTCGTGTCGGGGCTGATGTCAGGGTCGCGCACCTTGATCGCGTCGGCGTAGTTGCGGTAGCGGATGCGGTCGCCCGCGTCATCGAGGAACTCGAGCGACTGCTGGAACATCCCGGGCGGCGGCGAGCCGGGCGCGACAGTCGCCTCGGAGATGTACAGGCGGCTGTCGTGCAGGTAGATCGCCGCGAACGTGCGCGAGCTGTCGTCGTTCGTGATCTGGAGCTGGTGGCCTTCGACGCGGTCGATGTAGTGGTAGGCGTCGTAGGTGACGTCACCGCCGCGCCGGCGGAGATTCGCCGCCGCATAGGCGACGGACGCTCGGACGTCCACTTCCCAGTAGAGTTCGTAGTCCGCTTCGCTGCGGTCCGGGCGCGCCGCGTGTATCGCCCTCGCGTTGGTGTAGTCGACGACGGTCAGGGAGTAGCGGTTGCCGCCATCCTCGTAGCTGTAGACGCGCGCCGGCATGACCGCGCCGTATTCGGACGGGTACTCGATCTCGTCGACCGCGAACTCGCCGGGTGCGTGAATTCGAAAGTTGTCAGCCGTGCCCGTGTATTGGCGCCAGCCCTGCGCGTGCGAAGTCGCGAGCGGGAGCACGATCGCTGCGGTGACCGCCATTGTCTGCTGCAAACGCATCACCTGTTCCCTCTGAATTCGCTATGGTACCGCGACCGTGTCTCGTACGAGGGCCGCCACTGCACGGGAACGATCAGCCACCGCCCAACCGGACGGTGATAGATCGCTGCCACGGCGCCCTTGGCCAACCTCGGCGCCTGTTTCCGACCACGGCGGCATCACCGCACTGCGATAGCGTCACCCCACCGCGACGGCGCCACGGATTGCGGCGGCTCCGCGGCGCGGCTCGCAGGCTTCGCTACAGCGGCGCGTCAGGATTCGCGATCGTCCGCCACATGTGCGCCACGGGGCTGTTGTCGTTGCCGAGCCCTTCCGCCGGTTGCTTGAAGTGGCGCCCGACGATGTCGACGAATGGGTCCATCGACACGACGGCATCCGGATCGAACGCGTAAAGGTCGCTGACCGTGACCTCGCGCGGCGCGTCGTACCAGCGGTGGTTGCGCAGCATGTTCCAGTCGGCGCGGATGTGCGGCGCGGGCACGTAGTCCTCGCCGAAAATCCTGCGGTACATGTCCGGGTAGACGTAGCCGGCTTCGTCGTCCGGGTAGAAGCGCAGCGCCTGGTGGTACTTGATCCCGAAGCTCGTGCGCTCGGGCACATACGGCTCGTAGAGCTGCGCGCCCCAGTAACCGTGGTCGGTGCGCATGATGGCCTGCACGGTGTCGTGCAGCAGGCAGGCGAGGATGATCTCCTCGTCCGCGCCGCGTTGCATGGCTTCGTTCGCGCTCTGCAGACAATGGTTGCTCTGCCGGCCGAAACGCAGCTCGAAGAAATCGAAGAGCGTCGGCCTCGCCGGCATCGGCGGTAACACCGGGACGTTCTCGCCGCTCGTGTTCAGGAAGGATGTGCCCGTCCCGCGCCGATAGCTGCGCGTCGGGATCTGCGCCTCGACCTCGGCCACGGTCGGGAAGTTGCCGCCGCCGGATCCCGGCGCTGCCTGTGCGAGTTCAAGTTGGTCGTTGAGCGCATCCTCGAGCGCGTCGGCGCGTGCCTCGTGACTCATGAGGCCGACGGCCGCGGCTCCGCCAAGGCTGGCAATGAAGTCTCTGCGATCTAGCTCGATCATGACTGGTCCCCCATGTCCATGTTTGTACCGTTTCGGTTAGGAACCTTGATACCGCAGATCGTTCGCGCGGATCAAGCTCGCCACGCACCGTGAGCCGCCGCAATGCAGCGCGCCACAGCCACCATGCGCGCATCCCGCGGGGAGCAGGGAGCGACAGGCTCAGGCATGTTCGAGTCCGGCGGCAGGACGGCATGCGTCGCGGCCGGATGCCTGCGGGTCGTTATCTCGCCCCTGCCCTGGGCGTCCGCTCAGCCTGATTCGAGCGCGTCGGCCAGCACGCGAGCAACATGCAGTGCGGTCCGCTCGCTGCCGTCGGCGATCTGGTGGCGGCAACTCGTGCCGTCGGCGACGATCAGCGTGTCCTCGCCCGCGTCCCGCACGACCGGCAGCAACGCCATTTCCGCCATTGCGAGCGACACCTCGACGTGTTCGGCCTCGTACCCGAACGCCCCGGCCATGCCGCAGCAGCTCGACTGAATCGTCTCGACGGCAAGCTCGGGTATGAGCCCGAGCACTTCGGTCACCGGGGACATGACCGCGAAAGCCTTCTGGTGGCAATGGCCATGGACCAGCGCTCGACGGTAAGGGAGCTTGCCGAGCGGGAGCGAGAGTCGGCCCGCGGCTTGCTCGCGGCTCAGGAATTCTTCGAATGTCAGCGCGACATCCGCGAGCGCCGCCGTGTCGGCGCCCGGCAGGAGCGTGAGGAACTCGTCGCGCAGACCCAGGATGCACGAGGGCTCGAGGCCGATGACCGGAACGCCGCGCTCGACGTACGGCTTCAAGGCCGCGACGGTGCGTTTAGCCTCGGCGCGCGCCTCCTCGACCATGCCCGTGGAGAGATACGTCCTGCCGCAGCACAGGGGACGTCCGCTGTCCGCCGCCTGCGCAACCGCAACCCGGTAACCGGCGGCCGCAAGGACCTTGAGGGCGGCGCGCAGGTTCTCGGGCTCGAAGTAGATGTTGAACGTGTCTGCCAGCAGCACGACGTCGGCATCCTCGGCGCCGGCAGGGCTTTCCCCGCGACCGGCCGTACGGTCCGTGACGCTGGCCGAACCGGTCCCGGCGCCGACCGGGCTTTCCCTGGCCGGCCGGAAGGGGTCGCTGCGCCACTTCGGAAGGCTCCGCCGCGCCGCGATACCGGCGAATTTCTCCATGAGCAGCCGGAGCGCCGCGATGCGGTTGCGCAGGTTCATCACGCCTGACAGGCGCGCGGCCTTCGGCGCAAGTCGAGGCAGATGGGCGATGAGCCTGTCCCTGAGCGGGCGAGCGTGCCGGCGGTGGTACTGGTTCAGGAATTCGATCTTCATGGCCGCGATGTCGACGCCGGTCGGGCACTCCCGCCGGCAGGCCTTGCAGGACACGCAAAGCTCGAGCGTTCGGTACATCTCCCTGGACGTCAGGGCTTCGTCGCCGAGCTGTCCGGCGAGCGCCCTGCGCAACGAGTTCGCGCGTCCGCGGGTCAGGTCGCGTTCGTTGCGCGTGATGCGGTACGACGGGCACATCGGGCTCGCGTCGAACTTGCGGCAATGGCCGTTGTTGTTGCACATCTCGACGGCCGCGGCGAAGCCCCGGCCGCGGTTGTGCTCTCCGACCTCGTGCGCGGACCAGTCGAGTGCCGTCTCGATCGGCAGCGTCGCGTAGCCCGGCTTGTAGCGAAACAGCTCCCGGTCATCCATCTTCGACGGATCGACAATCTTGCCGGGGTTCATGAGCCCCTTCGGATCGAACTGGCGCTTGATCTCGCCGAACGCCCGCGTGAGCCTCGGCCCGTACATCGGCTCGATCCATTCCGAGCGCACCAGGCCGTCGCCATGCTCGCCCGAGTACGAGCCCTTGTACTCGCGCACCATCGCGCAGGCTTCTTCGGCGATCGAGCGCATGGCCTTGACGTCCCTGTCCGTACGCATGTCGAGCACCGGCCGCACGTGCAGCGTGCCGACCGAGGCGTGCGCGTACCAGGTCCCACGGGTCCCGTGTTTCTCGAAGACTTCGGTCAGGCGCGCCGTGTAGTCGGCGAGGTGCTCCAGCGGCACGGCGCAATCCTCGATGAACGACACGGGCTTCCCGTCCCCCTTCATCGACATCATGATGTTGAGGCCGGCCTTGCGAACGTTCCAGAAGTCCTTCTGCAGCCCGGGATCCTCGACCTCCACGACGCTGCCCGGCAGCCCGAGGTCGCCCATGAGCTCACTGAGCTGGCCGAGCCGTGCAAGCTGCTCGGCGTGGTCGTCGCCGGCGAACTCGACGAGCAGGATCGCATCGGGGTCGCCGCGCACGACCTGGTCGACGATGCCGCGGAACGCCGGGTTCGCGCGCGACAGCTCGATCATCGTGCGGTCGACGAGTTCCACGGCCGCGGGCTCGAGTTCGACGATGTGCTGCGTGTGGCTCATCGCCTCGTAGAAGGTCGGGAAGTGCGCGATGCCGAGCACCTTGTGCCGGGGCAGCGGCGCGAGCTTGAGCTTGATCCGGCGGAAGTAGCCGAGCGTGCCTTCCGAACCGACGAGCAGGTGGGCCATGTTGAAGCGGCCCGTCGAGGCCATGTCGAGGTTGTAGCCCGCGACGCGGCGCTGGACCTTCGGCACGCGCGCGGCGATCTCGTCCTGTTCGCCGACGTAGTAGCCGCGCACGACGTCAACGAGATGCGAGTAGCGCGGCGGGCCGTCAATGCGCTCGCCGATCGGGCCGACCTCGCCGAATTCGACGATGTCGCCGCTCGTGAGCCAGGCTTCGACGGCCAGGACGTTGTGCACCATGTTGCCGTAGCGGATCGAGCGGGCGCCGCAGCTATTGTTCGCCGTCATTCCGCCGATCGTCGCCTGGGCGGATGTCGAGACGTCGACGGGATACCAGAGCCCGTGCGGCTTGAGGTACGCGTTGAGCCTGTCGAGCACGACGCCCGGCTCGACCCGGACCGTCCTCCCGGCCACATCGAGATCGTGGATCCCGGCGAGGTACTTGCTGTTGTCGACGACGACCGCTTCGCCCACGGCCTGACCGCACTGGGAACTGCCGGCGCCGCGCGGCAGGATCGGGACGTTCGAATCGGCGGCAATCTCAAGGGCTGCGAGCGCGTCGTCCGCGCTGCGCGGCACGACGATGCCGAGCGGGTCGATCTGGTAGATCGATGCGTCCGTGGAATAGCGGGCGCGGGAGAACGCGTCGAAAAGCACCTCGCAATCGAGCTCGCGCCGGAAGCGAGCTTCGAGCGCGCCGAGATCGGTCATCGACGCACCGCCATGCACTCAGGAGCCCGCTCGTTCACGCGCGCCATCATAGCGTGATCGGCGGCGCTGCGGGAAAGCCGCGGCTCCTTGTGCTGTGGCAATCGCGAGCGCTCTGGATAACAATGCGGCGGCGAATCAGGGGACCTTGATGAGTCACGAGAGCGGCCGCCATTTCCTGCAGATTCCGGGACCGACCAACGTCCCCGATCGCGTATTGCGCGCGATCGACCAGCCGACGATCGACCACCGGGGGCCGGAGTTCGCGGCCCTCGGGCTCGAGATCCTCGGCGAACTGCCGAGAATCTTCGGGACGGAGCATCCTGTCATCATCTATCCCTCGTCGGGCACGGGCGCCTGGGAGGCCGCGCTCGTCAACAGCCTGTCGCCCGGGGACCGGGTCCTCATGTGCGAGACCGGGCAATTCGCGGTGCTCTGGCAGCAACTCGCGGCCCGGCTCGGACTCGACCCTCAGGTCCTGCCGACCGACTGGCGGCACGGCGCGGACCCTGATGCGATCGCAGCGGCGCTCGCGGCCGACACCGAGCATGCGATCAAGGCCGTCTGCATCGTCCACAACGAGACCTCCACCGGCGTCGCGAGCCGCATCGGCGAGATACGCAAGGCCATCGACCGCGCGCAGCACCCGGCGCTCTTCATGGTCGACACGATCTCCTCGCTCGCCTCGATCGACTACCGCATGGACGAATGGGGCGTCGACGTGACCGTCGCGGGCTCGCAGAAGGGGCTGATGCTGCCGCCGGGCCTGGCGTTCAACGCGGTCTCGGACAAGGCCCTCGCAGCGAGCCGCAACGCGTCAATGCCGACGAGCTACTGGAACTGGGATGACGTGCTCGCGGCCAACAAGTCCGGGTTCTTCCCGTATACGCCCGCGACAAACCTGCTCTACGGGCTGCGCGAGTCGATCCGGATGCTGCTCGAGGAGGGCCTCGACAACGTCTTCGCGCGGCATGACCGCCACGCGGCGGCAACCCGGCTGGCGGTCGGGACCTGGGGCCTCGAAGTGGTGTGCCTGCATCCGCAAGAATACTCGAGTTCGCTGACGGCCGTGCTCATGCCCGAGGGACACAACGCCGACAGTTTTCGGGCCGTCGTGCTCGACGCCTTCGACATGTCGCTCGGCACGGGGCTCGGCCGCCTCGCCGGCAAGATCTTCAGGATCGGCCACCTCGGCAGCTTCAACGACCTGATGCTCGCGGGAACGCTTGCCGGCGTCGAGATGGGCCTGGCCCGGGCGGGCGTCCCGCACGAGCGCGGCGGCGTCGCGGCCGCGCTCGATTATCTCGCCGACCGTTCGCCCGAGCGCGCCAGCTAGCAAGGGAGCGCTGCATGGATCCCGCAACCGCCGTCGCCACGAGCCCGCTGGTCGCGCTCTTCGCGTTCCTGGGCGTCATCGTCCTGCTGCTGTTCCTGATCGCGAAATGGCGCTGGCACGTCTTCCTCGCCCTGCTCGTGCCGCTGTTGCTCTTCGGCGTGATCCCGGGCGTGCAGAGGAACAACTTCATCGCCGCGTTCGAGTCGGGCTTCGGCAGCACGCTCGGCTCGATCGGCGTCGTGATCGTGCTCGGCTCGATCATCGCCGAGGCGCTCAGACACACCGGCGCGATCCAGACCATCACGCAGACCATGGTCAGCGTGGTCGGGTCGAAACGCATGCCGCTCGCGCTGACGCTCACGGGCTTCGTGCTCGGCATCGCGATCTTTTCCGACGTCGCCTACGTGATCCTGAATCCGCTCGTGCACTCCGCCGCAAGGATGATGGGCGTCACGATCAGCGTGATGTCGATCGGCCTCGTCGGCTCGCTGCAGCTTACCCACGCGATCGTTCCACCCACGCCAGGCCCGCTCGCCGCGGCCGCCATCGTCGGCGCGGACATCGGCACGACGATCATTTTCGGCGGCATCGCCTGTCTTGCGGGCTCGCTCGGAAGCTGGGTCTGGGGCCAGTACGTGGTCGGGCCGCGCATCCCGACGATGGCCGCCGACGAATACGTGGCCGACGACTTTCTCGACAGCGATGCCGAGCGGCCCGGCGCCTGGGCATCGTATGCGCCGATCGCGGTGCCGATCGTGCTGATTTCCGCGCAGAGCGTCTCAAGGCTGTTCCTGCCGGAAGGCCACATCGTGCGCGACGGGCTCGCCTACATCGGCTGGCCCGTGATCGCGCTCAGCATTGGCGTGTGGCTCTCGTTCCGCAATATCCGGACTCCCGAGCACCGCAAGGCCTCGACCAACGCCTGGGTCGAGGAAGCGCTCAGAATCTCGGCGATGATCCTCGTCGTCACCGGGCTCGGCGGTTCGCTGAGCGAGATTCTCAGGGGCACGCCGGCCGTCGACTACATCAGCGGCATCTTCGCCGCTTACGGGCTGCCCGCCATTCTCCTGCCGTTCGTCATCGGCATCATCGGCAACATGATCACGGGCTCGACGACCGTCGGCGTGATCACGGCCGCGTCGCTCGTCGCGCCGATGCTCGGCAGCCTCAGTCTCTCCCCGGAGGCCGCAATGCTCGCTGGCGCGAGCGGCTCGGTCATCATCAAGTACGTGAACAGCAGCTACTTCTGGGTCTGCACGTCGCTGTCGAAGCTCAGCGCGAACGATGCGATTCTCGGCTACGGCGGGGCGACGCTCGTCGGCGGCATCGTGTCGTTCCTTGTCGTCTGCCTGCTCTGGGTTGTCGGACTCGTCTGAACCGGATACCGGCCGACGCGGAACCGCAGGTTTCGTCCGTTAGCCGCCGTGCCTCGTAATCAGCGCGGGTGGCGCGCGGTCAATCCGTCTCGAGCAGCTCGCCCCGCCAGATCTCGCTGAAGTCGAGTTGCGCCGAGTGCACGAGCATCGCATCGAGGTTGGTGCGGTCGAAGCCCGTGACCTCGTAGAGCAGCTCGAACGCAGGCGGTTCGGCCGCAATGGCCTCGGGCACGGCCTGCTCGATGGAGCGCACGTACGGCGGGTCGCTGACGGCTTCCGCACTGTGCATCAGGCCCGCGTCGCGCGTGCCGGCGACGACGACGAACTGGTTGCCGCTCGGCCCCGGGAATGTCGAAAAAAGCCCGTAGTCCCGATAATCGCGGTAATCGGCCGGGAGTCCCGCCTCGCTGACGTAGCGATCGCCGGTCTCGAGGTTCGTGAGTTCGTCGAACGTGTCGCCGATCTCCAGCGACGACGAGGCGAACACGAACTCGATGATCTTGTCGAGCGCGCTGATGTAGCCCACGTAGACGATGTGGCTGGTCCTGACATCCTCGATGTCCAGATCGGACATCGGCACGACCGTGACGGGCTTGTCGGACGTGTAAATCACGCGCAACAGGTCCCTGAGCGCGAACGCCGTGCTGCGCGCGAGGTAGGTCAGATCGAGATCGACGTAACGGGCTCCGCGCTCGGGGTCCATCATCGAGAAGATGTCGAGGTCTTCGCTCGAATTGACCGCGAACTCGCGCACCAGCCGCGCCACGTTGCCGGCCTCGTCGAGCTCGCCGACGATGAAGTAGTCGCCAACGACGACGAGCACGGGCAGATCGTCGTCGAAGAGTTCGCTCCAGATCGGCGACGCGGCCACTGTGCCATAGCCCGATTCGCCCGTGTTGCCGCCCGCGCCGACGACGAAGCCGACGGCGGCGGCGAGCGCCACGAGCACCACTGCGGCCGCGGCCAGACGCAGTCGAGTCAGGCCGACGCGCATGATCGGCGTCTCGTCGGCGGGCCTCGTTTCCGCCGACACGATCGTGACCCGATATTCGCCCTTCGGAATCGCGATCTGCAGCGCCTCGTCCCGGCCATCGTTCGTGTAGTAGTGATTGAGCTTCTGGCGCAGATTGTGGGCGTAGACACGGACCATCGAGTCCTGGCTCGGATCGAAGTCCGGACCCTTGCCGAAGACCTGGGCCGCGATTTCAAGCTCTTTCGGAGTGCGGCCCTCGCCGACGCAGGCCACCAGGAACTCGAGCAGCCGCACATAAGTGGGCGAACGGCCAAGCGCGCCGCGCGCGACGATCCTGTCGGCCTGTTCGCGTATGAGTGTGTGGTCGTTCGTGGCGCTCACGGGAACACCGATCCGCCTGCTGCGGTTTCAATACGAATCTACAACGGTAGCCCATCTGCTGCCGTCCTTAAAGCTGACCGGCAGCGCTGCCGCGGGTTCCGCCTGGCGAGAGACTCCGTCGTTCGAACTGTGGTTTCGGCGATCGACGGTGCTCCGGCGCGCAACGTACTGCGCGATCATCTCGGCCCTCGGTGAGATTTGCGGGCTCGCCGTCAGTCCGACTCGTCGTCGACCCCTTCCCGCGTTTCGGCGATCGCGAGGTCGACGACCTTGCGCAGCGCCTGTTCGCGCGTGTCGCCCTCCAGCAGGCGCAACCGGTAGAGGTCGAGCTGACGATCCGCGCCGGAGCCTTCGCTGATGATGGTCAGCGCCCGGCGGATCTCGTTCTCGCAGCCCAGAGCCTGGGCGTCGGGAACCAGCTCCTCGATGAGTTCGGCCGTCTGGTCGTAAATGTCCGACCGCCCGCCGGCGTCGCGATTCGCCAGGAACGCAAACACGCCGTAGCGTTGCGCCATCCAGCGATCCTCCTCGATGAGTTCCGTGAGCGGTTCCGCCGGCAAGGCGCCCTCGCGGTCGAGCCGCATGAGCTTGCGGATCAGGGAGGCGTAGAGCGCCGCGATGCTCAGCGCGCCCTCGATGCGCGTGCAGACATCGCAGATGCGCAGTTCCACGGTGGGATACGCATTTGAGGGTCGGATGTCCCACCACAGCTCGCTGCCGTCCTCGATGAAGTTCATGCGCTGGTATTCGGCCACGAGGCTTTCGTAATCCGTCCACGACCCGAGCGGACCGGGCATGCCCGTGCGCGGCAGATTGCCCATGACCGTGAGCCGATAGGACTTGAAGCCGGTTTCTCGGCCGGCGATGAACGGCGAGGAGGCGGACAGCCCGTGGAGCATCGGCAGGTAGCGCCGCAGTGCCGTCATGACCCGGACGCGCGTATCCGCATCGCCGAAGCCGGCGTGAATGTGCATGCCGCCGACGACGAGACGGCGAACGGCTTCCTGGTAGGTGGCCGCGAACTTGTGGTAGCGATCGCGCGGCGTCGGCGCCTGGTCCTTCCAGGTCGCGAAGGGATGCATGGATGCGGCCATGACCCGGGCGCCATGCTGCTCGGCCGCGTCGATCACGAGCCGCCGCGTTTCGCGCAAGGCCTCGCGCAGGTCGGAGACCGAACTGCAAACGCGCGTATTCGTCTCGATCTGGGAGCGCAGGAACTCGCGCACGATCTTGTGCGGTCCGCGGTTTTCCTCGCAGGCCTCGAAGATGCGCGGGTCCGGGTCCGCGAGAAGGTCGCGCGTGTCGGGATCGACGAGGAAGAACTCCTCCTCGATGCCGAGCGTGACGGCGAGATCGTCGCCGTTCGCCGCTGGTGCAGGTCCGTTAGTCATGATTTCGTGTATCCGTCATTCCATCGTCTTTGCGCAGTTTACATGGCAGGCCTTACTCGGGCAGCGCCAGGGCAACGAACTCCGCGCCGCGTTCCCCGGCGACGGACATGACGATGAACTGCCGGCCATCGATCATGTAGGTCATCGGCAGTCCGCCCACGGCCCCCGGCAGGTCGATCTCGGCAAGCACATCGCCCGTGGCCTTGTCGTGAGCCCGAAACAGCGGCTGGGCGCCCCAGCCCGGCGCCGAGAACAGCAGCGTCTGTGTCACGAGCGTCGGCGGACGCGTCGGCGAGCCCGTCGGCGGAATGTCGAGGCCGGCAAGCGCCGGGTTGTTGGCCACGTCGTCCGGCGTCGGGCCGTTCGGGACCTGCCAGAGGATCTCGCCGCGGTGCATGTCGATGGCCGAAATCCTGCCCCAGGGCGGTTTGACGAGCGGCAGGCCCTCGAGCCATGGCAGTTCGCCACCGCCGCCCTGTATGAAATTCATGTCGGACACGTCCGGCTCCGACTGGATCGCCATGACCCAGGCGTTGGTATACGAACCGACGTAGAGAATCCCGGTCTCCGGATCGTACGCGCCGCCTTCCCAGTTCGCCCCGCCCGTCGCGCTCGGCAGCATCAGCGTGCCGCGCGTGCCGTCGGGCGCATTGGCGAGCGACGGCGGAGTATAGATTGGGCCCATGCGGAACTGCTCGATGCCCGCAAGCGCCTCGGCGCGAAGTTCCGGCGTGAAGTCGATGAGGTCGTCCTCGCTGAAGCCCTGCCGGTCGAACGGTGGCGGCTTCGTCGGGAAGGGTTGCGTCAGGGCCGTGCGCTCGCCGGGGACGTCCGACGGCCCGACGACCCGTTCCTCGATCGGCCAGACCGGCTCGCCGGTCTCGCGGTCGAAGGTGTACACCCAGGCCTGCTTCGTGATCTGCGCCACGGCCCTGATGTCCTCGCCGTCGACCGTGATGTCCATGAGAATCGGCGCGGTCGGGTTGTCCCAGTCCCAGATGTCGTGGTGGATGAACTGGTAATGCCACGCGACCTCGCCCGTGCGCACGTCGACGGCCACGAGGCTGTTGGCGTAGAGGTTGTCGCCGGGGCGGTGGCCGCCGTACATGTCGCCCGTCGGAATTTCGGTCGGCAGATAGACGAGGCCGAGTTCCTCGTCGGCCGCCATCGGCGCCCAGACGCCGGCATTGCCCGTGTACTCCGCGGAGCCTTCGAGCCAGGTTTCGTAGCCCGGCTCGCCGGGCTCCGGGATCGTGCGGAAGGTCCACAGCAACCGGCCCGTACGCACGTCGAAACCGCGCACGTCGCCCTTGAGGTTGGCTTTCGACGGCGGCCGCATACCGACGGCATGCGCGGGCCCGACGACGATCGTGTCGCCGACGATGGTCGCGGGGGAGGTGTTGCCGATGCTCGACAGTTCGTTGATCTCGCCGCGCAGCCCCACGAACATGTCGACCATGCCGTTCTCGCCGAAGCCCGGCACCTGCCGGCCGGTCCCGGGATCGAGCGCGACGAGGTTGAAGCCCGGCGTCACGACGATCAGCCGCTCGCCGCCCTGCCCGTCCGACCAGTACGACAGGCCGCGGCCGGATGACCTGCGCGGTGCGTTCTCGTAACGTTCGCCCTCGTCGGGCCGCCAGACCCACAGGGTCTCGCCCGTGGCAGGATCGATCGCGACGACGTTGCGCGTCGTGCCGGCCGTGGCGTAGAGCACGCCGTTGACCATGAGCGGAGTCGTCTGGTTGCGCTGTTCCGGCCGAGGACCGTAGTTGCCCGCGTACCAGCGCCAAGCGACGCGCAGGTCGGCCACGTTGTCACGGTCGATCTGGGCGAGCGGCGAATAGCGTTGCGCGGCGAGGTTGGCGCGGTATTCCGGCCACTCGAAGTAACCAGCGTCGGAGGTCTGCGCGGCCGGCGAGTCCGCTGTGGCCGCTGCAGTGGACGCGGCCGCATCGCCTTGCGCCCCGGCGGGGTCGCCGACATCGGCGGCATCGCCGCCTTCCGGCGCGGGTGTGCATGCGGCGGCGAACAAGGCGAGGCAAATCGGAGGCAGTCTCGATGCAAGTTTCATCGTCGGCACTCGATCCTTTTCGGCGTGGCCAGCCGGAGTCGCCATTCTAAGCGGAACGGGCGGGTTCTGTACCCATTGAACGAGCCCGCATCGCAACGGGCGCCGGCGCCTAGAGGTCCTCGGGCAACACGATACCGAGCTTCACGCGCTCGCTGCGCCAAAGCTCCAGCAATTCGGCGCGCTTGCGCGGATTGGAGGCCGAAAGGTCGATGGCCTCGCCCGGATCCTCGGCCAGGTTGTGCAGCGTGAAGTAGCGCTCGTCGAACGGCTGCTCGAGCGACAGCAGCTTCCAGTCCCCCTGGCGGACCGAGGCGTACTGCCGATGGGTGAAGACCGTGACGTAATCGTTGTCATGCACGGTGTCTGCGCGGCCTGAGAGATACGGCCATGCGGACTGGCCGAGCATCGGCGCCTTGTCGTCCGGGTAGCTCGCGCCCGCGAGCTCGAGCAGGGTCGGCGCGAGATCCATGACGGTCAGATACACGTCGGAATACTCTTCGCGCGGCATCACGCCCGGACCCTTCAGGATCATCGCCGACACGACGCCGCCCTCGCTCGGATAACCCTTGTGGAGCTTGAACGGCGCGGATCCGGCTTCGGCCCACTGTGGTCCGTAGGACAGGAAGTTGCCGCGCATGCCGGCGCGCTCGTACGACGCGTCGTAGTGCGCCTGGATGTAGTCGACGTACGGCCCCTCATAGTAGAAATCTTCGGGTGCCGGGCCGTTGTCGGAGAAGAAAACGATCAACGTGTCGTCGTACAGATCGTTCGCGCGCAGCCAGTCGAACAGGCGGCCGACGTGGCGGTCGAGGTTGTCGAGCATCGCCGCGTAGAGTTCCATCTTGCGCGATTCCAGGCGCTGCTCGTCTGGGCTCAGTTCGTCGAACGGCCGGATCGCCGGGTTGCGCGGCGGCAATTTCGAGTCCGCCGGGATGATGCCCGCGGCCTTGAGCGACTCGAACCGCAGCTCGCGCAGGCGGTCGTAGCCCATGTCGTAGTGGCCGGCATAGAGGTCGAGATCCTCGTCCGGGACCTGCAGCGGCCAGTGCGGCGAGGTGTACGCCGCGATCATGAAGAACGGCTGCTCGCTGTCCCGGTCTTCCTCGAGCCAGGAGATGAGCTTGTCCGTGTACAACTCCGTCGAATACTCGCCTTCCGGCCAGCCGGTCTCCGTATCGTCCTCGAAATACTTCGGGTCCGGGGTCGGACGAATGCCCGTGTCGTCGAAGTGATTGCCCGATCCGCGCTTGAGCGAAAACGAGCGATCGAAGCCCGCGGCGTACGGCGAATGCTCGAGCGTCGTGCCGAGATGCCACTTGCCGGCATGGTAGGTCCGGTAGCCCGCCTCCCCGAGCAGCCTCGGCAATACGGCCACTCGGTCGGACAGGCGGTTCTCGTAGCCTGCGAGCCCCGGGATCACGGGACCGGCGAAGCTGCCCTGGCGGGCGAGGCCGGCGACCGCGTTGTTGTTGCCGGTGAGCAGCATCGCCCGTGTCGTTGCGCAGAGCGGCGAGGCGTGGAACTGCGTGAACAGGATGCCGCCGTCGGCCAGCGAATCGATGTTGGGTGTGCGGATGTCGCTGCCGTAGATGCCGAGATCGGCATAGCCCATGTCGTCGGCGATGATGAGCAGGATGTTGGGGCGGTCGTCTTGGGCGTGGGCCAGCGAATGCGCGAGCCCGATCAGCGCAAGCCACGGGACGCGGCGGAGTGTTGAATGCAGCATCGGCGCAGCTTAGCGGCAAACGTTCCGGCCCGACAACACTGAGGTTCCGGAAAGAGTTGCGCCGTTTTTGTGTGACCGCGTTGGCGACGGGTTCGGGGAGTCACGCGACAGTGCGCTTGAGACACGCCGTGGATAAATACCAGTAAGCTCCGCGCCCCCAAACCAGCCCGCGCGGGGATAAAACGCCCAG